>CP151667.1:4197796-5597062 GCA_038400315.1 Isosphaeraceae bacterium EP7
GCGCAGCGGACCAGGTACTCGACGGTCCCCTGCACGTTCCTGGAGTATTTGCCGCGGGTGGGCGAGTTGCCGTGCGCCAGCATCGCCGTGCCCGCCAGGCCGGCCATCGCCACCGGATAGGCTTGCCCTCCCCCGGCGATCCAAGACCCGTCGTCGGCCTGGCTCGAGGCGAGGTAGTCGAGCCCCTTGACCACGGCCTTGAGCGCCTCGGGCGTGATGTGCTTGGGCAGCACTTCGGACTCCGCCGCGCGGGCGAGGCGGTCACCCGCCGCCAGCCAGGCGGCGGCCGCGCAGCCCATGCCCAGGACGTCCCGGCGCGTCGCGCGGCCGGCTCGGGTCCAGCTTTCAATGCGACCGGTCGTGTTCATTTCGCGGCGGCCCCCTCGGGCTTGGCGTTGGCCGTCGTCGAGGGTCGGATGCCGAATCGCACGAGCAGCTCGACCCGGACCGGGATCTCCTGGAACTTCGATGCCTCGAGCCGCCGGGGGCCGCGCTCCTCCTCCTCGCCGGTGTACGGATTCATCCGGGGCCGTTCGCCGGGGACGAAAACCTCGCGGACGGCCAGGACCGGACCCAGATCCACGCCGCTCATCGTCGCCAGCCGCTTGGCGCGGGCGCGGGCGTCGTCCATCGCCTTCTTGAAGGCCTCGTCCTGGATCGCGTCGAGGTCATCGACGACGAATCGGACGAGCGACTGGTTGTTCATTTGATAGGGGTTGTAGTAATACGGATTGAAGTTGTTCGACCCGCCGATCTTACCCCCGGCGTCCTGGGCGACGTCGAGCAGCCGGGCGATGAGCGGGAGCAGCGTGTCCTCGTCCATCGGCCTAATGTTCGACACCTTGACGATCAGCTTGCGGGTCAGCTGCACCTCGGTCCTGGCCCGCGTGCTCTGCGGCATTCCGTTGAAGTAGTTCTGGTTCATCATCCCCTTCTGGTCGACCAGAAGGCCGCGTTCCTCGACCTTGACGTCGGCGAGCTTCAGGGCCGTGAAGGCCTCGCTGAGCTTGCGCTTGGCGTCGCGGTATTTGACGATCGCGTCGGCGGAGAGCTCCGAGGCGGCATTGACCTCGAGGTCGATCTCCAGCAGGTTCGGCTTGACCCCGATCGACGACTTGCCGACCACCGAGAAGCCCTCGATGTTGCCCGAGGAATCTCCGCCCGCCCCGCCGTAGGAATACTGCGCCTCCGAACGCGCGGCGGCGACGGAGAGCCCGATCGACAGGGCGAGCAAAACGACCTTCGAGCTATTCATTCGATGCCCTCGCCTTGTTGGACCCGGGGCCGCCGCCTGAGGCCACCCCGGCGCCGGCTGCGCGGCGGTCATATACCGAGATCGTCCGATTGGAGACCGAGACCAGCATCCGGTCGGTCACGATCAGGTCGCCGCCGGCCACGCCGAGGTCGTCGCCGCGGATGATCCTGCGAGTGTCGCCCGTTCTGGGGTCGATCTCGAAGATTCCCCGATGGGTCAGCTGCCAGATCCCGTCGGGCCGGGCGAGCACCTTCCCCTTCAGGCTGCCGCCCGGGAGCTTCGACGACCACCCGAGCTTGCGGGTCTCCAGGTTCATCTCCCCCAACTCGGGGCCGCCCAGGTAGAGAGCCCCGGCGCCCGCGGCCAGCAGCCGCGTGGATCTGGCGATCGGCCGTTCCCAGGCCAGCTTCTGCGTGTTGGGGTCGACCGCGTAGAGCCGATCCGACTGGGCCCCCTTGATCAGCAGGAGTTCGCCCGCCGCCAGCGGAGGATTCCCCGAGCCCGCCGGCTCCACCTGCATGTTGCCGTTGAAGAAGAAGAACCGATTCTGCCCCTGGACGGGATCGGTCCGGTAGCCGAAGCCCCAGTCGATCGCGCCCGTCTCGGCGGTGACGCGGGCGAGCACGCCGAGGTGCGTGTCCACGTACACCGATCCGGCCCGATAGAAGAGCTGAGGCTGGGTCGAGGAACTCTGCTGGTATGGATTCCAGTACTGCTCGACCGACCGGAGGGCGCCCAGCTCGGCCTTCCAGAGCAGCTTGCCGTCATGGCCTCGGATCGCCACCAGGAACTGCTCGGCCTTCCCCTGCTGCCGCTGATTCATGCCGGACTTGGCGGCGACGAACAGCGTCTCGCCCACGAGCAGGGGTTGCCCCACCAGGTCGACATCAACGTAGTCGGACAGGTCGGTCGAGTTCCAGATGACGTCGCCGTTGGTGGCCCGCCGGCAGGTCAGGCCGAACGGGGCCATGTAGTTCTGATCCTTGAGGTCGCGGCCCAGCGTCCAGACGCTCTCTCCCGAGGCGACGACCGCGAACCGGCTCGTGTCCATGAACTGGACCTGCTGCTGCATCGCCGAGAGGTCGACGTGATGGAACGTGCCCGAGCGCCAGAGCAACTTGCCGGTCCTGGCGTCGATGGCGAAGATCGTGCCGAGGTAGTTGGCGTAGATGTTGGACCCGTCGACGGCCACCGCGGGGACGACCAGGCTGAGGGGGGTGGCCTGCCACTGGACCAGCTCCGCGGGCGTCATCCCCGCCTCGACCGAGTCGGCAAATCGCATCTGCCAGGACGCCGTCGCCGAGTCGCCGAGGTCCGGGGCGGGTACGACTGGTGTGGCCTGGGCGACGCCGGGGCCGGCAAGGGCCTTCTCGCCCTCCTCGCCGAGCAGCAGACGGAGCACCTCGGCCGGCGAGCCGCTCCTGCCGCCGAGCGTGACCTTCTCGTCGGCGTGCCGTTCCGCCAGGTCCGTCCGGACCTGCGCGAGTTCCGCCATTCGCCCGGCCCGGTAAAGTGCCAGGGCGGCCTTGAGGGAGACCAGGCCGATCGAGAGGTCGGTGTCGGGCCGCTCGCGGACGATGGAGAGCCAGCATTCGGCGGCCCGGTCGAAGTGGCCCAGCTCGAAGTTCAGGTCGCCCAGCCGGTCGGCCGCGTTGTCGCCGACGGACGAGGCGAAGTAGGCCGAATAGACGCGTTCGAGATTCTTCTTCTCCGAGGAACCATCGGCCTCGTCGAGCAGCTTCTTGGCATCGGCGTCGTAGAAGAGGCGATAGGCCGCCTGGCCCTCGGGCGGCAGGCTCGAGAGCACGGCCCGCCGCTTCTGCGCCACCGAGATGATGAACCCCCCCTCGCCGTCGACGAACTTGGTCGTCTGCTCGTCGGGGATCGTGAAGAGCGCCTTGAGGGCCCGCTCCCAGGCATTCCGCCGCTTGAAGCGTTCGAAGTCGTCGAACGCCTCCTTCACCTCCGTCGACGCCGGAGGCATCTGGAGGGGCCGGTCGGGCTGGTCGTTGGAGACCTTGTCGGCCTTCTCGTCGACCGCCTGTCCGGGCGCGAATGCGGCGATCAGCAGGAGGAGCAAGCTTGCCAGCAGCGGGCGCATCGCGGGCATCACACCTCGGGGGAATGAGGTTTCCTGACGCTCGGCCGCCCCTGGGGGCGGGCCACGGCCACGAGTCGACGCAATCCATATTTCATGATAACGCCAGCCAGATTCGGTCGGCGTTCACTCCGAATAGATTGATAGGACACTTGTAGACGAATTCGCCCCACCGTTGCAAGCAAAATCATGGGAGCGTGAGGTGACGCTCGGGGCAGACTTCCCGGGGCGATGTCGCGGACGGTGTCGGCTCTGGATAGAGTTCGAGTTTCCGACGCGACTGCCGTCACGCCATCTTGCCCAGGGAGCCGCACCGATGCCCTCGATCTCTCCTCGATCTGGCCTCGCCTGCTTACTCGCCGCGTCTGGCCTCGTCGCCTGCCTGGCCGCCGACGTGGGCCCGCCCGGGGCCGAGCCCGCTCGCTGGAGGCAGCACGACATCCGCAGGCCCAAGCCGCCCGTGGCCGAGCCCTCGGAGGCGGCCGCACCGACGAAACCCCCCAAGGGCGCGGTCGTGCTCTTCGACGGCACCGGTCTCGACGCCTGGAAGGCATCCGCAGGAGGCGGCCCGGCGGGCTGGAAGGTGGTCGACGGCCAGATGGAGACGCTGCCCGGGGCCGGCAAGATCGAGACGAAACAGGGCTTCGGCGACATCCAGCTCCACGTCGAGTGGGCCTCGCCCAGGGAACCGAACGGGGTCGGCCAGGACCGCGGCAATAGCGGGATCTTCCTGATGGATCAGTTCGAGATCCAGGTGCTGGATTCTTACAAGGCGGATACCTACGCCGACGGCCAGGCGGGGGCGATCTACGGCGAGTACCCGCCCCTGTTCAACGCCTCACGCCCGCCCGGCGAGTGGCAGACCTACGACATCGCCTTCCGCCGCCCCCGATTCGACTCGGCGGGCAAGCTGAAGGAACCCGCGCGCATCACCGTCCTGCACAACGGCGTTCTGATCCAGAACAATGAAGAGCCGTTTGGCCCCACATCCTGGCTCAGGTGGCAGCCTTACGCCGATCGAGGCGACCGAGGGCCGATCTCGCTCCAGGACCACGACCACCCCGTGCGCTACCGAAACATCTGGCTGCGCGAGATTCCCGAGCGGCCCGCGCCAACGGCGTCCGACCTCGCACGCCCCAAGGTCATCACGCTGCCTCAGGCCACCCTCGACCAGTACGCGGGAAATTACCTTTTGAACGCCAAGCCCAACGCGCCGGTCGCCGCGATTGCCCGCGAGGAAGGGCACCTGACCATCAAGCTTCCGTTCCTGCCAAGGCCGCTCGCCCTGGAGCCGATTTCCGAGACCGAATTCGACATGCCCCACACCGACGGCCGCTTCAAGTTCGCCAGGGACGATGCGGGGAACGTGACCGGAGTCCAATTCCGGATCGGTGACGGCCAGCGTGAGATGAAGCGGACCCCCTGAATTCCGTCGCCGGTCAGTTCGCCGAGGCCTCGGCCGCCAGGTCTGCGAGGATCGGCTCATTGGCCTCGGGGAATCTGTGGGTCGTGAGGTCGCGGGTGGCGGCCCAGAGGAATCCGGAGCCGAGGGCCGGCTCGGCGCCGGGTTCGGGCGTGCACTGGTAGTAATGCAGGCGGACGAAGCCGTGTGGGTACCGGTGGACGACGACTCGGCGGCACCGGTCGACGCTCACGATCAGGCCGGTCTCTTCGAGGCATTCGCGGGCCGTGGCGGCCTCGGGCGGCTCGCCGGGCTCGCATTTGCCGCCGGGAAATTCCCAGTAACCGGGCATGGGCGAGCCGACGGGCCTGCGGCGAATCAGGTACGACCCGTCGCGGTGGACCAAGGCGATGCCCACGTCGAGCGGCGTCTCGGCTGGCGTGCTCGACATGGGCGAACCCCTGGAACGATCACCTGACGGGCCTGATCAATCAGTGCGGGATGGCGCGGCCTGGGGAGCCCATGGCGTTGTAGCCGCCATCGACGTGGAGGATCTCGCCGGTGATGCCGCTGGCCAGGTCGGACAGGATGAACATCCCGGCCGCGCCCACTTCCTCGCGGGTGATGTTGCGACCAAGGGGGGCGACTGCTTCGTAGAGCTCGGCGAGCTTGCTGGCGTCGCCCACGGCGGAGGCCGCCAGCGTCTTGACCGGGCCGGCGGAGATGGCGTTGACGCGGATCTTCTTGGGGCCGAGGTCGTAGGCCAGGTACTTCACCGCGGCATCCAGGGCGGCCTTGCAGACGCCCATCATGTTGTACCCCTCGACGACGCGCTCGCCGCCGAAGTAGGTCAGCGTGGCGATCGAGCCGCCGTCGGGCATGACCTCGGAGGCGTACTTCGAGACGGCGGCCAGCGAGTAGACGCTGATGTCCATGGCCGTCTTGAAGCCTTCGCGGCTGGCCTGCACGAACGGGCACTTGATGTCGGCGATGGGGGCGAACGCGATCGAGTGCAGCACGAAGTCGAGCTTGCCGTAGGTCGCCTTGGCCTCTTCGAAGACCCGGGCGATGTCCTCGTCCTTCTGCACGTCGCAGGAGGTGACGAGCTTGGCCCCAATCGGGTCGGCCAGCTTGCGGACCCGCCGCTCCATCTTCTCGCCGGGCAGGTGGGTGAACCCCAGCTCCGCGCCTTGCTCGAGAAGTTGCTGGCTGATCGCCCAGGCGATGCTGAAGTCGTTGGCGACCCCGAGAATCATCCCCTTCTTGCCATCGAACAACCCCATCGGTCGATTCCTTTCTTATCCGGACTTGCGGCGGCGAGGCCCGAGGCCCGCACGCCACGTTCGAGTTCTTCCAAGGGGCGACGACGCCCGAGGGCATGACGGCCGACGCGACGGGACCGGCCTGGAACCAGGCGGGCCCCTAGGCGGGGATGCGGCTTCAGGATAACGTCGGGGGGCCGGACGCTCAACCTCACTCGCGCGCAAGGCCCTGCGCAGAGGCGGTTTGAGCCGGCAGGAAAGGGAGGCGAGGATGGCTCAGGCGGGCGATTCCGGTCCCGGCGAAGGGTCGCGGCGCTGGCTGGTGCCCGCAGTCCTCTTCCTCGTTGCGCTGGCGCTGAGATCGCTGGACCTCGGCCGGCTGAGCCTCTGGTATGACGAGGTCGTCAGCATGCACCTGGCCCGGCAATCGGGGCCGATGGCCTTGCTCGAACGACTGGAGGCGACCGATGCCACGCGGGCCCCTTTGCATCCGTTCCTGCTTCAAGGATGGCTGGCGGTGTTCGGCACCTCGGATCTCGCGGGTCGGTCCTTCAGCGTCGTCTGTGGGGTGGTGACCGTTGGCCTCATCGGCTGGATCGGGACGGTCGTCTTCGACCGACGAGCTGGGCTGGCGGCTGCCTGGTTGGCGGCGATCTGCCCTCCACTTGTCGTCTACTCACGCGAAGTCCGGATGTATGCCCTGCTAACCCTGCTCACCTGCCTTGCCTGGGCATTGGTGCTCCGGCCCGGAGGGCTCCGGGGCATCGGAAGGTCGGTCGTCTATGTCGTGCTACTGGCGGCACTCGCGTATTGCCACCCGCTCGGATTGATCATGGCGGTCACCCTGGCCGGGGTCTGTTTGGCGGAGTCGGGAAGGTCGTGGTTTAGCCTGCGCCGCTGGTTCGTCCTGCACTCCGCCGCCCTGGCCCTGGTGGCCCCCTGGTTGGGGCACTTTCTGGACCATGATCCGGAATCGGTCACAGGCCCGCTGCCGCTCAAGTTCCTGCTGGGGATGCCCATCGCGTTCGTCGGCGGGAATGCCCTGACCCTGGTCGGCATCGTCTTCCTGGCGGCACTGGGCTGCCTGGGCCGGGGAACCTGGCCGAGGCCCGGTATCGACCGCAGGGCCTTGCCGCTGGTCGCCTGGTTCGTCGTGCCGCCGACGGCCCTTTACCTGTATTCGCTGGTGGGCCATCCCCTCTTCGGCCCGGTCCGATACACCCTGTTCTCGGCCCCGGCCTGTCTGCTTCTAATTGCCGGGGGGCTTTCACATCTGCCGAGGAGGACGTCGCTGGCGGTCCTGTGCGGCCTGAGTCTTCTGACCATCGTTCCGCTGAAACAAGGAGTTTTCGCCCCCGACTTGAAGGCCGACTGGCGTGCCGCCGCCTTGTTCCTGGGGGATCGGCCCGCGAGCGAGCCGCTGCTCGTGACTTCGAGCGACCCGAGCCAGAATGTCGAGGTCGAGGCGGCCCGGTATTACGTCGAAGGGTCGAGGCGGGTCGAGGCCTGGCCGATCGAGGACGACGAGTGGCCTTCGGACCTTCTGAGTGCCCCCTCGGCCTGGATCTCCGAGCCGGTTCGCGATGGCAAGATCGTCGCCCAGGCTCCCGAGTTTCTCGGCCCCTTCGCGGCCAGCGGCGAGGTCAAGGCGCTGCCGGGCTTGCGGCTGGTGCGTCTGGTGAGGCGGCCGGAGCCTGGTCCGGTGACCGCTCCCTGACGGGCAGGGCCAGGCGATCGAGGTCGCCCTGGATCTCGGCCCGGGCCGAGCCCAGCGCCTGCCGGGTCGCCGCGCCGATGCCGAGGCTGGTCCGCTTGAGCTCGTCGGGAATCCCGCCCAGGTTCAGGGACTCGACGATGCCGAAGACCGCCTTGACCTGGGGATCGGCCAGCAGGTCGGCACCGTCGCCGGCCCCACCGGCGCCCGGCCTGCCGCTCGCCTGCCGGGTCGCCACCTGGTGCCAGTTCTCGGGACCGAGTCGGGCCCAGAGCGTCGCCTGCACCTGGACGCCGGAGTTGTCGGGTGCCACGTCCAGCTTGGTGACGAGCACGCCGACCCGGCCGCGTGCCTCGGCCTCGCGCAGTTTGGCGGGCAGGGGGTCGACAGGTGCGACATCGGACAGCAGCGACTTCAACGCGCCCGTCACGGACGAGAGCCCTTCGAGGGGCGATGGCATCTCGCCGGCCGCGGGTTCGGGCAGCAAGATCTCGCCGTGCCTCAGGTAACGAAGGCCATCATCGTTGGCCACCTCGGTCGCAGCCCTGCGAGCCAGCCACTCGGCGTCCGACTCCGTCTGCGGGGGCAAGAGCGCCGAGAGGTTGGGCTCGGCCATCCGCGTCGCCGAGACCCCGCGCCCTTCCAGGGCCTGTTTCAGCTGATCTGCGTCCAGGCTCGCCGCGTCGTGGATGCCCGACGACCAGGCCAGCTTCAGCAGCCTGGTCGAGGCGATGGGAGCACGGGCGATGGTCCGTATGTCGCCCCTCAGGATCCTGGCGACCAGAAGAGGCGATTGGGCCGCGGAATTGTCGGCCCGGGCTCGCTGCGCCTCGATCCAGTTGGAAATCGCGTCGTCGGCCCCGGCCGAGTGACGTTCGGCGGCCCAGTCGTCCAGTCGTTTCCGCCTCTGCTTCGAAGCGGCGAGCGTGGAGGGTGCCTCGGCCCGCTCCCAGCCTTCGAGCCACTTCGGGGCGTTGGCCTTGGCCCAGCCTCGCTCGACGATCAGGGTTGGCCCACCCCGGGGCGAAACCTGGATGATGACCCCCGGCACGACAACCCCGTCCCGGAGCGTGACCTGGTCGGCCGCCGGAGCGGCACCCAGGGTTGAGATCGCGAGCAGCATCAAGGCAGACATGGACGTGCCCCCCGACTGGACGGCCGCGGCCTCGGTGGACGAGGGTTCGAGGCGCAGCCCATCCCCTCATGTTAGAACGTTCGAGCTCGGCCCGACAGGGCGCATCCCCGTCCGAGACTCTTCCGATGCCTCGAATCCAACCGCTCGGTGACCGAGCCTGGCTCGCCCGATTCGACTCCGAGGCCGACGCGGCAGCCTGGGCCGGGGCCGCCCGCGCCGCGGCCCGGCCCGGTGTGGTCGACCTTGTCCTCGCCTACCGGTCGGCCGCCGTCTACGTCGACCCCGACCTGGCCGACCCCGCCGAAGTGGGCGAATGGCTCGGCCGATTGACGGTCGCTGACAGGGCGGATGAGACGACCGATGCGCATCGGATCGTGGTGCCCGTGCTGTACGACGGCGACGACTTGGCCGACGTCGCGGGACGCGTGGGGCTGAGCGTCGACGAGGTCATCGGGCGGCACGTCTCGGCCGAATACCGCGTCTTCGCGGTCGGGTTCCAGCCCGGTTTCCCGTATGCAGGATATCTGCCGGAAGGGCTCGCGGGCCTCCCTCGCCGGGATCGGCCGAGGACGGTGGTGCCGGCCGGTTCGGTGGCGATCGCGGGCCGGCAGACGGGCATCTATCCGGCCCCTTCGCCCGGAGGCTGGCACCTGCTGGGCCGGACGCCGCTGACGATCGCCGATCTCGAACGCGGCTTCTTCCCGATCCGCGCCGGCGACTCGCTCCGATTCCGGGCGATCGATCGGGCCGAGTTCGACCGCCTGCTGGGCCTGGATCTCGGGACCGAGCCCCCTTGAGCGTGGCCGGCCGATTTGGCGACTGGGGTCTCGATTGGTAGAATTCGCCGAGACCAGAGCCGATGGCCGACTCGTCGGGCTCGCGGACGTCGCCGACGTCGTCCGGGCCAGCTCTTACCCGGGACCACCGACGATGGACCTCGCCGCCGAGCAGCGACCGCGCGTCCTGGTCATCGAAGACAGCAAGACCGACCAGTCGATTTACCGCCACACCTTGCGCGACTACGACCTGAGCTTCGCCGACTCGGGCGAGTCGGGCCTCGATCGCCTGGACCGGGAGAAGTTCGGCCTGGTCATACTCGACTTCCACCTGCCGAGGATGAACGGCGACGAGGTCCTCAGGGCGATCCGCGACACCCTGAACCTGGAGATCCCGGTCGTCGTCGTCACCGGCGGCGGCTCGGCCAGCGTGGCCGTGGACTTGCTGAAGCGTGGGGCCTCCGACTACGTCACCAAGGACGAGCTGCACACTCCGCGGGTGGCCTCGGCCGTGCAAGGGTCGCTTAAGCGGCACTGGCTGGAGCTGGCCCGCCGCAAGGCCGAGGACGAGCTTCGGACCCGCAATGGCGAGCTGATGGTGGCCATGCGGCAGCTCCAGGAGGCCCAGGCACAGCTCGTCCAGAGCGAGAAGATGGCCAGCCTGGGCCAGCTCGTCGCCGGCGTCGCCCACGAGATCAACAACCCGCTCGCCTACGTCAGCAATAATATCGCGGTGCTCGACCGCGACGTCCGCCACCTCGCCGAGATCACGCAGGCCTATCGGGCGCACCTGGGAGCCGCGACGCCGCAGGAGATCCTCGACCGCGAGGAGGTCGTCGACCTGGCCTACACGATGGAGAACCTCGACCGGCTTCTGAAGTCGTCGCGCCAGGGCTTGCAGCGGGTCCGCGAGATCGTCTCGGGCCTGCGTGACTTCTCCAGGCTGGACGAGGCCGACCGCAAGCAGATCGACCCCAACGAGGCGGTGCTCACCACGCTGGAGCTGGTCCGCTACCACATCCGCCAGAAGGGGGTGCACCTCGCCCTCGACCTGGGCCAGCCCCCACTCATCTGGTGCTTCGCCGGCAAGCTGAATCAGGTCTTATTGAATATTCTGATGAATGCGATCCAGGCCGTGGGGCCCGGCAACACGATCGAGGTGTCGACCTCGGCCCGGGGCGAGGGGGGCGAGGTCGAGTTCGTCATCAAGGACGACGGCCCCGGCATCCCCGAGTCGATCCGCGGGAGGATCTACGACCCCTTCTTCACGACGAAGCCCCAGGGGGTCGGGACCGGCCTGGGGCTCTGGATCAGCTACAACATTGTCTCCGAGCACGGCGGGCGGATCGAGCTGACGACCGAGGAAGGCAAGGGGACCACCTTCTCCATCATCCTGCCCGTCAGCCAGCCGGGCGACCCCGGCTGAGGACACCGCTCAGAGGCCTTTGTACTTGTAGACGGGCGGCTGGTTCGGGTGGAAGTGCCGGGTCCTGGGGATCAGGTTGCCCACGTGAACCAGGGGTGCACCCTGCGGGGCATACTGCACGACCGGCGCGGCCTGCGGGGCATACTGCAACGGCTGGGTCACGACCGGCGCCTGGGCGTAGCCATAGCTGTAAGTGGGGTAGGGGACTGCCTGCGGAAACGCGGCAAAGGGAGAGGAAGCCGCCGGCGCGTGGGCCAGCAGGCTCGACGCTGGCGCGGGGGCCGCGGCCGACGTCTGCGCGGAGAGGGCCGCCTCGACCATCGACTCGACGTCCTGATTCTGCTCGGCGCTCAGCTCGGCCAGGTCGGGGTCTTTCTGCTGGACCGCGGCCAGGTAGAGTTCCTGGCCCTGCTCGACCAGCTCGCGGATCCGACCCGAGGCCGTCGTCTCCGTCCCCCTGAAGTCGCGCAGGTCTTGCAGGATCGCCTGGCGCTGGAAATTCGAGAGCCCCAGGCGTCCCGAGACCGCCGGGGCAAAGCCCGCCGCCGGCGCCGAGCCGGTCGTGGTCAGCGTGTAAGTCGTGACGGTCGGCGCCTGGGAATAGGTCACCACCGTCGGTGCGGCCATCACGGTCGGGGCCTGGGAATAGGTCACCGTCGGGGCGGCGGAATAGGTGACGGCCGGGGCCTGGTAATACGTCAGCGGGGCCTGGGCGACGGCCATCGGCTGCACCGCGTACGAATAAGCCGGCGCGGCCGCTTTGTGTCGCAGGTGGTCGCCCGCGAGGCAGGCATGGCCGGCGAACAGCAGCAGTCCGAGCGTCGCGGGGACGATCGCGGGCCGTCGAGGTTCCATCTCCGATCCCTTCTTCTGATGGCCGTCCGCCCGTGACCGAGGCCGTGGACGTCCGATACTTCCGACCTTGGCGATCATCCGGGGTCGACCCGAGGCCGAATCCGTCCCGGCTATGCCCTCATGCGAACTATACCCCGCTGCCAAACTGACGCGGTCCTAATCGCGAGATTATGCCGTTTGCATCCCTTCAAGCCGATCCAACGCGCATAATGAAGCCAGATTGGCCGAGTCTGCCTCCGTAGAACCGGCCTCACCCGAAGACCTGGGCACGACCCGAGTGTCGCTTATTCCTTAATGACGTGTCGTCCGGACCGGGTGATGCCCGGATGAGGTCCTCGACGATGAAGCGGACTGAACGCATCAAGGGTTCCGGGCCGGCCCGCGCGGCGATCGCGATGGCCCTGACGCTGCTGGCCACGGTCCACGAGGCCCCGGCGGGCCAGGCGCGATACGACCCCGCGACCAGGTCGATCAAGCTGACTTATACCTTCGCGTCGCTGGCCGAAGGCTATGCCGGCGGGGCGGCAATCGGCTCGCCCCAGGTGCCGACCAATGAGCAGCATGCGATCGTCAGGAGCCTGCTCAAGGAGGTCAACGACGCCGTCTCCCAGGCCACCGGCGGACGCCTGACGATCAGCTCGCTCGACCGGGTCGACGACGTACGCAACGTCGACCTCGTCATCTCGATGTCCGGCAAGCCGGCCAGCGCGGGCTGGGCCATCGTCGGGGCCATCGAGGGGAAGCCCGGCCAGATTGGCCTCTTCTATCAGACGCTCGCCGACCGCTCGCTCTATGTGCGCAGGGATGCCGTGCTGGCCGCCTCGCACGAGCTCTCGCACTACCTCTTCTCATTGACCGACGAGTATGCCTTCCCCGGCGGTTGCCCGCTCGATCACCCGGGCTCCCCCGGCTGCCTGATGGATAACTACAACACCAACGGTGTCCGCCACGGCTGGTATGGCCGGTATTGCAACGACTCGGACCACGTCCACGGCCAGTTCCAGCAGCCCCGATCGTGCCAGTCGATGGTCGACGAATTCTTCGCCGCCCGCGGCAATCCCTCGCCGCAGCAGGGCAACGGCGACGAAGCCCAGCTCGGGTATCTGGCCGACGCCGCCTTCGGCCACGCCCAGGAGCAGGCCGCGGCCAGGAAGGGCCCTCGCTCCCCGACGGGCACGTTCCCGTCAGGCGCGGTCCGCAGCTCGGCCGACAAGTTCCTCCGCGAGCAGGTCGCCCGCCTCGGGCTGAATGTCTCTCCCCAACTCGTCCGCAAGACCGTCGTCGACGTCTCCAAGGACGCCGCGAGGATCCCCCTGGGCAACCCTGGGCGGCTCGACAAGGCACTCATCGGCGAGCTCACCGCGAAGGCCGCGAAGTCGGCCGCCGAGTCGCTGATCGGGGAGCCCGGCAGTGCCCAGAGGGCGACGGTCCGGTCGGCGATCCTCCGCGAGCTGCTGGGCATCGCCAAGGCGGCCCTCTTCGCGGCCGCGGCCCCCTCGTCGCTGACCGCGGACGAGCAGCGTTACATCGCCGGGATCGCCGCCGCCGCCGCCGCCGAATCGCCCGAGGAGAGGCGATTCGAGAGGCTCGTCACGGCCGCGAGGCTCCAGATCAAGTTCGACCAGGAGACGGCCGTCACCACCGTCGAGATCGCCGACGAGCTGGGCATCCCCGGCACGCCCGACCGGCTCAAGGTCCTGCGTGAGCTCGACGAGGAGCTGCGGAGCAACGCCCTCCCCGGCCGGACCTCCAGCCGGTTCGGTCGCCGCCGCACCCTGATCATCGCCCCCGACCCGATCGACCCCAAGTATGATTACATCCCCACGAAGGACGGGATCCACCACTACGACGAGCTCCGCGATGACTGCATCGACGAGTTCAATCGCCTGATCGACCGGGCCAAGGTGCTCCCCACGCTCGTCACCGGCGCCGAGGTCCAGGGAGCTCCGTTCCTCGGCGGCCTGCGCGATCGACGGCCCGAGATTGCATTCGGGGAGGTCGATCGGCCCGACACCGCCCACGAGCGCAACGAGGCGATCCGCCGGATCTTCGCGCAGGCGATCGACCAGATCCGCCGCAACCGGATCGAGAACATCATCATCGTCGTCCCCCCCGGCGGCCTCCCCCCCGACCTCGGCCGCTCGCTGGAGACGATCCGGACCGAGATGATCTCCAAGGCCGACCTCCGCCTCGACGTCGTCCTGTTATGCGACGAGGTCATCCCGGCGCAGCTCCGCGACCTCTCGATGCGCTCGGGCGGCTCGATCCTGACGATCACCGACATCGACGAGGTCGGCGCCCTGGCCCAGCGGCTCAAGAACGCCCAGTCGGCCGGCGCCTGGGTAGTCATCCCGCTCCAGGACGAGATCCGGCCCCTGGGCGAGGACGCCGCGGCGAAGGAGCCCGCCAAGTCCTACGACGCGCAATCGTACAAGCAAATGGTTGTCGACACCCTGGCCTCCATGGCGGCCGACGTCGCGGCCCTGCGAAAGATCGCCCCGACCCAGGGCGCCCAGGACCTTGAGGACGCGATCAAGGCGACTCAGAAGGCCGTCGCAGCCTCCAAGGAGATGACCTACGACCGGTTCATCAGCGTCCTCGGGCCGTTCGTCCGGGCCCAGGACGCCCTCCGCCGGATCAGGCTCGACGCGGTCGGCGGGCTCCGAGACGCCGGCCAGCCGGGCGATCCTGGCGCGATTGTGACCTTCCCCGGCGGCCAGCCCCAGGCCGCCCAGGCCAGGCCCGCGGAACCATCCCAGACGCCCGAGGCCCTGGTCGCGAGCCTCTCAGCTCACTTCCGCCGGATCAACGGGCCGACGGCCCAGCTCCTGGGGGCCCCCGCCGCCAGCAGGATCGACCGCCGAGCCGTCGCCGAGGCCGCACGCACCCTCATTGTCCCCGACGCGGGCGGGCAGACCCCCGAACAGCTCGCCACCAGGCGAACCCAGCAGCAGGACGCCCTGAAGGCCAGGAATGACGACCCGAAGGGCCGCGAATTCGTCATCCCGCTGCTCCCCTTCTATGCGGAGAAGGGGGCGAAATTCGAGCTAATCGTCGGCTCGACCGAGCCCCTTCCCGGGGTCACCCTTCCCTTGGCCCGCGAGGAGACCCCCTGGGCCAAAAAACTCCCCGGCATTCGCTTGACCGATGCCGACGGCAAGCCGGTGGAGGCGCCGGCGCTGCTCCTCGACCGCGACGCATCGACCGACACGATCCTGGTCTATCGCCTCCAGTTCCTCAAGCTGTTCGACGGCAAGTTCTACTTCGCCGAGCTGGTGCTGGACAAGGAGGAGTACTCGAAGCTCGACCACGCGATCAACTTCACCTTCTCGGTCTCATCGTCGAGGCCCAACGTCCAGCTCCACGCGTCGCTGGTGCAGGCACCGCCCGAGTCGGACATCGACCCGCCCCCGGCCGACCGCGGCACAGTCCGGACCGAGCTGGGGCAGGCCCGGATCGAGGTCCAGGTCTTCGGCGGCACGTCGGTCCGCGACGCGCACGTCTTCGGCGGTCTCCAGAAGCTCACCCCCGGCGTCGGGCCCATCGATCTCTCGTACCTGTCCTTCAAGGACGGAGGAGCCGACGGCGACCGCGTGGCCGATGACGGCGTATACACGGCCCTGATTCCCATCGATCGGCTGGGCCAGGAGGCCGAGTACCGCGTGAGCATCCAGGCGCTCTCGACCCCCAAGAGTCGCAACATCGTGCCCGAAGACCCCAACGCCGGGGACGCCGCCCGCCGCAAGGCCCTCATCGACTCCGGGTTCAAGAAGATCGTGCCCAAGCCCGCGACGCCCGAAGGTGGCGACAAGGACGCGACGAAGGCCGACGAAACCCCCAGCCTCGGCAAGGCCCTGGAGTTCGAACGCGCCACGTCGATCCACTTCCGCGTCGAACGCTGAGCCGAGAGGTGGTCGTGGGCGGTCCGATCAACGGAGCGGGGGCCGGCGGAGGGGAGTTCCCCATCGCCGGCCCCGCTCGCATCGTCGTCAAGGCTCGCTGGATCAGTGATTCAGCATCCGATGGATCAGGCCCGGCTGAGGCTGGTCCTGCTGCGGCGACCCGGTGGTCGTGGGCGGCGGGGCGGGGGGCGGATAATAGCCCGGATTTTGCGGCGGGTACGAGGGGGGCGGCCCGTAGCCCTGCTGGGCGTAGACCGGGATGATCCCGGGCGCGGCCTGGGGCATCTGCATGGCGGCCACGGGGGCCTGGGCCATCTGCAGCCTCGGGTTCTTGAACTGCGAGAGCCCTTCGCCCACCGCGCCGATCACCCGGCCGAACAGCCGAGGGGTGGTGACCACCATCGCCGATTGAGGCGCCGCGGCCTGGACCGGAGGGGCGGCATACACCGGCTGCGGCGCCTGGGCATAGACCGGCTGTGGTGCCTGGGCATAGACGGGCTGCGGCGCGGGGGCATACATCGGCTGAGGCGCCTGGGCGTAGACCGGCTGCGGCTGCGGGGCCTGCTGGGCGAACAGGGGGAGGACCGGGGGGGCCGCCATCGCCGGGGGCAAGTTGACGTAGTTGATCGTCGGGCCAGCCGTCGGGGCAGGATTCAAGATCGTGATGGTCGGCGGCGGGGCCGCCTGGATCATGATATTGGGCGCCTGCTGCTGGATCAGGACCGGCGAAGGAGCGGTCTGGACCACCACCGGCTGGGGCGACTGCACCGGCACATACTGCGGGGGCTGCTGCTGAGGCGGCGGAGCATACGCCGGCGGGGCATAGTTGGGCGGCGGGACCGCGACCGGCGGGGCGTAGGACGGCGGTGCTTTCGTCGGCGGCTCGGGCTGCGCCACATACGGCTGCTGCGGGGTCGGCTGTGCCCGCTGGGGGCTGGCTGAGCCGTGCCCGCCGGTCTGCCGGACCTCGGGATCGACGATGGTCGACTCGCGACCGGGGGAACGACCGGCCAGCGTCTCCGAGATGTTCGTACGCGACATCGCCGCGGAAAGCCAGCGAATGGAGTCCTCGGGAGACCTCGGGGTGTCCAGTCTGGCCACCATTTCCGCCTTGTTCGCCGCGTTCCGCTTGTACAGGAGCATGCAGGGGGTCTGCTTGACCTTCAGCCGTTCCATCCAGCCGGGCTCGGCCTCGGCCGAGAGCTCGACGAACTGGAGCGCCGGCCTGAGCCGGACGAACTCCGGCCGGTAGGCGATCTCCGACGCCAGGAGTCCCGAATCCGGATTGGCCGCCGAGGTCACGACGACCAGCATCGGCCGCCCTTCGCTTAGCAGCGCCCGATAGGCCGCGGCCAGCGCGGGCCAGCTCGGGTCGGCCGCGGCCGTCGCGACGCCAGGCGCCATGGTCAGGGCCAGGGCCGACGCGGCCAGGGCCCTGAGGCGTATTGCACCCGATCTCCGAAGGCTCATCGACTTCCCCTTCCGGGCGACCGCGTCGCCAATTGGTCCCACAGGCCCTCATCCTCGCGTCGCCCGGACCGGATCCGGGCACGACTCTCAGCGGAGCCCCGGGCCCGGGCCTGCGGCCCGGAACCCCTCGGCCATCGCCCTGAACTGCTCCGCAAGCTGCTCTTTCTGCGCATCGCTCAGCGGGGCCGATTGCCCCTCCACGCGGGTCAGGTCCACACCCGCCGTGCGAAGCCGGTCGACCAGGCGGACCGTCAACGGCGCGAAGACACGCTGGCCCCAGGCTGCCCTGAGCGCCGGATCGGCCGGCACGGCGGCCTCGATCCGCCGGGAAATCTCCTGGTACGCGTCGGCGTAGGTGCGATAAAGGTCCATCCGGCCGGCGATCCCGTCGAAGGCCGCCGCCAGCCCCTCGGCCGACGCGGGGCCGCCGTCCATGGTCGACAGCACGCCGCGAGCGATCGCCTCGGTTGCCTCCTCGGGCTGCAAGGCGTTGGCGGCAGGCACCTTCTTCGCAGCCGATTCGTCGCGGCCATCGCCGATCCCGGGGCCAGCCGTCGGGATCCCGCGATCGGTGACCTTCCCGACGAAAGCGCTCAGCGACGCGATCGGGGTGATCGGCTCGCCGGCGAGTTCAGCGAGGTCATCGCCAGCGTCGGCCTTCAGGTCCAGTTCGACCGACTTCGCCGGATCTTGGGGCGAACTCACCGAGATCGAGAGCGGGGCCGTGTCCAGCCCCTGGGCGTTGCCGACGACGAGGAGGAACTCCAGCCGGGCGTCGGCCTGCGGTAGACTGACGCGTGTCCTGCCCGATTGCGGCCGGTCGACCACCACCTTCGGCCCCTGGATCTGCACCCAGAGGTGGTTCAGTTCGTTCCCCAGCGAGTCGTCGCCGACGAGGGTGATCTCGTAGCCGGGAAGTGGCCGCCCATCGAAACGAGCAACCGCCTTTGGCCTCGTCGAGACCTGGATCATCTGAGAATCGTCGAGGACAACCGGCTGAATGACCGGTTCTTGGGCCCTGGCGAGAACCAAGCTGGGCTTCGCCGCCGGGGTGTCCTTGAGGGGAGGAGTGGCCAGATTGAGCGGCCAGGTCAGGAAGGCGACGGGAAGGCCCAGGCCCACCGCGACAAGGCCGCAACCGACGGCTCGGTAACCGGATGCGGAAATCGGGTTGGCTCGCTTCATCTGGGATCCCTCCCCGGTCGCTTCGCGGTTTCGAGCTTAACTGTCCGTGTCTATCCACAAATTCGGATCATGAGGGCGTTCACTTGAAGGAAACCGCCGGATTGTGCCTGCTATGTGGTTTATGTCGGCCAGACTGGCGGTCGAGAGGGAGCCGGCTCGGCTCTTCCAATGGCGAAATGACGGCGAGGGCCGGCTTTTGAAGACAATCGACCTCAATGTCGACCTCGGCGAGGGGTTTCCCTGGGATGCCGAGTTGCTACCCCTGGTTAGCTCCGTCTGCGTCGCATGCGGCGGCCACGCCGGCGATGCCCGCACGATGGACGCCACGCTCCGTGGCGCGAAGCTGCGAGGCGTCACGGCGGGGGCTCATCCGGGATATTTGGACCGCGCGAACTTCGGCCGGATTGACCGGGAGGCCACCGCCGAGGAAGTGCGGGGTCTCATCCTCGAACAGTGGGATGCGCTCCAGGCCGTCGCCTCCTCGATAGGCATTCCCCTTAAATTCCTAAAGCCACACGGTGCCCTGTATAATCAGGCCCGCCTCAGCGAGCCCCATGCATTGGGCATCGTCGAGGCCGCTGCCTCCCTCGGGATGCCGGTCCTGGGAATTTCGGGAGGGCTCGTCGAGAGTCACGCCGCCCGTCGCGGAGTCCGCTTCGTCTCCGAGGGCTTCGCTGACCGGCGTTATCGGCCGGACGGCTCGCTCGTCCCGCGGAGCGAAGCCGGGGCTGTACTCGATGACCCGGCCGAGGCGGCGGAACAAGTGTTGACCCTGACCGAGCGCGGGATCGAGACGCTCTGCATTCATGGCGATCATCCGGAGGCCGTCAAACTGGCCCTGGCGATCCGAGTGACCCTGCAACGCTCAGGAATCGAAGTCCGCTCCGCGTTCTGAGCCCCGGAGGTACCGATGGGCCTGATCGTGCTCAAGTCGGGGCTTTGGACGACGTTTCAGGACGAGGGGCGGCCGGGATACCGTGATCGTGGAGTTCCCCCGGCGGGAGCGTTCGACCTCGGTTCGCATCGACTGGCCAATGCCTTGCTGGACAACCCGCGAGGGGTCGCCACCCTGGAATTGACCCTCGACGGGGGCCATTACCAGGCCACGGCCGCGATGGAACTGGCCATCGCAGGCGCGGCCATGCCTGCTCGGATCGAGCTGACCGGGAGACAGCCCGTCATCCTGCGACCTCCCTGCGCATTCCTGCTTCGAGGTGGCGAACGCCTGACGATCGGTCCCGCGCGGACCCAGATCCGGGCCTACCTCGCGGCCCGCGGAGGCTGGCGGTCGCCGGTCGTCCTGGGGAGCAGATCGTCCGAAGTCCCGATCAAGGCTGGGATTGTGCTCGAAGACGGGTGGACGCTCGACGCGGAAATGGATCAACTTCGGTGCAATGGGAGGCGTCTGGGTTGCTTCGAGCCCTCCGCGGACGAGGGACCCTACCGAGTCATGACCGGGCCCGACGCAGTGGCCGATTTCGAGAACTCACCGCTCCTGACGGGGGAGTTTCGCGTCCTGCCTCAATCCAACCGGATGGGTCTGAGGCTGGAAGGCCCCGCCTTGAACGTGCAAGCCGATCCCGATCGGCTGTCCGAGCCGGTCGCCGTTGGCGCGGTCCAGGTCGCGGGCGGGCAACCGCTCATTCTGGGGGTGGCCTGCGGCACGATGGGGGGTTATCCGCATCTGGCGCAGGTCGTCTCGGCCGATCTCGACCGGCTCGCCCAGGCCAGGCCGGGTTCCTTGATCCGATTCGGGCGGGTGGAGCCGGAGGAAGCGAGGCGTCTGGACTCGGCGCATCGGCTTGAGCAATCTGCGTTTCTGAGTCGCGTCGAGTTGCGGGTCCGCGACCATCGGCGGCTTCTCGAGGCGGGCGGCTGAGCTTGCCGTCTGGGCCCGAATCGAGTATTCCGTTCGCCCAGGGAGGGCCGGTCGTGGCCCCTCCGGGTTGGGCTCCGACTTTCGATCCGGTCGCAGGAAGAGGCGCTATTGATGTCGCAGGGACGCTCGACTCAGGTCCATGCACTGAGATGGGCCCTGGCCTTGGCCATCGTCGGGCCCACGGCCGGCGGCTGCCGGATGGCCCAGAGGCGGCATGATCGGCCGGCCGGCGCGAGGCCCGAATCTCGGGTGCCCGCCCTGCCCATGATCTCGGCCGAAGCCCCCCGGAGCGACTCGGAAACCCGGACCACCGGCTACGAGGTGGTGGCCGAGCCGGGCGAGGAGAAGTCGCCCCCGGAATTCGCCCCAGCCCCGACACCGATGCTCGACCGGGCGATCGTCCGCTCCAAGGCGATCCAGGACGGGGTTGTGGCCGGGATGACCCAGCCTGCACCCGCCGTCGCGCCGGCCTCGACGCCAGACTTGCCTTTGATTCCGGTTTCCACCGCCGCGGCGGCCCCGGCCGAACTCGCGGCGGAGGGCGACGCGCTCCCGACCATGCCCGTCCCCGAGCCCACGCCGCCTGCTCCCGCGGTGGTGGTCGCGGCCAATCCGGCCCCCGCTCCAGCCCCGAAACCCGAAGCGAAGCCCGAGCCGACTGCCGAGGAAGCCTGGGACGAAGCCCTCGCCCGCCTGCGGGCACTGGCTAAAAATGGCCAAGGCTCGGGCGACGCGCCTGGGGCCTTGGCCTGGACGCTTCCCGTGATCGATTGGCTGGCCCGGCCGGCTGGGGACGAAGGGGCCGGTGCCGACCCGATTCGCCCCGTGATTGTCGCCCTGATCCGCGAGGCCGAGCCCGTCCCGGGTCGGGAATCGGCCCGCATCCGCGAGGCGGTCGGTGCGCTCGAAGCGGCCTCGCCGCTGGAGATGACCGACCTGCGATGGTGTCGCAACGTCTACGGGTTCGGCGAGTTCGAGCCGATCGACGAGCCCGCGTTCCATCCGGGGCAGGCGGCGATCCTTTATTGCGAGCTTGCCGGCGTCCACTCGGTCGAGGCCGATGGCCAGTTCCGGTCGAAGCTCCAGGCACAGCTGGCGATCGTCCCCGACGGAGGGGGAGCACCCGTCTGGACCCAGTCGTTCGACCCGGCCGAGGATCGTTGCCGCCGACGCCGTCGCGACTTCTTCGTCAACTACTCGTTCAGCATCCCCGAGAGCCTCGCCCCGGGCCTCTATCGACTTCGCCTGACCCAGACCGACCAGGTGGCCGGCCGGGGCACGACCCGCGAGATCGCCTTCTCGATCGAGCCCAAGGTCAAGGCCGAGCCCGCGCCCGCGGCGGCATCCGCGGCACGCTGACCCGGCCCCAGGCCAATCAAAGTTCCCGAAGGGCGCTGATGACGTCCAGGCGAACGGCGCGAATCGCCGGGAAGAGGCCGCCGAAGAGGCCCATCACCGCCGTCATGCCCACCGCGATGATCATCACGGTTGGCCCGAGCCGGAAGTTGACCGTCAGCTCCGAGAAGGTGTCGCTGCTCAGGGTGCCGAAGGTCAGGGCGCTCAGCGGGATGGTGGCGAGCAGCCCCACGGCGCCGCCGAGCATGCAGAGCAGCAGCGACTCGGACATGAACGAGATCAAGACGTCCGACCGCGAGAACCCCAGGGCCCGCATCGTGCCGATCTCGCGGGTTCGCGACGACACGGCCGCGAACATCGTGTTGGCCGCCGAGAAGAGGGCGCCGATCGTTAATAGCACGGCGATGACGGTGCCGAAGACCTGGAGGAAGATGCTCGACTGGGTCTGCTTGGCGAAGTAGTCGACCTCCGAGAGCGGGTCGAGCTTGAACTGGTCGTTCGACGAGATTGTCTTCTTGAGCCGGCCCAGGGCCTCGGGAGAGACGGCCCGAAGCTGGATGCAGCTCACGGAGCTTTCGCGATTCAGGGCCCGGGACAGGTCCTTCTCGTCGACCCAGATCTCGCTCTCGGCCGAGCTGCCGCCGGCGGTGAAGATCCCCACGACCCGGTACGACTCGCGGTCGCCGCACCTGATGACGCCGCCGATATTCGCCCCCTTGAACCGGCCCGCCAGTAATTTGGGGACGATACACTCGCCGCGGCCCAGCTCGAGGTCTCGCCCCTCGGTGATCTTGAAGTCGGGTCGCAGGGCCCTCGACGCCGGCTGGATTCCGCGCACGATCAGGTTCGTCCGGGTGCCGTTGGCCCGCTGCACCACGGGGATGCTCAGCAACTCGCCCGCGATAAGCGGGAGCCCACGCTCGTCGCGGGCGATCCCGTCGAGGGTGGACATCTCGTCGGCCGTCTTCTTGTCGATGCCGCTGGTCGTCTCGGCATCGGCCCCTTTGCGCAGGACGATCAGGTCGAGCGGGTCGCCGGAGACCTTCAGGCTGTGCTGAAGCCCCTCGACCATGCCGAAGAGGATGCACGAGCACCAGACGACCGCGCCCGTGCCCAGCACGGTCATCAGCGTGGTGGCCCAGCGCACCCGCAGGTTCCGCACGTTGTACTTGATCGGGATCATGGTCGGTTCGCCATCCTTGTGAGAGAACGGGGGAGGGGGCCGGGCGGCCGGTCAGACGACCTTGCGCAGCCCCTTGATCACCGACAGGTTGGCGGCCAGGATCGCCGGGATCAGGCCGCTGACCAGGCCGATGGCCAGCGAGGCCGCCATGCCCACCAGCGCCGTGCTCCAGGGGACGTAGAAGAAGGGGAGGAAGCCCGCGGTGTAGGGGGCGATGTCCACGAAGTCGAAGAAGAACTTCGCGCCGATCGCGCCGACGAGCCCGCCGATGCCGGCGACGATGATGGCCTCGCTCAGCACGATGAAGCAGACGAGACCCTTGCTGAATCCGATCGCCTTGAGCACCGCGACCTCGGTCGTCCGCTCGCGCATCGCCATCGCCATCGCGTTGCCCGCGACGCAGACCAGGGAGAAGACGACCGCGACGCCCACGGCCAGGATCAGGTCCTTCAGGTTGCCGAAATACTCGGCGAACATCTTGCCGAAGGCCTCTTCCGTCTGGGTCTTCGTCGGCATGTCGCTGTTGGTGTAGGCCTTGTCGATCTTCTCCGACAGCATCGCCATCGCCGCCGGATCCTTGCACTTCAGGTAGATGATCCCGGCATTGCCCGCGGCGCCCGCCATGCTCGACTTCTTCAGCCCCTCGTCCAGATAATCCCAGTTGAACATGCACATGCGCAGGTCGCGATTCGACGGCCCGTCGTAGATCGCGCGCACGGTCAGGTCGAGATCGAACGGGTAGATCGTCCCCTTCAGGGGGAGCGGGTCGCCGATCTTCAGCTTGCGGTCGGACGCCAGCTTGGCCCCGATGACGCAGCCCGCCCGGTCCTTCTTCCAGGCCTCGAGCTGGTCGGGCGGCACCGACAGCTCGTCCATGATCGTGAAGATCTGCGACGGGTCGACGCCGAACTGGGCGAAGGGCATCCGCTCGTTGCCGACGCTGCCGCCGTACCAGCTGAACGGACTTGCCGCGACGACGCCGTCCATCGCGGCGACCTCGGCGACCCGGGCGACCGGCACCTTGCCGCCGAGCCCCTGCGAGCTCATCGTCACGACCCGGTTGTAGATCTTGACCGACGAGTTGACCTCGTCGTTGACCGTCAGGAACGACGCCAGGATCATCGACAGGAAGAGGCAGACGCTCACCGATCCGACCGTCAGCAGCGAACGGATCGGGTTGCGGCGGGCGTTGCGGAAGATGTAGACGAGGAACTTCATGACGCGGCCTCCAGGCGACTTTCACGCACCACGTCGCCGACGAGCTGACCCTTGTCCAGGTTCAGCAGGCGGCTGGCCCGCTGCGCCGCGTGGGGGTCGTGGGTGACCATGACGATGGTCTTCTTGAACTCGCGGTTGAGCTGCTCCAGCAGGTCGAGGATCTCCTCGGCGCTGGTGCGGTCGAGGTCGCCGGTCGGCTCGTCGGCCACGAGCAGATAGGGGTCGGTGACGATCGCGCGGGCGATGGCCACGCGCTGCTCCTGGCCGCCGGAAAGCTGCCTGGGGCTGTGGTCCTCGCGGCCGGCCAGGCCCACGATGCGCAGGGCCGTCATCACGTTCTCGCGCCGCTTGCGCTTCGAGAGCTTGGTCAGGAGCAGGGGGAGCTCGACGTTCTCGAAGGCGGTCAGCACCGGGATCAGGTTGTACATCTGGAAGATGAACCCGACGTTGTTGGCCCGCCAGCGCGTGACCTCGCCCTCGCCCATCCCGCCGATGTCCTGGCCGTGCACCCGGACCACGCCGCGAGTCGGCCGGTCGAGCCCGGCGATCAAGTTCAGGAGTGTCGTCTTGCCCGAGCCCGACGGGCCCATCAGCGCGAGGAACTCTCCCTCCTCGACCTTCAGGTCCAGGCCGCTCAGCACGGGGACCGTGAAGGAATCTCGGCGGTAGGTCTTGTCGACCCCCTCAAGCTCGATCGAATACGTCGCGCCGCTCATAGGCCTCTCCTTCTTGGAGTCAACGGTGGGGATGTCCGGGCCGAGGGCTAGCGGGCCACGGAGACTCGCTCGCCGTCGCGTAAGGCCTTGGTCGGGTTCAGGACCACGCGATCGCCGGCCTTCACGCCCGACTCGACGCGAGCCAGGTCGTCATTGGTCAACACCACCTCGATGCCGCGTCGGCGCACCTCGTCCTTGTCGTCGATGACCCAGGCGTACCAGTGCCCGGTCTCCTCGACGATGGCCGCCTTGGGCAGGAACAGGAAGGCCTTGCCGGCGTCGGGGTTGACCACCCCCTTGTCGGGCAGGAAGTGCACGGTCGCCCCCAGCTCGGGGAACAGGGAGGCGTCGGGGTCGAGGATCTCCACCTTCACCTTGACCGTCCCCCGGGCGCGGTCGCCCATCGGGATGATCTGCCTGAGCCGCCCCCGATAATGTTTGCCCGCCACCGCGCTGACGGAGACTTCCGCGGGCTGGCCGATCACCACGCGCGAAAGCAGGGCCTCGTTGACGTCGGTATCGACCTCCATCCGGTCCAGGTTGGCCAGCGTCACCACGGCCGAGCGGCCGGTCGAGCTGCTCATGCTCATGCTGGTGATGACCTCGCCGACCTCCCCCTGCTTCTCGACGACCGTACCGTCGAAGGGGGCGTAGAACGACATCTGGCGGATGTTGTCCTCGCACTCGGCCACGTTGGCACGCAGCAGTTTGGCCGCCGCCTCCAGGGCCGCCACGCGGGCCTCGCCCATCTCGCGGGCCGTGTCCGCCTGCTCGACCTCCTCCAGCGACGCGGCGCCGTTGAGCGACCGCAGGCGAACCATCCGCTTCGCCTTGCGGTCCTTGTCCTTCAGGTCGGCGCGGGCCTCCAGCAGCTCGGCGTCGGCCTTCAGCACCTCGGCTTTTTTCGATTCGAGCAGGGCCTCCATGTCGCGATGCTCGAGCACCGCCAGGAGGTCGCCTTTCTTGACCTTGCTCCCCTCCTCGACGCGCATCTCCTGCACGCGTCCGGGGAACTTGGTGCCGATCATCGCCTGGTTCCTCGACTTGAGGTAACCCTTGGCGCTCAGCAGCTTCTCGGCCTCGCCGGAGGTCATCGTCGAGACCACGCCGACGTTCACCTCGACCTTGGTGCGGATCTTCTCGTACTCGCGATAGGCGTAGAATCCGCCGCCCGCGAGCAGGCCCAGCGGCACCAGCCAGATCGACCAGCCCAGGAGCGCCGAGCCGAAGCCCCTGCGCCTGGCGGGGCGACCGGGGCGGTCGTCGCGTTGTCGGATCGTCGAGCCGCGTCCGTGGTCGCCGCGGTCGATTTTCAGCGAGGCCAGGTCGTCGCGCAGCGTGCTCGCCATCTGGGTACGCCCCTCCCCGATCGAAGCCCGTGTCTCGCAAGGGCGTTCGTCGCCCGCCCCGCTTCGTTAGGTCAGGCCGCGAAAATTCCCGGGCCCACTCCATCCAGTCATGCTGGAATGAAGGGCGCGATCGGGTTTTTTACGGCTTCATCGGGACAGGAGTATACTACCTTGCGATCGATGTCAAGTGGTCGCACGATCACCATGACAACCGGTCACGTCTCGATCGGTCAATAGCCGCAGGCCTTCAGGTGCTGGACGCTGCGCACGACCCGATCATGTCGACCTTCCAGGCCGGGCTCGGGTTCGCCCAGAATTCCCTCGATCTCGATGGTGTAGGCACCGCCGTATCCGACCTTGTCGAGCGTCTCGCGGATCCGGACGAAGTCGACCCCGCCCCCCTCGCCGATCGCCGGGAAGTACCAGTCCTCGAACCGGCCTCGCCCGTCCTTGACGTGAACGTTGCGGACCAGGTCGGCCACCTTGGCCAGTTCGTCGACCGGGTCCACGCCCTCGTTGTAATAGCCGATGTTGCCCGTGTCGAAGTTCAGGCGGATCGAGGGGTGATCCAGGTCCGACATCAGGTCGAGCATCGCCTTGGCGTTCTGGGTCGGCCCTTTGTGGGTCTCGAGGGCCACGGTGATGCCCAGGGCCCCGGCGGTGTCGCCGATCCGCTTCAGGTTCTTGACGATCAGCCGACGCTCGTCGGCGTCGGCGGGCTGGCCGGCGCCCGAGACGACCAGGCCGACGTTGAACCACTTGCCGGCGAAGGCGATGCGCTTCTGGGTCGTCTCGACCCCCGCCTCGGTGCGGATGTCGGCGCCGCCGACGTTGCAGCCCGAGATCCCCACGCCTTCCTTCTCAAGCAGGGCCACGAAGGCCGAGGCGGTCGCGTCGTCGGCCTTCTCGGTGATGACGGCCGACTCGGGGATGACCAGCCCCCCCATGTCGTGGCCGCGCAGGGCCAGCTCCAGGTGATCGATCCCGGTCGATCGGATCCGTTCGACGGCGGTGCGGACGCCCGAGGCGCCGTAGCTATTGGTGAAGCAGCTGACCAGGCGGTTCATGACCGGAAGACCTCGCGCGGATTTCTCGGGGACCTGGGGCCGTTGCTCGGTCCCGTTCAACCTTCGGATCGCTTTTCCAGCGCCACGGGGACCTCGGCCAGCGGGTCCACAACCCTCAGCGAGGTGCGACCCGCCAGGACTTCCAGCAGGGTCTGGCCGCAGACCTGATCGCGCCAGCCGTCGGCGAGCACCGGCCTGGGCAGGCCGAGGCTACCGTCGAGGCTCCAACGGATCAGCTCCTTCAGGTCGGCCGCGGAGCCGACCAGCCCGGTCGCCACCTTGTGCTCGGCGCAGCAGCGGGCGAGCGTTGCGGCGAGCAGGCTGACGACCATCGACAGGCCGGGCCCCTCGTCGAATCGCTCGGGGGCCTCGGGGAGCGACTCGGCGGGCGTCGCCTGCGCGGCCTGGATGACCTCGACGACCTCCTGCGACTTGGCCAGCAGGTGCGGCCGGTTGTAGTCGCGCAGGGCTTCCAGGTCGCGGCGGCTGCTCGGCTGACGCTTGGCGATGGCCGTCAGCAGGTCGTCGCGCATCACCTGTCGCATGGGGCGATTGGAGCGCCTGGCCTCCTCGGACCGCCACTCGTAGAGGAGCCGGGCGGCCTCGAGGCCCCGGCGCGAGAGCTGGTGAAGCCCCGAGAGCTTGCGCCAGCGCTCATCGTCATCGCGCCTGCGGATCACCTCGATGAAGTCGGCGTACTCGGCCTCGGCCCACTCCGTCCGGCCGAGCTTCTGCAATCCGGCCTTCAGGGTGTCGACCACGCGCAGCAGGTGGCGTACGTCGTCCAGCGCGTACTGGATCTGGGCCTCGCTGAGCGGGCGGCGGCGCCAGTCGGTGCGCGTCTCACCGCCCGTGACGCTCACGTGCAGGACCTGGCCCAGCAGATTGCCCAGCGACAGCGGGTAGCCCATCCCGACCAGGCCCGCGGCGATCTGGACGTCGACGACCCGCGCGGGGAGGAAGCCGGTCTGGAACCGGCAGATGCGCAGGTCTTCCCCCGCGGCGTGCATCACCACCTCGATCGTCGGGTCGATGACCGCCTGCCAGAAGGGCCCGATGTCGCGGATGGCCAGGGGGTCGACGATCGCCAGCCGCTTCCGGGTCGCGACCTGGATCAGGCAGAGGATCGGCTCGAACGTATCCTCGCTGACGAACTCGGTATCGAATGCAAATTGCCCCTCCTCGCGGAGGTGCGCAACCAGCTCGGCGAGCCCCTTGGCGTCGTCGATGAATTCTTCTTGAATCGGTTCGGTCATGCGAATCGTGCCCGGTCGCGGCCTCCGGACTCCCCGAGCTTCGTGCCCGCGGCCCCACCGGCCCGTCGCGACTGGTTGGGATTGTCACACCGAAGTCGCTCGGATGCAAGCGTCGGCCCACTGATGCGGGAACATTTGGACACGTTTTCTCGACGTGCCCGTTGGCGAAGCCGCGGGCATTCGAGGCTCAGGGTGCGGCGTCATACAGCACGAAACAGGCCCAATGAACCGGATCCTGGAACTCGGGATTGCGTGCAACCAGCCTGCGGGCGGCCTCCAGGGCGCGGGCGGGCGAATCGCCGCGGGCCACCCCACGATGGAATTCAGACAGCAGGATGGCCGACGATTCGGTCGGCGGATCCCAGAGGCTTAGCAAGACGGTCGAGGCTCCGGCCGAGAGACCGGCCCGCGCCAGGTCGCGGAGCGCCGCGGGTGTCACCGCACCCCGGTCGTCGGGGTCGCCGACCGCCATCGCCAGCACCTCGGCGGAGAGCGGGACCCTCAGCAGGTCGCCCGCCGAGACCCGGCCGTCGACGCGGCAAGGGGGGGGATCGCCGGGCCTGAGCAGCAACTCGGGCTCGCCCGACGGCGTGCGCGACGGGTCGAGCACGGCCAGGGCCGAGACCTGGATCGACCGGGCGTGCGCCACTTCGGAACTCAGGAGCCGGCGAGGGCCCGCGTCCGGGCCGGCGTGCAGGACGACGGGGCGTGTCAGCGCGCGGATCACCTCGGCGAGCTCGGCATGGATGAACGGGTCGGCCCAACCTCGCCGGGACAGGCCTCGGGGAGTGTCCTCGGGGCTGGCGACGATGAGCAGTCCCGTGCCGCGCGGCGGGTGCTCGGCCCGCTGCCTGCGGATCAGGGTCAGCGAGGGGGCATACCTCAGCCCGAACCGCTCGCCGAGCGGCCGGTCGCGGCCGATGACCTCGAAGGCGACGGCCGACGTCGCGTCGCCGGGGACGATCAGGAGCCGTTCAACGCCATTGAAGGCGGGACCGAAGGGGCGGATCAGGACGTCGTCGAGGAACGTCCCCCAGTCCTGGGCCTGCGGCGGGGGGGGCATGCCCGAGGGGGTGCTGGGCCGATCCGGCTCGGGCAGGAGTCCGATCAGGGCGTCGGCCCGGCCTGGCTCGGAGACGCGTAGGCCTCGCCCGGAATCGCCCAGCTCCGAGCGCCAGGCCTCGACCGCCCTGCGCAGGAGGGTCCGCGTGACCGGCACGCGCCTGGCCTCGACCCCCAGGCCCGGCCGGATCAGGAAGCCGACGAGCGACTCGGGGCCGGCAGCCGCATAGACCAGCACCGCCTCGCCG
This sequence comes from Isosphaeraceae bacterium EP7, assembly GCA_038400315.1. Lineage (NCBI taxonomy): Bacteria > Pseudomonadati > Planctomycetota > Planctomycetia > Isosphaerales > Isosphaeraceae > Kueselia > Kueselia aquadivae. Next base: position 4,227,611 of record CP151667.1, read on the forward strand.
GTGCGGAGCTTGAGCCCCTCGACGTCGACCCCCTTCGCCGGCCCTTCGAGGTCGAGTCGGGCGCCGTCGGCTTCGATCCCGGCAGGGGGTTCCTCGGCCTCAGTTTCCCCGCCCAGCCAGGCGACGAGCCGCCGCTCGGCCTGCGGGCGGCCCGACTCGGGCAGGAACGCCATCGAGGCCGAGGCGAGTGAACGGCCGACTCGATCGCCCCATCGTCGTCGGTCGGCGCGGTCGAGCGCGGCGAGGGCTTCCTCGGGCCTGCCGGTGGCGAGCTTGCAGCGTGCGGTCCCTCGGGCAATCCGGCCGTCGGCCCCGAGGATCGGCCGCGAGGCCTCGCCGCCGGTCCCCTTCAGGGCGCGGTCCGCCAGCCGCCGCCTCAGGTCCGAGAGCAGGTCGGCCGCCGCGTCGGGCTGCCCGGCGCGTTCCAGGATCTCGGCGCGTTCCAGGTCGGCCTCGGCCGCGAGCCAGGGGCGCCCCGCGGACCGGTGCGCGGCGGCGATCCCGTCCAGCTCGTTAAGTACGCGGGACAGCTCAGGGACCTGTGAGGGGTCGGTCGCCTTGCCGACTTCCTCGGCCGCCAGCCGCCTGGCCCTGATGTGAGGGGCGACCGCCGCGTGCCAGGGCCCCGCGTCCGCGAGATGGCCGGCACGTGCCAGGAAGGTTGCCCGCCGGAGATCCCAGGCGGGCTCATCGGCGAGCGAGACTCCGGCGAGGTCGACCCCGTCTCGCCAGCGACCCAGGGCTGCCAGCGCAGTCAGCCTTCCCAGGGCCGCCTCGCGCCAGAGGCCAGGGCGGCCGGCCCGGTCGACCCTCGCCAGGACCCGGGCGTCGGCCGCCTCGGCGGTCGGCCAGTCCTCGCGGCCAGCGGCCAGCGCCGCGACAATCCGGTCCAGCTCCGGGACCATCCGCAGGACCGGGTCGGACCGGATCGACGGGCCGAGGGTCGCCACGACCGGGCCGGCCGGCCCCCCCTCGCCCTCGACCGACGCGATCCAGCCGCCCAGGGCCTCGGACAGGACACGGAGCCGGGGCATCGGCGGGCTCGATCGAGATGCCAACTCGGCGGCCAGCCGCGCGTGGTCGCGGGCCTCGGCCGCGTCGATCCCGTCGCCCCCATCCAGGCCGGGGGCCAGCTCGACGGCGAGCCAGAATTCCATCTCGGCCTGGCGGTCGAGCCGCTCGCGCCGGCCGAATGCCGCCGAGGCCCGGCGGACCGACTCCACGACCGTCGCGGTCGGGCGCCCTTGCCGCCGCTCGATCGTCGCCCTCAGCGTCAGGACCTCGGCCGCAGCCAGCGGTGTCATGCCCGGGTCCGCCTCCAGGTGGAGGAGCGGCCCGGACAGGTCGTCGCCCTCGCCCCGGTCGACCCGGTCGACGAGCGACTCGTATCGGGCCGCCAGCGCCGTGGGCAGGTCGAGCTCAGCCGAAGATCCGCGGCGCCGGTAGAGGCGACGGTCGGGCTGGAAGGCCAGGTCGGCGGCATCTTCCAGTGACCAGGAAACAGCCCGCCGGAGCGCCGATGCCGTCGGAATCAGCTCGATCCGCCCCGACGCCCTGGCCAGACCGATCCGCCCGCCATCGGGCGAGGTCGAGGCCGCAGTCCAGCGATCCAGGGGCTCGGACGCGGCGAGAAACCGGGCACGCGACGCGAGCGAACTCGGCGAAACTTCGGCCGGAATCAGGAGCACCCCGCCGACGATGGGGACCATCACCGAACGCTCGCCGGCGGTGCCCACGAACGCGATCGTGCCGGCTGCGTCCGCAACCGAGAGCCGCAGCGCCGGGCCGCCGACGACCCGCTCGATCGAGACGACCGGCCCTTCGGCCAGTCGTGCCAGGCCGGCCGAAGGAGACTTTCCGCCCGCCGTCGCCACCGCGATCGCCGCCCCGAGGTTGACTCCCTGCCCCGAGAGGTCGCGGCGATGCCGCTCGACGCTTCCCCCGGCGCGGCGGACGAGCAAGCTCGCGCCACCTGCATCGAACGCGATCGACGTGGGCCTCAGCCCGGGGGAAAGTGAGGCCGGCTTCTGCTCGCCCGAGGGGCCCGCGATCCGTCCGTCGGGGGTGGTCGTGACGCGGAGGAGCCGGCCGTCGTCGAGGCCAGCGATCACGTCTCCGTCTACGTCGGGCGAGCAGGCCAGCGCCGAGACGGCACCGCAGTCGAGCCTGGCTATCGGCTGCGTCGATTCGCCCGAGACGTCCCAGAGGACCAGGCCGGCCAGGTCGCCGGTGACGACCCGGCCGCCGGGGCTCACTCCCAGGGCCCTGGCCCCCGTCTCGGCCGGCGAGACGAAGGTCGGCCGGTCCGACCGGTCGGGCATGTAGACGGCGAATCGCCCGTCGAGGAACCGGACCACCAACCGCAAGGTTCCCGCCCTGAGGCCCATCCCCTCGGCCCAGGCGAACTCGACCGCGGGGGTTGCCTGGCCGTCGGGCCTTCGGAGCGAAACCGTCCCGAGTTCCGCCGTTGCGGCCGATTTCCGGGGGCGAGCGGGCCGCGCGGGATCGTCGAACGGGCAGCCCGTCGCCGTCAGGAGGGCGAGCATGGCCGCGAGCCAGGCCGGCCCGGGGCTTCGGCTCATGCCAGCCCGCCGAGGAACTCGCGCAAGGCGGCATTGGTCCGTTCGGGCTGCTCCAGCGGGGCCAGATGACCGGCCCCCGGCACCACCACGAACCTGGCGCCGGGGATCGCGGCGGCCATCGTCCGCGACTCCTCCAGGGGGATGAGCTGGTCTTCCTCGCCGGCAAGCACCAGGGTCGGGACCTTGATCGAGCCGAGGAAGTCGGTCCGATCCGGCCTGACGGCCATCCCCCGGGCCGCCGCCGCCACCCCCTCGGCGGACGCCCCTCGCATCACCCGGCCCATCCGCTCGACCAGCTCGGGTTTCGCCTGATAGGTGGCCGGCGCGAAGAGTTTGGGCAGGGAGGCCCTGACCGCAAGCTCGGGGCTACCGGCCTCTTCGACCATCGTCGCCAGCTCCTTGCGACCCCTGGCCGTCGAAGGCGAATCGATGCCCGCCCGCGTGTTCAGCAGGAGCAGGGCCCGGACGAGCTCGGGGTTGTTCTCGGCGATCGCCAGGGCCACATACCCGCCCATCGACAGCCCGCCCACGACGGGCGGGGCCGGCAGTTGAAGCGACTCGATGAGCGCCACGACCTCTTCGGCCATCTCGTCGATCGTCAGGGTGCCCGGGATCGCCGGCGACCGGCCGTGGCCGGGGAGGTCGGGCGTGATCAGGCGGTAGTCTCCCGCCAGGGCCTCGACCTGGTCGCTCCAGGTTGTTCGGTCGAAAGGATATCCGTGCAAGAGCACGACGGCCGGCCCGGCCCCCTGGTCGTCATAAGCGAGCATCGTCGATGGCCCCCAATCGGCGTCCTGCGTCCTGGCTCCACGGATTCTAGGCCACCTCATCGGGCCCGGTCAACGTCGAGACAGGTGACCTTGCACCCTTGAGAATCGCGAGCCGGTCGACCATCGTTGAGCATCCCCGAACCCAAACCCAGGTCAATCGCATGCTCGCAGCTCGATCTCAGATGCAACTCCTGTCCGCACTGGCCTTGCTCGGCCTGGCGGCGGCCGGCTCCACGGCCAGGGCCGACGACTTCGGCCGGCTCGACGGCAAGGTCCTCGAGCGGGTCGCGGGCGAGGCGAAGCCGGCGCCGGGGCCGCTCACCATGTCGGCGATCGCGCGGCTTCCGGCCGTGCTGGCCGGCTCAAGGTCACCTCTGCTCGTGGCCAGGAGCAACGAGAAGGGGATGGCCCGGCTGCTGGTCGCCCCTGCGTTGAAGAAGCGGGCCGGCGGCGGCGAGCCGATCCCGGTCCTGATCATCGAGCGGTTCGACGCCTTCGCCGCCGGCGAGTCGACCACCCGCCAGGCCCATGCCCAGGACCTGATGCTCTTCGACGGCTTCGAGTTCGACCTCGACGCCGGCCAGGTCGTGCCCTCGGGGCAGGGGGGCGACCTCAGGTTCTCGGCCGAGGGCGAGGGAGGCCCGCGGCTGATCGCCCTCGGGGACGCACAACTGTTCATCCCCGAGTCCAACCCGCTGCCCGCCGCGCCCGAGCCGGGCAAGCCCTCGGCGGGCCGGGCGGTGATCCCGGGCGACTTCGGCGGGGTTTACCGCCTGAATGCCGACGGCCAGTGGACCGGCTCGCTGGAGCTGAAGGTCGGGCCCGAGGGCGAGGTCTCTGGCCGGTTCGCCTCGGACCTGAACGGGACGGTCTACCCGGTCGAGGGGGAGGTCTCGCGGGAGTCGCCCCAGAAGGTCAGCTTCCGCGTCAAGTACCCCCGGGCCGAGCAGGATTTCGAGGGCAGGCTCTTCACCGAGGGGAAGAATGCCCTGGCCGGGACCGTCGTCATGCTGGGCAAAGCTTATGGGTTCTATGCCCTGCGCGAGACGGCCCCGGAGCCCGCTCCGGCCGGGAAGTAGGTCAGTCCTCGGTCTCGGCGAGCAGCTCGTTGATCTCGTGGTTGAGCATGCCCATGTCGGCCCCCTCGTCGTCGAAGTCGTCATCGAAGCTGTCGATGTCGTCGCGGCCCATGCGGCTGCCGTAGTCGACCCTGGGGTCGGAGACGGCAGTCTCGCGGCGGCCGCTGTCGCCGACCTCGGTCTGCGACCTCGCCCTGAGGTAGAGCTTGATCGGGATGTCCTGGAACGGCAGCCGCTCGCGGAAGGCGTTGAGCAGGTAGCGCTGGTAGGTCGGCTCGAACAGGGACGGCCGGTTGACGAACAGGACGATCGTCGGCGGGGCCGAGCCGACCTGGGTGGCGTAGTAGACCCTGGGGAACTTGCTGTCCTTGCCGGTCGGCGGGTGCGCCTCCAGGGCCTCGCGGACGATCCGGTTGAGCATGCCGGTGCCCACCCGGCCGTTGGCCTGCTTGAACATCGACTGAGCAAGGTTCAAGAGCGCTTTCACGTTCTTGCCCGTCTTGGCGGTGATGAACGCCATGGGCATGTACGTCATGTTGCGGAACGAGGCCTGCACGGCCCCCGCCGCGCGGCCGGTGGCGTTCTCGATCCGGCCGGCAGGGTCGGACATCACCAGGTCCCACTTGTTGAACACGAAGATGCACGGCTTGAACTGCTTGGCGATGTAGTCGGCAAGCTGCTTGTCCAGCCGCGAGATCCCCTGCGTCGGGTCCAGGAACAGCAGGACCACGTCGGCGCGGCGGATCGAACGCTCGGCCCGGTGCACGCTGTAGAAGTCCAGGTCGTCGCGGATCTTCGCCTTGCGGCGGATGCCCGCCGTGTCGATCGCGGTGAACGGCAGGCCGTCCAACTCGAACCGGACGTCGACGGAGTCGCGGGTGGTGCCGGCGACCTCCGAGACGATCATCCGCTCGGCGTGGGCCAGGGTGTTGATGAAGGTCGACTTGCCCGTGTTGGGCCGGCCGACAGCCGCGATCTTCATCACCGACTCGCGCGGCCGGAAGTCGTCGCCGGTCGGCAACCGCTCGGCGATCATCTTCTCCAGCAGCCGCTTGTTGCGCCTCTGCTCCACGGAGATGTACACCGGCTTGCCGCGGCCGAGCTTGTAGAAGTCGCCGCCTCGGCTGTCGAACTCCTCGGTATCGGCCTTGTTAATCACCAGGATGACCGGCGTGCTCAGGGGCCGCAGGCGCTCGGCCACCTCCTCGTCGAGCGGCATCCGGCCGTCGCGGACGTCGACGACGAAGAGGATCAGGTCGGCCTCGTTCAGGGCCGTCTCGATCTGGCTGTCGACGTGCGCGCTCAGGTCGTCGCGGTCGACCATGCCGATCCCGCCGGTGTCGATCAGCTCGAAGAACCGGGCGTTGGCGTCCTCGCCGACCTGGGCCAGGGTCCCGACCCGGTCTCGGGTCACGCCCGCGACGTCGTCGACGATCGCGATCCGGCGGCCCGCGAGCCAGTTCATGAGGGACGATTTGCCCACGTTGGGGCGGCCGACGATCACCACTTTGGGCAATGCCATGAGGAACGAACTCCGGGCGTCGTATCCCGACCCCGCAGGGTCCGGCGACGCCAATCCACTGGAACGGTCGACGTAGGGCCCCGTCCTATCCCGGAACGGCCGCAACGAGAGCGGCCGCCTGGCCCCGTCCCCGGCCCGACCTGGGTCAATTTCACCCAGGGCGGCCGGGCCCCGCTTCGTCTCACGACGATCGGCGCACGACACAAGGTTTATTATAAAGGAATCCATCCGAGGGCAACAGCGTGATTGATGATATGGTCCCAGAGCAACCGACCGATCCGGCATCAGGAGCAAGCTTTGAGGGCTCCTCCGCGATTTTCGAGGCCACCGACATTTTCAAGGGGCTCCCCACCCCGGGGCGTCTGGATTTGCTGACATCCATGAATGAGGGCGATCGGATTGCCCTGTTGGGTTCCCTTTCCCCGGACGACCGCCGCGCCCTGATGGACGGGCTCGCCGCGCGTGGGGCACTCTCCCCCGCCGAGACCCCGGAACCGGCACCGGCCGTCATCCCCGGCAATGACCTGACCATGCCCGACCTGGCGGCGTTCGTCGTCGGGGCGGCCGTCGCTTCGGCCCACCTCCGGCCGCAGTTGGATGGCGGAATCCTCGGCGTCACCTGGCTCATCCTCGGCCCCGTCTTCGTCCTGATCTCGGTCACCGCCTCGGGCCCGTTCCTACTCTGGATCAGGCGCCGGGTCCGCCGGGTTTCTGGATATCCCAAGCTTGGCGATTTGCTCTGGGGCATGCTCGGTGCTCCCTGGGTCATCTTCGCCCCCTTCGCGGGTCACGCGCATTCCGATGTCAGCCTCGCCGCGATCGGTCTTTCCTGGTCCCTGGGCCTGGCGTGTGTGGTCGCCCTGGCCGCGGTCGTGTTGAACTGGTCCAACGTCAGCCCCGAGCGGGCCTCGCTGACGGCCGGCCCCCCCTGGACGAATCGCCTCGGCCTGTTCCTCGCGGTCGCCTGGCCGTTCCAGTGCGCCTCGTGCCTGGCCGTCCTCAGCGGCTGAGCGTGCGCCAAGACACCGGAGGCCCGAGCATGACCGAACCCGCCCCGCCTCGCCGCTTCCGGCTGCTCGACACGGCGGCCCTGGTCGTGGGCTACGGCCTGGCCTCGCTCCTCGTCCGCGCGTTCTGGCCCGAGGCCCCCACGACCCCGTTTCCCGTCGCCGCGGCCATCGGCCTGGAATACCTCTGGCTCGGCCTGGCCATGAGCGGGCCCATCGTCATGGCGGCCAACCGCCGCAAGCCCCCCGACGACATCGACGACGACGAGACCCCCGACTCCGAGCGTCCCAGGGCCACCTGGGCCGAGAACGCCTGGATCCTGGTCGGCGTCTACTGGATCTGCCTGACCATCCTGGTCGTCCCCGCGCGTCTCCGTACCACCCGCGTCTCCGACGTCGCCTTCCTCGGCGTCTTCCCCATCCTCGCCTCGATCGCCCTCGGCTGGCTCTCCCGCAAGGAGCAGCCCCCGGAATACAACTGGACCCACAAGACCGCCGTCTGGCTGATCCTCACCTGGCCCGCCGCCTGGGTCGTCCTCATCCTCCTGGGCAAGGTCCTGTAGCTCGTCTCCCGGTGCCATGTTCTTGCAAAGCATGGGCATGAGTCAATCGACCCCCGATCCCCGGACACACTCCACGCGCAAGCCCGCCGCATCGCCCGACCGCGCGACGAGGGAAAACAGGGACTGGCTCCGCAGCGAAGCGCAGGTGCCTGTCTCCGTTTTCCCGGCAGACCGTTGGGGACGCGACGTTCAGGCGGGAACCGCGCGGCCAGTGCGTGGAAACCCCTCGATCCAACCGGATTGTTAAAGATCGGCACATTTCCAGGATACCGGCCCGACTTCAGGCAGCCGGCAGGGCGACAATGCGGAGCAATTCCGGGCGAACCGTCCGGGTCACCACCGCCGAAGGCCGGGCCAGCCGCCGGCGGGGCCTGACCGCCCGCATCAAGGTCCGCGCGACCGCACCCGGCCCGGCAAGCGAGCGGGCCAGCAAGAGCAATCGGCCCGCGAGATGGGTCCGCCCGGCGAGTTGGCCCGACCCCCCGCGTTGGCTTCGTTCGGCGCGTTGCATCCGCAAAGCGTCGTGGCTTCGTTCGGAGCGAGGAACAGCCCCGGCGGGCAGGGAATGGCCGTTGCTTGATGCGTGGTCGCCCCGATCATGCGTCCGATCGGAATCGGGCGTGGGGGCGCCGGGATCGGGGTTGGGGGCGGGAGATTCCGGGTGCGGGACCGGGTCGGGCGCGCACCAGACGGAGGAGACCTGCCGGGGACGCTCAACATAATCGTGCGTCATCACCGGGATCGGGGCCGGCTTCTGGCGCCCCTTGTGCAGCATGTCCAGCGCCCACCGCTGTCGGCGGAAGCTGGCCGTCTCGTACCGACGAAGCAGGACCAGCGTCGGGTCATCGACGGCGATCAGGCCCATCGACGTCGCCTCGCGCAGGTCATCATCAATCGCGTCGAGCGCCTCTTCACGGCGCATCAGCAGCCCGTCAATCTCCGATTCGACCAGCTCCCGCAAGTGGGACATCAGGGCATCGCCGTCGGATGGATCGAGCGGGTTGTCCATCTCGCGGACCTCGGCGGAAACCCCCATCAGGTCCATCGCCAGCGACCGCTGCGGTTCGCTCCAATCCCCCGTTTTTTCCAGCACCTTGCCCAGCGCCTGCCAGCGGACCAGCATCCAGTCGCACCCGGCCGAACTCGTCGACAGCTTGGGCGCCACCTCATCAGGGCACCCCGCCAGAGTCTTCCCCAGCTTCGCCGCCTCGGCCTTCCGCTCGTCGAGCCAGCACGCCCCGGCCCGCCGAGCCCGGACATCCCGCACCAGCCGCTCCTCGATCCGGCAGCGGTCGATCCGCACGCTCTCGATCGCAATCGTCTCGACCAGCCCCAGCTCGAACGCGTTCATCGGCCGCAGCGACGAGACCAACTGCTCGCCCCGCTCGCGGGCGGCCTGCGCCTCGTCCTCGGGGACCACCACCCCGGCGCCGGCCAGCCCGTGGATCAGGCTATTGCGCCGAGACCGCGCCTTGCCCTCCTCGGTCCTGGGCCCGGTGCTCTTCTGCGCGTTGCGGCGATTGGCGTCGATCCGGCGCTGGCTGCTCTCGGAGTTTCCCATGGTGCTGCGTCGCTTCCTTGGGGTGCGGATTCAGGAGGTGTGCAAGCCTCGCCGACATCGGCGAAGGGCCCGGACCGCGCGACTTCGCGCCAGTCCTTGGGGCCTCTCCTCAAGAATATCCCCTAAGCGGGAGATAATGCCCCAAGAAAATCGACAAATTCGGAAAAGAATTCCGGACCCCCATCTCGGCCCGGCAAAATCCCGCCCGCGTCCGGGCCTGAACGGGCCGAAATCGCGCCCGGCACCCTCCGTGTCCAGGGCAGTCCAGACCTTAGCCGCGGGGAGCGACGGGGCACGCGGCCGAAAAGGCATGTCCCGTCGAGCCCCGCCCAATCATCAACTCCGGCTGACCCCGCCCAATCCTCAATGGCCCTCATCCGTTCCGTCCATTCGAGCCTTGCGACCTCCCTTGGGCGTGGATAGGCTCGCAGTCGTCCGCGACGCGCGGTGGTCTCCGCCCGCCCTGAAAGCGATCCGACCGCTTTGGAGTGTTCCATGCCCCGCAATTTCGTGCTGACCCTGGCCGGGCCCGACCGGATCGGGATCGTCGAGGAAGTGACCCGCCTGGTGCTCGAGAAGGGCGGCAACGTGGAGGCCAGCCGCATGGCGCGTCTCGGCGGCGAGTTCGCCGTCCTGATGCTCGTCGCGACCCCCGCGGGCAAGGGCGACGTGACCGAGGCCGATTTCGACGGCCTGAAGGCCCAGGGCTACAAGCTCTCCGTCGCCCCCGCCGCCATGCCCGCCGACTCCGCGCACGAAGGCTGGAACCCCTACCGGATCGAAGTCGACGGGGCCGACAACGAGGGCATCATCCACGAAGTCTCCCGCCACCTGGCCGCCCACGGAATCAGCATCGAGGAAATGGACTCCGAGTCCGCCCCCGCCCCCACCAGCGGAGTCCCCCTCTTCTCCATGAGAGCCCTCGTCCTCGTCCCCCCCGATGTCGACGAAGCCTGGACCGACGGCCTCAAGGAGATCGGCTGGCGGATGAACCTGGAAATCGACGTCGCGCCTGCGTCGGAGGATGAGGTCGATGAGGATTGACGGGCGAGGGCAGGTCACCTAAACACTGGATTCCCCCCCTCTAGCCAGCCGAAGCCCGAGGCCTGGGCCCTTCTAGTTAGTAGGATCCGGCGGACACGATCTCACCACCGCTCCTCGTCGAGAGGGCCCTCCACACCTCGATCGAGATCGTTTCTCTTGCCGACACGACGTGACCGTCCGCGAACAGGCAGTTCGACGAGGTCCCGTGGAGGCTACCGGCGGTGTAGGCACCCTCCTGGGCATACCCGTCGTTGGAGCACGTCTTCCCATTCGGCGTGATGTTGTGGTTGTAGACTGTCATGCTCAACTGCCCTTCGAGCCATTTGAGGCCCTTGGCCTCGCGCTCCGCGAGCGCCGTGCTGCCGAGGCAGGCGGCGATGAATGCGTCAAACTTCTCGGGCCCTCGGATCATCGGCGTGATGTAGACCTGCCGCTTGGGCTCAGGATCGGGCGCGGTCGGGGGCGGGCTGACCAGCCATTCGGACATCGCCACGGTATTGGACATGCCATCCGCGATGCCGGCGATCCGGATGGGCTGTTCGAAGCCGTTCACGAAGATGCCGTTGCTCGAGGCCTCGGGCACCGAATTCCTCTGGGCACCGAAGCCGATGCACACGGGATAGCTGGCGGGTCCGCCCGGGCCACGAGCGGCGGAGTCCGAAGGGCAGGCGAAGATGGAGAGCGACGTGGATCCGACGGTCCTGTTCTGCGACGAATAGGGGTTCACGTTGAAATTGATCGAGTGGTACAAGGCCGTCTGCTCGCAGAACGGGAGCATCATTGAGTGGGCCGAGAAACCGTTGATATTGCCCGCGAACGGCATCGAGCTCAGCGCGGTTTCGTATGACGACAGGGCGATGCCCAACTGACGGAGATTCTGCATACAGCTGGCCCGCCTAGCCGCCTCGCGTGCCGCCTGGACCGCGGGCAGCAGGATCGCGATCAATACACCGATGATGAGGGCCGCGACCATCGCCTCGATCAACGTGAATCCGTTCACTCGTCGTCGCATGGATGACCTCGGGTTGGCCGGTCGAGTTGGAATCGGGACGGCGGACAATGTCATCGAGGGAAAAGGGGACATTCTACTTTATTGAAGTGGGCCCGCCTTCCTGGGGCGGGGCTTGGAAAAGTAGAACGTCCCCTTTTTCCCTTTCAACGAGGACTTGGCGTTTTGGGTGAGGTTGCGGTGGACATCTCGATGACGGCAATTCTCTGCTTCGCGGCCTTGGCCTGGGGGCTGTCCGGGTAATTTTGGATCAGCAAGCGGTAGGCTTTCAAGGCTTCGGAGGGCTTCCCCATCGACTCCAGATGGCCGGCCTTCAAGAGCAACAAGGCGGCTTCGTCGGGAGCAGGCTCGTCTTCCTGGGCGAGTTCGATCAGGTCGCTCCGGTTGAGCTTGCGCCCCAAGCCCACGAGCAAATTCGTCGCCTCATTGACGGTCGTGATGTCTGCCTCCATCTTCCGGACTGCCAGAAGCCAATCGACGGCAGCTTCCCGCTTGCCCTGGCGTATCAGGGACTTTGCGATCGCGAGGTCTGAATTCGCCTTCGTCACCGAGCCAGGGGCTTGCGATCCGCCCTTGCCGGTCGAGTTTTGACTGTCCGCGACGGCGACTGACGCCGAGGTAGGCTTGGATGTCGTTCTCGCCCGCTTCTTCTTCGACCTTCCACCTATCCGGGGTGACGGCGGAATGTATCCTGTCGCGTCGTGGCCAGTCGCCCGGTAGGGCTGGGCGTTGATAGCCTCGGCAAGCCCGCCGCCGAAGCCCATGCCGACTCCGCCCCCGTAACTGCCGTCATATCCGGCGGAGTTCGGCAGGAACTGGCCACCGGCGTAGAACTTGCCGTTGACGGTGATACCGCCGGCCGGGGCGTGCCGCTGCTGGGCCATGCATTCGCCGGAAACGGTCAGAATCAGGTATGCCGAGATTCCCAGAACGATGCGTCTTGAAATCGTCTTTGTGGACGGTTTGGACATGATTCAACTCGATGGGGGGCGAACTTCAGAGCGTCGAGGCGAGATCATCAGGTATATCGTGCGATCATGCAATCGTGTCGGGGCGAAATGAGTCTTCCCGGCGACGAAAGTGCCGGCGGCGGGGCGAGAGGGGAAAAGGGGACATCGAATCGACCCCCCCGAAGTCGCCACGCTCGGCTGGGATCGGCCCGATGTGCCGGAGAGGGTTAACCTGGCCAATCTCTCGAAGATCGGGCAGCGGGAGGTCGAGTCACGCGGACCCGATCAGCTCGTCGTCGCCCCCAGCTGCATCATCAGGCCCAAGGTGTCCATAAGGATTCGGGTGTCCTTGATCCGCCCTTCGATAAGCCGGTCGATGACCATTCCCCATACGGACACACCGCGGCCGGTGGCCGGGATGCCGAGGAATGGCCCGTTGTGGGTCCCGGTCCACGCGAACCGAGTGAGCACGCGGTCGCCTTCGGTGAGTTGCTCCTCGATGGTCCAGTGCATGTCGGGGAACGCGGCACGCATGCCACGCAGGACGTCCTGAAGGCCGGTTAGGCCAGGTCCCTGGCCCGGGAACGGAACAAGTTCGACCACGTCCTCCCAGGCGAACCGATCGGCCCCGTCCACGTCCCCCTGATTGATGACCTCCTCGATGAACCGGCGGACGATGGCGGCATTGTCGGGCATGGACGGTTCTCCGGACGGTTCGGGCGACCCCAAAGAGGCCCGGAGAGTTTACCGCGGTCCTGACCTCTGCGCAAGGGTGACCCCATGGCGAGCTAAGTCGTTGCCGGTTCCCATGATCTCGCACGCGGCCCGCCCCGCGGTTCTCGCCCGGAGCAGCTTTCGAAGGAAAGGGAAAAGGGGATCGATTCACGACGTTAAGATTCTTCTGGATTCAACGCATCACCCATGGCATCATGATCGGCTCTTCTCGTCATCACCTTTCTATCGAGAATCTCCGACGATGCGAACGAGGATCTATTCCACCGGTCTCCTTTGTCTCGCGATGATCGCGACAGCGTCCTCGGCCCGGTCCGAGGCGATCGGGATTTCCTTTTACGGCAGCCTCTACGACATCGACCTGGCGACCGGTGCTGCCACAAATCTCCGGAACACGGGGCTTCAGTCGGTTGTCGGGGTCGCCCTGCGTGCGGATGGCGCCCTGTTTACGATGACGACATTCGGCGACAACATCCCATCAACGCTCATGCGCATCGACCCGCTCACCGGGGCCGCGACTGTCATCGGTGCGGTGGGCCTGGACATCCGCGAGGGCGACCTCGGCTTCGACCCGAGCACCCAAGAACTGTTCGGGCTCTTTAACCTCGGGAGCGGGGGTACGCAGAGCCTGCTGCGATTGGATGCCGACACGGGGCAGGCCACGGTGATCGGTGTGGTCCCGGGGGGGGTTGACGATATGTCCGGCCTGACATTCGACGCGTCGGGTAATCTGCTCGTCCTGGAGACTCGCATCAGCACGGATGGAGACTCAAGGCTCCTGACGCTGGACAAATCGACCGGTGCAATCCTCTCTGCGCTGACGCTCGATCGTCAACTCGGAGTGGTCGGGGGTCTCTCGTACGACGGCCTCTCCGGCAATCTCTACCTCGTCGAAGGCAATTTCGGCTCATCCGACCCGAATTCCCTCTACACGGTTGATCGGACAACGGGTGGATTGACCGCGGTCGGGCCGACCGGCCTATCGACCGAAGGCCTGGCGGGCCTGACGATCACCCCGTTCGCAGTCGCGGTCCCGGAGCCGGCGTCAGTTGTTCTTTTAGGCCTTGGTGTCGCAGGCCTCGGGGTCCGGCTCCTACGTCAGCCCCACCGTCGGGCCATGACCCGTTAGGTGGACGACCAGTTCCCCGCCTTAACGTGGGCGCAATGCGGCCCACTCCAGGAGGGCGTCGAGTGCCGGGCACATCGCCTTGCCCCACTCGGTCAACTCGTATTCAACCTTCGGGGGGACCTGGGGATAGACGGTCCGCTTGACCACGCCGTCTCGCTCGAGCTCGCGGAGCTGCTGGATCAGCATCTTCTGCGAGACGGCGGGCAGGGCCTTCTCCAGCTCCGAGAATCGCAGGACCCCGCTGCCGAAAAGCTGGAAGATGATGGCCATCTTCCATCGCCCCTCCAGGATGCGAAACGCATCCGCGACGCCGCTGGCGGCCATCGCGGGGGTGACGTCGTCTAACTTACCTGTGGGTGAGTACCCCACTTTTTTGTCTGTTCTTGCCATGGTTGTCAGTATAGCCATAAAGTTCGGCTCAAGCGATTGGCCCTCTCGGTTTGTGTTGACCGACGGCTGCTGAATCGCTCAAGCCGAGGCGACGATGAGCAATTATCTGGGGTTCAAGGGCACACGAGCCCTCGTCACGGGCGGCAGTAAGGGCATCGGCGAGGCGGTCGTCCGGCGAATGCGGGAGGCCGGTGCGACGGTGCTCACCACCGCTCGCACGCGGCCCGCGGACATCCCGGACGACGAGTTTTTCGTCACTGCGGACGTGGCGACTGCCGAGGGCTGTACGACCGTGGCTGACGCGGTCCTGGGGCGACTTGGCGGGGTCGATGTCGTGGTCCACGTCGTCGGCGGGTCATCGGCCCGCGCGGGAGGGTTCGCGGCGCTCGACGACGGCGCATGGCGGCGGGCACTCGACCTGAACCTGTTCCCGGCGGTCCGATTGGATCGGGCCCTGCTGCCGTCGATGCTCGAGCGGGGGGCGGGCGTCATCATCCACGTCAGCTCGATTCAGCGAGTTTTGCCCCTGCCCGAGGCCACGATGGCCTACGCCGCGGCGAAGGCCGCGTTGTCGAACTACAGCAAGGGGCTCTCGAAAGAAGTGAGCCCGAAGGGCGTCCGCGTGGTCCAGGTCTCGCCCGGGTGGGTCGAGACCGAGGCCTCCACGGGACTTCTCCGGGAGTTGTCGAAGACGATGGGTTCAGGGATCGAGGAGGCCCGCCAGGCTCTGATGGCCTCGCTCGGGGGCATCCCTATCGGCCGGCCGGCCCGTCCCGAAGAGGTGGCGGACCTCATCGCGTTCCTCGCCTCGCCACGAGCGGCCTCCATCACGGGGGCCGAGTACGTCATCGACGGAGGGACGGTGCCCACGGTGTAAGACCTCGAGGTTGATCTGCCGCTTGATCATCACCCCATGACCTGCCCACCTTATGGGAAGGGGACATTCGACTTGATTGAAGCGAGGTCGTCTTGCTGGGGCGCGAGGAGCACGACGTCGAGTCGAGCTTCTCGCGGGGTTGCTGCGGAGTTGTCACACAATCGGGGCCGGTTTCGTCCTTGTGGTCAGTCGGGGGCATCGGTGGGATTGGACCGGGTCGCACTCGTCGAGTGGCGGCTCTGGTCCTTCCGCCGCGATGTGCGGGCGACAATTCGGGAGACTTGCCATGAAGATTGTGGTGATTGGCGGCAGCGGGCTTATTGGTACGAAGCTCGTGAGCAACTTGCGGGCGGCTGGCCACGAGGTCGTGTCGGCGTCGCCCTCGTCGGGCGTGAATACGCTCACGGGCGAGGGCCTTGCCGAGGCTCTGGCGGGGGCCAGCGTGGTCGTCGATGTGGCGAACTCGCCTTCGTTCGAGGACAAGGCCGTCATGGACTTCTTTGAGACGACGGGCCGGAATATCCTCGCCGCCGAGGCGATTGCCGGGGTTTCCCACCATGTCGCCCTGTCGGTCGTCGGCACCGAACGGCTGCTGGCGAGCGGGTATTTCCGGGCGAAGATGGCCCAGGAAACGCTGATCCAGGGCGCGAAGATCCCCTACACGATCGTGCGGTCGACGCAGTTCTTCGAGTTCGTCGGCGGCATCGCCCAATCGGCCACCGAAGGGACGACCGTCCGCCTCTCGCCGGCCCTGTTGCAGCCGATCGTTTCCGATGACGTCGCCGCGATCCTCGCCGAGGTCGCCGTCGCGGAGCCCTTGAATGGCACGATCGAGATCGCCGGCCCCGAGGCCATCGCCCTCGACGAACTCGTCCGCCGCTATTTGATCGCGAACCATGACCCGCGAACCGTCATCACCGATCCCAAGGCCGGATACTTCGGCACCGAGGTGGACGACCGGAGCCTGACCCCCGGCCCCGGCCCCGGCGCCCGCCTCGGCGCCACCCGTTACAACGACTGGCTCGGGCGTACCGCCGCCAAGGCTTGAGGCATCGTGCGGCCCCATGCTTCCGGAAGGCCTACTCCGAGTCTTCACGGTCCGAGGTCGATGTGCCGCTGCCGGTGGCTTCACCGCGGCGGGGAAAGGGGGGATACTCTCCCTTTTGTCGGGAAGGCCGGCGGTCTCGGACGCGAGGGGCGGTCTTCGAGATCGACGCATGGGAAACGGGGGCTCGAAGTGACGATTGACGCGGACCACATTCGTCTTGGACGACGGGCCTTCCTCAAGAACGGGACTCTGGTGCTGGCGGCGGCCTCTCTGGGGTCGGCGAAGCTGATCGCCGACGAGGGCGCTCCGCGCGTGCGTGTGGGGCTTATCACCGACCTGCATTACGCCGACAAGGCGCCGGCCGGCACGCGGCACTACCGGGAGACGCTGGCGAAGCTCGACGAGGCGGCCCGGCAGTTCGAGCAAGACAAGCCGGCGTTCCTGGTGGAACTCGGGGACCTGATTGATGCGGCCGACTCGGTGGATGTGGAGTTGGGCTATCTCAGGACGATCGAAGGGAAATTCTCGGCGATCTGCAAGGATCGGCACTACGTCCTGGGCAATCACTGCGTGGAGACGCTGAGGAAAGAGGAGTTCCTGGGCGACGTCGGGCAGGCGACGTCGTACGAGTCGTTCGACCGGGGCGGAATCCATTTCGTCGTGCTGGATGCCTGCTTCCGCGGCGATGGCAAGCCGTATGGCCGGAAGAACTCGAAGTGGGACGACGCCAACATTCCCGCCGCCGAACTCGAATGGCTGGAAGGGGATCTCAAGGCGAATGACAAGCCGGTCGTCGTGTTCGCGCACCAACGTCTGGATGTCAGCAATGCTCACGGCGTGAAGAATAACGGCGAGGTGCGGAAGGTCCTCGAAGCGTCGGGGCGGGTCCTGGCCGTGTTCCAGGGGCACAGCCATCAGAACGACCTCAAGGAGATCGGCGGGATCCACTACTGCACGCTGGTCGCGATGGTGGAAGGCTCGGGCGCCGAGAACAGCGGTTACTCGCTCCTGGAGATCGGATCGGATGGGACGATCGAGCTGACCGGGTTCCGCAAGCAGAAGGGGCATACCTGGGAGCGTCCGCAATAAACGCTTGCCTTCGGGATGTTCGAGTTTGTGATCCGGCATCCTTGGAAGGTCGAGCACACCGTTCTTGCCCTCTCGGTCGTCGCCCCGACGGCGACCCCCACGACGGTCGCGTCGGGGTTCATTACGATGGACACCTCGCTCGATTCGAGCGATGCGCGACCCGAGGGGCTCGACCCGTGGTGAATCATCGGCGCGGGCTTCGGCTCGGTCTCGGCCCCGTCTTCGCGTTCGAGTGGACGGCGTGCTCGCGGCGGTGGCAATGGTATGCGCTGCGGGTGTTGTTCGCGGGGACGCTGCTGGCGGCGCTCCTGGTGGCCAACTCTCAATATGTAGGGCCAAGAAGCGGGGCGACGCTGCGCGACCTGGCGAAGCTCGGCGAGAATTTCTACATCGCGATGATCGGGACCCAGCTGACCCTGGTGCTGCTGGCGGCCCCGGCCGCCACGGCAGGCGCGGTCTGCCACGATCGTTCGTCGGGCATGTTGACTCACGTGCTCCTCACCGACCTGTCCGACTCCGAGATCGTCCTCGGCAAGCTCGCCGCCCGGCTGGTGCCGGTGGTCGGGCTGGTGGGCTGCGCGTTGCCGCTGATGGCGATCCTGACCCTGATGGGCGGGGTCGACCCCGAGGCGCTCGTCGGGGCGTCGCTCGTGACGGTCGGTCTGGCGGTGCTGGGGTGCTCGCTCGCGTTCCTCCTCTCGCTCTGGGCGAGGAAGACGCACGAGGCATTGCTCGGCACCTATGCCGTCTGGGGGATCTGGCTAGCCGGCCGGCCGTTCCTCGGGTTGTTGAACTCGGCGTTCGGATTGTCCTTGGCCGTTCCCCCCAGGCTGGTCGATCCCTATTACCTGGCCTTCGCGCCTTACTGGTCTCCCGGCACCGTTTCGTTGGGCGAGTACGGCCTCTTCCTGGCCGCCACCACCGGTGTCGCGTGTGTGCTCGTCGCCGTCGCGGTGTTCAGGCTCCGGGCGGTTTGCACCCGGGTGAACGTCGCCAGGAAGCTGAGCGTTCGAGGCCGGCTTGAGAGGTTCGCCGCCCGACTCGACCCGTCGCGGCTTCTGCCCGGCCCCTCGCTCGACTTCAACCCGGTGCTCTGGCGCGAGTGGCACCGGGCTCGCCCCTCGGGGATGGCACGCGTCGTGGGTGCGTGCTTCATGGCGAGTGCGGTCGTCGCGAGCCTCGCCGCGATCATGATGCCGAGGTCTTCGTTCAGCATGGCCTGGGTCAACGGCCTCCAGGTCTCGATCGGGATGCTCCTGCTGAGCGTGACGGCGGCGACGTCGCTGGCCGAGGAGCGGGCTCGGGGAAGCCTCGACGTGCTGATGACGACGACGCTCTCCACGCGCCAGATTGTCATGGGCAAATGGCTGGGGACGTTCCGCCTGGTCCCCTGGTTGGCGGTCCTGCCCGTCCTTGTCATCCTTTGCAGCGATCCCTTGAAGCGGGCTTACGTTCGTTCCGCCCTGCTGACGTTCCTCTTCGTTCTCGTCTGCGGTGCGGCGGTCACCGGTCTGGGGCTCGCGATGGCGACCTGGTGCTCCAGGCTCGGTCGGGCGATCGCGCTGACGGTTTCGATCTATGTCCTCCTTGCGGTCGGCTGGTTTTTCATCGGGGCGGTCTCCATGAGGAGCCCCGACGGAGAGGGGTGGATGATGGCCAGCCCCTTCTTCTTCCCGGGCCAGCTGGCGGCCGACATGTGCGCCAATAACCCCGATCGAAATCACATCGAGTGGGCGATCTACTGGACGCAGGTCTATGCGGTCGCTGCCGTACTGCTCTTTGTCGCGACGCTGCTCACCTTCAACCGATGCCTGGGCCGAGTCGAGGTCGGGCTCCCCCTGGCTCGTCCGATGCTGCGAGACGGGGCCGAAACCGTGAAGACCGTGGCGATCGGCGGCGATCCGGCGGGTCATTGAGCCGCGGGTACTGTCGGTGGCGGCGTCCGAGAGACGCTCGGCGTCCCTCGTGAGGGGTCGGATCCGGCTCTTTGTCGCGGAGGACGTCCCACCAAAAAAGTTGACCTACGCTTGTCTCGGCCCAGACGTGCATGGACTTCCCCGATGATGGGGAACGGGCGGGGCCCGCGCGGTTGACTTTGAGGGTTCTGATGATGCTCCGCCGATCGGTGGTTGCCGGCGTGGCCTGCTGCGTTGCGGCCGTGTTCGTCGCCGGCGTGGCCCAAGGGGCTGCTCCCGTCCCGGCCGCGGGGACGGAAGGGGGGAGGGGACGGTTCCCGGATTTCGGGTTCTTGCCCCAGGGGTATTCCGGCCGGAGCTTCAAGCTCAGCCAGGACTATCCGTCGGTTGCGCCGGACAAATCCGCGGTCCCCGAGTTTTTCGGGGCGGAGACGCGGAGCGACTGGGTGGAAGGGTCGCTGCGGGCGGGCTGGAAGCCGTATATGCTGGCCCTCAGGCGATATTGCTATGAAGGGAATGTCGAGGCCGACTGGCGGGTCGAGGAGAACAAGGTCCGCCGCTGGTATCACATGCCCTGGCAGCACTTCGGCCCCACCGGGCGCGAGGGAATCCGAGGGATGACGAAGGAGGCGGAGGTCAAGAAGTACCAGCTCGCCCCGGGACAGACGTACTCCGGCGGGCAGACCTATGCCGTGGCGTATTACAACGAGATCGCGGGATACACGATCGGCCAGGTCTGGAAGAACCACGAGGCCCCCGACTTGCAGGGCGGGGCGGAGTTCGGCCACGGCTCGGTGATTTGCAAGCTGCTGTACGTGGACGTGCCGACCGAGCAGGTGCCCAGCCTGGTGGATCCGATCCTCTGGCAGGGCTATATCTGCGACAACTTCGCGTCGGACAATCGCTCGGTGCGGCCGCTCGCCCTGATCCAGATGGACGTCATGGTGCGGGACGACCGGACGCCGACGGGCTGGCTGTTCGGCACGTTCCAGTACAACGGGACGCTGAAGCGGGCCGACCGCTGGGACAACCTCGTGCCCGTGGGAGTGCAGTGGGGCAACGACGAGGGAGTCAGGACCGACAAGTATCACATCCGCTGCCCCGAGCGGACCTTGACGGTCGCGGAGATCCGGGAATCGATCATCAACGAGGACCGGGACGAATTGCCCGCGACCCACCTGGGGTGGAACGGCCGCCTGAACGGTCCGGTGGACAATCCCCGCAGTTCTTGCATGAGCTGCCACTCGACGGCCCAGTATCCGATCAAGTCGGAGATGGCCCCGTTCTTCGAACAGAACCCCCCGGCGCCGGGCGACGATCGCTGGATGCGCTGGTTCAAGAACAACAAGTGCACCAGCAAGGGGGGCGTCGCGTTCGACGAGGGGAGCCAGTCGGCCGATTTCTGCATCCAGCTCGTGCAGGGGATCGACAACTTCCATCGCTGGAAAGACCAACGAGGCGGGATCTTCGCCTCCGAGATCGACAAGCCCGGGGTGCTCGACCGCCCCGAGGCCAGCCGCGACCGGCCCGAGACCGACCGGAATGACCGGAACGACCTGGGCCTGGACCCCAAGCCGCTGTCGAGCATCCAGCCCGACCAGGACGACGAGCCCGACCCGCTGCCGAAGCGATAACGATCTGTCACTTCGCGAGAAGAACTGAGGACCGGTGCGGCGGCCGCGAGGAGCGGGCCGCGGTGCCGGTCCTCTTCGCATGCGCAAGCCGACTTTCAGAGGGGCTTTCCTCCTCTTCGGGCACTGTCGGGGCGGCGTTTATCGCTTGCTTGATGAATGTTGGAATTTTTGCTAGGGTTCGTGGATCCCAGACCTCAAACCTATGCACGAATTTCGAGAGCGGAGCGGCTCGGATGCTTCGATTCCTCGGCCCTTCGTCCCGTCTTTGCGACGGCTTGACACGCCGCGAGATCCTCCGCGTAGGCGGGCTCGGCTTGCTGGGCTCGGGCCTGAACATCGCGGACCTGGCCCGCGCCGGGGTCGCCGGGGGGCGTGCGTCGGCCGGCTCGACGTTCGGGCGGGCCAGGTCGTGCATCGCGCTGTTCCTGATGGGCGGGGTGCCGCAGCACTCCACCTGGGACCCCAAGCCGGACGCCCCCGAGCAGATTCGCGGCGAGTTCCGGCCGATCGCCACGAAGGTTCCCGGCCTGAGCCTCTCGGAGCTGATGCCGCGGACCGCCGCGGTGGCCGACAAGCTCTGCATCCTGCGGGCGATGTCCACGGGCGACAACGCCCACTCGTCCAGCGGCTATTACATGCTGACCGGGCAGCCCCACAACCCGAAGAATTTCGAGAACGCCAACCCGGGGGCGCCCAACGATGCCCCGGTGCTGGGTGCGCTGGTCGGCCGGCTCGCCCCGCCCCTGGGCGGTTTGCCTTCCGCCGTGACGCTGCCGCACCGGATCTTCAATACCGACGGCAGCATCTGGCCCGGCCAGGATGCGGGGTTCCTGGGCCGGTCGAGCGACCCCTGGTTGTTGAACGCCGTGCCGACCGCCGAGGGCTACCAGATCCGGGAGATCAACCTGCCCGCGGACCTCGACCCGGCCCGGCTGGGGCGGCGCAAAAGTCTCCTCGACGAGGTCAACGCCTTCAGCCAGGGCCTCGGGGCGAAGTCGATGGAGGGGCTGACCCGGCAGGCGCTCGACCTCCTCTCGTCGGCCCAGGCGCGACGGGCATTCCAGCTCGATGACGAGCCGAGAGAGAGCCGCGACCGTTACGGGGCCAGCCCGTTCGGCCAGGGGGTGTTGCTGGCCCGCCGCCTGGTCGAGGCCGGGGTCCGGCTGGCGCAGGTCAACTGGTATCGGGCGGCCGACGAGCCGCAGGCCAATCCCTGCTGGGACAGCCACGAGAACGAGGCGGGCCGCCTCAAGACGGTGCTGATGCCGCCGACCGATCAGGCCTACTCGGCGCTGCTCGAAGACCTCGACCGGCGAGGCCTCCTGGACGAGACGCTGGTCGTCTGCATGTCCGAGTTCGGCCGGACGCCGAACCTCGATGCCAGGGGGGGCCGGGGCCACTGGGGGACCGTCTTCTCGGTGAGCCTCGCGGGCGGAGGGGTGCGCGGAGGCCAGGTGTACGGGGCTTCGGACAAGATCGGCGGCGACCCGCGCGACGGGCTGGTTCGGCCCGAAGATCTGGCGGCCACCATCTTCCACTGCCTCGGCTACAGCCCCGACACCGAGTACCAAGATCCCCTCGGCCGCCCCCACCCGATCAGCCGGGGCACGGTCCTCCACGCGATCCTCTGACGTCGATCGGTGATCGCGAGGTCCGATCGGTCGAGCATGGATTCCCGGGCAATTCAGGGCACCGGGGATTCCGCCGGGCGGGACTCTGAAGTTCTTGGGTCGCGTCGGGAAGTCTCGGCATAATTTCGGACGTGGTTGGGCGAACGTCTTCCATGAGCCACGAAAACCCCTCCCTCGGCCGACGATCCGACCTGGACGCCCTGCGGGCGGGCGCCATGCTGCTGGGGATCGTCCTGCACGGGTCGCTCTCGTTCTTCCCGTCGTTCTGGGTCGTCACGGATCGTCGGCAGGATCCTGCTTTCGGGATCGTGTTCTCGGCCATCCATGGCTTCCGGATGCCGCTCTTCTTCGTCATGTGCGGTTTCTTCAGCGCCATGCTGCTCCACCGCCGAGGCCGTTGGGCGCTGGTCAAGCACCGGTTCCACAGGGTGTTCCTCCCGTTGTTGCTGGGGATGGCCACCGTCGTCCCGGCCACGATCTGGATCTCGGGCGTCGCGATGTCGTCCGCCCCCCCCAAGCCGGCCGCCCTGAAGCCGGCCGCCAAGGCGTCGAACATCTGGACGGCCGCCCAGGCAGGGGACCTCGGCGCCATCGAGGGGTACCTGGCGAGCGGTGTGGCGGTGGATGAGACGGATCCCGAACAGGGCGGGACGCCGCTGCTCTGGGCGGGGGCCTCCGGTCGGGCCGAGGCGATCGAACTGCTCATCAAGCGGGGCGCCGATGTGAACGCCTCCGACCGTGAAGGCGGGACGGCCCTGCACGCGGCGGCCTTTCTGGGTCACGAGCTTACCGTCGATGTGCTCCTCAGGAACGGCGCGAAGGTCAACGCGACGAATAAGCGCGGTAACACGCCTCTCGATCTCGCGGTCCTCGATGAGGAGACCACCCGGTTCTACGCGTCGCTCCTCCAACTCAAGGCGAACGAAGACGGGTTGGGACGGCACAAGGCCACGATCGCGGAGTCCCTGCGCCAGCGTGGCGCGAAGGTGGGGCGCACGACGAGCGTGGCGGAACTGCTGATGCAGATCCCCATCTTCCACCACCTCTGGTTCCTCTGGTTTCTCTGGTGGCTCGTCGTCGGCTATGCGGCCCTCTCCGCCCTCGGCGCGAGGCTGCCCTCGGTCCACCTGCCCGACTGGCTGGTCCTCTCGCCCGCCCGCTACCTCTGGCTGGTCCCACTGACGATGATTCCCCATTGGTCCATGGGAGACGGGGGCGCGTCCCCGATCTTCGGGCCCGATACCTCGATCGGCCTTCTGCCGATCCCGCACGTCCTGGCCTATTACGCGATCTTCTTCGGCTTCGGTGCCCTCTATTACGGGGCCGAAGACCGGTCCGGTCGCGTCGGCCTGCGATGGTGGCTGCCGCTCTCGATCGGGCTCCTCGTCGTCTTCCCGCTGGGGATGGCCCTCATGGCGGGCTGGGCCGGGCCCGCGGGCGCTGAACTCGGGCCGCTGCAGCGACGAGTCCTGATGGTTCTGTTGCAGGCGGCCTTCCCCTGGCTCATGACGTTCGGACTCATGGGATTGTTCCGGCGGGTCTGCTCGGTCGAGAGCCCGACGATGCGTTATCTGTCCGACTCGGCATACTGGCTCTATCTCGCCCACCTGCCGCTGATCATCGGGGCCCAGTACGTGGTCCGAGACTGGCCGATCCCGGCCCCGGTGAAGTTCGTGCTCATCGTCGTGGCGGTGACCGCGTTCCTGTTGTGGACCTATCAGGCCATGGTCCGCTACACCTGGCTGGGGCGGTTGCTGAACGGGCCGCGCACCAGGCCCGCGCCTGCCGGGGCGCCCGTCGTCGTCGCATGAAGCCGTGTCACGTCAGTGACGTCTGCGTTAACGGCCGATCCCTCACGCTCGGGGGACCGGACCGATCAGGGGGCCTGCGAGGTGGCCGCGCCCTGGGACAGGAGGTTGTCGAGGTCCAGGTGCCGGGAGAACATGGCCAGGCCGCCGTCATGGTCGCGCGGCCATTCCTCGCGGGGGCGGTCCCAGTAGAGTTCCACGCCGTTGCCGTCGGGGTCGCGGATATAGAGGGCCTCGCTGACCCCATGGTCGCTCGCGCCTTCCAGGGGGATTCCTGCCGCGATGAGCTTTCGCAGGGCATCGGCGAGCGCGACGCGGGTCGGATAGACGATGGCCAGGTGATAGAGGCCGGTGGTGCCCGGCGGCGGGGGCGTGCCGCCGAGGCTCTCCCATGTGTTCAGGGCGATGTGATGGTGGTAGCCGCCCGCGGAGAGGAACGCGGCGCTCTTGCCGTACCGCTGGGTCAGCCCGAAGCCGAGCACACCGCGGTAGAAGTCGAGGGCGCGGTCCAGGTCGGCCACCTTGAGGTGGACATGCCCGATCCCGACGCGTGGATCGATTGGCTCGCTCATGGCCCTGCTCCCGGTCGTTTCCTGGGGCGGATGTCGGCGACCAGGACATGGACCGGGCCGCCGACATGCCTGCCATCGTCAAGGTTTTCCCGATGTCTTCCCGGCCAAGAGGGCGGGATCGACCAGGAGGGCGAGGATCGCCTGGGCGTAGACGCGGTGGCCATAGTCGTTGGGGTGATTGACCCCGTTGCCGTTGAGGTCGAGGTGATGCTTCCGAGCCAGCAATCGACTCCAGATTGAAGTGAGGTCGACGAGGACGACTCCCGGGGCTTCGAGCGAGGCCAGCGCTTCGCGGTACTCGGGGAACATCGACGGCGGGGTCGCCATCCAGTCGGGGTTGCCGGTCATGGTGGCGACCAGGATGACTTCGGTCTCCGCATTCGTCGCATGGATGCGCTTGAGCATGGCTTCGATGTTCGCCCGGAACGCCTTGGGGTTACGCCCGCCGACGTCGTTCATCCCGTAGGCGATCACGATCAGGTCGGGGTTCGACTTCAGGAGCTTGTCGACGTCGTTGAGCCCTTGCCCCGACGACCAGCCGCCGACGGCGAAATTGCGGAGCGTGACCTTGGCGCCGTAGGTCGCCTCGAGCTGGGCCGCGACCAGCGTGGGGTAGGGGGGGAGGAACGGGAGTGTCTTGGTGAACTCCGATGCGTTGTATCCCTCGGAGATGCTGTCGCCGCTAACGGCGATCGTCACGGGCTGCTTCGCCTTGAGCCTGTCGATGGTTCGCCCGAGCCGTTCGCCCGCGAACGAAGGTCTGTAGGCATCCCACTTCGCGTCCCTGGGGACGTAGCTTACCTCGACCTGGCGGTCGTGGAAGAAGTGGGCGTTGTCGAAGAGGATGCTCGTCTCGGGATGACCTGTGCGGTGGCCGATGCTATTGGGCGATCCCTTGGGAGGGAACAGCTCCCCCTCGGCGAGCGACGCGATTTTCGAACCCTGGGGGAGCACGATCCCCGAGCCGTCGGGGGTCAGTTGATAGTCGGTCTCGTTCTCGAACGAGCGGAGTCCATCGGCGGAACGGACTTCGAGCACGCGTTCGGCGTCATAGAGGAGCCTGGCCGACGGCTTGCCGTCCGCCCCCTTGATGAACAGCACGCTCTCGCGGTGGATGGTGCCGCCGTCCCAGGGCCCCTTGAGAAGGTGGAGATCGGGCAGGCGTTCGGAGATCGGCGCCGGTCGCGGCTGCGGATCTTCGGCCCGTGCGGGGGTGGCCACGAGGCCGATCAATGCCGGGAGGGACAGGACACAGCGCGATCGGAATTGCATCGGGATTCTCCGCGAGGATGGATTGTTCGTTTCGGCGGCCCGTTGCGGGGCGGGAGAGGCCGGCCAGCTCAGATGAGGCCGCCATTGGCGCGGATGTTCTGCCCGGTCACCCAGCGAGACTCGTCGCCGGCCAGCCAGGCCACGACGTCGGCGATGTCTTCCGGCCGACCAAGCCGGCCCAGGGCGGCCATCTGGGCGAACCGCTGCTTGTCCTGCTCGGACTTCCCCTGGCTGAACAGCTCGGTGTCGGTCGGGCCGGGGGAGACGACGTTCACGGTGATCCCGCGAGGTCCCAGCTCTTTGGCCAGGACGCGGGACATCTGCTCGACGGCCCCTTTGGTGGCGACGTAGGCCCCGTAGGTCGGCAGCATCATCGCGGTGGTCGACGACGAGAAGTTGATGATACGCCCGCCGTCGGCCATCCGTCGCGCGGCCTGCTGGCAGGCGAAGAAGACCCCCTTGACGTTGACGGCGAAGAGGCGGTCGAACTCTTCCTCGGTCACGTCGGCGATGGGCGCGTTGGTCAGGGCGCCCGCGTTGTTGACCAGGATGTCGAGCCGGCCGTATCGGCCGATCGCCTCGTCAAAGAGTCGCACCACGTCAGCGACCCTGCCCACGTCGGCCTGCACGGCAAAAGCCTTGCCGCCCGCCTCTTCGACGGCGGCGACGGTGTCGCCTGCTGCCTGGGCGTTGCCCGAATAATTGACGACGACCGAGGCCCCCTCCCGACCCAGGCGAACGGCGATCGACCGGCCGATCCCCCGGGAGGCCCCCGTCACCAATGCGACCTTCCCGACGAGTCCCGGCATGCTGTCTCCCCCTTTGACGACCCGCTGGTTGCACGACCGGCCCGGCCCGAGATCATTGACGGGCGGGAGCCATGCGACCGGGCGATTGTAACCCGGCGTTGGGGGTGGGGCGACGGGCCTCGCCGGCCGGTCCGATCGCCGCGAGGCGTGCCATGGTCGGGGGGAGAGTGCTCGGGCGGCCGGCAGCCCGGACTTCTTCCGGGGTAAGGAATGTCCTCCATTCACTCATGTCGCGGGGGCTGGTACGCTCGTCGGGTACCGGAGGAGCACGCAATGCCCGTGGAACGACTGGCCCGCCCGCTCGAACTCATCCCGGCGTTTGCATCGACGGTGCTCCACCTACCAACGCGGGTGCGTGGCTACAGGAGGTTCGCCGTCCTGGCGGTTTATCTGCTGGCGATCGTCGCGACCTGGACGTTGCTCTGGAGGTGGTCGCAGCTGCGTGAACTCCCCGACGTCGGGGATCGGGCGTTTCGCGTCACGCGCACGCGGCCACCCGCCGAGCTCAATGCCTTCGGCCCTTATCTCAGGGCGATCGAGGGGCTCGGTGAGGTGATCGAGGCCCAAGGTGGCGTAGCAACGAGCGGGTACGTCGACCAGAACGGGGTGGACCCCGTGATGCGGGCCTGGATGTCGCAGCATCCCGGGGCGATGGAGCTGCTGATCGAGGGAGCGTCTCGCCCCGATGCGTTCATCGACGTCGAGGGGGGTATGACCGGGGCGAGGGCGACCGCGATCAGGCTCGAAGCGACGAAGAGGCTGGCGGCGCTCGCCGACGCGGCGCTGATGGAGGCGGGGCGGCTCAGGAGAGAAGGGGACCTGGCCGGGGCCTGGGCGCACTT
Source organism: Isosphaeraceae bacterium EP7 (assembly GCA_038400315.1). Classification (NCBI taxonomy): domain Bacteria; kingdom Pseudomonadati; phylum Planctomycetota; class Planctomycetia; order Isosphaerales; family Isosphaeraceae; genus Kueselia; species Kueselia aquadivae. The sequence goes on from CP151667.1 coordinate 4,255,447, forward strand.
GATTGCCGCGATCAGGGCCAGTCGTCACATGGCGATGGCGGAGCCGACGGCCCGCTTCGAGGCGTCAAACCTGGCCGAGGTGGCGATCGAACCGGTCTTTGAATGGGGCCGCGACCCGAAGGTCGACCTCGCCCTGCTGAGACGGGCCCTCGACGAGCTGGCGGCGGCCGAGGCGCTCACGCGGCCAATCTCGGACGTCTATCGGGCGCAATACGCGACCGCCGAGGAATCGCTCTCGAACTTGCGGCCTCTGATCCACGGGTGGTCGGAGGTGCGTCAGCCGGCGGAATGGCCCGACCCACTGGCGCACACCCCCGCCCTGGAATCCTTCCTGAACGGGGAGCCCGAGCGGAGCCGCAGGGTCTTGCGACTCCTGGCCGCGAATGACCTCGCCTGGTGCGACCGGCCGATCTTCGAACGGCCGGAATTTGCCGAGCCCCGCCTGCGGATCTACGCGAGCGACCCGGCCGCGCTGGCGGCGGCCCGGGCGCTCCCCGCCGACGATCTGGCCCGATGGCTCGACTCGAGCCTGATCGCGCCCACGCTGCTCTGGAGGCTGGGCGAGGCCGAGCTTGTGGATCGGGGTGACCGCCAGTGGATGGCCCTGCTCAAGGATGCGGTCGCCGTGCCGCTGTTTACCCGCGAGATGGGCCGCCCACCCGCTTTTTCCGCCGAGGCCATCCGTCACTATTTCCCCGATCCGGCCGCCGCGTTGGATCCAGTCGAGCCGGGGCCGGCTTCCGGTCGGGTCGAGGAGAAATGACCGGCGTGCTCAAGCCCGGCCGTTGGGCTCGATGAGCGGGCCGTAGAAGGCGGGGCGGCGGTCGCCGATGCGGTCGACTTCGTGCTTGCCGGGGACCCGGATGAGGCGCTTGGTTCGGGCACGGATGGGGTCGATGTCGGCCTGGAGGATGACCTCTTCGTCGGGGCCGGCCATGGCAAGGACGTTGCCGGCGGGGTCGACGATGGAGCTCCGGCCGATGAAGCGGAAGCCGGCTTCTTCGCCGACCCGGTTGATGGCCATCGCGTAGACGACGTTCTCCATCGCCCGGGTGGGCATCATGTGCTCGGCGGCGCACTCGGCGTGGGTGGGCCAGTTGGTCGGCAGGACGAGGAGGTCTGCGCCCAGGAGCGTCTGGATGCGGCCGGTCTCGGGGAATCCGGCGTCGTAGCAGATGTGCATGCCGATGCGAACGTCGCCGGCATTAAGCACGTCCAGGGGGCGGTCGCCGGGGTCGACGTGCATGTCGATGCCCAGGAACGGCAGGTGGATCTTGCGATAGGAGCCGACCAGGCCCGAGGGGCCGACGAGGACGCAGGCATTGAAGAGTCGGTCGCCGTCGCGCTCCAGCAGGCCGAAGACGGCGTGAACTCCTAGGCGGGCGCAGGCCTCGGCGACCTTGTTCGTGGCGGGGCCGGGGATGGTCTCGGCGTGGTCCATGCCCTCGGCCTTGCTGCCGAAGCCGTAGCCGGTGAGGGCGCACTCGGGGAACGCGATGAGCGCGGCGCCCGTGGCGGCGGCCTCGTCGAGCTTCGAGAGGATCGCGTCGAGGTTGCGGCCGAGCTTGCCCAGCTTCGGCTCCATCTGCACGGCGGCCACCCGGACCAGTTTGGACGTGCTCAAGGTCGGCCTCACTTCGAAGGAACTTGGTCGGTCCACACGGTGCCGGGGTCGAGCGGGAGGATCGGCCGGCGGATCCGATGATACTCGAACAGCCTCGGATTGGCGGCGGTCAGGCCCGGCGTATCGACCTCGATGACCGTCCCCCCGAGCGGGACATAGGCCGCCTTGTAGGCGACCGCCGCCTTGACGACGATCTGGTCGAAGCCGTGCGGGTCGAGCCCCAGGCTGGTGATCTGCCCCAGGCTGAACGGCGGATGCCTGAGCGAGTTGACCACGACGGCATGCTCGCCGCCCGGCGCGGCGGGAACACGAATGACGGCCGTCGGCCCCTGGTCGTTCAGGCGGATCCCGCCGTGGCGGGCCTGCTCCTCGACGTAGAGCCCGTCGTGTAGCGTCTCGACCCGGCCGGAGACGAACACGGGGGGGGCATTCGTGTCGGCCTTGCCACCGACTTCCAGGTGCACGGTGGCCCCGACGCCGGCGTCGCGGCAGGCCTGCGCGGCCGCGGGGTCGTGCAGGACGACCAGGCTCGGGCCGGCGTCCTGGCGGATCAGCTCGTGCAGCAGGACCGTGCTGTCGGCCGCGGATCCGCCGCCGATGTTATCTCCCAGGTCGATGAGCAGCGCGGGGCGAGCGGTGACCTGCCTGGCCAGGGCGACCGCCTCGGCGGGGCCGGGAGGGCCGGCGGTGAGGGTGGCGCGGGCGGCCCAGAGGGATTCGCCCAGGAAGCTGGCCTCGCGGCGGGCGAGCGCGGCATCGCCGTCGGCGACGACCACGCAGGTCGGGCCGCAGGCGGGGACGTCGGCGTAGGGGAAGCCGGCGAGCAGGCTGGCGTCGAGGATCCCGGCCGAACTCGCGAGGATGTTCGTCTGCGCCATCAGGGCGGCCATCGGCCCGCGCCCGGTCTCCTGGGCGAGCAGGTGGATGAGCATCGGGGGCTTGGAGATCGCCTGGACGGGCCTGATCTGCCCGAGAGCCGCCCGGTAGGCCAGGGTCGCCGCTTTGAGGCCGCGCGGGCGCTGGTCGACGTGCGGGTACGTCTGGTAGGCGACGAGGGCGTTGGACTGGGCGGCCATCTGCTCCGAGACGTTGGCATGGAGGTCGAGCGTGACGATGAGCGGCTTGTCGGGCCCGATCGTCCGTCGCACTCGGGCCAGGGTCTCGCCGTCGGCGTCGTCCAGCCCTTCCACGGCCATCGCGCCGTGGAGCGCGAGCAGGACGGCGTCGAGGGGGCCCGCGGCCTGGATCTGGTTGAGCAGCCTGTCGACGAGGATCTCGTAGGTGTCGCGGCCGACGGTGCCCGACGGTGTGGCCCAGGCCATGAGCGTCGGGACGGCCTCGAAGCCGAGGGACTTCGCGCCCTCGAAGAAGCCGCCGACCTCGTGGTGTGCGTCTCCCCAGCGGTCGCGGATGCCCGGGCCGACTTCGAGCCCGCCCGACTCGAAGCCGCCGAGGCCGGTAGGCGTGGCGGAGAAGGTGTTCGACTCGTGCATGAGGCCGCCGACGGCGATCCGGATCATGGGAGGCGGCCCTCGTCATTCGTGAAGGTCGGGCGCGGCGGGTGAGAACCGTCCGCCGCGCCCTGGTCTCGTTCAGACGGCCGGGCTCGCGCCGTGGGCGTGGCCTTCCGCGGCGTGCCTCAGGTCCAACGTCGCCGGGGCCGGCGCATTGGGGGGCTGGACATCGAAGAGCAGCGAGACGCGTTCCTCGTCGAGGGGGGCCGTCAGCAGGCTGACGATGACACCCGCGGCGAGCGATGCGCCCAGGCCCCAGACGCAGGGGTCGAGGCCCAGCAGGTAATAGGCCACGAACAGGCCGGTGGGCTGGGGGCCGATCGTCGGGTCGACTCCGTACTTATATTTCAGCACGAAGCCGGCGACGTAGAGGCCCATGGTGACGGCGGCGCCCACCGACATCGCGGCGATCGCGCCGGCGGCGTTGGCCCTGCGCCAGAAGGCCCCCAGCATCGCGGGCATCAGGAAGGCCGCGGCCATCCCGCTGGAGGAGAAGACCACGATCATTTGCAGGTACTGCGGGGGATTGATCGCGACGACGGCGGCCAGGATGCCGACGCCGACGGTGGCGATGTAGCTCGCCCGCTCGACCTCGCGCTCCGTCGCCGCGGGGCGAAGGAACCGCTGGTAGACGTCGCGCACCAGGCCCGAGGCGACGATGAGCAGGAACCCGCTGACGGTGCTCATGACGGCCCCGTAGGGGGCGGCCATGATCAGGCCGGCGATGTAGGGGTTGGCCAGCTTGATGACCATCCGCGGCATCACCTCGTCGGGCTTGGCCAGGTCGGGCAGGATGCTCCTGGCGGCGACGAAGATGAGCACGAGCGGCACGTAGATCACGATGTTGTAGAACACCAGGTAGATGATCGACGTGCGGAGCGTGCGCGAGTCCTTGAAGGACATCAGGCGGACCATCGTCGAGGGCTGGCCCATGCCGGTGATGGCCCACATGACGAAGAACGAGAAGGCTAAACCGATGGTATGGAAGTCTCGACCCGCCCCGGGCCCGAAGGCGAACCCGTTGCCGGCCAGCTCCATCCCCTTGGTCGTCGCCTGCTCCATGCCCCCCACCTGCCACAGCGCAAGTGGGAGCAGGATCATCACCCCCACGGCCATGACGAGGCTCTGGAAGACGTCGGTCCAGACCGCCGCGAGGAACCCGCCGTAGGCCGTGTAGGCGATGACGGTGATGGAGAAGATCGCCAGCCCGAGGAAGTAGCCGATGTCGGCCGTGGCCGGGGTGTCCTCGGTGACGAACATGTTGACCGTCTCGGAGGGGAGCACGGTCTTGAGGATCACGGCGCCGGCCTTGAACTGCGGGACCAGGTTGCAGGTGAGGAAGAACATGACCAGGAGGCTGGTGAGCAGGCCCAGCGTGGGGCTGCCGAACCGCTCGCGGAAGAGGTCGGGCAGTGTAATCGCGCCGGTGCGCCTGGAGAGCTGGCCGATGCGCTTGCCCAGCACGCCCAGCACGGTGAGCGGGGCGATCATGTACGAGGCGATCCAGAGGCCGACCACCCAGCCGTGGGTGTAGATCAGCGCGGGGAAGCCCATGAAGGTGCCGCCGCTCATGACGGCCGCCGTCAGCGCGACGGCGAAGGCGCCCAGCGAGCGGTTGCCCAGGAAGTATTTCTGGAGGAAGCCGGCCCTGCGGCTGGCGACCATGTTGGCCACCACGCCCAGGCCGAGCGAGATGAGCGTGAAGAGGACCAGGGCCACCAGCGTCGCGGGCTGGGCCCTCCCGGGATCGACGTCAGGCATCGACGGCCCCCTCGCGGATGTCCGCCTCGAGCTCCGCGGAATGGTCGACGCCCAAATCATCGTCCTTCATGACGAAACCGGCGAACCAGACGGTGAACACGCCGCAGACCAGCCAGGGGACGATCCAACCCCAGAAGGCCCACGAGGGGATCCCCCAGATGGGCTTGACGTCGGCCGGGCCCAGCGTGCGGGTGGCGGTGTTATAGCCGAAAAGATACGAATAAGTGCAGCAATAGATCGTGGCCGCGAGCCAGGCGAGGCCGATCCAGATGGCCTCCCTGCGCGCGTTCTTCAGCACGGGATCGGTCGACTCGGCCAAGGCGGGCTCCTCCGAACGAGGTGGGCGAAACCGATCAAGGAACCGGCGGGTGGTCGGCCCGGCATGCGGGCCGCAAGGGCGGTAGGCTGAACCGTTGTCTCACGCGGCGGCCCAGGTTGCAACCGGTTACCCGAAACCGCATTACTTGGCGAAAATTCTGCATCAAGTCTCAAACAATCCCCTTGTATTCTTTAGAACTTCCGGTCATCTTCACGATCACCTCTCCCCTAACGGCTGGTCTGCACCCTCACATCTGAGGAGCAAGTCGTGATTCGACGAAATCGTGCGCACGGACTCCGCGCAGGCTTCACCCTCATCGAGCTCCTCGTTGTCATCTCAATCATCGCGGTGCTGATCGCCCTGCTGCTGCCGGCCGTCCAGTCGGCCCGCGAGGCGGCCCGCAGGACGCAGTGCGTCAACAATCTGAAGCAAATCGGCCTGGCGATGCACAATTACGAGAGTGCCAACGGCGCCCTGCCGCCGGCCAAGATCCGCTCGGGGAGCTGCGGGGCCGACTATCCCGCCTCCAACGGCCTCCCCTCGGGCTGGATCCTCAACACGACGGGCTTCACCATGATCCTCAGCATGATGGAGCAGTCGACGCTATCCAACGCCTACAACTTCAGCCAGGCGTCGTCGAACAGCCTGAGCTGGTTCCTCTCGGGCAACAAGACGCTGGCGGGCAATGCCCTGGTCAACACGACCGTCACCGGCTCAATGGTCGCCGCCTTCTGGTGCCCCTCGGACAATCCTCCCGAGTCGAAGGACTTTGACGTCGCCGGCTTCGGGCCTTACTCGATGCAGAAGGCCCGCCGCAGCAATTACGGGCTGATGTCCAGCAGGTACACCGAATACGACTGCCCGCCGGCCTCGGCCAACTACAGCGATCGGGGGATGTTCTTCACCGACCTCTCCACCACGTTCGGCAGCGTCACCGACGGGCTGAGCAACACCTGCATGGTCGGCGAGATCCGTCAGAAGAAGCTCGACTGGACGGCCGACTACTCGGTCCAATACTTCGGGCCTTACTGGGGCTCGGGCACGCACACGTCCACTCACGCGGTGGTCTATCCGCCCACGCATGCCAATGCCCCGACCTCCGTTCCGAACGCGGGCTGGGTGTTCGACGGGCAGAGCGCCAACCCGCAGAATCTCCCCTATGCCTGGCGGATCAGCGGCCTCCACCCCGGCGGCGTGAACATGGGCATGGGCGACGGCAGCGTCCGGTTCTTCAAGAACACGGTCAACACCTACACCTGGTGGGCCGTGCAGACGATCTCCGGCGGCGAGATCGTCAGCTCCGACGCCCTCTGAGGCGCGGGCCGAGTCGAACTGATGCTGGGGCCGGTCGCCGCCCGATCACCGGCGGCTGCCGGCCGTACTCCGATCGAACAGGCCCCGTCGAGAGTTCACGATCATGGCTCGCAGGCTTCTTTTCCGACCCCTCGCCGGGGCGGCCTGCTCATTGGCCGTCCTGGCCGGCTGCGGCGAAGACGGGCCAACGCTCGTGCCCGTCAGGGGCACGGTGACCCTGAACGGCCAGCCGCTGGCCGATGCCGAAATCGTCTTCGTCCCCGACCCAGCCAACACCGACGTCACGGGCGGCCGCGACAAGTCCGGCCCCGATGGCAATTATCTCGCCACGTACAACGGCCGATCGGGCCTGGCCGTGGGGCGGTACAAGGTCCTCGTCAGCAAGAAAGCCGAGGCCCCTCCCGGCATGGTCCTTCCCGATGCGATCAAGATGGACCGCGTGCAGCAGGAGATGATGGGGATCCGCAAGGAAATCCTGCCCAGCAAGTATTCCAGCGCGACGAAGTCGGACTTCGCGGCCGACATCAAGGAACAGGGGGGCGTCTTCGACTTCGACGTCAAGGCCCCCGCCAGCAAGGTCGCCTCCAAGAAGTGAACTGAACGAATCCCGACGCGGCCGCGTCCCCCATCTCCGCGACGGCGGGACGCGGCCGCGCTTCCCATGGCCGACTATGAGGGAAGCGCCCTTGAACGATCGACTCGCCGCATTGTGGCCCCTCCTCGCCTGCACCCTCCTGGCCGGCTGCGAGATGGGCTCCGCAGATTCCGCCCGCCCCAGGTCGCCCAAGCGTGTCCCGACCTCGGGGGTGGTCACCCTCGACGGGAAGCCGCTGGCCGGGGCCGTCGTCACGTTCCTGCCCATCGATGAAGAGGGGAGCCTGACCGTCAGCGACGTCCGAGAGGGCGGGCACTACGACCTGACCTATGTCACATTTCCCGGTGGGACCGCCCCGGGCAAATATAAGGTCGCCGTCAGCTATCTGATCGGGACCGACGGTCGCCCCGTCGATCTGGGGACCCGCAGCGCCTTGCAGGTGCCCAAGGAGGCAATCGAGGCCAAGGAGCGCCTGCCCAAGAAGTACAGCGACCTGGGCGTGACCACGCTGGTCGCCGTCGTCCCCCCGGCGGGGGGCACCTTCGATTTCCCGCTGGAGGGGCCGCTCTTGCCGGGCCCCGATGTTAAGCTGGGCGACGCAGACCTGGAATCGGAGCAACCTCCTCCCGATCGTCCAGGTCTCGCCGATCCGAACCTACCGCCATCGACCGAACCGAAGTGACCGGAGACCCGCGGGTGATGACGACTGCCCAGATCTGCTCTCGCCCGCGGGGTCGCCGCCTCGGCTCCTCCATGATCCTCTCCCTTCTCTGCCTCACCAGTGGCGCGACGGCCGCCCTCGGGCAGGGCCCGACACCCCCGGCGGCCCCTCGCGTGGGCGGCCTGACTCCGGAGCAAGCCCGGGCGAAGATGACCCTGGCGCAGGGGATCTCCGCCGGTGTCTTCGCCTCGGAGCCGATGGTCCGCCAGCCGGTCGCGGCCTGCTTCGACGAGCGCGGGCGGATGTGGGTGATCGAATACCTCCAATATCCGAACCCCGCGGGCCTGAAGCCGGTCAAGGTCGACCAGTTCCTGCGCACCGAGTACGACCGCGTGCCCGAGCCGCCCCCCAAAGGCCCGCGCGGGGCCGATCGGATCAAGATCCTCGAGGACACCGACGGCGACGGCGTGGCCGACAAGTCGACGGTCTTCCTGGAAGGCCTGAACCTCGCCACCGGCATCGCCGTAGGCCGCGGCGGAGTCTTCATCGGGCAGGCACCTTACCTGCTCTTCTATCCCGACAAGGACCGCGACGACCGGCCCGACGGCGACCCCGAGGTCCTGCTCTCGGGCTTCGGCCTCCAGGACGCCCACGCCACCCTCAATTCGCTGACCTGGGGCCCCGACGGCTGGCTCTATGGGGCGCAGGGGAGTACCGTTACCGCCAAGATCCGCGGGATCGAGTTCCAGCAGGGCATCTGGCGCTATCAGGTCGAGTCCAAGCGTTTTGAGCTCTTCGCCGAGGGGGGCGGGAACACCTACGGGCTCGACTTCGACCGCACGGGCAACCTCTTCGGGTCGTCCAACGGCGGCTTCATCGCGTTCCACATGGTGCAGGGGGGCTACTACTGGAAGGGCTTCGCCAAGCACGGGCCGCTGCATAACCCCAACACGTTCGGCTACTTCGACGCCATTCGCTACGTCGGCACCAAGGTTGGCGGGCACGTCACGCCCGGCGGGATCATCTACAAGGGCGGGGCCTTCCCGGCTGAGTTCGACGGCGCTTTCATCGGCGGGAACCTGCTGGCCAACGCCGTGTACTGGCACACGCTGACCCAGGACGGGTCGACCTTCGCCGGCAAGTTCGCCGGGACCCTACTCGATTCCCACGACCCCTGGTTCAGGCCCGTCGACCATCTCGTCGGGCCCGACGGCGCCGTCTATGTGGTCGACTGGCACGACAAGCGGGCCAGCCACCTCGATCCCCGCGACAACTGGGACCGTTCCAACGGACGGATCTTCCGGATCACCCACGGGGCCGGCAAGGCCACGGCGCCCTTCGACCTGGCGGCGAAGTCCACCGCCGAGCTGGTCGCCCTGCGAACCAGCCGCAATGACTGGTACGCCGCGGAGGCCCGGCGGATCCTCGCCGATCGCCGCGACCCCGGGGCGATCCCCGCGCTGAAGGCGCTGCTGGCCGACGACCGCGATGAGACCCTGGCGTGCCGCGACCTCTGGATGCTCAACATCTGCGGCGCCCTGGATGACGCCTACGCGGAGTCAGTCCTGTCGCACCCGGTCGCCGCCGTCAGGCGCTGGACAGTCCGGCTGCTCGGCGACGACCGGAGGATGAACGCGACGCTCCGGGGCAAGCTCCTGGCGCTCGCCTCGGACGACCCCGACGCCACCGTCCGGTCCCAACTCGCGGCCAGCTGCCAGCGCTGGGACACCGCCGACGCCCTGCCGATCCTGGGCAGGCTGGCAAGCCGCTCGGAGGACGCCGGCGATCGGTTCATCCCGATGCAGCTCTGGTGGGCGCTGGAGCGGCATCTCGGCGACCATGCCGATGACGTCGTCGGTTTGATGGCGGACCGCGACGTCCAGGGATCGCCAATCGTCCGCGAGATCCTGCTCGAGCGGCTGGCCCGGGCCCTCGGTTCACGCGGCACCGAGGCCGACTTCAGCCGTTGGACGCGGCTCCTCGAAGCGGCCCCGAGCCGCGATCAGGTCGACCGGCTCATCGCCGGATTGGAGAAGGGCCTGGAGGGGCGGAAAATCGACGAGGTCCCCCCGGCCCTGGCCCACTCGATGCGCACCCTGGCCGCCGCCGACACGCCGAGCGTGGCCCAGCTTCGGCTGGCGATCCGGCTCGGTGTCGACGACGCCTACGCCCGGGCCGTCGTTCTTGCCGGCGAGCGAGGCACGCCCGAGGTCGATCGCATCGCGCTGATCGAGATCCTCGGGCAGCGGCCTGAGCCTGCCGGGGAAGTGGCCCTGCTTAAGCTGATCGGCTCCGATCAGGCCCAGGCGCCGCGAACGGCCGCCGTCGCGGCGCTCGGAGGCTACGATCGCCCCGCGATCGCCGATGCCCTGGTCGCCCTCGTGCCGGGCCTTCCCGCGGCGATCCGCGACCGCGTCGTCGACGTCCTTTGCAGCCGCAAGAGCTGGGCGGGCACCCTGGTCGGGGCGATCGAGGCGGGCAAGATCCCCGTGAAGGACATCAGGGCGGCGCAGGTGATCAAGATCGCCCAGCTGAGCGATCCGGCCCTGACCTCGCGTCTCGAGGGGGTCTGGGGTCGCGTGCCCACCTCCAACTCGGCGGAGAAGGCCCGACGCATCGCCGAGGTCCGGGGGATGCTGCCCGAAGGGGACAAGGGCGACCCCAAGCGGGGTGTGCTCGTCTTCCGCGAGCACTGCGCCACCTGCCATCTGCTGCACGGGGAGGGAACCGCGATCGGCCCGGATCTCACCGGCGCGGAGCGGGGCGACCTCGACTTCCTGCTCACCAGCCTGGTCGCCCCCGGGGCGGTGATCCGCAAGGAATACCAGGCGCAGACGGTTGCCATCGACGACGGCCGGGTGCTCACCGGACTCATCGTCGAGGAGTCGCCGGCGGCGATCACGCTGCTCGACGCCAACCGCCAGAAGACGGTCATCCCCCGCGACGGGATCGAGGAGCTGAAGCTCTCGGAGACGTCGCTGATGCCCGAGGGGATCCTCGACAAGCTGAACGAAGGCCAGGTCCGCGACCTGTTCCGTTACCTCCAATCGAGCCCGCCCGCACGCTGACGCCGACCCTCGGACCACCCGGGGAGGCATGGATCAGTTGATGATTGTTTGAGTCGCGCGATCGCGTCGACGAGGGGTCGCGCGACCCCTCGGGGCATCAATCCCGAGTTTTCTCGTCGTCAAGCTCCAGGGTTTGCGGGTCTCGACGGCCAGAGACGGATCCATTCAAGAATGATTGTTTGAAGTTCGAAGGCCGGCAAAATTTCTTTGGCGTGAATGGCCTTTTATTGCGGGAAATCGTGGTTTTCGGACAAAGATCCGTCTTCGAATGGTGAAAAACTGACTCCGGAGTCATAGACTTCCTCGATGCCTTCTCTATGATGTCCTGACACGTCTCGACGGTGGGATGAGCTTCTCCGTCGATTTTGCAACCTGCCCCGATCGGCTCGGGCTGCGTCCCTTCCCGATTGTGCGCGGCGTCCAGGGATTCGGATCCGTGCGCACCTCGTCTGTCCGTTGCTCCCCGAGCGAGCGGACGCACGACGACCCGCAGTCCACCTTCGGCATGTGCTCTTATCGCGGCGAGCAGGAGAAGCGCCACGACTCCCGGTTCGTCTCGGCGAGCTGCAAACGCCCCGACAACTTCGACTCGAGGATGGCCGATCGCAGTGTCTGGTTCGTCAAGCGTATGAACAGATGCAACCCCGTGCGGGCCCTGGGTCGCAAGGTCGGCGGCGAGATCGTCGTCGCCGATGCGTCGCGGAAACGTGCCGAGTCCTTCGAGAATTGCGGCCGGGGCGACAAGCCCGGCCCTAACCCCAAGAACGTCCGCGTCATCGCCACGAAGACGTGATTCGCCCCCCGATCGGAGCTGATCGGCGCGTTGGCGCGGACGTTCTTGCCGATGGCCGGCCCCTCTCCCGAGGGGCCGGCCATCTCGTGTTTCGGGGGTTGATGCCGAGGAGCCCAGGCCTCAGGCCTGCTCGTTGACGGCATCCTTGCGGCCGACGCGAGAGGTGAGGAATTTGGGGCGAGGCGGCACCGATCCGGCGGGGTCGCCGCCGTGGAATCCGCGCGGGCCGATCGGGCCTCTGGCGCTCCCTTCCCAGGCGTGCCGATTGATGCTGTCGACCACCTGATCGGCCAGGCGCATCGCGCGGAGGGCGATCTCGCCCGAGACGATGGGGGCGGTCCGGGCGCGGATCGAGCGGACGAAGTCCTCGAGTTCCAGGGCTAGCGGCTCCCGGCCCGAGCACTGAATCGACTCGGGCTGGAGCACCGTGCCGAAGACGTGATCCTTGACGGCCGGCGGGCTGGACAGGTCGACGCCTTCGAGCTGGAGATCGCCCCGGAGCAGGGCTTCCGAGGGCCGGACGATCGTGGCTTGCCTGGCGCCGAAGTCGAGCGTGGCGTAGCCTTCGGGGCCATATAAACGCATCTTGCGCACGGCCTGGTAGCTGGCGCGGCTCGCGGTGATATTGGCCACCGCACCGTCCTCGAATTCGATCCGGGCGTTGGCCACGTCTTCGAGCGTCCCGAAGAGGCTGACGCCGACGGCCTCGACCGAGCGGACGGGGGCCGCGATGAGGGACAGGATCAGGTCGAGGTCGTGGATCATCAGGTCGTGGACGACGCCGATGTCGGTCGACCTGAACGTGTAAGTGCCCAGCCGTTCCGCGGCGATGTATTTCGGCCGGAGGTCCAGGCCGTCGAGCGCGGAGAGGGTCGGGTTGAACCGTTCGATGTGGCCGACCTGGAGCGTGGCGCCCGAAGTCCTGGCCAGCTCGACGAGCTCTGCGCCCTCGATCGAGTCGATCGCAAGCGGCTTCTCGACCATTGCGGAGAGGCCGCGACGGAGGAATTCGCCGGCGACCTCGCGGTGGGCCGAGGTGGGGACGGCGACGCTCACGGCGTCGACCTGGTCGAGCATTTCGCGCCAGTCGGCGAACCAGGTGGTGCCGCAGCGGTCAGCGACGGCCCGGCCCTGATCGGGACGGGAGTCGGCGACGCCGACGAGCAGGACGTCGTCCATGGAGGCGAGGACCCGCGCGTGATGCTGGCCGAGATGGCCGACCCCGACGACTCCGAGGCGAAGGCGATGCATGTCAGCCCTTTCTCATGCGTTCTCGGGCCCGGCCGTGCTTGCCCTCGGCCTGGTCGTTGATGAATCGGAGCAGGCGGGCCACTTCCGGGGTCATGTGCCCGTGGGACGAGAGGATCTCGGCGGCGTGGGTGGCCGACATCTTGGCGCGATAGATCAGGCGATGGGCCTCGTGCAGCGCGTCGATCCCCTCGGGGCCGATGCCGTTGCGCTTCAGGCCGACCACGTTGATGCAGCGGACCTTCGATGGATTGCCGTCGATGAGCATGTACGGCGGGACGTCGTGGACGATGCGCGACTGGCCGCCGATGAAGCTGTAGCCGCCGATGGACGCGTAGTGGTGCACGGCCACGCTGCCCGAGACGCTGGCGTGCGACTCGATGTGGACGTGGCCGCCGAGCATCGTGCCATTGGCGATGGTGATCCGGTCGCCGAGCTTGCAGTCGTGGGCGACATGCGTGGTGGCCATCAGGAAGCAGTGGTCACCGATCCGGGTGACGCCGTCTTCCTTCTCGGTCCCGCGGTTGATCGTCACGCCTTCGCGGATGATATTGTGGTCGCCGATGGAGACCCGGGTTGGGGAGCCCTGATAGGAGAAGTCCTGCGGGTCTCCGCCGATGACGGTGAAGGGGCTGAAGACGTTCCCCTCGCCGATGTCGGCCACACCCAGGATGCAGACGTGACCGATCAGGCGGGTCCCCCGGCCGATCTTGACGTCGGCCCCGACGACGCAATAGGGGCCGACTTCGACGTCGTCGGCCAGCTCCGCCCGGGGGTCGACGCATGCGGTATCGGCGACGAGAGTGGCCATTGGACGCTTCCTCGCTCAGGGATCACGCCGCGCCGGACGTCCCGGCGGGCGACAGGCGGATACGACGCCCGCTCAAGCGGCCCGATCGGCCTCGACCATCACGAATTTGATCTTGGCTTCCGCCGCGAGCTGGCCGTCGACCCGGGCCACGCCCTGGACGGAGGCCGACCGCTCCTTGATCCGGATCCCGTCAACTTCCAGGCGGAGCTGGTCTCCCGGGATGACCGGGCGCCTCAGCTTCACGCCGTCGATCGACGCGATCAGGGCCACCATGCCCGTGGGGTCGATCTTCTCGGCGATCATCAGGCCGGCGGCCTGAGCCAACGCCTCGACGATCAGCACACCGGGCATGATCGGCCGATCCGGCCAGTGACCTTGAAAGAACGGTTCGTTACAGCTGACGTTCTTGATCGCCACCACCCGCCGGCCCGGCGTCAGCTCCAGCACGCGGTCGACCAGCAGGAAGGGGTAGCGGTGCGGCAAGATCCGGCGAATCGCCGCGAAGTCGCGCGGGCCGCCGTCGATCCGCGTGCTCTGGCTCGACCTCTCGACGGAGGCGAGCAGCTTGCGCACCAGCCTGGCGTTGAGCTCGTGCCCCGAGCGATGGGCCACGACGTGGCCGGCCAGGTCGACGCCCAGCATGGCCAGGTCGCCGACCATGTCCAGGATCTTGTGGCGCACGCACTCGTCGTGATAGCGGAGGGTGTTGCCCACCACGCCATCGGGCCCGAAGATCAGCAGGTCGGAGTAGGTCGTTCGGCTCCCCACCCCGGCGTTGCGCAGGGAGTCGGCCTCGGACTGGAGGAGAAACGTCCGGCTCGGGGCCAGCTCGTTCCGGAAATTCTCCGGGCTGATCTCGACGAACCGACTCTGGCTGCCGATGGGCGACTGCCGGCCGTAGTCGAGGTTGTACGAGAGCACCAGGCGGTCGGGGGCGCCGGGGTGCGCGGTGAGGATCGAGTCCCCCTCGCGAACCGTGACGGGCCGGTCGATGACGTAGGTCGACCTGGGCTGGCCCTGGTCGGAGGCGCCCGCGTGGTTCAGGGCCTCGACGAAGGCCTGGCTCGACCCGTCGCAGCCGGGGGTCTCGGGCCCGTCGATCTCGACGATGCAATTGTCGATCTGGAGGCCCGAGAGCGCGGCCATGACGTGCTCGACCATCTCGACGACGGCCGGGCCATCCTGGATGGTCGTGCGACGCTGCCTGGGGATGACCTTGGAGACGTGGGCGCGGACCGACGGCGACCCGGGCAGGTCGGACCGCACGAAGACGACGCCTCTTCCCGTCTCGGCGGGGCGAAACGTCATCCTGACGTCGAGCCCCGAGAGGAAACTGACTCCGCTGAGCGACGATTCGCGGGCGATCGTGCGCTGCGGACGGCTCGCGGTGAGCATGCGAGTCGGACCCCTACATCCGTGTTGGGTGATCCTGTCCACGCCGTTCGATCGGATCGTGGCCGGGCCGCTGTGCGCAGCCCGGCCCTGGTCGGGTCGATCTGGCCCGCCTTGGCCGATCGAGCGTCGTGGTCCATTGTGACCTGGGAGCTGGGCCCCGGCCGGTTCGGTTTAGCGGCCCTGGCCTGCGGCAGGCGCGGTCGGCGCGGCAGGCGTCGTGCCCGGGGCGGCGGCCCTGGGCTTGGGGGCGACTCCGCCGGCCTGGCGATAGGCGTTGTTCAGGTGGAGGACGACGTCGTTGGTGATGTCGTTGCGAGGGTCGGAGTAGATCATCGCCTTTGACATGGCCAGGCCGACCGACTCCGGGTCGCTGCCGCTGACCGGCGAGCTGGACGTCTTGATGACGTGCGTGATCTTGCGATAGGGGGCCACCCGGGCCACCATCGCCTGGATCTCGTTGTAGACGGTGGCGACCGACTCCGCCTCGCGGCGGGCGAATTCCATCTGCGACTGCTGCTTCATCGCCTCGCCCTTGGCCGCGAGGCTGGTGATCTCGATCTCGACCTTCTTGTAGTCGGGGCTCGACGGCGCCAGCTTGGACATCTTTTCGGAGGCCAGCTTGGCGTCATTCATGATCTGCATCAGGTCGGCCTTGCGGGCCTGGACGGCCGCGGCGAACTCCTCGGAGTTGACCTTGAACTTGTCGTACTTGCGGAGGGCTTCCTCCAGGTCGATCGTGCCCAGGACCGTCACCGCAGGGGCGGGCGGTGCGGTGGCCGCGGTGGTGGCCCCGGTGGCAACCCTCTGCACCTTGGCGTCCGGCTGCTGCGCCAGGACGGGGACGACGACGAGGCAGAGGCCTCCCAAGCCCGAGCCGAGGGCCCAGGACACGCGCGCCGAGATGGACATCGATCGAACTCCTTTTCGATGCGAGAGTGCCGGGTTGTGCTTCCGGGCTGTCGTCGGCCGCCAGCGTCATCGTTGGCAGATCAAGGTGAAGGCCTTGACCGACGGCGGGGCATATCGTGTCGGAATCGGCAGAAAGGGTCAAGTCGACCCGGACGAATCGGGGGGATCGATTCGTAAGGAGTCTGTCAACGACGACACGCGGGGCGTCGCGCCCCGCGAAGTCGTTGTAACAGGCGGCCTCGATCGGCGGCTCAGCGGTTGGGCAGGCTCAGCGTGAAGTCCTGGAACTTGATCTTGCTCGGCATCGGGCCGGCGGCGGAGAAGAGGCTCTCGAGCAGCTCGCCGAAGTGATCGGTCCGGACGCTGTAGAAATTGTGCTTCCCCTCGCGGCGGGATTCGATCAGCCCGGAGACGCGCAGGAGGGCGAGGTGGTGGCTGACGGCGGGCTGGCTCTGGCCGAGGCGGTCGCAGAGGGCCGTGACGTGCAACTCTTGATTCTGGGCCAAATAGAGGAGAATCCGGAGGCGGGTCTCGTCGCTGAGGAGCTTGAAGACTTGTGCCAGCTCGCGTACCGAGGAGTCGGAGACGGGAGGCATGGTCTGGACCGCGGTCGCGGTGCTCTCGCCCACTTTTTTCGTCGTCGTCTTCCGTGCCATGGATGCTCACCTTTACGGATCGGAGTAAAGAACCCGGATGACCCGGGACCAGAGCCTCGGGAAAGCCCCGAGACGCGAGCAGCTGAGAGTCCCTGCCGGTCATGCTCGCGGATGACCTGGCCGGCCAAATCAATGGTTTGAAGATGAGTGGTTCGGACCACTCATCGAGGAAGAACACAGCAAAGGATGCGCCGCATCAACGGCCATCCTCGAGTAAGCCGTAGCCGATGAGGCTCCGGCGGACAATCTCGCGCGACCGTTCGTCGAGCGGGGTGAGCGGCAACCGGACCTCGCCATTGCCGCGTCCCAGCAGGGCCATGGCCTGCTTCAGCGGGATCGGGTTCGACGCGAGGCCTAGCAGGTCGCGGCAGAGAGGGAAGAGCTTCGCGTGCCGACGGCGAGCCGCGACAACGTCCCCGCGGGCAAATTCGGCCACCATGGCCATGACGTCACGCGGCACGATGTTGGCGGCGACCGAGATCACCCCCTCACCGCCCACTGCCATCATCGGCAGGGTCAGGCTGTCATCGCCGGAGAGGAGCGTCAGGTCGGTGCGGCTGACCAGCTCGCTGACCCGGTCGAGGGAGCCGCTGGCCTCCTTCATTGCCACGATGGGGGCGATCTTCGAGAGCCGCTCGACGGTGTCGGCCTCGATGTCGCGCCCGGTTCTTGAAGGAATGTTGTACAAGACGATGGGTAGATCCGTTGCCTCGGCAATCTTGGCGAAGTGGGCGTAGAGCCCTTCCTGCGTCGGGCGATTGTAGTAGGGCCCGACGATCAGGGCGGCGTCGACCCCGGCACGGGCGGCGAACTTGGTCAGCCGGACCGCCTCGGACGTGGAATTCGAACCCGTGCCGGCGATCACCTTGGCCCGGCCCGCGGCCCTCTCGACGACCAACCCGACGACGCGCTCGTGCTCGTCGTGCGAGAGCGTCGGGCTCTCCCCGGTCGTCCCCACGGGGCTCAGGACCGGCGTCCCCTGCTCGAGGTGCCAGTCGACCATCCGGCCGAGGGCGACCTCGTCCAAATCGCCGTCGCGAAATGGGGTGACGAGGGCGACGGTGCACCCCGCGAAAGCCCGCCCCTTTGATCGTCGTTCGTCGCCCACGCTGATCCCCTTGGTGTCAGATGTCAACATGATAGAAGCAAATCCTTAAAAGGGAAGTGTATGTCCCTCAGAATTGCGTGACCCCACGAGGCCTTTGTCCATGCATGAGCGCTTTCATCTCGCCCACGGCGCGATCCAGGCCGACCATGATCGCCCTAGCAATAATGCTGTGACCGATGTTTAACTCAGTCATCCCGCCAATTTCGGACACGCGGGTCACGTTCAGATAATCCAATCCGTGGCCCGCGTGGAGCAGCAGTCCGAGTCCCAGGGCCGAGGCCGAAGCCCGCGAAAGATCGCCAAATTCAGCGTCCCTCGCCTCTGCCGTCGACGCGTCGGCGTAGCGGCCGGTGTGCAGCTCGACGGCCTGTGCGCCGCAGTCGGCCGAGGCCGCGACCTGATCGGGGTGCGGGTCGATGAAGAGGCTGACCTCGAGCCCCGCCGCGCGGCAGCGGGCCACGGCGGCGGAGACCCGGGCGCGCTGGCCGACCACGTCGAGGCCCCCCTCGGTGGTCAGCTCCTCGCGGCGCTCGGGCACGAAGGTCAGCTGGTCGGGGCGGGCCGCGATCGCCAGGTCGATGATCGAGGGCTCCAGCGACAGCTCCAGATTCAGGCGCGTCGAGATCGTCTCGCGCAAGACGCGGAGGTCGCGGTCCTGGATGTGCCGGCGATCCTCTCGCAAATGGATCGTGATCCCGTCGGCGCCCGCGAGCTCGGCGATTACGGCGCCGTGCACGGGGTCGGGCAGCCGGCCGCCGCGTGCCTGCCGGATGGTGGCGATGTGGTCGATATTGACGCCCAGGCGCGGCATGATTCGTCTCCTCTGGGTCGGCCGGCGAGCCCCGCGGGGAGGTCCCGGCCTGCGTTCGAATGGGGGGGGCATCGTCAGCGGCTTGCCACCACTCGCAGGGGCGACCGGGCCAGGACGAACGTCCGTTCCCCGCCGATGGTGAAGGCGACGCGACCCTTGCGATTCGGCCCGGCGCCGTCGACGGCGACCAGCCGGCCGATGCCATATTGGGGGTGAATGACCGAGACTCCCGGCCGAAGTGCGTCGATGTCTTCCGGGGCGCGGGCCTGCGGAAGGCCCGCAAGGGCTGCGGCGGTGGTCAGGCGGAATTCCGACGGGGGCCTGCGGCTCGGGGTGGGCGTGGTCGGCTCGCGCTTCTGCGGCGGGGCCGACGGCCAGCTCGCGCGGAAGCTGAGCGAATCGCGCTCCGAGAGGTCGACATGATCGATGCTCTCCTCGGGAAGCTCGGCCAGGAACGGCGAGGGGATGGCCACCTGGCGCTGGCCCCGGAAGTCGCGGATCCGGCAGTGGCTGAGATAGAGTTCGCGCTCGGCCCGGGTGATCCCGACGAAGAAGAGCCGACGCTCTTCCTCCATCTCGGAGTCGCTCTCCAGGGCTCGCGAGTGCGGCAGCAGGTTCTGCTCGATGCCGACGATGAAGACGACGGGGAACTCAAGCCCCTTGGCCGCGTGCAGGGTCATCAGGGCGACCGCCCCCTTGCCGTCGTCCCAGCGATCGACGGCCGAGGCCAGGCTGATATCCTCGAGGAAGTCGAGGATCGACGAGCCCGGGTGCTCCTGATCGAAGGCACGCGCCGCGGTGATCAACTCGTCGATGTTGGCCAGCCGGTCCTCGCCGCCGCCGGACTTGTCCTCGGCCAGCGCCTCGCGGTATCCGGTCAGGGTCAGCAGCCGGCGGATGACCTCCTCGGAGGGGTGATCGCGGAGCGTGTTCAGCTCGTCCATCAGCATGGCGAAGTCGCGCAATGATCGCGCGGCCTTGTCCTTCATGCCGGGGATCGAGGCCCCCTCGCGGGCCATCGCCAGCATCGGCAGCGAGAGCGCCCTGGCCCGTTCCGACAGCCGTCCCAGGGTCGTCTTGCCCAGCCCGCGGGGGGGGACGTTCACGACCCTGTCAAAGGCGACGTCATCCTTGGGGTTCGACAGGAGATTCAGGTAGGAGAGGACGTCCTTGATCTCTTGACGCTGATAAAAGGAGACACCGCCGATGATCTGATAGGGGATTTTGGCGGCTCGCAACGCGGCCTCCAGGCCTCGGGTCAAGGCCGTAATCCTGCAGAAAATGGCGATGTCGGCGTAGGTCCGGTTGCCTTCTCTGACGAGCTCGACGATCTTCGATGCCACGCCGCGTGCCTCGTCGGCCTCGGCGGCGTAGGTGGTCAGGTTGACCTGGTCGCCGTCGGCGTTCTCAGTCAGGAGCGATTTCGGCTTGCGCTTTCGGTTGTGACGGATGAGGGAATCGGCCACCCTCAAGATATTTTTCGTGCTCCGATAATTCTGCTCGAGCTTGACGACCTTGCTGCCCGGGTAGTCGTGCTCGAATTCGAGGATGTTGTTGAGATTGGCCCCGCGCCAGCCGTAGATCGACTGGTCGGGGTCGCCGGTGACGCATAGGTTGGGCGTGTCGCGCGAGAGGGCACGGATGATCCCATATTGCGCGATGTTGGTGTCCTGATACTCGTCAACCAGGATATAGCGGAACCGGGCGTCGAGGGTTTTGCGCACATCCGGGTGAGATTTCAGAATTGTGACGAGGTGGACCAGCAGGTCGTCGAAATCGACGGCCGAGGACTCGACGAGCTTCTTCTGATATTCGGCGTAGACCTTGGCGGCCACGGCGGCGACGTGGTCGCCGGCTCGCTTCGCCATCAACTCGGGGGTGATCAGGTCGTTCTTGGCCCGGCTGATGATCGAGTCGATCCGCTCGGGGGTGACCCCCGCGGCGGCGAGGTCGAGCCGCTCGACGGCCGACTTGACCGCCCTGAGTCGGTCCGACTGGTCGTAGATTGTGAAGGATCGGTCAAGGCCCACAAGGGGGGCGTATGACCGCAGGAGCCTGGCGCAGAGGGCGTGGAAGGTGCCGACCCAGACCTTGGAGTCGGGCGCCAGCGCCTCGATGCGCTGGCGCATCTCGCCGGCCGCCTTGTTCGTGAAGGTGAGGGCCAGGATGTTCGAACCGTGGACGCCCCGCGAGAGCAGGTTGGCGACCCGCCTGGTGATCACGCGAGTCTTGCCCGAGCCGGCGCCTGCGAGGACGAGCAGGGGGCCGTCGACGTGGGCGACGGCCTCGCGCTGGGCTGCTGTCAGGTCGCTATTCGGATCCATGAAGCGATCTACCCGAGACGTGTACGGGGCGGCGGGCGCGAACCATCGGGCCGGGGCCGCCGGTCGCGGATACCCAGACTATAGCCGACGAATGGCCTTGCCGCGACAGGAACATCGACCATATGCGGGCCCGTCATGGCCGGATGACCCATCGAACCGTGGTTGCATGAGCAATCGTTCGTCGCAAAATCGGCGCATCTTGCCGCCGCGGGGCGCCGTCCGGCATTGGCCAGGCCGGGACCCGGTCGATAAACTGGCTCGACGCGAGGCCGGTGCTCCCGCATCGCCCGCGGCGGCCGACAATCGAAGACATGTACGCGAAGAGCGCCCGCCCACGGGAGTAGCCGTTCGATGAATATCCTGGGAATCGGCACCGACATCATCGAATGCCCGCGGATCGGCAAGATGATCGAGACGCACGGAGAGGTCTTCCTGCGTCGGGTCTACACCGACCGGGAGATTCGCTACTGCAATGCACGCAAGCACGCGATCGAGCATTTCGCCGGGCGATGGGCCGCCAAGGAGGCAATCCTGAAGGCCCTGGGGACCGGCTGGGCTCGGGGAATCGCCTGGACGGACCTGGAAGTCCGGAACCTGCCGGGCGGCGCGCCTAAGGTCCACGTCCGCGGAGGTGCCAAGGACGCCGCGATCGGCCGCGGGATCGGCGACATCGTGGTCTCGATCTCGCACTGCCGGACGTACGCCACGGCCTTCGCGCTCGCGATGGCCGGCGGGGTCGGGGGGGCTCCCGGCTCGCTGTTCGAAGCGGGCCGGGAGCCCGACGAGCCCGAGGGTTACTGACGGGCCCGGCGCCGTTCAGGCGCCAGGCGTCGCGCCGGTGGCCACCTCGGTCGCCTGGTCGACGGCCCGGCGAAGCTCGTCGGGGCCCGGGTTGAACAGGGTCTCGTTGTTAATCCGGATGGTCGGCAAGACCCGCTTGCCGCCGTTCAGGTCGGCCAGATATTCGTTCAGCTCGGGCGACTCGTCGACATCCTTGAACTCGAAAGGGATCTGCTTGGCGTGCAGCAGGGCGGTGGCTCTGGTGGTGTCGGGGCAGGTCGTCGATCCGTAAACGGTCACATTTGCCTGGGACATGGGAAGCACCTCTCCCCACACGCGGGGGCCTTTACATCGTTCGGGAAGGCGAGCGAATCCTCGCCCCTCGCCCTCCAACGATGCAAAGGCCGCGCCGCGGCGGGCTGAGGGGTCAATCTTCGCCGTCAACTTCCACCTCGGCGTCGACTTCGACGTCGAGTTCCACGTCGGAGTCGGCCGCGGCCGCCTCGTCGGTGGGTAGCTCGGGCTTCTCGCCGGTGGCCGCCGAGATCTTCTCCAGGCTCAGCTCGCTGGGCTCGCGGGTCCCCTTGCATTTGGGGTATTTCGAACAGCCGAGGAAGTAGCCCCGGCGTCCCTTGCGCACGGTCATCGTGCTGCCGCAGTCCTCGCAGGTCTCGTCGACCTGGATCGACTTGAGGTCGGGGCCGCTCGATGCCGAGGCGGGGGCGGCGGTGGCCAGGTCGCCCAGCTTGTCCTTCAGGTCATCGGGAATGGGCGCGGTGGTCCGGCACTTGGGATAGTTCAGGCAGCCGAGGAAGGCACCCCGGCGTCCCTGCTTCAGGCCCATCGGCCCGCCGCACTTCTCGCACTTCACGTCCACCGCCACCGGCACGACCGGCTTGCCCGCATCATCCACGGGCATGGTGTTGCGGCACTTGGGGTAGCCCGTGCAGCCGAGGAACGACCCGCGTGAGCCGGTCCGCAAGGCCATCGGCTTGCCGCACTTGTCGCAGACGTGCTCGGTCTCGATCTTCGACGGGACGGGCTTGCCGTCCACGGGGTCGATGTTGAACGACTCCTTGCAACCTGGGTAGCCCGAGCACGACAGGAACGGCCCGCGCTTGCTCTCGCGGAGCATCAGGGGTTTGCCGCATTTGGGGCATTTGTGCTCGGTCTCGACCGCCGCGGGCCGGGCCTGGCCGTCCATGGGGCGGGTGGCCTTGCACTCGGGGTAGCGGGTGCAGCCCAGGAACGAGCCGGTCTTGGTGAACTTGATCGCCATCGGGGCATTGCAGTCCTGGCAGAGCTCCTTGCTCAGGACCTGCACCTTCTCCATTTTCGTCTCGGCCTCTTTCAGGGCCTCCTGGAAGGGGTGATAAAACTCGTCGAGAACGCGGGTCATCTCGACGTTGGAGCTAGCGATCCCGTCGAGCTCGTCCTCCATATGGGACGTGAACTTCAGGTCGAGGATCTTGGGGAAGTGCTTGACCAATAGCTCGGTGACGATCATCCCCAGGTCGGTGGCGAAGAATTTCCGGTCCTTCTGCTCGACGTAGAGCCGGTCCTGGATCGTCTGGATGATCGGCGCGTACGTGCTCGGCCGGCCGATGTTCTCCTTTTCCAGGGCCTTGATCAGCGTGGCCTCGGAGAACCGGGGGGGCGGCTGGGTGAAGTGCTGGGTCGGGTCGACCGAGTGCATGTCCAGGGCCGATCCCTGGCTGACGTTCGGCAGGAGCGCATCCTCCTGCTTGCCCGCCGGCGGCAGCGCCCGCCGGTAGCCGTCGAACTTCATGATCTTGCCCTGGGCCTTGAACAGCCCCTCGCCGGCGCGGACCTGGACGTTCGTCACGGCGAAGACCGCGGGGGTCATCTGGCTGGCGACGAACCGCTTGTAGATCAACGAATAGAGCTTGTACTGGTCGATCGACAGCTTGCCCCGCATCGACTCGGGGTCGAGCGACAGGTCGGTCGGGCGG
This sequence comes from Isosphaeraceae bacterium EP7, assembly GCA_038400315.1. NCBI lineage: Bacteria > Pseudomonadati > Planctomycetota > Planctomycetia > Isosphaerales > Isosphaeraceae > Kueselia > Kueselia aquadivae. The sequence goes on from CP151667.1 coordinate 4,279,111, forward strand.
ATGGCCTCGTGGGCCTCTTGCGCCTGCTTGTTCGCGGCATATCGGTTCGGCTTGGCGGGCACGTAGCGGTCGCCATATTGCTTGGCGATCATCTCGCGGACGCCGGCGATCGAGTCCTCGGAGACCCGCAAGCTGTCGGTACGCATGTAGGTGATGAGCCCGGTGGGCCCGTCGCCGCCGACGTCGATGCCTTCGTATAGCTCCTGGGCGATCTTCATCGTCCGCTTGCCCGAGAACCGCAGGCGGATGACCGACTGCTGCTGGAGCGTGCTGGTCTTGAACGGGGCGTCGGCCTTGTCGAGCTTCTCCTGCTCCTCGACGGAGGAGACGGCGAAGCTGGCGGTGACAAGGGCGTCGCGTGCGGCCGTCGCGTCCAGCTCGTTATCGGCCTTGAACTTCTGTCCCTTCCACTCGGCCAGCTCGGCCTCGAAGCGGTCGGACTCGGCGGTCGACCCGGCCGGGGAGACGGTGGCGGAGATGCGCCAGTATTCCTCGCTGACGAAGGCCTTGATCTCGGCCTCGCGCTCGGCGATCAGGCGGACGGCGACCGACTGGACCCGGCCGGCGCTGAGGTGGCGGGCCACCTTGCTCCAGAGCAGGGGGCTGAGCTGATAGCCGACGAAGCGGTCGAGGAACCGCCTGGCCTGCTGGGCGTTGACCTTGTCCATGTCGATCGGGCCGGCGTGATTGAACGCCTCTTTGACGGCCTTCTCGGTGATCTCGTAGAACATCACGCGCTTGACGCGGTCGTCGGGCAGTCCCAGGGCTTCCTGAAGATGCCAGGCGATGGCCTCCCCCTCGCGGTCGGGGTCAGTCGCCAGGTAGACCATCGAGGCGCGGTCGGCTTCCTTCTTCAGGTCGACGACGGTGGCCTTCTTCTTGTCGGGCACGACATAGCTGGGGACGTACCCGTTGAGGACGTCGATGCCCAGGTCTCGGACCTTGCCTCGCTCGGGCAGGTCGCGGACGTGGCCCATGCTCGCCTTGACGACGAAGGCAGGGCCGAGGAACTTGCCGATCGACTTGGCCTTCTTGGGGCTCTCGACGATGACCAGGCTGCGGCCACCCTTCGGTGTGCTGTCCGCGTCGGATTTGGCCACCTTGGGCTTGGCGACGCGCTTGGTCGCGGGCTTGGTCGCGGCCTTCGGCTTGGCCGGGGCCTTCTTGGTCGTTCGTTTAGGGGTCGGCTCGGACCCCGGTTCGGTCTCAGACTTGGCGGACTTGCGGGCCACGATGTCTTCCTATCATTGATGCAGCAAACGACTTGAGGCCACCGACGGTCGAGCCACGGGGGCCGGCCGGTTTCCGGGGCGGGGCCCGGTCTGCCTTGGCTGCGGCGATGCGTGTTGTTACACTTCAAGAGAGGCCGGCGATTCGGAAGTCGCGCCCTTCAAATAGCTAGGGTATCGGCGCCTGTCAAGGGGGCCGGCATCGGGCGAGGCCCGCCCCAGAATCCACCGCGTCGAGATAACCTCATGCCCTTCTCCGTCTTCCGTCAACACCAGAAGAAACTCCTGGCTGTCTTCGGCATCATGGCCATGATCAGCTTCGTGCTGGCCGATAGCCTACCCAGGTTCTTCAGCCCGGCCGAGGGGCCCAATGGCGGAGATCCGGTCGTCGCCCGGCTCTACGGCAGCGATGTCCACCGCTCCGACCTGGCCAAGCTGGCCCAGGATCGGCGGTTCGCCAACATGTTCGTCGGCCAGATTGTCGGCAACCCCGGCCTGACCCCCTTCGGCGGCTACAGTACCCGTGACCTGGTCTCCGGGCTTATTTTACGCCACGAGGCCGATCGCCTGGGCCTACCCGACTCGCCGCAGGTCGCCCGCGACTGGCTCAAGCAGGTCACCAACAACCGGATGACCCGCGAGCTCTTCGACGTGGTGATGGCGGGGTTCGCCGACCAGATCACCGGCGAGCAGGCCCTCTCGGCCATCTCATCGCAGGTCAGGCTGACCCAGGTCCCCCGGCTCATGGCCGGCACGATGGTGACCCCCTTCGACGTCTTCCGCTCCTATCGGGATCAGTCCGAGAGCGTCTCGGCCAAGGTCATCAGCGTGGCCACGGCCGATTATCTCAAGTCGATCAAGGATCCCTCCCCGGCCGAGCTGCAGGCCTTCTTCGACAAGTATAAGGACGCCTTGCCGGACCCCTCGAGCGAGACGCCCGGCTTCAAGGTCCCCCGCCAGATCCAGGCCGAGATCCTCAGCATCGACGGCGCGGCACTCGCCAGGCAGATCCGGCCGACCCTGACCGATGCCGAGCTCCGCGTCAGCTACGACGGCCGCAAGGACGAGTTCGCCATCCCTTCGGAGCTGCCCGCCGAGATCTTCAAGGACGGAGCGGACCTCACCCCGGTCCTCTACCAGTCGTTCGACGAGGTGAAGGACGGGCTGGCCAACAGCCTGGCCGAGGAAAAGGCCCAGGCCGACATCTCCGCCAAGTTCACCGCCTTGAAGGATGAGGTGCTCATCCCGTTCGCCGACAAGTATCAGGAAGCGATCGACGAGATCAAGGACGCCCAGAAGAACGGCGAGACCCCCACCACCACACTCCCCAAGCCGGCGGACCTGGAGCCGGTCGCGAAAAAGGCTGGGCTGAACTACGAGAAGAGCCCGCTGCTGGACCGCGAGCAGGCGGGCCGCTACGGCCAGGTGGCCAACGCCGAGCTGGGCCTTAGCCCGCTCAGCGGCGGTCGGAAATTCGCCGACGAGATGTTCGACGCTCGCAATGCCCTGTACGAGCCGATGGAATTCACCGACGCCGACCGCCGCCGGTTCCTCGTGCTCAAGACTCAGGACAACCCGCCGAGGGTTCCCACGCTCGACGAGGTGAAGGCCGAGGTCACGCTCGCCTGGAAGTCGGAGCAGGCCCGCCCGCTGGCCCAGAAGGCCGCCGACGAGCTTGCCGAGAAGCTTCGAAAGGCGGGGGGCAAGGTCGAAGGGGCCACGTTCGAGGGCCGACCGGTCGTTGTCACGGGCGCCGTCCCCAAGCTTCAGCCGGGCCTGCCCATCCCGGGCCAGTTCCTCGACGCTGGGGCGCCCACCCCCTCGACGATCCTGGAGCTTCCCGACCCCAGCCCGACGCTCAGGGACGACTACTTCGCCCTTGAGCCCGGGAAGGTCGCCATCGGCTGGAACGCCCCCAAGACGATCGCCTACGTGCTGACCCTCGATCGCCGGACGCCCGCCGCCTTCTCCGACCTCTTCGGCCGCGTCAGCTCCTATGCCGTCTATCAGCGTGAGGCCATGAACGAGGCGGCCCGCGTCGCCGGCGAGACCTTCATGGCCAAGCTCCGCAAGGACGCCGGCCTGCCCGACGACTGGGTGCCCGAGGACGAGGCCGATCGCGCCAACTCGGCCTCGCAGACCGCCAGTCTCTGATCCAATGACCCAACCCTCGCCGGCAGGCCATACCTTGGCCGAGCCGGCGAGCATGTCCCGGGTTCGTTTCGTATCGGGAGCCGCAACCGGCCATTGACGCCGGCGTGCGGCCCCGATTTTTTACTGTAAGTCGTTATGTGAAAACAGCTTCGGAATCATTTTTCCGATCCTGGCGGGCGGGACATCCTCCTGATCTGCGACGACCGATGCGACACCCGCCCCGCTGGCAGCGGGCTCTTTCGGGGGCAATCTGGATGACTTCTTACAGCGACGAGGCCGACGAATACTTCGTCAACATGAACCTCAGCACCGAGATGGAGCTGCCCGACAATCGCGACACCGTGCTCCATTTCTATGAGCGAATGAGCAAGGCGTTCCCCGACTTGCAGAACTTCTACACCAGGGAGAACGACGACCTCGTCCTTGAAGGGGACAAGGAGTCGGGCTCCTACCGATGGCTGACCATCGAGGCCCGCCGACTCTGTTCGGGGCATGTGAATCCCGAGAGCCTGGACGAGGCCTACCGTCAGCACGAGATGGTCCTCGACCTGGCCCCCCACCTCTTGACCCTCAGCGTGCTCGACTGCGAGGCGCTCGACCTGATGTACGGGTTCGACTTCAACTACGAAGGCAACCACGACGAGATCGTCGTCGAGGCCCTCGGCCTCGGTTCGGGCTTCGAAGGGGTCCTTGAGACCGGCGGGACGGTGCTCAACTACGAGCCCTCGATCACGCTGGCCCTCGATCCCGGCTGTCGGCTCCAGGCCCGGCTGTCGATCGAGACCCGCACCAGCGCCTACCAGGTGCGCACCGGCGAGTTCGGCGACGACCAGATCAGCGTCTACTTCACCGTCAGGCAATACTGGAACAACGTGGCGGGCGACTCGTTCGTCGACTCCCTGCGCCGCCAGCGTGCCATCGGCGAGAAGTACGTCGAGTCGGCCGTCATCCCGCGTATCGTCCGGCCGATGGCACGGGCGATCGCCGCGCGTTAGTCTCGGCGTCGGGCGACCGCGACCATCCACGACGAGGCGACGACCGACCATGCCGCGACTGAGCCGACTTGCGGGCGGCCTCACCGCCGAGACCGCGTTCACCGTGCTGGCCCTGGCCAGGGCCCTGAAAGCGAAGGGCAAGGACGTCGTGGAGCTGGAGATCGGCGACAGCCCGTTCCCCAGCCCGCCGCACGCCAAGGCGGCCGGCATCCGCGCGATCGAGCAGAACGAGACCGGTTATGGCCCGAGCCTGGGCCTGCCCGAGTTCCGCGCCGCCGCCGCCCGGATGGTCCGCGACGAGTTCGGCATCCGGGCCGGCGCCGAGAACGTGGTCATCGCGTCCGGCGCGAAGCCGTTCGAGCAATACTTTGCCGAAGCCCTGCTCGACCCCGGCGACGGCGTGCTCGTCTTCAGCCCGCACTTCCCCACCTACCTGCCCAACATCGAGCGCCGGGGGGCCCGAGCCGTCCTGGAACCGCTCCGCGCCGAGGACAAATTCCGCCCCCGGGCCGAGTCTGTCAGGCGCTTCCTGGAGACCGACCCCAGCCCCCGGGCCATCTTCCTGAACTCGCCGCACAACCCCACCGGCGGCGTGGCCACGCTCGAAGACCTGGAGGAGATCGCCGACGTCGTCCGAGGCACCGACCTGATGGTCTTCTCCGACGAGCCTTACTGCCACATGATCTGGGACGGCCGTCACGAGTCGATCGCCGCGCTGCCCGGGATGCTCGACCAGACTGTGGCGGCCTACACGTTCAGCAAGTCATACAGCATGAGCGGCTGGCGTATCGGCTTCGCGGTGGCCCACCCCGACGTGGTCGACGCAATCGGCAAGCTGATCAACACCACCGCGTCGTGCAGCCCCCCGTTCGTCCAGCGGGGGGCCATCGCCGCACTCGAGCGCGACAGGCCGGACCGCGACGCGACGATGTCCAAGTTCCGCACCAAGGTCGAGACCCTGACCCGTGGCCTTGCCCTCATCGATGGCCTGACAGTCCGGGAGCCGGTGGGGACGTTCTACGTCTTCCCCGACGTCCGGCCCATCTGCAATCGCCTGGGCATCACCTCCCACGGCCTGGCCCTCTACCTCCTGGAAGGCGCCGACGACGCCTTCGGGGTCGCCTGCCTCGGTGGAGAATGCTTCGGCCCCGCCGGAGCCGGCTTCCTCCGCTTCAGCTGCGCCGAGCCCGACGACCGGATCGCCCGGGCCCTCGCCTTCTTGCCCGGCGCCTTGGCCGACACCGCCCGTGTGGCCGCTTACCTGGCCCTTCACCCGGAACACCGCGCGACCGCCCCATATTGATGGGCAGCATCAACTCCGGGCCAGGACTGACGGTCTGAGATCCCCGACCCCGGCCGGGGTCAAGTCGCCATCGAGTGAGTGATCCGAGCTGACGTCGTTTCCATTGCCCAGCCGGGCAAGGTGGGGCCCTCTGGCCCGTGGTCTCGTTCGGTGCATTCGAAGGTGCTCATTCGTCGGTTGTCTCCCGCGCGATTGCCACGTCGCCCGATGGCTTGATCCGGGCTGCGCCGGGATTTTGCTCGCCGCCACATCCCACCGATTCGATCGATCCGCCCCAGGCGCAGCGGGTCTCAATGCGATGGCGTCAGACTCGGTCGATTGTCAAGAGAGCGTGGAGAATTTGCGACAAGTCAAAGCATTAGCTGGCAATGCGGCAAATGTTTTATGATATTCGTCGGCTAAAGAGATGCCGATTCGGCCGTTGTTCGTCCCCCCCATCTAGGTCCGGCCCAAGCATGAATCAAAATTATGATGCCAATTCGACACATGGCGAATTGGATAATGAAGCGGATATGGTCGAGCCGCCTACTCGTCCCTTCCTCGACGACACGACGTCCCCTGCGGAATCCCGACAACGGGATCCTGGCGGAAGCGAAGAAGGGACCGAATCGTGGCAGGAGCGAGTTTGCCGGCTGGCCCACCTGAAAGGCGAGGTCTTCGTATCCGAGCCTCGGAAGGTCTATCGTGCTGAGCATCAGGCGATCGCCGAGCGTCGACGGTTCTTCGAGCAGGGGGATTTGAAAGCGGGGGAGAGTCTGGAGGACCCCGACGGCGAGAAAGTCAAGGATGACCTCATCGGCCTTTCCCTGTCGGGCGGCGGGATTCGCTCGGCGATGTTCAATCTGGGCCTTTTGCAAGCCTTCTGGAGGCGAGGTGTTCTTCCTCAGATCGATTATCTGGCGACCGTCTCCGGCGGCGGTTACGTCGGCTCCCGGCTGACCCAGGCGGCCGCGACCTGGTCGGCGGAACAATCTGACGACAGCAAAGATCAGAGCCGCCGGGCGACAAAGTCCGATGGCGATCCTAAGGGGGCGGTGCCATGGTTCCCGTTCGACTTCCGGGCCAATCGGCCCGTGGCCGCGAACTCGACCGGCCCTCGCCAGATCTACAATCGGGGCGACTACCTGAATGATCCTTTCCGGTTCTTCTTCCAATGGTTGCCTGGCATGGTCATCAACCTCGTCATCGTGCTCTCTATGCTGGCGATCGTCGCGTCGGCCGCCGCCTGGATCTTCCGGGCCTTCGATCACCCATGGGTCGATTCCGGGATGCGCGGTTGCGTTATGCAGATGCTCATGGGGCTGCGCCACATCGGTGTCTACTTAGGGATAGATTGGTCGAGTAATTGCGATACTTCTCGACCCAGGAACGCCTTCATCGGTCAGTGCTGTGTCTTGGCGACGCTCCTTGTGCTCTGGATCGCGCTGCTGGGCCTGGCGTTCAGCGTCCGCAGGCATCTCGGTCCGTCGCGGTTCAAGCGGATGGCCAGGGGCATTTTAACGATCGTTGTGGCTTGCTACCTATTCGTCGCGGCCGTGGGATTCACGTCACTCCTCCGCTGGCCCCAAGGTAATCCGAAATGCGACACCGCGGGATACTTGTCTAAAGACAAGGATGTCCCCGCCAAGGATCCGCAGAATATTAAGCAGCCGACGGGAATGGAATTCAACCGCACCCTGAGTCTTTCCAACGAGATCTTGAAGCCGCAGGATCCCACGGCAACTGACCATTTGCGAAAAAAGCGAGCCCGGGAGCTGGCGCAGGTTGTCGAGTACTTGGTCGATGAGGATCCCTGGTATCAGGTTAGGGCCCTGAAATCGTGGGAGCGTCTCAAGGATGATCCCTCCCAAGCAGGCTCGCAAGGCAGGAACCTCGTCAATCGACTCATTACTACCTTGGCAGTGCTCAGGGCTGAATCGCCGGACGGTGTTGTTTGGAGCTTCGACCGGGTCACGAAGGCATTAAGATCGATCTGGATTGGGTCGCCTGACCAGGTCGTAAAGGGTTTCGAGGTTCTCGATTCCCCAGACATCACAGAAACGATCACTGCGCAAGCAAAAATTCTCTTCTGGCCCGCCTCCAGGGATTTGATCGCCGCCTGTGAGGAACTGAAGGTCGAACCTGTCAAAGTTTTCGACGGGACGCCTTCCAGGAATTTGGGAACATTTCGCGAAAGTATGATCGCCCTGGAGACGTCGAGCTTGATTGTCACCGATTTGACCCGTGCGATGATCCCGGCCCTCATTTTCTCGGCTTTGTATGGGGTCCTGCACCTCGCTCGCTACGTTTTGGTCGACATGCACCCTCGGAACAACGGGCGTCTGCGTTGGTTGGAGGGGAAACTAGGTGCCCTCTCATGGATCGCGGCGTTGCTGGGCATTTTTGTCCTCCTCGGGAATGGCGACACCGACATCGGTGGCTTCAAATACTTGAGGCCGGACGCCTGGAACAATATCAGCGCCGACGACTCGAATGAGGGCATCCTGCCCAGCGCGAGGTATTCGCTGCAAGAAGGCCTCCAGGCCTTCATACACACGATCCTGCTCGTGCCTACCGCCATCGCCGCAGCCCTGGCCCTGGTGCCGATCCTCGCGCCCGGCAAGTTCCTCCAGAGCAGCGAGCGGCCCAGGGACTCGGTGCAGGGCCTCGTCTACCGTCTGGTCGTGGGCTCATTCATCCTCGTCTTTCCTCTGGCCGCGTTCTTCTTCCTGGCCAGGGAGAACGTCTCGGGCGCGGCGCCTTCGAAAACGGAAACGGCCACCTACGAGAGGGAGGCCATTCCTGGTCGAGGCGAGGACAGACCGCCGGATGCCTCGGGCCTCGCAACCGACCCCAATCGATCGAACGCCGACGAGCCGCGGGGCGGCGAACCCGGGCAGGTGCCGGTGAAGAACATCGCTCGGATGGCGTATTGTCCCGCGGGCCTTTTCACCACCTTCGGCTACCTGATTCAGAATGACCAGGCTATTCGGGGCCTGATTTTCTTCGCCGGCCTGGCCGTCTTCTTCATCCTGGGGACGCTCTCGAACGTCAACCGCTCGTCGATCCACTACTTCTACCGCGAGAAGCTGCGCGAGACGTATCTCAACTGGGACAGGGACATCGGCAGGGATAAGACTGTCGCGGAAAGGCCCGACTATCGCAAGCTAAAGGACCAGCGGGGCAGTGAGGTCGGCGCCCCGTATCATATCCTGTCGGCGACGTTGAACGTCATCGTGAACCCCACCGAGCGCCGAGAGCTGAAGGAAATCCGCCACAATTTCATCTTCTCGCCGCTCTACTGCGGCTCGAAGGAGGTCGGGTTCCGCAGGACCGACAAATATCACGGGGGAGTCGACTTGGCCGATGCGATCGCGATCTCCGGGGGTGCCATCAGCCCCATCCAGGGTCTCACTTTCGGTGGCCGGTTCTGGATGGTCCTGCTCAATGCGAGGCTGGGCCAGTGGTACGCCAATCCCAACCCGAAATTCGAGCCGTGGTCCATGCCCACGATCCCGAGCCTGATGGCCGAGTACTTCTTTCACAGCTGGAAGAAGCGGGGCCATTATTTCCTCTCCGATGGCGCCCACCGCGACAACCTCGGCCTGGAGCTGCTCCTCCTGCGTCGTTGCCGTCTCATCATCGTCTCGGACGTCTCGCACGACCCCAAATATGAGCTGAACGACCTCATCCGCGACCTGCGGCGGGCACGGATCTGGGAGGGCATTCAGTTCCGGCCGCTGTCGATGAAGGCGATGGAGGAGGCCATCCCCAGGCTCTTCAAGACGGTCCCATCCGCGGCGCCGCTCTTCGGCCTAGACCAGTTCTCCGACGATGTGGCCGCGAAGGCCGCGGGCAAGAAATATACGCGGGAGAATTTCTTCCTCATCCAGATCTGCTATCCCTCAATCCCGCCCGAGAAGGATGGGACCGGCGGCGAACCGGCGCGTGATGGGCTGCTGATCGTCGTAAAACCGTCGCTCAGTGCCCGGTTCCCGACGCCGGGCGAATTGGAGCAGCACTACAAGATCAACCCGTCCTTCCCGCACGACCCGGATCTCGAGCAAATCTACGAGGAGGATCGGATCGAGGCCTATCGCCAGCTCGGCGAGCACATCGGGATTTCGCTCTCAAACGGGCTGAGCTGCCTCGTCGACACCGACGCCGACCAGAGCTTCGCGTCGAAGCGGGCCTCATTCTTCGAGCTCAGCGATCGAATCCTGAAGGCAGCCGGCTCGAACTCTCGCACCGAGTAGGTCGCAGCGTCCGGCTCCTCGTCGAGGAATGCGACAATCGCAGGAGCTTCGACGAGATAAGGGATGTAAACAATCGGAAAATCCGCACATGATTGTGCGTTATAGCGATAATATTGACCGATGATCGAATGGGGGACGATAATGTCCCCCTCCTCACTTCTTGCGAGCCCTCGGGACAGCCTCGCGACATCGGGACGATGGTCGGCCTGCATCCTACATCGTATGTCCTCTCCTTCGAGGATGGGAGCAGACGCGGCGTCATAGGCCGACACCGGCCGGTTTGGCGGAGAACGATTCGGAATGATGGATAAAAACGTCCCCCCGGAGGCTTTCTTTCTCATAGAGCAATCGAATGCCCTGGAGGACGGACCATGGGACGAAACCCTGGCGGCTCAGCCCGCCTCTACTTCAAGTCGCTCGTCGAGGGCGAACATCAATCCGGACTGACCGACGGTCAACTCCTGGAGCGGTTTACGACCGGCAACCCCGACTCATCCTCGCTTGCATTCGCCGGCCTGGTCGAGCGTCATGGCCCGATGGTCCTCAGGACTTGCCGGGGAATCCTCCGGGATGAGCACGAGGCGATGGACGCCTACCAGGCAACATTCCTCGTTCTCGTGCTCAAAAGCCGGTCGCTCTGGGTCCTCGAGTCCGCGGGCCCCTGGCTGCATCGGGTCGCATGCAGGGCGGCCAGGAGGCTTCGGACCGGGGCGAGGCGTCGTCGAGAGATGGAACGAACGCTGTTCGGGAGAATCGCGGCCGGCCGGCCGGCCGGGCCTCCGGACGGCCTGGTCGCGGCGATGCACGAGGTCCTCGACCGACTCCCCGAGCGTCAGCGCGTGCCGATGATCCTCTGCGACCTCGAGGGCCTCACCTGCGAGGCGGCGGCACGCCGGGTCGGGTGCCCCATCGGCACCCTCGCCAGTCGACTCTCCCGAGGCCGAGAACTACTCCGCGTCGGGCTCATACGCCGCGGATATGCCCCGTCCATCGCCGTCTCCTTCGCCGATCACGCGTGCGAATTCGGCGGTTCGACGGTCCCTCGTTCCCTCGCCGAGTCGGTCGCCGCCCTCGTTGGCGGTGGTGCCGACGGCCTCGGGACGGTGTCCGGTTCTTCCATCCAGATTGCTCGTTCGGTCGCGAGGAGCATGATCATGGCCAAGATGATGTCAGCCTGCGCCATCACCGCCGTCGCCCTGGGTCTCTGCGCGACGTCAACCTGGACCCTGCGGCCCGGCCTCGGCTCGCAGCGGCCGGATGGGACGTCGCCCGATGTCAAAGCCGGAGCGACGGAGAAAAACGCCAGGCCCGAGGCCAAGGTCCGGGTTCTCGCGGCGGGGGAAAATCTCCACGGTCCCGGGAACGTCGACAATCGTTGGGAAGGCGGGAGGGAATCCGACCTCTTCCGAGTTCCCGCACCGCCCCAGCCCCTCCACCGGGACGAGGCGGGCCCGATTGGGCCGGAGAGTCGGCAGGCGATCGTCTATCTGGACGGTTCGGTCAAGCTCTGGAAGTATCACGGGCCGAATTCAGTGCTGGCGACCTTGCGGCATGACGAGCCGATCCGGAGCTTCGGCTTCGTCGCGGACGTGGGCCTGTTGCTCACCACGTCGGACCATACGGTCAAATCCTGGGATGCCTTGACCGGTGCGCCTCGCAAGGTGCTGGCGGGGCAGACGGCGCCATGGCTGAATCCCGCACTCCCGATCAGCGGGAGGCGATTCGTCACGACGTCGCCGGGTCTGAAGGGGTTGACGATCTGGGACGGGAGGTCGATGGAACCCGTGGCGACATTTCCATCGATGAGCCTGGAAATCCGCGATCGGCCCATCCCGTCGCGGGACGGTAAGACGCTCGCCGTCTTCAGGTCCGATCCGGCCTTCTCCGCGGAATTGATCGACTTGAGGTCGAAGAGTTCATTCGCCACGCTCAGGGAACCCTGCGCGGCACTGGCCGAGTTCGACCACGGCGGCTACTCCTCGAATTATCTCACCGATTCGGGTCGTTTCTGGTCCGTCGCACGCCTCCTGTCTCCGCCTCACGAGGATGCGGAGGACTGAGGACGCGGCGGGCTGTCAGTCCGAGATTCTTCAGTGTCTGCCCGATTCTCCCTTCGAATCCGGGGGAAATCGGTTGTCGCCCGGGCCGTCATCGATCCATGTTGGGGTGTGCGATGGAGCATATCGAACGAGGATCGAACGGGGGACGATGATGTCCCCCTCCTCGCTTCCTGCGAGCCCACGGGGCAACCTCGCGACATCGCGACGATGGTCGGCCTTGCATCCTTCATCGGACGCGGGCCGAGGCTGATCGGGGGCCGATCAACGCCCCGGGGCAGTCGGTTGATGGCCGGGGTGCGATCCGTCGCGACGGTTGGGCGTCCGGGCCTGCTTGCGGATCGATGCGGCGGCTTGAGGAGCGAGAGCGAGGCTCGGGCGACCTCAGAGGGTCGGGCCTTGCATCTCGTCGACCGAGTAGTCGAGACAGGCGCGAATGTCGGCCTCGGACAGCTCGGGGTAGCCCCTCAGGATCTCGGCCCAGGACCAGCCGTCGACCACCCTGGAGACGACCTGAGTGACCGTGACCCACGTCCCCTTGACCACAGGAGAGGCTTCGGAGATGTCGGCGTCGAAGACGAGCCGGTCGCTCCAGGCCCCTTCGACCTCGGTGCAGGTGTCGTCGTCCGCCTTGGGTTCGGCGGTCTCGCCTTCGCATTCCTCGGCGGCTTCAACAGGGGGGCGAGCGAGCGTCCGGGCGGCCCGGCTCGGCGTGCGCGGCTCGTCGGCGACGACGGGCTCGCGGGTGAGCTGGCGGACCCGTTCGAGGCCCTCGATGGCACGATCGAGCGATCGCTCGGCGCGGACGACGTCGCGTCGGACGGCGTCGAAGGTGGCACGCAGCAGGTCGTCGCCCGCTTCGATCGATGCCTCGGCCTTCAGCCAGAGCAACTCCTCGCGGGTCGCAACCCAGAGGTTCCACGACGCGATCACCACCCGCTCGGCCAGGATCTGCTCGAGCGAATCGATCGCACCCAGCCGGCGGCGGACGGCGGCGGCGTAGGCTTCGAATTCAATCGAGGGGGAATCGGCCGTCGTATCGGGAAGCCCGGCGGGGAGGCTCCCCCCGTCGAACCGATTCATGCCCTCGGAGTTCCGACCCAGGAAATTGCAGTTGGCGGTGGGGTCGTTGAAGTTAAGTCCGCAATCCATGGCTAATCCCTCGTCGTTGAGGTGCTCGCACGATCGCCGCAGACATCACGGCGACGCACTCCTGACAATAAGATCATCCTAAAAACTGGCCATAACGTACTGCCTATTTCGGAAATAACCCCCAGATTGCCCACTTACTTTGGCGGTGTTTCTTTTTGTAAACGTTTATTGATGAAAAAAGCCGCCATCTCCCGCTTGAATCGGAGCGATGGCGGCTTTAAGTATTATTAGGCCATTTTAATTGGGCGTATTCATCCGCGACGCAGGGCCCGCCCGGGGGTTGCACCCGTGGGCTCGCCGTCCAGGAGGGCCAGGGTGCCGTTGACGACGACGTGCTTCATCCCCTCGGCGAGGGTCCGGCCGGCGGCGTAGGTGGAGCGGTCGATGATGGTCAAGGGGTCGAAGATGGCCAGGTCCGCGATGAAGCCGGGCCGGACCAGGCCGCGATCGGTCAGGCGGTAGCGGCGGGCGGCGTGGGTAGCCAGGTGAGTAACGGCCTCGGCCCAGGTGTAGTCGCCCAGCTCGCGGGTATGGTAGCCCAGGAAGCGGGCGAAGGCGCCCCAGCCGCGGGGGTGGGGGAAGCCGCCGCCGAAGATTCCGTCGGAGCCGGCCATGTGCGCGGGGTGGCGGAGGATGGCCCGGACGTCGTCCTCGGTCCGTTCGCCCGGCCTGAAGCCGACGATGCCGACGGCCATGGAGGATGCGCGGAGGATCTCGCAGACGAAGTCGCCCGGGGCGAGGCCCGCTTTCTCGGCCGCCGCGACAACGGTGAGGCCCTCGGCCCAGCGCCAGTCGGGGTTCGAGACCATGGCGATGGAGGTGGTCTCGAGCGGGTAGGGTGTCCCCTTGCTGAACCAGTCGGAGTTCAGCGTCTTGCGGATCGAGGGGTCGCCCAGCCGTTCGACGGTCGCCTCGATGCCACCTTCCTGCACCCAGGGAGGGAGCGCGACCATGCCCAGGATGGTGCTGCCTGCGAGGTAGGGGTAGGAGTCGAAGGTGAGGTCCAGGTCCATGGCCAAGCCCTGGTCCATCAGGGGGAGCATCAGGCTGGCGGGGCCGTTGTAGTGCGAAACGTGGGAGGCAACGCCCGAGTCGCGGGTGATCTGGTAGACCTCGTCCATGCCGACCTTGGAGTTGGCTCCGTAGGCCCGCATGTGGGTGACGTAGATCCCGCCGTCGGGGACGATCTCCTTGCAGAGTTCGGCGAGCTCGCGGCCGTCGGAGTAGCGGCTGGGGATATAGTCGAGGCCCGTCGACAGCCCGACGGCGCCCGAGTCCATCCCCTGGCGGATCAGGCGACGCATCGCCTTGATCTCGTCATCGGTGGCGGGCCTGGGGTCGAGGCCCATCACTTCCATCCGCACGTTGCCGTTGGGGATGAGGTAGGCGACGTTAATGGCGACGTTGCGGTCGAACCGGGCGAGATATTCGTCGACGGTGTTCCAGGTGTAGTCGACCCCCTCGGGATTGGCGTTGAAGCCGGCCGAGTACCGCCTCATATAGTCCATGGTGGCCGGCGAGGCGGGCGCGAACGAGGTGCCGTCCTGGCCGATGATGTAGGTCGTCACCCCCTGCTTCAGTGCGGGCAGGTGGACGGGGTCGGCCAGCAGGACGGCGTCGCCGTGGACGTGGGCGTCGATGAAGCCGGGCGTGATGTACAGGCCTGTGGCGTCGAGGGTGCGCGAGGCGGCCGCGCCGTCGAGCCGGCCGACATCGGCGATCATGGTGTCGACGACGCCGACATCGGCGGTGAAGGGGGGGCCGCCGCTGCCGTCGATCACCTTGCCGCCCTTGATGAGCAGGTCGAACTCCATCGGTCGCCGTCCTTCGATTCGTCGTTGAATGTCGGAAGTTTCCCGCGTCGGCTCAGTGTCCCTTGAGGACCTTGCTGGCGGGCGGGTTGTCGATCTCTTCCCAGAGATACCACATCGCCGCGGTCCGGTAGGGGCGCAGCGGCTCGGTCAGCTCGCGGCACTGCTTGGGCGTGGGCATTTCCAGCAGGCCGTGATGCTTGCGCAGGCCGACCCGGATGCCCAGGTCGCCCACGGAGAGGACGTCGGGCCGGCCCAGCGCGAAGATGAGGAACATCTCGGCCGTCCAGGACCCGACCCCCTTGATGGTCGTCAGGCTCTCGACGATCTGCTCGTCGGTCCAGTCGTGGAAGAGCTCGATCGGCACGCGGCCTTCGCGGACCGCGTCGGACAGGTTGAGGAGATAGCGGGCCTTAACCCCCGAGAGGCCGACGCCGCGCAGGCCTGGCTCACCCAGGGCCAGCAGCGGGTCGTAGTGGTGCGGCTCGCCGGCCAGTTCGCGGAGCCGGCGGTCGATCGAGGCGGCGGCCTTGGCCGAGATCTGCTGGCCGATGATGGCGCGGACGAGGGTGCCGAAGCGGTCGGGCCGGACGGTCAGCCGGCAGGGGCCAACGCGGTCGACGAGGGCACGCCAGCCCTCGTCGACCTGACGCAAGTGCTTGACCGCCTTGGCCCAGGGGTCGGACGTGGTCGTCTTGGTGCGGGTCGCCATGGCCTCTCCGTGTCCTTGGGTCCGTTCCGTCTCGATTCGCTCAGTTAAGGATCTCGAGCTTGGGCATTTTGGGGGCCTTGATGTTCTGGATGCTGATCTGCGCGGCCAGCTTCTCGACGATGCCGAGCAGGTAGGGCCTGGCGGGGGAGTCGGGCCCCAGGGCCGACTTGATCTTGCCGGCGTCGCCCGCCTTGCGGATGTCGACGGTCAGGGGGACGTCGCCCAGGTATGGCAGGTTCGACGCCTGGGCCATCGCCTGCACGCCCCCCTTGCCGAACATCTCGCCGGTCATGTTCTCGACGACCCCGAGGATCGGGACCTTCAGCTGGTTGAACATCGCCACGGCGCGGCGTGCGTCCAGCAGGGCGACCTCCTGCGGGGTGCAGACCACCACGGCGCCGGTGAGCGGCAGGGCCTGGGCCAGGCTCAGGGGGACGTCGCCGGTGCCGGGGGGCAGGTCGATGACCAGGTAGTCGAGCTGGCCCCATTCCACCTGGTGGAGGAACTGCTGGATGATCCCGTGCAGCATCGGCCCGCGCATGATGACGGCGCGGTCGGGCTCGACGAGCAGGCCGATGGAGATGATCTTCAGGCCGTCGGCCTCGATCGGCTGGATTCGCTCGCCCTGCGCCATGGGCCGGCCGGTGGCGCCGGTGAGGTGGGGGATCGACGGGCCGTAGACGTCGGCGTCCATCAGGCCGACCTTGGCGCCGTAAGCTTGCAGGCCGTAGGCGATCGCGGCCGCGAGCGTGCTCTTGCCCACGCCCCCCTTGCCCGATCCGACGGCGATGACGTTCTTGACGCCGGGGATGTCCCCCTTCTCCTTGATTGCCTTGCCGCGCACCTCGGCCGACATCTGGATCAGGAACTTGTAGGTGCCGCCGAAGTGGGCGGCCAGGGCCTCGCGCACCTCTCGCTCGATTTGAGCTTTCAGCGGGCAGGCGGGGGTGGTCAGGTTGACGGTCAGGGAGATGGTGTCGCCGTCGACCTGGATGGCCTTGATCATGCCGAGCTCGACGAGGTCGCGGTGGATCTCGGGATCCTTGACCCCCTTGAGGGCGGCCAGCACGTCCTGCTCGGTCGGGGTCTCGGATTTCTTGCCGAACATGGGGGCGTCGTCCTTGGAATGGGACTCTGTCGGGGCGGGGCTTGTCTGCGTGTCGTATCGGGTTCAGCACGCCTCGGCGATGGCGATCAGCTCATCGATGAGGCCGGGCTTGGGCTCGCGGTCGGGGGACCAGCCGTCGGCGTCGGATCGGGCGTCGGCCAGGGCGATCCATCGGGTCAGGAGGTTGACCATCGCGGGGGGGACGACCACGCCGGGGAGGACCAGGGTCGCCCCCATCTCGGGGGCCAGGGCGACAGCCGCGGGGCGGCTGCGGGGCTCGACGACGACGATCAGGGCGTCGGGGGCGGCCTCGCGGGCCTCGGCCAGCTCGGCCAGGCCGCGACGGAGGGGGTCGCCCAGGTCGAGCACGACGATGGGGCGCGACCGGCCGAGCAGGGCCGCGCGTAGGTCGGCCGTCGATCGGGTCTCGACCCAGCGGATCGACTCGGACGGGAACCTGGGGCGGAGCTGCCGCGCCCAGAGGCCTCGCCGCTCGTGGGTGATGATCGTCCGGGTCGTCGAGGCCAAGGCAAGTGGGTCCGGAGGCGTTGAGGGCATGCCCCGAAGGGCGGGCGCCGACATCGACGCCGAACGAGACGATTATTGTACGGCCCTGGACCTTGCGCGGCGAGTGCCGAGGTGGCCGGCGACCGGTTCGCGGCGGCTTGAACCTGCCGTCGGACGCGACGTATGATAGGATCGGACAGGATCCGGCGAGCCGCGACGATTGACCGCCAGGGCTCCCACTTCTTCGAGGCAGAGATGGCCGAACGCGACTATTACGACGTGCTCGGCGTGGCCCGGACCGCGACCGCCGACGACATCAAGAAGGCTTATCGGGGCATGGCCCGGAAGTTTCACCCCGACGTGAACCCCGGCGACAAGTCGGCCGAGTCCAGCTTCAAAGAGGTCCAGCAGGCCTACGACGTCCTCTCGGACGCGGAGAAGCGCCAGACCTACGACCGGTTCGGCATGGCCGCCTTCGGCGGTGGTTCGTCCGGCCCGCGCGGCCACGCCGCCGACTGGGCCGCAAGCCAGGGGGGCGGCCGCCCCGGCGCCGGCGGGGCCCAAGGGGGGTTCGAGAATATCGACTTCAGCCAGTTCTTCGGCGGCGGCCCCGGGATGTCGGCCGAGGGGATGAACGAGGGGGGCGGAATCTTCGACGACCTTCTCGGCCGCGTCCGGGGCGGACGGGGCGGGAAACGCACGCGCGGCCCGAGGCCGGGGCCCGCCGTCGAGGCCGAGCTGACCATCCCCTTCCTGACCGCCGTGCAGGGTGGCGAGACCTCCTTCGAGATCGCCCGCGACGGCGGCAAGAACGAGACCCTGGTGGTGAAGATCCCGCCGGGCGTCGAGACCGGTGCCAAGCTCAGGCTGAAGGGCCAGGGGGAACACAGCGAGGAAGGCGGCCCTCGCGGCGACCTGACGATCATCCTCAAGGTGCATTCTCACCCTTACTTCCAGCGTCACGGTCGCGACCTCGTCGTCGAGGTCCCCCTGAGCGTCTCCGAGGCGATCCTGGGCGCGAAGATCGAGGTGCCGACGCTCGACGGCCACAAGGTGTTGCCCGTCCCCGCGGGCACGTCCAGCGGCCAGCGTCTGAGGCTCCGCGGCCAGGGCGTCCCCGCGTCCGGCGGCAAGCCCGAGGGCGACCTCTTCGTCTCGGTCAAGATCGTGACCCCCAGAGCGATCGACGACGAGAGCCGGGCGCTCATCGAGCAGTTTGCCGCCCGCAACCCGCAGTCGCCGCGTCTGGGGCTCTGGTAAGCGACCCCGGCTGACCATGTCGCCGGGACGCGCAACCCTTGGATCGGGAGGCCGAGGTCCGATGACGCCGAATTTCATCGCCCGCGACGAGGTAGCCGAGCACCTCTCCGTGACCACCGCCGTGCTGAGGAGATACGAGGCGCGCGGGCTCGTCCACCCAGTTCGCCGGGGGGAGCTGGAGGGCTACGAGACGCGCGAGGTGGGACGGCTCTGGACGATCGTCACCTGCCAGCGCGACCTCGGGGTGAACCTCGCCGGAGTGGAGGCCATCCTCAAGCTTCGGGACCACCTCGACGATGTCCACCGCCGGATCGCCCTCCTGGCCTCGGAACTGAACACCGCCCTGGATGAGTCCGAAGTCGATGATTGACGCACCCGCCCGGAATACGCGACCCGACCCCGCCGAGGCCAGGCGACGCTTGGGCGAGGCCGCTACGTCCTTGCTGGGCTGGGGCCTCGCGGGCATCGTTGCGCTCGGGGCCCTGGCCATCTGGCACCTGGTCCGGCGCGGTCGCCTGATCCGAGACGGGCTCGCCCCGCCCAGGGACGTGCAGCTCCCCGAGATTCCCGACGGCTTCCCTCGGGACAAGTCATGACCACCGCACGATTCAGGCCCCACGAGCGCCTGCGAGACTCGGCCGCGTTTCGTCGCGCCTTCGACCGGCGGAAGTCGGCCTCCGACGAGCGCCTGATTGTCCACGCCTCGGAGAACGGCATGGACTGCGCCCGGATCGGCATCGTCGTCTCGCGCAAGCGGATGCGGCACGCCACCGACCGCAACCACTTCAAGCGGATCGTCCGCGAGACCTTCCGCCTGACCCGCGCCGAGTGGCCCGTCGGCTTCGACTACATCGTCCTGCCACGCGGCAAGACCCCCACCCTCGCCGAGACCATCGCCAACCTCCCCGCCCTGGCCCGGGCCGTCGCCCGCCGACTTGCCAAGAACGTCGGCCCCGCCGCGACACCCCCCGAACCGCCGAAGCAGCCGTGAGTCGGCCCAGCTTGCCATCCAGGGCCCTGATCGCCTCGATCCGCGCCTACCAGGCCACGTTCAGCCAGCTGCTCGGCCCCGCCTGCATCTACGAGCCGAGTTGCAGTCGCTACATGGTCGGCGCGATCGAGAAATATGGCCTCGTCCGCGGTGTCCTCAAGGGGCTGAGGCGGATTGGCCGCTGCCACCCCTGGGGACGAGGCGGCTTCGACCCCCCCTGAGCCGATGGGCGCTTGGGGGCTCCGAGGATCAGAAGGTCGGCTTGCCCTTGAGCAGCTCGTCTTCCCAGGCGTCGAGCAGGGGCCAGTCGACGGCACAGGTGCCGAAGTCGGCCATGTGGGTGTAGCCTTCCAGGCGGGCGATCGTGGCGTCGAGCAGGGCGTTGTCCTTGCGGAAGATCGGGCCGTGGGAAGGGAGGATGAATTTGGCGTCGCAGTCGCGGATGCGCTGGAGGCTGGCGATGTAGTCGACCAGGTTCGAGCCGTGGTGGGCGTCGATCACGCCGACGCAGCCGTCGCGGAAGATGTTGTCGCCGGAGAAGAGCAGGTCGCCCATCCGGAAGCTGAGCTGGCCGTCGGTGTGGCCCGGGGTGCTCCAGACTTCCAGCGACTTGTCGCCGACGGTCAGGACGTCACCCTCGTTGATGACCTGATCCACCTTGCACTTGGGCATCTTGATGTGGATGTTCTGGGCATCGATCCGGGCGTAGGTCGTGATCTCGTCGGCCTCTTCGAGCGGCTTGACGCTCTTGGGGTGCGCCAGGACCTTGGTGCGGAGCACGTCGCGGGCGCGGGCCAGGCCCTGGGTGTGGTCGACGTCGGCGTGCGTGGCGAGGATGAACTTGCAGGCGGAGAAGCTGAAGTTCATCTGCCGGATCAGCTCCAGCACGTCGGGAAGCTCATCCAGGAAGCCGACGTCGATGATCGCGAACTCGGTGCCGCCGTCGATGATGTAGATGTTGACGCCAAGCCGCCTGCGTGCCTGGACATTCAGCTCGATGACGCCCGGGAAGACATATTGACGTTCGACCATTCCGGGACGAGCTCCAGGTGCGACGGGGGTCGGCATGTTGCGGGTGAGACGACCCAGCACGATCGCGTTGGGCGGCCCTTGGATCATACCCAGGGCCCCTCGACGCGGCAACCTCGCCCGGAGACCCGCCGGGCCCGCACATGCGTCATCCCGCCCGCCCGCGAGCCGTTTCCGGTGGGACCTGCGGACATTCCAGGAGAGGCCACATGGATCCCCGCTGAAGACGCCGGGGACAGGGGCGACCCGGGATTTCGCGGGAGAAGCCGCTTGACATGAGCGGCCGACCGTGCACTATGGGTCGTAGTACTACTGTCCATAGTATTGGAGGTCGCATGGACGACGACACGCTCGACGAGCTTGGGGAGCTGCAGCGCTCGGCGCTCGAGGCCGTCTGGGAGCTGGGCGAGGCGAGCGTGCAGGGGGTGCGCGACCGGCTCGCCGAGTCGGGGCGCGGCGGGCTCGCCTATACGACCATCCTCAGCGTGATGCAGAAGCTCGAGAAGGCAGGCTGGCTCGACCACAGGGCCGAAGGCCGGGTCTACATCTACAGGCCGACCAGGTCGAGGGACGAGGCCGACTCCTCGACGGCCAGGTCGCTGCTGCGCAGGGTGTTCGGGGGCGATCCGCTCCGGCTCTTCCAGCACATCATCGCCGACGAGGACCTGTCGGATCAGGACCTCGCGGCCCTTCGCAAGCTCATCGAGCGCAAACGCACGGAGAAAGGGAGGGGGGCATGATGACGGATTCGCTGAGCATGGCCACGCCCGCGTGGGTCGCGTTGGCCTGGCAAGTCGCATGGCAGTCGACCGCGGTGCTCGCCGCGGGCCTGGTCGCGTCGTGGACGGTGCCGATGCGGCCGTCGCGGGCCCATCGGATCCTCCTCGCCGCGGCGATCGCGTGCCTGATCGTCACACCCGCGTCGCTCATCGCACGCAGGTTCGACCTCGGCCTGCTCCCCCCGCGTCTCACGACCAATCCGCCCGAGGTTGCGGCCGAACCCGGGCCCTCTCCGCGGCCGACCCTGGCTTCGTCCGGGGTTGTGGCACCGCCTGTGAGCTTCGCTTCGGGGCGCGACATGGCGCGGCCCGAGGTCCAGCCCATCGGCTTCAATCCCACACTGCAAGAACAGTCAGATGTCTCGATCTCGCCGGTGACCCCGAATCCGGTGGCGAGCGAGGCGTCGATCGTTTCGTTGATCCCGCCGGCCTGGGCCGTCCTGACACTCGTGGGCCTGTTGTCGCTGCTCGCATCCTACGCTCTTGGGCTGAGGCTCAAGGCCGGGGCCGCGATTCTCCGCGATGGCGACCTCGTGGAGGCGGCGGGATCGGCGTCCAGGAGCCTGGGAATGTCAATCGTGCCCGAGTTGCGGAGGTCACGCTCGGTGCGGTGCCCGGTCGTCTGGTGCTGGGGGCGGCGACCCGTGCTCATCGTGCCGGATTCGCCGTCCGCCGCGGACACCGGCCACTGGTCGGCGATCTTCTGCCACGAGCTGGCGCACTGGACGCGCCGCGACCACCTCTCGGCGCTGGCCGGCGAGTTGCTCACCTGCCTCCTGCCTTGGCATCCGCTCGCCTGGACGTTGCGCGGCAGGATGGCCGACCTCTCGGAGCTTGCGTGCGACGACTGGGCGCTCGCCCATGCGCCCGGGGTCTCGCCGCCCGACTATGCCGCGTCGCTGCTCGGGCTGGCCGTCGACCGTCGCCGCCCGCTGGTCCCGTCGGCCGTCTCCCGTCGGTCGGGTCTCGGAGCCCGCGTCCGTCACATCCTCGAAGAGTCCGATCCGAGGCCACGCACCGGAGCCGCCTGGAACTCGCTCCTCCTCGGCCTTTCCCTGGGGCTGATCGTCACCCTCACGCTCGCCCAGGCCAGGCAAGCCCGGGCGATCGTTGCGGCGGCCGTGCCCCGCGTTGCGGACGACGCGGCTCAGGGATCAGGAGGTGCAAGATTGACGACGATTGAAGGCACGGTCCGGGACATGAGCGGGAAGCCGCTGCCCGAGGCGGAGGTCCTCTGGATCGGAGTGGACGCGCCAACCCTCAGCCATGTCGCCATGCCGCACGACCATCCCGACTACGGCAGGCATGTCAACAAGGTCGTTGCTCGCGGCGTGGCCGACGATCGCGGGAGATTCACCCTCTCAAGCTCGACCCAGAGGCCATCGAACGATCGGCCACTCGCGATGGTCGTCGCCCATGTCAAGGGCCTGGCCCCGGCGAGTTCCATCGCCGCTTTCGACGGCAAGCCGATCGAGATCGTCCTCCAACCTCCGGTGCCGATCGTCGGGCGGTTGATCACCCCCGGGGGCGAGCCCGCGGCCGGCGTCGTCGTCCGGCTCGAGACCTATTCCAACGGCTTCTGGCGCGATACCAAGACGGCCCGATACACCCAATATGGGATGGACGGGGAGGATTGGGACGCTCGGCCCAGGTTCTATCCGGGCGAATTCCGCACCGATGACGAGGGCAAGTTCGTCATCGACGGTTACGTGCCTGCGAATATGTTCGCGACCCTCACCCTCAGGCATCCCGACTACTCCGTCGAAGAGCTGACGGTCTCGACGGGGGCCAGCATCGAGCCGACTCCGGACCTGGCGGCCTTCAGCATCAGACCCTTGCCGCGAGAATTTACCCACACTCTCCTTCCGCCCCACCCGGTCGTCGGCCGGATTACGGACGCGGAGACCAAGGCCCCGCTGGCCGGGGTGACGGTCGAGGTCACGCCGATGCGTAAGCACGGGGGGAAGCCGATCCGGAGCCTGACAGACGCCGACGGTCGCTATCGCGTCTCCGACCGCGAGGGAGAGCACTACTGGGTGGCCGTCTACCCGAAGTCCAGCTCGGGCTATCTCCCGGCCGAGCGGGGCATGGTCCAATGGAAAGACGGCGAATCCGACCTGCGGATCGACCTGCCACTCCGCCGCGGCGTCGTCATCCGAGGTCGGGTCATCGATGAGACGAACGGCGGGCCGATCGCCGGCGCCGGGGTCGTCTATCAGCCGAAACGAGGCAACCCACAGGTCCGCGCCGACGACGACTTCCGCAGCCCGACGATCACCGATTCCGAGGGCCGTTTCACGCTGACCGGCGTCCGTGGTCCCGGTGTCGTCGTCGCCGAGGGGCCTTCCGACTCCTACATACGCCGCGCGGTCGCCCCGATCGACTTCGGCCACACGTCGAGCCTTCACGTCCACGGCCTCGCCCGGATCGAGGTCCCCGCCGTGGGCGAGGGTTCCGAGGCGGTCGTCGGACTGAAACGCGGTTTTACCTTGGAGGCCAGGGTGACAGGGCCCGATGGCTCGCCGCTCGATTCGGTCCGCGCGTGGTGCCCGGAACTGAACGCGAGGCTCCTGGAGAATTGGGTCTCGCCCCTCATGTTCAGCGACGGCATCTTCCGCCTTCCGGGGGCCGAACCGGGTCGCACCTACCGCGTGTTCCTGCTCGATGAGGGCAGGAAATTCGGTGCGGTCGCCGAGCTGAAGGCCGACGCCGATCGCAAAGAGCCCCTTGAGGTCAGGCTCGCCCCCACGGCGACCGCCCATGGGCGGGTACTCGGCAACGACGGGAAGCCGCTCGAAGGATCTCAAATCCTTCCCAACATCCAGCTCGTCGATCAGGGGAGCGATCTGACCGAGAGAGACCGTTACGACCGGTTCGGCCTCCACATCTACTCGATGTTCACGGATGAGCCACTGAAACAGGTCTATCCGGCCGACTTTCGCTATGTAGGGCTCATCCCCGGGGTGCGTTACTTCGTGATGTGGAACAGCGGTGGAGTTCCCTGCTGGCGTGCGATCGAGCCCCTGAAGCCTGGCGAGGATCGGGACCTGGGAGATATCCGGGCAGACAAGAAGAAGGAGGCCAAGGATGGGAACTGACCCGGAATCTCCCTGGGATGGCGAGCCCGCCGCGGCCTGGGAGCCCTACGACCCGTCGCGCGACGGGGCCTGGGACCTAGCTCGCGTCGCGCATCTGCATCGTCGGGCAGGGTTCGGGGCCGGGGCGTCCCGCCTGGCCCGGGACGTGAGCGACGGGCACGAGGCGTCGATCCGCCGCATCGTCGAAGGCGATCCCGTCGGCCCGGACGGCCGGACTCGCGCCGAGTTCGACGACCTGGCGGGCTCGATGACCGATTCCGCGCGGCGCGATCCCGCCATCGGCCGCGTGCGGCTCGCCTGGCTCTTCCGGCTCTTGAACGGCCCGCACCCGCTCCAGGAGCGGATGACCCTGGCCTGGCACGGTCACTACGCGACAGGGGCGCGGAAGGTCGCGGATCCGCTCGCGATGCTCGATCAGGTCGAGGCGATGCGGGGGCTCTGGAATGCTCCCGTCTCCAAACTCCACCGCGCCATGCTCGACTCCGCCGCGATGCAACTCTGGCTCGACGGACCTTCCAGCGATCGGGACAGGCCGAACGAGAATCTCGGACGGGAGTTCCTCGAACTCTTCGCGCTCGGCGAGGGGGCATACGGCGAAGGCGACGTGAAGGCGGCCGCCCGCGCATTGACCGGATACCGCGTCGGCGGCGGAGCAGACCTGCGAGCTCGCTCCGTCGTCTTCGACCCGAAGCGGCACGACGGCGGCGAAAAACTCCTGCTCGGCGAGACTGGCCCCTGGGGTCCGGCCGACCTGGTGCGGATCGCCTCGAAGCAGCCGCCCGCCGCGCGTGCGGTGGCGCGGCGACTCTTCCTCACGTTCATCGACGACATCACCCCGCCGCCGGCCCCGCTCGTCGATGCGCTCGCGGATCTCATCCGCACGCCCGGCGATGTCGACGTCGCGCGGGGCATCCGGGTCGTCCTGGGTTCCCGCTGCTTCCATTCGGGAGGGGTGCGGGGACGGAAGGTGAAGTCGCCGGTCGACTTTGTCGTGGGCCTGATTCGCACGACCGGCTGGTTCCGCCCCACACCTGACCCGATCACGATCGACGTCTCGCTCACGCGGATGGGCCAGACGCTGCTCGACCCGCCGAGCGTCGCGGGGTGGTCGGGCGGATATTCGTGGCTCGGCGCCCCGCTGCTCATCGCCCGCGCCAACTTCATGGCGGAAATCACCTCGACGGCAGGCGCCGAGGCGAAGCTCAGGACGCTCCACGGCAAATCCAGGGGAGGCTCCCCGTCGTCGTGGGGCGCATCGGTCGCCGGGGCATTCGCACCTTGCGTCCAGGGGCCGGGCCTGCGAGGGGCGAAGGCCCCCGCGAGCTATGCCGAGGCCCTGCGGCTTGTCGCCTCGTATCCCGAAGCCCATCTCGCCTGAGGAGTCCAGGCCATGAATCGACGCCGCTTCCTCTCGAACACGTCCGCCCTCCCGGTGTTCGGCTCTCTCCCGGGCCTCTGGAGTCGCGCGGCAGCCGCCGCAGGGCCTCAGTCGGACGCGCCCATCCTCGTCGTCGTCGAGTTGACCGGCGGCAATGACGGGCTGAACATGGTCATCCCTTACGTCGATGACGCCTATCACCGCGCACGTCCCACGATCGGGATCGCCGCCGACAAGGTGCTCAAACTCGATGATTCGATGGGCCTCCATCCGGCGATGACCGGCCTGCGGACCCAGTGGGACGCGGGGAAGCTGCGCGTGCTGATGAATGTCGGCTACCCGAGGCCGAGCCGATCGCACACGCGGGCGATGGAGATCTGGCAGTCCGGAGACGTCGCGCCGTTGCCGACCACGGGCTGGCTCGGCCGTTACTCGGAGATCACGCCGGAACGCTCCCCCTCCTGTTTCGTCGGCCCCGACAGCATGCCGCTCGCCGTCCGGGGCCGCAAGGTCGCCCCGTTCGCGCTCGGCGACATCAAGGCGATGACGCTCCGACCCGAGGCCGCGCTGACCCCGATTGCGGGCCTTGCGGAGACGTCGACTCCGGCGGGTCGCGTGGCGAAGGCGATGGAGGCGGCTCGCTCGATTGCCGATCGGGTCGCGGCGATGCGCCCGGACGATGCCACCGCAGGGCGAGAAGGCCTGGAAGTGAAGCTCGCAGTGATCCGCCGGCTCATCGAGTCGGGCTCAGGGTCGAGGGTCTATTACACCTCGCTCGACGGCTTCGACACGCACGCCGGGCAGGAATTCGCCCATCAAAGCCTGCTAGGAACGCTGTCCAAGGCGCTTGCTCGCTTCCAGGCCGACCTCGAAGCGAGCAAGCTCGACGATCGCGTGGTCGTGCTCGTCTTCTCCGAATTCGGTCGACGTCTCGAAGAGAACGGGTCGAAGGGGACCGACCACGGAGCGGCCGCGCCTGTTCTCCTCCTAGGCTCGGGGGTCGCAGGCGGTCTCCTCGGCGGGCCGCCGGATCTCCGGGACCTCGACGAAGGGGATGTCCGCTTCACCCTCGATTTCCGCGACCTTTATGCGTCATTGCTGGCGGATTGGCTCGGCGTCGACCCGACCCCGGTGGTCGGCCGGGGCCAGGAGGGTCGTCTTCACCTGTTCCGTTGAGTCTCAATGTTCGGCTTCGGCCGCACCTTCGAGGAGGCGGATGTCCTTGATTTCGAGCTGGATGGTGCGGCGGCCGTTCCACTCGTTGATGGCGGGGTGGTAGGCCAGGTCGACGAGCATGCCGGCCTTGAGGTGCTTGTAGCGTTCGCCCATGTTCCAGCCCACCGCCTCGACGGTGGCCGTGCCGTGGGCCACGCGGAGCTTGATGTGCTTGCCCTCGGTCATCGTCTTGGGGTCGCCGACGAGCCGGACGCCGGAGGTCGCCAGGATCGGCCTGAGGTTGCCGATCCCGTGGGGTTCGAGGGCCTCGATCTGCTCGGCCACGCGGATGGTGAGCATGGCCAGCTCGATCTCGGCGTCGATCGACAGCTCCTTGACCAGGGCCTCGGGCATGATCGCGTCGCGGCAATGGCGGTCGAACAGCTCGGTGAACTGCGGGAGCGAGGCGGCGGGGAGGCGGACGCCCGCGGCTGCGGAGTGGCCACCGAACGCGCTCAGCACGTCGCCGCAGGCTTTCAGGGCGTCGTACAGGTTGAAGCCCGGGATGGACCGGGCCGAGCCCTGTCCTCGTTCGCCGTCCAGGGCGATGATGACGGTGGGCCGGTGGAACATCTCGGCGATCCGGCCGGCGACGATGCCGATGACGCCCGGATGCCAGCCCTCGCGGGCCAGGACGATGCCCCGGCGCTCGTCCATTCCGCCCAGCTCGTCGAGCATGGAGCGGGCCTCGGCGACCATCCGCGCCTCGACCTCGCGGCGGCGGACGTTGCACTCATCCAGCCCTCGGGCGAGCACCATGGCCCGCGCGGCGTCGTCGGTCGTGAGCATCTCGACGGCGTGCATCGCCCGTTCAAGCCGCCCCGCCGCGTTGATCCTCGGCCCGAGGGTGAAGCCGACGTGGCCGCTGGTGATCTTCAGCTTATCCTTCAGGCCAGAGACCTCGATGAGCGCCTGAAGGCCCGCCGATGGGGCGCGGTTCAGCCCATCCAGGCCGTGCTTGACCAGCACCCGGTTCTCGCCGAAGAGGGGGACCATGTCGGCCACGGTGGCCATGGCGACCATGCCCATGGCGTTGATGAGGAACCCGCGCATGTGGGGTGACGCCTTCTTGCCATCACCGAAGGTCTTGGCCATCTGCCAGGCGAGCTTGAAGGCGACCCCACAGCCGCAGAGCTCGGGAAACGGGTATTGGCTGCCGATCAGCTTGGGATGGACCAGCGCAGCGGCCTCGGGGAGCCGATCGCCGATGGTGTGATGATCGGTGACGATGAATTCGAGGCCCAGCTCCCGGGCGAGCTCCGCCTCGGCCACCGCCGAGATGCCGCAGTCGACGGTGACGACCAGCTCGGCCCCCTCGGCGGCCAGCTTGCGCAGGGCGTCGGCGCTGACGCCGTAGCCTTCCTCGACGCGGTGGGGGATGTAGTACTCGACGTTGGTGGCGCCTGCGAGTTTCAGGCAGTGCCAGAGGATGCTCGTGCCGCAGACGCCGTCGACGTCGTAGTCACCATAGATGACGACCTTGCGGTTGGCCCGGACGGCGGCCACGATCCGGTCGGCGGCCTCGACGATGCCGGGGAGGCTTTCGGGGTCGTGCAGCCCCTTCATCTTCGCTTCGAGGAACTCGGATGCGGTGATCGCGTCGCGGATCCCCCGATTCCAGAGCAGGTGGGCAAGCAGCGGTGGGAGGCCCGACTCGCGAGCTAGCTCCTCGATGGGCCCCCGGTCGAAGGGCCTGAAGCGCCAGCGTGGGGCGAGCATCCGGGGTCTCTCGCGGGCCTGCGGGACGAGGTCGATGGCCATCAGAACCATCCGCGGAGGCGGCTCCAGAACCAGAGGACGTAGGGGGTGGCCGCCATCACGATGACCGACGCCCAGAACAAGGTGGCCTTGGGCAGGGGGGGGCCGGTGAACTCCAGCGTCTGGCCGAAGAAGTTCATGCCGAAGAACCCCACCAGGAAGGTCATCGGCAGGAACATCACCGTGACCAGCGTCAGAGTTTTCATGATGTCGTTGGTCCGGTTCGAAACCGCCGAGAGATAGGTATCGAGCGCCCCCGAGATCAGGTCGCGCAGGCTCTCGGCGATGTCGTGGGTCCGGACCAGGTGATCGTAAATGTCGCGGAAGTAGACGCGATTCTCCGCGTGGATCTGGGCGAATGGGTCGCGGGCCAGGCGATTCATGATTTCGCGCTGGGGGGAGAGGGTGCGGTAGAGCCGCAGGCTCGCCCGTTTGATGCGGAAGATGCGCTTGAGGGTCCTGGGCCTGGCCTTCTTGAAGACTTCGTCCTGGGCCGCGTCGATGGCATCATCCAGGTGTTCGATGGCGGGCAGATATTCGGCGACGATCGCGTCGAGCAGGTGATAGAGGAGATGCTCGGCACCCCGGCCATTGCGGTTGCTAGGGTCGCGCTCGATGTTCCGACGGTGCTGGTCGAGGGCGTTGATCGGCTCGGTGTGGTACGTCAGTAAATAGTTCACGCCCAGGAAGATATCCAGCTCGTGCATGCCGAGCTTCTCGTCGCGTTTCCGGAAGTCGATGGTATGAAAGACCAGGTAGAGGTAGCTGCCCCAGTCGTCGAGCTTGGCGATGTGGGTTTGCTGGAGCGCATCCTCGATGGCCAGCGGGTGGAACTGGAAGGTATCGCGCATCAAGGTCTCGGCCTCGGCGGTGACCGTCCCCGGGTCCTCGATGTCGATCCAGACGCAACCCTCGCGGTCGTCGAGGGCCTGCTGGAGCTGTTCCCTGGGCCAATCGCGGTGCAGCTCTCCCGAGCTTGAGCGGTAGAGGACCGAGATCGCTGGGTCGGTCTTCGACCCCTGGGCGGGGGCTTCGGCGGTGGTTTCCGAGGTCGCCATGCGTCGCAGCTCCGTTGCGGTTGGCTGGCGGGGGATCAGCCGTTGGGGGACCAGTCGGGGGGGACCTCTCTCAGGGCGGCCCGAAGCTCCAGATCGAGCGTCGAGGCGGAGGTCGGATCGATTGTACGCCTCAAGGGGCTGCGGAATCCGCCGAAGACACGGCCGAACGTGATGGGCGGGGCCACCGGCACTCGGTTGGCCGAGCTGTGCGAGACGGCGACCAGGTTCCTGCCGACCGCGACGCCGGTCGCCTCATAACGGCCGTCGAGGCCGATCGGCGCGGTTCGGTGGTGGCCGACGGCGCCGTCAACGGGGACGAACTCGACCCAGCCGCCGACGACGGGGCGACCGTCGACGGTGATCCGGCCGCGGACGACCGCAGTGTGGGCGACGACCGGGTGCAGCTCCTCGGCGCAGCCCGCGGCGAGCAGGGCGGCCAGGCCAATCCAGGCTTCGCCGAAGTGGGACATGGCGGGTCGCCTCGCGGGCACAATCGGGTCAGGAAAGGCCGATAAGTTCGGCGGGAATTTCGTCGATCGTTGAAAAGAGGACAAGGTCTCCGCCGGTCCGGCCTCGGCCCGAGTGGGGACCGACGGAGCCGAGGGGGGCGTAGATGACCCCGCCCGACTGGCGCTCGCCCAGCAGGCGGCCGACTCGGCCTCGATACAACTGGCTGCCCCCCTGGCAGTTGAGCCCGGCACGATGTCCCGCGTCGCCAGCGATGATGAGGGTGCCCCCCCGCTGGTCGTAGCCCGGGGCGTCGGTGGCGGAGCCCAGCACGACGACCCGGCCGGCCTTCATGCTGCGAGCCACGCCGTCGGCGGCGTCACCCCGGCAAAGGACGGTCAGGCCGGGGGCGTTCAGGCCGGCGCCCAACTCGGGGCCGGCGTTCCCCTCGACCTCGATGACGGCCTTCCACGCGCCGGCGAGGCCGGCGGCCAGAAGGCGTTGACGCTCGACGCCGACGAGCCTCACGCGAGGCGAACCGGAGTCGAGCAGGCGAGTTAGCTCGGCGTTGATGCGCTGGTAGTCCCTGATATCCGGGACCACCAGCGCGTCCCCCTCAGCGTGCGGCATCGGGGTACTCGGCTCCGCCGGCGACGAGGCGGCGGTCCTTGGGTGTGTTCTTGTCGAGGGTCGCCTTGAGGTCGGCGACGCGGGCGGAGAGGTCCTTCTTGCGGGCCTCGATCGTCGTTCCGGCCGCCTGCGAGAGGCGGACGGCGGCGGCGGCGACGGCCTTGACCTGGTTGACGATCTGGTCGACGACCGCCTTGTCGGCCCCCTGCGCCTTGCTGGCACCGGAGCCCTGCACGGCGGGGTCGCCGGCCAGGGCGGGGTAGACCTGATAGAGCAGCATCGAGGTGAGCTGCTGGGCCTTCTGGGAGCCTTCCGACGAGTGCGTCTCGACGATCTGGTCGCCGAGGTCGGCGGCGGCGCGGCCGATGGCGTAGGCGGCCAGGTTGGTGTTATAGCCCTGAAGCGGCGGGGCGATCTTCATCATGCCGAGGCTCCAGGCGGCCTGCGACCGGACCTCGATGCGCTCCTTCGGGTCGCTCAGCAGCTTCATGGCCGCGTTGACCATCTCGGCCTTGCCGCTGACCAGCGGGGTGGGGATTCGCAGCGCACCGATGGCCTCGACGACCCTCATCCGGACCGGCCAGGGTGCGCCGGTCTCGCGATCGAGGAACGAGGCCAGAGACTGCCCGGCCTTGATGGCCCTGGCCGTGTCGGTCAGCGTCCCGCGTCCCCCCTGGGCGGCGTTGGTGATGCCGCGAGCTGCCCAGAGCTTGACCCAGACTGATTGCTCGGGGTCATCCAGCTGCTTGATGTAAATATCAAGAGCGTCTGGACTTCCGGTCATTCCCAGGACAATCATCGCCTGGATGCGGGCGTAGAAGTGGTTGTCCAGCAGCTTGGGCAGTGTCGAGATCAGGATGGGGACATAGGCGTTGAGGAACGCCGTGTTGCGGGGGTTGGTGGCCATCGCCGTCGTCAGGGGGTCGATCAGCGCCGTCGCGGCGCGGTCGATGGCCCGGGCGGCTGCGGCGTTGCGGCTGGCCTCCGAGGCGTTCTTGGGCTGCGACGGGGGATCGAGCAGGGCCTTGATATTACGATGGCTGGTCAGCTCGGCCGTCCAGTAGTCGACATACCGCTGGAGGAATGCCTTGTCGGCCTGGCCGCTGCCGCCGGCCCAGCCCCTGATGCGTGAGAGGTCGTTGGGGTTACCGACCAGGTCGAGTGGCGGGTTAGGCGGGCGCAACTCCTTGAAGGTGTTGACCAGGGCCGCCTCGGTCTTGGGGTCCTTGAAGACCTCGTCGACGTTCGACTTGGTCTCCTCAGAGGCATCGACCATGCCCTTGAGCTGGGCCTCGTTGGGGGCCGAGACGTCCTGGGGGACGACGGCCGGCTCGGCCTTGGGCTCGGGGGCATCCTTGGCCGTCGCGGCGGGCTGGTCGGCCTTCTTGGCCGGTGCCTGCTGGGCGACGGCGGAGGCGAACGTGGCGATCACGACCAAGCAGGACACCACCGGCACAGGCCAGAGGCACACCCGCGAATCTCCCCGCAGCACCCTCGGGGCGGACGCTTGGAGCATGTTCGCTAACCTTTACAGGGTTGATTCGAAAGGAAAGGACGCGAGCAGGCCGCGGCCGAGGACGATCGGGGGCGGGGACGAAGCCGCCCGCGGGACCCGGAGACGGGCCCCGAAACCCGGCCCGATGGATGCGACGAACGTCGCAGTCGGGCCTTGCGGCATCCCAGGTTCAGGCTAACCCGCTCCCGGACCCATGTCAAGTTTCCCAGACACCTTACCTCGCCTCGCCGGAAGGTTGCATGACCCATTCGACGCCCCCGGCGACCGATGGTTCCATCGACCGTGTTGCACCCCGCTCGAATCCGGCCCCGAAGCCCGGGTTCGTTTCGTCTTCCCGGGTTCGTTTCGTCTTCCCGGGTTCGTTTCGTCTTCCCGGGTTCGTTTCGTCTTCCCGGGTTCGTTTCGTCTTCCCGGGTTCGTTTCGTCTTCCCGGGTTCGTTTCGTCTTCCCGGGTTCGTTTCGTCTTCCCGGGTTCGTTTTGTGTTCCAAACATAGTTGTGCAATTAAATGCTCTTCCGGAAACTTCAGTGCCTGGAAGCCGTTGTGTTGCGCGTTTTCTGGTTTCTGGATGGCGGTGTGATTCTTCTCAGCTCAACGGATCCTGACCTCGGACTCGAGCGAAGTCATTCGCTCGAATGAGCGAGTTCTCCATAAGAGAACCATCTGAATTTCTGAAGGCTTCCTCCCTACTTTCTGGAAATTTTTCGGGGATGATGCGTGGCGTCAACATGTTGGATCGAGGTGGCGGGCTGCTGAAGGAGTTTCCCGGCATGATCCGGACCGTGATCGTCGGCTATGGGTTAGCCGGTCAGTCGTTTCATGCCCCGTTGATCCGGCGGCAGGGCCGGATGGAGATTCGCGGGTTCGTGGCCCGGGATGCCGGTCGCAGGGCCGAGGCGGTCGCGGGCTGGGGGGGCGTCGGGTACTCCAGCCTGGAGGGGGCTCTGGCGGATTCCGAGGTCGACCTGATCGTGCTGGCCACTCCGCACGACGTGCATGCATCGCAGGTCATCCAGACGTTGGAGGCGGGCAAGGATTGCGTGGTCGACAAGGTGATGGCCCTGAGCGAAGCCGAGGCCGACGCGATGATCGAGGCGCGAGATCGGTCGGGGCGGATGCTGTCGGTCTTCCATAACCGGCGATGGGATTGGGACTTCTCGACGGTCAGGGGGGTGCTTGCGTCGGGGCGTCTGGGGCGGCCGTTCCTGGTGGAAAGCTCGGTCTGCCGGTATGCGCCCCCTCGCACCTGGCGGGGCCGGGCGGCGGAGGCCGGGACGATTTTGCATGACTGGGGGGCCCACCTCGTCGACCAAGCGTTGCACCTGGGTCTGGGTCGATTCGAAAGGTTGCGGGCTACTCTGACGCCGGCCCCCTGGCCGGGCGTGGATATCGGCGGGCATGGGCGGATCGTGCTGGAAGGGGCCGGGACTCTGGTGCAGCTGGAGACGAGCCGGATCTGCCGGCTGGATCGGCCAAGGTGGTGGGTGCTGGGCCCGAACGGGGGGTTGGTCAAGGATGGGCTCGACCCGCAGGAGGCGGCGTTGCGGGAGGGGAACCTGGACGCGGCGAGCGAGGCCGACGACCGGCGGGCGCGGGTCAGGGATGAGTCGGGCGAGTCGGTCGTCGAGACGATTCGAAGCTCCTGGGACGCCTATTACGCGAACATCGCGGCGCACCTGATCGACGGCGAGCCGCTTGCGGTGACCGCGGAGCACGGGCGCGAGGTGGTCCGGGTGCTGGACGCCGCGGTGCGGTCGGCCGCCGAGGATCGGGCGGTGGAGGGACCCTGGGGCTGGCCTGACTGACGTGGCGATGCGCGGAGTTTTGCCGGGTCTTCGCGCGGTCGGAGGTCGGTTCTTCACGGTCCTCTGTCAGAACTGGAGGCCTGTGGCACCGACCCTCCGAATCGTCCCGGACGTCATCTCGCATTCCCGCGGATGTTGGCGGGTGGACTGGCCCGGCGAATGGCCCGATCATGGCGCCATGGCCCGTGGTTCCCGCCCCTGGACGATCGCACGGGGCCTTCGGCGTGCGTAGACCCCTGGATTTCCGCGAGTTGACCCGACCGGAGACACTCCATGTTCGACCGCAGGACGCTCGAAAGCGCCGTCCGTTCCGAGGGGGGCATCAGCCGCCGCCTGATGCTGAGCTATGCCGGGGCGCTGGCCGCCTTGCCCATCCTGGGCCTGCGGGCCGAGGGCCGCACCGTTCGCAAGCCCAGGTTCGATTCCGACCCGTTCACGGTGGGCGTGGCATCGGGCGACCCGACCGACACGGGGGTTGTGCTCTGGACCAGGCTGGCGCCCAGGCCGCTGGAGCCGGGTGGCGGGATGCCCGAAGAGAAGGTCGCCGTGGCCTGGGAATTGGCCGACGACGAGGCCATGACCAACATCGTGCGCCGGGGCGAGGCCCTGGCCACCCCGCAGCTCGGGCACTCGGTGCACGTCGAGGTCGACGGCCTGAAGCCCGGCCGCTGGTACTACTACCGGTTCCAGGCGGGCGACGCCGCCAGCCCGGTGGGCCGGACCCGGACGGCGCCCGAGGCCAGCTCGACGCCCGACACGCTGAAGTTCGCCTTCGCCTCGTGCCAGCATTACGAGGCCGGCCACTTCACCGCTTATGAGCACATGCTCAAGGACCAGCTCGACCTGGTCGTCCACCTGGGCGACTACATCTACGAGGGGCCCGGCCGCGACAACGGCGTCCGCAAGCACCAGGGCGCCGAGATCGAGTCCCTGAACGACTACCGGATTCGCCACGCGCAGTACAAGACCGACAAGCACCTGGCGGCGATGCACGCGGCCTGCCCCTGGGTGGTGACCTGGGACGATCACGAGGTCGACAACAACTACGCCGCCGAGATCAACGAGAAGGACGGCGTCGAACCCATCGACTTCCTCCTCCGCAGAGCCAACGCTTACCAGGCCTACTATGAGATGATGCCGCTGCGGCGCGACAGCCTGCCCCAGGGCCCGAACTTGCAGCTCTACCGGACGGTGAAGTTCGGCCGGCTGGCCGAGTTCCAGGTGCTCGACACCCGGCAGTATCGCTCCGACCAGCCCAACGGCGACAAGCGATCGCCCCTGAACGACGCGGCCCTGGACCGGAAGAATTCGCTGCTGGGTGCCAAGCAGGCCGACTGGCTGGCCTCGCGATTGCTGGACTCGGGCGGCACCTGGAACATCCTGGCACAGCAGGTGATGATGGGCATGGTCGGCTTCCCCTCGCCGGGCGAGCCGCAATATTCGATGGACCAGTGGCCGGGTGCCGCCGCCGAGCGTATCCGCCTGGTCAAGTTCCTGGCCGATCGCAAGATTCCCAACCCGGTCGTCCTGACCGGCGACATCCACTGCAACTGGGCCAATGACCTGCGAGTCGACGACCGCAAGGTGGACGAGCCGGTGGTGGCCGCCGAGTTCGTGGGCACGTCGATCTCCAGCGGCAGCGATGGTTCCGACACCCGCAAGGGCTCGGATCTGATGCTCGCCGCCAACCCCGGCATCCGCTTCTTCAACGCCCAGCGCGGCTACGTGCGCTGCAACGTCACGCCGACCGAGTGGCGCACCGACTATCAGGTGCTCGACCAGGTGACCAAGCCCGGCGGAGTCGCGTCCACCCGCGCCTCGTTCCGCCTGGAGGCGGGCAAGCCCGGCCTAAGCCCGGCCTGAGCCTCCGACAGTTGCAGGTTCGCGGCGGCCCGATGGTGCGATGGAGGCAACTCCTGCGTACCATCGGGCCGCTTTTCCAATTTAAATTTGGAACCTTCGACCGCCGGCGCGGCGTTATCCACAACGAGGCCGGGGCGGATGGCGGGCGCTGGAGGCGATCGTGTGGCAACCAGCCGGGCAGACGGGGCGGCGCGCGACCTGGCGAGCCTGTTCGGGCTCGGCGCGTCGGGCTCGCTGAGCGACGGTCAGTTGCTGGAGCGCTTCGTCGAGGGGGAGAATCCCACGGCCCAGCTTGCCTTCTCCGCGCTCGTCGATCGCCACGGCGCCCTGGTCCTGGGCGTCTGCCGGTCGATCCTACGCGACGAGCACGACGCCCGCGATGCTTGCCAGGCGACCTTCCTGGTGCTTGCCCGCAAGGCTCGTTCGCTCTGGACACTGGAAACCCTCGGCCCCTGGCTGCATCAGGTGGCCCTGCGCGCCGCGAGGTCGTCGCGAGCCTCGACGGTGCGTCGCCGGGGCCACGAGCGAACGGCCGCGTCTCTAAACCAGGAACGCGTGAGCCCCGGCGAAAGACTTGGCCCCGACGCCTGCGTGGTCCACGAGGAGATTGGCCGGCTGCCCGATCGCTACCGCATTCCGGTCGTTCTCTGCGACCTGGAAGGCCGGTCCTACGCGCAAGCGGCGCATTCCCTGGGCTGTGCCGTGGGGACTCTCAAGAGCCGTCTATCGCGAGGTCGGGCAAGGCTGAACTCACGGCTGACTCGGCGGGGACTGGCCCCGGCGACCTGGGTGCCCGGGGCATTGCTTCGGGAGGAAGTTGGCCTGTCGACGATTTCGAAGGCCCTCGCGGATTCCACGATGATCGCCGCGATGGAGGCTCTGTCGGGCGGTGGGTCGTCGGGGTTGGTCCTTCGACTAACTGAGGGAGTGCTCATGAGCATGTTCAAGGCCAAGTTGAAGTCGGTCGGACTGGCCACGCTGGCCGCCGTCATGGCGACGTCGGGTGCGTTTGTCATTGCACGACGGATGAATGCGAGGGAGGATCCCGCCCAGGTTGCCCCGGTCGGCCCGGCCGTGACCACCCGGACGGGCCCCGAAGTGTCGGAGACGAAGACGGACGCAGTGGATAGCGACCGCGCCTTGGCCGTCGGGTTCAGCCCCGATGGCAAGAGGATTGTCTCGGCCGGGTTCGGCCCGATTTTGCTCTGGGATTTCGCCACAGGTCAGAAGCGAGCCCCCACCGGTGGGGGCGGGCGAATCATCCGCACGATCGCCTTCTCCCCGGACGGATCGGTCATGGCGAGCAGCGGCGACGATGCAATCGTCAGGCTCTGGGATCCCCATTCGGGAGCACCGATCCGCTCATTTCCAGGGCTGAGCGAGGGCCTGCTCGCAGTTGATCCGAACATCGGTGTCTCCTCGATCGCTTTCTCTCCCGATGGTGGCTCGATTGCCATCGGCGGTGGAATCGGTGTACTGCTCGATAAGTCCGCCTACGAGGTGCGTCTCTTCGAGGCGAAGACCGGCAAGCTGAAGTGGACCCACATGGGCCGCATGGACTGGGTGCTCTCGGTTGCCTTTTCGCCCGACGGAAAGTCGTTGGCGAGCACGGGGACCAACAAGGTCAGGATCTGGGACGCGCGGACCGGGGATGTCCGGGTCGCGCTATCGCCGGCAAGGGGGAGCATCTACTCAGTCGCGTTTTCTCCCGACGGCAAGACACTTGCAGGAGGAGGGGCGTATCTCTCCGAGGATGGAATCCGGCCCGCGGGCCAGGTGATCCTGTGGGATGTGCTGACGGGTGATGCTTTGCGGACCCTGGAAGGACACCACGGGGGTGTGATGGCGATCCAGTTTTCCCCCGATGGACGGTCGCTCGCGAGCGGCAGCAGCGGCCCGGTCCGCCAAGATCCCCCCAGGTCGCCCGGAGGAATCAGCCCCGGCTGGAGGCTCGTCAGCGAGGTCAAGCTCTGGGAGGCGCGAACGGGAAGGCTGCGTTGGACCTATGAGGGTGAGTCGTCGGACGTGACATCACTGGCCTTCTCGCCCGACGGGAAGGCCCTCGTGTCTTGCGACAACAAGACGGTCACCGTTATCGGCGTGGAGTCGGGCCTGGCCGAGCGAACGCTGATGACGACTGAATTTTCCGCCGCGAAGGTTCGTCCTTAGCATGGACCTTACCGGTCCGTCTGGTTTCCCCGGGTTAGAAGAGCCAATCCCGGGCGCCTGGCACGGTTTCGACCGGGTCGAAATGAAGCGTTCTGGAGAGTCGTTTCCTGCGGGAATAGCCTCATGCCCATCAACGCACGCCTGATCCTGGATGCGGTAATGGAAGAGTACGTCATGTCCCCGGGCGGGATTCACGGCGTCTCTCACTGGGCGCGGGTCTGGGAGAATGGGCTGAGGCTGGCGACCGAGACGGGGGCGGATGTAGAGGTCGTCAAGGCGTTTGCGCTGATTCATGACTCGAAGCGATGGAACGACGACGATGATCCGGGGCATGGGCCCAGGGCGGCCGTGTTCGCCAGGACTTTGCGTGGACGGGGGCTTGAACTCGGGGAGGAAACCTTCGAACTCTTGTTCGTCGCATGCCGCGACCACACGTCCGGGCGGACGCATCCAGACCCGACGGTCCAGACCTGCTGGGATGCCGACCGGCTCGACCTCGGCCGGGTGGGAATCTGCCCCGAGCCCGCCTTCCTCTGCACCGAGGCGGCGAGCCGTGCGGTGATGATCGACTGGGCCAACGGTCGGTCCGAGGCGTGCGAGATGCCCGACTGGGTGGCGGACGCGTGGGGGATCGAGATCGAAGGCGCCGATTGAGGCGTGGAGGTCGGGCATCCGGCCTGGAGGGTTGGCCGATCAGAAGTCGGTGAGGATCCGGGCCTGGAAGCGGGTGCCGATCTCCCCGGCGAAGTAGCCGTAGAGGTCGTTGGCGGCTGGGGAGTGGTTGACCTTCTTGGTCTCGAAGGTCCCCCGGACGTTGCGATTGTCGAAGACGTACCAGTTGATTCCGCCGCCGATCTCGGTCCCCTCGCCGAACTTGCCCGAGACGATGCAGACCCGCCCGAAGAGGTCGAGCCTGCGGGGAATGATCGAGTAGGAGAGCTGCACGAGTCCGCCGGTGTCGAACTGGCTGAGGTCGCCGCGTGGAAAGGAACCGCCTGCGGCGTCAATGCCCTGGATCCATCGGGCGTAGAATTCTCCGCTGGCGCTGAATCCGCGATATTTGAGGGCCAGGTCATAAGAGAAGAGGGTGACGTCGGCGGCCTTGACGAGGACGCCCGGAGCGAGCGCGCCCCGCTGGAAGAGCGGCGTGCCGTCGGAATGGCAGAGGATGGTGTTTTCCGGTTTGACGGAGCCGGCGGCGAAGTCGGACTCCCTGACGCTGCGGAGTTAGGTGAGCCGAGAAGGCGAAGCCGCTCAAGGTGAACCAGGCGCGATTGAGGTTGAAATTGCTCTGGTTCAGGACCGGCTTGACCATGCCCGAGCTGTCGGTCCAGGTGGGAACGGCTCGCGAGAAACCGCTGTAGCGGACCTGCGAGGTGAGATTGAACTTGAGTGCGAAGGGGGCACGCTGCTTGTCGGAGGGGGCGACGATGACGAAGCCGTTGTCGTCGTTGCCGGCGATGAATTTGGTGTCGGGGGCGGTGATCCGGGCCGGCTTAGTCCCTCCGCCCGAATCGAGCAGGGCGTTGAAGGCGGATTTCTCGGGCGGTGCGACAGTCGAGGCGGGAACCGGGACGGGGCGACGTCTGCGGGTACCTGGGCCTTCGCGGCTGCAGAGAGCGATGTCGCAAGGAACACGACGAGCAAGAGCCGGTAGCCACGCGAC
The DNA here is from genome assembly GCA_038400315.1 of Isosphaeraceae bacterium EP7. NCBI lineage: Bacteria > Pseudomonadati > Planctomycetota > Planctomycetia > Isosphaerales > Isosphaeraceae > Kueselia > Kueselia aquadivae. The sequence continues at coordinate 4,319,036 of CP151667.1, forward strand.
GCGTGTGACTTCTCACTCAGAAAACCCGTCCTCGACGGATCAGGCACGCGACCTCCTCGGTCGAGGGGGGGACGATCGGTCGGCTCGATCAGAAGAACATGGCGAACCGCATCCAGACGGTCTGGTAGGTGTCGATCGGGCTCCGGCCGCTCAGGGGAATGGCCTCGTTGAAGTGGGTCCAGACGTAGTCGAGGCTGAGCCTGGTGTAGCGGTTGGGCCACCAGTTCATGCCGGTCATGAAGTTGCCCATGCGGCTGGCGTTGTTGCCCGCGGTGACGAACCCGCGAGCGAAGTCGCCGGTCCCAGCGTTCAGCTCCGACCACTGGGCGGCGATCTGCCAGGCACCCGGGCCATACAGCTGTCGGCTGGGGATGAACGGTCGATTGGGGATGACGGTTGAGTAGCCCTGGAAGCCGTTGCCCTTGAAGTCCTTCTCGCCGGTGAGATAGTAGGACAGATTGACATAATAGCCGCGCTGGGTGGATCGGCCCTTGGTGTCGCCGTCGGTGAGCACGCGGCTGTGGTTGATGTATTCGGCCAGGGCGCTGAAGCGGCCGTACCAGTAGACGTGCGGGGCGAAGACGTCTCGCATCCCGTCGGCGGAGACGTTGGCGTTATAGCTGTGGAAGGGGATGCCCAGGACGGTGGTGAAGGCCTCGTTGGTGGTGGACTCGCCATTGTTCGTGAAGGCGGTCCCCCCCTGTTTGAGGAGGTATTGCTGCTTGCCGGCGGAGAAGCCGACGCCGGCCCCGAGGCCTTCCCAGATGGTCCCTTCCCAGTCGTCGCCCCGGAAAGGGGTGACGTCGACGGCGCCGTTGAAGTCCTGGTTGCGGTCGATGTTGCCGAACAGGCTGGCCCCGCTGTTATTGACGCCCGACCACCACTGGATGCGTTTGTCCCAGAGCGTGCCGGTGAGCATCATGCCGATGGGACGCTTGCCGGCCAGCTGGTAGAGCGGCGAGTTGGTGATGACCGGTTCCAGCGCGGGGCTGAAAGCGTAGTATTCATACAAGGGGGGGGCCAGACCTTTGCCTGCGCGGAGGGTGATGTCGTCGGTGATGTGCCAGGCGAGGAAGGCATCGAGGAGGTTGAACGTGCCGAGGAAGCCCTGGACGCCGACCTGATAGCTCCAGTCCTTGGTGATGTTGCCGTAGATGAAGGAACGAGTGAAGGGCATGTTGAACCCCTGCTCGTCGGTGGGCAGTCTCGCCCGGTCGACGAAGGTGCCGTCGACGGTCACCTGGTTGGTGACGTTGAGGCTGTACTCGTCGTCGTCGGAGCTGAACGCAAAGTAGCCGCCGCCGCCCAGCGGGCCGGTCGCCTTCTCGTTGTACTTATAGCGAGCCTTCAGCCCGAAGCGACTGGTGCTGGGATTGGGGTGGTCGCTGCCGGCGAACGCCCCCGAGTGGTAGCGTTCGGGTACGCCGTTGATGCCGTCGCCCGCCTCGGAGGCGGTTCCGCCACGAGGGTTGCCGGCTTCACTGTAGGCGCCGACATCGGCCGCGGGCAGCTCGCTCATCGCGCGGATCTCGCCGCGAAGCTGGAGCAGCTCGGCCTTGAGTGCGCGGGCCTCGGCGACCTCGGCGCGCAGGCTACGCATCTCGGCGGCGAGCTCGGCGTTGGTCGGGTCGGCCTGGAGCGGGTCGGCGGCGACCGCGGGCGCCGGATTGGCCACTGGAGCCGCCGGAGCAGGCATGACGGCGATGGGCGCCGGCGGGACGAACACCGGCTGGGCGGCTGCGCCGCGAGCCCTGCTTCCGGGGCGGGGGGGCGTCGGGTTCTGCGCGTCTGCCGTCGATGTCAGGACGAGCAGGAGGGCCAGAGGTACAGCCAGGACGGATCGTCGCGGCCGGCGCGGGGCGGTGCGTGCTGACCGATTTCTAAGATCCGTCATCTGGGGATACCCCCACCTGGGCGTGCGGACGCGAGCCGTGAGTCCTGTAGGACGTATGCGTTAGAGATGAATCGGTCTGCGGAGGCCGATCGCTTGAAAACTCGTCGGAATAATCCGCATAACAGGGCGACTGACTCTTGCCTTGCCCCAGCGACGCCTCTATAGTGCAGGCCGAAAACGGCTCGGGGCGGCGAGCCGTAACCTTCTAAGTCCAATCGGCTTGTACGATTTGCACCTGGGGTGGGGCGTTATGCCTGAGCGTTGGAACGGGGCGGTTGGTGCCCGACGCATCATGTCGGTCGTGCTCCGAGGCGTCGCCCAGGTGATGTTCCAGCCCCATGCTGGGACTGGCCTTCTGTTCGTGATCGGCCTGGCGTTCGGCTCTCCGTTGTTCGCGGCCGGGGCCTTGCTCGGCTCGCTCATCGGGTCGGCAGTGGCGGTGGCATTGAAGTTTCCCGCCGACGAGATTGAGCAGGGGATTTACGGGTTCAACTCGGCGCTGGTGGGGCTAGCCCTGCTGGTGCTGCTGCGGCCGGTGCCGACGACCTGGATCCTGATCGTCGTCGGCTGCGTGCTGGCGTCGCTGGTCACGCGCCTGGCACGGCAATTCCTGCCGTTCCCGACGTACACCGCGCCCTTCGTGCTGGTGACCTGGGCGGCGTTGCTGACGGCGCACGGGATGGCAGGCAACTCGATCGATCCGCCTCACTCCCCGGTGCCGGTCGAGTCCGCGGGATTCCTGCGGTCTGTGCTGGCTGGCGAGGCCGAGGTGATGCTGGGGGCGAGCTCGCTGACGGGGGCCTTCTTCCTGATCGGCATCGCGTTGAGCGACCCCCGGCACGCCATCCTGGCGCTGGTGGGATCGACGGTCGGTACGCTGACGGCGATGTATCATGGTGACCCCGATCCATCGGTCTCGCTCGGGCTTTACGGCTACAACGCGGCGCTCACGGCGATGGCGGTCTACCTCTGGCGGAGGTCGCTGCTCGTCCCCATCCTGGGGGCGCTCATCTCGGTGCCGTTGACGGAGTTCTTCCCGAAATCGCTCGGCCTGCCCGCGCTCACGGCGCCGTTCGTGGTCGCATCGTGGATTGTCCTCATCGCCGGGATCGTCGAGCGCGAGTTCCTCAGGGAACGGCAGGCACGATAACCTCGGATTGGTCCATTCGCTCCGGCTTGTTCTCCTCTCTTCCAAAGCCCCGGGGGGTGATCGATGCACCTGACGCCGCGCGAGCTCGATAAGCTCATGATCCACACGCTGGCCGACGTCTCCCTGAGGCGCAAGGCCAAAGGGCTGAAGTTGAACCATCCCGAGTCGATGGCCGTGATCTGCGCCGCGGCGCTGGAGGGGGCCCGCGAGGGGAAGTCGGTCGAGGAGGTGATGAAGGACGCCGCCCAGGTCCTGACGAAAGCCGACGTGATGGAGGGGGTGGCCGACATGATCTCCTACGTCCAGGTCGAGGCCGTCTTCACCGACGGCAGCCGTCTTGTGACGGTGCACGACCCCATCAAGTAACAAGGGTGTCTCGATCTCGTCCGATCCCCGAGCCGCAGGAGACCAGCCCATGGCGGAGCCCGAATTCAAGCCAGGCACCGACGAGACGGGGGTCGGCCCGTGGCTGCGCCACCCCGACGCCGCGCCGCAGGCCACCAGCCTGTCCGAGGCTCCCGTGGGGGGCCTGATCCTGGGCGAAGGGGACATCGAGCTGAACGCGGGGCGCCCCCAGACCAGCCTCGAGGTGCGGAACACCGGCGACCGACCCATCCAGATCGGCTCGCATTTCCACTTCTTCGAGACGAACCGCGCCCTCGAATTCGACCGCCCCGCGGCGTTCGGCCTGCGGCTGGACATCCCCTCGGGGACAGGCGTCCGCTTCGAACCGGGCGACCAGAAGACCGTCCAGCTCGTGCCCATGGGGGGCAAGCAGCACTGCTACGGGTTCAATAACCTGGTCGACGGCTGGACCGGCGGCGGGCCCGAGCCCGACTTCCGGCCGAACCGGATCACGGCGATCGCCAAGGCCGAGGCGCTCGGCTTCAAGTCCTCCAAGAAGGCCTGAACCGACCGAGACACCCGGGGGAGTCTAGCCGAGCCATGTCGAAGATCTCCAAGAAGCAGTACGCCGACCTGTACGGGCCGACCGTGGGCGACCGGATCAGGTTGGGCGACACCAGCCTGTTCATCCAGATCGAGCGCGACCTGCGCAACTACGGCGACGAGCTGCAATACGGCGGCGGCAAGACCCTGCGCGACGGCATGGGCTCGGACAACCAGATCACCCAGGCGGCCGGCTGCCTGGACATGGTCATCACCAACGTGACCATCCTGGACCCGCTGCTGGGCGTGGTGAAGGCCGACGTGGGGATCCGCAACGGCCGGATCGTGGGCATCGGCAAGGCGGGCAATCCCAGCACCATGGACGGGGTGACGCCTGGGCTGACCACCGGCACCGCCACCGACGCCATCGCCGGCGAGCACCTCATTCTGACCGCCGCCGGGATGGACGCGCACATCCACTTCATCTCGCCGCAGCAGGCCTACGCCGCGCTCAGCAACGGCATCACCACACTTTGGGGGGGAGGAATCGGGCCATCCGACGGGACCAACGGGGTCACCACGACCAACGGCCCCTGGAACATGGAGATGATGCTCCGGGCCGCCGAAGGGCTTCCCGTCAACGTCGGCTTCCAGGGCAAGGGGAACTGCTCGGGCCGGTCCCCGCTCGTCGAGCAGCTACTCGCCGGGGCCGCCGGGTTCAAGATCCACGAGGACTACGGCACGACCCCGTCCACGATCCGCTCCTGCCTGCGCGTTGCCGATGAGTTCGACGTCTGCGTGGCCATCCATACCGACACGCTCAACGAGGCCGGCTACGTCGAGGACACCATCGCCGCCTTCGACGGCCGGACCATCCACACCTACCACAGCGAAGGGGCCGGCGGCGGCCATGCGCCCGACCTCTTAAAGGTGGTCGGGCAGTCGAACGTGCTCCCCAGCTCGACCAACCCGACGCTGCCTTGCGGCGTGAATTCGGTCGCCGAGCTGTTCGACATGATCATGGTCTGCCACAACCTGAGCCCGAAGATCCCGTCGGACGTCGCCTTCGCCGAGAGCCGGGTGCGCGGCGAGACGATCGTGGCCGAGAGCGTGCTGCACGACATGGGGGCCATCTCGATCATCAGCAGCGACTCGCAGGCGATGGGCCGGGTGGGCGAGAGCTGGCTGCGCAGCATCCAGACGGCCGACATCATGAAGAAGGCCCGCGGCCCGCTCCCCGAGGATTCCGAGGGAAATGACAACGAACGCGTGCTCCGCTTCGTGGCCAAAGTCACCATCAACCCCGCGCTCACCGTGGGCATCGCCGACACGCTCGGCTCGATCGCGCCGGGCAAGATGGCCGACCTGGTCCTCTGGGAGCCCGCGTTCTTCGGCGCCAAGCCGAAGCTGGTCCTGAAGGGGGGCTTCATCGCCTGGGCGAACATGGGCGACCCCAACGCCTCGCTGCCCACCTGCCAGCCGATGTATTATCGGCCGATGTTCGGCGGCTTCGGATCGGCGATGACTGAGACGTGCGTGACATTCATCTCGAAGGCCGCGTTCGACCTGGGAGTCGCCCAGAAGCTCGACCTCAAGCGGGTGGTCAAGCCGGTCTACGGGACCCGCACGCTGACCAAGCACGACATGGTCCGCAACAGCTATCTGCCCAAGATCGAGGTGAACTCGCAGACCTTCGCCGTGACGGTCGACGGGGTGCACGCCACGATCAAGCCGCCCACGCATATCTCGCTGAACCAGCTCCATTTCTTCAGCTGAGCCGCGACCAACGCCGAACCCGGGGTGGAGCATGATCCTCGTCGAGAAACCGCTGGGAAATATCCGCGATGCCGAGTGGGCGCGGAAGCTGGAAGGGGCGGTCGTCGACCTGCTGCATCTGGACCAGTGGCAGGCGCAGAAGAACAGGTTTCGCCTGAGAAGCGAGAACGGCACCGAATTGGCGGTGGCCCTGGAGCGCTCAACCCACCTGAGCGACGGAGACATCCTGGCCTGGGACGAGGCGACCCGCACCGCAAACGTCGCCCGCATCAGGCTCCAGGACGTCCTGGTGATCCACCTGGACGGATTGCTGGGAGAGCCGGCCGAGATCCTCGCTCGCACCTGCTTCGAGCTCGGCCATGCGCTCGGCAACCAGCACTGGCCGGCCGTGGTGAAGGGGACGACCGTCTATGTTCCCCTGACCGTCGACCGCAAGGTGATGGACTCGGTAATGCGGACCCATGCATTCGTCGGAATTCGTCACGAGTTCAAGCCGGGCCAGGAGATCGTCCCCTACATGGCCCCGCACGAGTCCAGGCGACTCTTCGGCGGCGCCGACGCCACGCCCCACTCGCACGCATCGGGGCTCGTGGCGCCGCAGGATCCTCCGCCGACCGGGGCGGTCGTCGGTCCGTAATCGCTATTCACGATGACAGGGAAGGGCGGACGTTCGCACACCCGCATGAGTATCCCAACAGACACACGACCTGATCCCGTCTCCGTTCCCATGACGGATCTCCTGGGCGTGATGCGCCTGCTCCAGTTCGGCGACTCGATGCTGCCGGTTGGCTCATTCTCGTTCTCCAACGGGCTCGAATCGGCCGTCCAGTGCGGATTGGTGCAGGACCAAGAAACCCTGGAGGCCTTCGTGCGCACCGCCGTGCGGCAGGCCGGGACGTCCGACGGCATCGCGCTGCTTGAGGCCCATCGAGGCACCCTCGCCGGTGACCTCTCGCGGGTCATCCTGGCCGACCACGCGGTGTTCGACCGCAAGCTGGGCGAAGAACTTCGCACCATGAACACGCGCATGGGTCGCAAGCTGGCGGAGATGGCCGGGCGTGTGAACGGAGACCCGGCCGCCGCGAGTTGGTTGGCCTCGATCCGCGCGGGCGAGACCCCGGGGACCTATCCGGTGGCCCAGGGGCTCGTTTTCGCGTCCATGGGGCTCGACGAGCGGATCGCCTTCGGGGTGCATCAGTACGGCGTGGCGAGCATGATGCTGGGGGCCGCGCTCCGACTGATGAGGCTCGACTATCTCGATGCGCAGGCGATCCTCTATCGGATCAATGACGGGGCCGACGCCGCCTACGAGCGGGCCGCCGTCGCGCCGCTCGAAGAGATGGCGTCGTATGCCCCCTCGATCGACGTGCTGGCGGCCGTGCACGTCGGCGCCCACGTCCGGATGTTCATGAATTAGATTCGTTGGTTGACGGGAATCGGGGCGTCATGAAGAAGATCACGCGCATCGGAATCGGCGGCCCGGTCGGGTCGGGCAAGACGGCGATCGTCGAGTCGATCACCCCCAGGCTCGTCGATCTCGGGATCCGGGTCCTGATCATCACGAACGACGTGGTGACGACCGAGGACGCCAAGCAGGTCCGCCGCACGCTCAAGGGGGTCTTGATCGAGGAGCGGATCCTCGGCGTCGAGACCGGCGCCTGCCCGCACACCGCCGTCCGCGAAGACCCGAGCATGAATCTGGCCGCCGTCGAGGACATGGAGGCACGCTTCCCCGACACCGACGTCGTCCTCATCGAGAGCGGCGGCGACAACCTGACGCTCACCTTCAGCCCGGCACTCGTCGATTACTTCATCTACGTGATCGACGTGGCGGCCGGCGACAAGATCCCGCGCAAGAATGGCCCGGGCATCACCCAGTCCGACATCCTGGTCATCAACAAGACCGACCTGGCCCCTTACGTCGGCGCGAGCCTTGAGGTGATGGACCGAGACTCGCAGTTGATGAGGGGGGGGAAGCCTCACCTCTTCACCAACTGCAAGACCGGCGAGGGGGTCGACGAACTCGTGCACCTGATCCGCGAGAACGTCCTGTTCGATCTCCAGTTGAAGGCCATCAAAGAGTGACCCCCCTTCACCTGGTGCCCGAGCTGGCCCCCTATCAGGACGAACCGGCACAGCTCCCGAGCGGCTCCCTCGGGAAGGATGCGCGACTGCGCCTCAGGTTCGAGCGGCGGGGGGAGAAATCGATCCTCTCGCACATGGAACGCAAGGCGCCTCTGCTCGTCCAGCGTGCAATCTACTGCGACGAGGGACTGCCCGGAATCCCCTGGGTGTTCATCATCACCAACTCCGGCGGGATCCTCCAGGGCGACCGATACCAGATCAAGATCGAGGCGGGGCCCGGGGCGATCGGCCACGTCACCAGCCAGGCCGCGACGAAGATCCACGAGATGGACGCCAACTTCGCCGCGCAGGAGCAGGAGATCATCCTGGAGGAGAATTCCTACCTGGAATATCTCCCGGATCAGATCATCCCGTTCCGTCACTCGCGATTCCTGACCCGGACCCGCCTGAACGTCGACCCCACGGCGACCCTGTTGTATTCGGAAATACTGATGGCCGGTCGCAAGTATTACGGCGACGGCGAGTCCTTCGAGTTCGACCTCTTCTCGTCCACCGTCAGGGCCGAGCGTCCCGGCGGGAAGACACTCTTCGCCGAGAAATACGTCATCGAACCGCACGCCCTCAGCCCTCGCGAACTTGGCGTGATGGGCGATTACGACGTTTTCGGCAACGTCATCCTGCTCACTCCGAAGATTCACGCCGAGGCCATCTTCGCCAAGGTGAGGCCGTCGTTCGACCGATCCTTGCCCTGGGTCGAGGGCGTGTCGAGGTTGCCCAACGACGCGGGACTGATCTTCAAGGTGCTGGCCAGGGAGTCGAGCATCGCCCGTGCCCGGATCCGCGAGTTCTGGTCGATCGTCCGGCCCGTGGTCGCGGGCTCTCCGGTGCCTGCGGAATTCCTCTGGCGTTGATCGGAATATGCGGTCTTAGCGATATGAAGAACTCGAGGAGTATGCCCTTGCGGCCGATGAAGAATCGGATAGGCGGGACATTGGCGGCCGGGCCGATTGGACTTTTGGGGATTTGAGGCTAGAGTTCACTGGAGGCCTTGCCCTCCAGGATTCTCCCGCGTGGCCGGTCCTCGGTCAGCGCCGATGGAGTGGAATTCCCGTCAGTTGTCGATTTTTCGGGCCTGTTGATGAACCCTTTTATGGGGCATCGAGCCATGAAAAAGGGCAGACGGCACTTCCTCAATACCCGGTTCGCCCGCCTCCGGCGGCACCTGGAAATTAGCGCCGACATGGCCCGCCCCCGGCGGATTCGCACCAGGTCGGCCCGCTATGCCGCGTCGCTTGCCGAGCAACTCGGCCTGATCGAGCGCCCGTCGTGCTGCACCTGGTGCCGCCGGCATCAGAGGCTGGAGCGGCACCACTGGGACTACCAGGAGCCGCTCGTCGTGACGTTCCTGTGCGAAGCCTGCCACGAGGTGGCCGACTCGATGGTGGGTCGCTCGCAGACCGCTTAGTCGTCTGCCAAGTTAAATTTGCGGATCGTCTTTCACCTGGGTTCAGGTGGGTCTGACGACACCGGAAGCCACGGGTGGCTGGATGCGTCTTGGTATTTCAGGCTGAGTGCGTGATGGTATTCGGCGCGTATCTGATAACTTTCGGCGTCGGCTGTCCCGGCTTGATGCCCCGCCAAACCTATCATCTTAAGGCGATTGATCAGGTGATTTCGTGCCAAGGCGCGGAACCTTTGCCTCCGCTGGTCCATTTGTCGAAGACCAGCAAGGCCACCGAACGCGATTCCCAGGATTGCCACGGCGATCATCAAAGTTCGGAGGCGAAATTTCGAGATGCGCAAGGGCTGACCTCCGAGTGTTTCGTTTGAACTTACCTCAGGGGTGCGAATCCCGAAAATCTAGGGCCATGCTTCTGTTGCGGGCTGATTCTCGGCAAACGTGACGTTCCCGGGGAGATGCCAACCCCGCAACGTGGGTATGTTGGACGACTATCCCGGGCTGGGGGGTGGGCCCGCCTCGCCGAGGGGAAGCGGCCTGACGACCGGGCTGAGCGGGAGCGTGGCGACGAACGTGGTCCCCTGTCCCGGAGAGGAATGCCAGGCGAGGTGGCCCCCCGCTCGTTCGAGGTAGCGGGCCGCCCGGGGCAAACCCAGGCCGAGGCCTCGGCCCGCCTGTCGACCGCAATAGAACGGGTCGAAGAGGTGGCTGGCGTCGGTCGCGGAGAGCCCACGTCCTTCGTCGTGGACCGTCCACCGCAGGCCGGCGAGGGATCGTTCGGTCGTGACCGAGATGCTCGATCCCTTGGGGCTCGCTTCCAGGGCGTTACGCACCAGGGCGTCGGCGACCTGCCGCAGCGGGTCGGGGTCGACCCAGGCGGCGGGCCCTGCGTCGCGGTTCTCGGACTGGATCCGGATGTCGCGGGCCTGCGCCTCGTGCTGGAGGTCACGCAGGCAGCCGTTGATGATCTCGGCGGGCTGGCACGAACGCGGCCTGGGCTCGGCCGGGCGGGCGACGTGCATCAGGTCGCGGAGGATGTGGTGGGCCCGCTGCGCCTGGCCGATGATCGCCCGCAGCGACTTGGCGGTGTCGGCGTCGCGGGTCGCGGCGAGAAGGAGCTGGGCCCGGCCGAGGATGACGGCAAGCGGGTTGTTCATCTCATGGCTGGCCCCGGCGGCGAACTCGGCCAGGGCGCCCAGATGATCCGACTGCTTCGACCGGGTCTCGTCTCCGAGGTGCGACCGATGCGAATGCACCACCGCGTCGAGCCTGCGAGCAAGCCGGTCGCGGTCGCTGACACGGCCGGCCCAGGCGCGCCAGGCCTCCAGCGTCGGGTGGCGTAGCAGACGAGCGGCGTCGGCCGGATCTTCGGGCCAGAGATGGACTTCCGCACCCTGGCCGTCGGCCGAAAGTGGGACGACGAGCGGTGGCCTGGGATTGGCCGACGGGGTAAGACTCTCGGGAGACCAGGAGACCCGTGCGCTGGCGACCCCGGGTTCTTCACACCACAGGCGCCCCGCTTGAGCGGCCCAGTTCGCGGGGGAATCGGCGGGGTCGGACGAGGTGAGCGCGTCGAGGAACCGGTCCTTGGCGGCGAGGTCGTGGGCGAGACGACGATGCTTCAGCGTCAGCGCGACATGCCGACGGGAGAGGTCTTCCTCGCGGCGTGACGAGTCGTCGGCGACCAGGTTGCCGGAGCAGCGGACCTGGACCTCGGCGATGAGCAGGCGGACGCGGACGTCGGTGGGCCCGGCGCCGTTGCGGGCCTGCGGTGCGAGGGTCCATGGGGTCTGGTTGGCCCGGGCGTGGGCTTCCTGGATCCAGGACAGGCGCAGGGCGTCCGAGGCGCCGGAGTTGAGCGATCCTCGCTCGTCGGAGGCGAGCCAGGCGGCGTCGGCGACGAGCGAATCGCAGCTAAGCCGATCGGCCAGGGCCAGGCCGATGGACGGCGCATCCTTGCCCAGCTCGAGGACTTCCAACGCATGCCGTTCGGCCGGGTTGGCCATCGCGAGCAGTCTGGCCAGGAGATCCGGACGGTCGGCGGCGATGGACCAGTAGCCGAGATTGGCGAGCAGGCCGGCGCGTCCGACGCGGTCGGGATCGGTGTCACCCGCTTCTCGTGCGATGCGCCTGGCGGCGAGCATCACGGCGACGGAGTGCCGCCAGAGGGTCTCGACCGCCTCGGCAGCGGGGCCGTCGAGTGTCGGCCACCAGGTGGTCTCGGCGACGAGACCGGCGGGACTCAAAGGGCCGGATTGACGCAGGCGGGAAGCGGCGAGCTGCCAGCCCGGGTCGATCTCGGCGGCGGCGGGCGCGACGAGGTCGGGCTCGCTGCGATGGTCATCGGGCTCGCGCTCGGACTCGGCCAGCCTGGCCAGCACGAGCCGGGCGGTCGCGGGACGGAGGGGCAGGGGGGCCGGGCCTGCTGGCCGACGCGTGTGGTCGGGCCTCGCGGACATGGGAACACTCACCGAGTCGGGCTCCTTCCCCTCGGCGCCATTCGGCGGGCATCCTGCCACGCCGGGACCGCTCAGCTTGCCGCGGTCTCAATGTCTAGTTGTCGGCAGATTCGCCGGAGGAGTTCATCGATGTCGAGCGGCTTGTGGAGGAAATCATCGGCCCCGGATGCCCGCAGCTCGTCAATCTTGTCTTCCTCGATCAAGCCCGAGATGCAGATGATCTTGATGTCCGACATCGTCGGGTCTTTGCGGATCAGCTCGCAGACGGCCTGGCCGTTGATGTCGGGGAGCATCACGTCGAGGATGATCAGGTCGGGGTGATACTCCTTGGCGAGCATCCCGGCGCCGAATCCGTTATTCACGACCTTGGTCTCGAACCGGGCGTCGCCGGCGAGCACGTCGACGATCAGGTCGACAACAGCCTGGTCGTCGTCGACCACGAGGATCCGCCGCCGGCCGCTTTCGAGGGCGTCGGTGGGGATGCTGTTTTCCTTCATGAACCGGAAGAGCGACTCGCGTGGGATGCGGCGAAAGCGCGAGCCAGGGACGCGAAATCCGCGTAGCTGGCCCGAGTCGAAGCAGCGGATGATGGTCTGCTGACTGACTTTACAGATCTTCGCCGCTTCACCGGTCGTGAACACGGTCTTCATAGTTGCATTGGTCCTATCCTACGGGTTCGTGGAACCCGATCGACCCAGCAGTCGGCGTACCAGACCTCCGCGGGGCCGTCCCGCCGGTCGCCCGACCCGCCCAAAGAATCGTCCTTGGCCGACCGCTGCCTACCATGGAATGCAACCTGGTAAAGTCGTCCGGTTTTAACGATCTTACCAGAATTGCCGACACGGCCAATTATAAGACGCCCGCCTATCCTGTCAATCCAGATGATCGGGCCGCCAGATACCCATCTTCCATGACCGTCGCACGCGCCTGACTTGACCCAACCCTCCAATTGATAAGGGGTTGTTGGCAGGGTGGCGATACGAGGTGGGCTGCGAGCCCGGTGGCGGCGCGGCAAGTCACGTTGCGGAACGGGTTGCGCGTAGGGCTGTGGACCTGGGGTTGCAGGGGGCGCTGCGCGGGTCGGCCGGCCTCGGGCTTAGCGGAAGACGCCGGGCCGGGCCTCGCCGCGGTTTTCTCGCTTGAGGTGGATCAGCAGGGTGGCAACATCGGCCGGGGAGATCCCGGCGATCCGGCCGGCCTGGCCGAGCGAGATGGGCCGGACGCGGTCGAGCTTCTCGCGCGCCTCGGCCCTCATCTGGGGGATGGTCAGGTAGTCGAGCCAGTCCGGAAGCTGCTTGTCTTCGAGGCGGCGGAACCGCTCGACCTGCTCGGACTGACGCTTGACGTAGCCGCCGTAGCGGGCCTCGACCAGCGTCAGGGCGACCGCTTCGAGGTCATCCTCCAGGTCGACAAGCCCGGGATGGTGCACGAGAAGGTCGGCCCAGGTGGTCTCGGGTCGGCGGGCGACCTGTTCGAGCGTGGGGCCGTCGGACCCGACCCGGACCTGTCGGAGTGTGGCCTCGATCTGGTCGACTCGATCTCGCTTGGCCTCGAAGCGGGCCCAGCGCTCATCATCGACCAGGCCGATCTCACGCCCCAGCGGAGTCAGGCGCATGTCGGCGTTGTCGTGGCGGAGGAGCAGTCGATATTCGGCCCGGCTCGTGAACATCCGGTAGGGCTCGTCGACTCCTCGGGTAACGAGGTCGTCGATGAGGACCCCGACGTAGGCCTTGGAGCGGTCCAGGTAGAACGGTTCAAGTCCCGAGACGGAGCGAGCGGCGTTGATGCCGGCCATCAGGCCCTGGGCGGCGGCCTCTTCATAGCCGGTGGTGCCGTTGATCTGGCCGGCGAAGTAGAGGCCGGGGACGCCTTTGGTTTCGAGGGTCGGCGCCAGCTGGGTGGGGGGGGCGTAGTCGTACTCGACCGCATAGCCGTAGCGCATGATCTCGGCGTGTTCCAGGCCGGGGATCAGGGGGATGATGCGGTCCTGGACGTCGCGAGGGAGGCTTGTGCTGATGCCGTTGCAGTAGTATTCGAGGGTGGTCCGGCCTTCGGGTTCCAGGAAAATCTGGTGGCTCTCTCGGTCGGCGAAGCGGACAACCTTGTCCTCGATCGACGGGCAGTAGCGCGGCCCCGTGCTCTGGATCTGGCCGGAATACATCGGGGCGCGATCGAGGTTGGCCCGGATGATCTCGTGGACCTCGGCGTTAGTCGACGTGATGTGGCACTGCATCTGGGGCTGGTCGATCTGCCGGGTCAGGAACGAGAAGGGTACCGGAATCTCATCGCCCGGCTGAGGCTCGGCCTTGCTGAAGTCGATGGTCCGACCGTTCAGGCGCGGCGGGGTGCCGGTCTTGAACCGGTTGAGCTCGAAGCCGAGCGAGCGGAGGCTGCCGGACATCCCTTCGGCCGAGGCGTCGCCGGCTCGGCCGCCCGCGGTCTTGACCTCGCCGGTGTGCATCAGGGCCCGCAGGAATGTGCCGGTGGTGACGATGACGGCCCTGGCGCGGTACTCGATTCCGCCGCGGCAGGCGACCCCTTGAATTCGTCCGCCCTCGACGATCAGCCCTTCGACCATCTCCTGGCGAAGCGTCAATCGTTCCTGCCGCTCGACTTCTAGCTTAGCCAGCGCCTGATAGGCCTTCTTGTCGCTTTGCACGCGTGGGCTGTGCATCGCGGGCCCTTTGGCCCGGTTGAGGAGGCGGAACTGGATGGCCGTGGCGTCGGCGATGCGGCCCATCGCGCCGCCGAGCGCATCGATCTCGCGGACGATCTGCCCCTTGGCCACTCCGCCGATGGCGGGGTTGCAGCTCATCTGGCCGACGGCGTCGCAGTTAATGGTCAGCATCGCGGTGCGTGCGCCCAGGCGTGAGGACGCGAGGGCCGCTTCGAGGCCGGCGTGGCCTGCACCGATGACGATGACGTCGAACTCGCTCAAGGCCATGAATCTGCCTCGCCGGGCGGCCTGGTTGGGGGCAGGCCGGGCGAGCATGGCACGCGAGTCCCGCCGGGCCAGGCCTCGTGGTCGAGGTGGTGCCGGCGGTGGTTCGCGAGTCGGCGGGCCGAGGTTGCCCGAGGGGAAGGAGAGGGAGACGTACTGACCGAGTGGGCGCTACTGGACTCGAACCAGTGACCCCTACCGTGTGAGGATAGTGCTCTAACCAACTGAGCTAAGCGCCCGGTCATCGGAGGGGGTGACAGGACGCAGTTGCGTCCTTCAACCGTGCCCCGAAAGGGTCCACCCCGGCCTGGGCGTTGGGTCGGGTTCGACGTCACGTCGGGCCGGGGCGAGAGGACACATGATACGAAAAGCCTGGGCGAGTACAAGCCCCGGGTGCCCCCGGATCAGTCGGGATAGACCTGAGGCTCGTATTCCATCTTGGGGACGGGGGGGGCCGAGGGGGCTTCGAACTTGGGGACCTCGGCGACGGGGCTCGACTTGCGCGAGGAGTCGAAATCGTAGTCGTCGCGGCGGGCCGGGGTGGAGCTCATGCCGTTGGAGGCGGCATGGAACTCTTCCTCGATGCCGCTGAGCCCCTTCTTGAACTCGACGATCCCCTTGCCGAGCGACCGGCCGACTTCGGGCAATCGCTTGCCGAAGAGCATCACGGCCACGCCCATCACGACGAGCATCTCGGGTAGGCCAAGCTGCGGGAACATAGATCAGCCTCGCGGGTTCCGGGTTCGTTCGGTCGTGAGATCCGTCTGGTGGGGGCAGGTGTCCGGCCCGAATCAGGGGGTGGTCGTCGGGGTCTTCTTCTCGGCGACGACGTTCTCGTTGATGTCTTCCTCGATGCCGGAGACCCCCTTCTTGAACTCGGTGACGCTCTTGCCCAGCGATCGCATGACGCTGGGCAGGCGGTTGCCGAAGATCAGGAGGGAGACGAAGGCGACGATCATCAGCTCGGGGGTGCCCAGGTTGGGCAGGAATGCGAGTAGGGTCATGGTCGATGTCCTCGGTCGAGACGTCGTTCGTCCGGCAACGCGGTCGGTTTCAGGAAGTCCGGGGGGGTAGGGTTGCGACCCAGACCCGGGTGATGACGAGGGCCGCGACGGCGGTGGCCGCCAGGACGGTCAGGAAGAGGAAGACTCGGTTGGACAGCCAGTGGGCCTTGTCGCCGCGGCCTCGAGCGTTCGGGCCGCGTCCCTGGGGAGGTCGCATGCCAGGCCGCAAGATCGCCCTCAGGGCGCCTGAGCGACCATAGAGGGTGATGAGCACCACGGCGATCAGGGTCAGCTCCCGCAATCCGGGAATGAAGCCCATCGCGAAATCCGTCGGGAAAAAGGACGAGGCGGTGTGGCGGGTGCCAACCGGAGGAGGGGGGGCCGACATCTCGGCGCCGACCGGGGAGTGCGTCTCGTCAGGGACGACGCATCATCGAACGGACCCCTTCATGCTACCGCCCGCCCCGCCCCAGTCAACCGGCTCCTCCGGCAACGACACGGGAATTGACGAAGAACCATGCTCCATGGCCCGGTGAGGGGGCCGCCTCAGGGGCCTCTCTACCTCGAAGTCGGCGGGTGATCCCACAAATGCGACGGAGTTCTGGTATTGACCATTGGGGCTTGCTAGGATCCGAGCGATCCAACTTCTATCGCCGTCTCGACCGCGATTGGCCGGGACCGGTGATCGATGCTCGTTCGCGGGAAATCCGTGTCGATGAGCTGCGACTTACGTCCAAACTCTGGACACACTCGAGGCCAGGTGCTGCTCGCACTGGCGGCCTTGCTGATTGCGCTGTCGTCACCTCGCGGCGCGCAGGCGGCTGGCTGCGCCGGTCACTCGGGCTTTCCGCTGGATCAGATGCTCGGCGAACTCGCCTCACTGTCCGGGAATTTGAACGCGAACCTCCCCCCGCTCGACAATCCGGTCGAGCCGCCCCGAGGCCCGTGCCGGGGTTCGTCTTGCTCGGGGAGATCGTCGGATCCGGCCCTACCAAGCAGCATCGACCCGGCCCGGACCCGGATCGACCGCTGGCCGGCGCTGCTGTTTGCTCCTCCTGTCTTCGCTCCACGTTCGGTGGGCCTTGACCCGAGCGAGCCGGACGTCAGGCCGATTGACCGCAACGAACCGGTCGACCGACCTCCGCGACGGGGCTCCTGACCCGACCGCGCACGTCCCCTGGTCAATCGCCGGCCTCACCGGCGTGCCGTGGCGTCGCGCGTTGACATCGCGCTGAATCCGTGGAAATGGCCCGAGCAGGGGGCTTCGTCGGACCGTCTGAGCCGTCGTGCGCCGCATCGTGTCGCATCAAGGCCGGGGGGGGATCCGCGGGAGCCTCTGGGTCGTCTCCTCGGGATTGCATGAGCGAGTGCCCGGCCGCGTTGGACGGTCCCGGGTGCCCGCGTCATCAGACCGTGCGCACGCCCGTTTTCCGCGTTTTCTCGACAAGAGAAGGCGTTAAAGATCGGGATCGGTCATCGATTCGGATGGGTCGCGATATTTCGAATTCTTACTCGCTCGCTCGAATCAATCCTTGGAAAGGGGTCGATCATGATCGGAGCCCGAATGCCTCGTCGCGCGTTCACACTCATCGAGCTACTGGTGGTCATCTCAATCATCGCGGTGCTTATCGCATTGTTGCTGCCGGCGGTGCAGAGTGCCCGCGAGGCGGGCCGGCGGATTCAGTGCGTCAACAACCTCAAGCAGATCGGCCTGGCGCTGCACAATTACCACGACACGGTCGGGGCGTTCCCGACGAACCGCTCGACGTACAACACGGCCTTTTCGTATTCCGCGCTCGCCCAGATGCTGTCGTTCATGGAGCAGTCGCAGCTTTTCGCGGCCTTGAACTTCAACGTCAGGCGCGACGACGCGTCGAACCTGACCGCGCAGGGGACCGTGATCAAGGCGTTTCTCTGCCCGTCCGACTCATGGTCGGCCTACCCCGTCAAGACTGCAGGCACGAATTATCGTGCCAACGAAGGTCGGAACATCCTGCACCTCTACGGGGCGGCCGACCCGACCGGCAGCAACGCCAATCAGCCCCCGCCCGACGGACCGTTCTTCGCCAATACGTCGTTCAGGCTGGCCGACATCGGCGACGGGACGAGCAACACGCTGGCCTTCGGCGAGATGACGATCGGCGACATGAGCAACGCGATCGCCACCACGAACCGCGACATCTTCTCGCCGGGGACGAGCCCCGCGAATCTGGACGAGGCCATCGCCGATTGTCGGGCGATCGACCCCAAGATCCTCACATTCCAGTACTGGTCGACGTCCGGGGCGCCCTGGCATTTCGGGTCGGGGGCGTATTCGGTCCTGAAGACGGTCGCGACGCCCAACACTCGTTCGTGCGCCTACCCGGCCAACAATCGGATGCTTGAGACCGCCATCAGCTTCCACCCAGGCGGGATCAACGGTTCGTTCTGCGACGGATCGGTGAAGTTCATCAAGGACACAATCTCGGTCCAGGTCTGGCGTTCGCTGGGCTCGCGCAATCTGGGCGAGATCATCAGCTCGGATAGCTACTGAGCCGGGCCGTATGCGCGGCACTCGGTCGATTCTTCGCGGCGAGACGAGATTCCGACACCTAATTTCGAGGGAACCTGCGATGCGATCCTCTTTGACCGTTTTCTGCCTGGCTGCGATGGCCGCCCCTGCGTTCGCAGACGGCCCCCCGCCGGTGCCCCTGACGCGGGCTGAGATGAAGCGGATGATGGAAGAATCGAAATTGGATCGGCCGCGACTCTCCGCGACGCCTTCCGCGAACGCCGACATCAGCGTCTCGCTCAGGGGCACGGCGGCCGTCCAGATGCTTCTGCCCAAGGAGCTGCGCGACGGGTTCAGCTTCTTCATGACCGACGGCCGGTTGATGGAGATGAGCAAGTTCGCGCTGAGAAACCCCGCGATCACCGAGAGTCCGACGGCCCCCTCGGCGCGTGGCCCCAAGGTCGAGCGCGACCCGAACATGACGATGGAGTGGGCCTATCGGACGATGATTTTCTGGGTCGTGTCGCGCAGCAATAATTGCATTTATTGCATGGGACACCAGGAGAGCTCGCTGCCCGCGGTGGGCGTGACCGAGGATCGGATTGCGGCGCTCGACGGCGACTGGTCGGAGTTCACCCTCGCCGAGCGTGCGGCATTTGCGCTGGCCAGGAAGATGACTGTGGCGCCTCACACGATCGTCGACGCGGACATCGAGGCGGTGCGGCGTCATTACGCCGACCTTCAAGTGTTGGAGATGACTGGGTTGGTGGCCGGGTTCAACGCGATGAACCGATGGACCGGCCCGCTGCGGCTGACTCAGGAGGGATTTCGCGAGTTCCTGACACCGACATCGTCGAAGTACGCCTCGATCGTGACGAAGGTCGGGCCGGTGCCCGGCGGTGTTGTCGGCGCGCGATGTGCCCCGGCGGCGATGGACCGGCCGGCCCTGGAGCCGCGGTCCGAGGTCGAGGCGAAATGGGACGAGTGCCGGGCGCGTAAGGCCCGATTCCCGCTCGTCGACCCTTCGGCAGTGCGCGCGATCCTGGCCGAGGGCACGTTACCGGCGGATCGCCCGGTGCCGAACTGGGTCCGCCTCTTGCTGAATTTCCCCAAGGCCGGGCCGGCGAAGGTGTCGACGCTGAGTCTCTCGAGGACGAAGGGGGCGGTGCCCGCCAAGCTGAAGGCTCAGCTCGCCTGGGTTTCCGCGAGGGCCGATCGATCCTGGTATGCCCTGGCCGAGGCTCGGGATCGCCTGCGTGCGCTTGGTGCGTCCGACGACGCAATCTTCGGCATCGACACGGCCAGCGAAGGGGAATTCACCCCCGCCGAGCGTGCGGCGTTCGCCTTCGCCCGCAAACTGACGATTGACCCCGCGCGGATTGACGATGCCGATTTCGACGCGATGAAGGCGCACTACAGCGACGCCTTGATCGCGGAGATCCTGTTCCACACCAATCACTCGATCTTCTTCAACTTGCTGACCGAGACGGCCGGCCTGCCGCTCGACGATGCCCCGGACAAGGCGGTCTCGAGTCCCGCGTCGGGAGGCCAAGGCTGACGCGGCGTTCCGGGCCTGTCTCCCTCCCGGTCGTGCTGCGGCCGAGGAGGGTGACGGGACGCTCGGCGTCCTCAGGCGGAGGGTTTCGCCGGAGTCGCTGCCGCGGTGGCGGGCTCGGGCTCAACGTCCCAGTCGTAGACGGCGTCAAACGGCTCCCACCACTTGGCGACACCGGAGGCGGGGTCGCTGTGGCGGCCGAGGCCACCGGCGGAAGGGGGCTCGATGTGGTAGGTGAGCTTGTAGGATCCGGGGGGGGGAAGCTCCATGCTGGCCCCGTAATGCAGGCCATCGATGGCGACCATGGGAATCATCTCTCCCTGACTGATGACGGCCTTCTTGGCGTCGGCCAGGGTGTACCTGACCTTCAGGTAGGGGACGAACTCGTTGAGGGCGAAGCCGTTGGGGTTGTTGGCAAGGGCGCGGACGTCGGCCTCGACGTGGATCAGGCCGGGAGCCGAGGAGGCCATGCCGTCCATCATGATCGAGCGGAGCCAGACGGCGGCGAAGCGGATGTGGTTCTTCTCGACATCCTCGCCGATGGGGTATTCCTGCAACTTCGGCCGCGAGGCGTCGCCGGTGGCATCGGGGCCGGCGACGAGTGCGGAGGGGGCGTTCTCTCTGGTGGGGCCTTCGGCGGCGGGGCGCGTCGTCTCGACGTTCAGGTAGAGCAGCCCGGCCACGCCGAAGACGATCAGGGATGCCAGCAGCGGGCCGACCCAGCGTTGTGACACGGCGATGTTCCTTTGGATGCGGTGAAAGGCGAGCGTTCGAAGCCGACGCCGTGGTGTCAGGACTTGACTCCGACGGTCTCGGTCTCGGGTGTCCTGACCCCTCGGGACTCGGCGGTCGCGGTTTCGGGAGTTTTGGTCGCTGAGGGCTTGGAGGCCTTGGTCTCGGGCGTCTTGACCGCTCGGGACTTGGCGGTCGCCGCGGACGGGTCGAGTCGCATGAGGACGTAGGCGGAGAGGGCTCCGGCGATGAGGAGCCCCTGGATCGCCAGGCACTGGACGTTAGGGTAGATGCCCAGCCAGCCAATGCCGCGCCCGGCCCATTCGACGGCCGTCTGCTTGATCCAGCCGGACTGCTGCAACTCGGCGACACCGTGGCCGGCGAAGACCACCGACATGGCGAAGAGGACCACGCCCGTCACCTGGAAGAACCGACGCAACGGCAGGCGTACGGCGGTTTTACGAATTGCGCGGTCGATGAAGATGAGGGCGAACAGGCCGGCTGCCAGGCCTGCGGCGAGCCCGAGCAGGCCGGGGCGGGCTCCCCCCTGGTTGGCGATCATCGCCTGGAAGATGAGGGCAGTCTCGGCCCCCTCGCGGAAGACGGCCAGGAAGGCGGTCAGCCCCAAGGCGCCCAGGCCCCCGACGGAGGTCGACTTGCTGGCCTGGGCCTTGATGAAGTCGGTCCAGCGCTTGGCCTGGGTCTGCGCGATCAGCCAGTAGCTGACGTAAAAGAGGACCATCGAGGCGGAGAGCAGGACGAGCCCTTCCATCACCTCGCGGGTGCGGCCCTGGGCCGACGCGATGAGCATGTTCAGTGCGACGGCCGTGATGAGGCTGGCGACGACGGCCAGTCCAACGCCGACCCAGATGGCCCGGAGGCCATCGGGACGACCGGCCTTGGTGGCCAGCGCGGTCAGCATGGTGAGCAGGAGGATGACCTCGACCCCCTCTCGGAGGATCGTGATGAGCGAGGCGAAGAAGGCGGGGGCGAAGCTGCCGACCTGCTCGCCCTCGGCCCTGAGCAGGGCGGCGTCGATCTCGGCCTTCAGAGAGCCGAGCTTGGCGGCAAGCGGCTCGCCCTTGAGGCCCGAGCCGAGGTCGCCTCGTAGCCGGCCGAACTCGAGTTCCAGGGGCCGGACGGAGGCGGGATCGCGGATGATGAGAAACCGCTCGATCGGCTCGAACGCGTCGAAATACGCCCCCGTAAGCGCCGACGATGCGTCATCGGCCTCGTCGGCGTCGGCAAGCTCCCGGACGTTGTCCAGGGAACGCGACAGGGCCATCCGCAAGGTCTGACGGTCAACCGAGCTGACGGGTCCATCGGCGGCGAGTGCCCGGCCGGCTCCCAGCTTCGAGCCGTCGGTGATCCCCATCCGGTTGAGGTCGTCGGACGCCTTGACCAGGTTGATGAGGAGGTCGCGGGTCAGGGTCGTCCACCTGGCGGCGTCGATCTTCCCCTCGGAGAGCTGACGGCTGGCCTTGAAGAGGTCGCGGAACTGAGACTCGAGCTCACCGGCTCGGTCGACGCCGAGGTTCGCCCGGACGGCGACCTCCATGTCGGACAGCTCGAACTCGACGAAGTAGGAATCCTCGGCGAGCCTGCGTGCTTTCTTCGCTCCACCCGGCTTGGCTCCTTCGGCGCGACTGCTGCCCAGGAGCAGGCCGATCCGGTCGATGACCTCGGGCCAGATGCGGGGGGGGATCTTCAGGGCTTTCCCGCCGGAGGAGACGTTGGCGGGCGCGGTGAGGGTGAGCGTGCCGAGGTCGAGACCGTCGTCGGCCACCACGACCTCGCGTTCGAGCGGGTCGCCCATCTCGTGCCAGACCTTGGCGAGGTAGCGGCCCGGTGCCACGTCACGAATCTTAAACGTGCCGCCGGCCCGGCAGACGGCGACGTTGGGACTGTCTGCCACGAGGATGAACGCCCGCATGTGGCTGTGGACGTCGCAGCCCATTTTCAGGAGACCCGGGGCGGCCGGGGTATAGTCTTCGATTCCGCCGGGCCCCATCGACTTGTTGAAGGAGAGGCCGGGCGTGAGAAGATGAAGGTTGTGGGTCTCGCTGTCCTGGTTGGTGAACCGGATCGTCTGACCGACCGAGATCGCCTGGATGCGAGGGACGAACTGGAGGCCGCTCTGGTTCACCAGCTTGACGTCGCCGGCCTGGCCTTTGGGTTCGTCTCGTTTCGGCGCGTCCTTGGATTCGAGGACGACCACCGCGGGGCTGACCGCGGGCGAGCAGACGTCGGGCATGGAGACCCGGCCACGAACCTCTCCGGCCGCCGCGGTCATCCCGCAGGCGAGCGCCAGGGCGAGTGCGAGCGGGAACGACGAGGTGGGAAAGGTCGGACGCATGGGGGTCGCTCGTGGACTGGGTCGCCCCGGGACCAGCCAGGTCCGGGGCGACAGAGGGTTGAGATCGAGTCTCAACTTCCGGTGATTATAGTCTCCGTCAAGGGGGGGGTCAAAGGGTGGGTGCTGAGGCAATGCGGATGGAGGACGAAATGGCGAACGCCGGAGCGACGGCCTACGAGGGGCCGATCACGTCGACCCCGTTCACGATCGGCGGCACGAAAATCCAACTGGCGAGGCCGGCCGACCCCGACCTGATGCTGGAAGCAGCCGACGTGCAGGCCTGGAACGCCCGCGACGACTACATGCCCTACTGGGCCTACCTCTGGCCAGGCTCCTACATGCTGGCCGATTGCCTGGGCCGGACGGCCGAGATCGGCCCGGGTGTCACCTGCCTGGAGATTGGCTGCGGCCTGGGCCTGGCGGGCCTGAAGGCCCTGGCGATGGGAGCCTCCGTCCACTTCACCGACTACGACTCGACCGCGCTCGCCTACGTGGCCCGCAGCATCGAAGAGTCCGGCCTGGACGCGACCCGGGCGACCTTCGAGCGCCTCGACTGGCGCGACCTGCCCGCCGATCGCCGCTACCAGGTGATTCTGGGGGCCGACGTCCTGTACGAGCGCCGGCTCGTCCCCCTGGTGGCCAACCTCCTGGCCCGGATGCTGGAACCAGGCGGCCTGGCGCTGCTGGCAGGCCCCTATCGGGTGGCAACCAAGGATCTACCCGAAGCCCTGAAAGCGGAGGGCCTGGTGTGCGAGGTCGCGGACATCGAGATCGAGTCGCCCGAGCTTGGACCGCTGCGGGGGGAGTTGCACACGGTGCGACGGCGGACCGTGGCGATGCCATCGGAACCGATTTAACCCTGGCGGTGATGGCGGTCAATTCCAGGTCGGTCCACGTCGGTTGTCGGGCCTCGAATTCATCTTCCGTCCGAAAGGCTTGGCGATGAGACCCGATGCCGGTTGATCCCGGAGCGAGTGTTCGTTTCACGGCTAACCTTCCCTCCTGGCAGCGGATAAGCTGGAACGACCGCTGAGATTGGGCAAAGTTTCGAGAACTGCTACGCACTCGGGCAGCTTGGCGAGCTTTCGCGGCGCGGAATCGACGCGCCGTCGCAGAACCGGGCTTTGTCAGGAAATACCGATGGCCTCACCCTGGCGTCTCTTATGGCTGGTCGTGCTGGGGTTCCATGCCGTCGCCGCCAGTGCTTGGTGGTGGCTGATGCCCGGCGGGTTTCCGGCCTGGCATCAGCGATTCTGGGCGAACGGCGTCGCCCCTCTGGTTGTGCTGTCGGCGGTGGTCCTGGCCGTCATGGCGGCGCGGCGCAAACGTTTGAGGGTGCTCAGTTTGACTCTCGCGGCGTTTCCCGCGTGCTGGGCCGCCGTGGCGGTCGCGGGCCGGGCGGCGTTTCCCATCACCCTGCAACGGATATTTGTGGTCCCTCTGGCGTGCGGGGTGGTGATGGGCCTCCTTTGGTGGCTCACCTTCAGGCGACAGCTCGCCGGGGAATCCGCACCGCCGAGACGGTCCTTGTGGACGGCCGTGCTCACGTCGGTGGCGTTCGGGGCCACGTTTCCGTTCCTGATCCGTGCTCCCGCGGCGGAGACACGCCCGACCGACATGGCGTTCCCCGATGTCGCTGGCGGGTCGACGACGCTGGAGGGGGGCGTCAGCCGCCGGCTGTTTGTGCACGGGGGCGACGGTTCGGTGACGGTGAAGGCGGGAGGATTGAACCTGTCGATCCAGCCGTTGCTGACCTTCATCAGCCGCTCGCCGGACGGCTGCCAGACGATCCTGGCCCCGGCCTCGCTGCGGGAAGGGCCGTCGAGGCGGCTCATCTCCGCTGAGCGGGTCGAGGGCGGTCTCTCGGCACTGTATCGGGAGGATTTCGATGCCTTGTTGCGCATTGAGCCGGACGACGGGTCCGGGCCGATCCGGCTGGAAACGCTCGCCTCATTGCCGCGCCGGATCGACTCGCACTTGAACTCCTTCTGCGATGTGGAGGTTTCCGGCCACAAACGGCTCGCGTTGTCGTTCTCGCCCTGCCCTAAACATCGCATCGAGGTTTTGCCCGCCGATTACCCGGTCGGGCGCCCGATCCGCCTGGCCTATCTGGACGATGCGGGCGGGTTCCACGTCGTGGAGGCTTCCAACAGCGAGAAAGGCCCCTTTCGCGAACTGGCCGGGGGTCGGCTCAAGCGAGGCGAGGTGCTGACGATCACCTTCCATGACGAGGGAAAGGCGGTCGCGAGCGTGACTCTGGACGACTGGTCTGCCCAGGTCGCCACGGCCCTGTCACCGACCGCTGGCTGGGGACTGCCGGTCAACGCGATCGAATTCAGCCGGGCGGGTAACGAGCCCAACGCCATGGCTGGCATCTACATCACCCTGGCGAGCACCTCCGTCGGGCGGGGCTGGGATAGCGTCGGCCACTATCCGGGCGTCTATCGCAATCGGTTGAGGATTGAAGATTTGAGGCAGAACAAGCCTGTTTCTCAATGACCGTTCTTGCGTCCGATTCTGGGACGATTCAGTTCGAGATGTGACTGTTTTTGCCGGATGGCATGGTCTCTGGCCGCAGGCCATTCCGCATGCAGTCTGCGTTGTCTGTCCTGCTTGTCCCAACCTCGTCTGGCGGAATTGCGATACGTATTCTCATAATCAATTAATGTTGATTATTGGGTGGATTTTGTTCGCAATCTATATACCCTTGGGAGTCGGCGGATCCATCGTCTTCTACTGGTCGAAGGATGCGGATTTCAAACGAGAGTGGTTTTCCTTGTGGAGTTGGTCGTCGAGCATTCTCTTTGCATTGATTTTAACCATCTTTCTATCGAGTGGTAAGTCATGGAAGTTTGGCGTGGGGGCACTGTGTCTCGCCGTTCCGTTCTGCAGCCTTATCGCCTGGCTTAAGGTCAGGACCACCAATTTCTGCGGCCGTTGCGGTGCGACTTCCTCCACCTGGGATTGGATGTCTACGGTCGGCAGATGTTCCAGGTGTGGGGCAGAATTCGACTCGACCCGGTAAGGCACCTGCAGGAAACTCGGCCGATCCAATGAGTTCTGTCGGCGAATGAAACGAGAGTTCGTCGATCAGAAGACATATCGGGCCGAATCACGATCGAGGTAGAGGCGGGCGCCGGGGTGGCGGCGGAGGGCGGTGGCGGGGCACGATTCGTGGATCGGGCCTTGCAAGGTAGCTCGGACGGCCTCGGCCTTGAGGGGGCCGGGGACGACGACGGAGACGATCGGGGCCGATAGCAGGGCCGGGACGGTGAGCGTGTAGGCGTGGGTCGGGACGTCGTCCAGCGTGGCGAAGCAGCCGTCGTGGACTTGCTGGGTCCGGCAAGGCTCGTCGAGGCGGACGACCTTGACCAGGACGGGGTCGAGGAAGTCGGCCACGGGCGGGTCGTTGAAGGCGAGGTGCCCGTTCTCGCCGATGCCGGCGCAGACGACGTCGGTCGGGTTGGCCTTCAAGGCGGCCTCATAAGCCAGGGCCACGGCGAGTGGGCTGACGGTGGACTCGCCGGGGATCAGGTGGAGACGGTCGGAAGGCAGGCCGACGGGCTCGAAGCAGTGCTCGCGGAGGTAGCGGCGGAACGAGGCGGGATGGTCGGGACCGAGGCCCAGGTACTCGTCCATGTGATAGCCGTCGACCTTCGACCAGTCGACCGAAGGGTCGGAGACGAGGGCGGCGAGCATCTCGTCCTGGCTGGGGGCGGCGGCGAAGATGACGTTGGCGTGGCCCGCCGCGCGGATCCGGTCGCCGATGGCCTGGGCGACGTGAGCCGCGGCGGCCCGGCCCATCTCGGCCCGGTCTTCGAAGACGAGGACGTGGAGCGAGTCGACGCGGAATTCGGCGACGGGGCGTGGGGGCTGGCTCATCGACCGGTTGACCTTCGGGTTCGGGGGGCGCCTTAAGGCCGGCCAGCGTATCGGCGCCCCCTGCGCAGGACAAGGGTCAGGCCGAAGTGCGTCGTTCAGCCTGCCCCCAGTCGCGGGCGTCCCGAGTTCGTTCAGAAAGAGTCGGCGCTGAGGACCTCGTTCCCCCTGCGGGTCGAGAGCGCCTGGTAGACCTGGGGGACGGAGGAGCCAATGTGGGGCTCGCCGCAGTCGATGCCGTAGGCGATGCCGATCGGGTCGCCATTGACGTTGTTCACGTCGATCGGCCAGGACGAGATGGTCTCCTTGATGAACCGGACGGAGCCGTCGACCATCGAGAAATTGGCGCCGCCGGGGTGGAAGCTGGAGGCCGCCTGGAGGGGGACCCAGTACCAGCCACTATTGACGATTTGATCGCGGTATTTCTTGTGGCCGTTGATGGGGTAACTGGTGTCGAACATGGTGTCGGTCCAGTAGCCCGAGTGCCACCACTGGAAGCCTGTCCGGTCGGATTGGGCGATGACACCGCGGGCGTGCTCGCCGAATAGGAGCGTGTTGCTGGTGCCGTCGGAGATTTCTGCGAGACTGACCGTCCCCTGATCGAAGATTGTGCCATTCATGGCGCTTCGATAGGTCGGCAGGCAGGCGCGGGTGACGGTGTAGAAGGTGTCACCCCAGTAGCTCCCACGGTTGCCGACGTAGCTGCTGAACTTCTGGGTGATGCTGGGGGGTGTGTAGCCGTAATAGGCCTGGTCGAGCGCCAAGCTCTCCGAAGAGACCGGGTCGCTCGGGCACCACAGGCCCAAGATCCCCACGCCGGCGACCGTGACGTTTGACGGCGATCCGATAAACAGGTTGAAGTTGAACGCGTTGTAGGCCTGCGCCTGTTCCAGGGTGGGGGCCAGCAAGACGAGGGCGTTGATGCCCAGCCCATAGGTCGTGGCACCGTCGGTGCGCAGCGAGAAGTGGCCCGAGGGCAGGGCTCCGGTCTGAGACTCGTAGTTGGCGGCGGCCAGGGCAAGTTGCTTGAGATTGTTGACGCACTGCGAGCGCCGGGCGGCCTCGCGTGCCGACTGGACGGCGGGCAGCAGGAGGGCGATGAGAACCGCGATGATGGAGATGACGACGAGGAGCTCGATCAGCGTGAACCCGGGAGGGCGCCGCGTTCGGCGGGTGAGGTTCATGGGGAGGCCTCGGATGTTCGAAGGGGCTAACCGTAACCGGAGTGATGGCCTCGGTGAAGTCAGGACCGGGCGGGTTGTGACGTGATGATGGGAGGTGAAGTGAGGTGGGGCGGGGTCTCAGCGGCCCGGGCCGCGTGAGGTGGATCGGATTGGCGGTCCCGGGGGATTCGCCGCGTTTCGGCCGACCCCTCTTGCCTTGGAGTTCGTGATTGAGACAGGTTTACGGGAAATGCCCTTGGAATCGGCGATTGACTTGGACTTGCCGAGATCGATCGTCCCCACCTCGCTCTCGCCGCAGCCGATCGACACGGTCGCGAAGATCAGGGCGAGGTACGGGGCTCCGGGGCGCTTTCTGAGCGTTGGCATCGGGGGTGTCCTGGAATGTCTCTCGGGGTTGGGAGAGATTCCAACGAGAGAGGCAAGCCTCTTCTGAGAACTGGAGGCAGTTTACCCGCGAATCCGACCGGATGAGAAGGAGGTTTCAAAATCCACTTCAAATCCATCCCCGAAAGCCCCGTGCTTCACCTCGCGCGCAATGTTCAGTCGACGCCCAGGAATCGGCCGCCATCCACCCGGTAGCATGCGCCGGTGACAAAGTCGGAGCCTTCCAGGAGGAAGAGGATCATCCGGTTGGCGTCTTCGGGGGTTCCCAGGCGGTGCAGGGGGGTGGCGTCGAGGACGGCGGTCCGATCGGACTCGGAGAGGTGGGGAGGTGGGTCGATCATGGCGGGCTGGACCATGGTGACGGCGATCTCGGGGGCAAGCTCTTTGGCAAGGGCCAGGGTGAAGGTGGTCAGGCCCCCCTTGGCGGCGAGGTAAGGGAGGTAGTCGCGGTAGGGGCGATCGGTGGCCCAGTCGCCCACCTGGACGATCTTCCCCTTGATGCCGTCAACGGCGGGCTGCCGTCGCATCTGGCGGGCCGCGGCGATGGCCGCGTGGTAGGGGGCGGCCAGATTGGCCGCGAGCATCGCGTCGAAGTCGGCGGCGGTCAAGTCGTCGAACGGAGTCTTCTTGTAGACGCTGGCCATGTTCACGAGGATGTCGATCCGGCCGAGGGACGCGACGACCTGCGTGATGGCGGCGTCGGCCTGGTCGGCGCGGGAAAGGTCGGCCTGCACTGTCAGGGCCCGGCGTCCCCGGGCTTCGACGGTCTCGGCGGTGCGTTCGATGGCTTCGCGGCTGGTGTGGTAGGTCAGCGCGACGTCGACGCCGCGGTCGGCGAGCATCAGGGCCAGTTGGCCGCCGACTCGTCGACCGCCCGTGATGAGGGCGACCTTACCCTGAAGGTTCAAAGCCCACCCCAGGGGGTGTCGGCGACGCCGGCCTCGTGGTTGATGCTACGGGCCATCACGAACAGGTAGTCGCTCAGGCGGTTGAGGTAGACGATGACGTCGTCGGAGACCTGCTCCTCGGGTTTGTTGCGCAGGGCGACGACCAGTCGCTCGGCGCGGCGGCAGACGGTGCGGGCCAGGTGCACCTGCGCGGCGGCGGCGGTGCCGCCGGGGAGGATAAACTGAGTGAGCGGAGGCAGGCCGGCCTCCATCTCATCGATCTGGCCCTCCAGTCGGATCGCGTGGGCCTCCTTGATGGCGTTGTAGAACCGACCTTCGGGGTCGGGGTCGGCCAGTGCGGATCCGACGGCGAAGAGGTCGTCCTGGACGGCGGCGAGCCAGCCGTCCAGGCTTGAGGAGACCCCAGCAGCTCGGGCCAGGCCGAGGACGGCGTTCAGCTCGTCGACGGTGCCATAGGATTCGATCCGGGCGTCGTCCTTGGAGACCCGGCCGCTGCCGAGCAGGCCGGTCATGCCCTTGTCGCCGGTCTTCGTGTAGATCTTCATGCGTTCGCCGAGGGGGGGGCGCCGGGCCTTGGCGAGCGCCCGGCGATGGATTTATACTTGGCACGCTCGGGGCCGCGACGGACGAGACTCGCCGCGCAGCCCGACCCGACAGACCCCGACGGAGCCACTCGCCATGCTTTCCATCCTCGTCGCAGCGGCCATTGTCGCGGCCGAACCCCAGGGGCCGCCCGCCGCCGAGCCGGCCTTGCCTGCCGCCGAGGTAGCCAAGCTTGAGTCCAAGCACCTGCGGAATATCCGCCAGGTCACCAGGGGCTTCGCCAGGGCTGGCGAGGGCTATTTCCGGCCCGATGCGAAGGCCATTATCTTCCAGGCCAACGATCCCGACAAGCAGGATTACCAGATCTACACCCAGGACCTGGCCGAAGGGGCCAAGCCTCAGCTCGTCTCCACCGGCGAGGGGAAGTGCACCTGCAGCTACTACCACCCCGACGGCAAGTCGATCCTGTTCGCGTCGACCCACCTCGACCCTGCCTTGAAGGAGGGAATCCCCAAGCCCGCCACCAAGACGGGGCCGGCTTACAGCCGATCCGAGCGGTACAAGTGGGAATTCGACCCGCAGATGGACATCTTCAAGGCTGATCTTGACGGGAAGAATCTCGTCCGGGTGACCGACACGCCGGGCTATGACGCCGAAGGGAGCTACTCGGCCGACGGCAAGCAGATCATCTTCACGTCGTTCCGCGACGGCAATGCCGAGATCTACATCATGGACGCCGACGGCACCAACCCCAGGCGGATCACCGACGCCAAGGGATACGACGGCGGCCCTTTCTTCAGCCCCGACGGCAAGAAGATCATCTACCGCAGCGACCGCAAGGAGAACGACCTCCTCCAGCTCTTCATCAACACCCCCGACGGCAAGAACGAGAAGCAGCTCACCGACAACAAGGCCGTGAACTGGGGCCCCTACTTCCACCCAAACAGCCGCCACATCCTGTACTCGACGAGCATCCACGGGCATAGCAACTACGAGATCTACCTGATGGACACCGAGACCGGCCAGCAGGAGCGGATCACCTACCGCGAGGGGTTCGACGGGCTCCCTGTCTTCAGCCCCGACGGCAAGAAGGTGCTCTGGACCTCGAAGGGTCGCAACCCCGAGAACACCAGCCAGCTCTTCATCGCCGACTTCGAGCTCGAGCCGTCGGCCACCGCCGCCCGCTGATCCCTCTCCCCTCTCCCACTCGAGCGATTCGACATGACGGCCAAAGACCTGATCGATCAAGGTTTGGCGCGGAGCGAGTTCTTCCTGGAGAAATACCTGGAAGGGCTCGACGACGCCGACCTGACGCTGGTGCCGATCGAGGGGATGAACCCGATCGCCTGGCAGCTCGGGCACCTGATCTCGACCGACACCAGGCTCCTGGAAATGATCAGGCCAGGCGCGGCCCTGCCGCCCGGATTTGCCGAGGCCCACCCGCGCGACCCGTCCGCATCATCCGGGGCGTTCCTGACCAAGGCCGAATACTTCGACCTGCACGGGAAGGTGCGGGCCGCCACCCGCGCGGTCCTGGAGACGATGGACGACGCCGGGCTGGACACGCCCAGCCCCGAGGCCGTCCGCAAGAACTTCCCGCTGGTGGGCAACATGCTGAATCTGATGGGCCAGCATGCCGTCCTCCACGCCGGCCAGTTCGTCGCGGTCCGACGGGCCCTCAAGAAGCCGATCGCGTTCTGAGGCCTTGAAAAACACCCCCGCCCGGCGCGGACGGATTCGCGCGGGCGGGCGGCTCAGAAGACGAGGTCGGCCACGCCGACGACGAGCAGGCCCATGCTGATGGCGACGTTGACCTGGAAGAAGGCGACGTTGACCCGCGTCAGGTCATCGGGCCTGACGATGGCGTGCTCGTACACGAGCAGGAGCGCCACCGCGGCCACGCCGCTGAAGTAGATCGTGCCCAGCGGATAAGCCAGGCCCAGGGCCACGAGCGCCACGACGGTCAGGGCGTGGCAGGCCGCCGCCAGGCGCAGGGCGTTGGCGATGCCGATGCGTCCGGGGATTGAATGCAGGCCGGCGCCGCGGTCGAACTCGGCGTCCTGGCATGCGTAGATGATGTCAAAGCCGGCCACCCAGAACAGCACGGCCAGGCCGAGCAGGACCGGCGACCAGGCGATGTCGCCCCGCAGGGCGATCCAGGCCGCCACCGGTGAGAGCATAAGCGCGAAGCCCAGCCAGAAATGTGCCAGGCTGGTGAATCGCTTGGCATACGAGTATCCCAGCAGCCAGAGCAGGACCGGCACGGCCAGGATGATGGGCCAGCGGTTGGGCAGGAACAGGAGCGTCGAGGCAACGAATGCGATCGAGCTGAGCAACGTAAAGCTCGCCACCGCGCTGGCCGACAGCAACCCGGCGGGAATATGGCGCCCGGCCGTGCGCGGATTCCTGGCGTCGATCTCGCGGTCCGCCCAGCGATTGAACGCCATCGCCGCGGTCCGGGCCGTGGCCATGCACAGGAGGATGCCAATCCAGTCGCGGGGCCGCCCACGCCAGCCGTCCGGGCCGTGGGCCGCCAGGGCGGCGCCCAGCAAGGCGAACGGGAGCGCGAAGAGGGTGTGGCTGAAACGGACGAGCGAGAGATAGTCGCTGAGTCGCAAGGCTTTGCCTGATAGACGGGTGTGGCGGGCGATCGGACTTGCCGGATGCTAACCGGATCGCCGCCCGGCCGTCCAGGACTCGGGTTGCCCGAGTCCACAGTCGCCCCATCCTTCGGGGCGGATCGAGGGCAGACCTGGCCCTTCGGTACGGGCGTCGACTTCTTGCGGGATGAGCGGAGATTCGGCCATATAGGTACCCAGTGATCGATTTCGACTCAACATGGAGATGAATGGATGAGCAGCCCCAAATATCGGCGAATCTCCAAGGATGACGCCGCGGTCCTCTTCGTGGACCATCAATGCGGGCTCACCGCGCTGGTGCAGGACTACTCGCCCTCGGAGTTCAAAAACAGCGTCCTGGCGCTGGCCGACATCGCCAGTTATTTCAAGCTTCCGACCATCCTGACGACCAGCTTCGAGGAAGGCCCCAACGGTCCGCTCGTGCCCGAATTGAAGTCGATGTTCCCCGACGCGCCTTATATTGCCCGCCCCGGGCAGATCAATGCCTGGGATAACGAGGATTTCGTCAACGCCGTGAAGGCGACCGGCCGGAAGCAGCTGATCATCGCCGGGATCGTGACCGAGGTCTGCGTGGCCTTCCCGGCGCTCTCGGCGATCGAGGCGGGCTACGAGGTCTTCGTCGTCACCGACGCCTCGGGGACGTTCGACAAGGCGAGCCGTGACGCCGCCTGGCTGCGGATGTCGGCCGCGGGCGTGCAGCTCGTCAACTGGTTCGCCGCGGCTTCCGAGCTTCATCGCGACTGGCGCAATGACGTCGAGGGCTTCGGCAAGCTCCTCATCGACCACACGCCCATCTACATGGCACTGATGACGGCACACAATAGCCGGAAGCAGGCTTGATCGCGGAGCGTCAAAACGAGATTCGCGTCGCCCTGCCATCGGGCAGGGCGACGCGAATTGATGAATCAAGCACATGCTCGGGCGTTTGAACGTAACGTGCTCAAACGTCGGCGCTCGCGCGTCCAGGGGGGTGCCGGCGGTTCAGATCCGGTCCCAGGCGTCGCGGGTGGCGTGCTTGGCCTTTTCCCAGCCCAGCTTGGTGTTGTGCTTGGTCGCTTCCCAGCCGGACTTCAACTCGGCCTCGGCGTCCTGGAAGCTGGTGTGGGCGGACTTGGCGCGGGATTCCCAGCCGTACTGATAGGCGGGCGCGTAGTCGTCGTAGGTCGCGTCCGAGGAGGCATAGGGACGAGACTTGTAATTTTCGCGCCAGTAGGACGCCTCGGCGGTCGGGTCGATCGATTCGGCGACGCCCTTGCCGGCGAGGCCGCCAGCGACGGCACCGACGACCGCGCCGATGGCCGCACCAACCGGGCCGGCCGCCATGCCGATGGCCGCACCGGCCGCGCCGGCGCCAGCCGCGCCCAGGCCGGTGCCGACCGGGTGCGCACCCGGCTCACCGGTGATCGGGTCGCGGTTTTCGTCACGGTTCTTATCTTCGGGATTGATGGCCATGAGTCGGCTCCGAGAGAGGAGGGGCGAATCTGCATTCACGGCAGGTGGAATTGCAAATGGAGTGCCACAGGAGGTTTCTGGTCGCGTGTGTCAAATCGGGGACGGTTATTGACCGGGATGCCCATTCGGGTGGACAATCGTACCCGACCGACCGTCGGGGCGCCGCCGCGGGCGACGCAGTCGAAATGGCCCTTCGATGCCGAGCGGGGCCGGTCCCTCGATCCAGGCACCTCGACCACATGCTGGCCAAGCTCAGCTCGTATACGCTCATCGGCATTGATGCCGCCCCGGTTGCCGTCGAGGTCGACGTCTCGTCTTCGTCGATGCCCAAGACTGTTCTTGTCGGGCTGGCCGAGGCGGCCGTCCGCGAGAGCACGCATCGGGTGGAGCGGGCGCTGGTCAACTCGGGCTACCGACGGCCCGACGACCGCGTGATCATCAACCTGGCCCCGGCGGACATCAAGAAGGACGCGGGAGGGCTCGACCTGCCCATCGCGCTGGGCCTCTTGATCGGAAGCGGCCAGGTGCGCTGCGATCGACCGGGCCGGTTCGCGGTGATCGGCGAGCTAGCGCTCGACGGCCAGACCCGGGCCATCAAGGGGGCCCTGGCGATGGCCCTGACGGCGTCGTCCGAAGGGATCGACGGGCTCCTCGTCCCCGAGGCCAACGCGGCCGAGGCCGCGGTCGTCGAAGGGTTGCCCATCTACGCGGTCGGCAGCCTGGCGCAGGCGGTTGGCTTCCTTTCCGGCCAACTCGACCTGGAGCCGACGCGGGTCGACCTGGACGACGTCTTCACCCGGCTGGCACGCTACGAGGAAGACTTCGTCGACGTCAAAGGCCAGGACTACGCCAAGCGTGCCCTCCTGATCGCGGCCAGCGGCTCGCATAATGTCCTGATGATCGGACCTCCCGGCACGGGGAAGACGCTGCTGGCCCGCCGGCTGCCCACGATCATGCCCTCGCTGACGCCCGCGGAGAGCCTGGAAACCACGCGCATCTATAGCGCCATGGGCCTGCTAAAGTCGGGCGAGCCCCTGATGGCCGTCCGCCCCTTCCGCTCGCCCCACCACTCGGTCTCGGACGCGGGACTGGTCGGCGGCGGAAGCACGCCCCATCCCGGCGAGATTTCGCTCGCACACAAGGGGGTCTTGTTCCTGGACGAGCTGCCCGAGTTCAACCGCAAGACCCTGGAAGTGCTGCGCCAGCCGCTGGAAGAGGGGCAGGTGACCATCAGCCGAGCCTTGCGGAGCACCACCTTCCCCGCCGACTTCGTGCTGGTTGCGGCGATGAACCCTTGCCCCTGCGGCTATCGATCCGACCCGCGCCGGGCTTGCACGTGCACGCCCCCGCAGGTGGACCGCTACCTGAGCCGGATTTCCGGGCCGCTGCTCGACCGGATCGACCTGCACGTGGAGGTCCCCGCCGTGCCGTTTGCGCAGCTGAACGAGGCCCCGCCGGGCCCGACCTCGGCGGAATTCCTCGCCCTGGTCGTGAAGGCCCGTGCGCGTCAGGCCAGGAGGTTCGGCCCGAAGGGGACGGCGGTCAACGGCCGGATGACCCCCCGGCAAGTGCGGAAGTACGCGGTCCTGGGGCCCGACGCCTCGTCGCTGCTGCGGGCGGCGATGGAGGAGCTGGGCCTCTCAGCGCGAGCCCACGATAAAGTCTTGCGCGTCGCGCTCACCATCGCCGACCTGGAGGGGGTCGACACGATCCAGGGTCATCACGTTGCCGAGGCCGTCGGTTACCGATCGCTGGACCGAGGAGTTTTCTGCTAAGGTCAAAATGAGCAAGCCCGATCGTCGAAGTATGGGTGGTGAGTCGTGCAATCCCATCGCTCGGAGCAAGGGGGCATTCCGTGCCAATCACCTCGGTCGCGATCTGGCTGACCTTGCTGGCCACGGGTGCCACGCCGGATGGTGGCCAGCTGGAGGTCGACCCGCCCGCATTCCGGTTCGTCGGTACTGACGGCCTGGGCCAGATCGTCGTGACGGAAAACGACATCGACCGGACGGCCGATGCGACCTACGAGAGCCTTGATCCGGTTGTCGTCCAGGTCGACGACCGGGGCGTGGCCCGGCCACTCGCCGACGGGGCGACCTCGATCGTCGTGCGGGTCGGATCACGCGCCTCGCGGATTTCGGTCGAAGTCACCGAGTCGGCAAACGGGCGGCCGGTTGCCTTCGAGTCTGACGTGGTCCCGATCTTCACCAGGCTCGGCTGCAATGGCGGCGGTTGCCACGGGAAATTGGCCGGTCAGAATGGGTTTCGGCTGAGCCTGCTTGGGTTCGATCCGGCGATGGATCACGAGACGCTGGTCAAGGAGGGCCGGGGGCGTCGGGTGTTCCAGGCCGCGCCCGGGTCCAGCCTGGTGTTGGCGAAGGCGACCAATGCCTTGCCCCATGGCGGCGGTAGGAGACTCTCGGTCGACTCGGCCGAGTACCGCGTGATCGCACGCTGGATCGCCCAGGGGGCCAGGTCCCCTGAGGGGCGGGGGAAGTTGGCGACGCGGATCGAAGCCAGGCCCCATTGGAGGAATCTTCCGGCCGGGGGCGGCCAGCAACTCCGTGTGGTGGCCCACTACGCCGACGGGTCGCAGGCCGACGTCACCCAACTCGCGCAATTCCAATCCAATGCGGCCGACCTCGCCACGGTCGACGAGCGAGGGCATATCCTGGCCGGCCGGGGCGTCGGCGAAGCCGCCATCATGGCCCGGTTCAACGGGTTGGTGGCCGTCGCGCGAGCGACCCTCGCACGTCCGCCGGTCGAGGGAGAGGCAGCCGTCGCCGATCCCCCGGCCAGGAATTTCATCGACCCGCTCGTGATGGGAAAGCTCCGCTCGCTGGGCCTTGCTCCGAGCCCGGACTGCACCGACGCGGAGTTCGCCCGGCGCTCGTCGCTGGACCTTTGCGGCGTCCTCCCACGGCCTTCCGACGTCGCCGCGTTCGAGGCCGACACCAGGCCCGACAAGCGTGAGCGGTGGGTCGACCGGCAGGTCGAGCGTCCCGAATATGCCGACCTGTTCGCGATGAAGTGGTCGGCGATCCTCAAGAACAAATCCCCGTTCGGCCCCAGGTCGCAGCCGGCCACTTACGCGTTCCATGCCTGGATCCGCCAGGCGATGGCCGAGAATATGCCCTATGACCGATTTGTCACCGCGATCGTCGCGGCCAGGGGAGACGCCCTCGTCAACCCGCCGGTCGTCTGGTATCGCGGGGTGTCCACCGTCGAATCCCAGGCCGACGACACCGCCCAGCTCTTCCTCGGCCTGAGGATTCAGTGCGCTCGCTGCCACCATCATCCATTCGAGCGCTGGAGCCAGGACGACTACTACGCCTTCGCCTCGATCTTCGCGCGGATCGACCGCAAGCCGGGCTCCGACCCATTCAGCCCTCGCCTGTTCGTCAAGCCGAAGGGCCTGGCCACGCACCCGATCACGAAGCGAGATCTCCCCGCGAAACCACTGGGGAGCCCCGCCTGGGCCGATCCCTCGGCCACACGCGACCCGAGGCAGGACCTGGCCGAGTGGATGGGACGGTCGGACAACCCGTTCTTCGCCCGGGCCCTGGTCAATCGTTACTGGAAGCACTTCCTCGGTCGGGGCCTGGTCGAGCCCGAGGACGACATGCGGGCGACGAATCCAGCCACCAACCCCGAACTTCTCGACGCGCTGGCCGATGATTTCGTCGCGCACGGTTTCGACCTGAAACGCCTCGTCCGCCTGATCGCTACGAGCCGGGCCTATGACCGGAGCAGCATGCCGATCCCTCAGAATGAAGGGGACCGCCAGAACTTCGCCAGGTTCTATCCGCGACGCCTGCCGGCCGAGATCCTCCTAGACGCTGTCAACGAGGCCGCCGGCACCCGCGAGGCGTTCGCGAACGTGCCCGGCGAAACGCGAGCCGTGCAACTTGCCGACGCCGGGGCCGACTCGTATTTCCTCGACGTCTTCGGCCGCCCCGCCCGTGAGAGCGTCTGCGAATGCGAGCGGTCGCCCGAAGCGAATCTGGCGCAGACCCTCCACCTGCTCAACTCGCCGGAAATCCAGCAGAAGTTGACCGAGGGCAAGGGCCGGGCCCAAATTCTAGCCGCCGACTCCCGCCCCGATGCCGAGAAGCTCGACGAACTCTATCGCCTCTGCGTCAGTCGACCTCCGTCGGCCGACGAGCGTGAAACCTGCCTGGCCCACCTGGCACGCCGACGCTCTCAGGAGAGGCTTGTCCAGGGTTATGAAGACCTGATCTGGGCTCTGATCAATACCAAGGAATTCCAGTTCAATCGCTGAGGAAACGCCCTTGGCCTCGGGGCAGGTTGTCCTGAGACGACAAATTTTCCGAAAGCGATTGATCTCTGGATTTTGGCGATGGATCGTTGGTGAAGTCACTGATAGCATGGATGCTAATCTGCGAGGCATCCACGCTCGACCGCCATGTTGGGTTTGGCGACGCATTCGAGGCCCGCAGTTGCTGTCACCTCTACGGACTCCTCCCAGTGAACGAACCCAATCCAGAGAAGCCGCGGGGTCGCCGTTCGCCCGGTAACTTCGTCGTCGGATTCGTCGCCCTGGTCGTTCTTGTCGGGGCCGGGAGTGTGATCTGGGGAGCCATCGGCGAGGACGTCAAGCAGGCCATCGCCCAGGCCAGGCTCGCCGTCGCCGCGAAGCCCTTGGCACAGGTTGCCGCCGCGCCCCGACCGCCAGTCGCCGCCGCTCCGGTCCCGATCGAGGAGGATGAATCGGCCTACTGGAGCGATGTCTCAATCTACAAGGCAAGGCCGGGGCGGCCGATCCCGATCGTGGTTCTCCAGCGAGGTAAACAGCCCGAAACCGCGGAGAATTACTCGATTTACCTGGGGCTCCTGGCCCGCGATATGGTCCGCCAGGGCCTGCTCATCTCGGCCCGCGAGGAACTGGGCGCCTTGACTCGCGACGTGCCCATCGGCGACCACGCGCCTGCGGGCGAGCCCGACGTCCGCTTTCGCATCGGGTCGCAATTCCTGCGCGAATACGAGTTGCCCCCGGGAGAGACCCCCCACGGCAGGATCACGATCGTCGAGGGGCAGGGGGAGACACGGAAGGTCGTCTGGGCGACCCGTGTCGACTACAAGCTGCCAATCGCCCCCGATTACAGCCAGCT
Organism: Isosphaeraceae bacterium EP7; assembly: GCA_038400315.1. Lineage (NCBI taxonomy): Bacteria > Pseudomonadati > Planctomycetota > Planctomycetia > Isosphaerales > Isosphaeraceae > Kueselia > Kueselia aquadivae. The sequence goes on from CP151667.1 coordinate 4,357,947, forward strand.
GGCCGGCGAGGTCGAGGGTTTTTCTCGCAAGGAATTCCGCCGCGCCCTCGAAGGCCTTGGCCTGAAGCGCACGGAGCCTGCGCCGGCCCGCCAGCCGGAGGCCCCCCTTCCCGAGAAGGTGGAAGCGAGCCTGAAGCAGCCGGTCGAGACCGAGCAATTCGCGGCGATCCGCGCCTTGCACTCGGAGATCCGGCGGGGTGGCGAATCGAGGACGCTGCTGGTCGCCCTGGCCAGGGCCTACGCCCATCTCGGCTCGCTCTCGGAAGGGCAGTGGACCTCCGATTCCAACGCGTTCCAGGCCAGATCGTTGCTGTACGGGCGGCGTGCCCTCTCGCTCGACGAGAACAATCCCGAGGCCCTGAGCGGCCTAGCCTATGCCGAGGCGGTCGTCGGCCTGAACAGGCCGGCGAGCCAGCACTTCTTCGAGGCCGACGAGGCCGGGATGGTCGGCCCGGACCCCGACTGGATCAGGATGATCAGGGCCTTTCTCCTGTCCGATTGCAAGACGCTGGCGACGATAGACTCGGAGAAGCCCGGCGACCCCTGGCCTGCCTACTTTCGATTCCTGTCGATCTCGCGGTCTTCGTCCATCTTCGACGGCCTCGACCGGGTGAATCGGCACGAGATCGTCGAAGCCGGCCGGCACCTCCTGACGCGTGTGCCCGACTGTTATCGGGTCCACGACGGGCTGGCCGCCATCGGTGGGGTGTCGAATCTGCACCGGGCGACGACCGAAGGCCAGGCTCTGTATGCGGGTGCCGTCCTCAGGCGAATTTCTACCTTGCAAGGGCTTCCCGCGCGGGTCGCGGGCCTGGTTGACGACGGTGGCCATCCCGACGAGGTCTCGCTTCGAAGGGCGTTTGATGAATCGGCCGGGGAAGACGAGGGAGACGTGACCTGGGGCGTGCTCGCCAGGCAGCTCCGCGAGATCCGCTTCACTCAGGTCTGCCGTCGCCTTTACTTCCTCACCGACTGGCTCAATGTCTCGCCCGCGGAGTTCGCCGAGCAGGTTACCCCCTACGTCGCCGACCACCCGAGCCGGTCGTATGTCGCCCTGTTCGCGGGCGTCGATGCCGAAGCGATCAAGGGGATTCGGGCCATTGACCTGGATGACATGCCGTACAGGGCGAATTCCATGTTCAAGCATCTGCAAGGGATCGACACGGCTTGGGCGGCACAAGCCGGCCTCATGGCCTGGTCGCGGAACGAACACGGGACGGTCCCGGGGATGGTCGAGAGGATCGCCGCGATCCGTGGCATCGGACTGAGTTCCGCGGCGCTTCAACTGCGTCAGCTCGACCCCTACTCGCCACTGGGCCGTGGCGCATGGATTTACGTCGATGAGTCGCTCTCCGACAAGGAAGCCACGGAATGGCGAAAGGACCACGGGGGAGACGATACCTACGTGCTGGCCACGCTCGGCATCAAGCTCGAGGGCAAGAATAAGCTCGACGAGGCCCAGGAACTTCTGGAAGCGGCGCTGAAAGCCTCGCCCGATCTCTGGATCTTCGACGGCCTGGTGAACATTTACCTGAAGACCGGCCGGGCCGACCGCTGGATCGCGGCGGTCGAGGAGTTCGTCAAGAACGAGGACATGGCCCTCGACCACTCCAAGGCGCTCATGGGCATCGCCAAGTTCCTGATGGCCAAGGGCGAGTACGAGAAGGCCCGATCGTTCGCCGAGCGGGCGGCTGCGTCGTGGTCGGGCGACTCGATGCTCATGGCCGCCAAGTGCGCCGAGGCGATGCAGGATTGGGACGGGGCTGAGCGCTGGATCCGCCGGATCTCCGAACGCTATAGCAACGACTGGCTGTCCTGGGCCTACTGGTGCAAGCGGACCGGCCACGGGGACGCCAAGGCCGCCGCGGCGCTCGTGGAGGCACAGCTCGCTGCCGGTCGCGTACCGAGGCCCGACGAGGAACTTCACGTCGCCATCATTCAGATTCTCGACGGCAAGCCCGAGAAGGCCCGAGAGAGGCTGGTACCTCGCTTCGCCGCGACGAATGACACGACCGACGGGGCCATCCTGGCCCTCGCCTGTGAGCTGGCCGGCGACAAGGCGGGCCGCGATGACGCGTTGAAGGCGATTGGCGACAACCCGAGCCCGAGCAGCCCCAGGACCGCGAAGGTCATGGGCAGGCTCGGTGTCTGGCTCGCCAAAGGGGATCCCAATGAACTCGACATGGAGGCGCTCAAGGCCGAGATCGAGGAACTCACAGCATCGAAATGGCCCTCGACTTGCGCGATCCTCGCCCCCTTTCTCGAACGCAACGGTAAGCAGGAGGCCGCCCTCGAGTACTTCAACCTGGCGAACGCCGACCCGTGCTATGCCTGGTTCAGGCTTATCGCCCAGGACGGCCTACGTGCCCGAGGTGTCGACCCGGGAATCTTCCCCTGGTAGACGACTGACGCTGTTGGGATGGTACGATCGAAGTTCCATGGAGGTTGGCCGCCGGGCCGATGTTCCGGCGGGAGATGCACCGATCTCGGCCCGGTAGGGGAGGGGTAATCGGCCATGCTCGATCTCATCTCGGGGCGTTCCAGGACGTGCGACGGCCTCACACGGCGCGGCTTCCTTCGGGTGGGCTCGCTCGGGCTGGGTGGGCTGACTCTGGCCGATGTTCTGCGGCTGCGATCGAAGGCCGCGGAGGCCGGGCTTCCGACCAGGGATACGGCCGTGATCCAGGTTGTGCTGGGGGGCGGCCCCAGCCAGATCGAGACATGGGACCCCAAGCCCGACGCTCCGGCCGAGTTCCGGGGCGAGTTTAAACCAGTCTCCACCAACGTCCCGGGAATTTTCCTGGGCGAGATGTTCCGCGGCCAGGCCGGCCTGATGGACAAGCTGGCCGTCGTTCGTGGGCTGCACCACGAGGCCGACGATCACAATATCGGCAGCCACTGGATCATGACGGGGTTCAGGGCCGACTCCGCATTCCAGCCGACGAACGGCCGGCCCAGCGTCGGGTCGATCGTCGCGAAGATGAGGGGACCCAACGCGGTCGGCCTCCCCGCGTATGTCTCCGTGCCGGGCGCCCCGTCGTATGCCCAGGCGTCGTACCTGGGGGCGGGCTACAACCCATTCCGGGTCGACGGCGACCCCTCGGCCAATGCCCGGGTGCGGAACCTCGTCCCCCCGGACGGCCTGGACCTCGACCGGATCGACGACCGTCGCCAGCTCCTGGCGCAGCTCGATCGGATCGAGCGTCGTCGGGACGCCTCGGGAATGATGGACGGCCTGGACCGATTCGCCGTCGAGGCGAACGCGATGGTGACGGGCAAGGCGGCCCGACGCGCCTTCGACCTGACGACCGAGGACCCACGCCTGCGCGATCGCTATGGTCGGACGAAGGTCGGCCAGAGCTGTCTGCTGGCACGCAGGCTGGTCGAGGCGGGCGTGACGTTCGTGACCGTGAATGACACCGGCTGGGACCACCACGGGCAGGTCTTCCAGGCCTGCCGCCGCCAGCTTCCCCCGCTCGACGCGGCCATCGCCGCGCTGGTCGAAGACCTATACGACCGCGGGCTCGATCGGCGAGTCTTGCTGGTCGTCTGGGGCGAATTCGGCCGCACCCCCCGAATCAACGGGTCGTCGGGGCGCGATCACTGGCCCAACGCGATGAGCGCGGTCCTTGCCGGCGGGGGCCTGAATGTCGGTCAGGTCGTCGGCGCGACCAATCGCAACGGAGAACGTCCCGTGGACCGCCCGCTCAGGCCAGAGGACCTGATCAGGACGATCTACCATGTCCTCGGGCTAAACTCGTCTCACGAATTCCCCGACGACTCCGGCCGACCCAGGCCGGTTCTCAATGTGGGCGAGCCGATTGCCGAGCTGATCTGAGCTCCGGCGATTCGACTCATTTCGGCTTGGGCTCGAGCGCCCGCTCTAGGTCATCCAGCGAGACCTGGGTGGGCATGGCATTGCCGAGCAAGGCGCTGAGCTGGAGGCCGACGAGGGCTTCGCTCGAACTCTTGTTCTCGGTGACCATATTCAGATACGCGTCGGCACCGACGAGCACCGCCCTGGGCTTGCCGTGGACCGTCAGCACGTAACGGACGTCACCTCGCTCAAGCTCGCGGAGGATATTGGGCAGATTCTGGTGCAGTTCGCGACTGCCGATGATGCGCACCGGCGAGTCATTCGTCTTGTCCGGCATGGGACCGGATCTCCAGGCTCGAGAGAGGTTGTCCGCGTGGTCCGGAGGTCGGACGTGACGACGGGAGTCGGACGTGACGTCGAGGAACGCGGTCGGAGACCGGCCGAATGGCGATGACGAGCCGTGATCACGATCGATCAAGGGCCGCGAACCGCTTCGGAAGGCGTTGACCGCTCGAAGGGTGAGCTTCGGAATCGAGGCTCTGTCGCCCAGCTGCGCAGGTCCGTCCGAATCTTTCGCGACATGGCGTATTCTAACGGAGACTCGGCAGATTTCAAGTTGCCCTGACGCCACGCAGGTTGGCGGCGGCTCTCGAGTCACCGGTCGGTCTCGGCCGCTTTCCTTGTAAGGAGAAGGATGTTATGTTAATCGGCCTCGCGGCCTTCTCCTGAAGCGCAACGGCTCAGGCATGGCGTCCCGGTTCTCCTCTGGATCCAGGAGTTGGGCCTTGCTCTTCAATTCGGTCGACTTTCTCGTCTTCTTCGCGATCTTCTACGCGCTCTATCGCCTGATCACGGACGTCCGCTCGCAAAATCGCCTGCTGCTGTTCTCGAGCTACATTTTTTACGGCTGGTGGGACGTCAGGTTTCTGTACCTGGTCGTGCTATCCACTGGTCTCGACTTTTGCTGCGGGCTCTTGCTGGGGCCGGGTCGAATTCCGCTCCGAGACCGACTGGCCGTCTCGGCGTGCCTGATCCTGGCGGCCGTCGCGTTCGTCCTCCCTCGCTGGGGGGCGATCCAGTTCGACCGACCGGCCGTGGTCGGCCCCGCGTCAGTCCCCGAACTGTGGGGCGTCTCCACCCCGATGGGGCGGGCGACCGTGGACTTCGGTCAGCTCCTCACGCCCGACCAGCTCGGCTGGTCGGTCTTGCTGGGGACGATCATCGCGGTGGCCCTGGCCAACGCCGCGTATCGTCCGCTTGCACGCATGCCCGAGACGGCTCGACGCCGGTTCAGCCTGGTGATGACGGTGGTGTCGAACCTGGTGTTCCTGGGCTTCTTCAAGTACTTCAACTTCTTCATCGACAGCGCGGGCCGGCTCGTCGAGGCCCTGGGCGGGTCGGCGTCGACCTGGCACCTGGACATCATCCTGCCCGCCGGCATCTCGTTCTACACCTTCCAGTCACTCAGCTACACGATCGACGTCTACTATCGCCGGACCGAGGCCGTCGAGCGTCTGGAAGATTACGCCCTGTTCGTGATGTTCTTCCCGGTCCTCGTCGCGGGGCCGATCGAGCGCGCCGGGCATATGATGCCCAAGCTGATGCGGCCCCGGGTCCTGACCGTCGACCAGACGACGCGAGGCCTGTTCCTCATCCTCTTCGGCCTGATGAAGAAGGTCGCCGTCGCCGACGGTCTGGCCCCCGCGGTCAACTCGGTCTTCAACTCGACCTCGACGCCCTCCTGGGCCGACATCGTCCTGGCGACCCTGTACTTCACGTTCCAGATCTACTGCGACTTCTCCGGCTACACCGACATCGCCCGCGGGGTCGGCAAGGTCCTGGGCATCGACCTCCTGTACAACTTCAACCTCCCGTATGTGTCCCGCAGCCCGGGCGAGTTCTGGCAGCGCTGGCATATCAGCCTCTCGTCGTGGCTGAGGGACTATCTGTACATCCCCCTGGGGGGAAATCGCAGGGGAGTCGGGCGTACGTACAGGAACCTGATGCTCACGATGATCCTGGGCGGTCTCTGGCACGGGGCCGCCTGGAATTATGTGCTTTGGGGCTTCTATCAAGGGGCCTTGCTCTGCGGCTACAGGCTGCTCGCGCCCGGGATCGCCGGGTCGGTCCCACCGACCCATACCGGGCCCGTCCCCGAGGATGGCTGGCGGCGAAATCCGTTCACCTTCGGGCTGTCCATCGCGGTCTTCTTCGCGTTCACCTGCTACGGCTGGCTCCTGTTCCGCGCCTCGTCGCTCGACCAGGTCGTGCGGTATACGGGGATCCTATTCCGTAACGTCGGCCAGATGGGGCTGTCGATCGGCAAGCCCACGTTGTCGGCCCAGGCGGGATTGCTCGTCCTGCTCGCGTTCGAGGGGCTGGAATATCTCGCGGGCACGCGCACGTTCTATCGGAGCTGGCCCCGACCCGTCCGCGGCGTCCTTTATGCGTTGATCACGATCGTCCTGGCCATGGGGTTCTCCAATGAGGCCGCTCAATTCATCTACTTCCAGTTCTGATCCGGCGGGCAGCGGTGTCCCCACCGGCGACGAGGCTGGACGGGCGGATGGGACGGGCGGCGGGAACGATTGGCGCGATGCCCTGATCGTCGCGGCCTGGTTCCTCCTGGCCCTCGCCGGCGCCGATGCGGCGATCAACGTCCTGTTTCGCAGGCCAACCGACCCCAGGGCCGGTGCTGGCAACTCGCTCCAGGCCTATTTCAACTATGGGTGGTCGATCGAGTCGAAGATCCGCCGCGACGTCCGCCCCACCGACGAGGCCGGCTCCCCGCTGATGACCGCGGGCTGGGTCGAACGCGAAGTGGTCCGCAATCGGGTCGAGCCGGGCAAGGGAGGTGGCAGGCCGACTGTCTCTTTCTACGGTATGTCGTTCTCCAACGACATCGCCCGGAGCTTCGAGCGGATCGCGCCTGAGTATCGCGTCAGGATGCTCGCCGGCCCGGCCGCGCCCCCGAACCACTCGTTCGCCCTCTTCGAGGCCGATCGCGACGATCCCTCCGAGGTCGTCGTCCTGGGCATCCTCGGGTCGAGCGTGGTTGGCCTGGGCACCAACAATGGCATGACCTGGCGGTTCGAAGGGCCGGCCCCGTTCACCTATCCACGATATGACGTGGCGGGCGGCGCCCCGGTCGCCGAATGGCCGATGGTGAGGAGTCTCGACGACTTACGATCCCGGCTCGACGACCCGGCGGCCTGGGATGCGTACCTGGGCCAGCTCAGCCAGACCGACGAGTTCTACAACGCGTTCCTCTTCCGGCATAACTTCAGCGACTCCTCCGCACTGGTCAGGATGATTCGCAGGGCAGTCGCCCAGCGTTGGCAGACCTCGCGTTCCGATCGAATTCATCGACGTGACGGATTTGTCGACAGCTCTACGGCCCTCGTGACGCTCAGGGGGATCGTGGCCGAGTTCGCCTCCGAGGCGAGGAGACGCGGCAAGGTCCCCGCCGTCCTGCTGATCCAGGATAAAGGCTATCGCGATCACCTGAACCTCTCGCTGGCGGCGACCCTTGAACGCGACCGGATCCCCTATGTGAGCACACACGCGCTTTCTCCGGACACCGACCCCCGGAATTTCGTCGCCGACGGCCACTTCACCGAGGAGGCCTACGGGAAGATCGCGTCGGCCCTGCTTGAGGTCGTGCGGAAAGAAATGGCGGCGGTCGGTAAGCCTGCGCCGGTCGCTCCGGGCGCAAACTAGCCGGGTGCCCGGCCTCCCTTGCAGGGTCTAGCCCGCGGATGCCGACGGGGTCGATTCGGATGGCCGCTCGATTGGCCCGGTTCCCTCGCCTATAATCGATGGGCGGGGCGCCGAAGTCTCCGCCAGACGCCGAGGCAGTCGCATGGATCATGAATTCTCCAAGGTCGAAGACGCATTGAATGCCCTGGAAGAGGGGCGGTGCGTGATCGTCGTGGACGACGAAGACCGCGAGGACGAAGGAGACTTCATCGCCGCGGCCGATCGCGTGACGCCCGAGCTGATCGAGTTCATGATCACCCACGGGCGCGGGCAGCTTTGCATGCCGATCATGCCCGAGATGGCCGCCAGGCTCGACCTGAGGCCGATGGTCGAGCACAACAACGCCCCTTACAAGACTCCGTTCACCGTGCCGGTGGACCACGCGAGCTGCCGGACCGGGATCAGCGCCGAGGAACGGGCCCTGACGATCCGGTCGATCATCGACCCGGCGACGAAGCCCAGCGACCTGGTCCGCCCCGGGCATCTCTTCCCGCTGGTGGCCAAGGAGGGGGGCGTCCTGCGCCGGGCCGGCCACACCGAGGCGACGGTGGACCTGGCCAGGTTGGCGGGGCTCACCCCTGCCGGCGTGCTCATCGAGATCCTCGACGGCATCAAGGTCGCCAAGCGAGCGAAACTGCACGCGCTCGCCGCCGAGTTCAACCTGCCGATCCTGTCGATCGAGCTCCTGATCCGCTATCGCCGCCGCCGCGAGAAGCTCGTCCAGCGCGCGGCCGAGTCCGAGCTGCCGACCCGATACGGCCGAGGGAAGATCGTCGGCTACCGGATCGAGCACGAGCCGGGCAACGAGCCGGTGGCCATCGTCATCGGCGACCTCGCCTCCAAGGCCGCTCCGCTCATCCGGATCCACTCGTCCTGCTTCACCGGCGACCTGCTCGACTCGCTGCGGTGCGATTGCGGCGACCAGCTCCACATGGCGATGGCCATGATCGCCGAGGAGGGCGTGGGCGCCCTGATCTATCTGCCGCAGGAAGGGCGAGGGATCGGACTGATCGAGAAGATCAGGGCGTATCACCTCCAGGATCAGGGGATGGACACCGTCGAGGCCAACCTGGCGCTCGGACATCGCGCCGACCAGCGTGATTACGGCGTGGGCCTGCAAATCCTCCAGGATCTCGGGCTCTCGAAGGTGCGTCTGCTGACGAACAACCCCAAGAAGATGGACGCGTTCGTCATCCACGGGCACGGCCTGGAAGTGGTCGGCCAGGTCCCGATCGTCGCGCATGACGAGCCCGACCGTCGGGCTTATCTGGAAGCCAAGCGAAGCAAGATGGGCCACCTGCTCCCCGAGCTCGACTGAGCCCCGCCCTCCCCGCCGCCGATCCAACCAACCCGCCGAGCCCGCGGACCTCTCGCCGCGGGCTTTCCCACCTGCCACGCGAGACCCTTCCATGCGAACTTCCCGCCTCGTCGGACTGCTGATCCTGGGCCTGTCGGCCCAATCGATGGGGGCCGAGCCAGAGAAATCGCCCGAGGCGAAGGGGAGGCTCGATGCGGTCTCCAAGGCATACCGCGCCCTGGAAGGCTATGCCGATCAGGGGCATATCGAGCTGATCGCCACCATAGACGGCAAGGTGCGCAACGAGACGGCCGCCGCCAGCCTGGCCTTCGCCCGGCCGAACAAGGTTCGCGTCGACACCGACATGGTCAAGCTGCACAGCGACGGCTCGACCCTGACGACGTCGGTCACCCCCCTGAAGCGCTACATCGCCGGCCCGGCACCCCAGCTCATCGCCACCGACTCGCTCATCGACGGGCCGATGGCCGCCACCCTGTTCAGCGGACCGGTTGGCCTGCCGCCGCTCCTGACCCTGAACTTCCTGGTGTCCGAAGACCCTTTGAAGCTGATCGGCGACCTGGCCGAAGGCTGGAACGTCGAGGCCGACGCGAAGGTCGAGGGCAAGTCGTTCCAGGTCGTCCGGCTGGACATGTCGAAGGGCCCCGACCTGAAGCTCCTGATCGATCCCGAGACGAAGCTGCTCGGCCGGATCGAGGTCCTGTTCCCCAAGCCCGAAGGTGACGGCCCGGTCCCAGGGACCAAGGTCTCGATCGACTCCTGCATCTGGATCGCTGGAGCCGTGGAGACCAAGGCGCCCGCCGCCGACCTCTTCGCCTTCAAAGTTCCGGCCGGCTACGAGAAAGTCGCCTCGCTCCAGGAGGCGATCGCCGACAAGCCCGGGGACGCCGAAGCCCAGAGCTCCCTGGTGGGCAAGCCGGCCCCCGAGTTCACCATGATGGCAATCGACGCCCCCGGCAAGCCGAAGCCTCTGACCAAAAAGGACTTCGCCGGCAAGGTGGTGCTCATCGACTTCTGGGCAACCTGGTGCGGACCCTGCCTTAAGGAGCTACCCGAGATCCAGAAGATGGTCGAGGCCTACGCCAAGTCGGAGAAGCCGCTGGCGGTGATCGCCTTGAGCGTCGACGACAACGACGGCGTGGACCTGATCCCCGCGCGGACCCTCATCGAAGAGACGCTCAAGGAGAAGAAGATCACCCTGACGGGCAACTCGGTCGGTCGGTTGGCGATCGACCCGGGCGGAGAGATCGGCAAGGCCTACCAGGCCAATGCGATCCCGATGCTCGTGCTGCTCGACGCGAAAGGTGTCGTCCGGGCCGTGCACATCGGCTACACCGAGCGATCAGAACTGACCGCCGAGATCGACGCCCTTCTCGACGGCAAGCCGCTGCCCGGCGAGGCGGCGAACAAGGACGACAAGCCCGCCGACTGAAACGCTGAGGGGATCAACTCAGAGCCCGCGTCCCAGGGTCTCCAACTCGGAGACGTGGATCACGCGGGCCTTGAGTTTCTCGTCAAACCGGGTCACACCTCGGACTCCGACCCGGCTTCCCATGAGCTTCTGGGAGTCAACGCCGACGGGAAGATCGAGATAGGCGATGGCCCGGCCGTTCTTGCCGATCAGAGCCGCCGCCTTGCGCCCCTCGATCAGCCTCGACGAACTTTGCAGCAGACCGGTCGCGGCGAATGGCTCCGCCTCCTCGGCCTCCGTCTCTTCCTCGTCTCGCTCGCCCCGCTCGACCTTGAGCTTGGCGTCACGTTCTCGACTCTTCTGTATGATGGCCACGAATGATCGGGCCGATTGGGCCGAGGCCTCGAGCTTGCTCAAGCGGTCCAGGCGGCGCTCGATCTCGACTCGACCGCCGGAGTCGGCCGCATCGCGCAGGGCGATCAGCCTTGAACGGATCGTGGCGAACCGCCAGGTCTCGACAGGATCGCGCAAGGTCGCGGCCACTTGCAGGTCCAGGTCTGCTAGCTCGTCTCGCGCCGGGCCGGATTCCAGGCCCACGCGGATCGTCGACGGGTCGGCCTGGCGAGGTTCCGTGGCGGTACCCGACGCAGGGCGGTTCGGTCGGAACGGGCCGAGATCGTCGAGCCTGAGATAGGCCGTCGAGTTCTCGGTCGGCCAGACGGCTCGCCAGGTCCGCGTCTTCTTTCCCTGCTTCGTGGCCAGGGGATCGAGGTCAAGCAGGCGGAGTTCGGTGCCGGCGCCAAGCTTGCATCGGACCGGGCCGGGACTTGTTGCCTCGGCATTGCCAAAGCGAACCGTGGTGTCTTTTCCCTCGACCCTGGCCCAGTTGGCGTCCAGAATTTCGAGGTCGGCCTCGTCGATCCAGTCGACCGAGCCGACCGGAGGGGTGACCTCGACCCAGCCGCCATCGAGCGTGCGGTGGACCTCGACGACTGACCCTCGAGCGAGCTGGGCGGTGACGAACGCGGTGGCGTCGGGCCTGGCATAAACCTCCGCATTTTCGACGCTTACATCGGCGCGCCGGATCGGCGCATCGACCTGGAGTAGGCCGAGCGTCGCCGTCAACACGCAGATCGTCAGGGTCGGCAGCACTCGGGCCTTTCGCCGGGGGCACCCGCCGGACCGGGGCGCGCCGTCTCTTGCGGCGCAGACCGTCGCCGGTACTGGTCGGGGCAATACCCGATCGTCGGGAGGCCGTCAATGCGAGGACCTCGACGCGGGAGGGGGGTCCGGGGATAATGAAGGGCCCGAATCCGCCGCCCGACTGCCGAGGCCCGCCGCAATGTTCCAGCCCGCCCAAGGCTATCCCACTCACCAACTCCGACGTCTCCGCGGCCACGCCCAGATGCGTGCCCTGGTGCGTGAGAACCACCTCTCGACCGACGATTTCATCTATCCACTATTCCTCTATCACGGCACGAACCTGAAGCGCGAGATTGCGTCGATGCCGGGGCAATATCAGCTCTCGCTCGACCGCATGAGTGAGGTGATCGCCGAGGTCGTCGACTGCAAGATTCCGGCCGTCGTCCTGTTCGGGATCCCGCAGCACAAGGACGCCGACGGCTCGTCGGCCTTGCTCGACGACGGGATCGTCCAGCAGGCCATCCGCCGGATCAAGCTCCAGGCACCCGACCTGATGGTGATCACCGACGTCTGCTTCTGCGAATACACCGACCACGGCCATTGCGGGCCTCTGGTGGATCGGGGCGGACGTATCGACGTGGACAACGCGGCGACTCTGCCCCTTCTGGCTCGGCAGGCCGTCAGCCACGCCAGGGCCGGTGCCGACATGGTGGCGCCCTCGGGGATGATGGACGGGATGATCGGCGCGATCCGCGCGGGACTCGATGAGTCGGGTTTCTCCCACATTCCCATCCTTTCCTACGCCGCCAAGTTTGCCAGCGCCTATTACGGCCCCTTCCGCGACGCCGCCGAGAGCACCCCCTCCTTCGGCGACCGGAAGGGATATCAAATGGACCCCGCCAACGGCCTTGAGCCGCTGCGCGAGGTGGCCATCGACCTGGCCGAGGGGGCCGACCTCGTCATGGTCAAGCCGGCGCTCGCGTACATGGATATCATCCGACGGGTCAAGGATCGGTTTGAGGTCCCCGTCGCGGCCTACAACGTCTCGGGCGAATACGCCATGGTGAAGGCCGCCGCCGCCCGTGGCTGGATCGACGAGCGCCGGGTCGTGCTGGAGACGCTCCTCGGATTCAAGCGCGCCGGTGCCGACATGATCCTGACGTATCACGCCCTGGATGCCGCCCGATGGCTCCGCGCGGGCGAGTGACGACCCCTCTCCATCATCCTGAGTCTGCGAGTTCCATGACTCCAAGCACCCCCGCCTCGTCCGTCCCGTCGTATGAGCTGCCCCTCAGCCACAAGGCGTTTGTCCGGGCGAATCGATCGATTCCCGGCGGAGTGAATAGCCCGGCGAGGGCCTTCGGGGCCGTCGGCGGCGAGCCCCCGTTCATGGCTCGCGCCGCGGGGCAGTATCTCCACGACATCGACGGCCACACCTACATCGATTACATCGGCTCGTGGGGCCCGATGATCCTCGGCCACGGCCACCCCCGGGTCCGCGCCGCGATCGAGGCCGCACTCGACCAGGGGACGACCTTCGGCGCACCGACCACGCGCGAGGTGGACATCGCCGAGGCGGTGATCGCCGCCGTGCCGTCGATCGAGAAGGTTCGTTTCGTATCCTCGGGCACCGAGGCGTCGATGTCGGCCGTGCGCGTGGCGCGCGGCGTCACCGGCCGTGACAAGATCATCAAGATGACCGGCCATTATCACGGGCACGTCGACGCCCTGCTCGTCGCGGCCGGATCGGCGGCCACCACGCTCGGCACCCCCAACAGCCCGGGTGTCACGGCCGGTGCCGTGGCCGACACGATCCTCTGCCCGTTCAACGACTCGAAGGCGGTCGCCGAGGCTTTCGCCCGCTATCCTGGGCAAATCGCCGCGGTCTTGCTGGAGCCAGTCGCCGGCAACATGGGGCTCGTCCCACCGAAGTCGGGGTACCTTGAGAGCCTCCGCGACCTGACCCGCAAGGATGGGGCGCTGCTGTTCTTCGATGAGGTGATGACCGGCTTCCGCCTCGCTTATGGCGGCGCCCAGGAGCGTTACGGCGTGACGCCCGACATGACCGGGTTGGGCAAGATCATCGGCGGCGGGCTTCCCGCGGCGGCGTATGGCGCGGCCGGCTCGATCATGGATTTTGTTTCTCCGGCCGGGCCGATCTATCAGGCCGGGACCCTTTCGGGCAATCCGCTTGCCATGGCCGCGGGGCTGGCGACTTTGGAGGAGCTGAACGAAGGGACGCACTACGAACGGCTCGAGACGCTCTCGCGCAGGCTGGAAGAGGGGCTGCACCGCGCGGCGTTCGATGCCAGGGTGCCGCACGTCGTCCAGCGGGTCGGGAGCATGCTCACGCTCTTCTTCCATGACGGCCCTGTCGAGAACTACGAGGACGCCAAGCGCAGCGATACGAAGCTCTTCGCCCGCTTCTTCTGGGAGATGCTCGCCCGGGGCGTCTACCTGCCGTGCAGCCAATTCGAGGCCGCCTTCGTCTCGTCGGCCCACACCGAGGCCGACATCGACCATACCATCAAGGCCGCGGCCGAGGCGCTCAAGGTGAGCGTCGGCTGACCCGGCCTCGGCCTTCCCGCTCGTCTCGGCGATGCGGGAAGGCACGCGGGCATTTCTGATTGACACCGGCGGGCATGATGGATACTGTCCCGCCGCACGTCGCGACCATTGATGGTCCGGCCGCCTCAGACTCGACGACGACACACCTTGCCACGCAGCAGAATTGAAGGGCGGCCGTGCACCAGCAACGGTCCCGGCACGCGTTCGGGCGACCCCAAGGATGGGGATGCATACCGGCGCGTGCCTGCTTGACGGCGAGGGTGGTTCATGGATGAGTTCCCCGCCGATCCGGCGAGCTTGGGGCCTCGGAGGCACGCGCTCACCATCGTCATCCCCGTTTATAACGGGGGAGACGACCTGGGACGCTGCCTCCGGGGCCTCGGCACATCAACCCGGACAGATTACGAACTGATCGTCGTCGACGATGGCTCGACCGACGCCTCTGCGTCGCTCGCCGCCTCCTTCGGCGCGCGGGTCCTCCGTCGCGACCGCCCGGGTGGCCCTGCGCTGGCCCGCAATGACGGGGCCCACGTCGCCTCCGCACCGATCGTCTTTTTCCTCGACGCCGACGTCGTGGTCCACCCCGACACGCTCGCCCGCGCCATCGCCCGCTTCGACGCCGATCCCGGCTTGGCCGCCCTCTTCGGCTCCTACGACGATACGCCCGCCGACCCGGGGCTCGTCAGCCGATTCCGCAACCTCTTGCACCATTATGTCCATCAGTCGGGCGAGTTTGTCGACGACACACGACCCGCCCGGACGTTCTGGACCGGCTGCGGCGCCATCCGCCGCTCCTCCTTCCTCGGCGTTGGCGGATTCGACCCCCGCCTCTATCGTCGTCCCGCGATCGAGGACATCGAGCTCGGCTATCGTCTGACCCGGGCCAAGCAGAAGATTGTCCTGGCCCGCGACGTCCTGGCCACTCACCTGAAGCGCTGGACGCTGGCCAACGTCGTGCGCACCGACATCGTCTGCCGGGGCGTCCCCTGGCTCTTGCTGATGAAGCGAGAGCGGATCCCTGAGACGGATCTGAATGTCAAGTCGTCGCAGAAGCTCAGCGTGGCGCTGGCCGTGCTCGCGATCATGCTAGTCCCGACTTCCTTCTGGATTCCCGGCGCAGCGGCGGTCGCGGCCGGATGCGTGGGGCTCAATGCCTGGCTGAATCGGGACTTCTATCGTTTCCTGGCCCGCCGTGGCGGTTGGGGTTTTGCACTTCGGGCCTTGCCGCTACATTACGTCTACTTCGTCTGCTGCGCCTTGTCGGTCGTGATCGCCGAGGCGATCTGGCATCTCGGCCTCGGCCCTCGCGAGGCGGCGAAGGCCCAGGATGGGGCGACGGAACGGGGGGAGGCGGCCGGCGCAACGATGCGTCGCCCGCACGCCGCCAAGGCACGGAGGCCGGCCGCACCATGGACGCGAAACCGAGAGTCGCGCTCGTCCGATCCGATAATCGACGAGGCGCGATCGCGCAGGCCCTCACGCTAGTTTCCGACGACCTGCGCCGCGTAGCCTCGCCCGAAGTTCTGCTGAAGCCGAATCTCGTCAGCCACTCGAGGCAGGGCCCGTCGACCCACGCCGATGCCCTGTCGGCCACCCTCGACGCCCTGTTCGCCGCGGGGTCGCAACGAGTCACCGTCGCCGAAGGGGCCAGCGACGCGGCCGCGGGCTTCGAACGCATGGGATACCTGCGCGAGACGGCCGGCCGGCCCGTCTCTTATTTCGACATCAACCGGGATGAAGATGCCTGGGAGATGCTCGACCTGGTCGGGGTGGACGGCCGGACGCTGCGGGCCCGCGTCTCGCGGACGATCGCGGGGTCATCCTGTCGCGTCTCGCTCGCGCTGGCCAAGACCCACATGATCGTCCCCCTGACGATGACGCTCAAGAATATGCTTTCCAGCATCCACCCGGCCGACCGCGTGATGATGCACGGCTACCCGGCCGGCCAGAACGGCACGAAGGGTTGGAAACGGCACATCGTCAACTGGCTCAAGCGAGACGATCTCCTCGTCAATCTGGCCACTCGCACGATGGGCCGGGGTCGTAACCTGGTCCACGCGGCCAGGCGGCTTGACTCGATCGACGGGCACACCCGCCTGAACGGGTCGGAGCGGCATTTCCTCAAGTCGGTCGCGGCGATGCAGGCCAATCTCGTCGCCCTCAATCACCTCGTCCGACCCCACTTCGGAGTGATCGACGCCTTCGTGGGCATGCACCGGGAAGGACCGAGGCACGGCACCCCGATCCGGTTGGGGATCGCCGCGGCCGGGGCCGATCCGGTTGCCGTGGACGCCGTCGTCGCCGCCTCGATGGGCTTCGATCCCATGGAGATCGGCTACCTGCGGGACGCCGACGCCGCAGGGTTGGGTGTGGCACGGCTCGACGCCATCGAGATCGTCGGCGATCGCCTGGCGACGGTAATTCGCAAGTGCGTGCCGCATTCGACGCACGTCATTCAGCGGCATGTTTCGAGCGTCGTGGGGCGCCCCGTCGGGGCCGCCGGACCCGCTCTCCGGGGCCCGCACGCGTCTGGGTCTCGCACGCTAGCCGGTCGTCCGAAGGAATCGGACGCCTGAGACGGAAGCTCGACGAACGATGGTTCTCCGCATCCTGATGCGGAACAACTCGGGAGGGCCTGGCATGGATGCCGGCAATCGGGATCTGGGCGTGCTGGTGGTGGGCGTTGGTTTCCTGGGCTCCCTGAGGACAGCCGCGGTCGCCGCGGCTCGCGGGATGAAACTCGTCGCGGTGCTCGACCCCGACGAGGCCAGGGCCCGCGCCGTGGCCGCACGCCACGCGGTCTGCACGTTGCCCGACATGGCGACGGGCCTGGCGATGCCCGGCGTCGATCTGGTCATCGTCGCCACGCCTCACTCCGATCACGCCCAGGCCGTGCACGCCGCGCTCTCGGCCGGGAAACACGTCCTCTGCGAGAAGCCGCTCGCGACGAGCCCCGAAGACGCCCGCGCCCTCGCGTATCAAGCCGATGCCGCCGGCCTTCGGCTCGCCACCGGCCTGAATCACCGGTTCTACAAGCCGATCAGCGACGCGCTGGACCTGATCCGGTCCGGTGCCCTGGGCCGGGTCGACTCGGTACGCGCCACGATCGGCCATTCTGCGACCGCCGAATTCCTCTCCGGATGGCACTCCGACCCGCGCATTTCCGGCGGAGGCACGCTGGCCGACAACGGCCCCCACGCCTGTGACCTGATCAGGCACCTGCTGACGGAAGTCGTTGCGGTGAAGGGCTACGTTCAGCAGGGCCTGCACCTGCCCGAAGGGTGCGAGACCGAGGCATTCGCCCTCTTCCGCAACCATGACCTCGGCGTCGGCGAGCTGCACTCGAGTTGGAGCCAGCCCGAGGGCTACCTCACGCTGGAGATCCGCGGAACGCAGGGGCACCTGCGCGTCGAGACCGCCCCCTGGTTGCTCACCGGTCGCGTGCGGTCGGGCAAGGCGATTCGCCGGCGATACGTCTCGGAGCGGCTGGCGGAGAAGGCTTATCGCTGGCGTCACGGCTGCGAGTCGAGCCTTGTCCTTGAGCTGGAATCGTTCGTCGAAGGCCTGGCGACCGGCTTGCCGGGGCCGGCCGCGACCGGCTGGGATGGCGTGCGGGCCGCCGAGATGGTGGCGGCCGTTTATGAGTCGGATCGGACAGGCGAAGAAGAGTTCATCGCCCCCTGGCGCGATGCCCCCGAGATCCTCGTCCGCGAGGACGCCCCCAAGGAGCGCGTCGCATGACGACCAAGGTCGCGGCATTCGGGCCGCTCCCCATCCTCACGTATCACGGCTTCGGGCTCGGTCACGCCGCCACCACGGCCGATCCCGAATGGTTCGTCGAGACCCTCGACGCGCTCGCCGGCGAAGGCTTCCACTGCGTCGATCTGGAAGCCTGGATCCGGGCCGGACGGCCGGCCGTCGACCGAGGGTTCGCCCTGACGTTCGACGACGGCCTGGCCTCGATCCTGGACGTCGCGGAGCGGGTCGTGCATCACGGCTTCACCGCGACCGTCTTCGTCGTCACCGACCGCGTCGGGCAAGAGAATGACTGGCCCGGTCAGCCCGGTTGGGTTCCTCAGGAGCGGCTCCTTTCCTGGCCTGAACTGCTGGACCTTGACCGTTCAGGCCTCCGTCTGGGTGCCCACGGTCGGACTCACAGGCGTCTTGGTCGACTCGACGACGCAACGGTTGCCGACGAACTTCGCGGGTCTCAGGACGCGATCGAGCAGCGCACGGGCCGTGCCTGCTCGCTCTTCGCTTACCCCTACGGCGACACGTCCGCCGGGGTTCGCTCGCAGGTCCGCACGCTCTTCGATGGCGGCCTCGGCACCTGTCCAGGCCTGGCATGCCTCGCGGATCACCCGGCCCACCTTCCTCGTGTCGACGCCTACGACTTGCGGACCCCGGCCGCCCTGCGTTCCCTGCTTGAAGGTTCGCTCGCAGGCCGCCTCCGCCTTCGATGGGTCGTCCGGGCCGCCCGAGCTTGTCTCGTTAGCCGACCGGACTGATTCCTCGCGGATTCTCACCCTGATACGCCCGGCGAAAGGACCGCAACCTTGTCGACCTTGATCGCAGAATCGGCCGTCGCGACCCGGGCGATCGCTCCGTCAAGGGCGCTCGGGCTGGCCTGCGTCGTCTGCCGTGGCGAGCTTCTCTCGCATGGCGGCGGTCACGAATGCGAGGCGTGCAGTCACGTTTATCCGGACATCGCTGGCATCCCAGACATGCGCCTCGCCAACGATCGGTATCTCAGCCTGGACGAAGAGCGAGCGAAGGCCCTGCGTCTCGCCGCCGGTGAATCTACTGGCGATCTTGGATCGATGGTCTCGGCCTATTACGCGATGACCGCCGACGTGGACGCACGCCGTCGCGCCGGGTTCTCCTCGCACATCGAAGGGGCCGAACGCCGCGGCGCGACGCTCGCGGGCTTGCTCCCGAAACGGGGCCAGATCCTCGAGGTCGGATGCGGAAGCGGCGGATTCCTTTCGGCCTGTCGGGACAGGGGACTCGATGCGGTCGGCGTGGACATCGGCCTTCGTTGGCTGGTCATGGCGAGGCGTCGCCTGGCTGATCGTGGAGGGACGGCCTCCCTGGTCGCGGCGTCCGCCGATCGGCTCCCCTGGCCCGACGCCACCTTCGATGCGGTGGTGGCGGACAGCGTCCTGGAACATACCGATGACGCCCTTGCATCGCTCTGCGAGTGGCGACGCGTCCTGAAGCCCGGGGGCCGGCTGCTGGTCTGGTCGCCCAACCGTCACTTCCTGGGCCGCGATCCCCACGTCTTTCTGGTCGGTGTCGGCTGGATGCCGCGGTCCTGGGCCGAGCGATACGTACGGCTCCGTCGCGGTGACATCTGGCTACCGAACTGTCTTACTCCGGCCGAGTCGAGGACGCTTGCCGACGAGGCCGGGTTCTCGAACCTGATGGTCGGGCCGGTGGACATCCCCGAGTCGTGGGCCCGATCGCCTCGCCAGCGGCTAGCCATCCGCCTCACCTCGGCATGGACTCGGGTGCCGGTCATTCGATCCGCGTGGCTAGGCCTGGGCCCGCTCTGGCAACTTTCGGGGGTGGCTTCATGAGCATCGGCCTGAGTATCGACGAGCCCGCCTATTTCGATCGTCTGGCGCAAGTTGAGGCCGAGCACTGGTGGTCTCGCGGCATGTGGCGCCTCGCGTCGCATTGGCTCGACGCGGCCATCGGCGAGACCCACCTCGCCCGCGCCCTTGATGTCGGCTGCGGGGCAGGGGGGACTGCGATCCGCCTCGCCGATCGCTATCGGATCGGCGAGATCATCGGCCTCGATCCGAGCGAGGCGGCACTCGACCGGGCCCGGCGCCGCCACGACGGGCCGCTCATCCTGGGCTCGGCCCTTGAACTCCCATTCGAGGATGCCTCGTTCGACCTGGTCGCCTGCCTCGACGTGATGCAGCACCTGCCCGAGGACGACGATGCGAGGGCCGCTTCGGAGCTGCACCGGGTCCTCCGGCCTGGTGGCCTGGCGCTGGTCCGGTCCAATGCGCTCAGCCGGCGTGCCTATCGGGGCGAGGGGGTGCGTGCCCTGGGCCTGCGGCACCTCGTCGGGGTGCTCAGCGACGCAGGGTTGAAGATTCGTCGTGCCAGCCGCGCCAACTGTCTTCCGGCGATGGCCGAGGAGGTGCGAGGGCGGCTCGGGTCACGACCGAGGCAGGTCAACGCCTCGAAACCGGAGGGGGGCGGCCTCTGCATCCGGGTCCCATCGCCGGCAGTCAACCGCATCATGGGTGCGGTCTCGACGGCCGAGGCATGGGTGGCGGGCAGGGCGGGCGTGCCGCTCCCTTACGGGCATAGCACGATGGTCCTGGCCACACGCGAGGGAGGTTGACGCCATGCGCATCGGCATCGACGGCGCCTGCCTGTCTAACCGCCGCGGCTTCGGCCGCTTCGCCCGCGAGAGCCTCAAGGCCCTGGCCCGCGCCGGTTCCAGGCACGAATTCAAGGTCTTCGTCGATCGCCCTTCGATCGATTTGGTCGAGGTTCCGTCAGGCTTCGAGACCGTCCCCGTCGAAGTACGCGAGGCCCCGAGCCGGGCCGCCTCGGCGAACGGGCGTCGAGGGCTGCGGGACATGCTGGCGGTCGGTCGATCGATGGCCCGCTCCCATCTCGACCTGGCCTTCTTCCCGGCCAGCTACAGCTTCGTGCCGGTCTGGAACGTCGGCAAGGTCGTGGTGACGATGCACGACACCCTTGCGCTGGCTCATCCCGAGCTGGTCTTCCCAACACGCGCGGGGCGGATCGCCTGGGCGATCAAGGAGCACGTCGCCGTGCTGCGGGCCGACCGCATCCTGACCGTCTCCGACTCCGCGAGGCGCGACCTGATCGACTGGTTCCGCCTCCCCGAGAGGCGGGTCCGCGTGGTCACCGAGGGACCAGACGACGCGTTCCATTGCAGGCCATTCGGGGCCGAATCCGACGCAATCTTGCGTAAATATACCCTGGAGCCCGGAGAGCGGTTCTTCCTGTACGTCGGCGGCCTGAGCCCGCACAAGAACCTGCCGAGGTTGGTCGAGGCCCTTGCCCGTGCCGGCCGAGACGATGCCCGGCTGATCCTGGTTGGAGACCTCGGCGATGTGTTCCACACCCACGTCCCCGAGCTTCGAGCGGTCATTGAGAGGCTGGGGTTGGGGCACCGGGTCCACCTCGCCGGCTTCGTCCCCGATGACGAGCTGGCCTATCTCTACAGCCGGGCCTTTGCCCTGGTGCAGCCGTCGCTGATGGAGGGCTTCGGCCTTCCGCCGGTCGAAGCCATGGCCTGCGGCACGCCGGTTCTGTCGAGCACAGCGGGCTCGCTTCCCGAGGTCGTCGGCCCCGCCGGTCGGTTCTTCGACCCCAGGGATATCGACGCCATCGCCCGGTCGATGCGTGAGCTTCTGGACGATCCCGCCGGGCGTGATCGCCTGGCCGAGGTCGCCGCGCGACGCGCGGGCAAGTTCACCTGGGATGCCTCGGCCCGGTCGATGCTCGACTGCTTCGAGGAACTCGCGCCCAAGCGGGATCGCCCCGCCGCCCCGCATCAAGGCCCGTCGTCGTCCATCGCCGGGCGAAGGCCGAGGATCCGCGCATGACCTTCTGCATGCTGACCACCTTCTTCGGCCCTCACAGCTTCGGTGGCGACGCCGCCTTCGTCGACCGGCTCTCGCGGGCACTTGCCAGGAGAGGGCACGACGTCCACGTCATCTACTGCCGCGATGCCTTTGAGATGTCGCGCGGCGAGCAGACGCCAAGGCCCTACGAACCGCCGCCGGGCGTGACAATTCACGCGCTCTCGAGTCCGCTGGGGTTGCTGTCGCCGCTGGCAACCCACCAGACCGGCGCCCCCTGGTTCAAGCTGCGGGCCATTCGAAAGATTCTCCAAGACGTAAGGCCCGATGTCGTCCATTTCCACAACCTCTCGCTCATCGGGGGCCCGGCCTTGCTGAAGGTCCAGGTCCCTCATGCCGTCAAGCTGATGACCGCACACGAGCACTGGCTCGTCTGCCCCCAGCATGTCCTCTGGAAGACCGGCGAGGGTTTGTGCCAGGCCCGCGATTGCGTCCGCTGCTGCCTGAAGGCGGGGCGGCCGCCGCAGCTTTGGCGGTCGAGCGATCTTCTCGAAGACTCGCTGACGCATCTCGACGCGCTCATCGCGCCGAGCGCATCGACCGTCGCCGAGCACGCCCGCCGCGGCCTGCGTAGTCCCATGCTCCACCTGCCCTATTTCCTGCCCGATGACTACGCGGGGACGGCCGCCCCTGCGCCGACTCCGTCACACGACCGGCCTTACGTGGTGGCCGCCGGGCGTCTGGAGGAAATCAAGGGCTTCCAGGACGCCATCGACGCGATGCGCCGGCTCCCCGAGGTCGACCTGCGGATTGCCGGCACGGGCGCCTACGAGGCAGTCCTCCGCGCCAGGGCCGCAGGCATGCCGAACGTCCACTTCGAGGGCCGACTCGACTCCACCCAGCTCGCCGCCCTCTTCCGCGGCGCCCGCGCCCTGGTTGTCCCCAGCCTGGTCTATGAGACGTTCGGGTACGTCGTCCTGGAAGCGTTCGCCGAGCGTACGCCCGTGATCGTTCGCGACCTTGGCGCCTTGCCCGAATTGGTGGCGTCCAGCGGCGGCGGGTTCGTGTTCCAATCCGTCGAGGGGATGGTCGACGCCATCCGTCGGCTGGCCGACCCCGAACTCCGCGTTCGGTTGGGCGACAGCGGACATCGGGCCTGGAAGAGGGTCTGGTCGGAAGACGATCACCTCGACGCCTATTTCTCCCTCATCGAAGACTGCCAGCGCTCCCGCCATTGGGGCGAAGAGGCCGCAACCCTGCCGGCAGCGATCCCGGAGGCGAAACGGGCCGCCGCTCAGCCAGTCTGATTCGCGGTGTAGGCTTCTTCGAGTACCCTTCCGACCCCCTGGGCGAAGGCGGCCACCGTAAATCGGGCCGCGTGCGCGAGCCCGCGTGTGATCCGCACCGATCGCTCCGCCGGATCGTCCGCCAGGCGGTCTAACGCCGCGGCGATCGAGCCCGGCCCGACCTCGCCGAGATCGTAGGCCGCGTCTCCTCCCGACTCGGCGAGGGCCCCGCGCACCGAGGTCACCGCGGGGCATCCGCTGGCGAGTGCTTCCAGGATAGGCAGGCCGAATCCTTCTTCCGACGACGGATAGACCAAGGCCCTGGCGCCGGCGACCAAACCGTACAGGACGGCGTCCGGCACGCGCCCGGCCGCGATCACACCATCAGGGCCTCCGAGGGCTTCGGTGCCGGGCCCGGCGAGGACAAGCTTGATAAGTGGGTGATTCCGTCGGTGACGCTCGAATCCGGCGAGCAATGCGGGAAGGTTGCGGCGTACAGACGGCTTGCCGAGGAAGAGGAGATAATCGGCATCGCCGAGACCGACGGCTGCACGGGCTCCGAGCACGACGGGATCGGAAGCCGTCCGGGGGTGGAACTCGGGGGCGACGGCCGGATCGACCGTCCGAAGACGATCGGGAGCGATCCCGAGGTGCTCGATCACGCCGCGAAAGGTCGCCCGTGATGGGACGATCACCAGGCTTGCCCGGTGGGCTGCCAGTCGCATTCGGCGACCGAACCAAACGCGGTTTCGCCACGTAAATCCCTGCGGGGCGGTCCAGAGCAGGGTGTCGAACAGCACCAGAACCGATGGCCCCGGCCAGTTGGCCGGGATCAGGTTGGTGGGCGCGAAGAGCACGTCTCCAGGACGATACGACCTGCCCAGCGCAATCCGCTCCCAGGCCAGTCCGGGCCAACCGACCCCTCGGACTTGTGCCGTCATGTTCGGGCAATTCGGGATCAAATCCAGTCCCGCGGGATCGTGCAAGATGACCAGAGTCTCGGACGGCGGGCCGCCCGCATCGGCCCAGCCGTGTAGCAAAACTTCCAGATAGCGACCAACACCCGTCTGTCCCAAACCCAGTCGCCGGCCGTCGACTACGATACGCATGGCGACCCCGTCCGGCTTCGGGCCAAGAGATTCAGCCCGGCTATTCTTATCATGGCGTAGAGTGCCCAGCGCGTTCCAGTCGATCTGGGCTGGTTGTCGGGCGCAACGATGCGCGAATTCCGACCGCCTCGGGTTCGCAAACCTAGACGGCCGTGGTAAGATGTTTACGTCCAGAACAGAGGTGTCTAGCACCCCGCCGGCTCCAGGCCGTGTCTCCCCTCGCGGATCCCCTGCCTCGTTGGTCGCAATGCGCTGACTTCGACTCTCCGAATCCGAACGGCCCGACGAAGGGCCCGCCGGGCACGGACTTCTGGGCGCGAACTGGCCGACAGCATGATCGCCGCGTTCGAGGTCGGGCGACCATGCTGGTCGTGCCGCCGCTGCCCGTAGTCCGGGGTCCATAGGAGCGTTCTTTTGCAGACGCAGATCAGTCCCGAAGAAGAGTCAGAAACCCCGATCATCGCGACCACCCCGACCTTCGAAGACCTGGGCGTCAGCCCGGTTTCTCAGGTTGCGCTGGCCCGTGCGGGTTATGCAGAGCCTTCGCCGATCCAGCAGCATCTCCTGCCTCCCGCCCTGGCGGGACGCGACTGCCTGGGTAATGCCCCCACGGGCACCGGCAAGACGGCCGCCTTCCTGCTGCCGATGTTGGAGTTGGTTGACGAGAGGGATCGTGCCCCGCAGGTCTTGGTGCTGGCACCGACCCGCGAGCTCGCCCATCAGATCGGCCGCGAATTCGAAAAACTGTCGTACGGCCGGAATACCCGCGCCGCGGCGATCGTCGGCGGCGAGTCGATCCACAATCAGATGCGCCAGCTCGGTGGCGGCTGCCAGATTGTGATCGCCACCCCCGGACGCCTGATGGACCTGATGGAACGCAAGTCCATCCGGCTCGATCGCGTCAAGATGGTCGTCCTCGACGAAGCCGACCAGATGCTCGACATCGGGTTCCGCCCGGCCGTCGAAGAGATTCTCCAGTCGGTCCCGGCCGGCCGTCAGACCCTGCTGCTCTCGGCCACCATGCCCAAGGGCGTGAGCGACCTGGCTCAGCGGTACCTGAATAACCCGGTCGACGTCCGCCTCATCCGCGAGAACGAAGACGCGACCATCCCGGCGATCAAGCAGTCGTACATGATGGTCCATCGCGACCAGAAGTGCGAAGTGCTCGTCAAGCTGCTCCAGCGTGAGCAGCCGCAGCGTGCCATCGTCTTCTGCCGGACGAAGCACGGGGCCGACGAGATCGGGGCGATCCTGCGTTCCGAGTCGCTGAAGGCCGACGCGATGCATGGCAACCTGTCGCAGGCCCAGCGCAACCGCGTCCTCCACAACTTCCGCTCCGGTCGGTTGAACATCCTCGTCGCCACCGACGTCGTCGGCCGTGGCATCGATGTTCGGGGCGTCACGCACGTCTTCAACCTCGACCTGCCCGAAGACCCGGAAAATTACATCCACCGGATCGGCCGTACGGGCCGAATGGGCTCCGATGGCGCCGCGTTCTCCTTGGTCTTGCCCGACCAGGGTCGCCTGCTCGACATGATCGAGAAGGCGATTTCGCGAGACATCGAGGCCGACCAGCTCGAAGGGTTTAACCACCCGCCTCGTCCCTTCTTCCGCCAGCAGCAGCGTCAGCAGGGCGGTGGCCCGCGTCGCGGCGGCGGCGGCTTCCGCGGCGGACGTCCCCCTCGCCGGGGCGGCGCTGTCACCGAATTCCACAACGGCATCCGGCGTCCCAAGCGGTCGCCCCAGGGTGTCAGCCGCGGTTGATCCCGCAACCCTGACTGTTCCGATGCACGGCGGCCTCGCACCATTTCCCGGTGCGAGGCCGTTGCATGCGCCTCTCGCAGCATTGTCCCTGATGCCGCTTGCCGTTACGCTGAGACGAGTGACCCACCCAGACCCCGCTCGAACTCGCCTCCCACCGCCCATCATCGAGGAAGCCCACGATGCCCGTCATGGCATGCCTCAACGGCGAACTGATGCCCGCCGACCAGGCTCGTGTCCCGATCTCGGACCGCGGATTTCTCTTCGGCGACGCCATCTACGAGGTCTGCCGCGTTTATCGGGGCCGTTGCTGGCTCGAAGACAGCCACATGGATCGGCTGGCCCGCAGCCTCCGCGAGATGCAGTTCCCGCCGATTGACCTCGTCGGCGTCCGACGTCGGATGCACGCGACGATCGAGGCGAGCGATGTGGCCGAGGGGACGGTCTACATCCAGATCACCCGAGGCGTCGCACCTCGCGCCCACGCGTTCCCCAATCCACCTGTGCCGCCGACCGAAGTCATCGTGGCACGCCCCTACGACGACTCGGCCACGGCCCTGATGCGAGAGACGGGATGCCGGGTCATCAGCCATGCCGACATTCGCTGGGGACGCTGCGACGTCAAGTCGGTGAATCTCCTCGGGAATGTCCTGGCAAATGAGGCCGCGCATCGTGCCGGGGCCTTTGAAGCAGTTTTGATTGACCGAGACGGATTGATCACCGAGGCGACGCATTCTTCGCTCTGTTGGGTCAAAGATGGCGTCATCATCGGCACGCCCGACGGACCGGAGATTCTCCCGGGGACGACCAGGCATCGCTCCGCGGGGCTTGCCGAACGGCTGGGCTTTGCCTTCGCCGATGGTCGGATTACGCTCGAAGACCTGAAGCGTGCCGACGAGGTGATCCTCACCGGGACGACCATCGAGGTCCTCTCGGTGGTAACCATCGACGACGCGACCATCGGCGACGGTACGCCGGGGCCCGTGACCCGCAAGCTTCAGTCTGCATTCACCGAGGCCGTCCGACGCTGGCTTGCCGGCGACGAGGGCTGAGGGTTACCTCGGTCTCGTTTTCCCAGGCGGGCGGGCGCGAAGAGGCGGCCGATGAGTCGGATTCCATCGAGGGTCGGAGCCGGCATGAATCCGATCGACAGCTCGCTCCTGTTCGAAGATGACCCCTACGCCGCCCACTATCGCCGCGAGCCGCGGACCGGCATGCCCGTGCTCGCCCTCGTCTTCGAGAGGCCCGGAGCGGCGGGGACGGCCGAGGTCGTCGACGGCCTGACAAGGCTCCTCAACCGCAAGGGGAGGAAGCCACGGGTCGAGATCGTCCGGGTCGATGATGGGCAGGCGCACGCGGAAGTGCTGGCAAACGTGCTAGCCGAGGGCGACGAGCCGCTGATCCTGATCACCACGGCGACGAAGCCCTGGAGCGAAGCCCATCTGACGGCCTTGCTCAAGGCGATCGACCAGTCCGACCATGTCATCGGCCGGCGCAAATGTTCCTTCTCAGGACGGTTGCGACGCTGGGTTTCGAGCCTGCCCTGGAGATGGATCTTCGCCGTGCCGGTCCGGGACGTGCATTCCCCATGTCGCCTCCATCGCCGCGAGGCCCTGGCCGCGATCCCGCTCCAGTCGGCATCCGACTTCCTCGACGTTGAGATCCTGGCCAAGGCGACGTTCTTCAGCCAGTTGATCGACGAGGTGGACGTGCCGCCGCTGCCCTCGGACCCTTCAAGTGTCGCGATCCGCGATCTCGCGGATGTGTTTCGCCATCCTCGCCTGAAGTTCGTCGAGCCGTCAGTTCCAGCGGAAGATTTTCAATGCGATGAGGAACGTCCCGATGGTCCAGGCCATCAGGATAGCCAGCGCGGGGGCGACGGCGACGAACCCGGCCCCTTCGAGCATCACCATCCTGAGGGCGGAGATGATCTGGGTCAGGGGCAGGGCCTGAATGAAGGGCTGGGCGGAGGCAGGGAATCGCTCCGAGGAGAAGAAGACCCCCGAGAAGAGCCACATCGGCAACATGACCAGGTTCATCAACCCGCTGACCGTCTCGGTGGTGGTGGCCCGGCTGGCGACCAGTAGGCCGATCCCGGCGAAGGCCATGGCGCCCACGACGTCGACCAGGATCAACAGCCAGAACGATCCGCGAATCGGCATGCCGAACATCCAGGTCCCCAGCACCAGCAAGACGCCCAGGTCGGGGATCAGGAACGTGAGCCTGGCCCCGATCAATGCCAGCAGGAAGTTCCGCCTGGGCATCGGTGTGGCGCGGAAGAGCTTTAAAAGCTTGGCCACGCGGAAGTTGACCAGCAGGAATCCGATTCCCCAGAGCCCACCCCCCATCGTGTTCAGGCCGATCAGGCCGGGGATGAGAAAGTCGATGTAACGCGAGCCCGGCTCCTGCACGGCCTCATCGGCGGTCTTCAGGGCATCGAGGCGGCCGAAGCCGACCTGGAGGACGTTGTCGACCGCGGCGCGAGCGGTCAGGGCCTCGGGCCGGGTTGGGTCATATCTGTAGGTGAGGGGTGCATTCGTTGACGTCCCCGGGATGACGATCAGCGGCGTCTTGCCGGTTTCCAGCCTCGACTTCGCCTGGTCGACGCCCAGGACCTTGATCAGGAGGTCGGGCGTGCCAGCCTGGCGTTTTGCCTTGTATTCCTCGAGCTTCGCGAGGATCTCTGGAGTGCCCGCGTTCTCCACGAGGTCGAGCTGGACCAGCTCGGCCGGCTTGCTCCGAAATGCAAGGCCCAGGCCGATGGCCAGGACTGTGGGGAACCCGTAGACCCAGAAGATCCGCGCGGGCTGGCGGAAGAACTCCCGGAGCCTGGAGAAATAGAGTTCTCTGAGGGAGTGGTCTCGCGGCATGAAGTCGCTCGATGGGGCGTGTGGTTCGGGCGGGCGGCCCGAGATTGTGCGAATCGGGTCGTTCGGCTCTCGCGGCGCAAGGTCAGTCGGCTCGGCCTAGCGTCGGCGTCCTCGTCGACGCTTCGGCTTGACCTCTGCGTCCGACTCGTCGGCCTCGCGAAGATGGCGGCCGGTTAGCGACACGAAGACATCCTCGAGGCTCACCTGGCGCGTGTTGAGCCGGGCGAGCTGACGCCCTCGCGCATTCAGGTCTTCGAGCAGGGCCGGGATCGCAAGATGGGGCTTGCCCACGGTCAGGGCGAATCCGTCGGCCTCGGCACGGCTGGCGAGCACCGTCAGGAGCGGGGCGAATTCCGAGGCCTCGGCGGGGGGGCTTTCGTCCGTCAGGGCGAACTCGACGACGTGCTCTCCGCCGAGTCTGGAGATGAGGTCGGCGGGCGACCCCAGGGCGATCACCTTCCCTTTGTCCACGATCGCCACCCGGTCGCAGAGCCGCTCGGCCTCGTCCATGTAGTGCGTGGTCAGCACGGTCGTGCGCCCGCGCTCGTGGAATTCGTTGATCACGTCCCAGAGCTGCCGCCGAGACTGGGGGTCGAGGCCGGTCGTCGGCTCGTCGAGGAACAGCAATTCCGGGTCGCCCACAAGCGCGATCGCCACCGCGAGCCGCTGCTGCTGGCCGCCGGAGAGGGTCTCGACGAATGCACCCGCCTTGCCTTCCAGCGAGACACGCCTGAGGGCCTCGATCGGCTCCAGGCCGGAGGGATAGAAGCTGCGGAAGAGGCGGGTGAGCTCCAGGACGGTCTGCTTGTCGGGGAACCTCGTCTCCTGGAGCGTGACCCCGATCCGGCCCCGAAGCTCCTTCTCGTGCGTCTTCCAGCGTCTTCCCAGCACCTCGACGTCGCCGGAGGTCGGCTCGTTGAGGCCTTCGAAGATCTCGACGGTGGTCGTCTTGCCCGCGCCGTTGGGGCCGAGGAGGCCGAAGCATTCGCCGACGTAGACCTCAAGGTTTAGCCCATCAACCGCGTCGACCGGGCCTTCGCGACCTTTGTATCGCTTGCGGAGTTCCTGCACGCGGATGGCGCAATCTGGCATCGTGGGCAAGCTCGCGAGGTCGGGGCGAGGTGGGGGAGGGGCCCCCAGATTCCCGGACCATCATAACAAGGAATCAGGCGCCCGCCCACCGGCCGGAAGCGGCCGGCTCGCTCAAGCCCCGGGGCGGATGGCACCGATGAATGACTTGAGCCGAGCGTGCCAGGAGCGGCTGCCGGCAGGCCACCGCCCCTCCCAATCCACGGAGGGGTCGGGCCCGATTGACGGTCGTCCCGGGACCAATTCGCCCGGTGCGAACCGAACGTCGGCCGTCGTCCCAGGATGCTGAAGGATTCCATCGATGGACCTAGCCAGGCAAGATCGAGCCGCGCACCCATCGGAGGGCCGAGCCGAGTCCGGTCCGCCCGGGGACTTCATCCTCCCCAGCCGGGCCGCCGCACTCGATGCCTGCCGGGCTGCGGGCGAGGAACGCCTGGGACCGCTGCTCCTGACCGGCGCGGCCGGGGTCGGTAAGTCGTGGCTCTGGCGCCGGATGGCCCGTGGGTTCCCGTCGTTTTTCGGCGTGATCTCCGTCGACCTGGCACCCAGCGACACTCCGGCCGACTTGCTCAGAGCCATTCTCCACGCTTTGGGAGTCGACTCGAAAGTCTCCGGAGGATGCAGCCGGCTGGAACTCCACGAGGAACTTTCCCGCAGGTCCGAAGATGGGGAGCGATGGCTGCTCGTCCTTGACGAGGCCCAGAATGGCTGCGACTTCGTGCTCGAAGAGGCCCGCCTGATGGCCAATCGGCTCGGCGAGGCCGACGGATTCGAGACCCTTCTGCTCGTCGGCCAGCCCCACCTCGCCCATCGACTCAGGGGGCGATCGCTCCAGGGGTTGAGAAACCGACTCGGGGCCCACCAAACGCTGGGAGCCCTGGACATCGAAGAGGCCGGGTCACTGCTGCGGTCGGCTCGACCCGGGCTGACCTGGGATCAGGGTGAGATCGACCGACGGCATCGCCTAGCTTCGGGGAATCCGCGTCGGCTGCTCCTCCTGGCCCGGCCAGGGTTGGTCGCGCCCGCGGGCGTGGCTCGGCTCGCCGAGACCGTGACGGACGAGGCACTCGTCGCGAGATCGCCCTGGGGGCTGTCCTCCAAGCCCCCGTTGAGGGTCGAGGATGGCCTGATCGAGGTCGGTTGGTCCTCGGCATCCGAGACAGCAACTCCCGACGCCGAGAACTCGGAACGAGCCGAGCCCGACAAGGCCGCGTCGGGTCACTTCCCGGCGGCGACTGGCTGGGATGACTGGGACGACGAGGCCGAGCGAGAATCTGACGATGCCGAGGCCTTGTACGACTCCGAGGAGCGGGCCCGCAAATCGGTCGCCACGCAGGAACCGGCCGACGACGGAGTCGAGGCGGAGCTGCCGCTTCTCAGGGCCGAGCCTCAGCACGGCTATGCGCCTTATGGCCCCCTGTTTTCCAGGCTCAGGCCGGCGCGCGACGCCGAATGACGTGGGACCGGATTGACCCGCCACGGACGCCCCACAACGGTCGGATCTTTCGCTCAAGTCTCCAACCGAGTTCCGCCGAATCCACTCCTGTGATCCCCGATGGTCGATCAGGTCGAAGCGGGGATCGCCTCAGTCCATTCGAGCAGGTGCCGTCCTCTTGGTGCTCCCAGGACCTTCTTTTCCCGGAGAAGGCTTCGATGACGCCCGTCCTCGCCCCCGGTTTAGGCCGAGGGGGGTACGTCGGACGTCTCGATGAGCGGCACCTGCTCGATTTCAACCCCATTGCGGCCTATCGGTTCGACGTCGAACCTCGCCCCCTCCCGCCCTATCGTTCCCTCGGCTTGCCGCCGAACGTACGCTTGGCGCGATGGACCATCTTGCACTAGAATCCGCCGGTTGGGCGGGCGACGCGGACCTCGATGTCGGGTCCGTCCCCTTTCGAACTCGAGCGAGTCCCCCCGGCCGTGCCGCAGACACCTTCGGAACCGGGCCCGCAGCCGCGCCTGCTCATCTCCTTGGCCACGTATAACGAGGCCGGAAATCTCGCGGAACTCGTCGCTGCGATTCGCCAGAACGTGCCCGACGCGTCGATCCTGATCATCGACGACAACTCGCCCGATGGCACCGGAGCCATCGCCGACGAGCTCAAGGCGTCGATGGACGAGATCCACGTCATCCATCGCACGGGCAAGCAGGGGCTGGGCACGGCGATCATCGCGGGAATGCAATACGCGATCGACCGCGGGTTCGACTATTTCCTGAACCTCGACGCCGATTTCAGCCACCCGCCTCGGTTCATCCCCGCCCTGGTGGAAGGCATGAGCCGCTACGACGTGATGATCGGGTCGCGCTATGTCCCGGGCGGCGGCGTCGACGGCGACTTCAATTTCCGCCGTAAGTTCATGTCCACCGGCATCAACGTCTGGGCCAGGTGCTTCCTCGGCTTGAAGACGCGAGATAACAGCGGCTCGTTCCGCTGCTACCGGGTGTCGAAGCTGGCCCTGATCGACTTCACGAAGATCAGGTCACGCGGCTATTCGTTCATGGAAGAGATCCTCTACTGGTGCCGTGTCGTCGGCTGCACCTTCGGCGAGACGCCGATCATCTTCGAGAATCGCCGCGCCGGCTTCTCCAAGATCAACAAGATGGAAGCCGTCAAGGCGCTCCAGATCATCGCGCAGATCGGCCTGGAACGGGCCCTCGGCGTCCGGCACGCAACGAAGCAGGCCTGACTCCGCCTGTTCCAGTCTGCCGGCGCATGAAACGACGACGCCGGAGCTAGGCCCGGGGCCCGCATCCGGTGTCGACGATTCGATCGATCTCGGGGTTGCGCTGTCCGGATCAGCTAAGGTCGTGCTCGCGCACGGTCACATAAACTTCCTGGCAGGTCTCGGCGATCTTGTCGCCTAGCCCTTGATGCCGGGTCTCGAGCTGCGCCGAGTACATCGACAGCACCTTGCAGAGGAAGCTGCCGTGGCAGGGGTCGGCCTCGACGCCGAGCTGCTCGAGTGACTCCTCGATCTGGTCGGCCAGATAGAGCAGGAACTGGGCCTGCCCCTTGACCTCGGCCAGCGAGCGGGTCAGCTCGGGCGAGGTCGGCATGGCGACCGGCATCGCCGAAGTCGCGGGAGACGGGGCGGAGGGAGCCTCGCGGCCGACGGTCAGCGGGCCGCCGAGCGATCCCCTTGAAGGCGAGGCATTCATGCCGCGTCTCCGTTGTCATACGAGTCTTCGTGCTGGACGTTGACCGACGATTCCAGGGCCCCGCAGAGCTCGCCGACGAGCCGCATGTTCTCGCACTCGACGGCCAGGTTCGAGGCGTGCATCTCGATCAGCTGACGCAGGAAGATTTGCGTCCCCGCGTCGGTCTCGTTCTGGAACCGGTCGACATCGGCGACCGCGGCACGTACCAGGTAATCCATGAATTGGAGCTTACCGCGGATCGAGGTGCAAAGCTTTTCGAGGTGTGCCCGGTCGGTACCTTGGGGCATGGCGGTGACTGATGACATCCGTATCAGATCTCCCCCGACCCTCTGGGTCGGCTCCAAAGGGAACTGCGCGCGGTTCGAGGTCCACGCGTGCTCGTCCTGCGGCGACCGGTGCGCCTCCCTTATGCCGAGAGAGTAGCGATCCCGGCCGGTCCGGGCAAGCGCAAACCCCCAGGTCGGGGTCGTCGGCAACCTGGCCCTCGGTTCCCGGACACCCCCATACCGCGCGTCTCGGGGCGAGGTTACGATGCCAACGTCAACGCCCCGCCGGGCTTCGTCTCGGCGCGGCAATCCCCGCCGGATCCTCTCCACAACGTACCGGGAGTGATGGACGATGCAGATCACCCGTCGACAGGCCCTGCTGGCGGCCGCTTCCGCCGCTCTGGGCGCCGGGGTTACCCGCAGGTCGGTCGCCGCGCCGGCGACCAAGAAGGTCCTCTTCTTCACCAAGAGCTCGGGCTTCCAGCACTCGGTCATCGCCCGCAAGGGTGACGAACTGTCCCACGCCGAGAAGATCCTGGTCGAGATCGGCAAGGCTGCGGGCTTCGAGGTCGTCCCCAGCAAGGACGGCCGGATGTTCGACCCCGACAAGATCGGCCAGTTCGACGCCTTCGTCTTCGTCACGACCGGCGACCTGACCACGCCCGGCACCGACAAACAGCCGCCGATGAGCCCCGAGGGCGAGCAGGCCTTCTACGCCGCGGTCAAGTCGGGCAAGGGCTTCGTCGGCATGCATTGCGCCAGCGACACCTTCGGCCACCACCGTCACCGAGGGGCCGATGATCCGTTCATCCAGCTCATCGGCGGCGAGTTCTCCGGCCACGGCGCCCAGCAGAAGGCCACCATCCTCGTGAGCGACCCGGCCTTCCCGGGCGCCACGGCGTTCGGCGACAAGTCGTTCCAGATCGAGGACGAGTGGTACGCCCAGAAGCACCTCGCCAACGACTTGCACGTCATCCTCACCCAGCAGACCGAGGGGATGAAGGGCAATGACTACCAGCGCCCCAACTTCCCCCAGACCTGGGCCCGCAAGCACGGCCAGGGGCGCGTCTTCTACACCTCGATGGGCCACCGCGAGGACGTCTGGGACCGCAAGGAATATCAGGACCTGATCATCCAGGGCCTGAAGTGGGCCACCGGACAGGTTGAGGCCAACATCGAGCCCAACATCTCGACCGTCACTCCTGAATACGACAAGGTCGCAGGCAAGGGAATCTTCACCCCTGTGGAGAAGGTGTTGAAGAGGGCCGTCAAGTAATCCGACGTCGATGACTTTCCACGCCGGCACGGACCAGGGTCGGCGTGGAAAGTCCGAATTTCGCCACGCTTTCTTGAATGGCATCAGAGTTCCGGTCAGCTCGACGGGCCGTCCGTGGTCAGGCGAAGGGCCCGGCCCGGCAGGACTCGACGCGGCTTCCCTTCGGCGATCGCGGCGACCCCGTTGACGAAGAGGTAGGCCACACCGGGGGCGTACCGGGTGGAGTCGTCGAAGGTGGCCGCGTCGCGGAACGTCTTCGGGTCGAAGACCACCAGGTCGGCATAGGCACCCTCGCGGATGACGCCCCGGTCGCGCAGGTGGAGGATCTCGGCGGGAAGGCCCGAGGATGATCGGACGGCCTGTTCCAGGGTGATGACCTTGTCGTCGAGGGCGTAGCGAATCTTGCGCGGGAAGGTGCCATAAACGCGGGGATGGGGCTTGTCCGGGCCACCGGGGACATCGGCCCCGCCGTCGGAGGCCGTGGCCACGTAGTCATGCGTCATGATCTGGCGAACTTCCGCCTCGTCCATCCCGAAGCTGATCGCCTGGGCCCCTCCGTTCCGCTCGATGTCGAGGACGACCTCCAGCGGTGTCGTCTGTTCCGCGGCGGCAATCTCCACGAGATTCTTGCCGACCCGGCCCGGAGCCCTGGCGTAGCGGGCGATCCGGACCGAGGCACCGCCCGAGCGCTGTTCCAGCTCCTTGGAAATCTCGGCTCTGAGCTTGGCTCCTCGGACGGGGTCGTCGGCAATGCGTCTGAACTCATCGGCGTTGCCCTGGCGGGCCCAATGCGGCACGACCATCGCGGCGAGTCGCGTGCTTGAGGCGATGTAGGGGTACTGGTCGGCCGTGACGCGCTGACCCTTGGCGCGGGCCGCCTCGATCCGCTCCAACGCCTTGCCGGCCAGGCCCCAGGCCGCCTTGCCCGATGCCTTCAGGTGCGAGATGTGCACGGGCAGTTTGGCTTCGCGGCCGATCGTCAGGGTCTCGTCGATCGAGTCGAGCAGGGCCGTCCCCTCATCTCGCATGTGGCTGGCATAGATCCCGCCGCGTTTGCCGACCACCTTCGCCAGCGAGACCAATTCGGCCGTATCGGCGTACATGCCGGGCACATAGATCAGGCCGGTGGACATGCCCCAGGCCCCCTGACGCATCGCCTGGTCCACTTTCGAGGCCATGGTTGCCAGCGCCTCGGGGGTCGCCTTCACCTGGGCGTTACCCAGCACCGACTGGCGGAGGGAGCCATGCGGGATCAGGTGGATGACGTTGGTTCCGGCCCCTTGCTTGTCGACCTCCTTGAGGAAGCCCCCAACGTCGATGGGCCCGCTGCCGCAGTTGCCGGTGACGATCGTGGTGACCCCCTGGGCCTGATAATTCAGGTTGGGCCGGGTCTTGGGCTGGAGGATCGCCGTGTCGGAGTGGGTGTGCAGGTCGATGAACCCCGGCGCCACCACCCAGCGCGACGCGTCGATCACCTTCGCACCGGGCACGACCTTGAACGATCCGACCGCGACGATGCGCTCGCCGAGGATCGCGACATCGGCTCTCTTGCCGGGTGCCCCGGTTCCGTCGACGACGAGGCCCCCCTTCAAGACCACGTCGGCACGGACGGGGGAGGGAGCGGGCCTGGGCTCGTCTCCTCGCGTACCGAAGGGGGACAGAAGCAGCAACGCACCGAGCCACCAGATCAACGGACGTCGAGCCACGCTCAAGACTCCCACCTCTCAAGGCCCCGGAAGCGGGGCAACACATTTGAGGACGCCCCATGATCGCACGTCGGCCCCCAACGCCCAACCGTCCGATCCGCCCCGAGGCCTTCCCTCACACGATTGGCCGGGCGTATCCTCGTGGAAGTCGCCGGTAGGATGAAGTCGCACCTCGATCGAGAAGGGATACGCCGTGGTGCATTCCATTTCGCGGGCCAGGATCTCGACGTTGCTCGTCCCGATCCTGATGGGCCTTCTAGCCTCGTTGAATCCAGGCGATAACGCCCGGGCGCAAGGGGTGGTCGCGTTCCAGCCGGAGATCGACGCCCTTCCCAGCGGCGTCTCCCTACCGGTGACCCCCGTCGTCTCGGCCGACCGTCGCTACGTCCGGCTGGGGATGAATCCGCAGTTCACCGACTTCGGCGGGTTCCAGACGTTCCCCGTGCCGGCCGCGGTGGCGGGCGGGAATTCCAGCATGGGGCTGGGGATGAACGGCGGCTTTTCCGGCATGAACGGGCCCGAGTCGGCACCCTCGCCGTTGTACGCCCAGGGCCTTGCCGGAGGCGACGCGTTCATGCCCGCGGGGCGATCCTCGACCGACTTGCCGTTCCAGGCCGCTCGGCCGGTCGTGAGATCCGGGGCTGCTTCCCGGTACTCGACGGCGGCCAGTCCGGTTGACGGCCGACGCCAGCGTCGTAAAGCAGCCCGGACACCACTGAAATCCGCCACGTCGACGGCTCGCGTCGGCAGCCGCTGACCCGTCAAATCACGACTCGGGGGGCGGCGGCTTCATCGCCTCGAGGCCCGCGCCCCAGGTGAACCTGTGCAGGCTCCCGGCCCATCGGTCGTGGACCTTCGGTCGACCGTCAGGTCCGATCTGCACCGCCGAGGCCAGCACGATCAAGGCCATGAGGATCAGGCCCAGGCGTGGCCATGAACGGGGCCAGCCCGGATCGGCGTTTTCGGGCACCGGCGTCGCCAGTCGACGCGGCCAGGCCAGGCAGGCGAGCGAAGTCAGCAGCCCCCCGATGGTCAGGATCAAGCCTTCGGTCCATCGGGCCGGCTGATAGGTGAAGATCACCCGATGCTCGCCGGCGGGCATCGCCACGGCGCGGAAGGCCAGGTAGGCGGCCCGGATCGGGGCCGGCTTGCCGTCGAGGGTCGCCGACCAACCGGGATCGCCGGTGTCGGCGAGCACCAAGTAGGCCGACCCGGCCGAGGCGGTCGAGACTTCAACTCGCTCGGGCAGGTCGACTTCGATGGTCGCTCGTCCGCTCGCCTCCTGGTCTTCTCGGATCGGGCGGTCGGGATCCTCGACGACCAGATGGTCGGTCACCTTGATCGCAAGCGTGGCCATCGCCGCCCGGGCCGAAGGGATATCGGCGGCATAGACGGGGCGACCCATCAGCCTGGCCCTTGGTAATGCGAAGCGATTTGTATAGATGAATGCGGTCCCGACCTCCTCGGGTGGGCCCGGCAGGTTTTGCTGCCTCCGGCCGGTCACCCAGTGCGTGACCCCTTCGAGGATGAACCTGCCCCCGGTCTTGCTGGCCTGATTCATGTAGTCGAGCAGCCGCTTCGGGATGATCGGCGTGGCCCCGAGCGCAGAACGCAGGCCCCAGATCGTCGGCAGGCTCCAGTCGAGGGTGTCGCGCACGGCGAAGAAGTCGATCGGCTCGGACGCGTACCCGGGCTCGCCGGCCGACAGCTTCGCGATCCCGAACAGCCGGATGAACGTCGGATCGGCCTTCAGGCGTTGGGCCGTCGCGGGCGGATTGGTCCAGTAGGACGGGGCGACCGTCGCGACGTCATTCCAGTGGGCTCCGAGCAGCTCGGCGATCACCACAATGGGGAGGAAGGAAGCGACCAAGGCACGATGTCCGGGCCTGGAACTGCGAATCGCCGCGAAGGCGAAGGCGATACCGAGGCTCGCGAGCGTCAGCGACCGCAGGCTTCCGACGATCAATTCCCGCCCGAGCCAGCGATATCGGGCCTGGTGGTATTCCTGGGCCCACCGGCCGGGCTGGGTCCAGACCGGTGAATAGACAATCAGCAGGATGGGCACCGAAGCCAGGACCATCAGCAGGATGAGGCGTATTGGCCCCCGCAGACTCACGGTCCCCGGCCGCGTCACTCGGTCGACCCCGACCGCGGCCAGAGCGGCGACCGCCATCGTCATCCAGAGGTGGAACCGCACCGGGATCCGCGAGCTGCCCACGATCGGGATCCGGTGAGCCAGGTCGAACAGGAACGTGAACCGGCCCAGCATCAGCATCGCCGAGACCCCGGCCAGCAGCACCCAGAACCCGACCCATCGGTCCTTGTAGCGTCCGGCCCCGACCGCCGCGAGCATGATCGCGGTGATGCCGAGATAGGCGTTCATCTCGTGATAAGGGTAGAACCCGTCCATCCAGTCGGTGTCCCGCGCCCGCGTCCCGTAGGCTTCGCGCACGAGCAAGGTCGGCAGTAGCTCAGGGTGCCACGACCCATAGGTGAGGTCGTCCCAGGTCAATCCGCCCGCCCGCGGAGACCGGTCGAGCAGCTCTTTCGAAGGCATCCACTGGATCGCCGAGACCAGGCCCCCCAGCGCGATCGTCAGCCCGAGCGTCCCCAGCACGAAGGCCCTCGGCCGCCAGCTTACCTCGGTGGCCGCCCGATAGAGGCCGTAGGTCGTCAGCAGTCCGGAGGTCAGGATGACGTCCTGCAAGTGGCCGGCGAAGACCTGGCAGGCCAGCGCGAACCCGGCCAGGGCCACGCCCCGGAGCCTGCCCCCTGACCAGGCGCATTCCAGGCCCCAGAGG
This sequence comes from Isosphaeraceae bacterium EP7, assembly GCA_038400315.1. Taxonomy (NCBI): domain Bacteria; kingdom Pseudomonadati; phylum Planctomycetota; class Planctomycetia; order Isosphaerales; family Isosphaeraceae; genus Kueselia; species Kueselia aquadivae. The sequence continues at coordinate 4,396,861 of CP151667.1, forward strand.
GCGAACGGCACGCTTGTGAGCGCATTGTTCATGCTGGTATGGATCAGGTGGGCCCACGTGAACCCGCCCAGCCCGCACACCGCGGCCCCCGCCAGGGCCCCGCCCGCCCCGACATGCCGCCTGAGCCAGCCATACGCCCCGAGTCCGGTCAGCCAGACCGACCCGACCGTGTCCAGGTTGAACGCTTGCCAGGTCGCCATCCAGGGATAGAGCACATACTTGAGCGGGTGGAGATAGCCCGCCTGGCTCTCGGCGAAGAGAGGCAACCCGCAATAAAGATCGGGGCACCACCGCGAGAACCGCCCGGCCTTCAGCTCCCTGGCGAAGAACTCGCGATAAGCGTAGTTGATCTCGGTGATGTCGAAATAGAAGAGGGCCTTCGACAGCCGCACGACGTCCCAGAAGAAGAAGACAATCGCCGCCGTCCAGACGGCCAGCGCCAGCAGATCCGCCAGGCCCCAACGCGGTGAGGCGGTCGGCTCGATGACGTCGGGAATCGGGGACGGCACTGCGGAATCCATGGCGATGGCTCAGGGGGCTTCGAGGATCGTGACGCCCCGGGTACGGAAGACGGGCCTGGCGCCCTGCTTCAGTGCCTCGGCGGCGAAGAACTGAGACTCGGCCGCGGGCCGGACCATCGTCCATCTCGGGGCCCCGTCGGCCGGCCAGGGTCGGCGTTCTGGGAAGCGATTCGGGAAGACGGGGAACGGCACCCCTTCAAGGCGTCCGCCAACGAGGAAGGCCAGGCGATAGGCGTCCCAGTAGCCGGCGAAGAGATGAGTGACCTCGGGATGTTCGATCAGCCAGGCGAGAGTCGGGTCGTCGATGGCCGTGCGGACGGGTCGAGAGCCCTCGTCGATCCATCCGAGCCGGCGATAATATTCGGCCGTGTCGAGCGTCATGATCAGCGACAGTCCGGCGGCAAGCACGGAGGCGACAGCCAGGCCACACGGGCCACGCGATGAGAGCCTGGCCGCCAGCAGACCGAAACCCGACGAGGCCGCCGGGATCAGAAAGACGAGATATCGGTAGTTATCCGAGTTAAAAATATTCCGATTCAAAACGAATCCGGCGGCTACACCGACCGACGCCAGGGCCAGGGTCCGCCGCACCGCACGGGCGGCCCGAGCGTCGGAGGCCTCGCGAACGATCAGCAGCGAGATGACCGAGGCGGCGAACAGGCCGAGTCCGGTCACCGTGGCAATCACCGCAACCGGGCCAATCTCGGAGGCACCTCGAATCGGAGGGCGGCCTGGCAGTGCGGTGGGGGCGGGCTCGGCCTGGAATCCGGGCAGGCGATGACCGGCGACCAGGCGGGGAAGGCAGTCAAGCAGCAAGATTTTCGCATGCGCCGCCAGGACGCTCGGCTTATAGATCGGCGCAAACTGCTCGGCGTACGCGTCATGCGGCTCGAAGTGCTGGCCCGCAAGGTAAGGGGTGAATCCCAGGGCCAGAGCCGGCAGAAACGAACCCAATGCGACAAGGCCATCGCGTCCGAAACCATTCGCGGCCCACGCCCAACTGCACGCCAGCCCGATCGAAGCCAGAGTCACGACGAACATCGAGTCGACATACAACCCGAGGCCGCACCAGAGCCCCAACGCGGCCGCTCGCAAGACACTCGGCCGGGCCATCGTCGCGCCCAGCCCCGCGATCGCGACCGCATGCCAGGCGGTCACGAGCAAGTGGCCGCCGGTGATCCGGCCGGAGAGCCAGACGACGCCCGTCGACCCGAAGGCCAGTGGCACCAGCGACCAGGCGGCGGCATTCGGGCCAAACCCGCGCCAGCAAGCGAGGAAGCTCGCCGTTACCACCAACCCCCAGGCAACCGTGCCGCCGCTGACCAGGGTGATCGGCGATGCCCCCCAGACCTTGGCCTGGACCCAGGAGAGCAGGACGGGCGGAGTGCCGATGTGCGGCGTGCCCGGGTAGTGCCATCGCCAGTGGCCGTCGAGGGCCTCGAACAGCGTGAGCCCGTCGACGGCCAGGTCGCTATCGAGGTGATCGGCCGCATTCAGGACGAGCGGGACGCGGACGAGCGATGACCAGGCGATCGCCAGGATCAAGATCGCCCAGGGCCAGAGCGGGCGTCGCGGCGTCGCGGCGATGGGGTCGATCATTGGTCGGGGTTTCTGCCGCCTCAGTCACAATGTTGGATCAGGGAAAGAAGTCGGCCACGGCGCAGCGGAAGCCTGGAAGCTCGGGCAGGTTTTCCAGGGTATCCGAATCTTCGTAGGTCAGCGGGGCTTGCTCATCTCCGCGGTAGAGTACGACCTTCTTCGACTTGGGATAAACGATCAAGACGACCATCACGCCGACATTCAGATATTCTCCCACCTTCGTCAGGATTTCGCCGCGACGATCGCCGGGCGAGACAAGCTCGACGACGAGATCCGGAGGAATTTCTGGGAGGATGATCGTCACATCAATCGGAAGACGAGCAAAGCTGAAATAAGAAACGTCGGCCCCGCGTACCGAGTCGGGGCCAGCCGTGGTTTTGACGGCCGTATCGTTGCAGAGCGCATATCCGTGGCCGGTCTCGTGGCCAAAGTTGCCGAGGATGCGGTTAATCTTCGAGCAGACAAACCCGTGAAGGAAGTTCGGCGGGCTCATCTCGACCACCTTCCCGCGGACCAGTTCCAGGCGTCGGCCGTCGTCGGGCAGGTCCATGTACTGGTCCGCGGTCATCAAGGGCTCCCCGATCGGGGGTGGCACCTTCGCTTCCTCGGTCGAAGTCGCCATCGGATGCCTCCTCGTCCTGGAGAGCGCCGGGTCGCCTGCTCAGACGGCCCCGGCCATGGCTTCGAGCTGGATGACGGAGCGGTTCTGCTCCTTGGCCAGGTAGTCTCGGCCCTTCTTGACGAGGATATGGTCCCAGGGGAGGACTTCTTCGATGGGCCGGTCGCGCTGGGAGTAGAAGCCGACGTCGATGCCCAGGTCGTCGAAGGCTTTCCACCAGATCTTCGGCTGGAAGTGCTCGGTCCAGGCGTCGAGGCGGGCACCCTGACGCCAGGCCTCTTCCAGGGCGGGGGAGACCCGGCGGTCGCCGCGGGTGAGGATGCCTTCGAGCATGCTGGTCTCGATGTCGTGGCACTTGACAGTGACCGACTTCATCCGGACGCGCGACCGGAGATATTTGTGGGCCCAGCGGAAGTATTCCCGTTCACGCATCCCGTTCCACTGGTAGGGGGTGTGGGGCTTGGGGATGAAGTTGGAGATACTGGCGAGGACCTCGGCGTTGCGGCCGGTGACCTCCCTGCCGATCTTGGAGAGTGTCTCGGCCATCTCGATGATGCCGTCGAGGTCGGCCTGGCGCTCGCCGGGCAGGCCGCACATGAAGTAGAGCTTGACCTTCTTCCAGCCTCGCTTGAACGCCTCGGCCGCCCCCTCGTAGAGGTCCCGATTGTCGATCGGCTTGCGGATCTGCTCGCGCATGTCGTCGCGGGCCACTTCCGGGGCCAGCGTCAGGCCGCCCCGGCGCCCCTCGTCGAGCAGTGCCGGGATCTTCTTCAGGGTCTCGGTGATCCGCAGGCTGGGCAGCGAGATCTTCACGCCAAGAGGGGTGAAGACCTCGCTCATCTTCGTGACCAACTCCTCGAAGTGCGGGTAGTCGCTGGTGGACAGCGAGAGCAGGCTGATCTCGTCGTAGCCGGTGTTCTTGTAGCTCTCCATCGCCGCCTTGAGGATCGTCTCGACGGTCCGATAGCGCAGCGGGCGCTTGATGACGGTGCTCTGGCAGAAGCGGCACTGCCAGGGGCACCCGCGCATGATCTCGATGGCGATCCGGTCGTGGGCCGTTTCGACGAACGGGATGATTGGGCTGGTGGGCAGGGGGCTGGCGTTGAAGTCGTCGATCACGCTGGCGCGGATGGTCTCGGGGACGTCATCCCTGGTGCGGTCGAAGCCTTCGAAGGCGCCTTCGGCGGAGTATCGAGGCTCGTAGAACCTGGGAGCATAGGCCCAGGGGACCTGACCGACGATCTTCGCCAGCTTGTCCTCGCGGGACAGGCCGCTCCCCTTCATCGACAGCCAGAGCTCGCAGACCTTCGGCAGGCTCGGCTCGCCGTCGCCCACGACGAAGAGGTCAATATAAGGGGCGAGCAACTCGGGGTTCTGGGCGCCGGGCCCGCCGGCGATGACGAGCGTGTCCTCGTCCAGGCGGTTGACCGCGTGGAGCGGGAGGCCGCCGAGGTCGAGCATCGTCAGGACGTTCGTGTAGCAGATCTCGTACTGGAGCGAGAAGCCGAGGACGTCGAACTTGCTCAGCGGGGTGAACGTCTCCAGGCTGTAGAGCGGCAGGCCGTGCTCGCGCAGCTTGGTTTCGAAGTCGGGCATGGGGGTGAACGACCGCTCGCAGGCCCAGCCGGCGTCGTTCATCAGGCTGTAGAGCACCTGCAAGCCGTGGTGGCTCATCCCGAGCGTGTAGGCATCGGGGAAGGCCATGCAGAGCGTGCCGACGCACTCGCGGTGGTCCTTGCGGGTGGAGTTCCGCTCGCCCCCCAGGTACTGCGCCGGCATCTGCACGTCCATGAGGATGCGTGAGGTGATGTAATCCTTCAGGGCCGTGTTGAGCATGCGGGCAACTCCGGATACGTCGGCTTGAGCGTGTGCGAATGGGGCGTCGGCCGGGAATAAGCCTCCCGGTGGACGAGTCGTTCGAATTCCTCGGCGGCCCGTCGAGAGAGACCTCGCCGGGCCGTCCGCGTCCCGGAGTTACGAGGGGTCGTAGGACAGGTTCGGGGCGAGCCAGCGTTCGGCCTCGGCCCGCGTCATGTGCTTGCGGGCGGCGTAGCTGTCGACCTGCTCGCGGGTGATCAGGTCGACGGCGAAGTAGCGGGCCTCGGGGTGGCCGAAGTAAAAGCCGCTGACCGACGAAGCCGGGTGCATCGACAGGCCTTCGGTGAGCACGATGCCGGTGGCCTTCTCGACGTCGAGCAGCGACCAGAGCGTCCGCTTCTCGGTGTGGTCGGGGCAGGCGGGGTAGCCGGGCGCGGGCCTGATCCCTCGGTATTTCTCCTCGATCAGATCCTCGGCGCTCAAGTCCTCATTGGATCCGAAACCCCATTCGACGCGTGCCCTCTGGTGCAGCATCTCGGCCAGGGCCTCGGCCAGTCGGTCGGCCAGGGCCTTTGTCATGATCGAGTTGTAGTCGTCGTGATCGCGCTCGAAGTGGGCGGACAGCTCGTCGGCGCCGAAGCCCGAGCTGACGGCGAAGCAGCCGAGATAGTCGTGCAGGCCGGAGGAGGCGGGGGCGATGTAGTCGGCCAGGCTGCGGAAGCTCGTCTGGCCTTCGCGTTCCCACTGCTGCCTGAGCATCGGGAACCGGGCCCTCTCTGCCGTCCGACTCTCGTCCTGGTAGATCACCAGGTCGTCGTCGTCGCTGTTGGCCGGGAAGAATCCGTAGATCGCCCGCGCAGTCAGGCTTCCGTCGCGGATGATCGTGTCGAGCAGGGCTCGGGCATCCTTGTAAAGGGACTTCGCCTGGGCACCCACCACCGCGTCGTCGAGGATCTTGGGATACTTCCCGGAAAGCTCCCACGACTGGAAGAAGGGGGACCAGTCGATATAGGGGACGATCTCGGCCAGAGAAATCTGGTCGAGGATCCTGGCACCGGTGAACGAAGGCTTGGGCAACTGGGCCTGCGACCAGTCGATGGCGAATCGCCGGGCGACGGCGTCGGGGTAGGAGACGAGCTTTCGCTGCCGACGCTTGGCGAACGACTCGCGCTCGCGTTCTTGCATGGCCCGGTTCTCGACGGCCAGGTCCTGCCTCGATTCGGGCCGAGTCAGGCGATCGACCACGCCCACGCTGCGCGACGCGTCCTTGACGTAGAGGACCTCGAAGTCGTACCCCGGCGCGATCTTCACCGCGGTGTGCTTGGCGCTGGTGGTCGCTCCGCCGATGAGCAGTGGGATCTTGAACCCTTCGCGCTGCATCTCGCGGGCGACGTGCGACATCTCGTCGAGCGAGGGGGTGATCAGGCCGGACAGGCCGATCATGTCCACGTTCTCGGCGCGGGCGGTCTCCAGGATCTTCTGGCAGGAGCACATGACGCCCAGGTCGATGATCTCGTAGTCGTTACAGCCCAGGACGACGCCGACGATGTTCTTGCCGATGTCGTGGACGTCCCCTTTCACCGTGGCCATCAAGACCTTGCCGCGCGACTGGCGACCGCTGAGTTTCTCGCCGCCGGCCTTGGCCTTCTCTTCTTCCATGAAGGGCATCAGGTAGGCGACGGCCTTCTTCATCACTCGGGCGCTCTTGACCACCTGCGGCAGGAACATCTTGCCGGAACCGAAGAGGTCGCCGACGACGCTCATCCCGTCCATCAAGGGCCCCTCGATGACGTGCAAAGGGCGCTCGTAGTGGTGGCGTGCTTCCTCGGTGTCCACGTCAATGTAGTCGGTCAGGCCGTGCACGATCGCGTGCTTGAGCCGCTCCTGCACCGTGGCGTCGCGCCAGAGGTGCGCGACTTCTTCCTTCTTCCCCTTCTTCTTGACGGTCTCGGAGAATTCGGTCAGGCGGTCGGTGGCGTCGGGCCTGCGATTGAGCAGGACGTCCTCGACGCATTCGAGCAGATCCTTGGGGATGTCGTCATACACGGCGAGCTGGCCGGCGTTGACGATTCCCATGTCCAGGCCGGCCTTGATCGCGTGGTAGAGGAACGCCGCGTTCATCGCCTCCCGGACGACCTCGTTCCCCCGGAAGGCGAACGAGACGTTGGAGACGCCGCCCGAGGTCTTGGCGTCGGGGAACTTCAGCTTGAGCTGGCCGATGGCCTCGATGAACTCGACGGCATAGTTGGAGTGCTCCTCCATGCCCGTGCCGACGGTGAGGATGTTGCTGTCGAAGATGATGTCGCTGGAGTTGAAGCCGACCTGCTCGGTGAGCAGCCGGTGCGCCCGGTCGCAAATTTCCAGTTTGCGGTCGGCCTCGACGGCCTGCCCCTCCTCGTCGAAGGCCATGACCACGACCGCGGCGCCATACCGCCTGACCGTGCGGGCCTGCTCGAGGAACTTGGCCTCGCCTTCCTTCAGGCTGATCGAGTTGACGATTGCCTTGCCCTGCACGCACTTCAGGCCCGCCTCGATGACCGCGAAGTTCGAGCTGTCGATCATGATCGGGATGCGGGCGATGTTGGGGTCAGCGGCGACCAAGTTGAGGAACCTGGTCATGGCCTTGGGCCCGTCGATGAGCCCTTCATCCATGTTCACGTCGAGGATATTGGCCCCCCCCTCGACCTGGTCGCGGGCGATCGATAGGGCCTCGTCGAAGTGGCCGTCGCGGATGAGCCTGGCGAACTTGCGCGAACCGCTGATGTTCGTCCGCTCGCCGATCATGAGGAAGTTGGTCTCGGGGCGGATCGTCAGCGGCTCCATCCCGCTGTAGCTGGACAGCCCCTTGTGCTTGAGCCTGGGCCTGGGCTTGATGTCCTTGACGGCCTCGGTGATGGCGCGGATGTAGTCGGGGTTGGTCCCGCAGCAGCCGCCGACGATGTTCAGCCAGCCGTTGCGGGCGAACTCCGAGACGACCTTGGCCATCTCGGCGGGGGTGCTGTCGAAGTTGCCGAAGCCGTCGGGCATGCCCGCGTTGGGGTGGCTGCTGATGAACGTCGTGGCCACCTCGGCCAGGCTCTCGATGTTGGGCCTCATCTCCGACGCGCCAAGCGCGCAATTGATGCCGACCGAGAGCATGTCGAAGTGCGAGACCGAGTGCCAGAACGCCTCGATGGTCTGGCCCGAGAGCGTCCGGCCCGCCTTGTCGATGATCGTGCCCGAGATCATCACCGGCAGCGTGATGTTGTTGTCGACGAAGTACTTGTCGATGGCGTAGAGGCACGCCTTCATGTTCAGGGTGTCGAAGCTCGTCTCGGGGAAGAGGATGTCGACCCCACCCTGAACCAGGCCGTGGATCTGCTCGGTGTAGGCCTCGACCAGCTCGTCGAACGTGACGTTGCGGTAGGAAGGGTCCTCGACATTCACGGCGACCGAGGCCGACTTGTCGGTCGGGCCGATGGAGCCGGCGACGAACCGGGGCTTGTCCGGGGTTAGCCGCGTGACCTCTTCGGTCACTGACTTCGCTAGCTCGGCGGCCACCCGATTAATCTCGACGCAGCGGTCTTCCAGGCCGTAATTGGCCATCGTTAGCCGGTTGGCGACGAACGTGTTCGTCTCGATGATGTCGGCGCCGGCGTCGAGGTAAGCCCGATGGATCGCCGCGATCACGTCGGGCCGGGTCATCACCAGCAGGTCGTTGCAACCCTGCAACGGCTTGGGATGATCCTTGAAGATCTCGGCTCGAAAGTCTTCCTCGACGAGGTTGTACGTCTGGATCATCGTCCCCATGGCGCCATCGAGGATCATCAGCCGCTCGGCGAGGATCTCTTCGAGTTGCTCGCGTACCGAGGTGTGGACCGATCGCGCCGCGGAGGTGGAGATCATCGTTGACTCTCGGAGGGGACGGTTCGATCGAGACCGGCGGGGCGGGACCATCGCGGGCAGAACCCGTCCAATGTCTCACGCCGCCGTGAGCCGCTCACCAACGAATTATGAGTGCACCCAGGAAAGGGTGTCAAGCTCCGCATCGCGGGGCTTGTACTGGCCATCCGTCCAAAGCGCGATGACACCCCCGACTCTTCCGAATTCCCGAGTTCTCAGGTGGATTTTCGAGCTCCAACTGAGAATCTGGGTTTGATGCAAAGAATGGGTTGAGTTGAAAGATCGTCGGGCCGATGAAGTTCGGAAAGCCGCATTGGACCGACCAGGTTTCCCTTTTGAGACGGCAACCCCGCGAGGACGCTGACGATGCGGCGCCGACTGCCCGATTCACGTGCCGTGGTTGGGACGATGTCGACCCGCAACGCGGCCCATCGCCCCGTGTTCGACTCCCTCGAACGGCGACGCCTGCTGGCCACCTTCATTGTGTTGAACACGAACGACGCCGGCGAGTCTTCGTTACGAGACGCGATGGATCTGGCCAACATGTCGGGCCAGGCCAGCACGATCGAGTTCCGCATCCCCACGCAGTCTCCGGTGATCGAGACACTCGTGGTCAACTCGCCCCTGCCGGTGATGACCGTCCCGATCTCCATCGACGCGACGACCCAGCTCGGCTACAGCCAGATCCTCCGCCCCGTGGTCGAGTTGAGGCCGCAATTTGACCAGGGAAACGCGGCGTTCCGCGGGGCCGGCCTGGTGCTGCGTGGGGGTAATAGCTCGGTCCTGGGCCTGGCCATTGGTGGGTTCGATGGCGAGGGGATTCTGCTTTCGGGCGGTAGCAATCGGATCCTGGGAAGCTACGTCGGCACAGACGCCACGGGGACCGTCGCCGTCCCCAACGCGGGTGATGGCGTGTTGATTCAGGGGGGTACCGGCGACCAGATCGGTGGCCCTGGGTTGTCCGAGCGGAACATCCTCTCCGGCAACGGCGGGTCATACCAGCCGTCGAGGTCCCTCCCGGCCGCAATCGGCTCAGTCGCGGTTGTTGCGTCCGCTTATCAGACGGGAACCGACCGGTCGCTGGGCTCATTCGTCGCCACCTCAGCCATCAGCGGATCGATCACGGTGGACAGATCGATCGACGGCGTGAATTTTCAGCGGATTCAGACGCTCGGCTCGAACTCACCCGACGGGATCGTTTCGGGCGACTTCAATGCGGACGGCTTGAATGATCTGGCCGTCTCATCCAATAATTCGCGGCAGATCCAGGTCTTCCTGTGCCAGGCCGACGGCACGTTCTCGGCCCTGACTCCGATCGACCTCGATGGCTCCCCGAGCCCCTTGGTCGTGGGCAATTTCAATGGCGACAGCCTTCCCGATCTCGCGGTCGCCGTCTCCTCATCGGACAGCGTTCCTCCCGGAATCGCCGTCTTCCTGGGTCTTGGCGATGGACTCTTCTCGCAGGGGGCCACCACGCCGACCGACCGGTTCCTCACCTCGATCACGACGGGACGCCTCTTCGGCTCCAGCGTCGATGACATCGCGGGGGTGAACGAAGAGCCCAGTACTCTCACCGTCTTGAAGAACGACGGCCTAGGCGGATTCTCGGTCGATTCCACGACGAGCCTGACCCATACTCCCTCAAGGATCGTCTCAGGCGAGTTCGTGACGGCCGGGGTTTTCGATCTCGCGGTCTCTGACAAATTCAATTCGACGGTGACGATCCTCAATAACCTGGGGAACGGAAGTTTCTCGGAGTCCAGCCCGATGCCAGCCGGGGCCTTCCCGTCGGCCATGGCCACCGGAGACTTCAACGGGGATGGTCTCACCGATCTGGTTGTCGCGGACTCGGAAATTAATTCGAGTTCATTGCTCCTCTTTCAGCATGGTCCGACCAGTCTCATTCCGACCCTGCGGATTCCCGTGGGACCGGGGCCGCTCGGCGTCTCGATCGCCGACCTTGACGGCGACGGCAGGCCTGACTTTTCGACCGCCCAGTCCGAGGACAGCACGGTTGGCCTGGTCCTGAGTCGCAATTCCGCGCGGGGCTTGCACGTTGTCAATGCCACCGGCACCACGGTCCAGGGAAATCTGATCGGCATCGATGTCACCGCCACAAACGCCCTCTCGAACTATGGCGGCGGCATCGGAGTCGAAGATTCGTCGGGCGTGGTCCTCGGTGGCGAACAGATTGGCCAGGGCAACGTCATCTCGGCCAACGGCGTCGGCGTGATTCCCGGCAGCGGCATCAGCGTGGTCAGGTCGCCTTCGACCTTGATCGCGGGGAACAGGATCGGGGCCGACGTCCGAGGCAACAGCAGCGATGGAATCTCGCTGGTCGATAGCCGGGGAGCGATCATCGGCGGTGCGGGCGGGTTCGGCGGCAATCTGATCTCGGGCAACGGCGGTTCGGGCATCCTGGTCGTCGGCATTGATAGCGCGGGAACGGGAATTTACGGCAATCGAATCGGCACCGACGCGTTGGGCCTGTCCGCACTTTCCAACGCCCAGTCGGGAGTTACGCTGGCAGGTGGGGCGAATCTGGTCGCCATCGGCGGAGATGGAGTTGGCCAGGGCAACCTCATCTCGGGAAACGGCGTGCACGGGGTCGTGCTCACGACGGGATCGAATCGAAACACGTTGGTCGGCAATCGGATCGGCACCGACGCCGCAGGCCAGGCCGCGATCCCCAATGCCCAGGCCGGCGTGGCCCTCTCGGGAGTTGACGTCGTCCAGAACCAGATCGGTAGCAGGACGCCCTTCGGCATGCCCGCCTCGGGCGAGGGCTACGGCTCGGGCAACCTGATCTCGGGAAACGCGGCGCACGGCATCCAGTTGCTCGATGGGACAACCGGCAACGAGATCCTGAGCAATTTCATCGGCTCGAATTTCGACGGCACAAGGCCCATCGGCAATGCCCAGGGCGGCATCGTGCTGATGGGAGCGAATCCCTCGGGAAACATCATCGGAGACCTGTCCGATTTCCGCGGCCCGAATCTGATCTCGGGCAACGGGCTCTTCGGCGTCCTGCTGAGCGGAGTGGGCACGACGCTCCTGCGATCCAACTTGATCGGCACCACCGCCGATGGCCAGAATGCGCTGGGCAACTCGGGTTCGGGCGTCATCGTGCAAGACTCCCAGGTCGTCATCGGCGGTGCGGTCCTCGGTTACGGCAATACAATCTCTTCCAACGAGCTGGCCGGGCTCCTGATCACCGGAGGAGGTTCCTCCGGCTTGCGAGTGGGGAACAACCGCGTCGGGGTCGGTTCGACGAGCCTGGTTGCCCTGGGCAACGGAGCGGCTGGCATCGTCGTGGCCGGCGGTGCGAGCCAGACGCAGATTGGCTATGGAGACGGTGAAGGGGGCTTCTTCCCGAACCTTGTCGCTGCCAACAGCGGACCGGGTGTCCTGATCGCGGGCGCGGGCGTTTGGGGCGCGGCGGCCGGCATCGGCAATTCGGTCCTCGGAAACTCGATCTTCTTCAACGCCGGGCTGGCCATCGACCTCGGGCCGGTGGGGCCGACGCAGAACGTCCCGGGCAACCCCCCGGGCGGACCTAATGACCTTCAGAACCACCCGGTTTTCGACCACGCCACCCTCGACTCGGCCGGCGGACTGGACGTGGGCGGCACCCTTGGGAGTCGCCCGAACAGCACTTACCGGATCCAGTTCTATGTCTCCGCGACATTAACAGCCGGCGATCGCGCCGATGGCAGGACCTTGCTGGCTCAGTCCACGGTCACGACCGACGCCGCGGGAAATGCCCCGATCGCCGCATACTTCCCCGCGGGAACTTCCCCGGGCGTCGCAATCGGCGCGTACTTTGGCGCCACGGCCACCGCCGAGGATGGCAGCACCTCGGAATTCTCGGTCGGGACACTCATCGACGACCTTTCCTTCACCGTCATCAACACCAACGACTCGGGCCGGGGCTCTCTCCGGCAGGCGATTCTCAACTCGAACATCCACCCCGGCCGCGACACGATCGACTTCAAGATCCCGGGCCCGGGGCCGTTCACGATTCCGGTCAAGTCGCCCTTGCCAGCCCTGACTGATCCAGCTGCGCTCGACGCCGCGACGCAACCCGGGTACGTCCGTTCGCCCATCGTCGAAATCACCCCCGCGAGCCCGACCGTTGGCGGTGACGGGCTCGTGCTCGTCGCGGGCAATACTCTGGTCCGGGGGTTGGTGATTAACCGCTTCGCCGGCGCGGGCATCCGGATTGAAGGAGCCGGGCAGGATCAGGTCGAGGGCTGCTACATCGGCCTCGACCTCTCAGGCCAGACGGGCCTGGGCAACAGCGGCGACGGCGTCCTGATCCGCCAGTCCGACGGGAATGTCATCGGCGGCCAGCTCGCGAATTCCAGCAACGTCATCTCGGGCAATAACGGCCGTGGTGTGCGAGTCTTGACAAGCGCCGGGACTCGGATCGAGGCCAACCTTATCGGCACGAACCTCAATGGCAACACCGCGATCGGCAATGCCCTCTCGGGCCTGAGCCTGGAGGATTCCGCATTGGCGCTCGGTGGTCTGGCCTCGGGTGGGGTTGGCAACCTGATTTCAGGGAACGGCGGCGATGGGATCTCGATTTTCGGCGTCGGCTCCTCGGGATCGAGCGTTGCCTCGAGCCAGATTGGCACCGATCGAACGGGTTCGATCGGGCTTGGAAATCTCGGAGCGGGGATCCGCATCGACGGGGCGAGTTCGGTGACGATCGGGAGCGGACCGGCATCGCTGCGGAATCTCATCGCCGCGAATCTCGGGCCCGGAATCCTTGTCGCGGCGACCCGTGGCGCGGTCGCGGGCACCTCGATTGTCGGCAACGACATCGGCTCGACGACCTCGTCCGGCGTCCCGCTGGGAAACTCCGTCGGTATTGTCCTGGCTGGCGTGGCCGGCACGACCATTGGCGGGACGGGGCAGGGCCTGGGCAATCGAGTTACCCAGAATCGGATCGGCGGGATCGAGGCTTTCGGCGGATCGACCTCGACCCTCATCCAGCAGAATCTCATCGGGCAGAACGGCTTCGGCATCGCCCTGCATGGTGCCACCGGCACCCAGATCGGCGGCGATACTCCGAATGCCAGCAACACCCTGACGAGCAACGCCGGCGACGGAATCATTCTGGAAGGGGCCGGCACATCGGCCAACCTGATCTCGGGCAACCACATCGGTGTTGATGCGGTCGGCATCATCGGGCAGGGCAATGCCGTCGCCGGCATCCGCCTCAGGAATGCGCCCGCCAACACGATCGGTGGCCTGGCACCGGGGACCGGCAACCTGATCTCGGGCAACACCGGCGATGGGCTCGTTCTGGAAGGCCAGGGATCCAACACCAATCTCGTGGCGAGCAATTTCGTCGGCCTGGATATCAACGGCGCTGGGCTCGGCAACGGCGGCGACGGCATCTCCCTGGTCGACGCGCCTGACAACACGATCGGGTCGCCGACGACCGCGCCGGGTAACGTGGTTTCGGGCAACGCTGGCATCGGCATCGCCTTGCGGGGGGCGGGATCTACGGGCAATTGGATTATCCGCAACCATATCGGGACGAATCCGGCGGGTACCATTGCCGTCGCCAATGCCGTGGGGATCGCGCTGTCGGGGGCCTCGCGCAACACCATCGGCGGCCCCAACTCGACCGATGTCAACCTGGTCTCTGGCAATCGGGACGCTGGGATCCAGATTCTTCTGGGATCAGGAGGCAACAGGGTGTTGGGGAACACGATCGGGCTGGACGCGACCGGCCAGGCGATTCTGGCCAACGGCACCTACGGCATCATCGTGTCCAACTCCGGGGGCAACGTCATCGGCGGTCCGGGGTTTGGCATGCGCAACCTGATCTCGGGCAATGAATCGGTCGGCCTGTCACTGGTGGGGGCGAGTTCCACATCAAACGTCGTCTCGGGGAACTTGGTCGGGACGGACTCCACGGGGACGCTCGCGCGGGGAAACGGAGACATCGGAATCCTGGCGGACAATGCGCCCGGGAACACGATCGGAGGGCTCACCTCGAGCTCGGGCAACCTGATCTCGGGCAATGGCCAGATTGGCCTGGAGCTTGCCGGCCTGGGGACGTTTGGCACGACCATCGTCGGCAATCGGATCGGGACGACCTTTGACGGTTCGAGGTCCCTTGGCAACGGCTCCGATGGCATCTTCCTGAACGGTTCGCCTCGCAACCAGATCGGCGGCACTGCGGCCGGGTCGATGAATCTCGTCTCGGGGAACCTTTCGACCGGGATCCAACTTTTCGGCCCGGGTGCTTCGGGCAACGTTATCGAGGGGAACTGGGTCGGCCTGGACGCGACGGGCCGTTTTGCTCTGGCCAATCGTTTCGGCCTGTTCCTGAATAACGCCGGTGGAAATCGCCTGGGTGGCCGCTCGACGGGCTCAGGCAACGTGGTCTCCGGGAACGCAGCCGTCGGGGTGGAGCTTGCTGGCCTCGGTTCGGCTGGCAATAGCATTCAGGGCAACAACATCGGCGGAGACGTGTCGGGCACACGACCGATCGGCAATGATGTTGGCCTGTTCCTCGCGGGCGCCGGGGTGAACACCGTCGGGGGGACCCAACCCGGGGCGCGCAACACCCTCCTCGGGAATCGCGTGGACCTGCTGGAAACGCCCGCGACGACGACCACCGCGAAGGTTGCGGTCGCGTCGCTCAGGTCTTCGAGATTGACGCTCCCGGCTCACTGGAGACGCCCGAGGTCCTGAAGGATTCGGGCTGGGTCGTCATGGGCGTAAGCCGCATGTCATGAGGTCGGCCCTGACGCCGGATCCGGAATCAGCCGGAGTGTGTGCTCGGCCGGCCCGGGCAGCAGCGGAGACGGCAGTCCGCGGACCCAGTCGTCGTGCCCGGCGCGGTAGAAGGGCGAGAAAGGGTGCCCGCTCTGCCCGCAGGGCATATGGAAGATCCCCTCGTCCTCGCGACCCGGCGAGACCACCATTCGCTCCGAGGCGCCGTAATCGGGCCCCTGGATGAACGGCATGTCGGTCCAGGCCCCTCCCATCGCCACGGCCGGCATGTTCAGGAACCGGCCAATCAGCGGGATCGCCGCGGCAAGCGGGTGCCCGATCGCCAGCGTATTCATCTCCCCCCAGGTCCGACCTTGCGCTCGACCGTCGGCAGCCCCTCCGATCATCTCGTCGAGGATGGACAGGAGAAAGTGGTCCCAGGATGGGAAACGCGGGTCCAGCAGATGTGGCGGTCGTTCGGTCACCAGCGACCAGGCCGGGCCTTCGAGCGTTCCCAGTCTCGTGAGTCTGAAGCCAGGATCGGCGTCCCTGCACGCGGCAAGAAGGGGAGAGAGCGAGTCTCGAACCACCCGGAGCCTGAACTCGCGGACCAGGCCGTAACCCTCGGAGTCCGCCGTCGCCCGGCCGTCCCAGGCCTCGACCAACCTCGCCGGCCCGGATCGCCGCGGATCTTCGGAGAGCGCGGGCTCATTCAGGGTCTCGACCATCAAGGTCCGCCAGCGCCCGAGGAACAGGGCTCGGTCGTCGCGCTGAAGATTCAGCATGTCCTGCTCGGTCGCCCGTTCCAACACCAGGAGCGAATCGCGGATTTGACGCCCTCGAGCACCCCGATCATAGGGCCCGTGGCCGACCCGGGAGAGATCGGGCCCGAGCACCGATCGGCCGTTGCCATTCCAGATCAGGCCGTCGGCGGGCTTGACCACTCGAGGGTTCTCGGCGGCCGGGAAATATCCGTCCCATCGCCGCGTCCCGTCGGCCCAGGACGTGGGCCTCCGCCCATCCAACCCGACTCTCCGCGGGATTCGGCCCATCACCGTCCAGCCGACGTTCCCGTCCCCGTCGGCCGCGACGCAGTTCAGGTGCGGCACGCCGCCCAGGTTGGCCCGGTCGAGCAAATCGCCAAGGGTCCTGGTCTCGGCCAGTTCCATGATCCCCAGGTGGACCCCCTCCGGGTCGAAGGCCGTCCAGCGCATGACCCGCTTCCGGCCCAGGTGGTCGACATCGAAGACAGGTCCCCAGATCGTCCGCTCGACGACCAGAGGGAGGTCGGCCCCTCCTTTCACGCGGACGATTTCCTCCGACCGATCGAACTCCGCCCAGCCTTCGGGCGTCCGATATCGACTCGGATCGCCCGGGTCCACCTCCAGCTCGACCAGATCGCACCAGTCTCCCTGCGTGTTCGTGAACCCCCAGGCGACATCCCCGTTGCTGCCGACGACGATCCCCGGTCCTCCCGGGATCGAGACGCCGACCGCCGATCGTGGACCGTCTTCTTGCTGAGCGTCGCCCCACTCAATCCTGGCGCGATACCAGGTATTGGGAACGCGCAGGAAGAGGTGCATATCATTGGCAACGATCGCGCCGCCATGCTCGGAACGTGAGCCGGCGACCGCCCAGGCATTGCTGCCCGCGACCAGGCGTTCGATGTGGTTCGGCGAGATCAAGTCTCGCGATGGCTCCGGACGGTCCCTGAGGTCGAAGACCTCGGGACCGGGCACCGGCGGGACCGGGGACGATGCTCCATAGAGCGGAGCGTCCCAGTCGGGGTTCTCCTCGGGCGTGAGGAACTCGGCCAACCCTCTGGGGAGCAGGTCGTGCACCAGCCCCACGGCGGACTCCAACGGCGGATTGTCGCCCTGCAAGTCGAGGTACAGGGCCAGCACGACAAGCAATGAGTCCTCGGATTTCCAGGCCTCGGGCTTCGATCTCAGCAGGCCGAACTCGAATGGATAGGCACTCAGAGAGGCCACGCCGGCATTCACCCCGTCGACATAATTCCTAAGTCGTTCCCGCTGGGATTCGGGCAGGGCACTCACAGCGCGGGTCGCCACGCCATGCAATCCGAGCGTGCGCACCCGGCGATCCAGGTCGATCAGCTGGCCCTCCTCGCCGGGGCCGAACAGCTCGGAAAGGCGGCCCGAGGCGTAGCGACGAAGCGCCTCCATCTGGAAGAGGCGATCCTGCCCGTGGACGAACCCGAGGCCATAGGCCGCGTCCATCGCCGACTCGGCCCGGATGGTGGGGACGCCCATGGCGTCTCGTTCGATCGTCAGGGGACGCCCCAATCCGATGACGGTGACCGAACCGTCGAGCCTGGGCAGGCTGAGCCGGAGGTGGATGCTTATTGCCGCGAGCAGGATCAGGGCAGGGACGAGAACGACGAGGCCCAGGACAAGAGCGACCAAAACCACCATAGCGGCCCCCGACATTGCCCGGGCCGACGCGGGCCAATCGCGGCCCGTCGCGGCAACAGTCGCCCAATGTAACAGGTCAAGGTCGGTCGTTCGACTTGAGACGCGAGACTCAGGGGGTGACATCGCCGAGCGTGGCCCGGACGACTTCCGCGAGGGTGGCGACCTCGGCCATCGCACCAACCCCGAAATCGCCGCAAGCCAGCCGCTTGGAGATTGGCGGGATGAGAACCATCCCGGGGGCGTGCCTCGCGAAGATCTCGTCGGCCTCGTCGAGCGAGAACGGGGGCAGGGGCGATCCGTCGCCGTGGTCTTCCAGCAACATCCTCAGATGCCTGAGCGTGACGGGGTTCCGCCACATCAGCGTGTTCATCGCCGGCGCGAGCAGCACGGGACGTTCAAAATTCCAGGCGCGGAAGACGCAGGTCAGGAAGTTGTCGGCCAGTCCCTGGGCAAACTTGCCCAAGGTATTGGCATCCAGTGGCGCCACGACGAGCACCTCGGCCCAGTCTCGGAAGTCGATATGGGGCACCGCATCGCCCCGAGCATAGGGCGAAGCGGGCCACTCATCCGAGTCGCGGAAGACCGGGCCTCCCTCGTCCCCCTCGCCCAGCTCGGCGGGGTCGAAGAAGTGGAACGCGGGTTCGGTCGCCACCACGCGCACGCGGTGACCGAGCTGGCGGAGGGCCCCGTAGAGCGCAGGAGTGCGCGTCGCGGCCACCGAGCCCGTCACCCCGAGGAGTAGCCGCGCCATGGTCGGAATTCCTTCGTCGTCGATTCGGATCGCATCATCTGTGGGGGCGACGCCCCAATCCCGACTCTCTTCGTCGGGCAAGACCTGGCCGACGCGGAATTCGTCGCGTCAGGTCGGGTGGGTCGCGAACTCGGCGAAAGAGTCCATCGTCATCGAGTCTCGGCCGACAGGGGCTTCAAGGAATCATTGACGGCGGCCGTCACGCGATCCCAGATGCTGGCTTGCAATTGCTTGTATTCGCGCCTGGTCAGATACAGACGCTCGTGGGCGCGTTGCGTGAGCGCCCCGACCATGGCTTTCAGGTCGGCCTCGAGCAGTCCCTCGAGGCCTTCGAACTCGGGGGGCAAGTCGAACGACTTCAGGGGAGGTGAGATCTTCTTGCAAGTAGCCATCGGGTCCCTCCTTGGCCGGTGTGCGCGATGATGTGACGGCGTGGTCCTTGCCGAGACCGACAAACTACGCCGCGTGTGCACACCGGTCAAGTGATTCGGCCGGGAGGCGACTGGCCGCAACGATTCGGCCCGTGATTATCCCGGAGACGTGAAGATCCCGCCCGCGACGATGACCGTGATCCGGCAGAGGTCTCCGGCCCGGTCCTCGCGCTGCGGGGGGAGAAGAGTGCGAATCTCGCGCCGGTCTGGCGCGAGTGCCCGGAGTTAGAACCAGACGGGCTCTGGTTCCTTGCGCGAACCCGGCCCCATGGCATCCTGCACCAGCTCGATCAGCCTGGGCCCGTCGATCAGCTCGATCGGGTGCTCCGCGGCGAATTTCTCGGCGGCCAGGGTGAACGTGCGAGTGGTCACGAAGAACCCCTTATGACTGCGGGTGTGATGGACCGTGCCGAGGAACTTCTGGAGCTCGGGCGAGCCGATCACGCCACGGCTGTAGTACTTGCACTGGACGACCGCACGCAGTCCGTCACGGCCGATCCTCAGGTCGGCCCCCTCATCGCCGCTTCCGCCCACGCGTTCGACGGCGTAGCCGAGCGACTCGAAGACCTCGGCGACGAACTCCTCGAAGCCCTCGGGGCTCAGGCTGCCGAGCTGGCTGATCTTCAAGTCGGCACGCTTCGCCTGCATCCGCAATCGCTCCCCGCGCTCCCGCCCCTCGCGTACCTCGTCCCGCAGGTGCTCGTACTCTGAAAGGACCTTCGTCCGCCCTTCGGCAGTCTCCAGACGCTCGGCGTAGCGCTCGACCTTGTAGAGGGCATTCTGGATCGTGTTGTCCAGCCTGGCCCGCTCGGCCCGCGTGAGCTGATTCTGATATCTACGGAATACTGCATAACGCAAATGTTCAAGCGTGCCATCCAGCTCGGCCTCCGTGAAGATCGCCGGCGCCTCGTCCTGATAGGGGGCCGACCTCCAGAGGATTCCCTGCTTCGGCGCCGTCGTCGCGGGCATCGGTACCTCGGCGGCACCGGCCGCATCCGCCGACCCGCCCGCGATCCGGGCCTTGATCCAGTCGAGCAACAATGCCGCGCATTGCGGAGCATCGCAGTCCATCTTCGCCCCCCCGAACCCCGCCGCGCTGCTCCGTCTTGCCGGCGTATCCCGCACGCCGCCGGTCGCGACCCACTCATTCAAGAATGGGCCCGGAGGCCCTTCGCCTCAAGCGAAATCCGGGAATTTTCACCGATGAAGGCGTTCGCACGTCCTGTTGAATCAACGACTAAACTTCGACGCCACGCCAGACGGGGCGATCGGCATCGGTTCTGGTAGCATGGGAAGGTCGGGCGGCCGCCGTGCGGCCTCGATTTCGCCCCGCGGAGATCATCGCGCGATGCCTCGTTTCGCACTCATCCTGCCCGCCGCAGGCCGTTCCACCCGATTTGGCTCCGTGCTCGACGACAAGAAGCCTTACGTCCCCCTCGACGGTCGGGCCGTCTGGCTGCGGGCCATCGATCCTTTCCTCAAGCGCGACGACGTCGTCCAGTGGATCGTCGTCATCTCGCCCGAGGACCGCGAGCTCTTCGAACGTCGCTATCGGCCCAGCGTCGCGTTCCTCGACATCCAGGTCGTCGAGGGGGGCGCGGAGCGATTCGATTCCGTCGCGAAGGGCCTCGCCGCCATCCGCGATGACTGCGACCACGTCGCCATCCACGACGCGGCTCGACCATGCGTCACGCCGGCGATCATCGATGCCGTCTTCGCCGCCGCGGTCAGGCACGGTGCGGCACTTCCCGGGGTTGCCGTCGCCGATACCCTCAAGCGAGTGGACGACCAGCTCCGCACCGTCGAGACCGTCTCCAGGGCGGGCCTCTACGCGGTCCAGACCCCGCAGGCGTTTCGCAAGGATCTGCTCCTTCAGGCCCACGCCATGCGTCCTCAACTGCCGTCCCACGTCGTCGTCACCGACGATGCGCAACTTGTCGAGGCCACAGGCCACGCCTGTCAGATCGTCGTCGGCGACGCCCAGAACCTGAAGATCACGACCCAGGCGGATCTCGCCCTGGCTTCCTCGATCTTGAAGTCTCGACTCACGCCCGAACGCGAGCCCACCCCCAGGCGGCTGGGCGACGAAGGTGAGCTCTGGGACTGACCTCGATCATTCCGCGGGCTTCCCCGCGCAGCAGGTGAGATAGAGCGTCCAGAGACCCCCGGGAAGGCCGAGCCCATCGTCCGGGGGCGTCTCCCCCTTTTCGAGATGCCAGGCCCGGAACCGGGCCTGAGCCTCGTCATCCAGGAACGCGGCCAGCGGCACCGGCTTCCCTTGCCTGGCGACCCAGGTCGCGTGCCGAACGACTGCCGAGTGCTCCAGGCCGCGAATCGCCGCCGCCTCGTCGAGCGTGAATCCACGATCCAGCAGCCGCCACGTCCACTCCTCCGTCGGCACGTAGGACGTCGGCGACGGAGCGGGAGGCGTCGTCTCGACGACCGGCCGTCCCGTGACCGTCGGACTCACGACGGCCGTTGCCGGTCGAGGGGCCGCGGGGGCAGAAACCGGCTCGGGCTTGCTTGCCCGTGGTGTCGGGGTCGATTCGATCGACCGAGGGGCGGGGCTGACGGGTTCTGCCCCCGGCCCGCAGTATTCCTTGATCGCTTCGAGAAGTGCCTGTCCGTATCGCTCGAGTCTCGCAGGGCCCAGGCCTTTGATGGTGGCGATCGCCGCGGGAGTGGTCGGCCTGTTTCGGACGAGCTCGTCCAGAGTTTGATTGGTGAAGACGACGTACGCGGAATATCCGGACTCACGCGCCCAGTCGCCACGCATCGTCCTCAGCCGGGCCCTCAGCGGATCGTCGTCGCCGATGGACGAAGGATCACCATCGACAACCGACTCACTGACCCTGGCCGGCGTCTCGGGTTGGCGAGCCGAACGCCGTTCCAGGCCGCCCTGGCGGATCTTCAAGGCAAGTTCGGCGGGGATCGGCAGGGTCAGGGGCATCTGCTGGTCGCGGAGCCACTCCTTGCCACGCGCGGTCAGGTCGATAATCGGCCTGAAGCGGTCGACTTCCTGGGCATGCACCAGCCCGGCCGAGCTCAAGGCGTCCAGGAGTTGCGTGACCTCGGTCTGGCGGAAGGCGGACAGGAGGCCGAAGGTGCTCAGACTGCGCAGGCCCAGGCGATCCATCTTCTCCGAGCCCGAGCCGGTCAGCATCTGGGCGACCATCGTCTTGCCGAACCGACCCTTGGCGCGGGCGACGCCTGAAAGGGTCTTCAGGAGCACATCCCTGCCCGCTTCGGTATCGATTTCGGCCCCCGCGAGCTCGTCGGGGCGACTGTAACCGTCGTCGCCGCAGTTGTCGCAATGGCCGCACCGATCCGCCATTGCGTCGCCGAAGTAGCCGAGGATATAGGCCCGACGGCAGTCTCGCCCGGTCGCGTAGCCGATCATCCGGTCGAGCTTGTCGTACTCCAGCCGCTTGCGGCGATCCAGCTCGGTGAAGTCGACGGTCAGGTCACGTGTCGGCCGTTCGCGGTCCACGATCCTCGTGGCGTTGCCCCGGAACGGCGGGACGTAGTCGATGGGCAGCTCGGCAACCAGATTCCTAATCGCGCGGGTGAGGGCGACCCGGTCGAGGCCCAACGCGCCGGCAAGCTCGTCGGGATTGAAGTAAACCTGCTCGTTGAACCGGCGATTGACTAGCCCTTCCAGGCCCAGCAGCACGATGCGCTGGGTGTGGGCCTGCGGGCCGAGGCGCCCGACGAGGCTCGGCTCGTCGTCCTCGACGTTGAACCGGATGATCGCCATGTTCTCGCGGGGACGCAGCCGCTCGACCGCGCCGGCCCCTTCGAGGATCTTCAGGACGGTGCCGATGGCGCTCTCGTTCAGGTCCAGCCCCACCACGTCCTTGATCTCGGCGTGGGTCAGCTCGATCGGGTCGGCATCCATCCGACGCATCGACTCGTACGTGCGGAAGACGGCATCTCTCGGCGGATATTCGTTCTCGATGAACATTTCCTGGAGGAAACGGTCGCCGGGGGCATAGATCAAGGCGCACGCCGAGGGCAGGCCGTCGCGGCCGGCTCGTCCCGCCTCCTGGTAGTAGGCTTCCAGGGTGCCGGGGATGTTGAAGTGGACCACCGAGCGGACATCAGCCTTGTCCACGCCCATGCCGAATGCGTTGGTCGCCACCACGACCTCGGCACGGCCCGACATGAACAAGTCTTGCGCCTCGGAACGCTCTTCGCGTCCCAGCCCGGCGTGATAGACAACCACCTCGCGTCGCCTAGACCGCCGCAGATAGTCGCCGATCATCTCGCATCGCTTGCGGCTGGATGCATAGATGATGGCGGGGCCGGGGTTCTGGTCGAGCACCTCCGCCAGGGCATCGAGCTTATTTGCGTCCTTCGCGGCTTCGATCACGGAGTAAGCCAGATTTGGCCGGTCGAACCCGGTGACGAAGATCGCGGGGTCGTGCAGGTTGAGCTGATCGGCAATGTCCCGGCGCACCAGATCGGTGGCGGTGGCGGTCAGGGCGATCGCCGGCGGCATGCCCATCGCCTTGCGGGCCTGGCCGATCTTGGCATAGTCGGGGCGGAAGTCGTGCCCCCACTCGCTGATGCAGTGCGCCTCGTCGACGGCCAGCAAGGCCGGCTTGATCCGGGCCATCGCCTCGACGAACCGGCCGCTGCGGAACCGTTCGGGCGCTACATAGACGAGGTCGTACTGGCCTCGCTCGATGTCCAGCAGCCGGGTCCGCTGCTCCTCGAGTTCGAGCGTGCTGTTGATCAGGGTGGCACGCAGGCCACGCCTGAGCAGGGCGTCGACCTGGTCCTTCATCAAGGCGATCAGCGGGCTGACGACCAGCGTGACCCCGGGCAGAAGGATGGCCGGCAACTGGTAGCAGAGGCTCTTGCCGCCGCCGGTCGGCATCACGCAGAGGACGTCGCGCCCCGCTAGCACCGATTCGATGACCTCTCGCTGTCCGGCGCGGAATCGCTCCAGCGCGAACCGTTCGCTCAGGGTCTGATCGAGTTCGAGTTCGGTCATCGGTCGCGACATCCGGGCGGTCCCTCCATCCCTCAAGCCGGCCCATTATAGGGGCCGAGCGGCCGACCTTGGAACGCCCCTATGCCGGAACAAGTGTCACCTGCCGGTTTGACGCCCCCCCATCCCGGACATTAGCATCGGGCCGACGGCCGGGGATGTCCCCGACGGTCATTGACTCCGGTGTCAAAAACGCGAAACGAGGCGGCGATGGCCGACCGGCCCAAGGCGGTGGTTCTGCTCAGCGGTGGGCTCGACTCGGCGACGGCACTGGCCGAGGCGCTGGACGCGGGCTTCGAGCCTCACGCGCTCACGGTCATTTACGGCCAGCGCCACGCCGTCGAGCTCCAGGCCGCCCGGCGTGTCGCCAAGGCGTTCGGCGTCTCCCATCACATCGAGTCCCAGGTCGATCTCCGGGCCTTCGGCGCCAGCGCCCTGACGGCCTCGATCGACGTTCCTAAGGATCGACCTGCCGACGCGATGTCCCACGGAATCCCGGTCACCTACGTTCCCGCGCGCAACACCGTCTTCCTCTCCCTGGCGCTCGCCTGGGCCGAGGCCATCGGCGCCTTCGACCTGGTCATCGGGGTGAACTGCGTCGACTATTCCGGCTATCCCGACTGCCGTCCCGAATATCTCACCGCCTTCGAGGCGATGGCCAACCTCGCCACCCGGGCCGGCGTCGAGGGGACGGGCAAGTTCCGGATTCACGCCCCGCTGCTGACGATGAGCAAGGAGCAGATCATCCGCCGGGGGCTCGACTTAGGGGTCGACTACGGCCTGACCCACAGCTGCTACGATCCCACACCCGAAGGCAAGTCGTGCGGCCGTTGCGACTCCTGCACGCTCCGCCTCGCCGCCTTCAGCAATCTGGGCATCCACGATCCGATTCTTTATGCCTGAGCCCCAAATGAACGATCGGCAGCCCGTGCGAGTCGGGCTGCCGATCATGAGAATCGAGGGCCGATTCCTGGGTCGCTTGATCAGGACGTGGTGGCCACCGGGGCGGCGACCTGCTTGACCTTCTCGCCCGCCTTGGTCTTCAGCAGGGTGATGCCCATCTTGACCTTGTCGGAGATGGTCTTCTGCGAGAGGCAGGTGTAGAGGCAGAGGCGCTCGCAGCCGACGGTCTGCTTGCGAATCTCCTGCGCCTTGGCCCCGTGCCAGATTTCCTTGGCGCTGGATTCTTTGATGTTGCCGATGGGCGGGTAGAAGAAGCAGACCTCGATGTTGCCGTTGGTCCGGATGAAGAAGTCACGCATGCCGACGCGGCAGGGCATCACGTCGGTGGGGGCCTTCTCCTCGCGGAAGTGGGCGGGCAGCAGGCCGATGACCAGTTCGGAGGTCAGGATCGGGGCGCCAGCTCGCTTCTGCTCAATCATGATATCGACAACCTTCTGGAGGTCGTCCATCTCATCATTCTCGATCCAGAGCTCGTCGTACGTCTCTTCCGTCCAGCGGTCCATCGGCTGGAAGTTGACGCAGGTGGCGCCCACGTTCTGCGCGAACTCGACCATGTCGGGCAAGTACTTGTAGTTCTTCTTGCCGATCGTGGGCTTGATGATGATCGGGAAGTCGAGCCCGCGGCGGTCGCGCTCCTCGCGGACGTACTTGATGCCGTCGGTGAGCTTCTTGAACAGGCCCGGGTAGCCGCGGAGATAGTCGTGAACTTCGGCGTTCGGGGCGTCGCAGGAGACGTTCAGGGCGAACGGATGGGCGTCGCAGAGCTTGGCGGCGTTCTTCTGGGTCAGGGCCGACCCATTGGTCGTCACGCTGCTGTGGATGCCGTTCTGGTAGCAGAACTTCATCAGGTCCAGGAAGCCCGGCTTGATGAACGGCTCGCCTCCGCTGAAGCTGATGGAGAACTCGCCGACGAAGTCCTTGATGCTCAGCAGGGCATTCTGCCACTGCTCGATCGACATCTCTTTTTCATAAGTTGGAAGCCGCCAGTATTCGCAGTAGCGGCATGCCACGTTGCAGCGCTCGTTGACCAATCCGTAAAAGGTGATCGGCTTGGTGGCGTCGTAGCCAGACTTTAAATAAACAGCTTCGGCAATGTGATTGCGGGTGTGCTTGAAGGCCAGGCGGGATAGGGTGGCGAGATTCATTCAGACCTCGTCGGTGAAATGCGAAGGTGGCCGCGTCGGGCCGGCGGGACGAACGACGTGAGAAGAGGCCCTCGGGCAAGAAGGCCCATCTTAGCGTCAGCCTGTGCGACTGACAAGTTGCCGGGCGCCCTCGACCAAGCGGAACTTTCATGATGACATCTGAGGTATGGAACTCCCACGACCTGTTCGTCCGGCCGCGATTGGGTTAGTCCAAGGGCAACCATAGGTTACGGCGGCCGAGTCGTCCAATGCTCGGCCCGGACCGGCCTAAAATCGCCGGGGAATTCCCCTTCACGCCCCGTGGCATTCCGGCTACATTTCCCGAAAATCGGCCGGAACCCCCGCGTCAAGCGGGCGGAATCACCTCGGCCTACCCACAGGAAGGGACCACCATGCGACGGATCGCGGTGCTGAATCAGAAGGGGGGCGTGGGCAAGACCACGACCACCGTCAACCTCGCCGCCGCGCTGGCCGCCGAGGGGTACAAGACCCTCGTCCTCGACCTCGACCCCCAGGCCCATGCCACGCTGCACCTCGGCCTGCTGCCGGGTCGGTCGGGCCCGTCGCTCTACGACGTCCTGACCCAGGGCCTTCCGCTGGCCGATGCGCGACGCGAGATCACGCCAAACTTGCACATCGTAGGCAGCCACATCGACTTGGCCGCCGCCGAGGTCGAGCTGATCGGCACCGTCGGTCGCGAGGTCGTCCTGCGAGACCAGCTCGAGGCCGATACCGAGCAATACGACTACGTGCTGATGGACTGCCCCCCCTCGCTGGGGATCCTGACCCTCAACGCCCTGTGCGCCGCACGAGAGGTCTTCATCCCGTTGCAGGCCCACTTCCTGGCATTGCACGGGCTCTCCAAGCTGCTCGAGACCATCGCCCTCGTCGCCCGCCGGGTCAATCGCGAGTTGACCGTCGGCGGCGTGGTGCTCTGCCTCTACGACGCGGGGACCAAGCTGGGCGCAGAGGTCATCGACGACCTGGATACCTACTTCGACGGCCGTCGCCACGGCCAGTCGCCCTGGTCCAACGCCAGGGTCTTCCGCACCCGGATCCGCCGAAATATCCGGCTCGCCGAGTGCCCAAGCTTCGGCCAGTCGATCTTCCAGTATGCCGCAAGCAGCCGCGGCGCCGAGGATTACGCCAGCCTGGCCGCCGAGGTCCTGGGCCGCGAGCCGGCCGCCTGCTGGCTGACCCCCGAGACCAAGGTGGCGCCGCCCGCGGCCGATCCGATCCCCAATGGGATCGAGCAGGAGCCTCATCGCCAGGCCGTCTGACAGCCAATGATCTCAACCTGAATCCAGGAAAGAGCAGTCGCCGGTCGTCGCTGGACAATCGGCGACTGGCCGGGGTATAGATAGTTTGTTGACGAGATCGCCCCCGCCGGCCTGCGCGCCCGCCCACTCACCCTCGACGATGCCACGATGAACGTCGCGATCATCATCGTCAATTATCGGACCGCCGGGCTGACCATCGACTGCCTCGCCTCGCTCGCCCCCGAACGCGAGCGGATGCCGGGGCTGCGGGTTTACCTGACCGACAACGCCTCGGGCGACGGTTCCGTCGATCTCCTCCGCAAGTCGATCGACGAGAACGGCTGGGGCGATTGGGTCCATCTCAGGCCCCTGCCGCGCAACGGCGGTTTTTCGTACGGGAATAACGAGGGGATTCGCGAGGCAATCGCCGTCGAGCCCCGCTTCGACTCCATCCTCCTCCTCAATCCCGACACCTACATCCGGCCGGGCGCCGTCCTCACGCTCGTCGAATTCCTGGAGCGGCACCCCGACGTGGGGATCGCGGGCAGCCGCCTGGAAGACCCCGACGGCACCGCTCAGCGGTCCGCGTTCCGGTTCCCGACGGTGGCCAGCGAGTTCGAGCAATCCCTCAAGTTCGGGCCCGTCTCCCGGCTTCTGGCCTCGAAGCTCGTAGCCCCTCCGGTCCCCGAGGCCGACTGCCCCACGGGCTGGGTGGCCGGGGCAAGCATGCTCATTCGCCGCAGCGTCTTCGACGCGATCGGCCTGCTCGACGAAGCCTTCTTCATGTATTACGAAGAAGTCGACTTCTGCCTGAGGGCGGCGCGGGCGGGCTTCCCCTGCTGGTACGTGCCCGAGAGCCGGGTGGTGCACCTCGTCGGTCAGGCCTCGGGCGTGACAAACGCGGCCAAGTCCAGGCGCAGGCGTCCCGGCTACTGGTTCGACTCGCGCAGGCGGTTCTTCATCAGGAACTACGGCCGCGCCTACGCGGTCGCGGCCGACCTGGCCCACTCGACCGCATACATGGCCTGTCGGATGCGCTGCCTGCTGACGGGCAAGGCCTCGGCGGATCCCGAGCGGTATCTGCGCGACTTCTTCGGCCATAATGCGCTGATGCGGGGGACCGAGCCTTGAGCGACCTGGCCCGGCCGGTCCCCGGCCTCTGGGCCCAGATCCGCGAGGACTGGGTCGCCCACGGCCGCGACTGGACCAAGCCCGGCTTTCGGGCCGTCGCCGTCCATCGATTCGGCAACTGGCGCATGACCGTGACGCCCAAGGTCGCCCGGGCCCCGTTCAGCACCCTCTATCGAATGCTCTATCGACGGGTCCGGAACGTCTACGGGATCGAGCTGCCTTACACCGTCAGGCTCGGTCGTCGGGTCATCTTCGAGCACCAGGGCGGTGTGGTCATCCACGGCCACTGCGAGATCGGCGACGACTCGATCGTCCGCCAGTGCGTGACGATGGGCATCCGCACGCTCGACCGCCTCACGGATGCACCCAGGCTCGGACGAGGGGTCAGCGTCGGGGCTGGCGCCGTGCTGCTCGGGTCGATCACGGTGCATGACGGCGCGTCGATCGGCGCCAACTCGGTGGTCCTCGTCGACGTGCCCGCCGGCGCCACGGCCGTCGGTGTCCCGGCCAGAATCATCCCCAGCCGTACCTCGACCACGCCCGCCGAAGGCCTGGAAGGCTGATGCCGCGGCGATTCTGCGGGATCGACGAGGCCGGCTACGGGCCGAACCTCGGCCCGATGGTCATGGCCTCCGTCGAGGCCATCATCGATGACGAGAATCCGGCCTCCGACGGCTTCGACCTCTGGTCGTTGCTGCCTCAGGCCGTCAGCCGAGCCCGAGGGCCAGCTGCGTGCCTCTGGGTCGACGATTCCAAGAGGGTCTACAAGCCGGGCGGCGGCCTGAGCCGGCTCGACGATGCCCTCGGCTCCCTGATGTCCACCCTGGCGATTCCCGCCCCGCGCACCCTCGGCGAGGTGGCCTCCAGCCTTGAGGTGTCCGAGGACCAGGCCGAACTCGAACCCTGGGCGGAGGGAGTGCCTCAAGCGTGGCCACGCCCCTCGGAACGCCCAGGTCCGTCGCGGCTGGTGGACCTCCGAGGCAAGCATTGGCGTCTGACCAGCATCCGCGCCGTGATGGTCGGACCCAGGCGGTTCAATGAAGGATTATCCCGCCACGGGAGCAAGGCGGGCGTGCATTTCGAGGCGTTTTCATCCCTGCTCGAACAATGCTGGACGAGAGCCGGCGACGGCATCCCCACCTCGATCCGGGGGGACAAACACGGCGGGCGCCACTACTATGCCGCCCCGGTCGCCGCGGCCCTGCCGGATGCAGGGATCGAGATCGAGGTCGAGTCGCCGGCCTTGAGTCGCTACAGGCTCGGCGGCCAGGGGAGGCAGGTCAGCCTGGGCTTCGAGCCTCGTGCGGACTCGGGCGATGGGCTCGTCGCCCTTGCATCGCTGATCGCCAAGGGGCTCCGGGAGCACTGGATGGCGATGTTCAACGGCTACTGGGCCGGCCGCATCCCCGGCCTGCGGCCCACCGCCGGCTACCCGCTCGACGCCGCCCGGTTTCGCGCCCAGATTGAGTCGACGGCCTTCGACCGGGGGCTATGTCCGGACATCTGGTGGCGACACCGCTGAAACCCGGGTTTCCGCCGGGAAGTTCGAGGCGCAGCCCGGCCGAGCCTGGGTCGGGCCAGACAACGTCGGGCCGAACCAGATCGGGCAGGTCCGCGATTTCTGAGGAGAGTGGATGCCAGGGCTGGGCATCCAGGGGCGGAGGGCGGCCTCTGGCGGAAGGCTCGGCTCAACGCTCGCGGTAGACGATCCGCCCCTTGGTCAGGTCGTACGGGGTGATCTCGATCGTCACGCGATCTCCCGGCACGATCCTGATGAAATTCTTGCGCATCTTGCCGGCGATGTGCGCCAGGACGCGGTGTCCCGTCTCCAGTTCGACGAGGAACTGGGTGTTGGGGAGCGCCTCCACGATACGACCTTCAGTCCGGATCGGTTCCTCTTTGGCCACCTGGATCTCCAGAAAACCGGCCCGGCCGCGGCCTCCGGGCGGTGAATGCTAGGGGACGCCCGCCCATGGATCTGGCGGTCACGTCGTCGGCGAGATCCCGAAAGGGACGCACGCTGTGAGACCTCGCCGTCTTGGCGGGCGAGGAGGGGGCGCGGATTTCCCGTATGCCACAGGCTACCGAAATCGGAAGGTTTTTGCCAGCGTTGAGGCGTCGAGAAACACGCGCATGGGAACCGCGATGCCGACACTTGCCCCCATCCGACTCGCGACAACTAGCCTGGACCGGAGCATCCCGGATGGAGGCCAGGGCCCCCACTCCAGGATCGCGTCGGATGATTCCGGCCTGGCCCGGCGACGACCTTGAACGCATTCCGGGGGAGACCCACGGGGCCGTAGTCCAGGCCTGTTCAGCGGGCGGGGCCCGGATCGCCGGCGCGGAGCAGGGCCTCGCCCAGCGTGAACTTGCCGTCGTAGAGGGCCCGGCCGACGATGCTCGAGGCAACGGGCAGCAGGGCGAGCCGGTCGATATCCTCGATCCGCCCAACTCCGCCCGAGGCGATCACCGGGGCCTTCAGCCTGCGGGCCAGCGCCTCGGTGGCCTCCAGATTGGGGCCTTCCAGCGTGCCGTCACGCGCGATGTCGGTGTAGACGACGCCCGCTAGGGGGAGGTCGTCGAACTGCAAGGCGAGGGTCGTCGCGTCGACCGCGGAGACGTCCAGCCAGCCCTCGGTGGCCACCTTGCCGTCGCGTGCGTCGAGGCCCAGCAGCAGACGACCAGGGTATTTGGCGATCATGGTCCGGAACCAATCGGGCTGCTTCAGGGCCTGCGTCCCGACGATCACGCGCTCGATTCCCGCCTCCAGCCAAGTGATGATCGTCGCCTCGTCGCGAATTCCGCCGCCGAGTTGGCAGGGGACGCTCACCCTGCGCAGGATTGCGCGCACCGGCTCGACGTTCACCGGCCGACCTTCCTTGGCCCCGTCCAGGTCGACGAGATGGATGCGTCCCGCCCCCTGGTCTTGCCAGAGCCCGGCCATCGCGGCCGGGTCGTCGCCGAAGACGGTCTCCTGGCCGTAGTCGCCCTGCCGCAGCCTGACGCAGTTACCCCCGCGGAGGTCGATCGCCGGGATCACCTGCATGGTCGTCACCGATCTTTCTCTGAATGCGATCTCGAAAAACCCGAAGGCGTGCCGGCCTCGGCCTACATCCTGGCGAAATTAGCGTACATGGTCAGCCCGGCCTGCTGACTCTTCTCGGGGTGGAACTGACAGGCGAGGAGGTTCTCACGCCCCACCGCCGCGGCGAACGGGCCGCCATGGTCGCTGGTGGCCAGCACGTGCTCGGGCCGGTCGGGGCGGGCGTAGTAGGAATGGACGAAATAGACAGAAGGCGCGGCTCCGAGCCCGTCGAACAGGGGGGTCGGTCGCGCCAGGTCGAGCGTGTTCCAGCCCATGTGCGGGATCTTCAGGCCGGGCTGAGACGCAAACCGGACGATCCGGCCGGGAATGAGGCCCAGGCCTTTGTGGTCGCCGTCCTCGTCGGAGCCGTCGAACAGGAGTTGCAAGCCCAGGCAGACTCCCATGCAGGGAACGCCCCGTGTCACGGCCTCGGTGAACGCCTCGGCGAGCCCCGTCCGGCGCAGCTCGGCGATCGCGTCGGCGAAGGCCCCCACGCCGGGCAAGATCACGCGGGCGGCCGTCCGCACGACGTCGGGGTCGGCGGTAATCGTTCCCTCGGCCCCCACCGCGGCGAGCGCCTTCTGCACGCTCCGCAGGTTCCCCATCCCGTAGTCGATAATCGCGATCATCAAGCCGGCCCGCCCCAGTTCTCAATCCGAAACGGCCATCGTAACGGCCGGCACGACGAGTCGCCACCCGCAGTCCGATGCGCGGGCCTCGATGGAGGTTCGCGGATGCGGGTCAATCGACGGAGGACGGGCGCCCGGGCCGTGCGATCGGCAGCCATCCCCCGTCTTCCTCCTCGCGATCCTTGCGGGTCGGCGTGGGCGTGCGCCGGGCGGGTGTGTTGACCGGAGGGATGTCGTCGGGCGGGCCGAACGAGTCGTTCGATGACTCGTCGATCGGGTCGCCCTGGCCCTTGATATTGGCCACCGGGGGCTTCCTCGTCCGGGAGCGAACGGGGCGGGTTGGCGCGGGATTGCTGGCCGATCTCGCGTCGGAATCGAAGTCCATACCGGCGGAGCGACTGGTGCCATCCTGCTCGCTGATCTGGACCCGAGCGTCGTCGAGCCTCGCGGTCAACTCGCCGTTGAGCGACTCGATCTTGACCAGGTTATCCTCGACCTTGCGGGCCTCTTGCTGCGACTGGGCCAGCTCGTTGCGCAGCTTGGAATTCTCGGTCTCAAGCTGGACCACGCTCGTCTTCAGGTCGGCCATCGAGGTCCGACGGGCGAGGAAGGGGGCCTGCTGCGAGCAGCCGGAGAGAACCCCGAGCACCAAGGTAAGGGCGAGGCCGGCTCCGGGATTGGCGCGACCGTTGAACATCGTGGGGCATCTCCGAATCAGTGGTCCGCGCCGGGGCTTCGATCTCCGTACGTACGACATCCGCCGGGCGGCCCCCGATCCGTCGTAGGGGCATCGCGGCGGGTGTCCGAAGGCTGGAGCGATCTCCGGGCGGGCGGGGCCGGGCTGATCCGCCGGCACACACCTCAGCTCGTTGAACGTAGCCTCATCTCGAACATCGGGCGGATCGCGTCGCCGGATCACGGAAATCGGCCGATTTCAGGACCAGTCGGCGTCGCGAAAGCCCTCACCGGTTTTCGCGGCATAATCGGACGGGGGCCGATCATCTGGGATCGAGGTCGACTCGCTCAGGTCGGGCCGGGAAGGGCCCCCGCGGCTCCGCCTGATCGCCAGGTAGACGGTCATGGTCAGGGCCGTGATCACCGAGCCGGCCAGGGCGCTCAGCAGGATCACCATGCCGGTGGTGCTGGAGAGGCTCCCCATTCCGAAGGGGAGAAAGATCTGCACCGCGGCGTTGTTCGCCCAGATGAACCAGAGCATCAGGCCCAGAACCATCGCCAGGCCGACGAGCCTCCGGTAGATCCAGAGGTTCTTGACCAGGGAGGGGCGTCGCCGCTTGTAGGGATAGACCGGTGCCATGTCCGTCGTTCCTTGGCTAACGCCCGCTGCGATCATCCCAGCAGGGACCAGAAGATGTCCGCCGCGATGTCGAACCTGGGCTTGGCCCAGGCATCCCAGGCCCAGGGCCAAGCATACATCAGGGACAGCGCCGCGAGTCCGAGGCAAGGCCCGAAAGGCAATTCGCCGTCGGCGGCCGACAATTCTTGTTTTCGCCGGCGCTTGATCGCCTTCACAATGATCTTGAAAATCGCCACCGGAAGTCCGAAGAACGGGGCGATGAAGAAGGCCAGAACCGCCGCCTGCCAGCCCATGAATGCGCCGATGAGGGCCAGGATGCGGATATCGCCGTCCCCCATCGCCTCGCGACGCATGATCACGCCGGCGATGAACCGCACAAACCAGACCAAACCACCGCCGACGACCAGGCCAATCATCCCGACCTTGAACCCCTCTAGCATCGTCAGGGCTGACGAGGGGGTGGGCCGGATGTCCGGGATGAGGGTTCCCAGCAGCACGCCCAGGACCATCCCGGGGATCGTCACGGAGTCGAACACCAGTTTCGACTCGGCGTCGATCACGCCGATGACGACCAGGAAGGCGATGAGGGTCAGGTGATAGACCGTCCTCGCCATCTGATGAGAGGTCACGTCGCCGAAGTGCCCGCCGCCCGTCGGGTTGAACGCGACGTCGGTGAGGTAGGCCCCCAGGAAGAGCAGGGCGACCATCAGCTCGATGATCGGATAGCGAGGCGAGATCCCCAGACCGCACCGCCTGCACTCGCCCCGGAGCGCCAGCCAGCCGAGGATCGGCACGTTGTCCATCGCCGCGATCGACGAGAGGCAGCGGGGGCATCGGGAGTCGGGCCAGATGACGCTCTTTTCCAGGGGGATCCGGTAGATGCAGACATTCAGGAAGCTGCCGACCACCGACCCTATCAGGAAGATCCCGCAGCCGATTGTCAGGTGAATCACCAGGGGGATGCTCATGAACGGCCCCCGTCCCAGGCTGGTTGAAGTTCCGTCCAGCGGCGGGCCACTTCGTCGGCGACCTCCGCCGGGGTCCGCCCCGAGGTGACGACGACGAAGTCGGCCACCGATCGGTAATGCGTCTCTCTCGCCTCCAGCACGGTGTTGATCTCGTCGAGCACCGATCGACCGGGGGTGAGCGCCGGGCGCGAGGCCAGGCCCCGGGGATCGGCGACGAGTCGGCCGGCGATGTCGTCGGGCGAGGCCGTCAGCCAGGCGACCAGGCCGTGGTTCCGCAGCGACGAGCGATTGGACTCGCGCAGGATCGCGCCGCCGCCGGTGGCCAGCACCAGCCCTTCGATCCCCGTCAGCTCGGCGATCATCGCCTCCTCAAGGTCACGGAAGGCGGGCTCGCCCTGAGTTTCGAAGATCGAGGCGCTCGACCGGCCTGAGCGGCCCTCGAGCGCCTCGTCGGAGTCGATGAACGTCCGGCCCAGCCGCTCGGCGAGCAGTCGGCCGACGGTGGTCTTTCCCGTGCCTCGATAGCCGACCAGGGACAGTCCGGGGACGCGCCGAGGGATCATGACTGGAGCGGCCCCAGCTTGCGGCGGACGACGTCGCGCATCAGGTCCATCGGCGCCTCTTGGCCGGTGAACAGGTGGAACTGGAGCGCGGCCTGGCGGATGAACATGTCCACCCCGCTGATCGTCGTGCAGCCCCGCTCCTTGGCCAGCTTGAGGAACATCGTGTTCTCGGGATGGTAGATCGTGTCGAAGACGATGCTGCCCGAGCGGAAGCCGGCCGGGGGCATCGGGGTGTCGTCGACGTCGGGATGCATGCCCACGGGGGTGCAGTTAACCAGGATGTCGGCCAGAGTGCTGGCCCGCATCCCCCACGGGATCGTCCGGCAGCCGACCTCCTCGGCGAGCGCGATGGCACGTTCGTCGGTCCGGTTGGTCAGGGTCACGCCCGCCCCTCGCCGGTTCAGGCCGTAGGCGATGGCCCGAGCCACGCCGCCGGCGCCGAGGATGAGCGCCTGCCGGCCCACCAGCGAGCCCGCCTTGTCCTGGACGGCCTGGCCGTGGACCGCCTCTTCGAGCGAGTCCATCGCCGCCCGATAGTCGGTGTTGTGGCCCATCACGCGGCCGTCATCGTGCATCACCACCGTGTTGCACGAGCCGATCCGGCCGACGGCGCCGTCGACCTTGTTCAGGCAGGGGACGATCGCCTCCTTGTGGGGGATCGTCACGCTCAGGCCCTTCAGGCGCAGCGAGGTCAGCTGCCCCAGCGTCTCCTTGACCCGGCCCGCGGGAACCTGGATCGGCACATAAACCTTGTTCAGGCCCAGCGCGCGGAACGCCGCGTTGTGCACCGCGGGGCTCAGGCTCTGGCGGACCGGGTCGCCGATGACGGCGTAGATCTCCGACTCCCGGTCGATCTTGTCGAACTGGTAGGTCCGCTGGAGTTCCTTCAGGGTCGGCAGGCCGGGGGCGAAGACGCGGTCGGGGTTGAAGCCGGCGTAGGTGAACGGGGCGCCG
This sequence comes from Isosphaeraceae bacterium EP7, assembly GCA_038400315.1. Lineage (NCBI taxonomy): Bacteria > Pseudomonadati > Planctomycetota > Planctomycetia > Isosphaerales > Isosphaeraceae > Kueselia > Kueselia aquadivae. Next base: position 4,432,663 of record CP151667.1, read on the forward strand.
AACTTGGGGCCCAGGATACGGGTGAAGAACCCGACCTCGCCCATGCCGATGGCGATCGTCGGCAGGGCCGTCTCCGAGGCCAGTTCGAGCAGCCGGAGGCCGTCGACGATCGACGCCGCCAGGGTGGCGATCTTGACGATGTCGGCGTTGGCCTCGGCGCACCGGCCGTAGAGTTCCCCGAGGTCCTCGGGGGTCTTCCGCATGTTGTGGTAGCTGACGATCCGCTTGGTCTTGCCGAACCGGGGGATCTGGCCGGCGATGTCCGATTCGAGGTCGATGTAATCGACCCCCATGACGATCGCCTCGCGGATCAGCTTCTGACGCTTCTCCTCGTCGCCGCGCCAGAGTCCGCCGTCGGCGGCGCGTCGGACCGTGACGATGACCGGGGTGTGCCGCTTGGCGAGCAACCGCTTGAGGTCGGCCTCGCGCCTCAGGCAGTCGAGGCGCAGCTCGACGAGTCCCGCTCCGGCGTTGGCCGCGGCCTCCCACTCTTCCAGGACCGAGGAGTGACGCCCCCGGCCGATAATGGCGCAAATCATAATTCGGTCGCTCCGCCCTAGACCCAAGGGCCGGCCTCGCTCGACCGGGTACGGCCAGACGTGCCGACTCCGAGCCCAGGGGCATAGTCAGCTAATTGTAATTCGTCGCCGCGCCGCGATGAAAGCGCCCAGGCCTGAAACCGCGTGCGGCCGGGGCCGGTCTTGCGGATCGAGGGGCATCCGGGGGATAAAAGCGACATCCTTCCCGTACGCCGCCCGCATCAATCGCCCGGCCGCCCCAGGAGACGCCCCCTTGATACCGGTCCTGCGCGACGCCGGCCTGTCGGCCCTCATTGACTCCGAGACGCTCCAGAGCGTCGCCAACGGCCTCCAATTCACGGAGGGGCCGCTCTGGAGGCCGGATGGCTCCCTGCTGTTCCAGGATCTCAAGGCCGAGCGCACCTACCGGGTCGCCCCGGACGGCGTCGTCTCGGTCTTGCGAGAGCAGACTGGCGCGGCCAACGGCCAGGCGTATGCGCCGGACGGACGCATCGTCTTCTGCGAGCAGAATGGCCGTCGGGTCTCGACGATGCTCCCCGACGGCACCGACGTCCGGACGCTCGCCGAGGAATGGTCGGGGAAGCGTCTGAACAGCCCAAACGATGTCGTCTGCCACACCGACGGGTCCGTCTACTTCACCGATCCCCCCTACGGCGTGAAGCCCGAGGATCGGTCGATCCCGTTCCAGGGGGTCTACCGGATCGGCCCCGACGGCCAGCCGGTCCTGCTCGCCGACGACTTCGAGAAGCCCAACGGACTGGCGTTTTCGCCAGACGAGGCAACCCTCTACGTCTGCGACACCGGCCGCTACCACGTCCGCTCGTTCGCCCTGAAGCCGGACGGAACCCTGCGAGAGGGCTCGGGGGCAATCTTCTGCACCCTCGACCCCGGAGAGGCCGGCGGCCCCGACGGGATGAAGGTCGACCGCGCAGGCCGGGTTTACGTGGCCGTCGCCCTGGGAATCTGGGTCTATGAGGCGGATGGCACGCTCATCGGCATCCTGGGGACGCCGAGCCGCCCGTCGAATCTGAACTGGTGCGGGCCCGACTTCCGGTCGCTGGCGATCACGATGGGCGACACGGTGCTGAAGGTCCGGCTGAAGGTCGAGGGAGTCCGACCCCCGTTCCTGCCCGCCTGAAGGGGACGCGTCCCGGGTTCGGCTTGGCCGGCTCGGGACGCCCGCCCGGGTTCAGCGGCCGACGCCGTAAAACACGCCGCCGCCGAAGCCGATGCCGAAGTTCGGCCGGGCGTAGCTGTTGATGCTCCCCTGGATCGCGTTATAACGCTGGGTTCCGGCGTTATAGGAGGCGATCTGGGCGGACCGCTGGGTCGCGGCGGGACCCTGGTCGAACTGGGCCGCCTTGAGCTTGGCCCCTTCGTTCTGGAACCGGTCGCCGGCGGGGTAGAACTCCGCGTTGCGGCCGACGCCGCCCGGATTGCGATAGCCGGGGGCCTGGTCGTCCTGCGTCCCCCCGTAGCTGTAGCGCTCGTTCAAGGGGTTATGGCGGATGACGCTGCGGTGCGCCGGCTCGTAATAGTCCGGATGCGCCGGGTCGGTCGGGATCCCGGGCTGGTGGAGCCGCTCCTGGTTGGGGCGATACGCGGTCCGACGCGTGGTGGTGGGGTCGGCGTGCCTGGCGGCCGGGTCGGTGGCCTTCGGCTCCTGGGCGCCCGCGTTGGTGCCAATCGCGGCAGCCGCGAGAACAAGGCAGCGGATCCTGGTCCGGAACATGGTTCGAGTCTCGTCGGGCTGCGGTTCGGCAGTGCGTGATCCGGCTCTATTCTAGATGACGACCGGGCCGGGTGGAAATCCTTCCGGCGAATCCGGGCGATTTCCCGGCCGCACCGCTCGTCTAAGGGCCGACGATCCCGAATTCCTTGATCTTGCGATACAGGGTCCGCTCGCCGATGCCAAGCAGGCGGGCGGCCTCCTCGCGGTTCCCCTCGGCCAGCTTCAGGGTCTCCGCGATGTAATACTTCTCGATCTGGTCCATGGATTTGCCCACGAGCTGGTCGCTGCCGCCGGGCCCCTCGGCGATCGCGCCGGCCGTGGCGAGCACGTCCTCGGTCAGGTCGTCCACGTCCAGGATGCCGTCGCTGTCGATGACGACCATGCTCTCGATGGTGTTGCGCAGCTCGCGGACGTTGCCCGGCCACGAGTAGCCCATGAGCGCCTTGCGCGTCGCGGGGGAGATCACCGGGATCGGCCGCTCGTGCGCGTTGGCGAATTCCTTCAGGAACGACTCGATCAGCAGCGGGACATCCTCGCGCCTCGAACGCAGGGGCGGCAGGTGGACGCCGATCACCTTCAGGCGATGGAACAGGTCCTGGCGGAATGCACCCGAGGCGATCGCGTCTTTCAAGTCACGATTCGTCGCCGAGATCAGCCGGACGTTGACCTTGAACGCCTCGTTCGTGCCGACGCGGACGACCTCGCCCGACTCCAGCACGCGCAGGAGCTTCACCTGGGTGGCCAGCGGAATATCGCCGACCTCGTCCAGGAACAGGGTCCCGCCGTTGGCGTGCTCGAAGTACCCTTTGCGCTCGCGATCGGCGTTGGTGAAGGCCCCCTTCACGTGGCCGAACAGCTCGCTCTCGAGGATGTTCTCGCTCAGCGCGGCGCAGTTCAGGGGGACGAACGGCTTGTATCGCCTCGGGCTATTGGTGTGCAGCGCCTTGGCCACCAGCTCCTTGCCGGTGCCGCTTTCCCCCGTGATCAGCACCGTGGCCGACGTGGGGGCGACCTGCCTGAGCTTGGCGACCACCGAGTGCATCAGGGGGCTGTTGCCGATGACCCCTTCGAAGCCGAACTTCTCATTGAGCTGCTTCTGGAGCTCGATGTTCGACCGGGCCAGGCGCTGGGTCTGCGACGCCTTGTCGACGACCGTGCGCAGCTCGCTGATATCTAGCGGCTTGGTCAGGTATTGCGTCGCCCCGGCCTGCATCGCGGTCACGGCGGTCTTGATCGTGCCGTGGCCGGTGAGGATCACCACCTCGGAGTCGGGCAGCTCGCGCTTGGCCTTGGCGAGGATTTCCAAACCGCCGACCCCGTCCATGATCAGATCGGTCAGGACGATGTCGAAGTGCTGCTCCTCGATGAGCCCCAGCCCGACCCGGCCGCTGTTGGCGACCACGCACTCGTAGCCGACCCGTTCGAGGCTCTCGGCCACCGCCTGCGCGTGCGGCTCGTCGTCGTCGACCACCAGGACTCGGATCGACTGTTCCACGGGGTCGTGCTCCGGGGCCGGGAAGGGGTCAGGCGGGCAGGCGGACAGTGAACCGAGAGCCGAGGCCGGGCTCGCTGAAGACCTCGATCGTCCCGCCGTGCGCCTCGACGATCTTGCGGGTCGTGGGCAGGCCCAGGCCCGTCCCGCCGGGGCGCGTGGTGAAGAACGCCTGGAAGACCTTCGCCTGATGGTCGGGCAAGATCCCCTTGCCGGTGTCGGTCACATCCAGGACCTGGAAAGCCCCCTCGGAACGCGTGCTGAGGATCAACTCGCCCCCGTCGGGCATCGCGTTCAGCGCGTTGAGGATCAGGTTCAGCAACGCCTGCTTGAACAGGTCGACGTCCAGGGGTAGGGGGGGGAGCTCTTCGTAATGGGTCCGGATGACCACGCCGTTGACGGCCGCCTGCGGCTCGCAGAAGTCGCGCAGCTCCTCGACCACCCCTTTCAGGTCGCACGGGTCGTCGCGCAGAGCTTGCACACGGGCGAAGCGGAGGAAGTCCTCGAGGATGTCCTGGAGCCGGTCGGTCTGCTGGCGAATCCGGTCGATCTTCTGGCGGATCCGGCGATCGCGCTGGGTCTCGGGGTTCTGGAAGTCCTCGGCCAGGAGGTCCAGATTCAGGCTCATCGTCGACAGCGGGTTGCGGATCTCGTGGGCCAGGCCGCCGGCCAGTTCCGCGATCTCGGCATAGAGTGCGGACGGGTCGGACATCGGTCGAGACCTCGCTGAATCGGCCCGCGATCGGTGGCAACCGGGCGAATGGAGAGGGGGCGCCGTCGACCGGCGCCCCCGTGCATTCCTTTAGTCATCGATCTCGGCCTCCGAGCCCGAGTTTCAGCCTCGGAGGTCCGCGGAAGGCAACTCAGTCGCGCCGGGGCGGCCCGCCGCGGTCGCCGGGGGGGCGACGAGGGGGGCCACCGCGATCGCCGCCGGGAGGAGGCCCGCCGGGGCCGCCGCCCATGCCGCTACCGGGGGGCCGGACGGCACCGCCGAGCGGGTCTTCGATCCCACGCTCGGCCAGGGCGGCCTTGCGCGAGAGCTTGACGCGGTCCTGATCGTCCACGGCGATGACCTTCACGAGCATCGTGTCGCCCACGCGGCAGATGTCGGTCACGGAGCCGACGTAGCCGTTGGACAGCTCGCTGATGTGGACCATGCCGTCCTTGCCGGGCAGGATCTCGACGAACGCGCCGAAGTCCTTGATCGAAGAGACTCGGCCTTCGTAGATGCCGCCGACCTTGGCCCCTTCGGTCATCGCCTGGATCTTGTCGCGGGCGGCCTCGGCCCCTTCGGCCGTGGGGCTCGAGAGGGTGACGATGCCGCTGTCCTCGATGTCGATCTTGGCGCCGGTCTCGTCCTGCAGGCGACGGATCGTCTTGCCGCCCGGCCCGATGACCAGGCCGATCTTGTCGGGGTTGATCTGGATCTGGATCAGCCTGGGGGCGTTCACCGAGATCGAGTCGCGGGGCTTCTTGATCGAGCGGAGCATGGTCCGCATGATCTCGAGGCGGGCCTCGCGGGCCTGCTCCAGCGTGCCGCGGACGATCGGCTCGGTGATCCCGAGGTTCTTCAGGTCGAGCTGGATGCCGGTGACGCCGTTCTGGGTGCCGGCGACCTTGAAGTCCATGTCGCCGAAGTGGTCCTCGTCACCGATGATGTCGGTGAGCAGGACGAACTTGCCGGTGGCGTCATCCTGGACCAGGCCGATGGAAATTCCACCGACCGGGTCGTGGATCGGCACGCCGGCGTCCATCAGGCTGAGGGTGGCACCGCAGACGCTGGCCATCGAGCTGGAGCCGTTGGACTCCAGGATGTCGCTGATCAGGCGGATCGTGTACGGGAACTTCGACGCGGGCGGCAGGATCGGCGCCACGCAGCGCTCGGCCAGCATGCCGTGGCCGATCTCGCGACGACCGGGCCCGCGGATGGGCCGGACCTCGCCGACGGCGAACGACGGCATGTTGTAGTCGAGGTAGAACTTCTTGGTGTACTCCTCGGCGATGCCGTCGACCCGCTGCTCGTCGCCGGTGGTGCCCAGCACGGTGGTCACCAGCGCCTGGGTCTCGCCGCGCTGGAAGATGGCCGAGCCGTGGGCGCGGGGGAGGATGCCGACCTCGGACGTGATCATCCGCAGGTCGCGGGGGCCGCGGCCGTCGGGCCGGATGCCGTCGAGGATCATCTCGCGGACGATCCGCTCCTCGATGCCGTGGAAGGCCGACTTGACCCGCGCGGGGGTCATCTCGGGCTTGGGGTTCTCGACCGAGATGAACTCGGCGAGGGCGACCTTGAGCAGGTCCTTCACGGCCGCGTTGCGGTCCTGCTTGCCGTGGATGGCCTTGGCGGCCTTGAGGTCGTGCGCGAACCGGCCATACAGGTCGGCCTTCAGCGGGTCCTGGACCGGCTTGGGCTTCACGTAGGCGGGCAGGCCCAGGGCGGCGAGCAGGTCGGTCTGCAGGCCGATCATCTCCTGGTTGAGGCGATGGCACTCCATGATCGCGTCGAGCATCTCGGCTTCGGGAATCTCGTGGCCGAAGCCTTCGATCATCACGATGGTCGAGTCGGTGCTGGCGACGATCAGGTCGAGGTCGCTGTCCTTCATCTCGGTGGCGGTCGGCAAGACGATGTACTTGCCCTCGACCCGGCCCAGGCGGATGGCGCCGATGGGGCCCATGAAGGGGACCTTGGCCAGCAGCAGGGTGGCGCTGGCACCGTTGATCGAGAGGACGTCGGCGTCATTCTCGCGGTCGGCCGAGATCGGGCCGCACTGGATCTGGACCTCTTCGCGGTAGCCCTCGGGGAAGAGGGGCCGGATCGGCCGGTCGATGAGCCTCGAGGTGAGGACTTCCTTGGTGGTGGGCCGCCCCTCACGCTTGATGAAGCCGCCGGGGAACTTGCCCGCCGAGTACACTTTCTCTCGGTAGTCGACGGTGAGCGGGAAGAAGTCGAGGCCTTCACGGCCGGGGCCGGACACGGTGGCCACCAGGCTCATCGTGTCGCCCAGTCGGACGACGACGGCGCCGCTGGCTTGCTTGGCGAATCGTCCGGTCTCGATCGAGACGGTCTTACCGCCGATCGTCCGTTCGACGGTGACGGGCTTGCGGCCCGGATACGAGGAGGCGCTACTCATCTACAGTGTCCTCGGCCGTGGCGAGGTGGGGTCCGCGATGGGGCATCGGCCCGACGTCGGACCCCCCCAGCAACCGAGACTCTTCGCCCTAGCTCCAGGCGCGCGAACACGCGAGGCCTCGCCGAGAGAAACTCCGGCTCGACATCGCGACAGGTGTTGGCACGGGATGGATGCATCGGTGCGCTAGGGCTCAGGGTGCCGTCGCGGCAGACAGGGAGGAGGTGCATAAGAGACGGAGACTGGGCGATCCATGAAGGAAGGCCCGCACGAGGCGGGCCCATCGCACCAACCGAAATACAAAGAGAGCGGTGGCGGGCCGCCCACCCCGGATGAAGGGGATGAGAAGCGCCCCGACCCGTCTTCGACGATTACTTGCGGATACCCAGCCGGCTGATCAGCTCAAGGTAGCTCTTACGGTTGTGCAGCCGCAGATATTTCAGCAGGCTCGACCGCTTGGAGACCATCATCAGCAGCCCACGGCGGCTGGCGTGATCCTTGCTATGCGCCTTGAAGTGACCCGTCAGGTCCACGATCCGCGCCGTCAGGAGCGCAATCTGGACCTCAGGCGAGCCGGTATCGGCTTCCGCCCGGCCAAAGTCGCCGATAATCGTCTGCTTCTTCTCCTTCGTGATCGCCATCGCACGCCCCACTGCCACCGGCCTGATTCGGAGCCGTCTTTGTGTCGGAACTCGTACGCTTGAAGACGCAGATCGTAGACGATCGATGACTCGAATTCAATCCCTACTCGCCCCTTTCCCCGATCGTCGCCGCCCCGGCCTCCCCGGCTCGCCCCCCTTGTCCCCCGTCGAACGGCCGCGTCGAGCCCGCCGCCGCGATCGACGCAAGATTGGCGTTGGCAAGGGTTGCCGGGTCGGGCTATAGTCCCCGCGAGAGACCCCGGCGTGGTTCCCGTCAGGAGGACGGAATGCAGGCCTTGGCCCTCGTTGAAACGCCCGATCACGTCTGCTGCCGCTACCGGATCCGGCCCTTCCTGCCGGCCCTGGAACGGGCCCACTGCGACGTCGACATCGCCGGCCTGGAGCGGCAGCCGTTCGCCCGCGCCGGCCAGCTGGCCCGTGCAGCCCGGCCCGATGTCGTCCTGCTCCAGCGCAAGCTCCTCAGCGGCTGGCAGTGGGCACTCCTCCGCCGTCAGGCCCGACGACTCGTCTTCGACTTCGACGACGCCGTCTTCCTCCGCGACTCCTACGACCCGCGCGGACCTAACTGCCCGCGACGCGCCCGCAGGTTCGCCCGGATCGCCCGCGAGGCCGATCTCCTCATCGCCGGCAACGCCTTCCTGGCCGAGGCCGCCATCGAGGCCGGCGCGAGCCCGAGCCGCGTCCGGGTGATCCCCACCTGCGTCGAGCCCTCGGCCTATCCGGTCGCCTTCGATCGGCCGCGAACGGAAGGGCTGGACCTGACCTGGATCGGCTCCTCCAGCACCTTGCGCGGGATCGAGTCGAAGGCCGACCTCTGGCGACGAGTCGGCCGGTCGGTCCCGTCCGCCAGGTTCCGGGTCATCTGCGACCGATTCCCGAGGTTCGACCCGCTGCCGGTCGTCGACGTCGCATGGGCCGAACAGACCGAAGGGGCCGAACTGGCACGGGGCGACGTCGGGGTTGCCTGGGTGCCGGACGACCCCTGGAGCCGCGGCAAGTGCGGCCTCAAGGTGCTCCAGTATCAGGCGGCGGGTTTGGCCGTCATCGCCAACCCGGTGGGCGTCCAGGCCCGGATGGTCGAGCCAAGCCGGAACGGCTGGCTGGTCGAAGACGACGATTCGTGGGTGGCGGCGGTTCGCGAGGCGGCCGGATCGCCGGATCTCTGCGAGGCGATGGGCCGGGCGGGTCGCGCCTCCGTCGAGGCCTCCTACTCGGTCGAAGGCTGGTCGGGTGAGTTCGTCGGCGCGTTGACGGGCCGTCCCGCATCTGTCGCGGGCCGACCCCTGGCGGCGGCATCTCGAGCGTCATAAAGGCTGAAGAATTGCGTCGTCGCGGGCGGCGACGGAAACGCGGGGCGGGGCGGCACAGGATGGCCGCCGTCGGCGGACAAGGATGGGGCTGATGCCGGAGGCGACCCGAACCACGCTCGAACAGGAAGAAGGCCGGGACGCCCTGTTCCAGGCCCCCGCCTGGCAATGGCGCAGGGCCGGCCAGGTTGGCTGGTGGTTCAAGCCCGAGTGGGGCCCGGTGCTCATCGGCCCCGACGGGCTCAGGCTCGACGAGTGGCGCCGGTCGGATTCGCTCACCACCATCAAGACGGGCCCCCACCGGGTCGTCTATCGGGCCGACCTCCCCGAGGGGGTCGTCTTCATCAAGCACTTCCTCGTCCCCGACTTCCGCGCCATCCTTCGCCAGTGGTTCCGCCGCGGCAAGGGGCGCAACGAGGGGAGGAGGGCCTCGGCCCTGGAAGCCCTGGGCATCCCCACCATCACGCCCATCGCCCTGGGCGAGCAGCGCAAGCGGCGGTTCCTCTTCGAGAACTACCTCGTCACCCACGCGATCGACCGGGCCATCCCCCTCGACGAGTTCGTCGAGCGTGAGCTTCCCTCCGTCTCGCTGCCGCAGCGCGCCACGATGGCTCGCGAGCTGGCCCAGGCGCTGGGAATCCTCACGGCGAGGCTGCATGACGCCGGGCTCGTCCACCTCGATTTCCACCCCGGAAACATCCTCGTCCGTCGCGGCACCGGCGACCGCATCGAACTGGCGATGATCGACCTGGACGCCCTGCGCACCGCACGAGTGCCGCTGAATCGGGGCGCCTCGCGCGACAACCTGGCGCTGTTGAACCATTACTTCTGGCTCCGCTCGGCGAAGACCGACCGCAGGCGGTTCCTCAAGGCCTACCTGGAAGCCAGGCAGACGCCGGAGTCCGACGACCGGGCCTTCGCCCGCGAGATCGAAGGGGCCACCCGTGACTGGGCCGAACGCCTCTGGAGGCGCTGGGGCCGACGCTGCCGGGGGTCGAACAAGTACTTCACCGTCGGCAGCGACAAGCAGGCCTCGACCCACGCCATCGCCTCGCGCGACCTCGACCCGGCCGACCTGCGGGCCCTGCTCGCCGACCCCGAGGCGCCGTTCCGCTCGCCCAAGTCGAGGTTGATCAAGGACTCTCGCACCACCACGGTCATCGAGACCGAGATGACGGTGCTGGGCCGTCCGACCCGCGTGATTTACAAGCGGTTCAACCCCAAGAAGCGGCTCGAAGCGATCCTCAACCTGGTGCGCCCCTCGCGGGCCTGGCGGGCCTGGCAGGCTGCCCAGCACCTGGTCAGCCGGGCCCTGCCCACGCCTCAGAATCTGGTCTACCTCAGCAAGTCCCCCGGTCGAGGCCTTTTCAGGCGGCTCCGCGCCGCCGAGACGACCTATCACGCCGTGGTGAAGGCCGAGGACACCGTCACCCTGGGCGCCTACGTCTGCCAGGTCTTGCCCACCCTCGGGGCCGAGGAGCAGGTCGCGACCAGACGCCGGCTCCTGCGCGAGCTGGCACTGCTGATGCGGACGCTCCACGAGCGCTCGCTGTCGCACCGCGACCTGAAATCCGAGAACATCCTGGTGAAGGTCGACGGCGAGACGGGCCGGTTCGAGCTGAGCCTGATCGACCTGGTCGGGGTCCGGCTCAGCCATCCGCTGCCCAGGGACCGCCGGGTCCAGAATCTCGCCCGTGTCTACCTCAGCCTGCGCGAGATGCCTGGCGGCACCCGCTCCGACATCCTCCGCTTCCTGCTGACCTATCGCCCCGAGGCCAGGGCCCGGGGCGACGAATGGAAGGCGCTCTGGCGAGAGGTCTTCGCCGCGTCGAAGGCCAAGATCGAGCAGAACCGCAGGCGGAATCGACCCATCAGCTGATTCGACCCATCGACGCGAGCCGGCATCCAGGGAGGGACACCATGACACGACGAAGCTGGGGGATCCTGGCGATCCTCCCCCTCATCGGACTCTCGGGCTGCTCGGTCATGGGCGACCGAGGGCCGGCCCTGCTCCCCACGCGGTACCAGCTGCGCACGGGCCCCTACGTCGTGTCGAGCCAGTTCCCCATCTCCGCCGAGCACCCCGTCATCGGCCAGCTCACCCACCTGCAAGGCGAGGTCGAGACCACCCTCGGGCTGGGCCAGGATCAGATCACCGGGCCGGTCGAGATCTTCATCCTCGACGACAAGAAGGACTACCTGAAGTTCCTCTCGATCCACTTCCCCGAGCTACCCCCGCGCCGGGCCTTCTTCCTGGCCAGGGGAGGCCGGCGGATCATCTACGCCTTCCTCAATGAACACATCGAGGAAGACCTCCGGCACGAGGCCACCCACGCCTTGCTGCACGCCTCCGTCGGCGATCTCCCCCTCTGGCTCGACGAGGGACTGGCCGAGTACTTCGAGCCCCCCTCGCAGCGATCCAGGCTCCACCCCGAGCATCTGGCGCGGCTGAAGGAGCTGGCCAGCACCGGCTGGGAGCCCGACCTCCCGCGTCTCGAATCCCTGGGCCAGATCGATGAGATGACCCCCAAGGAATACAGCGAGAGCTGGGCCTGGGTGCACTACCTCATCAACGGCCCGGCCGCCGACCGCGCACGCCTGGGCGACTATCTCCGCGACGTCCAGGCCAGGCGCCAACCCACCCCGCTCTCCGCCCGCCCCGGAGAGCCCCAGCCCCAGCTCGCGGGCGAATTGCTCGACTACCTCTCCAAGGTCGAAAAGGTCCCCGCCTCGACCCTGGCCTCGGGCGGAGTCTCCGTCCGATCTCAGAGCGACACCCTCAAGGTCGAGCGCGAGCCCGCCCGCCGCCGCTCGTTCTTCCCCTGGCTGGGGAGGATCTTCGGCCGCGACGACGAGCCCGCGCGATGAAATGAAGCGTACGCCCGCCGCCCCGGGGACGTCCCCGGGGCGGCGGGCGTTTTTGGTCAGCCCTTCGAGATGGGCCTGGCCCTCAACAGCAACGCATGGCGGGCTGCTCCGCCGGGATATCCGGTCGCGGCGACCTTGGGCTTGGCGGTGGCCTTCGCGGCCACCTTCTTGGCGGTCGTCTCCTGTGGCGGCACCTTCCCTTGCAGGATGTTCTGCCCGAAGGTCCGCACGTAATTGCTGCCGGGCAGGCCGTCGCCAACGCCGTCGAGCGCAACCCCGTCGGCACTCTTCACCGAATCCAGCACGACGAGCTGATACAGCCGGTTGTGCAGCGCCAGTCGGGTGCGTGGGGCGAGCGTCACCGACGAGTTGGCGGCCGAGTACGTCGCGGCGACGATCGGCACGACCCGGTCATCATGCGTGCCCAGCTTGCGGTCGGGCCCCAGGTTGATCAGCTGATAATTCGAGGTGGCGCCGGCGGTCGACGCGTCCATGGGCCGATCGAATGACACGACCAGGCGGGTCGGATAGTAGTGATATCCGTATCGGGCCAGATTCGAGACCGTGGGCGGGGGCACGGGCAGCACCTGCGTGCTGATTGCGGCCGAATTGTTATTCGGGTCCGAATCGCCTCCGCCGACCGACACCTCGATCCAATTGACGACGGTCTGGCCCGCGGCCGAGGCGAGGGGCAGGGCCACGATCGTCAACGTCTGGGAGGTGTTGGCCGGCATGAGGCCAATGTCGGCCGACACCATGCTCGACGACACCGACACCGTCCCCTGGGTGGTGATGGCCGAGACGTACGCAACGCCGACGGGCAGGGTGTTGGCGATCGCCACGCCGAAGGCGTCAGACGGGCCGTTGTTGGTGACCGTGATCGTGTACGTCAGATTCTGGCCGGGGAGGACTTGCGTGGGACTGCCGGACACCGACAACGTCACACTGGGCAGGACCTGCGGCTGGATCGTGAGCGTGTAGGGAATCGAGCCCGTCGCCCCAACGCTGTCGACGGCCGAGATCACGAAGTTGACGTCGCCCGCGAAGAGTGGCCTGCCGATGAGATTGCCGAAGGGCGACAGTTGGAGGCCTGCGGGCAACTCGCCGGAGGCGACCGAGAAGAAGACGTCGCCCGTCGCTCCCGTGGCGACGATCGTCTGGCTATAAGAGGCCAACACCTGGGCGGGGGGGAGCGTGGTCGGCGTGAGCGTCAGCGTGGCGGCCTCGGCATTGATCCCCGAGGCCTGGCCCAACAGACTCGGGCCAATCAACCCGCCGGCCTGCGCCAAGGGCAGGATGATCGCCGGGACGACGCGCCCTTCCAGCCGTTCCAGCTCCAACTTGACCCGCGACGAGTGGCGCTCGGGGCGCTGAGATCCCTTGGCGAAACCGCGTCGATGATCGGGCATGGAAGAGTCCTCGTCGTTGGGGTGTCCTGGTGATAATGGGAGGTCTGGATAAAAGTAATCGATTGAAACCGTCCGTTCAAGGAATTCATCCTCTTCGGATCACCAGGTCACTCAGGCCAAACGCTTGCCAACTCCGATGTCTCCTCCCCCGGCCGGGCCGCGGCCAGTTCGGCGGTCCATCAACGAAACCGGGCCCCTCCGATGAAGGAAGGGCCCGTTTCCGCAGCGAGTTGATTTCGTCGATCAATGGCCGAGGGCCGGAGTCGCGGGCGGAGGGGTCGCCGGCCCGTTGGTTGCTGCCTCGGCGTTCGGCCGGGCGTGGCCTTCCTCGCTCGCATCATCTTCCTCATCCTTCGGGCGCATGGCCGCAAAGTAGTCGATGATCCGCTCGCCGAGGACGTAGTAGATCGGGATGACGAATCGGCCGAGCACCGTGCTCACGCCGATGCCGAAGGCGATGACGATGCCCAGCGAGTTGCGGCTGTAGGCTCCGGCGCCTGTGGCCCTCGCCATCGGCAAGACGCCCATGACGAAGGCGAACGAGGTCATCAAGATCGGCCTGAGCCGTTCTCGCGAGGCCGCCTTGGCGCTCTCAATGATCCCCATCCCGTGCTTCTCGCGCATCTCGACGCCGAACTCGACGATCAGGATCGCGTTCTTGGTCTCCAGGCCGATGAGCATGACCAGACCGATCTGGCCGAAAACGTCAAGCGGCATGTCGTAGAGCCAGAGGCCGACGATGGCGCCGAACATGGCCAGCGGCACCGTCAGGATGATGACCGTGGGCCTGATCCAGCTCTCATACAAGGCGGCCATGAACAGGAAGACGCAGACCACCGACAGAGCGAAGATGTAGGTCGAAAGGTTGCCCGTCTGCTGCTCCTGGAACGTGGTGCCGGTCCACTCATAGCCGAACCCCTCCGGCAAGACCGAGGCGGCGACCTCTTCCATGGCGGCCTGGGCCTGGCCCGAGCTGAACCCCGGCGCGGGACCGCCATTCACCTTGGCCGCGGCGTACAGGTTGTAATGAGGGACGTCGATCGGCCCGAGCGCGTACCTGACCTCTCCCAGCGAGCTGAACGGGACCTTCTCCCCCTTGCGATTGAGCACGTACAGCCGCTGGATGTCCTCGGGCGTGCGGCGGACCGCGCCCTCGGCCTGCATCAAGACCTTCCAGACCTTCCCGTAAAGGTTGAAGTCATTGACGTAGTAGGCACCCAGGTTCGTCTGGAGCACGGCGAAGACGTCGGAGATGGGCACGTCCAGGCGGCGGGCCTTGGTCCGGTCCAGCTCGAACTTGAGCTGCGGCACGCGGGCCGAGAAGGTCGAAAACACGCCGGCAAGCTCGGGGCGCTGGCGGGCCTTGGCCTGGAACTGGTCGATCACGGTCTGGAGCGCCTGCACACCTCTGCCCGCGCGGTCCTCCAGCATCATCTCGAAGCCGCCCGTCTGGCTCAGGCCGCGGATCGGCGGCGGCTGGAGCACCAGGACGACGGCGTCGCGAATCTTCGCGGAGATCATGCCCTGCAACTGCTGCGTCAGCGCGGCGGCCCTCAACTCGGGCGTCCTCCGCTCCGACCATTCTTCCAGCGGCAGGAAGATGATGCCGGAGTTCGTCTGGTTCGTGCCGCTCAGCACGTTCAGGCCGTCCAGGGTGACAGTATGATGCACCCCGTGCAGCTCCCTGCAAAGATCCTCGACGCGTGACACCACCCGCGCGGTCACCTCGCGGCTGGTGCCGTCGGGTGTCTGAATGGCGACGATGAGGTACCCCTGGTCCTCCGTCGGGATGAACGACTTGGGCCGCTCCATGATCATCCAGCCCGTCAGCGCCAGCAGCCCGAGCGATGGCACGACGATCATCCACCAGTGATGCGCCGTCAGGTCGAGGATCGAGTCGTACGAGTTCTCCAGGTAGCGCATCCCGGCGTTGAACCAGCGGAAGAGGAAGAACTTCGCCTCGCCGTGCTTGGGCTTCAGGAACAGGCGCGACATCGCCGGGCTGAACGTCAGCGAGTTGAACGACGAGAACAGGAACGAGAAGACGATCGTCATGGCGAACTGGTTGTACAACCGGCCCGTCATCCCCGGGATGAACGCCACCGGCACGAAGACCGCCGCCAGAACCAGCGTGATGGTCACGATCGGAGTCGTGATCTCGGCCATCGCCGCCCGCGTGGCGGCCAGCGGCTTGAAACCGCGTTCCAGGAACTTCTCGACGTTCTCGACCACGATGATCGCGTCGTCCACCACCAGGCCGATCGCCAGCACCAGGCCGCAGAGCGTCAGGGAGTTCAGCGAGAACCCGAAGATTGCCATCAGCGAGAACGTGGCGATCAGCGAGATCGGGATCGCCAGCATCGGGATGATCGTCGCCCGCCACCCCTGGAGGAACAGGAACACCACGAGCATGACCAGGATGAACGCCTCGATCAGCGTGTGGACGACCTCGTCGATGTTCTCTTCGACATACTTGGTCGTGTCGTAGGCGATCCGGTATTCGAGCCCCTCGGGGAAGCTCTTCGACAGCCGGTCCATCTGGGTCTTCACCTGCTCGACGATCGAGAGGGCGTTGGCGTCGGCATACTGGTAGATCGGCATGGCGCCGGCGGGCTTGCCGTCGAGGCGGCCCGACGACTCGAAGTTCTCCGACGACAGCTCGACGCGGGCCAGGTCCTTCAGCCGGACGACCGAGCCGTCGTCCTTGCGGCGGACGATGATCTCCTCGAACTCGGAGACCTTGGTGAGCCGCCCCTTCACGGTGATCGGGAACTCGAAGGCCTGCCCCTCGGGCACGGGCGCCCCGCCGATCTTGCCGGCGGCGGCCTGGAGGTTCTCCTGCTGGATGGCCAGGATCACCTCCGTCGGCGGCACCTTCATCTCGGCCATCCGGTTCGGGTCGAGCCAGATCCGCATGGCATACTTGCGGCCGAAGACGACGACGTCGCTGACCCCCTTGATCCGCTTCATCGAGTCGGCGATGTAGATCTGGCCGTAATTGTCCAGGAAGTTGGCGTCGTAGAGCCCTTTGCCCGAGTTATCGACCAGGTTGACCACGCAGACGATGTCCGTCGACGTCTTCTTGATCGACACGCCGTACTGCTTCACCTCCGGCGGCAAGGTGGGCGTGGCCGTCTGCACCTTGTTCTGAATGTCGACGGCGGCGATGTCCTGCGAGTAGCCGACCTCGAACGTCGCCAAGATGTTGGCCACGCCGTTGCTCGTGCTATCCGAGCCGAAGTAGATCATCCCCTTCGTGCCGTTGATCTGCTGCTCGATCGGCGTCGTCGCCGTCTCGGCCACCGTGATCGCGTCGGCCCCGGTGTAGGTCGTCGTGATCTGGATCTGCGGCGGCGCGATCTGCGGATACTGCGCGATCGGCAGCAGGAAGGCGCAGATCCCGCCAATCAGGACCATCAGCAGTGAGAGCACGGTGGCGAAGATTGGCCGACCGATGAAGAAATTGACCATGGGGGCAACGGGCTCATTGATGGATGGGTCGGGCGTCAACGGTGCGGCGTGGTCTCCGTCAATTCTGCGGCCGTGCGGCCTGCCCGGGTGCGGCCTCGGGGGTTTGCTTCGGAGCTTCGGCCGGCTTGGGGGCCTCGGCCTGCTTCGGAGCTTCGGCCGGCTCGGGGGCCTCGGCTTGCTTCGGGGCCTCGGCTTGCTTCGGGGCCTCGGCTTGCTTCGGGGCCTCGGCCTGCTTCGGGGTTTCGGCCTGCTTCGGCGTTTCGGCCTGCTTAGGGGCTCCGGTCGCCTCTGTCGGCGGCGTGGCCGGCTTCGGCTCGGCTCCGCCGGTGGCGCTGCGGACGGGCCTGGGCAGCACGGCGGGCTCCGTCTTCACGAGCATCCCGGGGCGGATCAGCTGGAGGCCCTGGACGATGATCGGGACCCCTGCTTCGAGGCCCGAGAGGATCACGCGGATCCCTTCGAAGGACTGGCCCGCGATGACCTTCTGGATGGCCACCTTGCCGTCCTTGTCCACGAAGTAGACGGTCGGGCCCCCCTCGGTCTCCATGACCGCCATCTCGGGCACCACCACGGTATCGACCAGGCGGTCGACCACCGCCTTGATGGTCACGTACTCGCCCGGCAGTAGCGACCGTTCGGGGTTGGGCACGCGCGCCTTGACCAGGAACGTCGAGGTGGTCGGGTCGATCGTGTTGTCGATGAAGTAGGAGACCCCCGGGTAGGGGTACTCCTGCGGCCCGTTCATGCCCGGCACCGTCAGATGCACCTGCAGGCCATCGCGGATCAGGCGGGTGGCCCGCTCCAGCGACCTCGAGCTGACGCGCACGTCCAGGCCCATCGGGTCCAGTTGCTGGATGTTCGCCAGCTCGGTATAGCTCCCGCCGCCGCTGCTGGCGTCGGGGCCGACGAGGTTGCCCACCTTCACCTTCGACTCGCCAATCCGGCCGTCGATCGGCGAGTACATCCGGCAGTACCCCAGGTTCAGCTGGGCGTCGTTCACGGCCGCGTTGGCGGCCTCCAGCATGGCCTTCGACGACAGCAAGCCCACCTCGTAGTCGGCCTTGGCCTGCTCGGCGTTGGCCATGCTCGCCTCGACCTGCGCCTCGTTCTTCTTGCGATCGGCCTCGGCCTTGTCCAGGTCCTCGCGCGACCCCGCGCTGCGGGCAAGCAGCGCCTTGGCCCTCCGCTCCTCGATCACCGACAGGGTTAGCTGCGCCTGGTCGAGCGCCAGCTGCGACTGCGAGACCTCGCGGATCTTCGACTTCTCCGCCTTCGTCACCGAGGCCTCGGCCTCCGACCGCTTCGCCTTCGCCGAGCTGAGCGCGACCTGGTAGGGCAGCTCGTCGATGACCAGCAGCAGGTCCCCTTTCTTGACGTACGACCCCTCATCGAAGTGCCGTTCCAGCAAGAACCCCCGCACCCGCGCCCGGATCGAGACCTCCTCCAGCGCACGCGTGGTCCCCGTGTTCTCGCTCAGCACCGGCACGCTCATCCGCCGCGAGTCCACGATCCCCACCAGCGGAGGAGGCGGCGCGACCTGTTCGGCCGGCTTGCGGCACCCGGCCAGCAGGGTCGAGGCGGCGGCCAGGGCGAAGCAGGCCACGCGTGCGGCCGGGATCCGGGTGTGTGTGCGCATCGTCCGCGGCATTCTGAGATGCCGTCCGTGAAGTGGGGGCGTCCGGGCCGCCGGCGCCGACCGAGGAACCTCGGGCAGGGCGACCCGTGACAGGGGAGACCGACTCAACCCGCGTGTCGGGGCCTCGTCGGCGCACCTAGAATCCGAGTCAACGGCCGTTGACACAAGATAGTTCCGGTTGACGGCGGAAGTCAACCTGTGTTTACTTTGAGTCCGTGCCAACGTGAGTCAACCGCGGGGAACGTCGATGGAAGACGGGGCCGGGACCACCGTACCCAGGAAGCGCTCGGCCGCCGCAACGCGCGAGTCGATCCTGGCGGCGGCCACCCGGCGGTTCGCGTCCCAGGGCTACGAGCGCTCCGGGGTCCGCGAGATCGCCGGCGACGCCGGAGTCACCGCCGCCCTGGTCAACCGCTACTTCGCCTCCAAGGAAGGCCTCTACGCCCAGGTCATCGACCGCTCCTTCGACGTCGGAGACCTCTTCGACGGCCCCCGAGCCGACCTCCCCCGCCGCATCGCCCGCCGCGCCGTCTACGGCCACGGAGAACAAGGCCAGACCACCTTGCTCCTCCTCCTCCGCTCCGCCACCGAGCCCCACGCCGCCGTCCTGCTCAAATCAAAGATCAATCAAAACTTTATCCAACCCCTCGCCCAGAAACTCGGCGGCTCCCACGCCGAGGCCCGCGCCGCCCTCATCGCCGCCCAGCTCACCGGCTTCGCCACGCTGGACGAGCTCATCCACGTCGATGTCCTTACTACGGCCGACCGTGAAGGGCTGGTAAATATGCTCGTCGAGATGCTGCAGACGTGCGTTGGCGAAGAAGAATAGAACTCATTCCCGGAGTCGGCCGAGATGATACGCCAAGGCCACGCCGCCTATCGGGTCATCACCAAAGGCTGGGACGCCCCGAAGCTCGGCGAGGAGTGCGGGTGTGTACCGTGAGAATCCCTCTCCGATGATCAGGAATTTTTAACGAAGCTCGGATTGACGAGAGTGTCGATCTCCCATATGACCCCGTGAACGCGAAACATCACCGATGCACGGATGTCCGGAGATTGTCGATGAAAATGGGAATTGTAAGACTTGCCATCATCTGTTCTGGCATCGCGGTGATCCCGTTCGCGATGTCGAAATATGCGTCTGCCTCAACCCTGAACAATCAATACATGTCTTACGGTCATATCGACTACCCCTCGCGGGTTTCTGACATGGTGATGTGGAGCAGCAACATCGGCGGTTCGAACGAGGACGATTGGGCCCAGGAGCAGGTCCCGCTCGGCTGGGTCAACAGGTCGTCTGTCGGATCCTACCCGACCCCGGTGGGGCCGATTGCCGTTTATGATCACGTTCCCTTCTCCTTCTCGATTTTCCCGAGGATCGGAGCTCCGAGCTCCCCGCCGGGGTACCACTACGACTACACCGTCACCGGCCCGGCCTCGGATGGCGTCCTGATCCGCGGCCATCTCAACGGCACCTTCTGGAACGACGGGACATCTGACGTCCTTGCAACCTACGAGCCGCCCACTCCCTTTGATATAGCCAAACGATTTCGCGAGGATCTCCATATCCCTTACATCGTCGACCCGAATCTCCCGAATCCGTTCCCCATCGATCGATTGATCTTGCCGGAATCGGTGAAGGTGAATGCGAGCGGTTATACCGTCTTCTATGCCTCTCTCCGGCCCGATCCCGTGCCCGAGCCAGCCGTGATCGTCGCCTTCGTGCCGCTCGCTCTCATCTTGGCCTATCGACGTTGGTCACGCGTTTCGCCGCGTCAGGCCTGCTGAGGGTGCGACCGGTTTACGAGCAGGTGTGCGTCATTCCTCGCGGCCTTCGCCTTCAATGCGAATCCGGCGTTGAACGATCCTCGATCAACAGGGCCTCACTTACCTTGGTGAGGCAGCCTTTCCACCCATCGATCATTCTCCGGCCCGTGGTCCGAACACGCAGGTTCCATCCAGGTAAGTGCTCAAGGCCCGAGTCTCCCGGATCTCATCCTCATCGCAGCTCAGCAGGTCGCGATCAATCACCACGAAGTCGGCCTTCTTGCCCGCTTCGAGCGAGCCGATCCGGTCTTCCAGGAACAGCAGGCGGGCGTTGTTGATTGTGTAGAAGCGGATCGCCTGCTCCCTGCTCAGGGCCTCCTCGGGGTGGAGCCGGTCGTTGTAGCCTTTCGCCCGGCGCGAGACCGCGACCCACATGGCCAGGAATGGGTTGTAGGGGTTGATGGATCGGAGTGAGCCGATCTTCTGCATGTGGTCGGAGCCTCCGCCGGCGGTCACCCCGGCCTCGAACAGGCTGCGCAGGGGCTGGAAATAGCGGAGGCGGTCGACGCCGAACTGGGCGGCGAGCGTCCTGGTGTCGAGGTAGAGCCAGGCGGGCTGGATGTCGACGACGGCTCCCAGCTTCGCGGCCCGGTCGATCGCCTCGCGGCTCATGAAGTTCGAGTGCGTGACGCACGGCCGGGTCGGTGCCACCGGCGTCGTTTTGTTCACCTCTTCATAAGCGTCGAGCAGCGCATGCACGGCACCGTCGCCGACGCTGTGGGCGGTGAACTGGAGCCCCGACTCCACGGCGGCCCGGACCATAGGCACCAGCCGTTCGCGGGGGATGAACAGCACCCCGCGATACGTCGGATCGTCGATCGCGTAGATCTTGCTAATTCCCCAGGGCTTGCGCATGAAGGCGCTTCCGGTCAGCATCCCGCCGTCCAGATAGGCCTTCACCCCGACGATCCGCAGCCTGTCTCCCCCCCTGCGTAGCGGGTGCTCGGCCGTCTTGCGGATCTCGGCGACGATCGCGTCGAGTGGGCCCAGGTTCTCGACATGCCTGGAAATCCCCAGACGCACCGACAGCTCGCCGGCCTCGTGCAACCGCGAGTACCGGTCGATATCTTCGTCGGCGGCGTCGCGGTCGATCACGGAGGTGAGGCCGACGGAATTGTAATCCCTGAACAGCTCCAGCAGTCGCCTGTCCTTATCTTCCTCGGTGGGCTTCCCTTCCGAGGGCGTTGCCTTCACATATCGCGTGAGGTTGCGGAGGATGCCCGTCGGCTCGCCGGTTTTCGGGTCCTTCTCGACCTTGCCCGGCCCCTCGGGCTTGAAGTTCGCGTCGATCCCGCTGAGCTTCAAGGCCAGCGTATTGAGCGACGCATCGGGGCCCGTCGCGAACAGCACCGGGTTGGCCGGAGCGGCCCTGTCCAGCTCGTCGCGGGTGGGGTAGCGTTGCTCAGCAAGCCTGGTGATGAACACCTGCTTGACCACCACCCACTTCTCGGGCCCGAGCGCCCTGGCCCGCGAGCCGATATACGCCAGCACATCCGCGATCGTCTCCATCGCCGGCACCGGGTGGTCGAACTCGATCATGCTCGCTTCCGCCGGATGCGTGTGCGAGTCGATGAGCCCCGGCAGCACCATCTTCCCCCCGAGATCCACCACCTTGGTGGCCGGCCCTCGGGTCTTGAGGACCTCCTGGTCGGTGCCGACGCGTAGCAGGCGGTCCCCCTTGACGGCCAGGGCCTGGCGGATCGAGAACGCGCCGTCGACCGTGACGACCTTGCCGTTGTGCAGGATCAGGTCCGCCTCATCGGCCGCGCCGCAGAGGCAGAGCGACACGAGCAGGGCGGCGAGACACGAGACGGTGCGAGGCGTCGCCATGGGAGAGACTCGGGGCGAACTCTGCCGAGAAGCGGCCCGGCCGCCCCCCTCCGGGACCATCAGCCGGATCATAACCGAAGGGTCCGTCCCGCGACATCTTCAGGGGATCCGGCCGCAATCCAAGGAACCAAGGGGCACAGGGAAGGGCGGGCATGCCACCCTCCTTCGCCACATGAACTAGCCCGACGGCCGGGCGGGGGCCCTGGTCACGGGATCGAACTTCGCGAATGCGACGGAATTCCATCGACCTCCGCCATCATTTCTCCCATGGCGAGCGGGGGAAGTTCGAGCGACGCCGGCGAAGGGAGCAGTCTGGACAACCGGCCGGCAGATCCTAAGGTTGCAAGATCGGGTCGCGCCGATGGCGTGATGGGCGGCGGCCGGAAGTCGCCGCTCCCCCGCGATCAAGACGGTCGATCGCGTCCGGCCGGACCTTCGAAGAAAGCGCGCCATGATCCGGCATCTGCTCAAGCCGTTCCTGTGCCTGGCCACCCTAGCCCTGACCACCTGCGCCCCGGACCGATCCGCCGCACCCCCGGCCCCGCACACGATCACGCAGGTCTCCGTCATCAACGCCCTGATGGTCGGCCGCTACGACGGCTTGATGCCGATCCCCGAACTGCTCCGCCACGGCGATTTCGGCGTCGGGACGCTCGACCACCTCGACGGCGAGCTGACCATCCTCGACGGCAAGGCCTACCAGGTCCGCGGCGATGGCAAGGTCGCCGCCGTGCCCCCCGACCGCTCCACCCCCTTCGCGGTCATCACCCCGTTCTCCGAGGACGGCAATTTCCCCTGCCAGCAGGTCCCCACCCTCGAAGCCCTCGACGCCCACCTCGACGACGCACTGCCGCAGAAGAACAACTTCGTCGCCATCCGGATCGACGGCCGATTCGACTCCATCACCCTGCGCAGCGTCCATCGCCAGGAGCCCCCCTACAAGCCCCTGGCCGAGGTCGCCAAGAGCCAGTCAATGTGGACCCACACCACAAAGACCGGCACGATGATCGGCATCCGCTCCCCCGCCTGGGTCGCCGGCCTGAATGTCCCCGGCTACCACTGGCACTTCCTCACCGACGACCGCACCATCGGCGGCCACGTCCTCGACTGCAAGTTCGCCCAGGCCCGGGTGAAATTCGCCGTCTGCCCCGACTGGCTGCTCAAGCTCGACCCCTCCCCAGCCTTCAACGCCGAGGACCTGGGCCAGGACCTCCGACGCGAGGTGAAGCGAGTGGAAAGCTCACGCGGCGGCGAACGCGATTGAGATTGAGCCGGAGAGGATGGGAAGGGGACATGCCGGCCGGGAATCGATGCGATCTTTGGCCTGCCCCAGGTGGGCGGGCTCACTTTATTAAAGTAGAATGTCTCCTTTTCCCCTCTTCCGGAATTTTTTCTGAAATTGTGCGATCTCTCAACACGGTTAATCCCGAATTAGGGACGCTATTCAGTGGTGGCCCAGGAGGGCCATTCGACTTTTCCCCGCCCAGCCCCATGAAGGCGGGGCCTCTTCAAAAAGGTCGAATGTCCCCATTTACCCTCCATACTTGAGCCGAAGCGATCTCATTCAAAATTGATTCGTCGTTTAGTTCATTTGCGCGTTAGAGTCTGCTCAGCTTGCTCCGACTCCCGCGAGACAAGTCGCCCCTCGGGCAAGTGGGCGTCCCCTTCTTAGGAGATCCGCATGCGTCGCCCCTCCCAGCCCCAGCGACGCCGTGCGTGGACTTCCCCTCGTCTTCATGTGGAATCACTGGAGGCCCGCCGGCTGCTGGCGACGATCACCGTGACCGGAACCGGCGATACGATCGCCGCGGACGGGATCGTCACGCTACGCGAGGCGATCACGGCGGCCAACACCGACGACGTCTCCGGCGACGCCGCGGCGGGCAGCCCGGGACTGGACACCATTGCCTTCAACATCGCCGGCGTAGACGTGCGGACGATCGTCTTGGCGGCGGACCTGCCGGCGATCACCGACGAGCTGGCGATCGACGGTTACACCCAACCGGGCGCGAGCCCCAATACCAACGGCCCGGGGCTCGGGAACAACGCGACCTTGAGGGTCCAGATCGTCCCGTCCGAGCCGAGATTCGGGTCCAACGGCCTGCGGGTGACCGCCGGCCAGAGCACCGTGCGGGGGCTGATCCTCGACGGGTTCGCCACGGGCATCAACCTCCAGGCCAGCATCGGCGGTAGCACGATCGCCGGCAACTACATCGGCACGACCCCCGACGGCTCGGATCGCGGGGCACGGAGCCCGGCCGCCATCGATGCGGTCCTCCTCCAGTCGTCGAACAACACGATCGGCGGGGTGGCCCCGGCAGACCGGAACCTCCTGAACTCCCCCATCCACGTCCCGCTCAACCCGACCTTCCCGGCCTCGGACAACGTCATCCAGGGCAACTTCCTCGGCATCGACGCCACCGGCAAGAACAGCCTTCTCGGGAGTTCGAGCCGTATCCTGATCGAGTCGGGGTCGGGCGATCGGATCGGCGGGGCCGGAGCCGGCGAGGGCAACCTGATCTCGGGCGGCAACGGCACGGGGATCTTCATCAAGCTCGGGGGACCAGCCCCCGGCTCGGCCCTCAACGGCAACGGCGGCCACATCATCCGGGGCAACCTCATCGGCACCGACCTCACGGGGGCCGCCGTGCCGTCCTTCCGCGCCGGCGGTTCGGGCCTGAGTAACGGCATCACCATCCTCCCCCGCCTCCCGGGCGAACCGCAATCGCCGACGATCGACCCGCTGCCGATCGCGATCGGCGGGGCTCAGGCCGGCGAGGGGAACGTGTTCGGCGGCATCACGGATCAGGCGATCAGGCTCGAATACCGCGCCGATTTCACGGCCCCGACCGCCGTCCGCGGTAACTTCATCGGCACTGACCGCGCCGGCACGGTGGTCCTCGGCGGCGGGGATTCGGGCGGGATCTCCCTCAACCTCGCGACGACGCGGAACGTCACGATCGCGGGCAACACGATCGCCTTCAACGGCTCGAACTCGGCCGTGATCGTCCCGGGCGGCGAGACGGGCAACCTGATCGTCGCGAACTCGATCCACGACAACGGCCGGGGTGCCCCGGGCATCATCCGCAGCACCGACCTCGGCCCGGCGATCCCGAGCCTCGCGTCGGCCGCGGTCTCCGGCATCAATACGTTGGTCCAGGGGACGACCCGAGGCGCCGTCGGGACGACCATGCGGGTCGACCTATTCGCCAACGCGACCCCGACGCAGGGCCTCACCGTCCAGGGCCAGACCCCGGTGAAGTCGTTGCAGGTCCTCATCGGCGCGGATGGCACCGGGGCATTCACCGCCTCGTTCCCCACGGTAGCCTCGCAGCCGCTCATCACCGCGACGGCGACCTCCCCATCCGACACCACGAGTCCATTCTCCGCCCCCGCCCCGCTGCTGCCCCCAGTCGTCACAGCCGCCGACCTGGACGTCAAGGCGACCGCAACGCCGAATCCGGTGGCAGCCGGGGACGTCCTGACCTACACGATTGTCGTTACCAACACCGGGCCCGACGCCGCCGAGTCCGTGACCTTGACCGGCGTGATCCCGGCCAGCACAACATTCATCTCCTTCAGCGCCCCGGCCGGCTGGACGGTGGCGGCACCGGCCGTCGGCGGCGCCGGCGCCACCTCCGCGACCGCGTCGACCCTTGCCGTCGGCGGTGTCGCGACCTTCACGTTGTCCCTCCGCGTCGCCGCCGGCACCCCCGCCGGCGCGCGGATCTCCTACACAGCCATGGTCGCCTCGTCCGCGTCCGACCCCTCGCCATCGAACAACTCCGCCACGCGGGAGGCGATGGTCGTCGCCGTCCCTCCCGTCGCCGTCCCTCCCGTCGCCGTCCCTCCCGTCGCCGTCCCTCCCGTCGCAGTCCTCCCCGTCTCCGACCTAGTGGTCGCCGTGGCCGCGCCGGCCACGGTCCTCATCGGGGCGGACCTCACCTACACGGTCACCGTCAACAACCGCGGCCCCGCCCTCTCCGCCCCCGGCGTGCGCCTGACCTTCACCGTCCCGGCCGGCACGACGTTCGTCTCGGCGACGACCAGCGACGGGATGGCCGTGCAGGCGGACGGGACGGTCACGGCGGTCATCGGCCCGATCGGCGACCGCCCGGCGACGGTGACCATCGTCGTGAGGCCCACGGTCGTCGGGTCGCTCATCGGCACCGCCCACGTCGTCGGCGACATCACCGACCCTAACGCGGCCAACGACGCCTCCGCGGCCGTCACGCTCGTCAACGCCCCCGTCCTCGCGTCGGCCCTCGAACTAAAGCTCCACCAGGATCAAGAACGACGGGCTTATCTCGCGTACGCACGCGCCCTCCGGGGCCAGATCCGGCCCACCGATCTCCCGGCCCGGGCCCGGGCGGAGCGAGCCCTCCGGCGCGTGCTCGCCGCGTTGCGGGCTCACTGGGCCTTGGAGGCGAAGACCCGGACGATCTCGGCCTTCAACTTCCCCGCGCCACCCGCCACCGACCTTTCTGTCTCCATGGTCGCTTCGCCCCAGCCCATACGGCTGGCCGGTGGCCCGCTCACCTACACGGTCACCGTCTCCAACCGTGGCAGCGTTCGGGCCATGGGCGTGACCTTGGTCGATACCCTGCCGGCCGGGGTCGACTTCATCTCGGCCACGGGCGGGGCCGTTCCGGACGAAGGGGTCCTGACCTTCCGGCTCGGCAACCTGGCCCGAGGGGCCGCGAGGACGCTCACGATCGCCGTCCTGCCCGGTTCGGTCGGGACGCTGATCAACACGGCGGTGGTGAGTGCCAACCAGCCCGAGACCAACGGCGTGGACAACACCGCCACCGGGTCCGCGCTCGTGGCCCCGGCGCCGGCGACCTCGACCCCGGCCCAGATCCGAATCAAACATCGCGCCGAGCGGGGGGCCTACCTGGCGTTCCGGCAGAAGGCCGTGGACCAGCTCACGCGCGGAGCGGCCGCCCAAGTCCTCCGAGAGTTGCTCCTGGCCCTGCGGGCGCATTGGGCTGCCGAGATGGGCAGTGGCACCTCGGGGGATCCCTTCAAATTTCCGGACATCTGAGCCAGCGGACTCGGCGAGACCGGTGCACGACGCGTCCCGGAGTTTCGCACGAGTGGATAAGGCTGACGGCCGCTCTCGTTCGCCTCGAGTGAAGTTTATGTAGATGACGACAGCTCGCGCCGAGTTGCGAAAACGCCTGATGGCGCAGAGCTTTTTGCTTAGCTTAATGGCGTTCGGAATGATCTCCGGCAAAAGGCCTGATCTGCCCCCCTCAACCGAGTCCGGCGGTGATGCGACATCGTCGCCGGTTTAGTGAGGTGGGGGTAAGGCCCGGGCTGGCATTCGCGAGGGCCGGGCACAATTCGACCCGTCCAGGCCCGGACGCGGGCGGGATTTTGCCGGGCCGAGATGGGGGTCCGGAATTCTTTTCCGAATTTGTCGATTTTCTTGGGGCATTATATCCCGCTTCAGGGATATTCTTGAGGAGAGGCCCGAATGACTGGCGCGAGGCCGCGCGGTCCGGGCCCTTCGCCGATGTCGGCGAGGCTTGCACACCTCCTGAATCCGCACCCCAAGGAAGCGACGCAGCACCATGGGCAATTCCGAGAGCAGCCAGCGCCGGATCGACGCCAATCGCCGCAACGCGCAGAAGAGCACCGGGCCCAGGACCGAGGAGGGCAAGGCGCGGTCTCGGCGCAATAGCCTGATCCACGGGCTGGCAGGCGCCGGGGTGGTCGTCCCCGAGGACGAGGCGCAGGCCGCCCGCGAGCGGGGCGAGCAGTTGGTCTCGTCGCTGCGGCCGATGAACGCGTTCGAGCTGGGGCTGGTCGAGACGATCGCGATCGAGGGCGTGCGGATCGATCGGTGCCGGATCGAGGAGCGGCTGGTGCGGGATGTCCGGGCTCGGCGAGCCGGGGCGTGCTGGCTCGACGAGCGGAAGGCCGAGGCGGCGAAGTTGGGGAAGACGCTGGCGGGGTGCCCGGATGAGGTGGCGTCCAAGCTGTCGACAAGTTCGGCAGGCTGCGACTGGATGCTGGTCCGCTGGCGGGCGCTGGGCAAGGTGCTGGAGAAGACGGGGGACTGGAATGAGTCGCAGCGGTCGCTGGCTCTGGACTTAATGGGGGTTTCCGCCGAGGTCCGCGAGATGGACAACCCGCTCGATCCAACCGACGGCGATGCCCCGATGTCCCACTTGCGGGAGCTGGTCGAGTTCGAGATTGACGGGCTGCTGATGCGCCGTGAAGAGGCCCTCGACGCGATCGACGATGACTTGCGCGAGGCGACGTCGATGGGCCTGATCGCCGTCGACGACCCGACGCTGGTCCTGCTTCGTCGGTACGAGACGGCCAGCTTCCGCCGACAGCGTTGGGCGCTGGACATGCTGCACAAGGGTCGCCAGAAGCCGGCGCCCGTCCCGACAATGACCCACGACTACGTCGAGCGGCCCCGGCAGGTATCCTCCATCTGGTGCGCCCCCGATCCGGTCCCGCATCCGGACGGCCCCGCCCCCAACCCCGACCCCGCCGCCCCCATGCCCGATTCCGATCGGACGCATGGTCGGGGCGATCACGCATCTCGGGGAGAGCAACCCCGACCGGGATCAGGTACCGCGATTTGCGCCGAACGAAGCCAAAACGTTGGGCCAGGTCGTTTCGCCGAACGAAGCCATCTGGCTGGCCGCTTACGCCTGCTTGCTAGGCTATTCGCCGCGAAGGCCGCGTCCGTCCGGCCCGCGAGCCCGTTGGTTAGGCCCGATCGACGGCTTGGGCGGCCCTCGTTGGTCGCGGCCCGGCCGATTCGCCCGGAATTGTTCCGCCATTTTGACGTTCCGGCCGCCTGAATTCGTCTCGTCATCGCAGAAATGTGCCGATCTTTGACAATCCGGACGGATCATGGGATTTCAGCGCACCCTGTCCGGGATGGCCCGCAGGCCTGCGGGCGAGCGTCGTGGCGTGGTGCCTCATACCCGGTTTGATACGCCGTTGAAGGTAGCTCTACACATCGCGGGGACGATCTGGCGGAACGCAACCACGGCCTGGTCGGACTTCGAGGAGACCCGGCGCTCTGCGCACCACGCGATTCTGATTGGCTCACGCGATGGTCTGTTATTCTACTCCGAGCAACATGGAGTAGAACTCGGCATACTCATCGCCTCCGGCCAGCGTGGCACACTTGTTCGCGGTTGCTTTCACTGCTTCCAAGTCATCGAAATCAATAATGCCGATGGTTCGATCGCTGAAGAATTTCGCAGCTACTCCAAGAGCATCGAGAAATTTGCCTGGGGATCGCGCGGTTTTCCAAAGAATATGTCCAGCGGATTCGACTTCTTCTACGACGAGTTCCGAACCAGTCTTGGTAATCACAAGTGGATCGGCTTCGACAAGCCCAATCTGGATTCCCGAACTATGATGAGTTGGCGTCCCCAATAATCGCACCATTCCTACTTCAACCCTACTTACATCCCACCGGTTGGCGAGCTCAAGTATCTCGTTGGATGCGATCAACGGCAAAGCGTTATTTCGGGGCAGGCAAATAAATCCGGCCCTGAACGCCTCCGCTTCTTTCGTGTTCAGCCCTACCTCACGAAGGCTCTCAATCGATGGTGAACTGGCAGAAAGTTTCATGACAAATTCATCTGAATTCATCGATTGGCAGCTTTCGGGGTGCAGGGTGCCATTCCGGAATACGCTTTGTCTATGAGGCGGAAAGATTCCTGCTCCGAGGTCAATGAGCATATCTCCAACGTGGACGTCCCTTGCGGTGCTCTGAGCCTCGCCCGAAGGACCGTGGCTTTCGCCGAGCGAGCGTATGCCACCTCGACGTGGACGCTCGCCCGGATCCGCTCGCGGGGTTGGGGTTCAGGCGTTGCGGGCGGTTGCGGATCGGTTGGCGGTCTGGGCGTCGCGGATGATGGGCGGGGGCGGGGTGGGCGTGGGGGGGTGGGCGATGATTTCTTTGTCGGTGAGCTTGCGGGCGATGTTGGTGGTCGAGTGGCCCTCGACCAGGGGGATGAGGGCGAGGCTTCCTCCCCAGGATTCGACCTCGTCGCGGCCGACGACCTGGTCGGGGCGGTAGTCGCCGCCCTTGACGAGGACGTCGGGACGCAGGGCGTTGATGAGTTCCAGGGGGGTGTCTTCGTCGAAGATGGCCACGGCGTCCACGCAGCCCAGCTCGGCAAGCAGCTCGGCGCGGGCGTCCTGGGGGTTGAAGGGGCGAGAGATGCCCTTCAGGCGCTTCACGCTGGCGTCGGAGTTCAGGCCGACCACCAGGTAATCGCCCAGGGCGGCCGCCTGACGGAGCAAGCGTCCGTGGCCGACGTGGAGGATATCAAAGCATCCATTGGTAAAGACAACCCTGCGCCCGGCGGCCTTGTGGCGGGCCACCTCGGCGACCAGGCCGTCGCGGTCGGGGAGCTTGGTGGTCTCGGGGCGGGAGTGGTCGAGCAGGTCGGCCATGATCTGCTGGCGCGAGAGGAGGGCGACGCCGAAATGCTCGACTTCCAGGCCTCCCGCGACGTTGCCCAGGGCCACGGCCTCGTCGTAGTCGGTTCCGCAGGCCAGGCAGAGGCCGACGACGGAGAGGACCATGTCGCCGGCGCCTGTGATGTCATACACCTGGCGGGGGCGGGTCGGGATGACCTCGGCCCGGCCGTCGCGGCGGACGAGCGCCATGCCGTCGCGGTCCAGGGTGACGATGGAGGCTTCCATCTCCAGGTCGTCGAGCAGCGTCTGGGCCAGGACCAGGGCGTCGGCCGGCTGCTGGATCGCCAGGCCGGTGGCGAGCTGGGCCTCGAGCCGGTTGGGCGTCATGGCGCTGACGCCGCGGTAGCGGGAGTAGTCCTTGCCGCGGATCGGGTCGGCCACGACCCGCTTGCCGGCGGCCCGGCAGGCGTCGATGAGCGAGCGGAGCAGGGGGGGCGTGCAGACCCCCTTGTCGTAGTCGGAGATCAGGACGATGTCGGCCCAGGCGATGGCCGCGGGGAAGGCGTCGCCGAGCGAGGCCTGGACCTCGACGGGGATCGGGTCGCGGGTCTCGTAGTCGACCCGGATCATCTGCTGCGGGTGCCGGTCCTGGGCCCGGCCGATGTACCGCTCTTTCAGGGTCGTCGGGCGATCGTCGAGGGTGACAACCAGCGAGGTGTCGACGTGAAGACTTTCGAGCATCGATCGGACGACGGCGGCCTCGGGGTCTCGGCCGACTCCGCCGACGAGCATGACCTCGGCTTCGAGGGCGCGGAGCATGGAGGCGACGCTGGCGGCGCCGCCGAGCCTGTGCTCGCGGTGGTCGGCCCGCAGCAGGGGGACGGGGGCTTCCTGACTGATCCGCTCGGCGTTGCCCGAGACGTAACGGTCGAGGATGAGGTCGCCGACGACGAGGATGCGGGGTCGGCCCAGCGTCTCGACGCGCCGGATCAGGTCGTAGGCCATGGCGGGTCCTCCTTGACCCTGCGAACTTCGCCGGCCGGCGCCCGCGTCAAACCGCGTGGCGCCCGGGCGAATCGACCCGACACCATAGCCCAAGGCCCTGAGTCGTCAAGCCCGACTCCGCTGGCGGCGGGCCGGACGGCCGGGGTATGCTTGGGACCAACCCTGCGAGGTTCTCCCGATTCCAAGGTCGTAGGAGGGGGCGACGTGTCCTCCGAGATCGTGCTGGCCGATGACGACGCCGACCTCCGCAAGGTTTATGCAACCTGGCTGCGGACCTCGGGATACACCGTCTGGGAGGCCGCCAACGGCGCCGAGGCGTTGGCCCTGGTCCGCGACCGAAAGCCGGGGCTGCTGCTGCTCGACGTCTGGATGCCCGCGCCCAACGGAATCGAGGTGCTGGAGGCCCTGAAGCTCGACCCCGTGGCGACCCGGATGCGGGTCGTGATGCTCTCCAGCCTGGGCGAGGCCGACACCCGGCTGGAATGCTTCGCCCTGGGGGCTAGCGATTATCTGGTCAAGGGCTTGGCGCTGACCGACCTCAAGTCCTATGTTGACCGGGCCTTGCAGGCCGACCCCGCCGACTGAAAGGCCGACGCGTTCGGGCCACGATCGGCCCCAGGTTCGGTTCGAACCTTCCCCCATTTCCCCCGGCTCCAGGCGAGGCCCCGCGCCGCCATGCCCGACGACTACCAGGGCTGCCTGGACTACCTGTACGGCCGCCTGAACTACGAGCGCGTGGGCATGCCCCGCACGCCCGAGGAGCTGCGGCTGGGCCGGATGCGTGCCCTGCTCCGCAGGCTGGGCAACCCGCAGGACGCCTACCGGATCGTCCACGTCGCCGGCACCAAGGGGAAGGGCTCGACCTGCTCGATGATCGCCGCCGCGGTCAGTGCGTCTGGTCGCCGCGTCGGCCTGTTCACCTCGCCGCACCTGCACCGGCTCGAAGAGCGGTTCGTCGTCGACGGCCTGGACGCCGACGCGTTCGACCTCGTCGAGCTGACCCACCTGGTCCGGCCCGCCGTCGAGGGCCTAGACCTGGACTCGGGCGACGCGGGCCATCGCGGGCCGACCTTCTTCGAGGTCACCACCGCCATGGGCCTGCTCCACTTCGCCAGGCGCAACGCCGAGGTCGTGGTGCTGGAGGTCGGACTGGGCGGCCGGCTCGACTCGACCAACGTCGTCCGCCCCGAGGTCTCCGTCATCACGCCGATCTCGCTGGACCACACCCGCCAGCTGGGCCAGACCCTGGGCGCCATCGCCGGGGAGAAGGCCGGGATCATCAAGGCGGGCCGTCCGGTCGTCAGCGGAGCCCAGGGCGACGAGCCCCGCGCCGCGATCCGTGCCGAGGCCGAACGCCGTGGCTCGACCCTCCGCGCGATCGACGCCGACTTCCACTACCGCTTCGAGCCCCCCGCCCGCCCGTTGACCCAGCCCGAAGCCGGCCGCGTCTCGGTGCAGACCTGGCGGACCGACTGGGGGACGCTCGACCTGCCGCTGCTGGGCGACCACCAGGCCCTGAACGCCGCCGTGACCCTGGCGACGCTTGACACCCTGGCCGAAGGTGGCATCGAGGTGAGCCGCGACGCGGTTGTCCGCGGCTTCGCCGGCCTGTCCGTGCCGGCCCGGGTGGAGGTCATCGGCGGACGCCCCTGGACGGTCATCGACGGCGCCCACAACGTCGCCTCGGCCGAGGCCCTGGCCCGGACCCTGAAGGCCTGCCTGCCCGACGTGCCCCGCACCCTGGTCTTCGGCGCCACCCGCGAGAAGGACATGGTCGGCCAGCTTCGGGCCCTGCTCCCGCTGTTCCAGACCGTGATCGTGACCCGCTACGTGGAGAACCCCCGCGCGGTGCCGGTCGAGGAGATCGCCGATGCGATCGTCGACCTCGGCCGCCCCACCCCGCTGACCGCCGACGACCCCGCCGCCGCGCTTGAGCTGGCCCGCCGGGTCACGCCGGACTCCGGCCTGATCTGCGTCACCGGCTCCCTGTTCCTCGCCGCCGAGACCCGGGCGCTCATCCTGGGCCACGAGCCCGCCCCCGGGCCTGGCAAGGCGGTGCCATGAGCGCAGCCCGAGAGGCGGCCGCGACCCGGACGGCCAACCAGCGGACTCCCACGAGGCTCCGGTTCGGCCTGCTCGACCTGATGATGACCGTCGTGCTGGTAGCTCTCGGGCTTGGAGTCGTGCGAGCCCTGGCGAGTACGCCCTATGGGAACTTCATCAACGGCGCCCTCGGCCTGCTTTACTTGCCATTCCTGACTTTCGGCTGGTTCAGGCTCTGGACCCGGCCGATCTCCCGATTCCAGGCGGCGAGGCACTGGCTCCTGGTCGGATTCACCTCGGGGATCGTCGTCGCATTGATGGCGATGACGTCCACGATCCTCCAATTTTTCAGCTCGTTCTGACAGACGGGAGCCTCGGCGATGAACGGGTCAACATGGATCAGGTTCGGGGCAATCTTCGGGTTCCTGGGGGTCGCACTCGGGGCCTTCGGCGCCCATGGCCTGAAGGACCGGCTTGCCGAGCTGGGGACCTCCGCCAACTTCGAGACGGCCGCCCAGTATCAGATGTATCACGCCCTGGCCTTGCTGGCCGTCGGCCTGGTCGGCAGCCTGGGGCGTGGGAGTGCGGCCCTGTCGGTGGCGGGCTGGTCGTTCAGCCTCGGCATCCTGGTCTTCTCGGGGAGCCTGTACATTCTGTCGCTAACCGGCTTAAAATGGCTTGGCGCCATCACGCCGATCGGTGGTGTCGCCCTGCTCGTCGGCTGGGCGGCGCTAGCCGTCGCGGCGTCGCGGTCGTCGGCGATCCCCTGAGCCCTTCGAGCGGGACCGCTCGCCGCCGGCACCACATTCGATTATGCTGTCGCCATCGACGGCCCGGAACCGGGCCGGCCGACGGTCCCGCGGGAGCTGAAGAGTTATGGCCACTTATATCGTCACGGTCACGTCGAGCGACACCGTCGGCATCGTCCACGCGGTGACCGGGGCGCTGCACGATCAGGGGGGGAATATCCTGGAGCTGAGCCAGACGGTCATGAGGAACTTTTTCACGATCATCCTCGCCGTCGAGTTCCCTCAGCCCCAGGATCGAGCCGCCCTCCAGAAGGCCATCGCCAGCGCGGGCGAACGCTTCAACCTCACCGTCGTGGTGCTCGAGGCCTCGTCAACGCCCGCCGCGCCCGCCGTCCCGCGCGGCGAGCGGTTCATCCTGACCGTGCTGGGCGCCGACCGCCCGGGCAACATCCGGGGCATCGCCGGCCGACTTGCGAACCGTGGGGTCAACATCGTCGACCTGCACGCCCGGACCGAAGGGGCCCGCTTCTCGCTGGTCATGGAGGCGTTCCTGCCGCCGGATCTCCCTCCCGCCGAGGTCCGCGCCGAGCTCGAACGGTTCGGCAAGGAGCAGGGGCTGGAAGCGTTCGTCCAGCATGAGAATATCTTCCTGGCCACCTCCGAGCCGGGACCCGTCCGCGTCTCGCCCGCCCAGATCGTCGCGGGCGGCTCGCAGGTCCCGCACTGACCGGCCCGAACCCTGCATCCCCCACCCCCCCCACCCGACCGACCGGAGTCTGCCCGCCGTGTACCGCACCGAGGACGTCCTGGCTACCCTGGGAATGGTCAGGCAGAACAAGCTTGACGTCCGGACCGTGACGATGGGCATCGACCTCCACAGCTGCGCCTCGCCCGATCCCAAGGACCTCTGCGAACGGATCGCCGCGCGGCTGAGGAAGTACGCCGGCCGGCTCAAGCAGGTCTGCGAGGAGGTCGAGGGCCGCTACGGCATCCCGATCGTCAACCGCCGGATCGCCGTCAGCCCGATCGCCGGAGTCGCCGCCGGCCACGACACCGAGGGCTATCTGGCCGTCGCCCGGACCCTCGACGCCGTGGCCGAGGAGGTGGGGGTCGACCTCGTCGGCGGGTTCTCCGCGCTCGTCCAGAAGGGCTGGACCGAGGGGGAGCAACGCCTGATCCTGGCCCTGCCCGAGGTCCTGTCCACGACCAAGCGCGTTTGCGCCTCGGTGAACGTGGGGACGACCGCCGCCGGCATCAACATGGATGCCATCGGCGAGCTGGGCCGGGTCCTGGTCGAGACCTCAAAGCGGACGGCGTCGCACGACGGCTTCGGCTGCGCCAAGCTGGTCATCTTCGCCAACGCGCCCAACGATAACCCGTTCATGGCCGGGGCCTTCCACGGGGCCGGCGAG
Organism: Isosphaeraceae bacterium EP7; assembly: GCA_038400315.1. NCBI lineage: Bacteria > Pseudomonadati > Planctomycetota > Planctomycetia > Isosphaerales > Isosphaeraceae > Kueselia > Kueselia aquadivae. The sequence continues at coordinate 4,468,176 of CP151667.1, forward strand.
CCTGACTGCGTCATCAACATCGGCGTCAGCGGCCCTGGCGTCGTCAAGGCGGCCGTCGAGAGCTTCGTGGCCAACTCGCCCACCAGGCCGACCCTCGGAGAGATCGCCGAGGAGATCAAGAGCACCGCCTTCCGCGTCACCCGCGTCGGCGAGCTGATCGGCCGCGAGGTCGCCTCCAGGCTGGGCGTCGCCTTCGGCATCGTCGACCTCTCGCTGGCCCCCACGCCGCAGGTCGGCGACAGCGTCGGCGAGATCCTCCAGGCCATGGGCATCAGCCGCCTCGGCGGGCCCGGCTCGACCGCCGCGCTCGCCCTGCTGAATGACGCCGTGAAGAAGGGGGGCAGCTACGCCTCGTCGAGCGTCGGCGGCCTCTCGGGCGCCTTCATCGCCGTCAGCGAGGACTCGGCCCTGGCCCAGGCCGTCGAGAATGGCGACCTGACCCTGGCCAAGCTGGAGGCGATGACCGCCGTCTGCTCGGTGGGCCTGGACATGATCGCCGTGCCGGGCGACACCGACGCCGAGACCCTCTCGGCGCTCATCGCCGACGAGGTCGCCATCGGCGTCATCAACCACAAGACCACCGCCGTCCGGGTCATCCCGGTCCCCGGCAAGAAGGCCGGCGAGCGCGCCGTCTTCGGCGGCCTCTTCGGCGAGATGATCATCCTCCCGGTCCACGCCCCCGGGGGCTCCGGGGCCTTCATCCGCCACGGAGGCCGCATCCCGGCGCCCCTGTCCAGCCTGCGCAATTGACCTCGGAACCTGCCGATTTACGCTTGAGGGCAGGGTCCGAGTCGACCCGCACGAGTTATGGGCCGGATCGAACGCGGCGACCGTCGTCACCAGGTCGGTGAAGTGCATGACCGTCCCGTCGAGCCATGCCTAAGAAGACGAGGATCGAAGTCTTCAACTCGTTGGGCTAGATTTCGCGAAGGACCAACGTGCGGAACCAGGCAGCCGACGCGATGAGGCGGCCGAGGCAAGCCGCACGAGTCATGCCCCGGCGAGGCCGATCGATGGTCCTGAAAAGAAGTAGATGAACAGCAAGTGCCGGTCGTCCGCACCGACGGCCTTCATGATGCCGATCGTTCGCTTCGTCTCCAGCACGCTCGATTAGCCCGGGGGACGACCTGGCCCGATCCTCCGGGGTTGAATCTCAACCTGCTCCCGAGGGTGCTCGGGCAGTCTTTGATTGCGCCGCGAGAATTCTCCGAGAACGTCCCATGACCGGTGAACGCGGGACGTCGCTGCGCAGTTACTAAGGGATAGGACCCGAGGTCGGCACGGGATGGACGACGATCGGAGCAGGCTCCGACCTTTCCGGTCCAGACGCCTCGGCCGACCCTCTTGCAGCACGATGTCGAGTGCATGAGACCAAATCAAAGGAGATGGCGATGGCCACACCGACACGTCGCAACTTGCTGATCGCGTTGGCCGTCGTGCCTCTGGCGGGGCTGACGTCGTGCTCGGAGAGTGAAGTCGTGATCGGGAAAGGTGCCTCGGGCGCGAGGCGGAAAGGGCGGGAAGAGTCCGAGATCAAGAGTCGGCGCAAGACCCGAGGCAGGGGCGCCTCGTAGCGAGTTTAGACCGCCGGGGCCGCGCCGTCGCGGCCTTCATAAAATTGCTGTAGATTGAAATCAATTATCTGTGATCACGGGTGCATTTGCCGTGGTCACCGAGGCAATTCATCGTTATGTAACCTCCGAAATCAACGTTGACATCGGCGTCACCCGGCCGCGATGCGGGCCATTCCCCTTCAATCGAGGTCGAGAATGCGTGCTCACCGATCGAGTCGTTGCTCCGGTCTCACGCTCATCGAGCTGCTGGTTGTCATCTCGATTATCGCGGTGCTGATGGCACTGCTGCTGCCGGCCGTCCAGTCGGCCCGCGAGGCGTCGCGGCGGATGCAGTGCTCGAATCACTTAAAGCAGGTCGCCCTGGCCCTGGCCAACTACGCCGACGCCCAGGGGAGTCTGCCGATCGGCAGCAGTTCGGCTCAGGGATGGTCGACAGGGAGTTTTTTCCTGATGATCCTCCCGCACCTCGATGCCCAGCCGACCTATAACATCGTCAACTTCAGCGTGAACTTCGCCGAGTCTCAGAATGCGACGATCCACGACGCACGTCCCAGCAGCCTGGTTTGCCCGAGTGACCCCGACGCTTCCCGGCGGGTGAGGGTCGATGGAGCCTATGCATTCGAGCTCACTCCGTTCCCCGTGCCCGTGCGATTCACCAGCTATGCCGGCTGCACAGGGCTGTATTATCAGTTCAGCCGTCTCCCCGAGCGCCTCACCCAGCAAAACGGCCTGATCGTGCACCGACAGACCGTCACGATCGCGGAGATCACCGACGGGACGAGCAACACGATGTTGGCGAGCGAGCACGCCGTCTCGAAGCTCCAGGAACCCGAGCGGTCGGAATGGCACTGGTGGACCTCGGGTTACATCGGCGACACACTCTTCACCGGGCTGTATCCGATCAATCCGTTCCAGAAGATGCCCGAAGTCGTGGCCGACGACAATACCGGCCCATACCTCGAGGCGGCCTCGAGCATGCATCCCGGCGGGGCGAACTTCGCGTTCGCCGACGGCTCGGTCCGCTGGATCAAGGATACGATTGATTCCTGGACGAATGACCTGCAGACGGGCCTGCCCCCGGGGCTCAGCTACTCTGGCGGGATCTACAAGCTTGCCCCGCAGGCAAAGCTGGGGGTCTACCAGAAGCTAATGACCCGCAACGGCGGCGAGGTGATCGGCGACGGGTTCTGAAACCGGCCCGGGCTCAGGGCCGAAGATCATCGGTCCTCGATGGTACGCGACCCTGACGTGGGGCGCTCCCCTCGATCGATGAAGGGATTGACCCCGGCCTCCCAGACCCGCACCGTCCCCCCCGTGTCGGCCGAGACGAGTCGACTGCCGTCGGTGGCGAACGCCAGGCCGACGACATCCCCGGAGTGCCCGAGGAGGGTCAGGACCTCCTGGCCGCTGAGGGGGTCCCAGATCCGGACCGAGGAGTCCCGGCCCACCGACGCCAGTCTGGGCTCGCCTCCCCCGCCGAAGGCCAGACTCCAGACACTCCGAGTCTGCTTGGGCAACCGGACACTTCGAGTGTGCTTGGAGAGGGTCCGGAGCGGCCGGCCGTCGGCGGTCTCCCACAGCTTGATGACGCCGTCGGACCCGGCCGTGGCGATCGACTTCCCGTCGGGGTGGAATGCCAGGCCGTGGATCATCGAACGGTCAGCCTCCCAGGCCAGGTCGGGCCGTCGATCGTCCGAGGCCCAGAGTCGGACGATTCCGTCTCCGCCGGCGGAGGCGACGGTCCGGCCGTCAGGGCTGTAGGTGACGGCGTAGACAACGCCCGAGTGGCCCCGCAGAATTGAACGACTCCGCCCCGTCGCGGGGTCCCAGAGTCGCACGGTCCCGTCGCCCCCGGCCGAGGCGATCTCGCGGCCATCGGGGCGGTAGGCGACTCCGTAGGTCGGTCCTTGATGGCCTGACAGTTCCAGGCGCGTCAGGCCGGAATCGGCATCGACGACCCGGATCAGGCCGGAGTGGTTCGCGACGGCCAGGGTCCGACCGTCGGGCGCGAACGCCAGTCCGAGTATCGGGACACCTCCCTCGGGAGTGGAGACCGCGGGGCGTCCGCCGTCGTGGTCGTCGAGGCGGAGCGAGCCGTCGGCCTGGCCGACCGCGATCCGGCGGCCATCGGGCGAGACCGCCAATGCCTTGATCGGGCCCGGGTAGATCTTGTCGGTCGACGGCGGCTTGGCTGATGTGGTGAGCCAGAGGTGGACCCCGCCCTTCAGGTCGGTCGTGACGAGTCGGCCGCCGTCGGGCCGGTAGGCCAGGCACATCACCACTCCCCGGTTCGCCGTCATTTTGAAGAGCAACTGACCGCGGCCATCCCAGAGGTTGACGGTCCGTCGACGGGACTGCAACTGGGGCATGTCGGGCATGTTGGAGGGCTCGCGACCGAAGCTGGCGGCGATCTGGTCCCCACGCGGCGGGGAGAATGCGAGGTCGGTCAGGTACCCGTAGTGGTTGAGCTCGTTGTTGGAGACGGTGGTCAAACGGAGCGACAACTGCCCCGATTCGAGGGTAATCACGACGCCCGAGCCGTCGGAGCTCGCGACACCCAACCGTTTCCCATCGGGGTGGAAGCCCATGGCCAAAGCCCCCCAGTTGGGAAACGTCCTGAGACTGGCCCCCGTGAGGGCGTCGCGGAACTGGAGCAGGCTGCTACCGCCAGAGATGACCTGGGAACCGCCCCGGGTAAAGCCCAAGGCGGTCGAAGAGCCGGCCAAACAGGGCTCGATCCAGAGTCGTCGGTGCGATGCGATCTCCCAGGCAGCGACCTCGCCGTGGAGATTCAGATCGGGGCGATCGCCGTGGATCGAGTAACGGTCTCCGCTGGTCGTTGCGAGAAGTCGGCCGTCGGGGCTGAAGGCGACCCCGTTGCAGACCTCCCGGAATGGGCCGTATTCGCCGAGCAACGCCCCGGTTCTCGCGTCCCACCGGCGGGCCAGTCGATCGGCCCCGGCGGTGGCGACCTCTCGGCCGTCGGGGGAGTAGGCGATGTCGAAGACCGGTCCAGCGTGGGCCTTGAAGCGGAGCGGGCGACCCCCGTCCTCGGCGTCGCAGATCAGGACCTCGCCCGGCGTCTTCTCGAAACCTCGCTTGTCTCCGAAGCCGAGGCCCAGGGCGAGCCGCCGGCCGTCCGGACTGTAAGCGACGCTCTGGACGGGCGCCTTGGCATCCCACTCCCTCAGGTGTTCATAGGCGCAAAGGCGCCAGAGGTAGGACCACTCGAAACCCCGGCGATCGCGCTCGCCCGGCGCGTTTGGTCGGAGGCTTTCGAGTTCGAACAACGCGCCGGCGACGTCGCCGACGTCGATCGAGCGGCGGACGAGATTCACGTTCGCGATGTAGGCGCCGCTCTCGGCCCGATCCTGCTGGTAGCGGGAGTCGGCCAGTGCGCGCGAAAGCTGCAGGTTGTACCAGGAGGTCAGGATCAGGCCGCCGACCAGGGAGGCGGTCGAGAAGCCGAGCAGGCCTGCGAGCGCCGGCTTGCGCCTCGCCCACTTGATGGAACGCTCCAGGTGCGAGACGCGACGGGCGGCGACGGGCCGTCCTTCCAGCCAGCATTGAAGGTCGTCGGCCAGCGCACCCGCGGAGTCATACCGCCGCGCGGGCTGCTTCTCGATGCACTTCAAGCAGATCGTCTCGAGGTCGCGCGGGATCCCCGGGGCGAGCCTGCGGGGCCGGGGCGGCTCACCCTCGGTTACTTGCTGGATGAGGCGGTTCCGGTCGACCGCGTCGAAGGCCGGCCGGAGCGTCAGCAACTCGTAGAGCGTCAGGCCCAGGGCGTAGATGTCGCTGCGGGCGTCGGAGAGGCCGTCGAACCGCTCGGGGGCCATGTATCTGAGGGTGCCGACGACGTCGCCGGTGTGGGTCAGGTCGGCGTCGGCGATCGCCTTGGCCAGTCCGAAGTCCGCGACCCAGACGGTCCCTTGCATGTCCATGAGCAGGTTGGAGGGCTTGATGTCGCGGTGGAGGACCCCCTGGGAATGGGCGTACTGCAAGGCTCTGGCAACCTGAAGCCCGACCCGAGCGACTCCAGGCCAATAATGTTGAGACGTATCGGATACCGAATTGAGGCCGGAGAGCCCCGGCTGGCTCGTCGCGCGCGGAGCGGTGCCGGACCCGACTCCTGCCCGCTCGACGGTTGTCCTGGGCTGCACTTTCGCTGACGATCCCCGTTCGGTCCGTGCGATCGAGGCCGGCCCTGTGTCCGCGTCGTCCGAAGGCCCGAGGCCCGCAGCGAGGGGAATGGGGAAGCTCCCGGTCACGAGGGCCTTGGCCACGTCGGCGGCCGATGCCTCGGCCGCCGTGAGGCCCGCGTCGAAGGGCCCGCCCAGAAGGCCTTCGGCCTGTCGAGATCGCTGCAATTCCCGGATCACCTCGTCGAGCCCGCGTCCTCGGATGTATTGCATGACGTAATAATGGACGCCTTCGTGCTCACCGATTCCGAAGACCGGCACGATATTCGTGTGGTGCAGGCCGGCCGCCGACTTCGCCTCGCGGCGGAAGCGGAGCACGACCTGCTGGTTGGACAGGGCGTGTGCGGGCAGGAGCTTCAGCGCGACGCGGCGCCCGAGCGAGACCTGCTCGGCCTCGTAGACGACCCCCATGCCGCCGCGGCCCACCTCCCTGAGGATGAGGTAGTCCCCCATCCGTCGGATCGGCACGCCGGATCCGGTGGCCTCGTCCTCTGGCGCTTCTTTCCCCCGCAGGTCGGGCTCGTCCGATTTGAATCGCTCGATGGCCACCAGGGCCGGAAACAACTCCAGGATCTCCCCCGCCAAGGTGGGATATCTTCCCGCGTACTCGGAGGGAGACGGAGCCTCTCCATCGCGGAGACGCGCGGCGAATTCTTCGGCGATCTCCCCGAGCAGGTCCTGGTCGGCGCCAGTCGGATCGTGGGGCATGAGCGGGCTCGGGGGGTTGCGGGTAGGGCAGATCAGCGGGTGAAGAAGCCGGGCATGCCCGAGAGGATCTCCTTTAGACGCTTCAGGGCACGGAAGTAGCGATTACAGGCGGCAGTCTTACTGATGCCCAGGACCTCGGCGGTCTCGGCATTGCTGAGCTCCTCGAAGTGGCGCAAGGTCAGGACCTCTCGGTCGATCGGATCCATGCCGTTGAGCGACTCCTGGAGGCGGAGCTTCATCTCGGCTCGGTGAGCCGCCTGGGTCGGCGAGGTGAGGCGTCCGAGCAACATCGCCGCAAGGGAAACCGATGACGCCTCGGGCAAGGCCCCCCGGTAGATCGACACCTCCTGGCCGGCGTCCCTGGCTTTGGCCCCGAGGTGGTGGCGGTGGAAGATCGTGAGACGTTGGGCAGTGAGGAAGCGGAGCCAGAGGAAGGGGGTCATCGTCGGATTGGCCACGTATTCGCCGGCCCTGCGGAGGATGTCGATCTGGGCCTCCTGGAGGACATCGGATGGGTCGACACGGCCCTGGATACGTTGGTCGAGACGAAGGTGGACCATCCGGCGCAGTCGCGACCGATGGCGGATGAAAAGTTCCACCAAGCTCTGCTCATCCACGTCGCCCGGGATGACGTGTTCGTCAGATCGAGTGATATCATTCATTGAAAAGATTTTGCCCCGTGTATCTTACACTGCGCGGCAGCATGGATTGTTCACGGAGAATCCCGATTATTTCGGCGCCGCCTCTCCGTTGGCTCCAGCGGTCCCTGGGTCGAGAGTTCGCGTGGGCCGATCTCAGCCCTCGCTCCGCGTGGTGCGACTGTCACTATGGCCGTCTTCGGCGGCCTCTTCGGCGAGATGATCATCCTTCCGGTCCACGCCCCGGGAGGTTCAGGGGCCTTCATCCGCCACGGCGGCCGCATCCCGGCGCCGCTGTCCAGCCAACGCAATTGAGCCGTCGGTCAATCACAAATATATTCACAAATTCACATCATTATTCATCATGTCGGCCTGGCCGCACGTCTCACGGAGGCCAACCGACCCGCGAAATTCCGGCGAAGGGGACGAAACGAGGTCCCGGTTTTATTTGGGCGCGGCGTGCGGATCGATCGGCTACATTCGTGTAGAACCCCCGTGGCTGTGTGGGGCCATTGGCCTCGTTTCCACTTCCGATTCCGAGATCGAGGAGAGCCCAGACATGAGCGAACCGCACACGAATCCCGTGGATCGCCGGGTGTTCCTCCAGGCGGGCATGGCGGTCACGGCCGCCACGACGGGCCTGGGAAGCGGCTCCGCGGCCGCGCAGGAGCCCAAAGGGGTCCAGAAAAAGAAGGTCCTTCCGACGCGGGTGCTGGGCAAGACCGGCGTCGAGGTCACCCTGCTCAACCACGGGACCGTCGGCGAGCCCGCCGGGCTCAATCGCCTGCTCCGCGCCGCCTACAACGAGGGCGTCCGCTACTTCGACACCGCCGAGGGCTACAAGAACTCGGAGAGGGTCATCGGCGACTGGCTGACGGCCATGCCGGAGGTGCGTAAGTCGATCTTCCTGGCCACCAAGAGCCACGTGAAGACCCAAAGCGACATGCTCAAGAAGCTCGATGAGCGGCTGGCCGCCCTCAAGACCGACTACATCGACCTCCTCTTCTTCCACGGCCTCGAGACGAACCAGACCGACTGGCCCAAGAGCAAGGAACTCAAGGAGGCCGCCGAGGCCCTGAAGAAGACGGGCAAGGTCAAGTTCGTCGGCTTCTCGACCCACGACAGGATGATCGCCGAGCAGATTCAGAACGCCGCCGACGGCGGATTCATCGACGTCATCATGCTCAAATACACCCCCTGGCTCGACAAGAACGCCCCGCTCAACAAGGCCCTCGACGCCTGCCACGCAAGGAACATCGGCCTGGTCTCGATGAAGCAACTCGCCGGCCAGACCGAGTTCACCGCCGAGCGCGTCCCCTCGATCAAGGCCAAGGGGCTGACCCCCGCCCAGGGCCTGCTTCAGGCGATCTGGTCCGATGAGCGGTTCTCGGCCTCGTGCGTGACCCTCCGGAACGTCGAGCAAGTCGCGGAGAATGCCGACGCGGCCAGGCGCTTCGAGCCCCTGAAGCAGGCGGAGATCGACGAGCTTCGCGACGCCGTCCTGGCCTCCAACCCGACGATGTGCCCCGGCTGCGACGGCCGCTGCTCGGTCGCGGGAGGCACCAAGGCCCGGCTCGGCGACCTCGCCCGGTTCTATACCTATCACGAGTCGCACGGGATGAGGGGCGTGGCCCGCGAGTCGTACGCCGAGCTGCCCGCCGAGGAGCGCGACTGGAAGGGCGCCGACCTCGTCGCCGCACGCGAGGCCTGCCACCACAAGATCGACTTCTCGTCGATGCTCCCCGAGGTCGATCGCCTGCTGAGCTGATCCTGGCACTTCTCCATCCTGCCGGTCCTATTCCGCACCTGATGCCGGCGGTCGCGAGTGGCTCGCCGGTGTCAGGGCGCTCGACGATCGCGTTCTCGGGCGAGTCGGGCTCCTTCCGAACGCCCTCACTCGTGCCGCAGGGCCGTGACCGGGTCGACCTTCGCCGCGTGCCTGGCCGGGTAGTACGCGGCGACGGTCGTTACCAGCACGGTGAAGAGCACGACCGTCGCGCCGATCCAGGCCGGGAAGACGAAGATCGATGATTCCAGGTCGACTTTGAGATCACGCAGGATCATCGTCCGGACCCAGGCATCGGCCGGAAACGAGGCCCCCCAGGCTAGCAGCAGGCCGAGCGCCGCCCCGGCCAGGCCGATCAATGCCCCCTCGACAAGAAACACGGACAGCAAGTGCCGGTCGTCGGCGCCGACGGCCTTCATGATGCCGATCTCGCGCTTGCGCTCCAGCACGCTCATCAGCATCGTATTGGCGATTCCCAGCGATGATACGAGCAGCGCCACGCCCGCCACGCACGTCATCCCGCCGAAGATCAGCAGGTAGATCAGCCGCTCACGCTCGATGAACTCGATCGCCGCCCTCGCCTGGACACCAAGGCCGAGCAGCGACTCGACGACCTCCTTGACCTCCTTCTCATCATCCACGAGCACGTACGCGTTATTGACTCCGTCGACTTCGCTCCCCGGAAATCGGAGGTAGAGATCGGCCGCCGTCTGATAGGGAAGGAGCACGTCGGATTCGACCTGGGTATAGTCCCACGTGGCAATTCGCTCTTCGTCCGAGGGCGGTCGTGTCACCCCGATGACCGTGTATTCCTCGCTGAAGACCTCGGGTGCAGGCTGACCGCCCAGGCCCTTCCGCAAGACCTCGACTTCCGGGCCGCTCAGCCCTAGCTTCTCGAGCGAGCCGGGTAAGTTCGCGACCACCTTGTCGAGCGCCGCCCTCTCCTCGCGTCCCGACTCTGATTTCATGATGACCAGACGGAAGCCCGACTCGAGATTCTGAGGCCGGAACTCCAGGCGGAGCTTCTTGCCGACCAGGCCATCGATGTCGGAGTCGGTCGTCAGCCCCAGGCGATAGGCGAGGAACTCGCTGACCACAACCGCCCGTTCGTCGGGTGCCTTGAAGAACCGACCGGCGACCAGACGCCGCCGGATCGGCTCGGAGTCGGGCCTGGCGGAAATGACCTGCGTCCATACCGACTTCTCGCCCAGGATTGCGAATCCGCCGCTGTAGGTCATCGGGATCACGCGGTCAACGTGCGGGATCGCGGCAATCTTCCCCAGCATCGACCCTGAAAGGACCGTCCTGGCCTGAATCGAATTGGCCTGCTGCGCCTTCTCGGCGTTCGCCTTGCGAAGCCGTTCCCGGCGGGCCTTTCCAAGCGTCCCTTCAACGGTGATCTCGTCGGCCCCCGTCTTCACTTCGGCGGGATTCGCTTTCGAATAGACGTCGATCCGTCTCGCCACCTCGTTCCTCCGAGATTCACGCGCCATCGTCTCCTGCACCCCCTCGCCGATCGACAGGCTCGCGGCAAGGACGAACGCGCCGAAGACCACGCCCAGGGTGGTCAGCACGGTCCTCATCTTCTGCTGCCAGAGCGCCGCGATGGGCAGGGTGAGCAGGTCGACCGTCCGCATGCAGGCCCCCTTCGGTCGTCAATCTCGGGAGATCAATCGCCCGTCTTTAAGCCTGACGACCCGATCGGTGCAGGTCGCGGCAAGCTCCTCATCGTGCGTGACGAGCACGAGCGTCGCGCCGTTCTCGCGGACGTGGTCGAGGATCAGATCCATGACTTGCCGGGCCGTCTGGCTGTCGAGATTGCCGGTCGGCTCGTCGGCGAGAACGACCGACGGTCGATTGACCAGGGCGCGGGCCACCGCGACCCGCTGGTTCTCGCCGCCGCTCATCTGCGCGGGGCGGTGGTGCAGGCGATCGCTCAGGCCGACCTTCTCGAGTGCGACTCGCGCCAAATCGCGTCGATCTCGGGTCGAGACGCCGGCGAAGATCATCGGCAGCTCGACGTTCTCGACGGCGGTCCTCGACGGGATCAGGTTGAACGACTGGAAGATCATCCCGACCGTGGTCGACCGGAACCGAGCCAGGCCACGCCCGTCGAGCCGCTCCAGGTCATGACCGCCGACCCTCAGCTCGCCCGAGCTGGCGTGGTCCAGCCCGCCGAGGAGATTCAGAAGTGTGGACTTTCCCGAGCCCGACTTCCCCAGGAGCGCCACCCGCTCGCCCCGCGTCACTTCCATGCACAGGCCCCGCAACGCCTCCACGGGCGAAGACTTCGAGCGGTAGGTCTTGGACAAATCCATCGCTCGGATGGAAATGCACTCATCCGTGGGAAGAAATGGCGTCGCCACAAATTCCGCCTCCGATCACATCGTCCGACATCTGTCAGGCGTGAGGTGATCATAGCATTCGAAGCGGCGTTGCAACATCGCCAGGCGCAATTGGCGGTCTCATCGATCCGAGTTGGTCGTCCCCCTTCCCATCACGATCGATCGGTCAAACTTCCGGTGTCGGGGCGACCGGATCTTCGTTGCGTCGGCGACTCTCGGAGAAGGCCGTCGAAGCTCCCAGGGCGATGGAGAGGCCGACGATCAGGCGCGCCAGGAGGCGGGAGGCGGAAGACTTCGAGATCGCCTCGCCCGTCTCGTCCAGGGGGAACGCCATCGCGCCGACGACCTCGTAAACGGCCGTCCCGACGAGAGCCCCGATGACTCCGCCCGCGATGCAGGCGACCACGCGCCGCCGGGAGCCTCCCTCCGCTCCGAGCCCCAGCGCGACGGAGACCGCCGCGCCGATCGTGCCCCAGATGAGCCCATGCATCATGATCGATGCCAGCGTTTCATCGGGGATGCTGGTCCGGAGGCTGTCGTGCAGGGGAACGGCCAGGAACGGCAAAGCGCCCCCCGCGATCGCGCCCAGGATTGCTCCGATGAGCGCCGGCTTCAGGCCCGAGCGGATGCCGCCGCGTGCCAGTGCACCCGCCAGCCCGAGGGTCAGGCCGAGCAGGAGGCCGAACGCCCCGTAGACGCGGGCCGAGCTCGCCGTCAGCGCCTTCAACTCGGTGTCGTGCGTCGTCGAAAGGTTGAGATTGCCCAGCGTATTGATCCAGACCCTCGACGGCCTCACGGTGCCGAATGGCGTCTCGCCCACGAGCCAGGCGAGCAGACCCGCGACGAGCGCCGCGAGGAGTGCCAGGCCCATGACCGGGGTCATCGATGGGCCGGCGGCCAGGCGTCCACGGGGGGAGGTGTAGGTCGGGGATGGCTCCGAGGGGCTGGCCGCATCGGTCGGGTTCATCGCGGATTCTCGCTTCAATTCCGGGGGAGGGACGCGGGCTCAGATGCCGATGATTTGAACGAGGGGAGGGGGACGGGCGTGCCGGACCCTTCGACGAGACGATAGGCGCGGTCGGCGGGCAGCGGCCCGACCTTGTCGACCTGACCCGACGGCCAGCGGATCTCGATCGACTCGACCGTTTCGGAGCGTCCCAGCCCGACGTGAAGCCTCGGGTCAGAGGCCGAGAGGAAACTCCCGCCACCGAGCCGCCAGACCCGACGATCGCGGCCGCCTGCCCGGACGACGACGGATGCGCCGATGCCGTCCCGGTTGGATCGGACCCCTTGCAGGGCCATGGTCACGAAATGTCCGGCATCGTCGGGTGTTCGATTGTGCATGTAAGCGATCGGGCTGTTCTGGGCCAGAAGGATCGCGTCCTGGCGGCCGTCATTGTCGAGGTCGCCCGAGACCATACCTCGCGAGACTCGAGGCACGGCCCAGGGGGGGCCCGCGTCGCGTGTCACGTCGGTGAGCCGCCCCCCCTCGCCGCCGGTCATCAGCAGGGCGGGCATGTCATAGGGATAGTCGGGCCGATCGTCATTGACGTGACCATTGGCCGTGGCCAGGTCGAGATGGCCGTCATTGTTGGCGTCGAGCAGGATGATGCCGAAGCCGAGCAGGTAGCGGCTGGGGGCGGCCAGCCCGATGGCGGCGGTGTTGTCGGCGAACATCGAGCCTCCCAGGTTCTTGAAGAACGTGGTCGACTCGCCGTAGAAATTCGTCACCAGAAGGTCGGGCTTGCCGTCGCCGTCCATGTCGCCGCAGGCCGTGCCCATGCCAGCCTGGAACGCGCCTGCCGCGTTGCAGCCGACGCCGTTCAGCATCCCGACTTCCTCGAACTTCATCCCGCCGAGGTTGTGCCAGAGGTAGTTTGCCGTGGTGTCATTCGCCACAAAGAGGTCGACGAGGCCGTCATCGTCGACGTCGGCCGCGACGACTCCCAGGCCTCGGCCGTCGGCGTCGACGATCCCCGCCTCGGACGTCACATCCACGAACTTGCCGCCGTCATTGCGGAACAAGTGGTCGGGCAGGGCGGCGTAGGGACGGGGGGTACAGTAGTTGTTGTTCTGGCCGGGATCGCTCCGATCGGCGGCCGATGCGTTCGTCACGCGGGGACAGAGGGGCGGGTTGTCGGCATCCCATTGGAGATAATGGGCGACGTAAAGGTCGAGGTCGCCGTCGTTGTCCAGGTCGGCGAACGCAGATGAGGTCGGCCAGTCCCGGTCCCCGCCCAGCCCCCAGGCCTCCGTCGCGTCCTCGAACGTGCCGTCGCCCCGGTTGCGATAGAGGGCATAGGAACGCCATCGGGTGATGAACAGGTCGGGGTGCCCGTCATTGTCCACGTCGCCGACGGTGACGCCGTGGCCGTACCCCCGGGGCATCGCGGCGATCCCCGATCGCTCCGTCGCGTCCTCGAACGTGCCGTCGCCCCGGTTGCGAAAGAGCCTGTCGCCGGTGTTCGGCCTCGACGGGTCGGGCGGGAAGACCCCCCCTTGGATCGCGAAGACGTCGAGGAATCCGTCGCCGTCGTAATCGATCAGTCCGAGGCCGCCGGACGACGTCTCGGGGATCTGTCGGAGCGGCGATTTCCCGTTGTCGAACGTGAATCGGAGACCGGCCGACTCCGCGTCGTCGACGAACTGGGGGACGACGTTGGCGGCCACAGCCCGCGAGACGACCGACGATCGAGGAGCCGTCCTCGGAGTCGCGGCCGGTTCGAGGAGCGACGCAAGGGTCTGGCCCGGCGCGGGAGGGGAGGCTTTCGCAGGCTCTCGGAGCCGGGCCAGCGCCGCGCGGGGGTCCGGGTCCTGGGGAGAGTATGCGGCCCGTAGGGTCCACCATCCGCGGGCCTCGAACCGACGATCGAGCGACTCGGCGAGCATGGCCAGTGGTAAGAACTGGGAGGGCTCCAGCGACCTGTCCATCAAATCTCGATACTGATCGCGGGCCGCGTCGAGGTCCGACTTCCGCCGCCTCAGCTCTTTCGCCCGCTCGAGATCGCCCGCCTCAACCGCGAGGGTGGCGAGCCGGTCGATTGCCGGGGCGTCGCCGGGCGCGATCGCGATCAGTGCATCGAGGGCCTGGCGTTCGGCCGCGAGATCCTTGTGGCGTGCCAACAACCAGGCGTCCAGCGAGAGCCGTTCGATCTCATCGAGCGCCGAGGCCGGCAGGTGGCCCATCGCGAGCCGTACACCTTCAAGGTCGTCGGCACCCTTCGCCAGATCCAGGCGGGCCCGCCAGACGGCCCTGTCCTCGGGCTGTTTCTTGATGCAGCGATCGAGCCAGGCGACGGCTTCGGCCTGATGGCCCGACAGAAGGGCCAGGCTTGCCTTGGACAGCCAGACCCGGTCGTCCTCGGGGGCAAGCGTCCCGGCCTGGTCGACTTCCGAGGCGACCTTATCGAACATGGTCGTCGCGGTCTCGGCCCTCCAGTGGTCGCGGAGGTCGCCGGTCGGGTCGGTCGTGTTCGGCCAGCCCTGTTCCAGGAGCCGGCAGACGTCCTTGCGTCGTCCCTGCCAGAAATAGAGCTCGGCCAGCGTGCGGCGTATCTCGTGGTCGGAACCCAGGGTCGCGCCCGACTCGATCGTCGATTCGAGCAGGGTTTCCGCATCGCGGAATTTCCCCAGGTTGCCGACGAGCGTCCCCGCGCGGGCGAGTACCGCCTTGGTCGACCACTCCGAGCCCGGACCGACTCGCTCCCAGGCCGCCAACGCCGCCGGGATGTCCTTGCCCGCGTGGGCGCAGACGCCGAGCCGGTAGGCGACCTCGGGGGAGCTTGACCCGGAGGCCATCTGCGCCGCGAGCCAGGGCCTGGCTTCAGTAAAGTCCTGGGCATCCATCTGCCCTCGGGCCAGCTCCAGGCCCGACTCGAACATCCAGGACGAGACCACCATCCAGACGAGGCCGCCCACCAGCACGGCGAAGACGGCCGAGATGATCCACCGGAGTCGACCTCGAATCATGGAGCACCCCGGCAAACGCAAGGGGCGGGGCCCGAAAGGCACCCGCCCATGTGGCGTCGATCGTCAAGTTGTGGGGTCGAGTTCGCCCGGACGAGCTCGCGTCTGTTTCGGGAGAGATGACTTCGAGTTCAGCGGCTCGACGACTTCTTCTTGGGGACCATGCCGGAATTCGCGTTCTTCATCGCGTCGGTCGAGCTCTTCAAGAACGTGTCGGTGACCTCGGCCGGGGGATTCGGCTGGTCGGTGCCACCGCAGCCGGAAAGGTAGCAGGCAAGGATCGCGGCGATCACAGCGTGGCGGGGCCGAAGCATGCACTCATCTCCACAAAGCCAGCGGGAAGTTCCCAACGTCGAGATCTGGCGACGGATTGGCCCGCCCGGGCGCCATTGACTCCCGGGCGGGCCGAGTTTTCGTCGAGGACCGACCGTCAATACGCGTCGGAGCTGAGGACCTCGCGGCCGTTGCGGGTGCCGACGGCCCACCAGGTCTGCAGCGAGACCGTGTCCTTGATGAACTTGACGGAACCATCCGCCATGGTGACGTTCACGCCACCGGAGTGGTTGCTGGTCGCGGTGATGGCGTCATTGAAGCCGCCCGGATAGCCGCCGTAGGAATTCGATGCGACGCACGAATTCGAGTTCGGGGGCATGAAATGGTCATAGGCGTTGAAGTGCAGGGTGCCGGCGTGGCTGCCGGTCCAGCACGATCCGGACCACGCGGTGTTGTCGCCCGCGGGCTTCGTGGTCGCGGGGATGCTCTTGCACGCAGCCACGAACGCCTGGGCTTCGTCGCCACCGTTGACGCTGTCTCGGTTCGAAGCAACGCTGAGCTGGAACTGCACCCGCTTGCCGTCGGCGGTGCCGGGGATGGCTTTGGCGGCATAGCCGTTCAGGCCGACCAGCTTCTCCGAGAAGAGCGCGGTGTTGCTCAGCCCGTCCGTGACGGATTCGAATCCGAGGATGCCCTGATTGCGCGTGGCACCGCCGTCCGCATTATTGAAGCCGGGCTTGTTGTTCGGGTCGCTGCGGGTCGGGACGATCGGGCCGCTCCACGAGGCCAGCGGGGCGGGGCCGCCGAAGTTCGCGTGGTAGTTGGTCCAGGACGAGGCAATCCACGGGCCCGACTTCATGTCTTCCGACGGGCAGACCAGCGAGGCGACCCGCACGTTGGCGATCGTCGCATTCTCGCCATTGCTCGCCCCGAAGGCGTAATTGGCCGAATTCGCCAGGGCCGTCTGCTCGACATAGCCCATGAGGCCAACGGCCCAGCCGAGTGGCCACCAACCCGCGCCAGCATCGGGGAAGCCGCCCGACGTGCTCCCGCTCGCCGAGAGGGCGAAGTTGCCGAACAGGATCGGCAGCGCGTTGTTGGTCGAGTTGTAGTTGTGGACGGCCAGGCCGAGCTGCTTGAGGTTATTCACGCACTGGGCGCGGCGGGCGGCCTCGCGTGCGCTTTGCACGGCCGGAAGGAGCAAGGCGATCAAGACGGCGATGATGGAGATGACCACCAACAGCTCGATCAGGGTGAAGCCACGGCGTTTCGGCGACATGCAAGTACTCCCGGGGAAAAGAGCGGATGAGCACGGATCTCGAACCATGCACCGGAGCGTCCGGACACCCGGAATAGGTGCCCGGGACAGCCCGAATAAGGGGCCGACCTAAGAATTTCGTTCTAAGGACGATGAGAGCATGGGGCGAAAGAGAACGGCGGAACCGTCGGATGGAAACGAACGAAATTGCACCAAGGTGACAATTTCGCCGACGGACTCGAGAAGCAAAACCTGCGCACGACTGCAGGAAGGCTCGATTAACTGAACCGATGGAATAGACGACGTCCCGGCCCACGTTGGACCAGGGAATAATCGACTGTTTCAAGGGTTTTGGATCAATCTAGAACCGAGCAAAGCCTCATGAGAGTATCTTTTTTTGAAATCTTGACAAGAGTGCGTCTAGAAAAATCTTCGCCCTTGATTAAACAGAGCGAATTGAATACGGGTACCTTGGGGCGGAAATCCACGCATCCAACCCGGATCTCGGGAGTCTCGGCGCCTGGCTTCCAGTTTTGTGTCGGGCCTTGATATTTCGTTGCAACCGATCTCAAGATCGCAAAGAAGCTTGCAGATTTGCATCCCTCGAACGTCGCTCATCGCGTGGCGTAAGTCGAATGAGGGAAAGATGATCGAGTTCGATTCTTGGGTGGGTTCGTTCAGCTTTGTTCAAGATCTTTCCAGATCGGCCCCGCGTCTTCGGGCACATGGGTCAGGAGCTGGTCGACGGCATCGTGCGGATCGGACAGGACGAGGATCTGGCGGCGGTGCTCGGGCCTGAGGAATCGCTGGTCGACGGCGGCGTCGAGCAGCGCCAGCAGCGGGTCGAAGTAGCCGGCGATGTTCAGGACGGCGATCGGCCGGCGATGCAGGCCCAGGGCCGCCCAGGTCAGGATCTCGAAGAACTCCTCGTAGGTGCCGATCCCGCCTGGAAGGGTCAGGAAGGCCGAGGGCCTGGCGGCCATCAACGCCTTGCGCTCGTGCATGCCACGCACGACGTGCAGCTCAGTGAGCCCTTCGTGGCTGATCTCCTTCAGGGAGAGGGCCTCGGGGATGACCCCCACCACGCGACCGCCCGCAGTGAGCGTGGCATCGGCGACCTCGCCCATCAGTCCGACGCGGCCGCCGCCGTAGACCAGGCCGATCCCGCGCGTTGCCAGCGAGGTGCCCACCGCTCGCGCGGCCTCGACGAATGCGGGGTTTGCCCCGCGCGAGGAGCCGCAGAAGACGCAGATATGCGGGCGGTCTGGCATGGCGGGGTCCATCTACGGGGTGTCGCGCGTCAGGCGCGTGCGGCGTCGAGCTTGGTGTCGGTGGTCGCCTTCAGGATCGTCACGTAATAGCTGGCCATGAACAATCCGAGATAGGCCAGGCCGACGAGGCACCCGACCGCCAGCTCGGACCCGCTCACTCCGGGGTTGCCGGGCGCGATCGGGAGCGAGGGCCCATGCGGGATTGGCTGGAAGCTTGCGGCGGGCCGCCTCAGCATCCAGAGCATCATGGCCGTCAGCCCGGCCGAGGCCCCTCCCAGCACGACGACCAGCGCGTGCATCAGGAAGAAGATCGAGAGCGGATTGACCCGCTTGACCCGCACGTTGGGGAGGCCAAGCAGCGCGTTCATCTTGGCCGCCTCATAGATCAGCCCGATCCTGGTCCGGATCAGGATCAGGGCCATGAAGGCGCCGATCACCGCCAGGGTGCCGAGAGTCAGAGGAAGGCACCAGAACTGGATCGTCTTCAAGGGGACGATCGGCACCACGTCGGCCTTCACGTTCAGCAGGGCCGTCGAGGCCCCGAACGAGATCGAGGCGACGAGCAGGAAGATGCCGACCGTGCGATTGCGGTCGGTGATCAGCTGATGGATGGTCCTGGAGACGTGCAGGTAGCGCACCTCGGGGGAGAGCGTCGGATGCGACGCCGGCTTCCATCCCGCGGCGGCCTCCTCGCCGGCCATCTCCAGACTGGCCAGGGCCGCGTCGACCGAGTCTTCTCCGGTCGCGTCGATCTGGATCCCCTCCGCATGCTCGGACGCCTTGATCTCGGGCTTCGATTCCGGCTGGGACGGCGTCTGGGTCATGGGTGTCCTGCGACTGGAGGAGGGCCATGGGAACGGCCGACTGGACTCTCCCCGCGGATCCGATCGCGGAGAGCGGCCGGGGCCGCTATCATGGGACGAGGGGTACCGGTTGGCAAGCCGGCGCGAGGTGGGACGGGAGAGTCGTCGACGTGGCCGAAGCCAGCAATTACGTGACGGTGGCCCGGGTGGGCGAGGTCGCCGAGGGCCGGGCGATCCCCGTGAAGGTCGACGGCCGCGCGATCGCCGTCGTTCTCGACGAGGGGATTTATTACGCCATCGACGACCAGTGCCCCCACAAGGGGGTGCCGCTCTGCGACGGGTTCGTCTTCGGCGGCACGATCACGTGCCTCTGGCATGGCTGGCGGTTCAAGCTGGCCGACGGCCGGTGGATGGACAGCCCCAGGGTGCGCATCGGCACCTACCCGGTCCGGATCGTCGGCGACGAGATCCAGGTCTCCATCGACTGAGATTCGGCCCGCCGGAATGGGCAAGGGCCCGCTCCGTCGTGGCTGACGGGGAGGGCCCGAGGAGAGGAGAGGCTCGCCGCGATCGGGTTCAGGGCAGGATGCGCTGGCCGATGGCGTTGTTCACGCCGAGCATGCTGCGGCGGTGGCGGACGGCGGTGTCGCGGAACGCCTTGACCGCGTCGTTGTACTCGCGCTGGCCATTGAGCAGGACGACCAGGTTCTCCTCGCCCCCCTTGAAGAGCTGCTCCAGGGAGTCGCGCAAGTCACGCGCGGTCGGCAGCAACTGGGACTCGACCCGCTCGACGGCCTGCCGGCTGACCCGGTACTCCGACTCCGCGGCGCGGACCTCGTTGATGATCTGGCGTTCCAGGTTCACCGTCTCGATCTGGGTCTGGGTGATGTTCAAGCGGGCCCGCTGGATGTTCCCCTGGTTCCGGTTGTAGACCGGGATCGGCAAGGTGATGCCCAGGGCATAGGACGTGGCGCTCTTCAGGCCCTGGGGCGCGTTGTCCTGGTAGGTGAAGGGCTGTGCCAGCAGGTAGGCGTCCTGATAGGCATTACGCCTGGCCAGGGTGACGTCCGACTTGGCCCGCTCGATGCCGAGGCGGTATGAGTTGAGGTCGGGCCTCGACTGGAGGGCGGCCCTGATCAACTCATCGACGGGCGGGGGCGGCGGGGCTTCGTCGCGGATGGTGCCGCGAATCTCGAAGTTGTCCGTCTGTTCGGGCGGGAAGTTCAGGAGCGTGGCCAGGGTGCGCTTGGCCCGGCTGTACTGCTCCCTCGCGTCGAGCACGCCGATCTCGGCGGCCTGGACCTGAATCAGGACCCGGTCAACGTCGGCCCGCGTCTTGTTCTCGCCCTTCTGCTGCAAGGTCTGGGTGATTTCCTGGATCCGCGAGAGACCATTGACGCTCGTCTCGGCGTAGCGGACGGTCTCGCGGGCGGCCAGCACGTCGACGAACGCGGTGTGCAGGTTGGCGATCTGCAACCGGACGGCGTCCTGATACTGCGCCTCCAGCACCTTGCGGGCGCGGATCGCGACATTGATCCGGGCGGCACGCTTGCGTGAGAGATCGAGCGGGTGCGAGATGTTGATATCGTATTGCGTCTGGCCGCCCGGACGTTGCTGGGTGTATTGCCCATACGGGATAAGCTGGGCGTCGGCGTAAAAGATGGGATTGGCCCGCAGGCTGGCGGTGAGCACGTCGGCGTCGGCCTGGGGGATCTCGTACGCCTTGGAGCGTAGGTCGAGATTCTCGCGGACCAGCCTCTCGATGGCCATCTGGAGCGTCAGGCCGTCGGCCGGTCCCAGGTCCTCGGGGGCGCCCGGTGTTTCCAGGGTGCCGAAGAGGGGCGTATTGCCGACCGGAAGGGCGGCCGGCGCGGAGATTCCCTGCGAGGGGGGCGCGGTCACCTGCGGCCCGGTCTGCATGATCGAGCTGGGCACCTTCGGCCCCAGGATGGCCGCACCGCCGCCGAGCAGGCTGTCGCCCCCGCCCAGCGAAGAGTCGTTGCCGCCGATCGTCATGAAGGACGAGGCCCCTGCGCCGGGGGCCGGTCCCATCCTCGATCCCGCGCTGCCCGGGGGCCGCGTCTCATCGCCGCCGATCGTCGGAGCCTGGCCCTCGGCGCGAGAAGTCGCGAGGGCGGCCACGCACAGAATTCCCCAAAGCCAACCTCGGCGTGTCATGGTGGATTCGCCCTCCCTGGCTTCCACGACGGGCGACCTGGGCCGATCCACGGCCCGCAACCTCGGCTCTCCGGCCGACCCGCCCCTCGACATCCTCAAGCTATCGGACGGCCCTCGGCGAGACTCTGAACCGGTTTGAGAGGCCGACGACTCCCGTAACGCTCCCATCCCTATAACCCGACGGACAAGACCCCATTGGCCATGTCGCCGGACACCTTCGAACTTTCGATTTTCGAAAATTCTATCCGTCATGAGTGTCATCCGAAGCGGGCGGAACTTGGCAACTGCTTCGTTCTCACAAGCCTAAGCGGCACCGGCGGATGACGTCTCGGCACTCCACGGCCCGCGACGATCTGGCCCGCCCGGATCGATCGAACGCGGCCAGGATTGCGTCCGGTGGAGCTTGCAAGGCTCGGATGTTGATGATAAGACAGGCCTCAACAGTGTCGCACGCTGTACGGCAAGGATTGCTCCAGGGCGTCCCGCCGCCGTGTATGGTGGGATCCCGACAGATGTGCGGCATGGACGGTCTCGCGGCGATGATAGGCCGTGAGCCGTCCCCATCTCTCCGGCGAGCACGGACGACGAGCAACGTCGCCCACCGGCGAGCAAGCCCGGCCGAATCGAGCCCAATCGGCAGACGGGCAAGCCTATGAACGGCGACCGGCAACTCCTCCTGTTCCGGAGGTGGCTCGAGCCCCTGCGTACCGTTGCGTCCCCCGCCGGGGTGGACTAAGGTAAAGCCCTCGGGCCGGACGAGGCTGTGCAGGCGCCGCATGGGGCCGAACGCCGACGGCCGCGGGTTCTCTTTCTCTTTCGTTTGCGGGGGACGGGCCATGCATTCGCATGATGAAGGATCCAGGCTCGGGGCATCGGACTGGTCGCGTCGCGGCTTCTTGAAGGCCGGAGGGCTGGGGACGCTCGGCCTGGCCTCGGCCGAGCTGATGGCGGCCGGCGCCAGGGCGTCGGGCGGCACCGCGACCCGTCGCGCAGGCTCGGTCATCTTCATCTCGCTGGTGGGCGGCCCGAGCCAGCTCGAGACCTTCGACCCCAAGCCCGACGCCCCATCCGAGATTCGAGGGCCGTTCGGGTCCATCGCCACGTCGGTCCCCGGCGTCCGGATTTCCGAATACTTGCCCGGCCTCGCCCGCAGGATGGATCGCCTGACCCTCGTGCGGTCGATGACCCACGCCGAGGCCCCGATCCACGAGACCGGCCACCAGCTCCTGAACACCGGCGGCCTCTCCCGCGCTGACGCCGACCGCCCTCACTTCGGCGCCGTCGCGTCGCACCGGCTGGAGACCGACGGCCGCTCCCCCCGCTTCGTCATGATCCCGGGGCCGATCGGCCACACCGGCGTCTCGATCTCGCACGGCCAGGCCGGCGGGATGCTCGACCCCAAGCTCGGGCCGTACACCACGGACGCCACGCCC
Organism: Isosphaeraceae bacterium EP7; assembly: GCA_038400315.1. Taxonomy (NCBI): domain Bacteria; kingdom Pseudomonadati; phylum Planctomycetota; class Planctomycetia; order Isosphaerales; family Isosphaeraceae; genus Kueselia; species Kueselia aquadivae. The sequence goes on from CP151667.1 coordinate 4,490,611, forward strand.
GGCACGGTCGGTTACGACGCCCGCGCGATCGCCCTCAGGGCCGGCTCACTCGGTCGGGGTGACAATCCGTTCAACCTCGACGACGAGCGGAGCTCGACGCGCGACGCTTACGGGCGGACCACACTGGGCCAGGGCTGCTTGCTGGCCCGTCGCCTGGTCGAGTCGGGCACGCGAGTCGTGGCCCTGAACATGTTCGACACGGTTTTCGACAAGGTCACCTGGGACGCCCACGGGCGCAAGCCCTTCAGCAGCCTTGAGGATTACCGCCGGACGCTGCTCCCCACGCTCGACCTGGCCGTCTCGGCCCTGGTTGACGACCTGCAAGGGCGTGGGCTGCTCGACTCGACGCTCATCGTGGCGACCGGCGAGTTCGGGCGCACCCCGAGGCTCAACCAGTGGGGCGGCCGCGACCACTGGCCGGCCGTCTGGACCGCACTCCTCGCCGGCGGCGGCCTCCCCGGCGGCCAGGTCATCGGGGCCAGCGATGCCCACGCGGCCGAGCCTTACGAACGCCCCGTCGCCCCGGTCGACCTGACGGCGACCATCTACCGGGTTCTCGGGATCGACCCGGCCCTGGTCCTCGACACGCCCGGCGGCACCGGCCTGGCCATCGCCCCGGACGCCCGCCCCTTGATCTGATCGAGTCGACTCCTTATTCAACCTGAGAACCGGCCCGCGCGACTCGGACGAGTCGCGCGGGCCGGTTCTCATTCCCGCCGGGATGGATTCCGGCCGCCGTTCAAGTCGGCGGTGCCCGCGGCCGATCTTCCTCCGATGATGAGGATGAGTCGCTCGCCGCAAGGACGTGGCACCCCTTTGATTTTGAAGCGAGGCGGCGATGCGGGGTTCGATCTCCAGGCGTTCATTCCTGGGCGCGGGCCTGGCGGGCCTGGCATTCTCGACGGCCATGGGAACACGCAGCATGGGCTCGACCGGCTGGACGCTCGACCAACTCGTCCGGCTTTCGCCCGCCGAGATCGAGGGGCTTTACGCCGCCTCGGGCGTCGGCCAGCTTCCCAGCGGCAAGGCGACCGGCCGTGCGATCCTCTTCGGCGGCTCGAAGCTGGCGGCGCCGGCGTCGCGCATCGGTCGGGCTTTCTGGCAGGGGAAGGTCTTCTCGCCCGACCAGGGGAAGGCCGTGAACCGCTTCTTCGGCATCAGGAGCGTCCCCGCCGCCCTCGGCTTCGGCCCTAGCTGGCGCGACGGCAATCCGGCGATCATCCTCGACTATGCCGAGACCTCTCGGATCTACGCCCCCTATCGGGACGAGATCCGCGAAGTCTCCCCGGGCTTGTTCCTGGGCCTGATGTTCGACCGCCGCACCGCTCCGCCCAAGCTGGCCCTCTACTTCGCCCTGGAGATGAGCTAGCCAGTCGTCAGGCGATCCCTTCGAACCCGTCTCCCGGGCGTGAGATCGCCCGCGACGGGTCGACGAACAGCCAGCAAAGGCCGCCCGCGAGGAACACGATCCCCGTGATGGTCAGCGGGATGCCCCATCCCCATCCGAGCTGGATCAATTCGCCGAAGAGGATCGGCGAGAGGAACGCGCCGATCCCGCTGGCGGTGTTGACGACCCCGGCCACCCGGCCGGCGTCGCGCTCGCCCAGGTCCATGATCGCCGCCCAGAGCGAGCTTGCGGGCAGGTCATTGAAGAACCCGGCCAGGGCCATCAGCAGGACCGTGGGGATGGGCGACTTGACCTGCAAGCTGAGCAGGAAGCAGACCCCCGCCATCGTCGCGCCGATGAAGCCGACCGCACGCCTGGCATAGCGTGTCCCCCCCATCATCGCCACGAGCGAGTCGCTCATCCAGCCGCCGAGGGCGCACCCCAACACGCCCGCCAGGAAGGGGAGCGCGGAAAGATTCGCCACGCTGTTGGGCGTCATCCCTCGCGCTTCCTTGAGGTAAGTGGGCATCCAGGTCGCGAAGAAATACCAGGCGAAGGCCGAGCAAGCGGTCGCCCCGCAGAGTCCCAGGACCGATGGATTCGTCAGAATCGCCCGCCACGACGCCCCTCCGGCGGGATCGGCTTCCGCCGTCCCTTGCTCCTTCTGCCATGACGCGATCCAGTTGCGCTCCTCGTCCGAAATGTCCGGATGGTCTGCGGGCTCGTCGCGATACCAGACCCGGAACACGCCGGCCCAGACGAGCCCGACCAGCCCGTAAATGACGAACGTCATCTTCCAGCCGACCAGGGAGAGCATCCACTGGGTCAGGGGGAGCGAGACCGCCGCGCCGATCCGCGCGGTCGTCCAGATCGTCCCCTGGGCGCGGCCCCGCTGCTCGGTCGGGAACCAACGCGTGAGCGCCCGGGCGATATTCGGGAATGCCCCGGCCTCGCCGCCGCCGAAGCAGAAGCGGACGAGGAGCAGCGATTTCAGGCCCATGACCAGGCCGGTCACCGCGGTGAAGGCGCTCCACCAGAGAACGACGCGGGTGAGCACACGCCGCGGGCCGATCCGGTCGCCCAGCCAGCCCGTCGGCACCTCGAAGATCAGGTAGCCCAGCGTGAAGGCGCTGAAGACCCAGCCCATCTGCCGCTTATCGAGGCCGAGCTCGGCGCTGATCGGGCCCGCGGCCTGAGACATGCATATGCGATCGAGGTAAGTGATCGCCGCCAGGATCGAGAACATCCCCAGCACCTGATAACGGACGAACCCCGCCGGCCGGATTCGCGCAGGACCCTCGTCCAGGTCGGGCAGATTTGTGGCTAAGTTCATCAGGCATCTCAAGATGAAGGGGGGCAATCGCTGGCGGCCGGCCCCAACTTAGCCGTCGTGTCGAGCCCAAGCAAAGGAAATGGTTGAACAACCACAACCATGAACCGGGGATTTCCCTGCACGAGATCGGCGTCTCCGACTATGATCAAAGGAGCATGGGGGTCGTGCCCCGCGCCATCATCCGGAGGATCGATCGTGGCCCATCGCCGGCTCATCTTGGTACTTACCTTGCTCGCCTCCTTGGCCGGTTGTTCGCCCGCGATGGAGAGCGCCTCCAGGGTCGTGCCGGTTGGCCCCGATCGGGGGGCGGAGTCCTCGACCGACGGAGTTCGCCCGAAGTCGACCGGCGCCCAGGTCAAGATTCCCATGCATTGAGCGACCTTCAATGATCGCGGACCAGGCGGCGTCCGCCCCGAACTCGCCAAGGATGAAGACGATGGTCCGGCCTGAATCCAGAGATCACGCCCCGGGCTCGATGCGCGACGACCGGCCGCTTGTGGCCCTGACGATGGGCGATGTCGCCGGGGTCGGCCCCGAGATCATCGCCAAGGCCTGGTTCAAGGGCCCTTTGCGCACGATCGCGCGGCCCATCGTTATTGGCAGTGCCTCGGTGCTGCGCCGGGCCCTGAAGACGGTCGGCGGCGATGCCCGGGTTCAGGTGATTCGCGACCCCGAAGAGGCAACCCCGACCGCCGCTCTCATCCCCTGCATCGAGGCCACGCGCGAGGACCTGGAACTGGTCCGGCCCGGCAAGGTTGATGCCCGAGCCGGGGCCGCGGCTCGCGACTTCCTCATCGCTGCGGCCGACCTGGCCCTCGCCGGCAAGCTCGATGCGCTGACGACCCTGCCGCTGAACAAGGAGTCGCTGCACGCCGCGGGCGTGAAGCACCCCGGCCACACCGAGATCCTGGCCGAACGCTGCAACGTGCCCAATCACGCGATGATGCTCTACATCGGCCCGCCCGCGGGCGGCGAGGCCGGGCTCGGCGTGGTCCACGCCACCTTGCACGTCCCCTTACGCCGGGTCTTCGAGCTGCTGACGATCGATGCGGTGGAGGAGAAGATTCTCCTCGCGAACAAGGTCTTCGCCCCGCTCATCCAGGGCCGGGCCCCGCGCGTGGCCGTGGCCGGCCTGAACCCTCATGCCGGCGAGAACGGCCTGTTCGGCGACGAGGAGGCCCGGATCATCGGGCCCGCCATCGAGCGTGCTCGTCGCATGGGACTGGACGTCACAGGACCCGTCGCCGCCGATACCCTCTTCGCCCGCGCCCTGGCCGGCGAGTTCGATGCCGTGGTCGCCATGTATCACGACCAAGGGCACGTCGCCTTGAAGACGGTCGGCTTCCAGCATGCGGTCAACGTGACGCTCGGGCTGCCGATCATCCGGACCAGCGTGGCCCATGGCACCGCCTTCGACATTGCCTGGACCGGCCAGGCCGATATTTCCAGCCTGATCGAGGCGGTGCGCGTCGCCGCACGCCTCTCCGAAGGCCGACACGAGGCAGCGACCCACCGATGACCACTGTCGTCTACCTCATCCGTCACGGTGCCACCGCAGTCAACCGAGAGATTCCCAACCGACTCCAGGGCAAGGGGATCGACCTGCCGCTCGACCCCATCGGCCGCGAGCAGGCCGCCCGAGCCGCCGAGGCCCTGGCCAGCCATCCCCTTCGGGCGGTCTACGCCAGTCCGATGCTCCGCGCACTGGAAACGGCGTCGATTGTGGCCGTGCCGCACGGCCTGGCTCCCATCCCGGTGGAAGACATCATCGAGGCCGATGTCGGCCGCTGGGAGGGCCTGACCTGGGCCGAGGCCAGTGCCCAGGACCCCGAGCAGCACGACCAGTTTCACGCCAATCCCGGCACCGTCCCCTATCCCGGTGGCGAATCCTTCCAGGACGTCCAACGTCGATCGGTCCCCGCCCTCGCCGCCCTGGCCGCCAGCCATGCCGGAGAGCGAATCGCCGTGATCGCGCACAACGTGGTCAACAGGGCGGTCCTGGCGTCGCTGCTCGGCCTGCCCATCGACCTGGCCCGGGCCCTGCGCCAGTCCAATTGCGGTATCAACGTCCTGCACTACCACCGGGCCGGGCGCGTCGAGCTCTTCGCGATGAACGCCTGCCTGCACCTGGAAGGCCTCGAACCGGGCCCCTGAGCCTAGCGGCGGATCACCCGAACCTCGACCCAGTCAGTGACGATCGTCCCGGGCCAGATCGACCTGAGCGTCGGGTCGGACCATCCCAGCTGCGGGTCGGGCCGCAAGACGACGCGTAGCCGGCGCAGGCCCGGGGCATCGATTCCAGTTACCCCAGTCCCCGCGATCGGACCGATCGGCCGGAGGATCTCTCCCTTCGGCTCGTCCGGGGTCCCCGCGAAGACGACCTGCCCGGCCTCATAAGTCTCGTCGATCCCCTCGAATTCCAGGTAGGCCCGATGGGCCAGCTCGGAAGGGAGCGGGGTTGTCAGCCTGAGCAGGGGCGGGTCTCGCAGGACGAACTCGCGGTTGAGGGTCAGGAAGGCCGAGGAGCCGTCGGGTTCCGTCGTCTCGCCCTTCGAGGGCACCAGCGTCAGGGCCTTCTGCATCGCCTCGCCCCGGGTGTCGTCGGGCATCGTCAGCAGGGCATCGACGGCCAGGTTGCGGTCGAACTCGAAGCTCGTGTTCACCTGCGGCAGGTCGAGCTGCCATTGCTCGGTCAGATCCTTGGTCCTGGCTCGGGCATGGAGCACCAGCCGGTGCGTCCCTTCGCCCTGAAAGTCACCCGGGTTCAGCTCGAACCGGGCGGAAATCGGTCCGGGCGCCCATTCACTGTAAGATTCGAGCGCGGCCCGCTCGGTCCCCATGACCCGATAGGACCATTCCAGGTTCGATGGCTTCAGCCCGTCGCCCCCTTCGGCCAGGAACGGCACGCCGAAGCTCACGGAGACGGGGAAGGCGACTTCCAGGCCACGCGGATAGCGACGACGAAGGGACCAGTCGACGCGATAGCCGCGGCGCACGAGGCCTTTCTCCTCCTCGGCGATGAGCATGTCGGCCTTCCAGAGAGCCGACAACGCCTCGCCGGCCGCATTGCGAATCTCGGAGGTCTTCCCCTCGTCGAGCAGTCGGTACAGGTCGATCAGTCCCGCCCGCCCGTATCTGGACGCCTCGAGGATCGACGCCAGATCGGGCCGATCGCCGGCCAGGCGGTCGACCGCGCCTCGGGCCTTGAACCCTTGCAGCACCTGCCGTCCACCGCCCAGGCCGATGACCAGGGCCAGCGTGACTAGCACGGCCGTACGCGGGTCGGCCAGGTACGCGGTCCAGCCTCGCTGCGGCACGGTCGGAGCCTTGGCGTCGGCATCTTGCGCCGCCGCGTGCCCCGCCGAGCACAGGACCATGGCCAGGGGGAGGATGCAGCGTGTTCGCCGCGGGATTCGGGCGTGGGTCATGGATTCAGGCACCGGGTCGCGGCCTCGACTTCTTTTCCGGCTGCGCCGGATCCTCACCCTCGGGCTTCTCTTCGATGATCGTCGGCTTACGCAGGAGAACCCCTTCGCCGTCGAGCCCCAGGGCCGCGGCGATGTCGTCGATCCGGTCCTGAAGGTCGTGCAGGTCTCGGTGCAGCGCCTTGATGTCGCCGATCACGCGGTCCATCGGCTCCTCGGCCCCTTCGGCATCGGTGATCAAGAGCAGGTTGTCCTCGGGAATCACCTTGAAAGTTAGGCCGACCTGGTCGAGCAGCAGCTTCAGGCCGGTCTGGAGCCGGACTCCCTCGGGCAAGTCGATCTGCACCGACTCGTCTTCGGCCAGCGACAGTCGGTCGAGCGCCGAGGCATCGAGGACGACTCGCCCCTTGAGTTGGGTCTTCAGGTGAAGGGCCAGCATCTTCAGCGTGGTCGGCTCGCCGAACGCCCAGGGATAGGGCTTGCGCAAGGCGTCTCGCACCGAGTCGACCGGCGGTGCAGCGAGGGCTGGATCCTCGGCAAGGGATGGCAAGAGTGTCGTGCCCAGCAGCAGCGTCGCGGCGACGGCGGAGGGGTAGGCCCAACGTACGATCGTCATGATCTGCGGTCTCTCGGGTGAGGCGTCCGGGCCTGGACGCCCTGCGGTTAGGCCACCGCCCGATTGTAGCGGCAACCCCCTCGAGTTGCAGGCCCCAGGCCGCACTCGCCCGGTCAGTCAACCCTGCCGAGCGCGACCGCACGCTCGACCTCGAAAGTGTCCGGGAAGCCGAATCGTTCGCGATCCAGGACCAAAGCCGCCGCGGCCGAGGCCCTGAGCATGGCGCCGCGGAGCAAATTGAGCGGGACTGGCCCCGGAGTCCAGCCCTCGGCGAGCAACTTCCGAACAAACGACGACGCGAATGCCTCGCCAGCCCGGTTGGTGTCCCTCGGCGGATGAGTCCTGGGGAACGCCGGCAAGCGGATCGACTCGACCTCGCCCGATTCCGCCCGGACGATTGCCTGGGCTCCCTCCGGGCCGTCGGTGACGATCACAACAGGGATCAGGCCCGGCAGCGAACCCGATTCCGCCAGGGATTCCCACTCCAGCCGGTTGCACGCGAGGATATCGATCGATCCCGCGAAGTCGGCCAGTGGGCAAGCCCGGTCGACCATGTTCCTCATCGCGGGCGCGAAGACGCGAATCGTGGGCGCGTTTGCGTCTCGCAACACGAACGAAGAGAGCGGGTTGGGCAAACCCGCGACCACCGTGAGTCGGGGCGGCCTGTCGTCGTCGATCCACAAATCGCCCGGTTTTAAGGCCGCGTGACAGCCGCGAAAACCCGCCGCCAGCTTGTCGCCGTGCGGCCCGCTGGAGATGAGCAGGGTCCAGTCGGCTTCTTTGCCCGAGATCTGGATTGGTCGCGCGTCGATCCCGGAGATTTTCAGCATCCGCAGGACGTCGCCGCTGAGCGAGTCGGTCTCAGGCCCCAGGGCGCAGACCAAGGTGCCGCAGAGCGCGCTGGCGTATCCGGCACCCATCCCGCCCAGGTCGTCATGCCAGCCGATCGACGGGATCGGGCCATTCCCGGCCGTTTGGCGATCCAGGGTGATGCCCCGGACCCGGACGACGCCGAAGGGGCCCGGCCAGTCCTGGGGCAGATCGATGCGGAGGAGCGTCCCGGCGTCGTCGAGCAGGGCCAGGCCGGGGCCGGGTTCCAGGCTGCCGTCGGCACTCCGGTCGACGGGTTGTTGCCCTGCGGTATGCAACGGCCGGTCGATGCGCAGGACGCGATCGAGGTAGGCGGGGCCGTAGACGTGGACTTCGGACATGGTGGGTGGTCCCGGCTGTGCGGACTCGGTAGGGCGGGCCATCTGGCCGGTTCGCTTCCGGGAGATCGGCAGAGGATACAATGGAAGGACGAGGACGCCAGCCCCGGGATGGGATCCGAACGCATGGGTATCATTCGAGCACTCTCGCCGTCCGTCATCAACCAGATCGCCGCCGGCGAGGTCATCGAGCGACCGGCGAGCGTGCTGAAGGAATTGCTCGAGAACGCGATCGACTCGGGCGCCTCGCGCGTCGACGTCTCGGTGGAGCGCGGCGGGAAGGACCTCATCCGCGTGGCCGACGACGGCAAGGGGATGGACGCCGACGACCTGCTGCTCGCGTTCCAGCCGCACGCCACGAGCAAGCTAAAAGAGCCCGACGACCTCTTCAAGATCGCCACCCTGGGCTTTCGTGGCGAGGCCCTGGCCGCCATCGCCGAGGTCTCCAAGGTCCGCTGCCAGACCCGCGAGGCCGATGCGCCCCATGGGCTGGAACTCTCGATCGAGGGGGGAGTTGCCGGCGAAATCCGCGAGTGCTCGGGCACCCCGGGAACCGTCTTCGAGGTCCGCCAGCTCTTCTTCAACACCCCGGTGCGGCGGACGTTCCTCAAGGCCGACTCGACCGAGGCCGGCCACGTCACCGACATGTTCACCCGAATTGCCCTGGCGCATCCGGCAGTCCACCTGACCTTCAGGTCGGGCGGCAAGGTGCTCTACGACCTGCCCGCGTCCACCGGCATCAAGGACCGGATCGCCACGTTCTTCGGCCGCGAGATGGCCGACACCCTGATCTGGGTCGAGAGCCGGGTCGAGCAGACGCACCTCTGGGGCTATGTGGCCAACCCCGAGCAGAGCCGGTCGAACACCAAGGGGCAGTTCCTCTTCGTCGGCGGCCGGTTCGTCCGCGACCGCTCGCTGGGCCACGCACTTTCGGAGGCCTACCGTGGCCTGGTCATGGTCGGCCGATCGCCGATCGCATTCCTGAACCTGGAAGTTCCGCCGGACGAGGTCGACGTCAACGTCCACCCCACCAAGATCGAGGTCCGATTCCGCGACAGCCAGAGGATTTACAGCCAGCTGCTCGCCACGATCCGCGAGGCGTTCCTGGGCAGCGATCTCCACGCCAGGCTCCACGCTCCTCCGCCCACGCCCCCGGCGCCTTCGCCCTGGTCGTCCAACGCGATCCTCAGCATGCCGGAGCCACCACCGCTACGGCTGAACTCGTGGAGCGATCGTAAGCAGGAGGTCTCCTCCTGGTTCGCTCCCCCCACCCAGCAGGCGTTCCAGTCCTTCCCGCAGCCCGGATATGCCGGCGGTCCCCCGGTGCCCGAATGGTCGCACCACCTGCCCAATCCCGCGACCACGGCCAGGGCGTTCGATGAGTTCTCGGGCGAGGAGGCTACGTCAAATCCGGACCCCGCTACAGATGCGACAACGACCGGAAACCAGCCCGCCGAAGCGTACTCACCCGAGCGAGTCGCGGACGAGTCAGCCCAGCTTCTGGCCCGGTCGATGTCTCCGCGTGCCATCCAGATTCACGACAGCTATCTGGTCGCCGAGACCGACGAGGGCCTGGTCGTCATCGACCAGCATGCGCTCCACGAGCGGATTCTCTACGAGGAGTTCAAGGCCCGCGTGGAACGGGGCGGCGTCGAGTCCCAGCGGTTCCTCGTGCCCGAGCCCGTCGAGCTGACCCAGGTCGGCGCCGACGAGCTATTACTGCACAAGGAGCTGCTCGCCAGGCTGGGCCTGGAGATCGAGCCGTTCGGCGGCGGGACAGTACTTGTTCTGAGCGCCCCGGCGATGCTCGGTGGTGTCGAGCCCGAGCGGCTCGTGGCTGAGCTTGCCGAGCACTTCCGGTCCAGCCCCCTGCCGCCGACCGCCGATGGGCTGCTCGAAGGGGTCCTGAACATGCTCGCCTGCAAGGCCGCGGTGAAGGCCGGCCAGAAGCTCGACCCCGAGGAGGTCGCCGCGCTCCTCTCTCGCCGCCACCTGGCCGCCAACACCCACCACTGCCCGCACGGCAGGCCCACCGCCCTGACCTTCACCAAGGCCGAGCTGGAACGCCAGTTCGGCCGGATCTAGATCGGAGATCGCTTGAACGTCGCGGCTCTCCTCGGAAAAGAGGGCCAGGCCACTGCGCTTCGCTGCGGAGCCAGTCCACTTTTTCAGGCACATCGGCTTCTCGCCGAAAAAGTCCTTGCCGTCGGCGATCGCATCGAGATCGCAGTGCGCGTGCAGGTCGCACGGGATGGCGCTGATGAGTGCGTCGATCCCTTCTGTTGCCAGGACTTCCTTCCAGGTGACGTCGGTCGATCCAACCGGGCGCTTCTGGCCGGCGGTCTCGACGGCCTTGAGACCGCGTACCAGGTGGCCCGCGTCAAGGTCGAAAATGGCGCGGACGGCTACGCCGGGGATCTGCAGGAGGTTCGCGAGTAGGGCCGATCCTCGGCTCCCCGCTCCGATCAGAGCGACGCCGAGCGTGTCGTTCGCTCTTGCCTGTTGGGCGTGAAGGAGAGGAGCTGTGGCCAGGGCCCGGCGCTCATACCCAGGAAGGCTCGATTCGGGATGCTCGTCATCTCAAAATCTCCGGGTGGGTCTGCGCCAACGTGATCGCCCCGACCCCCGGGACGATCTTGCCGGAGCCCATCCAACCGCCGAATGTGAGTCGATCCGATACCGCGTCGCAAGACAATGCTTCCCGACCTGCTCACTCCTTCGAAGGTGGTCGGGATTTTCCGCAGCACCGGCCTGACTTCCCCGAGGGGGCCGTGGACCTCGGGGATGCTGTCCCTGTCGTCGTCGTCATGACCGACGTTCCCGGCCTGGATTGGTCTAGGCGACCCGAAGGATCGACGCATAATGTCGCGCCTCGCTTCCCTGGGCCGGGGCGCGAACTTTCTCTCACACCGGACGAGGATTTTGAACCATGGGCAATGTTCCGATGCAGGTCGCATCCCCCCGAGGCTGGCCGCTGGCCCGGACCCGATGGGCCTTGATCGGGGTCGCAGTGGGTGTCGTCGGTTCCTCCTGGTTCGGCGTCGGACGACACCCATCCATGGCGGCCATCAATCCGCCCGCGGCGTCCGCTGATGAGTCGAATGAGCAGGTGGCCGAGTCGGACGAATCCCAGCCGGCAGACGGAATGATCGACGGCGCCGTGCGGAAGGTCGCCCAGGGGATCGAAGACGCATCGACGACCGTACGGGACCGTTATGACATGGTGGTGGGTGCGACCCGCAATGGGGCACTCGCCTCCGAGGTCAATTCCCGACTTCGCCAAGACCGGGCGCTCGAGTCCGGACGAATCGATGTGCAGGTCGAGGAGGAAGGTACGGTCATCCTCAAAGGCCAGGTGCCTGATGCCGAGTCGAAAAACCATGCGGTGGAATCGACTCGCGAAATTCGCGGGGTGGTCCGGGTGGAAGACCATCTGGCCGTCCCGCCGACGCCGCGAGTCTACAATGCTCCCACAGGCGTCGCCGCCACCTCTCGGACTCGCCGCATTCGCTGAACGCGAGTCCTGGGGATGCGGGCCGGTTCGAGTCGCCTGTCCGCTCGTTCTCGGCAGGATCACGAACCGCCTCGTCATCCTTGATCGGCGTTCGCCCTGCCCTCAGTCGGTCAAAAAGAGGAAGCCAGGTCGCACAGCGAGGCGACCTGGCTTCGTCCGCGTTTGCTGAGAGTGTCGATGGACGCAGTCGTCAGGGGCACCCCTCAAATCGAGCGTAATAGGCGAGTGCGAGTGACATTGTGCTCCATATTTTCTGCTCGCGCCTCGCGGATGCATGGCCCCGGAGGTTACTTGGCGGCGAGCTTCTTGAATCCCGGTGCCGCCACGATCGTCCGGATCGGCTTGCCGTCCTCGTAATTCCAGAGTCGGACCTCGCCGTCCCAGCTTCCCGAGGCGATGGTCTTGCCGTCGCCGGAGATGGCGAACGAGTAGACCCAGTCGGTGTGGCCTTCCAGGGCTTTCAGACGGGCACCGTCGGCGGGGTTCACCACGGCGACGACCTTATCTGATGAGCAGGCGACGATCGACTTGCCGTCGGGCATGTACTGGATCCGGAAGACGGCGCCGTTGAAGCCGCCGATCTGACGAGTCTGCTTGCCGTCGTCGTCGGGGGCCCAGAGGCGGATCGAGTTATCGGCACCCGCCGAGGCGATGGTCTTGCCGTCGGGCCCGTAGGCGACGCTGTAAACCGGCTCGGCATGCGCGGGGAAGGTGACGAGCGACTCCTTCTTGACGACGTCGAAGACCTTGCTCGTCTTGTCGCGGCTGGCGCTGGCGAGCCGCTTGCCGTCGGGGCTGAACGCGAGGTCGTAGATCCAGTCGGCGTGGTCCTCGATCGTCGCCGTCTCCTTGCCGCTCTCGACCTCGTAGATCCGGATCGCGCGATCGGCGCCCGCGGCGGCGACGAGCTTGTTATCCGGGCTGAAGGCGACGGCGAAGACGCTGTCGGTCGACTCGACCAGGGTCCTGACGAGCTTGGCGTTGCCGTTGGGCTCGGCCGCCCAGAGCTGCGCCAGGCCAGCCTGTCCGGGGTCGCCGCTGGCGATGGCCAGCCACTTGCCGTCGGCGCTGTAGGCGATGTCATAGACACGCTCGCCCATCGGCCGCAGGCGTCCGGCGAGCGAGCCGTCGGCGGGCTTCCAGAGGTTGACCTCGTGATAACCGGCCGAGGCGAGGCTGGTGCCGTCGGGGCTGAAGGCGAGCGCCGTGATGGGGACCGCGACGGGGTAGTCTTCGGGGATGACGACCGGCACGCTCCGGCGATACACGACCGTCCAGTCCTCCGTCGGGCTGGCGCCGTCGTACTTTGCCCCCTGCTTCACCCAGGTCTCGATGAGGGCCACCTGCTCGGCGGGCAACGCGTCCATCTTGTAGGGCATGCGGGGCTCGCCGTCGGGGCGGATCAGCTCGACGAAATAGCTCGCGTCCGCGTCTCCAGGCTCCAGCGTGACCCCTTCTCCCTGGGCCCCGCCCTTCGCCAGCGCGGCGAAGTTGGTCATCGAGTATTTGCCCTCGGACTTCCGAGGGTTGTGGCAGGCGATGCAGTTCTGCACCAGGATCGGGGCCACGTCCTTGATGAAGCTGATCGGCTTGGCCTCTTCCGGCTTAGCGGCGGGCTCTTCCGGCTTGGGCTTGGCCTCGTCCGGCTTGGCGGGAGCGTCGGCGGGCTTGGCTTCGGCTTCAACCTTTGCGGCGGCCGCGGGCTTGTCCTCCGCCGGCTTGGCGGGCGGATCTTCCACGGCGGAGGCCATCAGGCGCGGGGCCAGGCACAAGGCAAGGGCCAGGGCGAGCGAGCATGGGCCGAGGCGGGGCATGGGCGGGTCTCCGTGGGCGATCAGGTCCGGCGATCCAGGTGCGGCGGTTGACTTACTTCGGCAAGACCTTGATGGCCAGGGCGCCGGGGGGCGTTGGGTAATCCTTCTTCTCGATCTGGAACGCCACGAGCACCTTGGCCGCGGCCATCGCGGCGGCGGCGGTCGGCTCGGCGACGACCTTGATCGTGAAGTCGGAGGCGTCGGGCGCGACGGTCACCGGGTCGGCCTTCAGGCCGGCGGGCAGGCCGTCGAGCTTGACGGTGACCGGCTCCTTGAACGCCCCCTTGCGGACGACTTTCCCCTTCACCTCGACGGTCTCGCCCGCCTTTACCTCGGCGGTCGCGGCGACCTGCAACTCGGCCGGCCGGACGACGTTGACGATCACGGCGGGCACGGCCAGCGTCCGCTCGCCTCCCGGCAGTGCGCCCTTGGCCAGCAGGGCGACGGTCATCGCCCCCAGCGGCACATCCGCCGTGGCATGCACATTCGCAACCCCTTCGGCGAGCTTCTCAGCGACATTCACGGCCGGGACGGTCAGGCCCGGCGGGAGCGGGGCGGCTGTGATGGCCAGGGCGGCGTCTGCGCCGGCGGCACGGGTCACCTTCAGCGGGATCGGGCTGGCATAGCCGTGCACCACCTCGATCGGGCCGACGGGGGCGTCCAGCGAGGCCGGGGCGGGCAGGGCGGGGGCGACCGTCGAGGCGTGGAAGGTCATCGTGTTCGTGGGAACCGGCCCCTGCGAGACGAACGTGACCGACTTGGTGGCGCGGGCCACGATCGGACCGGCCGGGCCGGTCGCCTTGCCCACGACGTTCAGGCCCGTCACACCGAACGCCGCATCGGCCGCGGCGCTCAGCGTCAGCACCCCGACGAGCTGGCCGTCGGCGATCGTCCCCGGCCGCGCGGTCAGGCCGGCGGGTAGGTTCTGAACTTCGAGCTGGATCGGGCCGGCGTAGTCGCGGCGCACGACCGTCACCGGCAGGGCTGCCGTCCCTCCCTTGGGGATGCTCAACTCGCCGTCATTCAAGGTGACCGAGAACCCCGGCCCGCCCGGCTCGACCACGATTCTATAGGGGTAGCCAATCCCGCCGCGCTTCTGGATGTCGGTGATCGCCAGCGTGATCTCCGTCAAGCCGGCCGGGACGGTGAAGCCCTGAATCGGATCGAGCGAGTTGATCGCGTTGGCGGCCACGGCCACCTTGTTCCTCCGGCCCGTGGGCGCGTCGTCCGCCGTGGTCAGGACCGCGCCGTCCTTGCCCAGGATCTGGAGCTGGGCATCGAGCGACGATCCGAGGTCGGCCGCCTCGACTTCGACCCTCAGGACCTGCCCGGGCGCGACGGCCAGCGTGAAACGGTCCTCGTCGCCGGCCGGGTCGATCCGGCCGTTGATCACCGATGGGCTCGCAACCCGGATCGGTGCCGCCGCCGGATCGACAGGCTCACGCGCCTCGGTGGTCTCGCCCACGGCGACCGGAGAGAGCGAGTCGAGATCCATGGGCAGGCCGATCGATGTGCCCGCCGCACGCGGAGAGGCTTCGAATAGGCCCGGCAGCGAGGCGATCGTGGCCGCGAAGATCTTCGTGCCTTCCAACGTCCCGCCGCGAGCCTCGAATCCGACCGTCTCGCCCTGGCGACCGCCCAGCGGATAGACCTCCTCGGCGACCGGAATCTCCCCCACCATCAGGCGATAGACCGGCCTGGCCCCGCCCTGGTAGCGGGAGTCGGACAGCTCGATCACGTAATCGCCGTCCTCGGGCAAGGCGATGATGAGCCGCGCGTCGGTGATCAGGCCCGCGGAGTCGTCGGCCGACCCGACGTAAGCGCGGCCGGCGGTCGTCAGGCGGATCGAGGGGTCGACCCCCGAGCCGAGCCGGTTGCACTGGGCGTCGATGACGAGTTTCTGCCCCTTCTTGCCGGCGAACTTGTAGTAATCGACGTCATTGCCGGCCGCCTGCCCCTCGACGACGATCGGGGGCGTGATCACCTGAGCGGTCTCGAAGGTGCTGTTCTCCTCGACTTCGGCAACTTGCCCGACCTGGCCGACGGCGACGAGGAACGGATTGGAAACGCCATCCTCGGTCTTCACCCGCACGGCGTAGACGCCCGTGGGGGTGGCCGGGTCGACGGTCGCCTTGAACTTCCAGTTGGCGGCGTCCTTGTTCTCGGGCGCGGCCGGCTCGACCGTGACCTTGAACGGCGCCACCAGTTCGGGTTTGCCCGCCAGGGCCCCGCCGTTGATCGTGACCTCGATGGCCGCCCCACGCGCGACGCCCGCCGGAGTGATCCCGGCGATGGTCGGGGCCGCAGCCCGGGCATTCGAGGCGAATAGAACGTGCCCGATCAGCACACTCAGGGCCGTCAACCGGCCGGCACGTGCGCGAGTCATGGGTCAATCTCCGGAGTCCAGGCCAGTCGGGCGGGCGGGATGCGCACGCACCAATCGAGGCGCGTCGAGCAACAAAGCGGGAGGGATCGCAGCATTCGGGCAGGAGCCGGGATCGCGTCCGAGAACGCCGGGGAGGCGTCTCGATTCGTCGCGACCACCGACCGCACGGCAAGCGGGGGTCAGGGGCAGACCTATTGTACCGTCTCACGCGGATGCATCGGTGTCAAGTTGCCAGGATGTTGTCGGACGACCACACCCTTGAGGTCGCACCCCGCCGCCCATAGGATGTCGGCCTCTTGCATTTGGCCGCGGGGCTTGCGGCTTCTCGCTTTCGATGATCGAGACTTTCCGGAGTTTGACCCATGCGCTGGATTGTGCCGGGGCTTGTTGCTGCGCTGCTACTGGCGAGTCCGGTCGCGAAGGGGGAGGAGCCGGCGTTCTCGACGTCGATCTTGTTCCCGTTCGAAAAGAAGCACAATCACGCCTCGTGCGTGGTCGAGCTTGCCGACGGCAGCCTTCTGGCCACCTGGTACACCGGCTCGGGCGAGCGGAAGTCGGATGACGTCAGGATCGTCGGGGCCAGGCTGAAGAAGGGGGCGACGGCCTGGGGGCCTGTGTTTGAGATGGCCGACACGCCGGGGTATCCCGACTGCAATCCGTCGGTCTTCGTCGGGCAGGACAAGGCGCTCTGGCTGTTCTGGCCGACGATCCTCGACCATCGCTGGGAAGGGGCCCTGCTCAAGTTCGCCAGGGCCGAGGATGGCACGGGCGAAGGGACCCCTCGCTGGACCCGCGAAGGGGTGATCCACATCACCCCCGTCAAGTTCGAGGACGACATCCAGAGTTCGCTCAAGACCGTGACGGCCGAGGAACGCGCCAAGCACAAGGCAGAGGTGGATGAGCTCGAATCGCGGGCCAAGGACTTGATCTATCAGCGGCTCGGCTGGATGCCCAGGGTCAGGCCCATCGTCCTGCCGTCGGGGCGCTGGCTCCTCCCCCTGTATACGGACACGTACTCGATGTCGCTGGTGGCGATCAGCGACGACCAGGGGGCGACCTGGCAGACGAGCCGGCCGATGATCGGGTTCGGCAACATCCAGCCCAGCCTGGTGCGCAAGAAAGACGGGACGATCGTCGCATTCATGCGCGAGAATGGCCCTCGTCAGAAGATCAGGCTCAGCACGTCGAAGGACGAGGGGCAGACCTGGAGCGTCGTCACCGAGTCGTCCCTGCCCAATCCAGGCGCGGGGGTCGACGCGATCCTGCTGGCGAGCGGCGCCTGGGCCATCATCTACAATGACCTGACCGACGGGCGGCACTCGCTGGCCATCAGCCTCTCCGACGACGAGGGGGCGACCTGGCCGATCACGCGGCATGTGGAGTCGCACGCCAAGAAGGATGGTTCGTACCATTATCCTTCGATCTTGCAGGATTCCGACGGGGCGATCCACGTGACGTACACGAACGGGGGGAAGCCCGAGGGGAGCACGATCCAGCATGCCAGGCTCAACGAGGCCTGGATTCGCCAGGGCGACCCGACCCCGAAGCGCTGAGCCGTTTCGGTCGCTGATCCAGGTTCGATTGACTCCCCTTCTTATCGCGCGGACGGAATCGTTTCATGTCGAGCATGCCGGAAGATCGGGCCGCGGCCAGGCGCAGGCGAGAACCCTGGGTGGTTGTCGCCTTGCTCTGGTTCTGCGGGTTCTTCAATTACGCCGATCGCCAGGCGGTCTTCTCGGTCTTGCCGCTGATCCGCAGCGAGTTCGCCCTCAACGACACTCAGGTCGGCTACCTGGGCTCGGCGTTCATGATCGTCTACGCGCTGGCGGCCCCGATCGCGGGGTCGGTGGTCGACCGGCGCCCGAGGCGGACGCTGATCGTCCTGGGGCTAGGGGTCTGGAGCGCCGTCTGCGCCCTGACGGGCACGGCCCGATCGTTCGCCCAGCTCATCTTCTACCGTGCGGCCGAAGGGCTGGGCGAATCGTTCTACTTCCCGGCCTCGATGTCGCTGCTGGCCGACCACCACGGCAAGCGGACGCGGTCGAAGGCGATGGCGATCCACCAGTCGAGCGTCTACCTCGGCACCATCGGCGGCGGTGCGCTGGCGGGCCTGATGGCCCAGTGGACGGGCGACTGGCGGACCCCATTCCTGGTGCTCGGGCTTGTGGGGATGGCGTATGCCGTCTCGCTCCGGTTCCTGCTCAACGAGCCGAAGCGAGGGGCGACCGAGGAGCCCGGGAGCCTCGCCCTCGACCCCGAATTCTCGGCCCATGTCGCGCCTCCGCACGACCCGGAGATCCGCGAGACCTTCGGCGATCGGCTGTCGGAGTTCGGCCGTCGTCTGGGCCTGATCGTGCGGCAGCCGGCGGCGGTGTTTCTGCTCCTTGGCTTCGGCGTCGCGAACTTCGTCGCGGCCAGCCTGCTGGCCTGGCTGCCGCTGTTCGTCTTCAACAAGTTCAAATTGAACCTGGCCAACGCCTCGCTGACGGCGACGACCTCGATGCAGCTGGGCAGCGTCCTGGGCGTGCTGCTGGGCGGCTGGCTGGCCGACCGCGCGGCGCGCAGGGCCGGGGGCCGGATGCGGGTCCAGGCCCTCGGCCTGATCTTCGCCGCTCCGTTCCTCTATGTGCTCGGCACCACCGAGAGCGTCGCGATCCTGATCGCCACCCTCGGGGCGGTCGGCCTGGGGAAGGGGATCTACGACTCGAACATCTTCGCCGCGATGTACGACGTGGTCCCCGTCGAAGTGCGCGGGACGGCCGCGGGGCTGCTGAACACCGTCGGCTGGACCTTCGGCAGCCTGGCCCCGACGGCCATCGGCATCGTGGCCGACAGCAGATATGGCCTGAGCATCGCCCTGGCCTCGACCACCGCCTTCTACTTCGTCGCCGCCGGCCTGGTGCTCATCGCCGGCTTCCTGGCCCGGAGGCGCGCCGCGGGCCTCTGACGCGAAATGGGGGGGCAGGACGATTGATGGACCGGCCCGGGTGGGGTACCTTTTCATTCCTCTCCCGGCCCTCGTCTCGGGTTCAATCCCCGCAGGCTCGTCCGCACATCTCCCAGCCCGTCAACGCTCATCTCGGCCCGCCCAGGAGCTGACACCCGGTGTCCACCCTTGTTTCGCCTGCTCCGTCGACGACCCGCTACCCTTGGGGCGTCCGAGGGGATATCAACGCGTTCTTCGGGCTGATGCTCGATAACATCGGCGACATGATCCTGATGGCCGCCCTTCTGGTGAAGGTCTTCGGGTTGCCGGTCGACTTCGTCCTGACTCGGATGATTCCCGGCACGGCCATCGGCGTGATGGTCGGCGACCTGATCTACTCGGCGATGGCCTTCCGGCTCGCACGCAAGATGGGCCGGTCCGACGTCACGGCGATGCCCTTGGGGCTGGATACGCCGAGCACCTTCGGCATGGTCTTCCTCATCCTGGGCCCTGCCTACAAGGCTGCGCAGGGCAGGGGGCTGGGCGACTCCGACGCGGCAACGCATGCATGGTTCGTCGGAATCTCGATGATCATGGCCTCGGGGATCTTCAAGCTGATCTGCTCGGTGCTGGGCCCGCAGTTGCGCCGAGTCGTGCCCAGGGCTGGGCTGCTGGGGTCGCTCACGGCGATCTCGCTGGTCATCATCAGCTTCCTGCCGCTGCTGGACATCGCCTCGCAGCCGATCGCCGGGTTCGCCGCGCTGGGTGTGGTCCTCGTCACGCTCACGGCCCGCTGGGAGCTGCCCGGCCAGATTCCGGGGGCTCTGGCGGCGGTGCTCGTGGGCTGCCTGATCTATTACGGGCTCTGGGCATTCGGGTTCGGGCCCGGCCTGGGGGCCGAGGGGGGGACGCCTTCGGCGACGCTCAGGGCGTCTCTGCCGTTTCCCGCGGGCGACTGGTGGGCCTGGTTCCGCCTGAACTGGGGCGAGGCCTCGGGCTATCTGCCTGTGGCCTTGCCCCTGGCCCTGGCGACGGTCATCGGCGGGATCGACTGCACCGAGAGCGCCTCGGCGGCGGGCGACGATTACTCGACCGGGCCGATCCTGGCGGCCGACGCGATCGCGACCCTCGCCGGCGGCCTCTTCGGCGGGGTCATCCAGTCCACCGCCTATATCGGCCACCCGGCCTACAAGGCGATGGGAGCCCGCGCGGGTTATACCCTCGCGGTGGCCCTGTTCGTGGGGGCGGCGGGCATCTTCGGGTTCTTCGACTGGATCTTCTACGTCCTGCCCAGGCCGGTCGTCTTCCCGATCCTGATCTTCGTCGGCCTGGAGATCACGTCGCAGTCGTTCCACGCCACGCCGTCGAGGTATTATCCCGCGGTGACCCTGGCCTGCGTCCCGGCCCTGGCCTATCTCGCGTCGCTGGCCCTGGGACAGGTGCTCCCCGAGACCGGCAAACCGTTTGAACAGCTAGGCGCGCAAACACAGCAGTGGGTACAAACGGTGACGATGTTGGCCGGCGGATTCATCGTCACGAGCCTGATCTGGTCGACGACGCTCTCGCACCTGATTGACGGCAAGATCAGGCCCGCGGTCTGCACGCTGCTGGTCGCCGCGGCGTGCTCCCTGTTCGGCGTGATCCACTCGGGATTGCCTTCGGGGCCGCTGATCACGCCCGGCGAGGCCATCCGCAGGCTGAAGGTCGAGGGGCGATACGAGGCGTCGATTCGCCAGACTCCGTACCACTGGGCGGCGGCCTACGCGACGGTGGCCGCGATTTTGCTTGTAATCGGGAGCGTCGGGCGTGCCCCGTCCGTCGAGGCGGCCGACGAGCCTCGGCCGATTTGAACAGCTTGAGCGGATGTCGACGGACCCCGGTGCCGGGCGCTCCCGGTCGGGTTTGTCTGGGCGACCTGGGCGTGTTAAAGTGGCGATCCTATGTATAAAGGCGTCGCTGTCAGCCCTGGCGTTGTGGTGGGGGTCGCGTATCGCGTCGACTCCGTCTTCGGGCCGGGCGAGCCGCGCTCGCTGGCCGATGCCGGCCTGGTCCCCGAAGAGGTTGAGCGGTTCACGCTGGCCGTCGCCAAATCCGCCGAGGAACTCGAGCAGATTGTCGTCAAGGTCGCCGAGCAACTTGGCGCGGCCGAGGCCGATATCTTCAAGAGCCATCTCCAGATCGTCAACGACCGGACCTTGATCTCGAAGGTCAATGACCTCATCGAGACGCGCCACCTGACGGCCCTCTCGGCGCTCCAGGAAGTTCTGCAAGGTTACGCCGCCACCTTCGCCCGGATCGAGCACGACTATTACCGGGAACGAATCGCCGACATCCGCGACGTCATCTCCCGGATCGGCTCGCACCTGACCGCGCAGTCGCCGTTCGACTCCCACGGCGACTCGGCCTTGAACGGCGACGAGCCGGTCATCCTGGTCGCCCACGAGCTGCTGCCCAGCCAGGCCATGAGCCTGGGCAACCTGCCGATCGCGGGGATCGTCACCGAGACCGGCGGCGGGACCAGCCATGCGGCCATCCTCGCCCGCAGCCGTGGGATCCCGGCCGTCTCGGGCGTCATCGACATCACCCTCGTGGTCCAGTCCGGCGACCCCATCATCGTCGACGGCCGCGATGGCCTGGTGCTCATCCGGCCCGACCCCGAGGTCACCTCCGCCTACCGCAAGCTCCAGCGCGAGTTCTTCGACCTGAAGGATCGCCTGATCCTCAACAGGGATCAGCCGGCCGTCTCCGCCGATGGCGCCCAGATCGAGCTGCTTGCCAACATCAACAACATCGCCGACGCCCAGGCCGCCTCGCAGGTCGGCGCCACCGGCGTCGGCCTCTTTCGCACCGAGTACCTCTTCCTCACCCACCAGGACGTGCCCGACGAGGAAGAGCAGTACCAGTACTACCGCCAGATCATCGAAGACTCGCCCAACAAGACGATCACAATCCGGACCCTCGACCTCGGTGGCGACAAGACCCTCCCCTACCTGGGCAGCCGCAACGAGGCCAACCCCTTCATGGGCTGGCGGTCGATCCGGCTTTCGTTCGAGCACCCCAGGCTCTTCGAGCGCCAGATCAGGGCCATCCTGCGGGCCGCCAGGCACGGCAAGGTGAGCATCCTCTTCCCGATGATCACCACCCTGGAGGAGCTGAGGTACGTCAACCGGATGGTCGACGAGACGCGCCGGAACCTGCGGCGCGAGGGCGTCCCATTCGGCGAGGACGTGAAGACGGGCCTGATGGTCGAGGTCCCCGCGGCGGCCATCTGCATCGACGCCCTCCTGCGCGAGACCGATTTCATCTCGATCGGCTCCAACGACCTGATCCAGTATTTGGTGGCCGCCGACCGCGACAACCCCAAGGTGGCCCACCTCTGCGAGCCCCTGAGCCCTGCAATCTTCAAGATCCTCCAGATGGTCATCGACGCCTGCCAGCGCATGGGCACGCCGGTGACGCTCTGCGGCGAGATGGCGGGCCAGCCCAAGAGCGTGCTGACCCTGTTCGGCCTCGGCCTGCGCCGGTTCAGCATGAGCCCCGCATTCGTGCCGACGATCAAGGCGCTGCTCGCGTCGGTGACCACCGCCCAGGCCGAGCGGTTCGCCCACCAGGTGCTCCAGCTCAAGACGGCCGAGGAGATCCGCGGCTACCTCTCGGCTCGGCTGCACGAGGTCTCCAGTACGCTAGAAGTCCTCGATTCCAACTGATCCTCCCGCAGGGCCGCAGCCGGCCGCGGATCGGGCCGATCGAAGGGTGCAGGAGTGTTGCGGGGCCGCGCCCGCTCGGCTACTCTCTCTAACGACTGCCTTCCCTCCCCCCTAAGAGCGAGAGTCGCCTAAAGCGACCGCTGCACCCTGAGGGTCGGGATGCACGTCGTCACCAGCCTTCCCTGAGTTCTCGGCTTTGATACGAAACCGGCGGTTCATTCTCGAAATCGGGAATGCTCGCCCCTCGTTCATCCGAGGACTCATCCAGAAGTCTTGTGCGGCTTGATGTTTAGGGGAAGTGGTTCGGATAAGTTCAGTTCGGCACCGGCGTTGCTCGGCGCACCTCTTCTCTTCTTCCTGTCGTGCGGATGTTGTCGAAGGGGCTCGACGCGGGGCGTCCGGAACCGGATGTCGGTCGTCGCTTCGATCAGGGTGGGGATTATCGATGGCTCAACGTCCGAGCGTGAAAGAGATACTGGAACTCGCCAGGCGTGGCGGGGCCGCCACGCCCGAGGGCGCGGCCCCCGCCCCGGCGCCGACCCCCGAAGCCGAGCCCGAGCTTGAAGCCGCCCCCCCGCCGGCCGCCGCCGAGCCCGCCCCGACCGCCGCGAGCCTTGGCCGCCCCTTGACGCTCAAGGAGAAGCTGGCCGCCGCCCGCGCCGGCGGTGCCCCCGGCGCGACGCCGGCACCGGCCGCATCCGCGCCGAAGCCCGCGGCCGCGGCCCCGGTCGCCTCGGGCGAGAAGACGGTCCCGGCCCCCGCCGAGTCGCTCGGCCGTCCGTTGACGCTCAAGGAGAAGCTGGCCGCCGCCCGCTCGGGCGGCACGGCCCCCGCGCCCGCCGCCGGCGCCTCGGCCTCCTCGGCCAAGCCCGCCGCCGCCAAGGCCGCGCCGGTCGCGAAGGTAGCCCGCGAGCTGCCGCCGCTCGACGAGATCACCGATCCGAAGGACCTGGCCGAGGCCCTCCGCCGGGCCGGGGCGAAGAAGGACCAGGAGGTCGTCTCCGAGGCCGCCGTCGCCAAGGCCGCCGCCGCTGGCGCGACCCCGGGTGCCGCCGCCGCCGCGGGCCGGGCCGCCGCGACCAAGGCCGCCCCCAAGGTGATGCCCGTCCCGCCCAGGCCGAGCCGGCTTGCCTCGCTGGTCGAGCGGGTGACCCCCCGCCGCGACTTCAATACCTATACGGTCCCCTGGCTGGCCATCGGCTGGATCTCGTTCTCCGCGGGCATGGGCGCCCTGTCGCTCATGCTCGGCCGGTTCATGTTCCCCAACGTCCTGGCCGAGCCGCCCAGCACGATCAAGGTGGGCGTCCCCACCCAGTTCGAGCCGAGCGAAGTCAACGAACGCTGGAAGGCCGAGTGGGGCTTCTGGATCGTCCGGTCCAGCTACGAAGGGCAGGACCAGATCTACGCCCTCCAGTCGATCTGCACCCACCTGGGCTGCCCCCCCAACTGGCTGGCCAGCGAGCAGAAGTTCAAGTGCCCCTGCCACGGGAGCGGGTTCTACATCTCGGGCGTCAACTTCGAGGGGCCCGCGCCCAGGCCGCTCGAGCGATTCAAGCTGAGCCTCGCCGACGACGGCCAGCTCGTCGTTGACAAGAGCCAGCGGTTCCAGCAGGAGCTCGGCCAGTGGGCCGACCCCGATAGCTTCATCGCCGTCTGATCTGATCTCAGGTCGATCGAACCCAACACGACACCCCCTGGCCTCCGCCCGGACTTACGCCCACACCCACGCGGGGAGCGGACCGACACACGATGTCCATCGCCGACAAGATCTACGAGAGCCAGATCTGGAAGAGTGTCTTCCGGCACCCCATGCCCACCGACCGGCGCAACCGGGTCGTGGTCATGCTGTCGAACTTCTTCCTCCACCTGCACCCGGTCAGCGTCCGCAAGCAAGGCATCGCGCTGAGCTACACCTGGTGCATGGGGGGAACGACCTTCTTCCTGTTCATGGTCGAGGTCGTTACCGGCGTCCTCCTGATGTTCTACTACCGGCCGACGCTGGAGCACGCCTACAACGACATCCTGGCGCTCCGCGACGTGACCACGCTGGGCATCCTCCGCGAGCTGCATCGCTGGGGGGCGCATGCGATGGTCATCGCGGTCTGGCTGCACATGTACCGCGTGTTCCTCACAGGCAGCTACAAGCCCCCGCGCGAATTCAACTGGGTGGTGGGCGTCCTGCTGCTCGTGTTTACACTGCTCTTATCGTTCACGGGGTACTTGCTCCCCTGGGACCAGCTCGCCATCTGGGCCATCACCGTCGGCTCGAACATGGCACGGGCGACGCCCGGCGTGGGGGTCGAAGGCCCGGGTGCGGCCCTGTTGAAGCTCAACGGGGTGAGCCTGATTACCAACGGGTCAGACGCCAAGTTCGCGCTGCTCGCTGGCCGGACCGTGGGCGAGATGACCTTGAACCGGTTCTATGTGCTGCACTGCGTGGCGATCCCGCTAGCGGTGTCTCTGCTGATCATGATCCACTTCTGGCGCGTCCGTAAGGACGGCGGCATCAGCGGGCCGATGTAATCGACCCCGGGAAAGCCCGCCGGGTCACGCCAGTTCGCTTCGATTCGCCTTGAATACGAAACGAACCCGGCGCATCCCCGGCCGGGCCGCGGCCGTCGGCCGGAGGGCCCCGCGGGAACGGGCCCCCCAACGCGTACCAACCAGACCCGACACCGATCAACAGCGAGCCTCGCTCGAAGACCATGCACCACCCCGACCTCACCCCCGCCGTGATGACCGGCCTCGGCTGGTATTACCTGCTGGCCGCGACGCTCAACGCGTCCGCGGCGGCGTATGTCGCGTACATGGAGATGGTCTCCGAGGGGGCCTCGAGGGCCGGCCTCAGGCCGAAGACTCGCAGCCTCCCCGGCTGGATGGTCACCTCGGTCCTGGTCCTCTACGGAGCGGCCACCCTGGCCCTGCTGCTCAGGGAGTTCATCCCCCAGGCCCTGACCATCACCTTCGGGCTCTGCGGCCTGGCCAACCTCATCGTCGCCATCGGCGCCGGTGCCGACGCCGCGCACCATGCCGAGGTCCACTCGGCCGGGCACGGGGTCGGCTCGGACTTCCACAAGCCGACCCTCGACGACCACATCCCGGCCGTCGGCCTGGGTAAGCCGATCAACCGGACGCTCTGGGCCCTGATCTGGGCGATCACCGCCGTGGTCTTCCAGGCCATCGGCGCGGCCTACATCCTGGGCGGGCAGGTCGTCCTCCCGCAGTTCATGCGGGACGCGGCCGACACGGTGTCGGGCCCGACCACCTTCTTCGTCGGCGCGACCTTGCTCTTCTACGGGCTCTATCGCTACCGCCGATTCCTGGCCAACGGCCTGGTCGCCTGGACCCTGACGAACCTCGCGCTGCTCGCCTTCGGCATGAGCATGACCGACTGGGACTTCCGCGACATCGTCACCAAGCCCGACAACGTGCCGATCATCGGCCTGATCGTGCTGGTCGGCTTCTTCACCTGGATCGGCCTGCGTCGCGCCGTCATCAATGACTCGCGGATGGCCCAGGGGCTGCCCAACCTGGAGGAGCTCCAGCCCGAGAAGACCTTGACCTGGCCCGACCTGGTCTACACCGAGCTGATCGCCATGATCGGCCAGACGATCTTCCTGACCATCTGGGCCATCGTCTTGCAGGCCCCGCTGGAACAGCCCGCCTCGTCCACCGTCGCCCCCAACCCGTCGAAGGCCCCCTGGTACTTCCTCGGCCTCCAGGAGATGCTCGTCTACTTCGACCCCTGGATGGCGGGCGTCGTGCTTCCGAGCATGATCGTCGTTGGCCTGATGGCCATGCCCTACATCGACAACAACAAGCAGGGCAACGGCTACTACACGATCGAGCAGCGGAAGTTCGCCTGGCTGACGTTCCAGTACGGCTACCTCGTCTTGTGGGTCATCCTGATCCTCCTGGGGACGTTCTTGCGAGGGCCGAACTGGAACTTCTTCGGGCCCTATGAGTACTGGGACCTGCACAAGGTCATCCCGCTGAACAACATCAACCTGTCGGACATCGTCTGGGTGCAGTTCCTCGGCACCAGTCGCCCGACGAACGTCCTCATCCGCGAGGCGCCGGGCATCGTCGCCGTGCTGGCCTACTTCACCGTTGTGCCGGCCATCCTCTACCGGCTCTTCTTCCGCAAGTACACCGAGCAGGCCGGGATCGTCCGCTTCCTGACCCTCGCCGTCCTCTTGCTGTTCATGGCAAGCCTGCCGATCAAGATGGTCTTGCGCTGGACGATCAACCTGAAGTACCTGGTGGCGATCCCCGAGTACTTCTTCAACATCTAATAACCGGGGAGGAGTGGGTCGACCCGCGCCGCGCCGTCCGCCCTGGGCGGGTCGGGGCCCGACTCACGCACGACGCACATGCCCGCCACCGAGGAAACGTTCCGGAAGCAGACGACGCTCCACGTCGTGTTCGCGATCACCTCGGTCGCCATGACGCTGTCGATCGTCTGGATGATCATGGCCGACCACCTCCGGCCCTGGAAACAAACCCAACGCGCCTTCCACGTCGTCGAAGACGAGAAGCTCCGCGTCGCCGAGCAGCAGAAGGTCCAGGCGCTCAAGACGACCAAGCAGGCCGAGCTCGACAAGATCGAGGCCGAGATCAAGGCCGCCGAGCAGACCCAGGCCGACAACAGCCGGAATATCAAGCTCCAGGACCGCGAGCTACGCCGGCTGGAGGGGACCTTCCAGGACCTCGACACCGCAGCCCGGTTCCAGAAGGCCGAGCTTGACAGCCTGCGCAGCCTCTATGACGGCATGATCGACCGCGGCGAGGAGCGCGAGGCCCGCGCCTACATCGCCTCGACGATCGTCCCCGCCGAGGCCAAGCTCGCCGAGGTCAAAGGCAAGCTCGAAGGGGCCACCAAGGTCCTCGCCGCCGGCAAGGCGAAGCTGTCCGACCTGAAGGGCAACATCACCGCCCTGGAGAAGAAGCGGGACGACATCCGCCGAGAGGTCGACCGCGCCGGCCGGGTGCTGGCGCAGAAAGAGGCCCAGTTCTTCGGGCCGATGGCGTTCGTCCGCGGCCTGCCCGGACTCGACCTGGCCGCCTCGCCCACCAGGATCCAGCAGATCAGCCTGCCCGACCTGACGATCAACTACAACTTCAAGGATGTGCCCCGGTACGACCGCTGCACCACCTGCCACCAGGGCATCGACCGACTTGGCTATGACGTCGCCCCCGACGGCAAGACGCCGATGAAGGAGATCAACCCCGCCTTCGCCGCGCACCCGCACCTGACCGACGGCGCGACGACCATCGACCCCACCGGCAAGGTGGTTCCCGCGGGCCTCTACCTGGACAGCAACGGGCCGCACGGCATCAACAAGATGGGCTGCACCATCTGCCACGGCGGGCAGGGGTCGGGCACCGACTTCACCTACTCGTCGCACGAGCCGAACGACCCCGAGCAGAAGCACAAGTGGGAGCAGGACCACGCCTGGCGCGAGATGCACCACTGGGACGAGCCGATGCTCCCCAGCCGGTTCATCGAGTCCAGCTGCATCAAGTGCCACCACCAGGTCACCGACGTCCCCGACGCCAAGAAGCTCCAGGCCGGCTTCGAGCGGATCACCAAGTACGGCTGCACCGGCTGCCATACCATCGGCGGGGAGGGCTCCTTCGGCCCCGACCTGACCGACGCCCGGCAGGTCGGCCCGAACCTAAAGCACCTCGCCTCGAAGGTCTCCAAGGACTGGACCGCCCGCTGGATCAAGAACCCGCACGCCTTCCGCCCCGACACGCGGATGCCCCGGTTCTATGACGTGAGCAACAACGCCTCGGCCAAGGACCAGCCCAAGGTCGCCGCCGAGGTGCACGCCATGACCCACTACCTCTTCTCGGTGAGCAAGCCCCCCGAGGGGTTCGTCGACGTCCCCGCCAAGGGAGACGCCGCGAAGGGCAAGGAGACGTTCCTCCAGAAGGGATGCCTCGCCTGCCACGCCCACAAGGAGACCGGCCCGGCCACCCTGCCCGAAGGGGCCAAGGAGTATGCCTCGGCCGACTTCGGACCGAACCTGTCGAACATCTCGGCCAAGTTCGGCTCCAAGGACGACGGCTTCCGTTGGCTGGCCAACTGGGTCAAGGCGCCCGAGGCCTACCACGCCAAGAGCCTGATGCCCAACCTGCAACTTTCATGGCAGGACTCGGCCGACATCGCCGCCTGGATCCTCTCAATCCCCGGCGAGTGGCCCGGACAGGTCGCCCTCGAGGCGCTCGACTCGCCCGAAGTCTCGAAGGGGCTCGACGAGCTGGTCAAGCTGTACAAGAGCAAGACCGAGGCGATCTCGGAGCTTGACGGCAAGGTCGCGGCCATGACCCGCGATGACAAGCTGATGTTCCTGGGCAAGACGACCATCGGTCGGCTCGGCTGCTTCGGCTGCCACAACATCGCGGGCTTCGAGGCCTACAAGCCGATCGGCACCCCGCTCAACGGCTGGGGGGCCAAGAGCCCGACGAAGCTCGACTACGGCCACATCGCCGAGTACTTCATCGACCAGGTTCCCGACGACCACGGCAACCGCGACGGCACCGACCACTACTACCAGGAGAAGATCGAGGAGCACACGCGCTCCGGCTTCCTCTACCAGAAGCTCCACCGCCCGCGCAGCTACGACTTCAAGAAGACCAATGAGGACGTGAAGGCCTGGGACGAGCGGCTCCGCATGCCGCAGTTCAGCTGGGCCAACGACCCCAAGGCCATCGAAGAGGTCATGACCTTCGTCCTCGGCCTGACCGGGGAGAAGATCGCCTCGAAGTACCTGCCGGCGACCACCGCCACCCCGGCCTCGAACGCCGTGGCCGAGGGCCGCAAGCTCCTGAGCCGGTATAACTGCACCGGCTGCCACGTCCTTGAGATGCCCAAGTACACGATCGCCGGGGCGACCAAGTTTGAAGAGGCCTTCCCCACGTTCGAGACCAATGTCCGCGTCGCCTACAACGCGAGGCAGACGGACTACCTGGCCGAGCTCTATCCCAAGCTGACGTACGACCCCAAGACACAGCCCACGATCGGGCCGGTCGACGGCAAGCCGATCACGTTCGAGGCGATGCCCACCGGCACGTTCGAGAACGAGTTGACCGTCACCCTCTGGCGCCCCACGACGATCCGCGGGTTCACGTTCAACGTGGGCGACACGCTCACCCTGGACTCGACGAAGGTGGCCAAGACCCCGGCCGTCGGCGGCGACTTCGCCTGGCTCTCCGCGGCCTACCAGGCCGAGAAGACCGGCACCGACTACGCCACGTTCTGGAACAGGCTTCCCCCGCCGCTCTTGCGGGAAGGGCTCAAGGTGCAGACCCCCTGGCTGACCTCGTTCCTGAAGGATCCGTACCAAATCCGGCCGGCGGCCAACCTGCGGATGCCCAAATTCCACTTCGGCAGGGTTGACGAGCTCGGCCCGGCCGAGACCGCGGGCCTTGCCAACTACTTCGCCGCCAATGACGGGGCCGAGTTCCCCTACCAGGCCATCCCCGAGCGCGAGCAGGGCTACCTGACCGAGGCCGAGGCCAAGCACGCCAACTACCTGGGCGGCGGCTGGCAATTGATGACCAAGGGGGCTTGCGTGGGGTGCCACTCGATCGGTGCCTTCAAGCCGAACGGCGGGCCGCAGGTCGTCAATGGCCCCGACCTCCGCCAGGTCAACAATCGGTTCCGGCCGGGGTATCTGGCCGAATGGCTGGCCAACCCCAAGCGTCTCGTTCCGTACACGGCCATGCCTCAGAACGTCCCGCCGAACGGCCCGCCCGCGGTGGGCGTGCCCAAGTCGATGGAGGGGCAGACCTGGGTGCAGGTCAAGGCGATGCGTGACACGCTCTTGAACTACGTCAACGCGGTCGAGTCGCAGCTTGCAGGTGCGGCCCCCGCTCCCGCGGCCGCACCCGCCGAGGCCCCGGCCGCCCCCAAGGCCCCGGGTGCCTCGGAGTAATCGATCCATCAGCGGCCGGCCCGGGGTGGCAACGCCCCAAGGGTCTGCCGCGACGTGCCGCCAACCGGGCGTGGCCGGGCCCTCACCGGGGCCTGCCACGCCCGGTCGCTTTGCTAGCCTGGCTGAAATCGCGCCGTTTGCCGGCTTGGCGTCTAGAATGTCCGAATCAGGTCTCGAGTGAACTCTCCAGGAGAAGCCCCGATGAGCCCGTCCGCGATGCGCAAATCCCTCGGCGCCGGCCTGAGCCTGGCCACCCTGCTGCTGCCGGTCATCGGTTGCGGCGGCGGCGCCCAGTCGGTCGACGACGCCGTCCTCGTCTCGGCCCCCGAGGCCAAGACCGACGCCCCGGCTGCCCCCGCCGTCGGTGCTCCCGCCGCGCCCACCTCACCCGCCGCCGCCCCCACCGCGACGCCTTCGGCCGCCGTCCCGTCGACCGCGCCTGCCCCCTCGGCGACCGCCGCCGCCGGCTTCGGCACACTCAAGGGCAAGGTCGTCCTGGGCGGCGCCGCGCCGACCCCCAAGATCCTGGTCACCAAGGGCGATGCCACGGTCAAGGACCCGAGCGTCTGCGCCAAGGAAGACATCAAGTCGGAGCGGCTGGTCCTCGGCAAGGACAACGGCGTCCGCTACGCCATCGTCTACATCCCCAAGCCCACCGCCGTCAGCCCCGAGGCCAAGTCGGCCGCCGAGACCGCCACGGTCGACTTCGACCAGAAGGGTTGCACCTTCGTTCCCCACGTCGTGGGCGTGATGACCGGCTCCAAGATCAACATCAAGTCGAGCGACCCGGTCGGCCACAACGTCAACTCGAAGGTCCAGAACAACCCCTTGAATAGCGCCATCGCCGGCGGCTCCGAGGTCCCGTTCACCACCCAGGCCGCCGCCCGGGCCCCCGGCCAGGTCGTCTGCGACATCCACCCCTGGATGACCGCCTACTGGATGGTGACCGACAGCCCCTACATCACCGTCACCGACGCCGACGGCAACTTCGAGCTGAAGAACGTCCCGGCCGGCTCGCAGAAGGTGGTCGTCTGGCAGGAGGCCAAGGGCTTCGTCACCCCCAGCTCGGGCCAGGACATCGTCGTCGCCGCCAACGGCGAGACCAGCCAGGAATTCAAGATCGATCCGGGTGCCCTGAAGCCCGAGAATTGATCGACGTATGACGCATGACTGATGAAAACGGCGTCGGCGACCCACTCGGTCGCCGACGCCGTTTTCATCTCGGCCCAAGCACGCTTCACCCGGCTTGCCGCCCCGTGTTATGCTCGAACCGGAGGGTTGCCACGCAGTCGTGCGTCTGACGACCCCCACGCCAGGCCCCGCCCCCAACTTCCCACCGCGTCTGTTCGAGGTCGAGCCCGCCATGAATCACGCCCGCTCGTCGGTTTCCAGCCTCCTTCGGATCGGCGCCTGCCTGTCGGCGGCCCTGCTCCTGACGGCCTTCGCCGCGTTCGACTCGACCCGCGCCGTCGCCGCCCCGCCCGCCGCCGGCGCCCTGCTGCCGCTGGCCGGGGCCTCGGTCGGCCAGGCCGGCTTCGGCACCATCAAGGGCCGGCTCATCTGGAATGGCGCCGTGCCGGTTCCCAAGCCGCTCGCGACCGAGAAGGACCCCGAGGTCTGCGGCAAGCCCCCCATCTACGATCGTGGCTTCGCCGTCGACGCCAAGACCAAGGGGATCAAGCACGGGATCGCCTACCTGGTCGCCCCCAAGGGGAAGAACCCCGAGGCCGAAAAGGCGCTCTTGGCCAACGCCGCCACGGTCGTGGTCGACCAGAAGAACTGCGAGTTCATCCCGTACACGCTGGCGATGCACAAGGACCAGGCCCTGGACTTCAAGTCCAGCGACCCGGTCAATCACAACATCCGCTACACCGGATTCGCCAACGGCGGATTCAACCAGATGCTGGCCCCTAACGGCACGATCCAGCGTAAGCTCGTCGCCGAGAAGCGTGTCCTGCCGCTGGCCTGCGATATCCACCCCTGGATGAAGGGATTCGTGATGGTCCTCGACCACCCGTTCTTCGCCATCACGGGCGAGGACGGCTCGTTCGAGATCAAGGGTGTGCCCGCCGGCGCCCAGAACATCGTCGTCTGGCAGGACAAGGTCGGCTACGTCACGGCCGGCCTCGGCCGGGGCCAGGTCGTGAACGTCACGGCCGGAGCCACGGTCGACATCGGCGACGTCAAGCTCGACCCGGCCAAGGTCAAGTAATCCGGCCTTTTTGAACGACCCCAATTCCCGGACCCGGCGGGCCGGCTCGCGCCACCTGCCGGGTGCTCGGAGGCACCTTGTCGCAAAATCGCTACGCCTTCGGCCGGTCGGTCCAGCTCGTCGGCCTGATGATCCTGCCGTTCGCGATCGTCTCCGAGCTGACCAACAATGTGGGGCTCGGTGTGTCGATGCTCATCGCCGGCGCCGGGGCGTTGATCTTTTATTTCGGCTATCTGATCCAGGGTCAGCCGAACTAGAGCTTGCCTGTATCCGGGGCGTCTACGCCCGTCGGGAAGGCAGTTTGCGGCGGATTCGAGTCGGCTCCCATCGATTTTCTCCTCATGATTTGCTCGAAATCTTGCCGCGGTCCCCAATTTGCCTTGCCATTCGATTTGCCCTGGCCTGCACAATGGCAGAAGTGGGACGATGCGAGCCCCGAAGGATGAGGATGAAGGCGAGCCCGCGTGGAGGCGACTGACGCTCTTCCGGGTGGGCGACCTCGATCTTGACGCTCGCCCTCGACTCCTTCGTCCAGCCACCGCCGATCAGACCTCTGTCGAGCCTCTCACTCGCGAGGAGGGCCGAATGACGATCGAGACCCGTACGGTAGGACGATCGATCCGCGCTGGCGGGCGGGCCTTCTCGGCGTGTCTGGCCGTCGTCTCGGCGATGATCGGAATGCATGCCGCGGCCCAGGAACCACACCGCGCGGGGCCCCCGTTCCGGGCCGACACCAGTCACTCGGCGACGACCCTGCTGCGTAGCGCCGCCTCGCACGCCAAGGACGCCCACTGGGCCGAGGCGATCGACATCTACTTGAAGGTGATCCAGCAGTTCGGCGACAAGATGGCCGAGCTGCCCAAGGATGACCCGCTCTCCGACCCGACCGGCACCGTCTCCCTGTCCGTCGATCTGCGGCACTTCTGCCAGCGGCGGATCGCCGAGCTGCCCCCCGAGGCCCGCGCGTTGTACCGTGCCAGGGTCGACGACCAGGCCGAGCGGTGGTACCGACAGGGTGCCGAGCAACGCGATTGGGCCCTGCTGCGTCGGGTGGTCGACCAGGGATTCTCAAGCTCATGGGGGGACGATGCGCTCGACCTCCTGGGCGACCTTGCCTACCAGGATGGCCGGTTCGCGGAGTCGCTTTCGTACTATCGCCAGCTTGTGCCCGACCGCGCCGAAGGCCCTCGCGGGCTGGTCCACCCCGACCCGAGCATCGACCTGGCGAAGGTCGCGGCGAAGAAGATTCTCTGCCGGGCGGCGATCGGCGAGGACGTCCCCGGACCGGCCGACATCGAGGCGATGGCAAAGGCCTATCCCGATGCCAAGGGCCCACTGGCCGGCATCGACGGGCTGTTCGCAACGACCCTGACCGAGGCCCTTGCGCACGGGAACCTGGCCCCGCCGGCGCAGGCCGACGGCCGCTGGCCCACCTTCGCGGGGGCTCCCACCCGGACCAAGATCGCCGCGGGGCCGATCGACGTCGGCTCGTTCCAGTGGAAGATCGAGCTCGAGCCCCCGACCAGGCCGGGCGGGTCGCGCGGCGGGTTCAACCCGATGGTCAACCCGTCGATTTCCTCGGTCTCGCCGGAGCGGCTGCTGGCCTATCACCCGATCATCGTGGGCGATCAGGTCATCGTCCGCGATGACAAGCAGGTGGTGGCCTACAACCTGGGCGAGCGGCCCGCGGGCGAAGGGGGGAGCCGGGACGGCATTGTCCCCGTGGCCTGGAAGCATGAGAACCAGGCGGGTCAGTTCGTCCCGTCGGCCGCCCGCAGCTCGATCGGCGTGCCCAGGTTCACGCTCACGGCCGTCGGCGACCGGATCTTCGCGCGGCTCGGGCCCCCGGCCATGACCTCGATGAGCCGCATGCCGTCCACGCCCCCGTCCTCGATCGTGGCGCTGGACCGGGCCAGCGACGGCAAGCTGCTCTGGCGCCGACATGCGGCCGACCTCGACATGGCCAGGCGCGGCGGAGAAGGGGGCCGCAGCCCGACCTTCGAAGGCACGCCCGTCGCAGATACCCGGGGGGTCTACGTCGGCGTGACGGTCAACGATGTCGGCGGCCAGACCGCGGTGCACGTCGCCTGCCTCGACGCCGACACCGGGCAGACCCGATGGATTCGCTACGTGGGCGACTCGTCGGCCGACAACCCGTTCAACGGCATAGGGGGCATGGGCGGCATGGGGATGAGCGGCCCCGGCGCCGAGCTGGGCCATCGCCTGCTGAGCCTCGACGGCTCGACGGTCTTTTACCAGACGAACTTGGGCGCGGTCACGGCGCTCGACGCCGAGACGGGCTCGATCCGCTGGGTCGCCGCCTACCACCGCCAGGAACGCCAGGCGGGCTCGGCCCCGGTGCGCGACCTGAACCCGGCGATCGTCCACGACGGCCTCGTGCTGGTCGCGCCCGAAGACTCCCCTTCAATCCTGGCCCTCGACGCGGCCACGGGCCGGCTCGTCTGGAAGACCGACCCGCTGCCGGAGGAGGTCCGCCTGACCCACCTGCTCGGTGTGGCCAAGGGACGCCTGATCGCCACCGGCGACGTGGTGATGTGGTTCGACATCAAGACGGGTAAGCGCCTGCACACGTTCCCGGACACCGCGCGGACCTATCAGGGGTTCGGCCGCGGGATCCTCGCCGGCGACCGCGTCTACTGGCCCACCCGCGGCGAGATCCAGGTGCTCGACCAGTCCAACGGCCTGCGCACCGAGCCGCCGATCAAGCTGATGGAAGACTTCCAGATCAACGGCGGCAACCTCGTCGCCGGCGACGGCTACCTGATCGTCACCCAGGCCGATTCGATGGTCGTCTTCTGCCAGAACCGCCGTCTGATGCAGCGCTATCGCGAGGAGATCGTCAAGGCGCCCGAGAAGGCGTCCAACTACTACCGCCTGGGCCGCGCCGCCGAGGCCGTCGGCGACGACGACGAGGCCCTGGCCAACCTGGCGCTGGCCGCCGATAAGGCCGGGCCGTCCGAGCAGATCGACGGCCAGCTTCTGGCGGGGATCGCCGGAGACCACAGGCATCGGCTGTTGATGAAGCTGGGCCGCAAGGCGCGAGACGCCAAAGACTGGGCCGTCGCCGCCGATCGGTTCAGGGGGGCCGCCGCCGTCTCGCGGGTCGACCGCGATGCCCTGGCCGCAAGGCTGGAGCTGGCCGACGTCCAGGTCCGCAGCGACGAGCCCGCCCTCGCCGTCGGGACGCTTCAGGATGTCCTCAAGGACGAGCGGCAGCGGTTGGTGAGCGTCGCCCTGGCCGACGGACGCAGGACCGTCAGGGCTGACCTTCTCGTCGCCGATCGGCTGGCCGAGTTGCTCGCCGCCAAGGGGCAGGGGCTCTACGCCGAGTTCGACGCCAGGGCCGCCGACCTCTACGGGCGGGCGAAAGCCACGCTTCAGGCCAGGCCGCTCGAGGAGATCGCCTCGGCCTACCCGGTGGCCACGGTCATCCCGGACGTCTGGCTGACCCTGGCCGAGCTTCACGACGGCGCCGGCCGGCACGGCGACGCGGCACGCGCCTACAAGCACCTGCTGGACGCGACCCACGAGAATGAACTGAAAGGCCGGGCCCTCTGGGGGCTGGCCCGGGCCTACGAGGCTCAGAAGCTCTGGATCCCGGCTCGCGACGCCCTGGCCAGGCTCTCGCGGATGCCGGACGCCGCCTTCGAGGGCAAGGACCTGGCGGCGCTCGCCTCCTTGAGGCTCCAGTCCGATCCCTTCGACCGGCTGGTCTCCGGCGGTGGCGACTCCGAGCCGACCGTCCCCCTGAAGCGGACCTGGAGCCGGCCCGAGCAGGTCGGGCAATCCAGGTTGCTCGCCGCGGAGGGTGTCCCTCCCTCGTCGGACGCCGCGCGGATCTTCCTCGTCGAAGGGTCGAGGCTCGCCCCCATCGAGATGCTCAGCGAACAGGCCTCCTGGTCGGTCGAGCTGAAGTCTGAGCCGCTCTGGGCGGGTTACCTGGCCGACCGCTTGGTCGTGGCCACGTCGCGTGGGCTCGTGGCGCTGGCCGTCGACACCGGCGTCGAGGCCTGGCGGCAGGAAGTTGCCGCCGAACCTGGGGGCAAAGGCGGCGCGAATCCGTTCGCCAGGCGCGACCGCGGCGACGGCCGGGGCGTGCCCGATCCCGGGCTGCTTCACGGCTTCCGCGTCGTGGGCGACCGGATCTACTGTCTGCGGGGCGAGTCGAGCCTGATGGCCTTCGACGGCGAGAATGGGCTGGTCGCCTGGACCTATTCCCCGGAAGGGGCGCGGATCAACCCGCACATGGCCGTCACCGCGCGGCACATCATCCTGCAAGCCCGCTCGCCCAACGCGATCGACGTGCTGGACACCGAGAGCGGCCGACGGCTTTCGAGCTCGGCTCGTCCCGAGGACGAGGACTGGCTCCGCGACCCGCTCCCGCTGGACGATGATCGGCTGGCCCTGGTCCTGAACAAGCGCACGATCGCCCTGTTCGAGGTCGCCCGCGGCGAGATCGGCTGGAACTTCCGCGAGAGCGAAGTCCTGCCCGGCCGAGGCAGCCCCCGGATCCTGGGCGACGCCGAGCACCTG
This sequence comes from Isosphaeraceae bacterium EP7, assembly GCA_038400315.1. Taxonomy (NCBI): domain Bacteria; kingdom Pseudomonadati; phylum Planctomycetota; class Planctomycetia; order Isosphaerales; family Isosphaeraceae; genus Kueselia; species Kueselia aquadivae. Next base: position 4,527,636 of record CP151667.1, read on the forward strand.
CTCGTGCTGCACGACGGCCTCCGCCTGATCCGGCTCGACCCCAAGACCGGCAAGAAGCTCTGGGAATGCCCGCTCGGGGTGGACAACCTCAGCGAGCGGCCCGAGGCCATGGCGCTCGACGGCCTGAGGCTCTATGCGGCAACGGATAACGACCTGGTGGCGGTCTCGCTCGCGGACGGCAAGCGGGCTTGGCGGCGGACCCTCTCGGGGCCGAGGGCTCGCTGGTCGGTGGAGCTGGGCCGCAACGGCCTGGTCGCCTGGCCCACCCCGTCCGACGGCGAGCCGGGCGACCTGCCGGTGGTCTTCCGGTCGAGGTCCGACGGCGGCCTGCTCCAGCGGTTTGTCTTCCCGGTGACGAGCGGCGGCCTCGACGTCAGGCTGGCCACTCGCGGGGCGGTTATCGCCTCGTCGGGGGCCCTCTGGGCTCTCGGGGATCGCCGGACGATAGACGCGGCGGCGGCGCCGCGTTAGCTTGGAATCAGAGGCAGGCCGCGTCCCAACAGGGTTGCGGCCACGCCGCGACGCCCCGCGCGACGGGGCCGAATCGAGGGAGTGCCAGCCCGTGAGCGATGAATCCGCACCCGCGACACTCCCGCCCGACGACCTCGCCGCCGTCGAGCGGCTCAAGGACGCGTTCGAGAATCTCAAGGCCGAGATGGGCAAGGTCATCATCGGCCAGCAGTCGGTCCTCGAGGAGCTGCTCATCGCGGTCTTCGCCCGCGGCCACTGCCTGCTCATGGGCGTGCCCGGCCTGGCCAAAACCCTGATGATCCACACCCTGGCCGACGCCCTGAACCTCAGCTACAACCGGATCCAGTTCACGCCCGACCTGATGCCGTCGGACATCACCGGCACCGAGGTCATCCAGGAAGACAAGGCGACCGGCGTCCGCCAGTTCAAGTTCCTCCGCGGGCCGATCTTCGCCAACATCATCCTGGCGGACGAGATCAACCGGACCCCGCCCAAGACCCAGGCCGCGCTGCTGGAAGCCATGCAGGAGCGGCAGGTCACCGTCGGCGGCGAGCGGCACCGGCTACCCGACCCCTTCTTCGTGCTGGCCACCCAGAACCCGATCGAGCAGGAAGGGACCTACCCCCTGCCCGAGGCCCAGCTCGACCGGTTCATGCTCAACATTGTCGTGGACTATCCCGAAGAAGAGGAAGAATTCCAGATCGTCCGGATGACCACGGCAAACCACAAGCCGTCGGTCTCCAAGGTGCTCTCCGGCACCGACATCCTGGAACTCCAGGACATCGTCCGCAAGGTGCCGGTGGCCGACCACGTCATCCGCTACGCCCTGCGGCTGACCCGCTCGACCAGGCGCGACAAGGGCGACGTCCCCGACTTCATCCGAGACTACGTGAGCTGGGGCGCCGGCCCGCGTGCCAGCCAGTACCTGGTGCTCGCCGCCAAGGCCCGCGCCGTGCTGAATGGCCGGTACTACGTCTCGACGGAGGACATCCGGTCGGTGGCCGGGCCCGTCCTGCGGCACCGGATCGTCACGAACTTCAACGCCGAGGCCGAGGGCCTGAAGCCCGACGACATCGTCAAGCGGCTGATCAAGGCCATCCCCGTCGACGACCGCGAGGCCGAGCAAAGTGGAAGACTCCCAAAGATATTTAAATCCGCTAACGCTCGCTAACCTCGAGGGCCTGGACCTCCAGGCCCGGATGGTCGTCGAGGGGTACGTCTCGGGCCTGCACGCCAGCCCGTACCACGGCTTCTCCGTCGAGTTCGCCGAGCATCGCGAATACGTCCCCGGCGACGACATCCGCCACGTCGACTGGAAGGTCTGGTCCAAGACCGACAAGCTCTACCTGAAGCAGTACGAGGAGGAGACGAACCTCCTCACGTACTTGCTCCTGGATACGAGCGAGTCGATGGCTTATGCCTCGCCGGGCAACGTCAGCAAGCTGCGGTACGCCCAGTTCGTGGCCGCGTCGCTGGGCTACCTGGTGCTCCAGCAGCAGGACTCCGTCGGCCTGGCTACCTTCGACGAGACGATCCGCCGCTACCTCAAGCCATCGGGCACCCCGTCTCAGCTGAAGGAGCTGATCCACCTGATGGAGGTCGAGCCGGCCCGGCACAAGTCCGACGTGGGCTCGGTCTTCCATGACATCGCCGACCGGTTCAAGAAGCGCGGGGTGGTGGTCGTCCTGTCCGATCTGTTCGACGACCCCGCGCGGATCATCGCCGGCCTGCGCCACTTCCGCCACCGCCGCCACGAGGTCATCGTCTTCCACATCCTCGACCCCGCCGAGCTCGACTTCCCGTTCCGCGACACCACCCTGTTCAAGGGGCTCGAAGGCATGCCTGACGTGCTCACCGAGCCGCACTCGCTTCGCAAGGCGTACCAGGCCGAGCTGGGCGAGTTCCTCGACCAGCTGAAGCGAGGCTGCCGGATGGCCGACATCGACTACGTCCCTCTGAGGACCGACCAGGACCTGGGCCTGAGCCTGTCGACCTACCTGGCCTCGCGCGGCCTCCGGACCCGTTGACGACGACCGCCGACCGACCTCAGTCGAGATGACCCGGTCCCCTTCAGGAGTGCTGCACGTTGCTCCCGCCGGTCGTTCTAGCCCTCGGCTTCGCCAACCTGCCGCTCCTGTACGGCCTGGGTGCCGCGTCGCTGCCCATTTTGCTGCACCTGCTCAACCGCCGGAAATTCCGCGAGGTCCCGTGGGCGGCCATGCGGTTCCTGGTCGCGGCCATGCGCAAGAACCAGCGGCGGGTCAGGGTGGAGCATTGGCTCCTTCTGGCCGTGCGCACGATGCTTGTCATCGCCGTGGTGCTGGCGATGGCCAAGCCGTTCCTGGAGAGCATGGGCGCGCTACCGGTGCTGGCGGGCCAGCGGACTCACCGGGTCCTGGTGCTCGACGGCTCCCTGAGCATGGGCTACGCGCCCGCCGAGGCGACCCGGTTCGACCAGGCCAAGCAGCTGGCCATCCAGGTGGTGCGCGAGGCCAGGCGCGGCGACGTCACCAGCGTCGTGCTGATGGCCGACCCGCCCAAGGTCATCATCGGCACCCCTTCGCCGAGCGCCGACGAGGTCCGCAAGGAGCTGGAGTCGATGGTCATGCCGCACGGCGGCACCGACCTGGTGGCCAGCTTCGCGGCGATCGACCGGGTGCTCGACGTCTCGACCATCCCCCAGAAAGAGGTCGTCTTCCTGACCGACCTGCAAGCCACCAGCTGGCGCAAGCCCGAGGCCGCCGCCGAGCTGAAGCGGGTCGTCGACAAGGTGCAGGCCCGCAAGGCCCGGTCGGTGGTCATCGACCTGGGCAAGGAAGGGAGTGGCAACCACGCCGTCACCGAACTGGCCCTGGGCGCGCCGGTCGTCACGTCGGGCTCGACCGTCTCGATCCGCACCGTGGTCCGTAACTTCGGGCCTGCGCCCACGACAGGGGCCAGCGTCAGGCTGGTCGTCGACGGCCAGGTCGGCCCTGAGCAGACGGTCGACCTCCCCGTCGGCGAGGACGTCCCGCTCGTCTTCACCCAGACGTTCAACTCCGACGGCGACCACGTCGTCGAGGCCCGCGTCGACGAAGACTCCTTGAAGCTGGACGATCGCCGCGTGCTGGCCGTGCCGGTGCGCGAGTCGCTGAAGGTCCTGCTCGTCGACGGCGACTTCAAGTCGGAGGCGTTCCAGGCCGAGACCGACTACCTGGCCCAGGCGCTCAGCCCTTCGGGCGACCAGGGGGGCCCGGCCTCGCCGATCAAGGTTCAGGTCGTCCCCGAGAACCAGCTGGTGCGCCGGGAGCTCTCCGACTACGACGCGGTGATCCTCTGCAACGTCGCCCAGGTGACGGAGGCCGAGGTCGCCTCGCTCGAGGGCTACCTCAAGCAGGGGGGGGGCGTGGTCATCTTCGGCGGCGATCAGGTGCTCGCCGACAACTACAACCGCCTGCTCTACGCCGACGGCAAGGGGCTTCTCCCCGCGCTCATCGGTCCGTCCGTGGGCGACGCGAAGCTGATGCAGACCCCGTTCACGTTCGACGCGAAGGGATTCAAGCACCCGATCGTCGCCCTCTTCGGCGACGAGTCGGACCAGGTTCAGGCGGGCCTGACCTCGGTGAAGACCTGGAAATACCAGGCCCTCAAGCTGCCGGCCGACACCAGGGCCCGGGTGGCCCTGGCGTTCTCGGGCACGGGCGATCCGGCGGTCATCGAGGCCCCCAGGTATCGCGGTACGGTGGTCCAGGTCGCGACCACCGCCGACGCCGGCTGGACGACCTGGCCGGTACACCCGAGCTTCCCGCCTGTCATGGAGCAGGTCGTCTTCCAGGCCGCCGCGGGCCGGCTCGCCGAGCGCAATGTCCGCGTCGGCCAGCCGCTCGACCAGGCCCTGCCCCCGGCCGGCGCGGAGGTGGTGGCCTCGGTGCGCACGCCCGACGGCCGCGACCTGCCGGCCCGGCTCAAGCCCGACGGCGACGTCAGCCTGCTGCATTTCGAGGAGACCGACCTGTCGGGCCTCTACAAGGTGAAGATCGGCCCGCCGCTTGCCAGGGAGTCGACCTTCGCCGCGGTGCCCGACCCGGCCGAGAGCGACCCGGCGAAGCTCGACCGCGCGGGGCTCGCCGCCGCCGTCCCCGGCTGGAACTTCGCCTACTTTGTCAACCTTCAGCAGGCGGGGGCCGACACCGCCGCGATCAGCCGCCAGGGCGAGCTGCACCGGCCGTTGCTCTTCGCCGTGCTTGCCTTGCTGCTGATCGAGTCGACCCTGGCCTGGAAATTCGGCCACCACGCCTAGACTCCCCTACAATTCCCCGGACGGCTCCCAATTTCCCCTCCCGCGCCCGACGCCCCCTGGACCCCTCGATGATGGACTGGCTGCTCCGACGACTGGCGGACCGACTGGGCGTGGAGCGTGCACGCGCCGGCGAGGCGATCACGCCGCACGTCCGGTTCGAGCAGCCCTGGTCGCAGGGCGTCCTCCTGCTCGTGCTGGCCGCCAGCATTGCGCTCGTCATCTGGCTCTACCGCCGCGAAGGGCAGGCCTCGCGCCCCTGGAAGGTCCTGCTCGCCTCGCTTCGCATCTGCTTGATCCTGCTGGCCGTGTTCATGCTGTCCGAGGCCGTGCTCTCCGTCGACCGGACGGGCCTGCCTTACTTCGTCGTGATGCTGGACGACTCCGCCAGCGGCCAGATCGTCGACCAGCCGGCCGACCCCAAGGCCAAGGCCGCCGCGCAGGAACTTGCCAAGGCCGCCGGCAAGACCGAGCCCAGCCGCGCCGCGGTCGCCCAGGGCCTGCTTGCCCGCGACGATGCCGCCTGGCTGAAGGAACTCCAGAAGCAGCACAAGATCCGCCTCTACCTTCTCTCCGGGGCCGCAAGCTCGCTCGCAGAGGTCGACAAGCCCGAGGACGTCAAGCCCGCGCTCGAGAAGGTCAAGGCCGCGACCGCCCAGGGGGCGCAATCGCGCCTGGGGTCGGGCGTCCGGCAGGTCCTCACCGAGCTCAGGGGCGTCCCGCCCACGGCGATCCTGCTCGCCACCGACGGCCAGACTACCGACGGCGAAACCTTGCCGCAGGCCGCCGAGTTCGCCGCCCGCAAGGGGGTCCCGCTCTTCGTCATCGGCCTGGGCGATTCCGAGCCGGCACGCGACCTGGAAATCGGCGAGCTGCTGGTCGACGACGTCGTCTTCGCCGACGACCTCGTCCGGTTCCAGGCCAAGCTCAGCAGTAAAGGCTTTGCCGGCCAGCCGCTCACCGTCAAGCTCAAGCAGCGCGACGCCTCGGGCGCCGTGCGCGACCTGGAGACGATCAGCGTCGTCGCACCGCCCGACGGCCAGCCGGCCAGGATCGAGATCCCCCACCGGCCCAAGGACGTCGGCGACATCACCTACGTCGTGCAGGTCGAGCCCAGGGAACGCGAGCTGCAAGTCGAGAACAACGCGATCGTCCGCACGGTCACCGTGCGCAAGGATCAGCTCAAGGTCCTGCTCGTCGACGGCGACCCTCGTTACGAGTACCGCTACCTGAAGACCTACCTGGAACGCGACTCGACCATCGACCTGAGCGTGGTCCTCCTCTCGTCCGACCCCGAGTACAGCGAGCAGGACCGCTCGGCCTTGCCGACGATGCCGGCCTCGAAGGAAGACCTCTTCAAGTTTGACGCGGTCATCATGGGCGACGCCGACCCCAGCTTCCTCAGCGCCGTGCAGATGCAGAACCTCGTCGAGTTCGTGGCCGAGAAGGGGGCCGGCCTGCTGTTCGTGGCGGGCGAGAACTTCAACCCCTTGCTCTATCGAGGGACGCCCCTGGAACCCCTCTTCCCGGTCGAGCTGGGCGACGCCCGCAACCCGATCGCGGTGGGCAACAACCTGGCCGCGTACCGCCCCGAGCTAACCGCCGAGGGCCGCACCAGCCCGATCTTCCGTTTCGGCGAGGACGAGGCGTCCAGCGAGCAGATCTGGCAGTCGCTCCCCCCGCTCTACTGGTTCATGGAAACCCCGCGCAAGAAGCCCGCCGCCCTGGTCCTGGCCGAGCACCCCACCGCCACCGGCTCAGACGGCAAGCTGCCGCTGATGCTCTACCAGTTCTACGGGTCGGGCAAGGTGATGTTCAACGCGGTCGATGACACCTGGCGCTGGCGGTTCCGGGTCGGCGACAAGTATTTCGGCCGCTACTGGGTGCAGACGATCCGGTTCCTGGCCCGGACCAAATTGCTCGGCCAGAAGCAGGCCGAGGTCACGACCGACCGCCGCCGCTACCAGCGCAACCAGCCCGTCATCGTCCGCGTCCGATTCCCCAACCCGGCGCTTGCCCCCGGATCGGGCGAACTTGCCGTCCAGATCGAACGGAAGGGACAGGGACCGCGCCGTTTGACGCTGAAGAACTCAACGGGCGCGAAGAATGTCTTCGAAGGAGCGCTGCCGCAGGCCTCCGAGGGAGAATACACGGTTCGCTTACTGCCGCCGCCGATCCTGGAAGGTGCGGTCCCCACCGCCGGTTTCCGAGTCGACCCGCCCGCCGGCGAGCTGGAGCGGGTGCCGATGAACCGGGCCGAGCTGATCCGCACCGCCAGCACGTCCGGCGGCAAGTTTTACACTCCCGAGGCGGTCGACAGCCTGCTTTCCGACCTGCCCAAGCCCCAGAAAGTGCCGCTGGACACCGACCCTCCAATCCCGCTCTGGAATAGCTGGCCGGTCCTGGCCCTGTTCCTGACGGTGCTGACGGCCGAGTGGGCCCTGAGAAAACGCAACCAGATGGTTTAAGATGGAATAGAACGGACGGCCCTTGACGCGGATTGGCTCGAAGGCTGCCGGGAGGCATTCGGTGATGCGTGGTCCCCTCGAAACTCGGATCGCGTCGCTGCGGGGGCAGGTCCGACGCCAGCTGGCATTGCACGGTGCGGGCCTGCTGACGGCGGGCATCGTGCTGGCCATCATCGGTGCCTGCCTGCTCGACTTCCTCTTCCACCTGGCACCCGAGGTCCGGCTCGTCCTGCTTCTGGCCACGATTGGCCTGGGCGCCTGGCTGCTGGCCCGGCACGTCGTCCGGCCCCTGATCGTCCGGTTCCGCGACCTCGACATCGCGATGCGCATCGAGAAACGATGGCCGGGCCTCAACGATCGTCTCGCGAGCGCCGTCCAGTTCCGCGACGGAACCGAATCCGATGACCTGGGCTCGCTCGCCCTGCGTAACGCGACGGTACGACAGGCCATCGCCGAGACCGAGTCGATCGACTTCCGCGAGGTCGTCGACAAGGCCCCCACGAGGCGTGCTCTGGCGGCCGCCGCCCTGACGATCGCGGCAGGCCTGGGGATCTATGCCGCGTCGCCGGCCCTGTCGCGGATTGCCTTGAACCGGTTTGCCAGGCCCTACGGCGGCACCGCCTGGCCCAGGCAGACCCATCTCAGCCTGGCCGAGGCTCGCCGCAAGGTGGCCCGCGGCGAGTCCTTCGATCTCGCCGTCAAGGTCGCGCCCGGCGAGACCGTCCCGACTTCCGCGAAGGTCACCTATCGCTTCCCCGACACCGGCGAGTCGGTCGTCGAGTCGCTCCGCGCCGTCGAGGGGGGTCTCTTCCGCGGCCGGATCGAGTCGGTCTCCCGCCCGTTCACCTTCTCGGTGGCCGCCGGCGACGACTCGACCAGCGTCCGCGACGTCGCCATCCAGGTCGTGCCGCCCCCTTCGCTCGTCGAGATCGCCGTCACGGTCGTCTCGCCCGACTACACGGGCGTCGGCCCCAAGACGCTCGCCGCCGGCAACTCTCAGGTCCGTGCGGTGGCCGGCAGCAAGGTCGAGATCCGGGCGTCCGCGAACAAGTCACTCGCGTCGGCCGAACTCCGGATCGGCGAGGCCACGGTCCCGGTCACGCTCGACCCGAAGTCGCCCAAGAAGGTCGTGACCCGCTTCGACGTCAAGGCCTCGGCTCCGTTCTACTTCGACCTGAAGGACACCGAGGGCTTCAAGAACCAGGAAGCCCAGCGGTACGACGTCAGGATGGACAAGGATGAGGCCCCCAGGGTCGCCATCGAGGAGCCGAACAACGACCGCGACGTCCCGCCGGGCGCCACGGTCCCGCTCAGGTTCACCGTCGACGACGACTACGGGACCCACTCAGCCCGCCTCGCCTACAAGATCGCCAACGGCGGTTCCGAGCCCGGACCCGACGCCTTCATCCCTCTCTGGAACGCCCCCGAGACGCCCGAAGGTCGGACGACCAAGCACACGGAGATCGGCCACGCCTGGTCGCTCGCGTCCCTGAATCTGACCCCGGGCGCCGTGATCACGTTCCACGCCGACGCTCGCGATTACGACACGATTAACGGCCCTAACCTTGGCAAGAGCCGTGAGTTACGCATTCGAATCATCAGCCCCGAGGAACTCGCCAGGAACCTGGAGGCCCAGCGTCGCGAGATCCGCGAGGAGGCCGAGCGCATTCTCAAGATGCAGGAGCAGGCCCTCCGGCCGGTCGAAGAATCCAGGCGCACCCTGAACCAGGCCGGCAAGCTCGACCCCAAGGGGCGCGATGACCTCAAGGTCGCCGAGATGATCCAGCGACAGCTCGCCGGCCGGGTGACCAACCAGGCCGACGGACTCGACCAGAAGATCGGCCGGTTCCTCGACGACCTCAAGAACTTCAACGTCGAGAACCCCGACGCCGCCGCCCAGATGCAGGAGATGAAGGCAGGGGTCGACCGGATCCGCGACGACCACCTGACCGCCGCCGAGCAGGCCCTCAACCGCGCCTCCAAAGCCCTCGACGAGCAGCAGGACCAGCAGGCCGAACAAAACCAGGCAGGCGCCCAGGCTCGAAACGAACCCAACGCCCCGTCCCAAACGAAGCCAACGGCCCCCCAATCCAAGGGAGCTGCCGCCGATCAGGCCAAGGCTGCCGTCGGACAATCCAAGCAAGCCCAGGCCGGCGAACAGTCCAAGGGCCAGCCTGCCGGGAAGACCGAAGCTGGCGACCAGGCGAAGGGTCAACCGGCCGGGAAGGCCGAGGCGGGCGAACAGGCCAAGGCCGATCAATCCAAGGGGCAGGCTGGCGGCGATCAGGCTAAGGGCCAGCCGGCCGGCAAGGCCGATGAGTCGAAGCCGCAAGAGCAGGGGGGGGCCGACGAGGGCAAGGCCCCGGATGCCAAGGAGTCGCTGGCCCAGGCCGAGACCAATCAGAAGGCGATCGCCGGCGAGCTGAAGAAGATGCTCGACGGCCTCAGCGAGTTCGAGACCTATCGAGGCGTGGTCAAGGACGCCCAGGAACTTCTGAAGGCCCAGGAGCAGGTGATGAAGCAGGCGGCCGAGGCCGCCGCCAAGCCCGAACTCACCGGCAAGACCCCCGAGAAACTCGACGACGCCCAGAAGGCCGAGCTAGGCAACCTGGCCGGTCGCCAGAACGAGGTCGCCCGCAACCTCCAGGGGCTCATGGAGAAGATGGCCGAGATGGCCAAGAAGCTCGACGCCGAAGACCCGCTCGCCGCCTCCGCCATGAGGGGCGCCGCCGAGGAGTCTCGCGCCAAGGGGACCGCGGGCAAGATGGGTGAGGCCGCCGAGCAGCTCGAGAAGAACCAGATGGGGTCCGCCCGCGCCGGCCAGGAGAAGGTGCGTGACGAGCTGAAGGAACTGGTCGACTCCATCCAGGACCGCAAGGGCCGCGAGCTCTCCAGGCTCGTCAAGGAGCTGAAGAACGCCGAGGAACGACTCGAGCAGATCAAGAAGCGCCAGACCGAGAACCTCAAGAAGACCCAGCAGGCCCGCGCCGAGAAGGACCCGAAGAAGAAGTCGGACTCCCTGAAGAAGCTCGCCAAGGAGCAAGCGGAGATCGAGAAAGAGCTGAAGAAGGAGTTACAGAAGCTCGCCAAGCTCAACGCGGGCCGGGCCGCCCAGAAGGGGGAGGAGGCCGCCGCCAAGATGAAGAAGTCGGAGCAGGGGCTCGACCAGGACCAGGGTGAAGAGGCCGAAGAGGACCAGGAAGACGCCCTGGCCGACCTTGAAGAGGCGCAAGAGGAAGTGGCCGAGGCCCGCAAAGAGGCCGAGGAGCAACTCGCCATGGAAGAGCTGGCCAAGATGACCGACGAGCTCAAGTCTCTGGCCGAGCGGCAGGAGAAGGTGGCCGTCGAGACGGTCGACTACGACAAGAAGCGGCTCGCCGCCGGCGGCAAGCTGACCCGGGGCGAGAGCATCTCGGTGCGTGACCTGGGCAAGACCGAGCTCGGCCTGAAGTCGGAGACCGCCGAGCTGGTCAAGAAGCTCGAAGGGGCCCCCGTCTTCGCCCTCACGCTGAAACGAGCCACCGAGGGGATGGACTCCGCAGGCCAGCGGCTCCAGGGGCTCAAGACCGACGCCGAAACCCAGCGCCCCGCGCGGGCTGCCGCCGACCGGTTCAAGCAACTCGTCGAATCCCTCAAGCCCGACAAGCCCAAGCAGGGTGGCGGCGGGGGCGGCGGTGGTGGCGGTGGCGGCGGAGGGGGCAACAACGACGGAATTCCCGCCTCGGCCCAGCTCAAGATCCTCAAGTCGCTCCAGCAAGAGATCAACGACCAGACCGACTTCTTCGAGACCCTCAAAGAGCGCAAGAAAGAGCTGACCGACGCCCAGACGGCCGAGGTCGAGCGGCTGAAGATCGAGCAAGGCGCGCTGGCCGACCTGGTCCGCGACATGACCAAGCCCAAACGTGATGACGGGGAGGACTGATCATGAACGCGGCCTACATCCGACACCGAGGCTCAGCACCGTCCAGGCTCACCGTCCTGCTGGGCGGCCTCCTCCTGACCGCCTGCCTCGCACCGTTCGCCCCGGCGCAGGACGCCCCCAAGAAGGACGACGCCCTGGACAAGCTGCTCCAGGAAATCGACGAGTCCAAGGCGGACAAGCCAGCCGCCGAATCGAAGCCCGAAGCCAAGGCTCCCGAGCCCGCCCAGGATAAGCCGAAGACCAAGGCCGACGAGACGCCCAAGCCCGACCCCGAGAAGGCGAAGGTCGCCCCCAAGGATGAGGCGCTCGACAGCCTGCTGGAGAAGCTCGGCCAGGCCGAGGACGCGCCGGACACGAAGGAGAAGCCGAAGTCCAAGTCCCCCGACGAGCCCATGCCTCCCGACGAGAACACGCCCAAGCCCGACGACCAGCCGCAGCCCGGCCAGGACAAGAAGCCCGGCGAGCCCAAGCCCGACGATCTTAAGGGGGAGTCGAAGCAACTCGACGAGCACCTCGAAGAACTCACCGGGCGCAAGAGCAAGCGTGACAAGCAAAAGCAGAAGGGCGGGGGACAGGGGCAGGGCGAAGACCAGGGGCCGATGGGCGAGGTGACCAAGCGGATGCGCGAGGTTGAGCAACGCCTCGGTCAGCGAGATACCGGCGAGCAGACCCGCCAGCGGCAGACCGAGATCGTCAAGAACCTCGAACAGCTCATCGAGCAGGCCAGGGCCACCGAGAGCAAGTCGCAGGGCAAGCCCTCCAAGCAGATGGCACAAGGCAAGCCCAAGCCGGGAGGCAAGGAGGGCGACCAGCCGGGGGCCAATGCCCGAGGCGTGGGCCTCCAGAAGCCCTCCAAGCCCGAGAGCCGGCACGCAAACGCCAACGGCAAGGACGAGTGGGGCCACCTCTCGCCCATGATGAGGGCCGAGATGGAGAACACGTTCAAGGAAGACCCGCTCCCCTCTCGCGAGGAGCTCATCAAGCGGTACTACACGGCGGTGGCCAAGAAGGCGCTCGCACGGGAGGAATGACGCCATGCGGCCCACGATCAGCGCACTCTGCCTCGGATTCGGACTCGTCAGCCTGGCCCAGCCGGCCCAAGCATGGCAGGCGGCCCAGGATCCGCCTAAGCCCGCCGCCCCGGCGCCGGCCGAGGCCAAGCCAGACACCGCCCAGGCCAAGCCCGCCAAGCCCGCCGACAAGGACATCGGCAGCTTCGGCGAGGCAACCCGCGGGGGCGACGTGCCCGATGGCGCCGCCGACCAGATCACGCCCGACGCCCAGCGATCGATCGACTCGGGCCTGGCCTGGCTGGCCAAGCAGCAGAACGCCGACGGCTCGTATGGCAACGGCACCTATCGCGGCAACATCGCCGTGACCAGCCTGTCGGCCCTCGCGTTCATGGCCAACGGATCGAGCCCCGGCCGCGGCCCCTATGGCCCTCAGATCGACAAGGCGTTGCTCTATGTGATGGAGAACACGTCGGCCTCGGGGTTCATCGCGGTGCCGTCGGCGGCCACCCACGGGCCGATGTATTCCCACGGATTCGGCACGCTCTTCCTGGCCGAAGCCTACGGCATGACGCACCGGCCCGAGCTGCGCGAGAAGCTCCAGAAGGCCATCCGCCTGATCATCGATACCCAGAACAACGAGGGGGGCTGGCGCTACCAGCCCGTCCGCAACGACGCCGACATCTCGGTGACCATCTGCCAGATCAACGCCCTGCGGGCCGCACGCAATGCCGGCCTGTTCGTCCCTCGAGAGACCGTCGAGAACTGCATCCGCTACGTCCGCCAGGCGCAGAACCCCGACGGCGGCTTCCGCTACCAGCTCCAGGGAGGCGCCAGCGCCTTTCCCCGTAGCGCCGCCGGCATCGTCGCCCTCCAGAGCGCCGGCAAGTATGACGGCAAGGAGATCGACTCGGGGGTCGCCTATCTCAAGCAATACATGCCCGAGATCAAATTCGGCCAGCGTTATAGCCACTACTTCTACGGCCACTACTACGCCGCTCAGGCCATGTGGATGCGCGGCGGCAATGATTGGAACGTCTGGTTCCCCGCCATCCGCGACGAACTCGTCCGCCGTCAGGCACCGCAGGGCTTCTGGCAGGACAGCATCTGCCAGGAATACGGCACCGCGATGGCCCTGCTCGTCCTCCAGATGCCCAACAACTATCTGCCAATTTTCCAGCGATAATCCCTCAGGCCAGGGCCGATGGGCCCGGGGATTGCACTCAACGTGTCAGGCTCAATCCGGACGTCCGACACGCGAGGCCCGACCGCTTTGAGACCGCCCACCGAAATCGATCCTGCTGGCGTCGCCCGAGCTTCGAGCCACTCCGTCGAGGTCCCACCTCGCCGCCCGGTGGCCTTGCGGGTCGCGGCGGCCCTGCTCGCATGTTGGCTCCCCCAGCCGGCCGGAGTTTCCGCAGCCCCGGCCGAGCCGACGTTCACGGCCATTGGAGTCGACGGGAGCCACGTCGGCGGCCGGCTCCGGATCCTCTCCGAGGCCGAGGGCGTCACGATCGTCGACGAGGCGGGGAAGGACCGAGTCGTCCCCGTCGACCATCTCTTCAAGCTCGAGCGTGACGGGACCCCGCGTCCAATCACCTCGAAAGAAGCGATTGTCGTCTTCCCGGAAGGCGACCGCCTCAACCGTGTCGAGATCGGCACCGCCGGCGAGGCGAGCCTCATCGTTCAGTCGACTTTCCTGGGCCAGATTTCGGTCCCCCTGGACGCACCCATTGGCCTGATCACCAACCCGCCCGCGGATCCCGAGGGCCGGCAGGCCCTCATCAATCGCGTCAGGGCCGACTCCCGCACCTCCGAGGTCCTCTGGCTGGCCAATGGCGACCGACTCCAGGGGAGCTTGCTGGGCGTCGGCGAGAAGTCCCTGACGTTCCGCGGGGATGCGGGGCAGACAGAGGTCGCCAGATCGGGCCTGGTGGCCATCGGATTCGACCCTGCCCTCGTCTCCTATCCGCGTCCTGAGGGGGTCTGGTGGGAGCTGAGCCTCAACGACGGATCGCGCCTGGGCATCCTCGGGGCTGAGATCAACGACGGCGTCCTCAAAGCAAGAACACGCTTCGGTGCGACCTTGGCCGTCCCAATGTCCGAGGTCAGGCGGATCGCGGTCAGGCGGCCCGGCATCGTCTATCTCTCCGACATCGACCCTCTGAAGGCTCAATACATCCCCTATATCGGCCCGGTCCGGCCCTTTCGCAAGGATGAGTCGGTCGAGGGCCAGCCGCTGAGACTCGGCGGACTGGCCTTCGACCGCGGCCTTGGCACCCAGAGCAGGACCCTTCTCGCTTATCGACTGGGACCGGGCGACCGCCGGTTTCAGGCGACCCTCGGGGTCGACGACCGCGCCGGCCCGCTGGGCAGCGTGGTCTTCCGCATCTTGGTCGACGGCAAGGAGCGATTCTCGTCGCCGCCGATGTCGGCGCGAGATACACCCCTGAACGTCGATGTTGAGTTGGACGGGGCGAAGTTCCTGATCCTGGCCACAGAGTTCGGTGATCGCGGCAATGTCCGCGACCTGGCCGACTGGGTCGAGGCGCGTCTAATTCGCTGAACGAGACCCGGATGATGACCCGGACGGCCGGCTCCCGCGGCGGGGACGGTACGTTCTTCGGAGGATGAGGCGTGGCCGAGAACGAATCGGAAGAACGGCGGATGCTGACAGACTTGGGGCATCTCTCCTCGGCGGTCGGTCATCACGTCATCAACGCCTTCGCCGCGATCGTCGCGAATGCCGAGATCCTCCGCCTCAAGGCGGACAACATCTCGACGCTCGACCTGGTCGGCGTCTCCGAGATGATGGTCCAGACCGCGCTGGAAGCCTCCGGGGTCGCCCGCCGCCTGATCGATTACACCAGGCCCATCACCACCCCCCGGGGCGAGAGCGTCTCGCTCGACCGGCTCGTCGCCGAGGTCTATGACCAGGAGCGGGCCAAGGGGCGTGCCGATACTGAATGGGCCATCGACTTCGCGCCGATCCCTCCGATCGTCGGCAGTCCCGAGCAACTCCGGCAGATGGTCCGGCTGTTCCTGGCCAACTCGTACGAAGCCGCCCTCGAGAAGCCGCTGAAGATCAAGGCCAAGGGCATGGTCGACGGCCGTGGGTGGATCGTCATCGAGTTCACCGACGATGCCACCGGGATGCGTCACGAGGAGTCGGGTCGGGCTGTCGAGCCCTTCTTCACTTCCAAGCCGGCCCACATCGGCGTCGGCCTGAGCATCGCCAACGGCATCTGGAGGCGTCACCGGGGTACTCTCTCCGTCCGGAGTATCCCCGACGAGGGTACCTGCATCCGTCTCTCGATCGAGCCCCCGCGCCTCCGGACTGCATGATCGTCGACGGGCTGCCCGGGGAGCCGACGAAGGTTCCTCGTCGATCGGGTTGAGGTCCCCGAGATGCACTCTGATCGGCGCGAGCAGGTCATCGCCCGACGTGCCGAGGCTCGCCAGCAGGGGTAGACCCTGCTGAGGTGTCATCAATCAGGTCACGCCTCGAGCATTGCCGAGGATCGCGCCAACGCATTTCCCGCGCGATCTCGAGCGGGCAGCGAATTTCTCGACACGACAGACCGGACCCGAGTTCGTCCACGACAACGGTGTCGGGCGGCCGCTGATACGCCTTGCCCGTCTGATTTCCTGGCTGCATGGAAATCAGTGGGGGCGTGACCTGTGGCCGAGGTGAGGAGAGGAGGACGTGATCCGCCCCTCCGTCCCCAGTTAAATCAGCAAACGATGATCTGATTGGTCAGCACGGTGTGGCTGTCGGTCAGGTCGAGGGCGGCCTGCTGGGCGAGTTGCTTCGCGTGGTATGTCCGAGCTCGACCCTGAAGGATGATCGTCTCCTCGAAGCATACGACGTGCAGGTCGCGGATCCGGCCGCTGGCTATCCGCTCGATGTAGTCTTCGATCTGCAGGGCCAGTTCGGCCGGCAATTGGTCGCACGCGAGCTGCCGGTAATCCATCCCGGAGAGATGCGTCGCCATGATCCCAGGCTCCCTAGTTGCGGGCGATTCCGGCGTGGCTTCCGTTGCCGAGTGGTCGGGGAGTTAATCCGGGCGGTTCATGAAATGAGGTCGGCCGGGGACAGCCGGCTTCGTCCATCCGGATCGAGGCGTCGCGTCCGCCTGCTTCCACTCGACAAAGGCTGAAGAGGGCGTTCCAAGGCCCCCTCCACCCCGTCATATTTCACGCTATCCTGGGCGTCGATCCCAGTCAATCATCGGACGTCGAAAAAATCCACGAATTTCGACGCCACGATCCGTAACGCGGAGCCGGCTAGGGTCTCGGGGCGAATCGACGGCGGCAGATTCACCGCTCAGGCGAGGCCGCTTGTCCCCTCCAGCAGCTCGTCCGCCTGGACGATCGACTCGGCCAGCTTGGCCATGGGCATCCGCCGGTCCTGGCTCTGGCGCTGGAGGAAACGAAATGCCTCGGGCTCGGAGAGCCCTTTGCGGGCCATGAGAATCCCCTTGGCGCGCTCGATCAGCTTGCGATCGCGAAGGCTCACCTCGAGTGCCTGCACGCTGTCACGCAGCTCACGGACTTCCCTCGAGCGCGCGACCGCCATCTGGATGGCGGCGTGCAGGTCGGGGCTGGTCACCGGCTTGAGTTTATAAACGAACACGCCATCTTCGGCCGCCTGGTCGATGAGGTTGGGATGTCCGTGCGCCGTCAGGATGATGACGGGGGTCCCCGGATCTTTGGCGATCTGGCGGGCCGCGGAGAGGCCGTCGAGGCCGGGCATCTCGATGTCGAGAAGGGCCACGTCGGGCAGTTGCCGGCGGCAGACCTCGATGGCCCTGTGGCCGTCGTCGACCACCGCCACGACGTCATAGCCCAGCGCCTCGAGCTGGCCTTGCAAGCCGGTGGCCACCGGCTTTTCGTCGTCGGCGACGAGGACTTTCAATGCGCGATTCAATTGACTCGAAGGCATCTGGCAATTTCCTCCACGGCAGGCATGGCCGAACACGGCCTCTCGCAACCGAGTGCCGACCGCCAAGTGCAACTCTCGTAGGGCGACCCGTCGACCACGCACGTTTTCGGCACCCTACGGCGCGTGCCGGCCCCGCCTTGACGACTCGGGGTAAGAACTAGCACAATCCGTACCTAAACCCAAACGCATTTTCGCCGGCCGACTCGTCGCGCCGGCAAGTTCCACACGACCGAAGGTGCCGACTTGAGCCGCCGGTCGATCACAGCCCTCAGGTTCCAGGATCTCGCCGTGGGCGACGAGTGGGAAAGCCCCGCCCGGACGATTACCCAGGCCGACGTGGCCGCCTTCGCGGGCCTTTCCGGCGACTATAATCCGCTTCACATGGATCACGAGGCCGCGGCGGCCGGGCCCTTCGGCGCCCCGGTGGCGCACGGCCTGCTCGGCCTGGCGGTCTCCTCGGGGCTGGCCAGCAACGCGCCTCGCGTGGAGACTCTGGCCTTCCTTTGCGTCATCCGCTGGGAATTCCTCAGGCCGATCCGCTTCAATGATACCGTACACGTCCTGACGCGGGTCGAGGCCCTGGAGTCCAGGGCGAGGGGACGCCGGGGACTGGTCACCTGGCGACGCCAGGTCATCGACCAGGCGGGCCAGGTGCTTCAGGACGGGACGATCCAGACCCTCGTCCGCGGCCGGGATGCGGTCGAGCCCGAATCCGGCGAATGACCCGCGGTGTCGTCCTCCGATGCCGGTCAAACACCACGAGCCCCATCCCGTGATCGAATATTCCACCCGGGTCGTCGTGGCCAACGACCGCTACGTTTGCCTGCAACTTCCCCCGGACTGGCCCGAGGGCGAGGCTTCAATTACCGTCACAGTCCGGGCTGCAACGGCCGCCGACGGGGTCGAGGCGGAGGCCGAACCCCCCCTCGAATCGTCGTCCTGGTCCGATCCTGTCGAGCCGGTGCGCGACGAGGTCGAATGGTGGGATGAGGGGTAGGCAGACCGTTTCTCAATGCGTCGGATCGAGATGGCCCCGAGGGTATGGCTGCGATGACGAGCATGTTCGACGTACGAGAGATCGCCCTCGTGACGGGCTCGGGCCGGGGCATCGGCCTGGGGATCGCTCGGGCGCTGGCCGGTGCGGGACTGAAGGTCATCCTGGCGGACCTCGACATTGCCTCGGCCCGGGAATCGGCCGCCGAGCTTGGCCCTGATGCCCTTGCCCTGGAACTTGACGTCTCGAAATCAGCCGGCTGGGTCTCGGCAATCGAAGCGATCCGCGCCCGGTATGGGCGGCTCGACGTCCTGGTTAATAACGCCGGGATTAGCCCGCGAGGCACGCCCGAGACCACCGATGAAGAGCTCTGGGATAGGACGATGGGAATCAACCTGAAGGGGGCCTGGCTAGGAATCAAGGCCGCCCTGCCGCTGCTCAAGGCGACCCGTGGGACCGTCATCAACATCGGGTCGACGCGGGCCACTCGCCCCTTGCCCGGCCTGTTCGCCTACGGCACGAGCAAGGCGGGTCTGCTCGGCCTGACCCGCCAGATGGCGGCGGAATATCTGGCCGAAGGTGTCACCTGTAACATGGTCGCGCCAGGCTGGGTTGACACCCCCGGCGAGCGGATCCTCCAGCGCAGCCACGGAGTCGCCAATTTCCCGGAGGGGCTCCAGAATCTCATCACGACCGATGAGGTGGGGGCCGCCGTCGCCTACCTCATCTCGCCGCTGGCGCGCAAGATCAACGGCATCATCCTCTACCTGGACGCCGGCCTCCACGTCGCAGACGACGCCGGGATGGTTTACCTCCCCGGCATCTCCCACGGCCGTTACACCCAGACTGGGATGGATTGATTCGCACTGCCGGCGGCGGCCTCAGTATTTGGCAAGCTCGGTGACGTCGCACCCTGGGTTCGTCGCTCGGACCAGCTCGGTGGCCCCGTCGAGGATCATCTTCAGCTCGCTGCCGACGGCGATGAACTTCCAGCCCTGCTCGACCCGCTTCTTGGCGGCTTCGATCGAGGTGACGTGCAGGCCGCACGGGACCCCCTGACGATCGGCTGCTTGCTTGATGCGGGTCAGGGTCTGCTCCATCAGCTCGGCGGAGGGCGGGGTCCCGTCGGGGTCGCGGAGTGTGGCGGCCAGGTCGTTGGGACCGACGAAGATGGCATCGATGCCGGGCACCGCATAGATCTCGTCGGCGATGTTCACGGCATCGATGTGCTCGGTCTGGATCACGACGAGGATCTCGTCGTTGGCACGCCGGTAATACTCGTCGGCGGTGGCCCCGTAGTTCATCGCGTGCAGACCGCCCCCGACCGACCGATTCCCTTGGGGGGCGTAGCGGGTGGCCGCGACCATGGCGGCGGCCTCAGCGGCGGTCATCACCATGGGCACAACAATGCCCATAGCCCCGCAATCGAGGACTTGCTTCACGTACTCGTGCTTCGAAGCCGGAATCCGGGCCAGCGGGACGCAGCCGGCATCGGCGATGGCGCCAAACATCATCGCGGCAGTCTGGAGGTCGACGTGCGAGTGCTCCATGTCGACGGTCAGCCAGGGGAGGCCCGTCCGGGCCAGGAACCGGGCGGCCACCACGCTGCCCAGCGATAGCCAGGTGCCCACCTGGGGCTCGCCCCGCTTCAATGCCTGCTTGACCTGATTGACCTTCACGGCGCGATCCCCCGCGGCTTACTCGGCTTGCCTGCGACTCGGCCGGCGAGTCTGCCACGTCACCGGTGCCGACGCAACCGGCCTTCAGGAGTTAAGGCGCCAGATCGTCAGGTTCAAGACCCCTGCAAAGCTGACCCATGCGAGGTAAGGAACGAGCAGCGCCGCGGCCGGCCGGCTGATTGGGGCGAACCTGGCGATCGTCGCGGCGATCGCCAGCCAGAGCAGGACGATGTCGACGAATGCAAGGTCGGGCCGGTGCAGGCCGAAGAAGAGCCCCGACCAGGCGACGTTCAATGCGAGCTGGATGCTGAAAAGCCCCAGGGCGACCATGCCCGTCCGGCTCCAGCCCTCACGCCGCCAGATGATCGAGGCCGAGACTGCCATCAGGAAATAGAGGGCCGTCCAGACCGGCCCGAAGATCGAGTTCGGCGGATTCCACGACGGCTTGCGAATCCCTGCGTACCAGGTCGGGATGCTCTCCAGCGTCCAGGCCGATCCCAGCCCCGCCGCGGCGAAGCAGATGAGGAGGCTCACGGCCAGGGCGATCAGGTCCGTGGCCAATCCGCGTTGTCGCATCGTTCGCATTCCCGTTCCAGGTTACTCGCCGAGGACCGTCACGGTGACCTTCCGTCGGTGAGGAGCCGTCCGGTGCTCCCAGAGGAAGATCCCCTGCCAGGTGCCGAGGTCGCATCGACCCTCGGCGATGGGCAGGCTCAGCGAGTTCTGCGTCAGGATGGTCCGGATATGCGCAGGCATGTCGTCGGGCCCTTCCGCGGTGTGGCGGAAAAGGGGATCGCCGTCGGCCACGAGCCGCGCGAAATATCGCTCCAGGTCGCGCCGGACGCTCGGGTCGGCATCCTCGCAGAGGATCAATGAAGCGCTCGTGTGGTGCAGGAAGGCCACGCAGAGCCCCCTCGTCGCCTCCGACTCGCGGACGACCGCCTGGACGCGGTCGCTGATCTCCAGCGTCCCGCGTCCGGTGGTCGTGATGACAAAGCTCTCGGCGTGGATCATCGTGGTGCCTTGAGCGTGAGGGGCCGATCCATCAACGCACGACCTTGAGGTTGGCCTTCCCCTCGGTCAGCTTCTTGACGCCTTCGTCGGTGACTTTCGTGCCGGCGACGAAGACCTCGCGGATCTCGGGCAGTTCCTTGATCGACTCGAGCGCCTTGTCGCTGATCTGGGTGCCGACGAGGCTGAGGACCTTCAGCTTGGCCAGCCCCTTCAGCCGCTCGATCCCGGCATCGCCGATCTTGGTGTCGACGAGATAGAGCTTCTCCAGGTGGGCCACCCCTTTGATGTGGTCGAGCCCCGCGTCGGTGATCTTGGTGCCGTTGAGCGTCACCTTCAGCAGGGTGAACAGCAGGGGGATCGGCGCAAGGGCCTCGTCGCCGACGCCGGTGGTGGCGAAGTTCACGCCGACGACCGGCTTGCCCGGCTTCGTTTCGTCGCGGTCAATCTTGCCGCCCAACTTCTGGATCGCCTCGATGGCCTTGGCCTCATCCGGGCCGGGCTTGACCGGCTCCTCTTTCGGCTTCTCCGCTTCCTTGGGCTTCTCTTCGGCCTTGGGAGCGTCTTCCTTGGGCTTCTCCTCGGCCTTGGGGGCGTCTTCCTTGGGCTTCTCCTCGGCCTTGGGCTTTTCGTCCGGCTTCTTCTCGTCCTTCTTGGGCTCGTCGTCGGCCAGGGCACCGTTGGCGAAGGAGGCGAATGGGAGGGCGAGTCCGAGGAGGGCGCTGCGGCGGGTCTTCATGGGGAGGGGTCCTGCGTGGGGCGCGTCGCTCTCGCGACGTCTGGAATCAACGCATGTTCGATGGAACGGCCGAAGTCAGGGCTTCCACACGACGCCGAAGTGATGGAATGAATGCCTCGCCAAATCTCGATCCTTAAGCCGTCGGTCAATCGGGGACCTGTTTTCGAGCCCGGCCGCGTCGTGCACACCATCGGCCACCGACACCCGGACCGGTCGCATCAAACGATTCGTGGGCTGCCTCGCTGGACATCGCAGAGCAGGCCGATGCCGAATTCCGGAGTCGTTCAAGGATCGAGGGTTGGGTCGAGGCATGAATTCCGGATTGGGCGAGGATCGCGGACTTTCCGTGCTTGACCGTGCATGAAGCCCGGCGAAGTTCCCTGGATTGTCCCTCGCTCGGGCTCGTATTTCAATGGACCGGGATCCGAGTACCGTCCGGCTTGGGCCTGCCGAGCGGGGCAATCCACCTCCCTCACGCAGCGAGGTCGCCCCGGCCCCGGGCCTTGCGGTTATCATCCAGCGTCAGTTCGGCTCGTTGCAGCCATGCGAAGCACGTTGCAGAAACGCCGACGGCTCACGCCGTCAGAATCGTTTCCAGGCGATTTTCCTCGGCGTTCGTTAAACTCTCTTATATTGCCCGCCGATATCGGAGTGACCAGGTGTGAGCGATTTGCTGACCAGGATGTTCTTCGGCGGATTCGTGCGGATGCACATCCTTTACCATGCGACGAAAGAGCCCATCTTCGGCGTGGAGATGATGGAGGAGCTTGCCCGGCACGGCTACGAAGTCGGGGCGGGCACCCTCTACCCGATGCTCCATCAGCTCGAACAGGTCGGCTACCTCACGTCGCAGGGCGAAGTCGTGGCGGGCAAAACGCGGAAGTATTACCGGGCGACTGCCGAAGGGGCCGCAGCCCTGGAGGCGATCAAGGGCAAGCTCCGCGAACTCGTCAGAGAGGTCGTCGACGACAGGCCCCCGCAGCCGTCCATCAAGTCCGACCGGCGGGACGAATCCCCTTGAGGGAACCGGTCTACGGCGTTACGACCCTCCAGGCTCCGACCCTCGGCGGCAGCCCTCCCCGAAGAGACTTCGAGCCATGAACCCGATTGTCTTCGCCATGAGGCGGCCGCTGACCGTGATGGTGGCCGTCGTCGCCGTCGCCCTCGGGAGCGGGCTCGCCGTCCTGCGAATGCCCGTCGACATCTTCCCCAACCTCAATCTGCCGGTCGTCTACGTCTGCCAGCCCTACGGCGGCATGGACCCCGCCCAGATGGAGGGGCTGCTCACGAATTATTACGAGTACCACTTCCTCTACATCGGCGGCATCCACCACGTCGAGTCGAAGAACATCCAGGGCATGGCCCTGATGAAGCTGTTCTTCCACCCGGGCACGAACATGGCCCAGGCGATGGCCGAGACCATCGGCTACGTCACGAGGTCGCGGGCCTTCATGCCGCCGGGGACCGTCTCCCCGTTCATCACGCGCTTCGACGCCGGCAGCGTGCCCGTCGGCTACCTCGTCATGTCGAGCGAGACCAAGAGCATCGGCGAGATCCAGGACCAGGCCCTCTTCAAGGTCCGGCCGATGTTCGCGAGCTTGCCCGGCGTCTCGGCGCCGCCCCCCTTCGGCGGGAGTCAGCGGACCGTCGTCGTCCGCGTCGACCCGGACAGGCTCCGCTCCTACAAGATGTCGCCGGATGAGGTCATCAAGGCGCTGACCGCGGGGAACGCGATCAGCCCTTCGGGGAACGTCCGGATCGGCGATGAGATGCCCATCGTCGCGGTCAACTCGCTCGTCAAGCAGGCCGACGAGTTGAAGACTATCCCGATCCGCCCCGGCGTGAGCCCGACGGTCTACCTGCGCGACGTCGCCACGGTCCAGGACGCCTCCGACACCACGACCGGCTACGCACTCGTCAACGGCCGACGGGCCGTCTACATCCTCGTCACCAAGCGGGCCGACGCCTCGACGCTCTCGGTGGTCGAGAACGTGAAGGCCGCGCTCCCCTCGATGCAGGCGGTCCTGCCCGACGACATCAAGGTCAGCTTCGAGTTCGACCAGTCGCCGACCGTCACGAACGCGATGTCGAGCCTCGCCACCGAAGGGGCCCTCGGGGCCGTGTTCACCGGGCTCATGGTGCTCGTGTTCCTGCGCGACTGGCGGAGCGTGGTCGTCGTCGTCCTGAACATCCCGTTCGCCCTCTGCGGGGCCGTCGTCGCCCTGTGGCTCACGGGCCAGACCATCAACCTGATGACCCTCGGCGGGCTCGCGCTCGCCATCGGCATCCTGGTGGACGAGGCGACCGTCGAGATCGAGAACATCCACGCGAAGATGGATCACACGGAGAGCATCCCGCGTGCGGTCAGGCAGGGCAACCTCGACACGGCCGTGCCCAGGCTCCTGGCGATGCTCTCCATCCTCGCCGTCTTCATCCCGTCGTTTTTCATGCAGGGGGCGGCCCAGGCCCTCTTCGTGCCGCTCTCGCTCGCCGTCGGCTTCGCGATGGTCGCGTCCTACGTGCTGTCGAGCACCTTCGTTCCGGTCCTCTCGGTCTGGCTCCTCAGGCACAAGGCCGGCGGACGCTCGGCGAAGCGTTCGGTCTTCGAACGGGCGCGGGACGCCTACGGGATCGGGCTCGGGCGGGTCGTCCGGCTCCGCTGGCTCGTCGTCCCGGCGTATCTCGCCGTCGCCGGGCTGGTCACTTACGGCGTGGGTCGCCAGCTCGGCCTGGAGATCTTCCCGAGGGTCGATGCCGGGCGGTTCCAGCTCCGCATCAAGGCGGCGGCCGGCACGCGAATCGAGAAGACCGAGCAGATCGCGAAGGCCGCCCTGGCAGCGGTGAAGGAAGAGGTCGGCGAGGACGGCGTGGAGATTTCCGTCGGCTACGTCGGGGTCATCCCGTCGAGCTACCCGATCAATGCCATCTACCAGTGGACCGCCGGGCCCGAAGAGGCGCTGCTCAGGGTCGCCCTCCACGAGAAGGGTGGCGTGGACGTCGAGGCGCTCAAGCGGCGGCTCCGCGACACCCTCTCGGGCCGGATGCCCGACGTGCATTTCTCCTTCGAGCCCGCCGACATCGTGAGCGACGTCATGAGCTTCGGCTCCCCCACGCCCGTCGAGGTCGCCGTCAGCGGCCCGGCCTACGCGGACGTCCGGGCCCATGCGGCGAAGGTCAAGGAGGAGCTTGCCAAGGTCGAATCGCTCCGCGACCTCCAGTACGCCCAGTCGCTCGACTACCCGACGGTGAGCGTCGACATCGACCGCGAGCGGGCGGGACTCAGCGGGGTCACGGCCGAGGAGATCGCCCGCTCGCTGGTGACCGCGACCTCGTCGAGCCGGTTCGTCGTGCCGAATTACTGGCCCGACCCGAAGTCGGGCATCGGCTACCAGGTCCAGGTCGAGATCCCGATCGCCCTCATGGACTCGGTGAAGCAGGTGGAGACCATCCCCGTCCAGCGCGCGGGCGGCCCGTCGCTCCTCCTGAGAGACGTCGCCAAGGTCGGCCGCGGCACGATGCCCGGCGAATACGACCGCTACAACATGAAGCGGTCCATCAGCCTGACCGCGAACATCGTTGGCGAGGACCTGGGCAGGGTCGCGAGCCGCGTCACACAAGCCATCGAGCGGGCAGGCGCCCCGCCGAAGGGCGTGAATGTCGACATCCGCGGCCAGATCGTCCCCATGCGGGAGATGCTCAACGGTCTCTCGGTGGGGCTCGCGATGTCCATCGCGGTCATCCTGCTGCTGCTCACCGCCAACTTCCAGTCGCTGCGGCTCGCCCTGGTCGCCATCTCGACCGCCCCGGCCGTCATCTGCGGGGTCGTCACTGCCCTCTGGCTCACCGGGACGACGGTCAACATCCAGTCGTTCATGGGGGCGATCATGGCCATCGGCGTCGCCGTCGCCAACGCCATCCTGCTCGTCACCTTCGCCGAGCGTCATCGTCGCGAGGACTCCGCCGGGGCGACCGAGGCCGCGGTCTTCGGGGCGAAGGGGCGACTCCGGCCCATCCTCATGACGAGCTGCGCGATGACGGCCGGCATGGTACCGATGGCCGTCGGCTGGGGCGAAGGGGGCGGGCAGACGGCCCCGCTCGGGCGGGCCGTCATCGGCGGCCTCGTCGCGGCGACCTTCGCCACCCTGCTCGTCCTCCCCTCCATCTTCGCCCTCGTCCAGGGGTGGGCCGGCCGAGATTCCGCGTCCCTGGACCCGGACGACCCCGAGAGCCGCTACTTCGACCAACCCGCCGAACTCACTCCCGTCGTGCACGCGAACGGGGACGGTCGCGAGGCCGCGACCTGGGATGCGATCGAGAGTGGTCGTGCCCACGATGCACGCGATGACCGGGGGCACCAATGAACCGCCTGCGCCTCCGAAACGGGAGACACACGATGCCGATGAAACCTCACCTCGTCGGGTCGGGCCTCGCCTGTCTGGGCGTGCTCGCCGCGCTCGGCTCCGGCTGCGGGAAGACGCCCATCGAGGCCACCGCGAAGGCGACCTCGGCCGGCCCGCCGCCGGTTGCCCGGGTCACCACGATCGTCCCCGAGCGGATGACCATCCGGCGGGTGAGCGAGCAGCCGGGGCAGATCGAGGCGGCCGAGGTCACCCCCATCCATTCGAAGCTTTCCGGCTATGTGCGCAGCGTCGCCGTCGATATCGGGGACCGCGTGACGCAAGGCCAGGTGATGGCCGAGCTGCGGATGCCCGAGGTCGAGGCGGACCTCAAGCAGAAGCGGGCCACGATCGAGCAGGCCCAGGCCGAGGCGAAGCAGGCCGAGGCGGCTGTCGCGGTGGCGCTAGCGGGGGTCGCCAGTGCCGAGGCGAAGGTCTCGGAGATTCAGGCCGGCATCCGCAGGGCCGAGGCCGACGCGAGCCGCTGGCAATCGGAGTTCGCCCGCGTGCAGCAGCTCGCCCAGGAGCGGGCCCTCTCCGGGAGCCTCGTGGACGAGACGCGGAGCAAGCTCGGGGCGGCCCAGTCCGGCCTCGACGAGGTGAAGGCCAGGGTGAAATCCGCCGAGGCCGCACTCGCCGAGTCCAGGGCACACCTCGACAGGTCTCGCTCGGACGTCCAGGCGGCCATCTCGCACGTCGAGGTCACCCGCTTCGACGCCGAGCGGGCCGAGGCGATGGCCGGCTACATGAAGCTCGAAGCCCCCTTCGACGGCGTCGTCACCCGTCGCAAGCTCGACACCGGCCAGTTGACCACGCCGGGCACGGCGGGCGAGCCGTACTTCGTCGTCGCCCGCTCCGGCATCGTCACCATCGCCGTCGGCGTGCCCGAGGCCGACGCGCCGTTCGTCAATGCAGGCGACCCCGCCCAGGTCCGCCTGGTCGCCCTCGACGGCCTGAAATTCGAGGGCAAGGTGACGCGGACCGCCTGGGCCCTGGAATCGGCGACCCGGACGCTGCTCGCCGAGATCGACCTTCCCAACCCGGACGAAGTCCTGCGACCGGGGCTCTACGCCTACGCGACGATCGTCGCCGAGGAGCGCAAGGACGCCCTGACGCTCCCCTCGACCGCCGTGTTCAAGGACGGCGGGAAATCCTTCTGCGTCACCGTCGCGGACAAGCGGGCGAAGCGAAGGGAGATCAAGCTCGGCCTGAGCGAGGGTAAGCGGACCGAAGTCGTCTCGGGCCTTTCCGATGGCGAGATGGTCGTCGAGGCCAACGCAGCCTCGCTCGCCGACGGCCAGCCCGTCGAGCGGAATCTCCCGCTAAGTGACACCCCGAAGCCGAAGAGTTGACCCAGGCGTCATAGAGCGAAGCCGCGACATTCTCATCGATGCAATCCGATGATGCGGCCGGACCGACGCGAACGACCTATTGAAGCGAGCCCGGAACCGTTTGGCCAAGGAGGGCCCGATGAAAACCAGGATGCCAGTGAACAGGGCCGGTTTCATCGGGGGGGCGGTCGCGCTCCTCATGCTCGGGGCCGTCGAGCCGCAGGACGGTCTGCCGCCCATGCCGGCAACGCGAGCCGGGACGGATGCACGTCAGGATTCTCTTCCCCAGGCCCTCCCCGGCGACGCACGGAGGGCCGAGCCCGAGGCCCTGGCCATGCCGCCCGGGGAGCCCCTGGGGACGCCGCTTGTCCCCGGGCAGGTCATCCAGCCGATTGATCTACCTGGGGCCCTCCGGCTGGCGGGGGCGAACGACCTCGACATCGCGATCGCCCGCGAGCGCGTCGCTCAATCCCTCGCCGAGTTGCAGCAGGCCCGCGTGATGTGGCTCCCGAGCATCTATATCGGGCCAAACTGGATTCGCCACGACGGCCAGGCCCAGGTCGTCGAGGGCCAGGTCCGCACCATCAGTAAGAGCTCGCTGTTCCTCGGGGCGACCGCCGCGGCCGGCTCCAGCGTCTCGGGCCCCGTCCCCGCGGGCGGCCCCGCGCAGGTTTCCGGGCTCACCTCCATCCTCCGCTTCTCGGATGCCATTTTCGAGCCGCTCGCCGCGAGCCAGGTCCTGGAAGCGAGGAAGGTCGGAATCCGGACCGTGACCAACGACTCCCTGCTCGGGGTCGCCGAGTCTTACATGGACATGCAGCGTGCGGCCGGGACGCTCGCCATCGCCCGCGAGGCCGCGACAAACGCGGAGACCCTGGCGAGCCTCACGGAATCGTATGCCCGGAGCGGGGCCGGGCTCGACGCGGATTATCGCCGGGCGGTCACCGAGCGGGACCGACAGCGGAAGAACGTCGAGGCAGCGGTGGGCGAGCTCGAGATGGCCTCCGCCGACCTGATTCGCCGAACGCGGCTCGACCCGAGGCTCGTCGTCGCCCCGGTCGAGCCGCCCGAGACCGTGCTCCGCATCGTCCCCGAGAATTACCCGATCGATGAGCTGATCACGGCAGGGCTCCGGTGCCGCCCCGAACTGGCCGAGGCCCAGGCCCTCGTCCAGGCGACGCTCACCCGTCTCAAGCAAGCGAAGCTCAGGCCGTTCATCCCGAGCCTCGCCCTACGATACTCCGGCGGCGGATTCGGCGGCGGCACGAATGGTTTCTTCGGCAACTTCAACGGACGCAGCGACGCCGACGTGAACCTCTACTGGGAGGTCCAGAACCTGGGATTCGCCGACCGGGCCATCGCCAGGCAGCGGGCCGCCCAGCAGCGGACGGCGACCCTGGAAATGATGAAGATCCAGGACCGTGTGGCCTCCGAGGTGGTCCAG
This sequence comes from Isosphaeraceae bacterium EP7, assembly GCA_038400315.1. Classification (NCBI taxonomy): domain Bacteria; kingdom Pseudomonadati; phylum Planctomycetota; class Planctomycetia; order Isosphaerales; family Isosphaeraceae; genus Kueselia; species Kueselia aquadivae. Next base: position 4,556,323 of record CP151667.1, read on the forward strand.
GCCGAGAAGGGCCGGATCGCCGCATCGAGGCAGATGGAGCGGGCGGGCCAGGCCCTGCCCGAGGCTCAGGCCTCGCTCGCCCTGAATCTCACGAACATCCGACGAGGTGCGGGACTTCCCGGTGCCACCCGTCCCATCGAGGTACTCCAGCCCATCCAGGCACTCGCCCAGGCACGGGCGGACTATCTCGAAGCCGTCCTCAATTACAACCGATCCCAGTTCCGCCTCTACCGGGCCCTCGGTCGGCCGCCTGCCCTGAACACGCCCCTGATCGCGACCGCCCCACCGACCGAAACGCCTCCCGGCCCCAAGCCCGTCCGGCGGTGATCGGTCGACGAGGCCGAAGATCGCCCGGTGCCCCTCCGCATTAAATGCCTACGCTTGGGCAGACGCTTTTACACCGATTTCTGTTCAACCACCTGGCAGACGGACATCGAACCCAATCCGACGATGAAGTCTGAGCGACTCATCGTCTGCATCCGACCACAATTTTTTCCCCGTTTTCGACCCGATCTGCGGTGATCGTCGATCGAAGGCGAGGAAAGTCGCTCAAATCCTACAAGAAAGGTAGAATTAGTCGGAGATTAATCTTGACCATTCCAATCGAATAAGAGAGTATTCCCCTCCGTCGGGCAAGTCGTCCTCGTCCGGGACATCCTGGACGGTGCCCCGGCTTGGTTCCCGCATGCTTGAGTCATGCCTTACGCAGGGAGAAATCCATGTCGAAGCGATCGATCGGTTTGAAGGGAGTCGATCCCAACCGACTGCGGCTTCCAGGGGCTGTGCGCCTCGGATTCACGCTCATTGAGCTGCTGGTCGTCATTTCCATCATCGCGGTCCTGATCGCATTGCTGCTCCCGGCCGTGCAATCGGCCCGCGAAGCGGCTCGCAGGATCCAGTGCGTCAATAATCTGAAGCAACTGGGGCTTGCTGCCCATAATTATCAGAGCGTCAACGGCACACTGCCGATGGGCGAGGCTCCGGGGGTCATCTCCCCATTCGTGTCACTGCTCCCGTACGTGGAACAGACGCAGGTCTTCAACTCGCTCAACTTCAACACGAACTTCATCACGCTCTACTCGCTCGACTTCCTGAGCAACAACCTCGACAGCCTGACCGCCGGCCGGACTCGCATCTCGGCCTACGTCTGCCCCTCGGAAGTGAACACCGGGGTCGACAACTTCGGCTTCGGCTACTGGGCCGCCACGTACGGGTGGAATGCGGGCCGATGGCACATCCAGACGAAGCAGTGGGACGGCCTCTTCGGCCGGTCGATCGACTCCACCACGGGTGGCCAGCTTGTTCCCAAGCTCCCCGTCGTCGGGTTCGAAGGGGTCACCGATGGCCTGAGTAACACGCTCCTCGTCGCCGAGGTGGCCGCGGGGCCGATCAACCAGGGCGTCGCCCCGACCCGAGTCTCGGAATGCTATGGGCTGTCGAATGTCGGCGGGCCCAAGAGCGGCACCGACCCCGCCCTTCTGGTCGAATATTGCCGCAACTTCGACTGGAAGAACCCGGCCGGCATCGCCATCAACGCGGGCCTGCAATGGCGCTACAAGGGCTATAGCTACATGGACGGGACGATCGGCAGGACCTGGTTCAACACCATCCTCGGCCCCAACAAGCTCTGCTGCGCTTACGGCGGGACGAACATGACTGCCGCCATCAAGCCGGCGTCTTCATATCACCCCGGTGGCGTGAACACCGCCTTCGCCGACGGAAGCGTCAAGTTCATCAAGGACACGGTCAACAAAGACGTCTGGACCGGACTCGGCACCCGAACCGGTGGCGAGGTCATCTCGGCCGACTCGTTCTGACTCGAGAAATCGCGGGCTAATTCCTACTAAATCGACGGGAATACTTTAATGTGTCCCGGGAGCTTATCTCATGCTGAGTGTGGAAGCGAGTGACGGGGTCAGGCTCTGCGACGGCCTGACTCGTCGCGAGGCCTTGCGGGTGGGCGGGATCGGGCTTGGAGGCCTGACTCTGCCGGGACTTCTGCGTCATCAGGCGCTTGCCGCCGAGTCGGGGGGCTCGGGACGTGGGCCCTCCTTCGGCCGGGCAAAGTCGGTGATCGTCTTCTGCACCAATGGCGGCACCGCCCAGATGGACTCGTTCGACCCCAAGCCGGACGCTCCGGCCGAGGTCAAAGGGCCCTACAAGTCGATCTCGACGAGCGTCCCCGGGGTCTCGCTCAACGAGTTCCTCCCGCGGCTGTCGAAGCTCCAGCACAAGACGGCGATTCTCAGGGCGATCCATCACAACCAGACGCTGCACCCCACGGCGATCTACCTGACGCTCTGCGGCGACACGATCACACGCGTCGTGACGCCCGACTCCGCCACGATGAGCCGCGAGGACCGGCCGCACTTCGGCTCGGTCGTCGCCAAGATGCTCCCCGTCCCCAAGGATCTCCCCGGTTGGGTCATGCTCCCCGAGGCAATGGGCCCCAACGGGCCGGAATGGCCCGGCCAGTTCGCCGGGTTCCTGGGGTCCGCCTATGACCCGTATCGGATCAACAGCTTCCCGGGCAGTCCCGGGTTCTCGCCCGGCGCGGTCGCCTCGAATACCGAGGTCTCGGGCGACCGGGTGCACGACCGTCGCGCCCTGCTCGAGCAACTTGGCCGCGGGGCTCGCTACCTCGACGGCGTCGCCGCGACCACCTCGCTCGATCCCCACTACGTCAAGGCGTTCGACGTCATCTCCTCGCCCAGGGCGCAGAAGGCGTTCGACCTCGAGGCCGAGTCCCCCGAGACCCGCGATCGCTACGGCAAGCATTACTTCGGCCAGTCTTGTCTGATGGCCAGGCGTCTGGTCGAGGCCGGCGTCAAGCTCGTGCAGATCAACTGGCTGAGGAGCAACATCGGCGGGCCGGGCGGGCCGGGTTACGACACCCATGCCAACCACTTCGCCATCACCCGTGACCAACTCTACCCGCCGACCGACCAGGCCTTCTCGACCCTGATCGAAGACCTGGAGGAGCGGGGCCTGCTCGACGAGACCCTGCTCGTCTTCCACAACGAGTTCGGCCGGACGCCCAAGGTCAATCCGCGTGGCGGGCGAGATCACTGGCCGCAGTGCTACAGCACGCTCCTGGCGGGCGGCGGCATCAAGGGCGGCGTCGTCTATGGAGCGTCCGACAAGATCGGCGCCTATCCCTCGGCCGACCCGGTCACGCCCAAGGACGTGCTGGCCACCATCTATCACCTGCTGGGCATCGACGTCGAGTCGATCCTTTACGACAAGCTCAATCGCCCCCACAAGCTGGTGCATGGCGAAGCGATTCAGGCGTTGATCTGAGCCCTGCCCGCACCCGACCTCGTGACAAGGGGACATGCGTCCGATGCAAGCCACACGCCGTTTTCCCAGGGTTGCGCGACTGGCCGGGATGCTCGCGGCGATCTTCGCCGCGGCGTACCCGGCCGTCGGGGCGGAGCAGGGGGGGGCCGTCGAGTTCCTCGGCAGGCCCGCCCAACTCGTCGTCTCTCCCCCGTCGATCACGCTGCGCGATCGTCGCGAATCCGTTCAGCTCATCGTCTCCGGCCGATTCGGCGGCGGCGTTGACCGCGACCTGACCCATCTGGTCAAGGTGGAAGTGGTCCCCGCAGGCATCGTCGAGGTCTCTCCCACCGGCTACGTCAGGCCGCTGGCGGACGGGAGTGCGAATCTCGTCGTCCGTCTCGGGGACCGCGAGGCCAGCATCCCCGTCGAGGTCGCGAGCCACGGCCTTCCCTCGCGGGTGAGCTTCCGACGCGAGGTGATCGCCGCTTTCAGCGTCGCGGGTTGCAACGCTGGGGCCTGCCATGGCACTCCCTCCGGCAAGAACGGGTTCAAGCTTAGCCTGCGCGGGTTCGACCCCGCGGCCGATTTCGCCCAGCTCACCCGCGACCAGTCCGGCCGCCGGGTCAATACGCTCGACCCCGACGCCAGCTTGATTCTCGAGAAGGGTGAGGGGCGGGTTCCCCACGAGGGGGGCCAGCGGCTCGTCCCGGACGGCGATTACGCCACCCTCCTCCGCGACTGGCTCAACGGCGGTGCGCCGGCCGACCCGGTTGACCTTCCCGGTCTGGTGTCGATCCAGGTCAACACCGGCACCCGCGTGCTGCACGCGCCGGTCGCCCGCCAGCAGCTCAGCGTCGTTGCCAGCTTCGCCGACGGAGGTTCACGCGACGTTACCAGGCTGACCGTCTTTAGCAGCAGCGACGAGGACGTGGCCAAGGTCGACGGCGATGGCCTGGTCACGTTTGGCCGGCCGGGAGAGGTCGCCATCCTGGCCCGCTACCTCGGGCAGCTCGTCCCCATCCAGCTCACCTATGTTGACCCGGGTTCCAGCAAGCCCTGGCCCGATCCGCCGGTTAATAATCATGTCGACAAACATCTCTACGCCAAGATGAAGCTGCTGGGCCTGGCTCCGGCCGACCTCTCGACCGACGACGTCTTCATCCGTCGAGCATCGCTCGACCTCCTCGGCGTCCTGCCGAAGCCCGAAGAAGTCCGCGCCTTCCTGGCCGACGGCGGCGCCGACAAGCGATCCAGGCTGATCGATTCGCTGCTGGAACGCCCCGAATACGCCGACTTCTGGGCCCTGAAATGGGCCGACTTGCTGGGCGTCAACCGGCGTTCGATCCAGGCCAAGGGGACGTACTCGTTCCACCTCTGGCTCCGCGATCGGATCGCGCAGAACAGGCCGTTCGACGAGGTCGTGCGAGAGATCGTTGCCGCGAAGGGGAGCACGTTCGTCAACCCGCCCGTCAACTTCTTCCGCAACGATCGAGTGGCCAAGGACCCCCAGCTCCTGGCGCAGAACACCGCGCAGGTCTTCCTTGGTGTGCGGGTCTCATGCGCCCAGTGCCACAACCACCCGTTCGAGCGCTGGACGACCGACGATTACTACGGCTTCACCGCCTTCTTCTCCAGGGTGACGTCGAAGTCCGATCCGCTTTATCCTCGGATCGCCCGGTTCAACACCGGTGCGCTCGTCATCGAGGATGATCGGAGCGGCGAGGCGATCGACATCCGGACCGAGAAGGTCGTTGCCCCCAAGTTCCTCGGAGGAGAGGCCCCCGAGATCAAGCCCGACCAGGAGCGCAGGGCGGTTCTCGCCTCGTGGATGACCTCGGAGGGGAACCCCTTCTTCGCCCGCCAGCTCGCCAATCGGACGTGGCATCACCTGCTCGGGCGGGGGATCATCGACCCCGTGGACGACGTGCGAGACTCCAACCCGGCCGCTAGCAAGGAACTGCTCGACCAGCTTGCGAAGGAGCTGATCTCTTCGTCTTACGACGTCAAGAAACTGATTCGCACGATCATGAATTCGCGCATCTATCAGTTGGGGACGCTGTCCGATGCCCAGGCCCTGGGGGGCGAGAAATACTTCGTCGGGGCGGTCGTCAAGATGCTCCCCGCGGAGGCCCTGCTCGACGCCCTCTCGGCGGCGACCGACTCGCCCGAGGTCTTCGGCGACCCCGACAGGCGCAATGCCGACGTGGGCCAGCGAAGGGCCGACAAGGCGGCGGCGGTTCGCGAGACCTTCGGTGACCTGCCCGTCGGCATGCGTGCAACCCAGCTCTCCGACGGCGACGTGCTCCAACATCCGTTCCTCTCTGCCTTCGGCCAGCCCGCCCGCGAGACCTCCTGCGAGTGCGAGCGGACCGGGGACGCGGGCCTCGGCCACGCCCTCCAGCTCGTCAACGGCCCCAGCATTTTCCAGAAGCTGAGCAAGCCGGACAACCGGATCGGCAAGCTGATCGGCGCGGGCCAGGAGCCCCCCGCGATCCTCGAGGAGCTGTACCTCGCCAGCCTCAGCAGGCCGCCGACCGACGCCGAGCGAGCCGCCGGCCTCGCCTACGTCGTTAAGGCCGGCGATGCGCGGAAGGCCTGGGAAGACGTGCAGTGGACTTTGCTCAACTCCAAGGAATTCCTCTTTCGCCACTGAGCCAGACGAGACCCGCCCCACCCCCCCGTGAGCCTCGGAAATCGGACAAGAAGCCCCGCAGGCCCGGGGGGCAATTCCCCACGCGATCCCTTTGAAAGGAGCGATATGTCTGACTATTCTCACTCAACCGGAATCATCCTTCGATGCGTCGCGATCGGGGCCCTGACATTCCAGACCCTCGCCACGTTGGCTCAGGAACCGGCCAAGTCGCCGGCCGAAAAGCCCAAGGAACCGATTCCAGCCGCAAGGGCCGAGGCCCCCGAACTGAAGCCGGGCGAGCTGCCCAACGGCGTCGTCTCGGTGCTCGGCGGCGGGTCTCGCCAGTGGGACGTCGTCCGCTCCGTCGCCTACAGCCCCGACGGGAAGATTCTCGTCTCCGGCTGCGATGACGGCTCAATCTCCAGCCATGACCCGCTCACCGGGGCGCTCCTGAAGATCATCAAGCCGAAGCGAGTGGCCGCCGGCGAGGGGACGCAGGGGGGCTCCTTCGGCGCCCTCTTCGGCCTCGTCTTCAGTCCCGACTCGGGCGTTCTCGCCATCGCCTCGGGCGACCAGCAGGTGAAGATCCTGGAAGTCGAGGGCTGGAAGCAGCGCGATAGCCTGACCGGACATACGGATGCCGTCATCAATGCCATCTTTACTCCCGATGGCAAGACGATTGCCTCGACTTCGGATGACCACACCTCACGCGTCTGGGACCTGGCCACCGGCAAGGCACGCCTGGTGCTCCCCCATCCGGTCGGGTTCTTGTCCTCCTCGGCCATCAGCCCCGACGGCAAGACGCTCGCCCTGGGGGGCTGGGACCACAAGATCCGGATCTTCGACCTGGCCGACGGTTACGAGGTGCGAACGATCTCCGGCGGCGATGGCCGCGCGATGTCGCTGGCCTTCTCACCGGACGGGCAGATGCTGGCCGCCGCCTGGCTCGACGGCTCGATCAGGCTGCTCGACCCGGCCGATGGATCCACGCGCAAGAACCTGAGCGGGCATCGCGGGCCGGTCCTCGCGCTGGCCTTCACCTCTGACGGTCGGTCCCTCGTCACGGGGGGCTCCGACGGCTCGCTCCGGGTCTGGTCGCCCGCATCCGATCAGCAGCCGAAAGTCATCACTGGCCACTCGGGCCCGGTCCTTGCACTATCGATCCACCCCGACGGCAAGCTCCTGGCGACCGTGGGAGCCGACCGTTCGATGCAGGTCTGGGACCTCTCCACCGGTCTTCCCGCGGCCGGCCCCTCCAAGGTGACGGGTGCCATCCTGTCCGTCGCCTACAGCGCAAACGGTCGGACCGTGGCCACGGGCGATTCCCTCGGCAAGGTCACGATCTGGAAGGCCGACACCGCCGAATCAAGGATCACCCTGGACGGACATGCAGGGTCGGTCGACGCCGTCGCCTTAAGCGCAGACGGCAAGACGCTTGCCTCCGCCGGCGAGGACGCAATCGTCCGACTCTGGTCGGTCGCCGACGGCTCGCCGCTCGCCACGCTCGCCGGACATAAGGATTCCATCGCTTCGCTCTCGTTCTCGCCCGACGGCAAGAGCCTCGCGTCGGCCGGCGCGGACAAGACGATCATTTTCTGGGATGTTGCCGCGGGTGCCAGGAGGCTCGGCTTCTTCGCCCACACCGGGGCCATCACCTCCGTCGCTTATAGCCCAGACGGCCAGTCAGTCGCCTCGGCCTCCAAGGACCGAGCGATCAGGGTCTGGGACCAGGCCGAGGGACGCAAGCGGCTGGAGATCGAGCCCGACGAGGATGACGATCCCGACGTGATCGCCTACAGCCCCGACGGCTTGATCCTCGCCGCAACCGGCCACCGCGACCTGAGCGTCAAGCTCTGGGACGCTTCCACAGGCGCCCCGAAGCGGACGCTCATCGGTCACCGGATTCGCACCGTGGGGGTCGCCTTCAGCCCCGATGGCAAATCACTGGCGACCACCGCCGGCGACGGCACGGCCAACCTCTGGGACCTGGCCACCTACAAGCCAACCCGCCAGTTCGCCCTGCACGCGCCCCGCGGCGAGATCAGCCAAGTCGCCTTCAGCAAGGATGGCCACCTCGCCACCGTCAACGGCAACGGGACCGTCTATCTGATCGACCCGTCAATCCCCGCTCCCACCGAGCCCGTCCAGGCCGCGGGTCGGTGACGCCCTCCATCACCGCGAACATCGAGCCATCTACTTCAGGAGGTTCCCGACATGCGACGTCTCAAGCTCCTCTGCCTGGCCAGCTTCCTCGCCGCCCCCGTCCTGGCCGCCGCCCCTGGCTGCAGTGATGAATGCGTGGTTGCCGCCTCTGCCGACGAACTTGTCGACGCCCAGAAGCAGCGTAACGCCAGCCTCGTTGGCGAGACCGGCGGCGCGGCGCCGAGCAAGTCCAAGTTCCGCCGGCGATGACCTGACCGCGGGGAGGACCGCTTGAAACCCGGTCTCCTCGCCCGTCTCCACATTCTCAGCTCAGCCCGAAGGAGCCCAGGTCTCATGCATCTCATCAGGCTCTCCGTCGCCGCCGGGATGATCGCCGCGGCGCAGGCCGCGTCGGCCGGCGAGGCCCCGCCCGAGCCCGCGGGCGTCAGCTTCCTCGGCGACGTGGCCCCCATCCTCCGCAAGCATTGCGTGGGCTGCCACAACCCGAGGCGTACGGAGGGCAGGTACGATCTGACCACGTTCGCGGGCCTGTCCGAGGGCGCCCGCGGAGGCGAGTCGGCCTTCGCCCCCGGCGACCCCGCCGGCAGCCATCTGGTCGACTTGATCCGGCCCGACGGCCAGCCAAGGATGCCCTTCAAGCAGCCGCCGATCTCCGAAGCCAAGCGACAAGTCCTGGAACGCTGGATCGCCCAGGGCGCACGGTACGACGGCGAAAAGCCTTCCGAGGACTGGCTCGCGCTGCTCCGCAAGCGATCCCCGGCCGCGGTCCCCGACTCCTACCCCGCGCCCGTGGCCATCGCCGCCCTGGCATTCCGCCCCGACGGCCGGGCCCTGCTCGCATCGGGATACCACGAAGTGAATACGTGGGACGTCGCCGATGGGCGGTTGGGCCCACGCCTTCGGGGCTTCGGCGAGCGGGTCCATGACATCGCCGTCAGCCCCGATGGCAAGCTCGTGGCCGTCGCCAGCGGCGATCCCGGGCAGGGAGGTTCCGCCCGCATTCTCAGGTTCGTCGAGGGAACGATCGATGAAGGCCGCTCCCTCGTCGAGACCGCCGACGGCGTCTTCGCCATCGCCTTCAGCCCGGACAGCAGGCTCGTCGCCGCCGCGGGCGCCGATCGGACGGTCAGGATCTGGGAGGCCGAGACGAGCAAGCTTGTCAGGACCATCGAAGACCACGCCGACTGGATCCTCGACCTCGCCTTCAGCCCGGACGGCAAGCGGATCGCCACCGCCAGCCGCGACAAGACGAGCAAGGTCTTCGACGTCGCCGGTGGCGAGACCGTCGCCACCTTCCCGGGCCATGCCGAGACCGTCTCGGCCGTTGCCTATAGCCCCGACGGCAAGTTCATCGCCACCGGCGGCGACGACAATCAGGTACGCCTGTGGAACCCCGACAATGACGCCAAGCAGGCAGGCTCACTCACCGGATTCGGCGGCGGTGTCTTCCGTATCGCCTATACGGCCGACGGCCGGGACCTGGTCGCCACCTCGGCCGACGGCATCGTCCGGGTCTTCCGCGACGGCGCCCGACGCCTGGAGTTGAAGGGTCACACCGACTGGGTCTACGCCCTTGCAATCTCGCCGGACGGCGCCAGACTGGCCTCTGGAAGCTGGGACGGAACGGTCCTCGTCTGGGATCTGGCCGAGGGCAAACCACTGCTCAATTTCCAGGCGCGGCCCGGGCCCAAGACGGTCTCCGGCGTGACTGCCGCACAGCCTTGAATCAACCCACGCAAGTCCGACAGGACGCGACGACGTCGACCTAGGAATAGGACCCGCCCATGACTCGAACCTCGTGCCCAGCCTGGGCCTTCTCGATCCTGATCCTCGCCTCGCTCCCCGCCGTCGCCGCGGACAAGCAGGCCGCAGACGGGGTGACTGTCATCCCCGATGTGGCCTACGCCGCCGGTGGAGACCGCCAGAAGCTCGACCTCTATCTGCCCAAGGGGCGGACGGATTTCCCGGTGGTCTTATTCTTCCACGGCGGAGGATTCAAGGCGGGCGATCGCAAATCGGCCGCGAACATCGGCGAGACCTTCGCCCGACGCGGCGTCGGCGTCGCATCTGTTGGCTACCGCCTCTTCCCCGAGGTGAAGCATCCCGTCCCGGCCGCCGACGGGGCCGCGGCCTTCGCTTGGATCAAAAAGAATATCGGCACGTATCACGGACGTGCCGACCAGATCTTCGTCGCCGGCCACTCGGCGGGCGCCATCCTCGCGGCGCAGATCGCCACCGACGACCGCTACCTCCAGTCCGCCGGGGCCTCGACCGGGGACATTCGGGGGGCAATCCTCCTGAGCGGCACCTACAACCTTCCGGAGAATCGTACCGACGTCTTCGGCGACGCCGAGGAGCGCAAGGCGGCGTCGCCGTTCAGCCATGCCCGCTCCGGCCTTGCCCCGTTCTTCCTGGCCTACGCCGAGCGTGACAATCCCGGGATCGAGGACCAGACCAAGGCCTTTGCCGCCGTGCTCAAGGCTGCCGGCGACGAAACCGTCGTCGTGCTGGCGAAAGATCGAAGCCACGGCACGATCGCGTCTCACGTCGATGAGAACGACCCCACCGCGGACCAGGCCCTCGCCTTCGTCAAGTCTCGCCTGGACAATCGTTGACGATCCTGATTTCGAGACCAGTGACCCTCAAGCACAGAAACGAGACCAGACCGTGAAAATCGCATCCCCCGTCAAGTTCCTCGCCGCCACCGCCGCCGTCGCCCTGGGCCTCATCGCGGGCACTGCCCTGGCCGACGAGTTCTTCGGCACGATCATCAAGTCCGACGCCGAGGCCAAGACCGTCACGGTCGTGGACAAGGAGACCGGCAAGGAAATCGTCGTGAAGACGACCGACAAGACCGAGTACGTCACGAAGAAGGGGAGCTCCCCCATCGACTACGAGAAGGTCGCCAAGAACATCGAGAAGGCCATCTCCAAGGGCCGCAAGGGCATCTCCGTCAAGGTCGAGCACGAGAACGCCGTGGCCACCAAGATCCACAACGTCCCGCCCAAGGACGCGCCCGCCAAGAACTAAGACTCGCGCCGACCCGTCCCGCCCATACAAAGATCGACCGCGAGCCCTGGACCAAGGTCGGACCAGGGCTCGCGGTCAATCGCCCTCGAATAACGCCAAATCAGGCGAGAGTCGGCTATGCGTCATCTGCTCGGTTCGATTCCCCTCGTCGCGATCTTCGGCCTGGCGTCGCTCGACTCGCCGACCCCCGGCCAGCCCGCGCCAGCCGGCACGCTTTCGTCCGCCGAACAGGCGAAGTTCGCGGACCGATTCGAACGCGACGTCTGGCCCCTGCTTATCGAGCCCGCCGACGCGAGGAAGGCCTGCGGCGCCTGCCACCACGACGACGGATCGAATACCTCCACCCTTGTCCTCGCCGAAGACCCCAAGGAGGCGTTTGATACTCTCCTCGACGAGGGATTCTTCGACCGCGAGAATCCCGATGCCCTCCTCGCTCGCATCGCCCGCAAGGCAACCTCTCCGAAGCGGATGCCCCCGGAGCCCGCTCCGTCCTGGTCGGAGCAAGAGATCGAGCAGCTCCGACGTTTCGTCAGTGCGCTGGAGGAGGCGCAGGCGTCTCGTTGACCATCGTCGGCCGTCCCGAGCCGGGCGTTCAATTCACGCATCGACTGCGGCGCGAGAGTTGACAAGACTTAGCTGATCGCTAACAGTGATTGGAGGAAGACCGGCAAATCACTCACACCAAAGAATCTCGGCGGGCACGGGCTGTTTTGTCCTGAAAGCCACGAGACTGGCCCAGGCGTTTCCCCCTGCGGTTGGGCGACAATGGGACGATATGCAACCTTCCGCGAAGTGTGATTACGCCCTGCTTGCACTGTACGCCCTGGCCGAACACACGGACCCGTCCCCTCTCAAAGCAGGCGAGATCGCCCACCGCCACAACATCCCGATCAAATTCCTCGAGGCGATCCTCAACCAGCTCAAGGGCGGAGGGTATGTCATCAGCCGTCGAGGCGCCGAAGGTGGCTATCACCTGGCCCGACCGGCCGCCGACATCAGCCTCGGGAACATCATCCGGCTGATCGATGGCCCCGACGCCACCGGGCGGCCGAAGTCCTCGCTCTCCAGCAGAAGCTCACGTCTCGAGCCGTCGCCGTTCGCCGGTTTTTGGGGGCGTATCGGGGAGTCGATCGCCCGATTGACCGATCAAACGACCCTGGCCGACATCGTGAAAGAGCAGGCTCAGAGCGAGAGTTACAGCCTGGATTGGGTCATCTGAAGTCCTCGACATTCCAGCAAAGGGATGGCACGTCTGCATGTCCGAACCGGCATGCAACCCGCCCCGAACCTGCGTGATGGTGCGCGTGTCCGACCGGTTCTCAGAGCCCCTGATACCGGAGGACACCCCACGATGGACGCGTCGACTCCCCTGATCGACCCTCTCGGCCTCATCGAAGCCTATCTCGGCGGGACGCAGACGCTGCGACGTTCGCTGGATGGCCTGAGCCTCGAACAGATGCGGGCCCATCCCATCCCGGGGACCTGGAGTTGTCTTCAGGTGCTCGGGCACCTGGTCGACTCCGAGATTGCCTGGTGCCATCGGATCCAGCGGGTCGCCTCCGAGCCCAGGCCGTTGCTCATCGGCTACGACGAGACCCATTTCGCCGCGACCCTGGGTTATCAGGATCTCGACCCGGCCAGGGAGCTCGACCTCATCGACCGCTTGCGCGCTCGGCTTGCCGGGATGCTCCGCGGCCTGCCTGCGGAGGCATGGACTCGGACGGGGGTGCACAGCGAGCGTGGCCTGATCACGCTCGCGGAGATGGTCCGGGTCGAGGCCGAGCACATTCACCACCACGTCCGATTTCTCGAGGCCAAGCGTGCCGCGATGGGCCTTGCACCGGCGACGACCTGATCGATCCGTACTTACCAGCGAGGGGCCGCCCCGAGTGCCCGACGCAGCAGGCCGATCTGGCCCGCGTGCAGCATCTCGTGGGCGGAGCACCAGTCGTAGATCTCGGCCTTTGTCGAGCAGAAGGCGTGCGGGGTGTGGATCGGCTCGGCCAGGAGCGGATCATCGATCTGGTCGAGCAGTGACAGAGCGGCCTCATGAACGCGGGCCATCACGGCCCGGATCTCGGCGGGCGACGGCCGGCCCTCGTCGGCCTCTCGGGGTGTTGAGTCGCGGTGGAACCGAGCGATGAACTCGGGCGAAATGAGGGCTGCGTCCTCGGGCCTGGGGCCTCGGACTCGTTCGAGGCAAAGGCGATATTCGGCCATCGCCAGGTGCCCGGCCTGCCAGGCAATATTTGTCGGACAGCCCCCCGGCATCCGTGACCAGTCGGCATCGTCGACGCTGTCGAGGAGGCCCAGGGTGTAGCGGCGCGCGAAGCTGATCCTGCGTATGATCGAGTTGACCTGGGACATGATCGGGGCTCCGAGCTTGAGGAGTCGCCGGGCGAAGCGGCTCGTCTTTCCTCTTCAGAGATTCCCGCTGACAGGTCGGTTCGCGCCAGAGATCGGCAGGGCTCTTCAGACGCGGCTGGTCGCTCGCCGGCGTCGGGTGTGCCAGCCCATGCCGATGAGAGCGGCGGAGAATGTGGCGAGCGTTGAAGGTTCGGGGACGACGACGGCGTCGCCCGGGGTTTTCGGCTGCGCGGCCAGGGCGATGTCCATGGTCGGGTTGTTGCTGCCGAAGGAGATGGTCCGGATCCAGTCGGGGTGAGCAATCATGCGCTGGAAGATCGGCGGATAGAGCGCGAGCTGCGCTTCGTTGGCCGTCGTTGCGACCTTCGGGTTGATCAGCGACTCCATCGGGTTGTACGCCAGCCACCTGACGCGTCCGTCGAGATTGATGGACGGAAGTCCGTTGTTGAACTGGAACTGGAGGTGGAGGATCCCCGCCCAGGGGTTGTCATTGCGCTGGCCGACGGCGATTGAGCCCAGCTTGATTCCGTCGCCGGAGGCGTCGGCATTGGCCACGCCGATCAGGGTCCTCGGACCCCAGCTCGTCTCGAGCGTTCCGGAGGTGGAGACGAGGACGGCCTGGACCGCCGCGTCCTGCGTGGGCGATTCGAGGACCGCCGCGGCCGACGCCGAGGTGGCCTGGATTGAGCCCAGGACGAGGGTGGCGAGCAAGGGCCACGCGAGACGGATCCAGGGACGTCGATCGGTCATGGTCGGCCCATCCTTGGGTCTTATAGGCGGGCGGGGTACGGGCCCCCGGTCCCTGTGCGGCCATACTTTACGTTTTCAGGGGACTCCTTCAAGATCAAAGCGATCGGGCCGGAATTCAGGCCAAAATCTCCCGGACGACCTCGCCGTGGACGTCGGTCAGGCGGAAGTCGCGCCCCGCGTGACGGAAGGTCAGGCGGGTATGGTCCAGCCCCAGCAGGTGCAGGATGGTGGCGTGCAGGTCGTGGACGTGCACCTTGTTCTGGACGGAGTAATAGCCGTAGTCATCGGTGGCCCCGTGCACCATGCCGGGCTTGATGCCGGCCCCGGCCATCCACATCGTGTAGCCGTGCGGGTTGTGGTCGCGACCGTCCCCCTGAGAGGTCGGGGTCCGGCCGAATTCGCCCCCCCAGAGCACGAGCGTGTCGTCGAGCAGCCCGCGTGACTTCAGGTCGGTGAGCAGTCCGGCGATGGGCCGGTCGACTTCCTTGGCATTGCGGGCGATGTCGGCCTTAAGATTGCCGTGCTGGTCCCACTTGTAGCTGTGAGACGCCTGGATGAATCGCACGCCGCGCTCGGCGAACCGCCGGGCCATCAGGCACATCCGGCCGAAGTCGGAGGTCACCGCGTCGTCCAGGCCGTAAAGCGCCCGGGTTGCGGGGCTCTCGCCGGCGATGTCCTGAAGCTCGGGCGCGGCGGCCTGCATCCGGTAGGCCAGCTCAAGTGCGTTGATCCGCCCTTCGAGCGCCTGGTCTTCGCCCGAGCGGCCGAGGTGGTCGCGGTTCAGGCCTTGCGCCAGGTCCAGTTCCATGCGCTGGAGGTCGCGGGGCGTGTCGTGGGCGCTCTTGATGAACGGGATCACGGCGCGGTCGGAGGGGATTCCGGTCGTGCCCAGGGGCGTCCCCTGGTAGGCGGCCGGCAAGAAGGCGCTCGACCAGTTGTTCACGCCGCCGTGGCTCAGGTTCGGGCAGATCGTCACATAGCCGGGGAGGTCCTGGTTCTCGGTCCCCAGGCCATACGTGATCCAGGAGCCCATGCTGGGCCGCACGAACGTGTCGCTGCCGGTGTGCAGCTCGAGCAGGGCGCCGCCGTGCCTGGAGTTCGACCCGTGCATCGAGTTGATGATGCAGAGGTCGTCGACCCGCCGCGCCACCTCCGGGAACAATTCACTGACCCAGGCGCCCGACTGGCCGTGCTGCTGGAACTTGAACGGCGAGCCCAGCAAGTTCCCGGTGTCCGAAGAGACAACCCTCGGCTTGGCGAAGGGGAGCGGCTTGCCGTGGTCACGGGTCAACAGCGGCTTGTGGTCGAACGTGTCCACCTGTGACGGGCCGCCGTGCATGAACAGGAAGATCACCCGCTTGGCCTTGGCCGGGAAGTGCGGCGACCTGACGGCGAGCGGCATCGTCGGGTCGGGGCGGCCGACCTCGACCGCCCCGACCTTCGTCTGTTCCGCGATCAGGCCCGCCAGGGCGAGCCCTCCGAATCCCGCGGCGCTCGATCGCAGCAGGCTCCGGCGCGAGAACGAGGGGATGAGTCGGTCGCTTGACATCGCGGAGGCTCCCGGTTCGGACATCAAAAGTCGATCCGATTCAGTCGATGGTCAGGAACTCGCTCGACGCCAGCAGGGCATGGCAGAAGCCCCGCCATGCCCTCTGCCGCCGCGCGGCAGGGTCGGCCTCGCGTGGCCCGATCGCGGTCTCGTAGCGGCCGAGGAAGTCGATCGCCCCGGACACTTCAGTTTCGGAGGCCGGCCTTGAATAGGCCAGCTCGTAAGCTCTTCGGACCCTTGCCGGGTCCTCGGGCTGGCACGTGCTTGCGTCGAAGAGGCGGGCGGCGAGGGCCTTCGACTCGCTCAGGATCAGGTCGTCGTTGAGCAGGAAGAGGGCCTGAGGGGCGACGGTGGTCGTCGCCCTCGATCCGTTCGGCGCGCTCGGGTCGGCGAAGTCGAACGCCTGGAAGACGTCGTAAACTCCGCTGCGGATCACGGGCATATAGACCGAACGACGTGGCATGGCGTAGCGGCCGGCGCCCGACTCCGAGGCCGTGCTGCTGACGTAGGCGTGATTCCCCGTCGGCAGAAGGTTACCCCCCATCGTCGTGTCGAGGTCGCCGCCGACGCTGAGCAGGGCGTCGCGGATCGCCTCGGCCTCCAGACGGCGCCGGCTCATCCTCCAGAGGAGGCGATTCTCGGGGTCGATTCGTACCGCCTCGGGGTCGAGCTTCGTGCTCATCTGGTAGGCCGATGACGCCATAATTCGACGATGCATCGCCTTGATCGACCACCCGTCCTCGACGAATCGGAGTGACAGCCAGTCGAGCAGCTCGGGGTGGTCAGGACGCTCTCCGAGCCGGCCGAAGTTATCGGTGGTGCGGACCAGGCCTTCACCGAAGTGCCATCGCCAGAGGCGGTTGACCATCACGCGGGCCGTCAGCGGGTTGCTCGGCCCGGCGATCCAGCGGGCAAGCTCGCCCCGACCACTGGTCCCCTCGGCGATCGATGGGGGGGCATCTCCGGCAACGACCCGCAGGAATCCGCGCGGGGCCTTCGTGCCAAGCGTCAGGTGGCTCCCTCGGATGTGGATCTGTAAGTCCGTCGGCGTCTGGTCCTGGACGGCCAGCGCCATCGGCGTTGCCGCGGCCTTCGCGTCGAGTGCATCGCTCTCGATCTTCAACGCCCCGAGCTTCGTCCGAATCTCCGCCGGATAGGAGGCCGTCGGATCGACGGGGAGGGCGGCCGGCGCACCGGGTTGGTTCAGGAACGCGTGCAGCGGGCTGCCCTCGGCGGACGTCCCGGACGAAGCGATGAGGACGCTTTGATATCGATCGGCCAGTTCGCGTTTGGTCCCGGGCCGGGGGTCGGCGGTCAGGGCGGCGTGCCAGGAGGTTTCCGGGCCGATAAATCCGGGATTCGTCTCGCCGGTGAGCTCATGCCAGGCCGACAGGATCGAGTCGGGGTGACCTGCGGACGACTCGAGTGCCGTCGCCCAGCGTCCGACCGCGTCGGGGTGGAGTCCGGCGAACGCTTCGATCGGATCCGTGCTTTTCGGACCGGTCTCCACGACCGGGATGAGTGCGATCTTGTCGATGTGGGGAAGGGGGCCGTCGCGTTCGATCACGAGCGTCGAAGGGCCGGCGGTCAGGACGTCGACCGCCACGACCGACCAGGTCTGATGCTCGGGATTCCAGCCGCCTGTCACCTTGGCCGCGACCTCCTGGCTGAGGGTTCGCCCCGCCAGGGTCAACCGGACGGGCCTCGTCTCCTCGGCGGCATAGCGGAGTTCCACCTGATAGGCTCCCGACGTGGGGACCGTCAGGTCGTATTCCGCCCGGTTGGGAACCGGGCCGGCGTTCAGGATCACGCCGATCCCCTTGCCGTAGGTGGCCGTGTCCTTGGCCACGTTCCCCCTCTGAAATGCCTCGGCCTCCACCATCAACGAGCCGGCGGAGGCGGATTCGGCCAGCGGGGCCGTCGTTGGTGCCACGACCCGGCTCCGAGCAACACGTGCGTCCGCGGCCAGAAGAGTGTCCGCGATCCGGCCTCGGAGTTCGTCCAGCACTTTCCCGTTCGAAGCGGCGGAGATCGTCGCGGCCTCGGACCGCTTGGCGTTGGCCTGCGACTTGAAGGCGGCCGCATCGGCGATCTGGGCAGCCGTTGGTACGGGACGCTCGTTCCACATGGCAACCACCTTGTGGTTGGCCATCGTCCGGGTGCTCTTGAAGATGCCCGCCAGCGCGTAATAGTCGGCCGTCGGGATGGGGTCGAACTTGTGGTCGTGGCAGCGTGCGCAGCCGATCGTGAGGCCGAGGAACGTGCGGCCGATGGTGTCGACCTGCTCGTCGATGATGTCCATCTCCATCTTCTGCGGGTCGTCCTCGGCCAGCATCTTCGGGCCAATCGAGAGGAAGCCCGTCGCCACGAGCCGCTCGACCCTGCGTGCACCGCCGTCGGCCTCCGCGGCGAGGTCGCCGGCGATCTGCTCGCGGATGAACTGGTCGTAGGGGAGGTCGGCGTTGAAGGCCCCGATGACGTAGTCTCGGTAGCGATAGGCGTTGGCCATCGCCACGTTCTCATCCATCCCGTTGGAGTCGGCGTAACGCGCCACGTCGAGCCAGTGCCTGCCCCAGCGTTCGCCGTAACGCGGGCTCTCGAGCAGCCGATCGACGACTCGCGCGAAGGCACCCGGGCGGTCATCAGACAGGAATGCGACAACTTCCTCGGGGGTCGGCGGCAGCCCGGTCAGGTCAAACGTCGCGCGACGGATCAGGGCCCTGCGCTCGGCGGGAGGGGCCGGCGTCAGAGCCTTCGCTTCCAGGCCCGCGATCACGAATCGATCGATGGGGGAGCTGGGCCACGAGGTGTCGCGGACCGGGGGGGCTGGGACGTCGACCGGGGGTCTGAAGGCCCACAACGAGGCGTCTTCGGCCGGGTTTGCACCCGGGGACATCCCCTCGGATTTCACCCCGGCATCGGCCTCGTTCGCCGGCTCGACCACGGTCCCCTTGGCGGCCGGCCAGGGGGCTCCCTGCTGAACCCAGTTGGTCAGGGCGGCCAGGATCGGCGCGGGAAGCTTCCCCTTGGGGGGCATCTTCAATTCCTGGCCCGGGGCATGATGGAGGGCCGTGATGAGCAGGCTCTCGCCGGCCTGGCCCGGCACGATGGCCGGCCCGTTGTCTCCGCCCTTCAGCAATGCCTCCCGCGAGTCGACCCTCAGCCCACCGCGATCCTTTTTGGGACCGTGGCAAGCCTGGCAATGCTCGATCAGGATCGGCCGGACGTTCTTCTCGAACGAGCTGATCGCCTCGGGACTGGCGGAAGACTCGTCGGCGAGGACGATCGAGCCTCCACCCAAGAGTGCTGAGGAGACGCACCAGGCTGCGACAGGTCGGACCCAATCCCGGGGAGTGCGCACGATCTCACCTCTTGCGGAGCGGGCGGGGCGGTGCAGGTGGGGCGTCTAGACACTGCGGTCAGGGGCGCAACGTCTTCAACGAGTGCTCGCCGGGGAGGGCGAATGGCGGAGGAGTGTATTCTTGTTGGATTTTAATCGGATAGCAAGGACAAACGGGCTGAAACCCTTGGTGGGTCTCGCCCGTTTTCCGGAAATCAGGACCGTGAGGGTGACCGATTGATCGAGGAGGAAATCTCGTTGGGCGGTCAGCCCTTGGCGGGTTCTTTGGTCTCGGTCTCGCGGATTTCCGCCAGAGCGACGGCGAGGGTGGCGAAGCTCGGCCAGCGATCTTCCTTGCGTGCCAAGGTTTTGCGGAGTACTTCGCAGAGCGAGGCCGGTAGCTTCGGATTGGCGATGGCGGGGTCGATGGGGGGCGAATTGACCCGCTGGATCATGGCCGCCATCTTGTTGCCGACGGTCGGATTGCCGTACGGAAGCGCATTCGTCAGGAACTCATACGCCATCGCGCCGAAGGCGAAGATGTCGATCGTCTCGTCGATCGCCTCGCGACGAATGACTTCGGGGGCCATGTAGGCGAGCGCCCCCGTGCGGTTGCCCGGCTTGCGGAACGCCGCGGTGTTGGGAATCGTCAGTCCGAAGTCGATGACCTTGACGATGTTCTGACGGTTGACCAGGACGTTGCGTGGGTTGATGTCGTGGTGGATGAAGCCAGCTTCCACTACTGCGTTGAAGCCTTCGGCGGCCTGGATCAGGAGTTTCAGGCGACCGCGGAGGTTCAGGCGGATCGTCTCGCGGACGTGCTGGAGGCTGACGCCGTCGATATGCTCCATGAGCATGTAATGCTCGTCGCGGGTCGTCAGTCCGTATTCAATCGTCCGGACGACGTTGGGGTGAACGATCGCGGCGCCGATCGCCCCCTCGGCGGGCCGTTCCTCCTGGGTCGTTCGGGCGCCCGCGGCGGCATTCTTGTCGCGATCCTGGATCTTCAAGCAGGCGGTCTGCCCCGACTCGTTATCCAGGACGCGATAGACCTTCGACATGGTCCCCTGACCGGTCACGTCGGCGAGGGTCACGAAGCGGCTGGAGACGTCGACGCGGCCCTTGCGTGCGCCGGGATGAGCCGGCTCGCCCGATCCCAGAATTCCCTTGAGTTTAGCGAGCATGCCCGTCTCTCCTGAGTGCCTCGATCGATCCTCGAGACCGACCCAGTCGTCATTCTCGCCGTTCGACGCGAACGAGTTTCGGACCAGTTCACGCTCCATCAATCTGCATTGCCATCAATCCACGAGTCGCCAAGGCTCGTCGGATAGCCTGGCATTTCGGGCGCATACCCTCAGGCACCAGAATACGTGATGGAAATCGATTTGTGACGACCCCCGGACGAGAATTCCTCGGGATGCTCACGAGACCGCCCGCCGTTTGCTCACGGAGTCGACGAGGGTCTCGTGTTGTCATCCATTTCAAGGAGGGTCACCATCGGCCGGCGGGTCGATTTCAGGACAACCTGAAGGCGAGCGGGAGCAGTTCGGCCAGAGTGAAGCGGCCGACGCGGTCGACCAGGATCGGGGTCTCCGGGCCGCAGAACTCGGCGAGCACTTGCCGACAGGCGCCGCAGGGCATCGCGTGCGTCGGCTCCGAGCCGTCCTGGGCATCAACGCATGCGACGGCGACGGCTTCGATGCGTGTCGCTCCGTCGAGGATCGCGCGAAACACCGCCGTACGCTCGGCGCAGACGGTCAGGCCATAGGAGGCGTTCTCGATGTTCGCCCCCGGGTAGATCCGGCCGCCGGCGAGGACGGCCGCGCCGACGTGGAACCGCGAATAAGGGCAGTAGGCCGAGCGGCTCGCCTCGCGTGCGGCCTGCATCAACTCGTCGAGGAGATCGGGCATCGGCGACCTCGGTCCTGGGTCATGGTCGTTTTACGTACCTCAGCACCCTTGAAACGACGACGGCAGATGCCACGCCGGCTGGGCGTGGCATCTGCCAGGTGGTGTCGGCGAATCGGCCGGCCGGCGCGATCCTCAGTTGTTATTGAACTTCACGTCCTGGATGTCGTCGCCCGGTGCGTGTTCGACGAAATGCCATGAGATCTCGGCAGCGACGACCTTGACGAACTTCTTTTTGAAGGACGCGGGGCTGACCCCGCTCTCGACCGAGACGGGCCCGCGTACAGGGAAGACGGTATCTCGGTAGTCGTCATACGCCGTGTTGACTTCCTTGGGCTGGTCGGTCATCCGCTTGCCCTTGGAATTCTTCGGGTGATCGATCTCGATGAGCTGGATGTGGGTCCTGGAATTGCCCTGGAGCAGGCCAGGGCTGTTGGAGTTCTGGTACTCGAAGGCTTCGAGTTCCAGGACGATGGCGACGTCGGCTTCGAAGGCCTTGATGGCCTCGGACGGGTCGGTCCAGTTGGGATGGGCCTCCACCCAGTCGGCGACCTTCTTCTCGTCGACGATCTCGATCTTCTTGACCTTCTCGCGGAAGATGCGCCGCAGCTCCCGGTTGATCTCGGTGTCGATGCCGAGCGAGTCGGCCTGCGCCGCGGGGGTGGCGTGGGTGAGGATGATGATCTTCCTCCCCTTGAGCGACGGCCCCGGCGCGGGGATCGTTGGCTCGAAAGGCTGGAGGAAGTAGAGGAGTGTGCGGGGATCGCAGCCGGCCCCGGGGAGCAGGACCAGCGCCCCGAAGGCGATCATGGCTGCGAGACGAGTCGTGCGATTGCGGGGCCGATTCCGAGGGGCCATCCGTGTGCCCTCCTGTCAGGTCAGGTCGTTCGTAGGATTCGAATGGTCCAGGCCAGCAGGCTGATCGCCGCGATGGCCACCACCAGCCGGACGAGCGGCTCCGCCACGGTCCGGGTGCCCCAAGGCCTGCCCCGCAGGGCCGACGCTAGGAGCCAGGGGACGATCACCAGGCAGGTCGGGGCGAGCAGGACCCCGGCCGCGTTGGCCGAGAAGGCTCGGTCGAGACGCCCCCGGGCGAACCAGGCGAACGACGTGGTCATCCCGCACGACGGGCAGGGCTTGCCAGTCAGGGTCAGGAAGGCGCACGGCGAGAGTCCGAGCCGCTCATGGGTGCCATATCCGCGCGGGTCGGGCTCGACAAGTCGGGCCACGGCCAGCACGGCGATCAGGCCCAGGGCCGCCGCTGCGAGGGCCCCTCGGCACCAACCGCCCAGTAGATGCGAATCGCAGGTGGGATGACTCATGGGGAGGGAGGAATCGCGAGGGGGCCGTCCCGCGTCGGGAATGGCCTCCGGGTCGATGGGCGGGCGGAATCTAACCCAACTCACGAAGGACGGCAAGCCCGATCGGGCCGCCGCTCAGGAGGCGATCCCGGCCTGCAAATCCGAGGGGATTGCAGGCCGGGCGAGCGAACGGAGGGATGCCCGTGCGAAGGTCATTTCGGGTCGGGCGCGACTTCGGGTTTGGCGGCCGGCGCTGTCGGCTCGACTGGGGCCGGGGCCGGAGTTGCAGACTCCGGAGTTGCAGGCCCCGTCGCAGCGGGCTCCGGCGTGGTCGCGACCACGCCGGAATTTTCGTCGGATTTTAGCGGGGGGACGGGCTTCCCCAGTTTCTCCAGGTAATAGGCGATGATCGGGCGATTGGGGTTGTTGGGTTGAAGGGTCAGGGCGTTCGTCAGGTGCTGGGCGGCCTGCTCGGGGTTGATCCCCCCCTCCAGGAGCGCCATTCCCAGGTCATTCTCCCAGGCCGACTCGTTGCCGATCTTCGCGGGGAGCTCCAGCAGCGAGTTCGTCGCATTCTTCAACTCGCCTCTCAGGCTGAAGACCCCGGCGATGAGGCTCTCATTGGCGGCGAACGACTGGATCTGGCGGATCGCGTTTGTGCCCCAGCAGTCGGCGGCATTCTGATAGTTGCCGATGAGCAATGAGACCAGGCCGTTGCGATAGGCCGATGTTCCAGGCCCGTCGCTGAGGGTCGGGTCGTCGATCGAGGCGCCGCCGAGCAGCTCGATCGCCCGGTCGGGCCGGCCCGACTGGCAGTAGAGGTCCAGCAGCATGGGCTTGATTCCTTGCTGGCTAAGGCCCGACTGCTCGGCCTCTTCGAGTTCGCGGATGGCCAGCCCGATCATTCCCTGGCTCATTGCCACCGACGCTCGCTGATAGGGGCCCGCCTGCTGGTCGATCTGCAGGTCGCTGATGGCTTCCTGGGCCTTGGCGATCGCCTCATTCAGGGGGATGAGTTGCTGGCTGATCTGGATGCGCATGTCGGAAGGCAGCTCCTTCCTCGAGTCCACGTCGAGTGCGGCCTGGAACCTGTCCCGCGCCTCGTCGGCGTAGCCCATATCGAGGTAGAGCTGTCCGAGCTCGATATTGCGCTCGGCCAGCTCACGCCTCGACTCGCGGTCGATGGGCTTGGCCGAGGTGAGGATCGCGTAGCGAAGGGCCGCGACGCGCTGGCGATAGCGGTTGATGAGCAGGGTGATGGGGATGGGGTTCTGCTGGATCTTGGCCAGGTTCTCGGGAATCGGCTGGAGCCCGCTGAGCAGGGCGCCCTCCTGGATCATGAGGAGGCGATAGGCCTCCGCAAGGATCCGGTAAGCCACCGTGTCGTTCGGATTCTTCGACAGGGCGATCCGGCATTCGCGGACGGCGAGGAGGCAACGCGCGGGCTCGGGGATGTACGACACGCCGGGAAGGGTGTCGGCGCCGGCCTGGAGCCATCGCCTGGCCGCCTGGACGTGCGGCTGCGCCCGGACCGGGCCTTCCGAGGAGACGACGCTATCGATGAGCGTCTTCTCGGTAGGCGGCAGGTCGGGCGGCGGCACCGCCCTCGGATTCTTGTAGGCCCTGGACTCGGGCTCGAGCCTCTCGGCCTGGAAGTAGGCGACATCCTCGGCAGGAGCCCCCTCATCCAGCCGTCCGAAGAGCACGACGGCGCCGTCATCATAGAAGGGGGACCAGTTGACGCTGCGACTGAGCGACTCGTAGGTCTTCGGTGAGCCGAACTGCTGGATCATCACGGCGCTGATCTTGTGCTGGTCGAGCAGCGGCTTCCAGACCTCGATCGCGTCGTCGCTGAGAGCCTTCTTGAGATCCTGGAACTCGCGGCGCAGTTCGGCCGGGAAGAGGTTCCGGCGCTCGTCGATGAAGGGCTTACGGAGCGGGTAGGCCCGCCAGTTCAAGGCGTCGGCCTGAGACAGGCTCGTGTTCAGGACATTGCCGCTGAACTTGGCCGACTTGAGATAGTCGGCCGCCTCGAAGACGAAATCGTCGGGGTTGAAGCCGAAGCCGAACTGCGGGTCTTGCGCTTCTTTCCACCAGGGGGTGACCGCATGGGTCGCGGCGGCGAACACGACCATGATTGTGATCGCACGTCCGCCGACCGACCAGATCCCCCAGGATCGTTCGATGCGGCCCTCGACCCCGAAGGTCTCCTGATACCACTCCTGCCCATTCAGCGCGAGCATCGAGGCCCAGACGAGCGCGAATTCGCCATTCTTGCGGAACATCATCGCCCAGACCAACGACGCGATCAGGTACGTCGCCAGCCTCCAGGCCGAGAAGTTCCGGCGGTTCAGCCAGAACGAGGCGAGCCCGATGCCAACGACCGCGACATAATAGACGCGAACCTGCGTGAGCAGCGCCCCGAAGAAGTCGACGGCCTGCGCCCCGAAAATCGAGGCCTGATCATTCGTGGCCGGCGCGACCGTGCTGAAGAAGAGGTGTGAGTAAGAGTCGAACGCGGCCGGGAAGATCCGGAAGAGGGCCGGGTTGACCACGCAGGCGGCTATGGAGAGGCCCAGGACCAGTGCCCCGCGAGTCGAACGCATTCCCAGAAGCGTCCCCGAGGCCAGCACCAGCAGGCCGATCAGGAACGAGTCGTCTACATTGGCCCAGATCGCGAAGATCGGGATGAGCCAGAACGCGGCGCCCGACTGGCCCCGATCCGTCGCCCGATGGAGCAAGAAGAGCTCGGCGGCGAGAAAAAGCAGACCGACCGACTCGGGTCCAACAGCGGCCGGGCCGGCGATTCCGCCCAGGCTGATCCACGAGAGCCGTCCGCCCGCGCTCGACACACTCAGCGGCGAGAAGAAGACACCCAGCGCCGCGGCGGCGCAGCTGGCCGTCCACCAGAGTCCCGTGCCCGGACGGCGGATACTCAAGATGAGGAACGCGGTGGCACAGCGAGCCAGGGCCGTCAGGGCCACCAATGTCCCGGCGGCAAGCTGCTCGCCGCTCCAGGCACCTGTGCCCGCGGACGGGTCCACTGCGGCGTTGGCGCCGCCCGCATCGCCGACCGGATTGGCCGTTGCCGGAGCCATTCCATACGCGAGTTGATAGACCGTCGCGGCGCCCCACTCGTAGAGCCAATGCACGTCCACCCAGGGCGTTCCCGAGCGGGTCGCCGAGAGCGGGTCGGACGGCAAAGGACCCCCTCGCTCGGCGATGAGCTGGCCCAGCTTCAGCTGGGTCCAGATCGACGAGTCGGCGATCCGATTGGACGAGGCCAGGAAGGCGAGCACCAGCACGCCCAGCACGACGTATTTGTCGTAGTAGCGGTTCCAGACCAGGGCCCGCTCGGGGGTCCAGGGCTCCGGCGGAGGGGCCGGTTCGGGGCTCGTCTCGGCGGGCTCGGGCACCGCGGGCAGTACGGGTTCGGTCATCGCGGAGGTCGCCGGGTCGGGATGAGGTGCGAGCGTCGTACGCCCCTGGAAAGAATGGACTTGATGCTAAGACTGGGCCGACGCCCCGGTCAAGGGGGCGGCACGCGCGGCGCGACCCACTCCGTTGACTTCGCACCCATGGCGCATAAAATGCGTGGGCCCCGGCGGACGCGGGCCGCATCAACGCCGCCCACTCAGGATCTTCGCGGACCGACCCCTGGAAGGCCCAAGCCTCTATGCGCCTGCTCACCGCGATCCCCGTCTACAACGAAGAGGCACACCTCGCGCCTGTGCTGGCCGAGGTTCTGAGATACGTCGACGACGTCCTCGTCGTCGACGACGGCTCCTCCGATGGTACGCCCGAACGGCTGGCCGAGTTTCCCGGGGTTAAGGTCGTCCGCCACCCGGTCAACCAGGGCTACGGCGCCGGGCTGCGGAGCGCCTTCAAGTACACGCTCGAGCATGGATACGATGGCCTCGTCACGCTCGACTGCGATGGCCAGCACGAGCCGAGGCGGATCCCCGACATCGCGGCCCCGCTCGCCAACTTCGACGTCGTCTCCGGCAGCCGCTACCTACAGGTCTTCGACCCCGGCCAGAGGCCGCCCGAGGCACGCAGGAAGATCAACGTCGAGGTCACGCGCTGGCTCAATGAGTGCCTCAACCTGAACCTGACCGACGCCTTCTGTGGGTTCAAGGCCTACCGGGCGAGCGCCCTGGCCAAGTTCGACATCACCGATTTGGGCTACGCCATGCCCTTGCAGGCCTGGGTGCAGATGGTCGAGCACGGCATGTCCGTCGTCGAGGTGCCGGTCGAATTGATCTACCTCGACGAGAACCGGGCCTTCGGCGGCGCATTGGACGATGCCGAATTTCGCCTGAACCACTATCGGTCGGTGTTCCAGGAAGCCATGCAGCGTGCGGGTCTTGAAGTGGGCGGGGGGTGTCGTTGATGGAAACGCACCGCCTGCGAGCCCCCTCCGGCGACGGCGCCCTGCTGGCCTCGCCCTCGGTGGCCGAAGCCTCCGCGCTCCTGGTCCGAAACTCGTCGACCCTATCGGGCTGGCAGCACGACTTCCAGGGAAGGTCCGCCGATCGCCTCCGCGCCATGGCGCGTTCGCAGGCGCTCCAGGCGTCTCGCCGCTACCTGGAATCACATGGGCTGGATGTCCCCGCGATGCCCACTCGGGCGGAATTCCCGATCGTGGTGACCGGCCACCAGCCGGAACTTTACCACCCGGGTGTCTGGGTCAAGAATTTCTGCGTCGCCCGGCTTGCCCGACAGCAATCGGGCGCCGGCCTCAACGTGATTGTCGACGACGACACGCCCAAGTCCTCATCGATCCGCGTCCCCGTCGAGCTCGACGGGGTGCTGAACGCCGGCCGAGTTGACTTCGATCGATGGGAGGGGGAAGTTCCCCACGAAGACCTCCCGGTCCGCGACGAAAGCCGCTTCGCGAGCTTCGCCGATCGGGTTCGTGCCGCGCTT
Organism: Isosphaeraceae bacterium EP7; assembly: GCA_038400315.1. Lineage (NCBI taxonomy): Bacteria > Pseudomonadati > Planctomycetota > Planctomycetia > Isosphaerales > Isosphaeraceae > Kueselia > Kueselia aquadivae. Next base: position 4,583,574 of record CP151667.1, read on the forward strand.
CCCCGGAGCGTGGCCGACCCCTTGATCGGCGAGTTCTGGCCGCGAGTCCTGAGGTTCCGAGGAACCACCGACCGCAGCGGGCTCCGCATCGCCCTGGGTCGTCGCGCTCAGGAGGCCGCCTGGGGCGTCCACAACTTTGAAGTTCCGCTGAGCGCCCTGTGCGAGACCGAGGCCTTCACCTGGTTCGCCTCGCACATCATGGCCAACCTGCCGAAGTTCCAGGACGTCCACAATCAAGCCCTGGATCGCTACCGAGAGGCGTACGGGATCCGCAGCAAGAATCACCCCGTCCCCGCGCTCGGCGGCAAGGACGGCTGGCTCGAGGCCCCCTTCTGGGCCTGGCGAGCCGCGTCGCCTCGACGCCGACCCCTGCTGGTCCGGCAACTGAGCCACACGCTGCAAATCAGGCTCTCCGGCGAGGATGCGCCGCTGATGGAGCTGCCGCTCTCGCCCGACCGCGAGGCGTGCTGTGCCGTCGATCAGCTCATGGAATTGCCCTCCATGGGGGTCCGGCTCCGGACGCGTGCGCTCACCACGACCATGTTTACCAGGCTCCTCGTCGGGGATCTCTTCCTCCACGGAATCGGGGGAGCCAAGTACGACGAACTCGGAGACGAGGTCGTCCGGGGCTTCTTCGGCGTCAGGCCGCCCGACTTCCTCACCCTCTCACTGACCCTCTGGCTCAATCTCGGGGCCGAGCCCGCCACACTCGGACGACTCCACGAGGTCGAGCGAGACCTGCGCGAGACGGTGTACAATCCCGACCGACACCAGGCCGATCCGGGATCGCCCGCGGTCCGTGACCTGATCGGACGGCGACTTGCCGAGATCGAGCGACCGGTCGAGCGGCCCGCGGAGAAGCTGGAACGATTCCGCAACCTTCGCCAAATCAACGAGTTGCTCCAGCCCGGCGTGGAGTTGGAGCGGGTGTTCCTGATCGCCGAGCGGGCGCGCCTCGCCGAGGGTGTCCGGCGCAATCAGATCGCGCAGAGCCGGGAATTCTCGTTCGTCCTCCACCCCGCCGAGCGTCTCCGTCGGGCATTCGAGCTTGAGGGCAAGGGGCCCGGGGCGGCCTGATCGTCAGAGACGGTCGAAAAATCGCGGCGCGGGGGCTCCAGCTTGCAGCAGTCGGGGCCCCGCCCGCCTAGAATGTGCAGACGGACCTCGGGCCCTCGGTGGCCCGGCCGACATCCCTTTCGATGGGGACGTCGTCGCCAAGGTCCGAGCATAGAAGGGACGAGCCCGAGGTGGTCGTTTCGATGAAAGCACCCGAGCCGGGCGTCCGGCTGCCCTTCCGCCGAGGTCCCGTCGAGTTCAGCGTCGGCTCCGAGGCGGATCATGAGGCAGTCTACCAATCGCTCCTCCACGTCTTCCACGGGCCAGACCGGGAGTCGTTCCTTGGCGCACTGAATGACCCCGTCTATCAGCCCTATCAACGCCTCCTGGCCAAGGTCGACGGCCGCGTCGTCAGCCATGTCCACCTGACCGAGCGGATCATCCGCTATGGCTCGTCCACGCTGCCGATGAACGGGGTCATGTGGGTCGGCACCCTCCCCGAGTATCGAGGCCTGGGGTTCGCGCAGAACTTGATGCGGCTGGCGGCGACTCGGGCCAAGGAGTCGGGTGTCGCGGTCCAGGCCCTGACCACGGGCATGCCGCAGTTCTACCGCCCTCTCGGCTGGGGTGTCTGCGGTCGGGTGACCTTCGCACAGACGCTCAGTCGTAACCTTCCGGCGGTCTCCGACGGGATCGCCGACGGGAAGGGAGGCCCCTGGCAGGTCCGCCCCTGGCGCCAGGTCGAGCTGAGTAATCTGATCCGGCTCTATGATGCCCAGTACGCCCACACGACTGGGGCCGTCCTGCGATCCGAAGACTATTGGCGCTGGATCATCGGCCGGAAATATGCCCATGTCATCTGGGTCGCCTGCCAGGGTGAGGAAGTCCGGGGCTATGCGTTCGTGAAGGACCACCGGGTCCTGGAGATTGCATCCGACCCGGCGCACCCCCAGGCACTTCGCGCCCTGCTCGGGCGGGTCCGCGCAGAAGCCCTCGAACGCGCCTATCCCGAGGTGGTCGTCTACGCCCCGGCCGACCATCCTGTGATCGACGCCTTCCGGGCGGCGTCCGGAAAGCTGGTCGACCAGGAAGACTGGGAAAATTCGGTCTCGATGTATCGGACCGTCTCCCCGGACACCTTCCTCAAGGCGGCCCTTCCCGAGCTGACCAGGCGTGCGAAGGCTGCCTCGTCCCACTTCCCGATGGAGCTGGGGCTGACGGTCGACGACAAGCGATGGATGCTCCACCTGACCGAGGAGGGGAGCCGGGTCGAGCCCGAGAAATCGAGCCGCCGCTATCTGACTCTCACCACGTCGGCCTTCACCCGCCTTGTGATGGGCCACACCGGGATTGACCGGGCCATCGCCGAGGACGGTGTCGAGGCCTCGACCGGGACGGCCGTCGATGCCGCGAGGGTGCTCTTCCCCGTGGCTCCCATCTGGCGGAGCCCGCTCGATAGTGCAACGGCCTGAGTCGAAGAAAGTTCCCCCGGTCCTCAGCGGTTGAAGTGCCGCCGGACCGGGGGGCTGTTCAGGTAGATTGAGGCCGCCGCGTAGCCGAGCAGGATCGTGATCCCCCAGGTCACCTGGTTGATCGGGAATTGCTCGGTCAGTGGGGGTGCCACGCCCGTCTCGTCGAAGGAGACCACCTCTTCCTTCGCGCCGAGGAGCGGCTCTTGCATCTGCACCTGGTAAATCGGCATCACGATCAGGGCCAGCACGGCCACCAGGGCCCCGAGGGTCAGGGCGATCGCCAGGAGTTTGATCGACTTGCCGCGGAGGAACTGCACCGCGGCGAAGATGCCGAAGGCGCAGATCAGCATGAGCATCTGGAAGCCGAGGGCCAGCTCGGGGTTTCTCGTCGACTGGACGAGCGCAATGATTCCCAGGCCCAGGCCAAGCAGCAGCGAGATCCCGCCGAGCAGCATGACGCCGATCGGAGAGCCCGACGGTCGGGCCGGCCCCGAGATTGGGACGAGGTCCTCCTCGAGGTCGACCCGCTTGCCCGTGTCCATGTCGAGTCCGCATGTCTGGCAGATTGACATGCCGATGGGGACCACACCGCCGCAGGTCGTGCACCTCCGCGCCTTCGACCTACCTTCGGCCATGGTCGTCCGACGTCGCTCGGGGCCGGGCTCGGCGAAGAGGGCGAGGGCGTCGGATGTCTGCCGCGCGGGCTGACCCGACCCTCCCACCAGATCCCCCTCGCCGGTCATCGAGGTCAGGTCGAACGTCTCGCGTAAGTCCCCCTCGGACGTTGCCATCGGTAGGTCGAAAACGGCGGGGCTCGCCGTCTCCATCATCGACGACGAGGCCCGGACGTCCTGGACGCCGGAAGGGGCCGAGGTCGCGGTCCCCTGGCCCTCGCCGATGATCGGCATCCGAGTCCCGCACCGCGGGCACTTCAGGCGCTTGCCGATCGCCCCGGGGGGGACATTCAGGACCACACCGCATTGGGGGCACTGCGTTGTGAGAGCCATCGAGGGGTCGCCGAGACCAGGGAGACGGGGCAGATTCTGGGCGAGAGGAACGCGGCAAGACGCCGCGAGCCGATGCGCCAGCCACGTCAAGCATCATGTGATCTTACATCGAAGTTCGAAGGCAGGCCCAGCCTAAAACCCCGAAACCAGGGGCTTCGCCCGTACAGTCCACGTCGCCGGCGCATCCCAGGTTACGCCGACATCTCGAGGAATGTTCGTCCGTCATGGGAATTATTGGGGAGGATCACGCCATCGGTCGCGCCTCCTGATCAGCATCCTGCCAAGGAGTTCGTCGTAATCGGCCTCATTACGGCGACGCTTCGGGTCCCAGCGTTGCCCCTTCTCCCAGTTGCAGCGGCCGTGTACGACGGCCAGATTACTCAGATCCTCGGTCCCGCCCCGCGACTTCGCCCGGATATGCTCGACGGTCCCCCCCTCGCCGGTCCCGGCGTCGAACGCGATGGGCCCGTTGCAGATCAGGCACTTGCCCACCCAGTTTCCTCCCGACCGGCGGAAAGTCCGGTCGGTCGCCGCGATCCGGCACATCAAATCCGACGTGGCCACTGTCCTCGCCCTCATGCTTGTCCCGGCGGATCAATTTGGCATCGTCCCGGATGGAATTTCGATCCCCGTCCGCGACGGTTTGACACCCCCTACGCGTGACCTACTCTTGCCTCGGGTCGGCCGGGCGGGCCGTCATCGACTCGGGTTATGTCGCGGGCCAGAGACGGCACGAGGCAATGATGGGTCCCCAATCTCTCGCGGGACCGGACCAGGGCGGGGCTCATGGACAAGAACAGCTCGACGCAGGTCTGCAAGATTCCGCGGGCCGCAGATCTGGACCCACCCGGCGGACCGCTTCGCCATTATCTGATCGTGCTTCGCGGCCCGGCAATGGGGGCCATGATTCGCCTGAATGCCGGCTGCGTGACCGTGGGAAGGTCTCCCGAAAGCCTCGTCCAGTTCGCCGACTCGAGCATCTCGCGGCATCACGCCACTCTCACCACCGGCGAAGGGGGCCGAGTCAGGCTCGTCGACCTGGGCAGCACCAATGGGACATTTCTGAACGGCAAGAGAATCGGGGCGATGGAGATGGTCGAGCTGGCCGATGGTGACCGGCTCCAACTTGGCACGTCAACTCTGTTGAAATTCGCCCGCCCCGACGCGCTCGAGGAGAAATTCTGCCGCGAGCTGTTCGACCGGTCGGTCCGCGATCCCCTGACGGGCCTCTACAACCGGGGCTACTTCGTCGACGAGGTCCGCGCCCTCTACGACCGTGCCGCCCTGTCGGGCCTCGGCCTCTGCCTCATCCTCCTCGACATCGACCACTTCAAGAAAGTTAACGACAGCCACGGCCACGACGCCGGGGACGCTGCGTTGAGAGAGGTGGCGGCGGTCCTCCGGCAATCGACCCGCCCCGACGACCTGGTCTCACGCTACGGCGGCGAGGAATTCGTGTTAGCCTTGCCCGTCGGCGGCACCGATGCCGCGATCGAACGCGCCGAGCATCTTCGCAAGATGGTCGGTGCACGGAGGATCCGATTGCCCGAGGGCGAGACCCTATTGCTCACCGGCAGTCTCGGCGTGGCCTATGCCGCGCCGGACCTCCCGTTCGATCCGCCCGAGATCATCTCGCTGGCAGACAGGGCCCTCTACCTCGCCAAGCAGAACGGAAGAGATCGCGTCGTCATCCTGCGCGAGCGGAGGTTCGCCGAGGCGGCCGGTGTCACACAATCGATCACCCTCGAGATCGAGACCTGAACGAGGGGGCTGCAAGGACATCACACCGGGCCTTGAACGCAGGGGATCGACCGAGACCGATGGCGCTGGGATGTGGTATATTGCCACCCCCGGAGCCACGGAGGGCCGCACCAGACGACGGCCAACCGGGCCCGGATCTCAGGTGACCCGATGAGCGTCAAGGCAATCCTCTTCGACTTCGACGGCACCCTGGCCGACACGGCCAACATCCACGTCGCCGCCTGGGAGCGGACCTTCGCCGAGATCGGCTTCGTGATCCCCCAGGATGTCTGCCTCCGCGCCGTCGAGGAGGATGATCGACGCTTCCTCGTAGACGTGTTCGCCAGCAAGGACGTCCTCGACGGCGACGTCGAAGGCTGGCTTCGCCGGAAACAGGACGTCACCGCGACGATGCTCGCCGACGCCCCCCAGATTTATCCCGGCGTCATCGAGCTCATCACGAGACTCCGCGATCATTATCGCCTCGCCGTCGTCACCACGACCTGGCGTGAGAATGTCGTCGCCACTCTCGAAGCCGCCGGCATCGCCGACGCGTTCGAGGTCGTCGTGGCCAAGCAGGATGTCGCCTCCCAGAAGCCCGACGCCGAGGCTTACACACTGGCCCTGTCGCGGCTCGGCGTCGACGCTTCGTCGGCCTGGGCCGTCGAAGATTCCCCGAGCGGAGTCCGTGCGGCAATCGCCGCGGGCCTGAGGGTCGTGGCCGTCGGTCACCGAAGCCCGCGCGGCGACTGGTCGGTCGACGCCACGTATCTGGAAAGCCTGGTAAACGAACTCGATTTCCTCGAGGTCGTGCGCGCAGAGCCGAGCTGAACGACCGCGATCGATCCATGTCCACGCCCGAAGGTTGCCGCGATGTCCAACCCCAACGTCTACGAAAATCCGCTGATCACCCGCTACGCCTCGCGGACCATGGCCGAGCTCTGGTCGTCGCAGCGCAAGTTCTCCACCTGGAGACGCCTCTGGGTCGCCCTGGCCCAGGCCGAGCGTGACCTGGGTCTGCCGATCTCCTCGGAGCAGGTCGCCGAGCTGCGGGCCCACGTCGACGATATTGATTTCGCCGCCGCCGCAGGCTACGAGCGCAAGTTGCGCCATGACGTGATGGCGCACGTCCACACATATGCCGACGCCGCGCCCGGCGCCCGGGCCATCATCCACCTGGGTGCCACAAGCTGCTATGTGACCGACAATACCGACCTGATCCTGATCCGCGACGCCCTCACCCTCGTCCGCGATGGTTTGGTCCAGTCCATCGACGCCCTCGCCGATTTCGCGGTTCGTTACAAGGATTTGCCCTGCCTGGGCTACACCCATTATCAGCCCGCGCAACTCGTCACGGTCGGCAAGCGTGCCACCCTCTGGTGCCACGAGTTAATCCTGGATCTCAGCGAGATCGAGCGCCGGATCGAGACCCTACGATTCCTCGGCGTGAAGGGGACCACCGGCACCCAGGCCAGCTTCCTGGCCCTCTTCGACGGCGACCACGGCAAGGTCGAGGCCCTTGACGCGGCTGTCGCCCATGCCTTCCGCTTCGACTCCACTTATCCTGTCTCCGGGCAGACGTATTCCCGCAAGGTCGACTCCCAGGCGCTGGCGGCGCTCGGCGGCTTCGCCGAGAGCGCCCACCGATTCGGCTCCGACTTGCGGCTGCTCGCCCACGAACGCGAGGTCGAAGAGCCGTTCGAGTCCGACCAGATCGGCTCCTCCGCCATGCCGTATAAACGTAATCCAATGCGTGCCGAGCGAATGTGCTCGATCGCCCGGTTCGCCATGGCACTCCCGGCCACGCTCGCGCAGACCGCCGCGACGCAGTGGCTGGAACGGACGCTCGACGATAGCGCGGTGCGGCGCATCGCGATCCCGCAAGCGTTCCTGGCCGTCGACGCCCTGCTGACGCTCTACCTGAATGTTGTCCCGGGCCTGATCGTCAATCCGGCCATCGTGGCCAGGCGGGTGGCCGAGGAACTCCCCTTCATGGCCACCGAGAATATCCTGATGGCCGGGGTCAGGGCCGGCGGCGACAGGCAAATCCTCCACGAGTCGATCCGGAACCACTCCATCGCGGCCGGCCTCCGCTTGAAGCAAGGGGCTGCCGACAACGACCTGATTGCCCGGATCCGCGGAGACGCCGCGTTCGGGGCGGTCGACGTCGATGGGGTTCTCGACCCGACTCGTTATATCGGCCGATCTGCCGAGCAGGTCGTCGCGTTCATCAAGACCGAGGTCGAGCCGATCCGCCTGCGTTATCCCGGTCAGAAGGCCAGGGCGCGCGAAGTTCACGTCTGACCTGGCGGTATTTCGGGCCAGCGGGTCGGCCGTCGATCGCCCGGAGAGGCGTCATCACGGCCGGCTCGAGGCTCGTTTCCTACCGGATCCGACCCGGGGTCAGCATGGCGTGGTCGACCAGAGGCCCATGACTTCCGCGGCGCCTTTGGAGAGATGGATCTTCGAATCGACCGATTGCACGAGGCTTATGGGAATCTCATGGAGCCTGCCGTCGATCGAGTCAATCTTCGTCAGCCTGATGTGCGAGCCGGTGATATGATCGACCTTGCCGATCAGCTGGCCGCACGATGTGATCACCTCCATGTGCACTGCAATCCGGCCGATTTCCTGCATTGAAGTCGTCATGATGATCCTCCCGGATGGTGCTCGCTCGACTTCGTCGACGATTAATTCTTGGCGTGCAAGCCTCGTGCCGCACTCAGATATGGCCTCCGGATCGCCCCGCCTCGTGGCCTGGACAGTACGTCGAGTACCGAAGGGCCTTGCGTGCCCAGGGTCCTGAAGAAATAGCCCCGGCAGACGACGACCGAATCTCGATAGGGGACGTGTTCGCCCAGGATTTCGTGCGCCCGTGCGACCCGGTAATGCGGCACCATGGCGAACAGGTGGTGCGTCAGGTGGAACGCCTGTCCATAGGGGAAGATGGCCGCAGAGAGCAAGGGATTGATCAGGAAGACACGCGAGTTGGTCAGGTCCCCATCGTCGGGGGCATTCGAGTGGTGCGCGATCTCACGCAACTGCATCAGGATCGGATACGCGGTCAGCAGCGGGACGATCCAGAACAGCCCGAAGGTTGCCCACGAGCCCGAGAGGTGGACCGCTGACAGCAGGCTCAACCAGTAGGCCCCACGCATGCAGCGGGCCACCCGCACCGAGTAGACCCCGCGAAGGGTCTTCGAACCGTCAACTCCCAGATTAGCCGCCTTGGCCCTGCCGAACAAGTAGCGCAGGATCGAGGGAGGCCAGAGACCGAGCACGACGTATCGATGCCAGAAACCCGATTTGGTGATCGGGAAATGCTGGGGATCGGGATGATTCAGGCGCATCAGATCGGGGTCGCGTGCCGGGTCGTTGACGAACTGATGATGACCCAGGTGCGCGGCCCGATATTTCTGGGTCATCGCCACGATGGGGAACATCAGCAGCAGGTCGGAGACAAGCTCGTTCGCCAGCTTGTTCCGGAACAAGACTTGATGGCTCGCGTCGTGCGCCAGGCCGGAGAGCCGATGCTGGCCGATGGCGACGAGGAGAACGCCGAGCATGGCCAGCGGCGCGAACAGCCCGGTCGACAATGAGTCGGTTGACCGGGTCGCCATCAGCATGTGGCAGCCGGATAGGACGACCGCCAGGAAGAGGTATTCCCTGGCGATAAAGCCGATGTTCGTTCGATTGTCGGGCTTCATCAGGGGAACGAGCCGGCGATGAGCATCGTCCCAACTCAGGTCGTTCTTGGGCATCGTCGGCATCCGTGCACTCGGCATTGGGGGCGTTCCGAGGCGCCCCTCCGTCGGGCTCGCCTACTCATGGACCGGCTTATTTCATCGGCCCGGGAGGGAGGCCTGCACGAGTTGTGGGCTTCGCAACCCGGCCGGTCATCGAGACTCAGGCGGCTTCGATGGCGGCGGTTTCCGGGGCGAGCACCTCGTCTGGCGGCCCCGAACGAGCGACCCGGCCTCCTTCAAACACGTGGACGGTCTGGGCCACGCGGCGAGCGAATTCCATGGCGTGCGTCACCACGATCATCGTCAGGCCGTCGCGGGCCAGGTCATTGATCACGGCCAGGACCTCACCGGCCATGCGCGGATCAAGCGCGCTGGTCGGCTCATCGAACAGGATCGCCACGGGTTGCATCGCCAGTGCTCGGGCAATCGCAACCCGCTGCTGCTGGCCTCCGGAAAGCTGCCCGGGCCTGGACTCGACCTTGTCCGCCAGCCCGACCCTGGCCAGAAGTGTCCGGGCCAGCTCCTCGGCCTCGAGTCTGGGCAGGCCGAGGACCGATCGAGGACCCTCGGCCACATTCTGGAGCGCCGTCTGGTGCGAGAACAGGTTGAACGCCTGGAAGACCATACCCACGCGCCGCCTGATCGAGAGCAAGGTCGTCTCCCGAACCTTCGCCGTCATCGTCGAGGTCAGGACCTGGCCGTCGATCTCGATTCGGCCCCCTTCAATCGACTCGAGGCCGTTAAGGCAGCGCAAGAACGTGCTCTTCCCCCCGCCGGAAGGGCCGACGATCGCTGCCACCTCGCCTCGCTCCACCCGCAAGTCGACGCCTCGGAGCACGTCCGACGCCCCGTGCCGCTTGATCAGACCGCGGACCTCGATCATGCGGGAGACCTCCGCTCGGATTGCTCGCCCGAGAGACGACGTTCGGACCAGCGCGAGAGCCAGGACAACGGGAGGCTCATCCCCAGGTAGAGCAAGGCCGAGGCGGCGGCGAATTCCAGGACACCACCCGTGCTGTTCGCCAGGATCGAGTATTGCTTCGTCAACTCCACGAGGGTGATGACCGAGCAGACCGAAGTATCCTTGAACAGCGCGATGAAGTCATTGGTCACAGGCGGGATCACCATCCGCACCGCCTGAGGAATCACGATCCGACGCAGGCCCTGCGCCCTGGTCATTCCCAGGGCCAGTGCCGCCTCCATCTGGCCTCCGGGGATCGCCTGCAATCCGGCCCGGTAAATCTCCGCCTCGTAGGCCGAATAATTGATCGCCAGCCCGGCAATTCCCGCCATGATCGGCGGCAGCGAGACGTCCAGCTCCGGCAGCAGGAAGAACAGGACGTAAAGCTGGAGCATCAAGGGCGTCCCGCGAATGAGCTCGACATAAGTCGCGAGGATCCAACGGGCGGGCGGCGGCCCGTAGAGCCTGCCGAGAGCCACGGCCAAGCCAATCGCGATCGCGAGAGGCATCGATGCCGCCGCGAGGAACACCGTCATCGCGGACGCCTTCAGCAAGGTTGATCCGTATCGCCAGATTAGGGCCAGGCCTCGGCTCGTCTCGTGTGCCGCCGACTCCGAGTCACCGGTCGCTTTCCGGGCGGATTGACCGGGGGTCTCGGCCTTGGCGAGATCCTCCTGAAGCGCGGTCCAGATCCCGTATTTCTCGTAGAGCCGCCTGAGTTCGCCGGAGCGGATCAGGCGGGCCAGTCCTCGGTCGAGTCGATCGCGGAGCGGGGCGTCCTGGCGCCTCAAGTACATCACGTAAGAGCCTCCGCCCAGCGGCGGCCCGACGACTTCCAGCGCGGGATAATTGGGCGCGTAGAACCGCGCCGCGGGCAGGTCTTGCAGCGTCGCGTCGATCTGCCCGTTCTTGGCCGCCATCATCGCGTCGGTCGCGCCGTTGAACGAGAGGACCTCGACGCTCCCTCCGCCGTGATCACGCGCGTAAGTCTCGGCCGACGACCCACCGAGAACGCCCACGCGCCAGCGAACTCCGTCTGGCCTCGCGACTCTCAGGCTCTCCCAGCCCCGCACGAGTCCCCCGCGGGGGACCATCAATTCCATCTGGAAGAGGTAATAGGGCCGCGTCGCCAGGTACTGGTCGAGCCGAGGCGAAGTCAACTCGTAGCCGTTAACGACGACGTCGACACGGCCCGTCTCCAACACTGGCAGCAGCGTATCCCACTGGCCCTGGACGAGGACCGGAGTCGGGCCGAACTCCCCTGCAAGCAGGCTCATCAACTCGACTTCAAAACCCGTGACCCGGCTCGGGTCTATGGGATCGGGATAAGCATAGGGGCCGCCCCCTTCCTGGTCGCAGCCGTACCGCAGCTCACCGCTCGATCGGATCCGATCCAGCGCATCGCCGCGGCAAGGCACACCGGCCAAACATGCCAGGATGAATGCGAGCAGGAATCGACCAGAGCAAGAAATCCGTGACAATGAATCGACGATCGAGTCGTCCCCGGCGACGAGGGCCTGATCAGAACCGCTCCGAGATCGTGGAGCGTCGGCCGCATCATCGTCCATGAAAGGGGGTTCCCCGTCGTTGGCCTGTCAATCAGATCGAAGGACTCTCGCCCCGTGCGCGGAAGCGGACGACTCGCCGGACTCGCTGACGAACCACTCGCGGGACCCGGGCCAATCGTAGCCGCGTGAATCGCCCGATGATCAGCCGATGCCCACGCCAGACGACTCGCTTGTTAACCAGCGCGTCGAACCAGACCGGCAACAGGAACAGATCCTTCACGGGACTCAACCAGAGGTGCCGGGCCTTGGGCCAGGTCCCACGCAGCCAACGAGTCTGCACCGAGTCGCGGACCACACCGAGGCCGACCAGTACCAGCAATCCGCCCCAGGCCAGTCCGGATTCGCCCGAGAGCGCCCAGATCAGGCCGACTCCCGCGAGATTGGCCGCGGGCTCGATCATGAACGCCGGCCAAGCGAGTCTCGCGCGGATCTTGTACCACCGAGAGTGGCGGTTGAGGAACCAGTGCAAGTCTCGGTCGTAGTTCACGTTATCGATGACGTGATGGCTCAGGCGGACCTTGTAGCCAGCCTGCCGAACGCGCATCCCGATGACCTGGTCTTCGGCGAGCAGGTTTCGAACCCGAGCGAAGCCACCGATGGCATTCAGGGCTTCGGCTTTCATGAGCATTGATTTGCCGACGACACACGTCAGGCCGAACACCGAGGCCATCGCCACTCCGCCGGCGATGAAGCCGTTGAGCTGCAAGTTCTCGATCGCCGCCCCGGACTGCCGTTCGCCCACCCCGGTGAAGAGGTTGGTGACCAGCCCGACTCCAGGCTCCGACAGGTAGCAGACCGTCTCGCGCAGATAGCTCGGCCGGGCACGCACGTTGGAGTCGCTGATGAGCAGGACGGCGTGCTTGCGGAACCGATCCATGGCCGCCAGATTTTCCACCTTCGGGTTGAGCCCGAAGACGGGGCTGCCGACGATCAGGCTCGCATCGCGACCAGGGTACTCATCCAGCAATTGCCTGACGATGGGGATTGCCGGGTCGTCCTCGTCGGCGACGCCGAAGAGCAGCTGATACTCGGGATAGTCGAGCAGGAAGAAACTCCGGAGATTCTCCTCGAGCCCTTCATCGACCCCTTTGAGCGGCTTGAGGATCGTCAGCGGCGGCAGGTAGTCGGGGGAGCCGATGGAGCCGGTGCGACGCGGGCGGATGACCCACGCGAGCGCGGCCATCGAGAGCAGCGTCGTAGTGACGGCGAACCCCGCGACGATGAGCAGCAGCACGTTACCCGGGACCATGACGGTCTCCTGGCCGGTGACCTTCTCGAGCAGGGAGTCGCCGGCTTCCACGCCGACCAACGTCCCGAGATCGGTGGCAGTCCGGGCGAAGGCAACGGCGGCGTCACCTCGGCGGGTGCCTTGGGGCGCACAAGGTCACCATCCCGGCCCTCGGCGTCAATCTCAATCTTGGATTGCACAATCGTCGCGAAGTGAGGCGTGCAATCTGTCGCGTGAACTTCTCGTCAGGGAGCTTCGGGCTTCATCCGAAGCTCCATCGACCCCTGACAGCACGGACAAATCTGTGGATATCGTACCGAAATTGTGCAGATGTCGCAATAATATTCGGGCGTTCGCCAATGTCCCTCTTCTTTGACTCGAAACGACATGACCTGGAGGAAGGGGAGCCCGGCGTGTCGTCGGCCGATGAGTTCGATCTCGCGATCGCGCATTCGTGCGTCGAGGATGAGGGCCCGACTCGCCGTGTCGGGTAGCAACGCTTCATACTGGTCATTCGGGCGTTCGAGGACGACCTGCTTGGCGATCGCGTCCTCATCCGCCGTGATTCCCAGTTCTTTGAGGCGTGACTCGAGCAGTCTCGCCTTGCCCGTAATCGTGATCAGGCCTGAGGGAGGCTCGGTTGCGTCACAGACCGAAGCCATAAGCAGGGAGGCTAGGATCCATCTGAGCAGTAGTTCGGGTCGGAGTAACATCGGATGTCATTCCTTTCCCTGATCGAGCTTTCGTAGCAGGTCTTCGAAACGCAAACGGGCCGTGCATCGAAATGCACGGCCCGCTCGCTCATTGCGCCGGCGGGAATTGAACCCACTGCCTCCAGGTTATGAGCCTGGCGAGCAACCGTTACTCCTCGACGCAAAGGAATAGTACCAGGGATCGGGGGCACGTCAAGAAATACTCCGAAACGCCGACCTCGAGAATGTCCGAAGTGACGTCTCTTCCTGATGTTGGATCTGAAGCTTTCTGACTCGAACGCCCCAGGCTTTGATGCATCGGGCGTCTCGTGTGGGGCGAAACGTTCGAAAACGAAAAAGGCCCAAGCGTTGGTCAACGCTTGGGCCTTGAAGATCGGATCGAAATTGCGCCGGCGGGAATTGAACCCACTGCCTCCAGGTTATGAGCCTGGCGAGCAACCGTTACTCCTCGACGCAAAGGAATAGTACCAGGGATCGGGGGCACGTCAAGAAATACTCCGAAACGCCGACCTCGAGAATGTCCGAAGTGACGTCTCTTCCTGATGTTGGATCTGAAGCTTTCTGACTCGAACGCCCCAGGCTTTGATGCATCGGGCGTCTCGTGTGGGGCGAAACGTTCGAAAACGAAAAAGGCCCAAGCGTTGGTCAACGCTTGGGCCTTGAAGATCGGATCGAAATTGCGCCGGCGGGAATTGAACCCACTGCCTCCAGGTTATGAGCCTGGCGAGCAACCGTTACTCCTCGGCGCAAGGGAAGAGTACCAGAGATGGCCGGAGAGGTCAAGAATTGGGGAGCGAATCCGCGGGTGAATATCGAAAGTCGGTCCGAGACACTCGGATCTCGGGAGGAAGTCATATGGAGCCACCCGTCCCCGGGCGAAGTCGCTCGGGCCCGTTCAGGTTCGGAATGGCGACCCGGCGATCATCTCGCAGAAGTTGGGGCGTACGTAACCCGGCAGGAGCTTCTCGAGCACGTCGGCCTTGACATTGCCGAAGGCGGTCTGGGGCTTGTGGGCAATCCCGTCGGCAAACGCCCGGACGATCCCCTGTTTGAAGTCCACACGCGGGAATGCCGCCAGGACCTGCTGTCGGGAGTCCGCATCGATGTCTTCGTATCCCATGCCCAGGACGTCCAGCTCGACGCCGGCCGTGACCAGGGCGACTTCGGGTTTCTTCCATCGAGGAATTCCCGGCGTGGTATGCAGGGCGATCGCGTCCCAGACGATCTCGATCGAGGCCTCGGTCAGTCCGTGCCGCGTCATGAATTGCTTTGCCGCGTTGGCGCCGTCGACCTCGAACCGCTCGTCCGGGCTGCGAAACTTTTCTGTCAGGCCGAGGTCATGGAAAATGGCGCCTAGATAGAGGAGTTCGGCGTCATAGCTCAGGCCGAGGCGCTTTCCCTGCAACGCTCCAAAGAGGTAGACACGCAACGAATGATCGAAGAGCAGATCCGACTCATTGTCGCGCACCAACTCCGTCGCCTCGGTCGTCAGCGAGCTATCCGGGATGGGAATGCCGGCAATTTGCTTGGGGAGCATCGACCGTCCTCTGCCAGTTCGGCAACTCGATGTGTCAGCCTCTGCGGATCGACGCCCGATAATTCGACCCTGGAGATGACCTGAATGACGCGACTTGCTCACGACCTCGCCCGGAATGCCTTCGGTCTCCGGGAATGACACGACCTGACTGCTCAAAGTTCGTTAAGGACGGTATGTCCGCGATCAATTCGATGAGGAACGCGCCGCAGGGCTTGAATCTCGTCGCCCGCACGGAAAAAATCGAGACAACTGCCCTACCAAAGAGATTCGCATTCGTGCCGCCAAATCCGCTGCAACGCCGTTCCTGTCCTAATTTTCGCCGGTTGTCGGCAAGAAGTCTCCGAAGGATTTCGCATAGGTTATCCTGACAAGCTCAGGTTGACCGAAGATTCAGGGGATCAGCCCGCCTCAGCCCATGCATCGGGCCTTCGAGAATTCTTTTCGCAGAAATCCGGTCGGGCACGAGGACGTCTCTTTCGCCCCGCCTGAGTTTCGCCCGACGGAATCGGCCGACGAGGTGACCGTTGCGAGATCCGATCCGACAGATTTGCCGTGTTGCTCATTCCCGCATGCTCGCGAGGATGGCGACGCTCCTCGCATTCGGAATCTGGGGCTGCAACCTCGCGACCGCGGCGGAGTCGTTCGTGGAGCAGATCCTTCCGATTCTCGAGGATCACTGCTTCGCGTGCCACGGCAACGGGATCAAGAAGGGGGGCGTTGACCTGGAGTCGGCGACTCCCAGGGATTCGAAGCTATGGTGGGCCGTCCTGAAGAACGTCCGCTCCGGCCTGATGCCGCCGGGCGATTCGCCGCAGCCATCCGCTCAAGAACGTCGACAGCTTGAATCCTGGATCAAGCTGGATGCATTTGGGATCGATCCGGAACATCCCGACCCGGGCCGCCTGACGGTCCACCGGCTCAATCGGGTGGAATATCGCAATACGATCCGCGACCTCATGGGCGTGGATTTCGACACGACCGCCGAGTTCCCATCAGACGACTCCGGCCACGGATTCGACAACAACGGCGACGTGCTGACGCTGTCTCCCCTGCTGATCGAGAAGTACCTGGCCGCGGCGAAGTCGATCGTGGCCAGCGCGGTTCCTTCGACCTCGAAGGTGGTCGCCCGGCGAGAAATCCTCAGCCGTGACTTTCGTCGCGAAGGCGTTGCGGAGCCTGCCTCCAAAGATCTCTCTCTCTCGTATTACGAGGCGGCGACTGTCAAGGCTGACATGGCAGTGGAGCATGGCGGCCAATACCGGCTGCTCCTCGAAATGTCCGTGAGCGAGAAATATGTCGACGGCATGAACGACGAAAACCGGTGCCGACTTTTGGTGCGGATTGATGCCGAGGAACTGCACCGGGAGGAATTCGGCCGGAGAGATGGGCGAACGATGAGGCTCGAGTTCGACCGCGAATTGGCGGCCGGCCCGCATGAGCTGTCGATCGAAATCCAGCCGCTTACCCCCGAGAAGAAGCAAGTCCGGGCCCTGGCGATACGATTTAGGTCGATCGCGCTGGAAGGCCCTCAAGGCGAGAGATTCGGCGTCAAGCCTCCGAATTACGCCCGATTCTTTCCGGGAACGGTGCCGGAAGACGGGGCCGGCCGTCATTCCTCCGCCCGCGAGATCCTGGGTCGGTTCGCGGAAAAGGCCTACCGACGACCGGTTGACGAGCGGACGAAAGACCGACTCGCCGACATGGCGGAGGCGACCTGGGAATTGGATGGACAGACGTTCGAGGCGGGCGTTTCGCAGGCCATGACCGCGGTGCTCACCTCCCCGCGGTTCCTCTTCCGCGAAGAGGATGTCGATCCCGACTCGCCCGGCCGATATCCGCTCGTCGGAGAATATGAGCTGGCGTCGAGATTGTCGTATTTCTTGTGGTCAACGATGCCCGACGACGAGCTCTTCCGGCTGGCGGCCGAGCATCGTCTGCGTGAAAATTTAGGCCAACAGGTCGCTCGGATGCTCGCCGACTCCCGTTCTGGCGAATTCAGCCGCCACTTCGTCGGCCAGTGGCTCCAGGCACGCGACATCGAGACCGTGCTCATCAACGGCTCGGCGATTGCCGCACGCGATGAGCCGCCCGACCCGAGCGCCGAACGCCTCCGTGCCCGCTTTCGCCTCCTGAACCGCAAGGCCCCAGGCGAATTATCCGAGGAAGAAAAGAAGGAGCTCAGAGAGTCCCGGGAGGCCTTCCAGAAGTCGTTCCGCAGATTTCGTGAGTTCGAGCTCACGTCCGACCTTCGCAAGGACATGCGCCACGAGACCGAGATGCTGTTCGAGCATGTCGTGCGCGAGGATCGGCCGTTGCTGGATCTCCTCGACGGCGATTACACGTTCCTCAATGAGCGGCTCGCTCGCCATTATGGCATCGAGGGGATCAAGGGAGTTGAGCTGCGGCGTGTCGAACTGCCGGAGGGCAGTCCCCGAGGCGGCGTCCTGACTCAGGGCACAATCCTGGCAGTGACGTCGAACCCGGACCGGACCTCGCCGGTGAAGCGTGGGCTGTTTATTCTCGAGAATATCCTGGGCTCTCCGCCCGCCCCTCCGCCGCCGAACATCCCCTCGCTGGAGGAATCCGGCAAGGCGATCGCCGGCCGGACCCCGACCTTGCGAGAGTCGATGGTGCTCCACCGGAGCATGCCGTTATGCTCCTCGTGCCACTCGCGGATGGACCCGCTCGGGCTTTCCCTCGAGAATTTCAATGCCCTCGGCCGATGGCGAGACAATGAGCGAACCGTCCCGATTGACGCGACCGGCAAGCTCATCACGGGCGAGCCCTTCCGCGATATTCGAGACCTGAAACGCATCCTTGTCGAGAAGCACAGCCTCGACTTCTATCGATGCCTGAGCGAAAAAATGCTCACCTACGCCTTGGGGCGAGGGCTGGAGCCCTACGACGTGCAGGCGGTCGACACGATCGTCGGGAGGATCGAGGCGGGAGAGGGGCGTGCCTCCGCCCTGGTCTCGGGAATTATCGACTCCGTCCCCTTCCAGAAGCGCCGTCGCGAGACCGCGATCGACACGGCAGACGTCCCGGTCCGGCAACCTCGCCGGGCTCCCGACTCGACCCGCTGAGGAGCCGATCCGATGACCAGGGAACTCGACCCGACCTCCCCGTCTCCCTCCTCTGGCCCGAGCCGCCGCCTGTTCCTACGCGGTCTGGGGGCCTCGATCGCGTTGCCGGCGTTCGCATCGTCCCTGCCGACGCGTCTGCTGGCCGCGGATGGCTCGCCAGCCCTGGCGACGGCGGCATCGGGATCGCCCATGCGGACCGCGTTCGTCTATTTTCCGAACGGAGCCATCCCGGCTTCCTGGTGGCCGGAGGGGCAGGGGACCGAGTTCAAGCTTGGCCGGACCCTTGCGCCTCTGGAGTCGTTCAAGGGCCAGATTCAGGTGATGGGCGGCCTGAATCACAAGACGGCCGAGGGGCGGGCCGACGGCGCCGGCGACCATGCGCGCGGGCTCGGGACATTCCTCACCGGTGTCCGGCTCAACAAGAGCGCGACCGATGTGCGGGCCGGAATCTCGATCGATCAGGTCATGGCGCAAAAAATCGGCCACCTGACGCGGTTCCCCTCTCTCGAACTGGCCTGCGAGGCGAGCCGGAAGGCGGGGGCCTGCGACTCGGGCTATTCGTGCGCCTACCAGTACAACCTCTCTTGGAGTTCGCCGACCACCCCGGTCCCGGCCGAGTCGAACCCCCGCCTCGCCTTCGAACGCCTCTTCGGCAGCGGGTCGCCGGGGCAGAGAAAGGCCAGCCTGAAGCGGCGCCGCCAGGAGCAGCGATCCATTCTCGACTTCGCCATGGAGGATGCCCGCGCGATGCAGCGCCGGCTCGGCTCGGGCGACCGCGAGAAGCTGGGTCAATATCTCGACGGGGTCCGCGAGATCGAGACCCGGATCGAGAAGGCCGAACGGTTGGGAGACGGTCCGGAGCCGGCCGCAGAAACTCCCGCCGGCGTCCCCTCGGACTATGCGAATTATGTCCAGCTGATGTTCGACATCCTGATCCTGGCGTTCCAGACCGATTCGACCCGAGTCGCGACCCTGATGCTTGCCCACGACGGCAGCAACCGCTCGTTCGACCACATCGGGATCTCCGAGGGGCACCACGACCTGACGCACCACCAGAATCGGACCGATTGGATCGACAAGGTGGCCGACATCGATCTCTGGTACGTCGGCCAGTTCGCCCGGTTCCTGGAGAAGTTGGAGGCGACCAAGGACGCCGACGGGACGCCTCTGCTCAGCAACTCGATGGTCGTCTATGGCAGTGGAAACGCCGACGCGAATCGTCACACTCACGACAATCTGCCCGTGATTTTGGCCGGCGGGGGGGGCGGCACCCTCAATGCCGGACGGTACGTCAACCACGGCTCAGAGCCGCTCACGAACCTGTATCTCAGCATGGCCGACCGAATGGGGATCCGGGTCCTCGAACGATTCGGTGACTCCGCCGGTCGGCTGGCGAATCTCTGATCTTGCAGGGTTCCCCGATCACCATCGATCGCTCTTGGCCTGGACGCGTTCGTTGTGTCCGGGTCTTTCAACCGAACAATGACCTCGCTCCGAGCGTTCTTGACATTCTCGAACCGAAACATCCGGAAGCGGGAGGATCTGGCTGAACTTCAATGTTTCTCGCCCATCTTTGCAGCGTTCACGGTTTGGAAGCGGTTAAGGATCATCCCCGCATCAACCGATTTAAACGCTAGGAGGCGTCATCGGCCGTCGACGGAGCCGCCCGACCGCCGGAACCATCGCATTCGAGGGTCGGATCCTGAGATCATCGAAACCTGGTCGTCCGCACTGACCGAGGCCTGATCTCGATTGCCGACCGGAGGATGCGTCTTTCCGACCAAGGATGGGGGAACGTCGTGATGAAGGATTGGATGAAGTCGTTCGCAGGCCGCATGGGACCGGTCCTGAGCCTGAAGCGGGCTGAAAGGCCGCGACGAGCTTCCGGCGGTCGAACGATCCGACTCAAGGTCGACGGGCTCGAGCGGCGCGAGGTGCTAAGCACCGCGACCGTCACCCCGTTCCTCTCGGTCCCGGGCCAGGTTGGGGCATCGGGCCAAACAACCTCGGTCTCATTCCAACTCGCTCCCGGGTCTGTCAGCGCGGGCAAGAATGCCTCGACGGTCTTCCTGGGCTTCAAGGCGAGGCCGGCGGTCTCAACGTCTGCAACCCCCGTCGTCACCGGGGTCGTCGCCTCCGGCCTGGTGAAGGGGACTCTTCTCGGGTCGACAGGGAACCCCTTTCTCACCAAGGTCTCGGTCCCTCGAACCGGGGCCGACAATTACGCCGTGACGGTCGCGGGGGTCGACCCCCAGGCGGTTGATTTCGCGCTGGATTCGTTCTTGCCCGGCGATGTGAATGGAGACCTTCAGGTCGACCCGACGGACCTGCAAATCATCCAGTCGGCGTACGGCGCCTACCTCGGCGATTCGAAGTACAACGCGGTCGCCGACATCAACGCCGATGGCCGCGTCGGTGCTCTCGACAAGCTCTATGCCACGAAGAATCTCGGTGCGAAGGCGACCTCAGTCGCATCCGCACCTACCGGTGCCGCAGGAACCGCGCCGGTCGTCGTGACGCCCGTCACGGTGACGACGGTCCCGCCTGGGACGCCCGCGAACGCGATCCCGGTGACTCTCACGCCCGGATCCGCGACCACGCAGACGGGTACGATCGTCGCCTCCGGTTCCTCCCTCTCCACGAACCAGCTTTACTATCTGGTACCGGCCGGCACGGCGCAGTCCACCAGTCGCGTCGGGGCCAACGTCACGATGACGCAATCGGCCGCCTCGACCACGTTCGGGAGCCCGGTTACCTTCAACGTGGGAGTGACCTCCGCGTCGAGCGGAACGGCGGTGCCAACGGGGACGGTGACCTTTGCCGAGAACGGGAAGACCATCGCCTTGGTCAAGCTTGTCGACGGGGCAGGGACGTTCGTGGCCTCGTCGCTGTCCGCGGGGAATCCCACGATCACGGCGACCTACAGCGGCGACTCCTTGTTCACGCCCCAGAACAGCGCCACCGCGAACGTGGTCGTCAACCAGGACTCCACCGCGACGAAGGTGGAGATCGGCCATTACGCAGAGGGCTTGGTGCTCTCGGCTCGGGTCGACCCGGGCTCGGCCAGCGCGGCCATCCCGACCGGCAGCGTCACGGTGCTGCTCGACGGCGTTGTGCAAGGGACCGCAACCCTTTCCGGCGGCTCTTATCGCTGGTCGGTCCCGATCGTCAATATCGCCAAGGGGATGAGCTACACCGTCCTGTATCTCGGGGACACCAATTTCACTCCGAGCACATCGGCCCCCGCGGTCATCGGCTGAGCGTTGACGCGAACGGACAACATTCGACGGGCCTGGTGCCGCGAGGATTTAGCTCGCGACATCAGGCCCTCTGTGTTGGGCCTGAACGCCGATTCGGGCGATCGCGTGCAAAGGCCTGTTTGGTGCTTGACTGGGTCGAGGGTGGCCCATCCAATGAGATTTGGAATGCCCCACGAGGCCGGCTCGGCTCCGAGTCAACTCGGGGGGCGATCCCTCATCGCGGCGTTCGCCGATGCGCCGGGCCGGCGACGGGCAGGGCCTCGTCGGTCGAGGATGAACCCCCTGACCAACAACCGGATCGACCCCATGAAGACTTCCCTCTTCTCCGCGCTGGTTGCTTGTAGCGTTGCACTCGGTCTTGGGGCCGGGCCGCCTTCCGCGGGCCTGCCACGCAGCAGTCCCGAGGCGCAGGGCCTCTCGTCACTGGGAATTCTCGCGTTCGTCGATGCCGTGGACAAGTCGGTCGACTCGCTCCACGGGCTCATCATCGTCAGGCACGGGCAGGTGGTGTCCGAGGGATGGTGGGCGCCCTATGACTCGACCACCCCGCATTCGCTCTTCTCGCTGAGCAAGAGCTTCACCTCAACGGCCGTGGGACTGGCCATCGCCGACGGTAAGTTGAGCGTCGACGATCAGGTCTTGAAATTCTTTCCCGAGGATGCCCCGACCGATCCCAGCAAGAACCTCCAGGCGATGCGCGTCAGCGATCTCCTGCGGATGTCGACCGGGCAGCAGGAAGAACCCCCGCGGAAACCCGATCAATCGTGGACGAAGGCCTTCCTGGCCCAGCCCGTGCCGTTCAAGCCGGGCACCCACTTCCTGTACAACACCTCGGCCACTTACATGCTCTCGGCCATCGTCCAGAAGGTGACGGGCATGACGGTCCTGGACTATCTGAAGCCCCGAATCTTCGAGCCGCTGGGCATCGAGAATCCGACCTGGGGGACAAGCCCGCAGGGCATCACGCTTGGCGGCTATGGCCTGAGCGTCCGGACCGAAGACATCGCCAAGTTCGGCCAACTCTTCCTCCAGAAAGGGGTCTGGCAGGGCAAGCAGCTCGTCCCCGAGTCGTGGGTCGACGCTGCCACCGCGATGCAGACGTCCAATGGCAGCAATCCCAAGAGCGACTGGGACCAGGGTTACGGCTACCAGTTCTGGCGAAGTCGCAACAACGCCTACCGTGGCGACGGGGCATTCGGCCAATACTGCGTCGTACTGCCTGAGCAGGATGCGGTGATCGCCATCAACGCGGGCCTGAAAGACATGCAGTCGGTGCTCGACCTGGTCTGGGAGCATCTCCTCCCGGCCATGAAGCCCTCGGCCTTGCCCGCGAACGATGCACTCGTCGGGAAGCTCAAGGCCAGGCTCGAAGGACTCTCGATGCGCCCGCAGGACGGCTCGAAGTCGCCCGGGAAATTGTCCGGCAAGACGTATACGTTCCCCGAGAACGAGAGGAAGATCGAATCGATCAAGCTGGTCGATGACGGCAAAGGCGATGGGGCGACGCTCGTCATCAGGACCGACGGCGAAGAGCGGACGATTGCCTGCGGCCGTGGCTCCTGGACCAGGGGACGGACCGCCTTCATGGCTCCACACGAGCAGGCATGCGCCGCCAGCGGCGCCTGGACCGCCGATGATACGTACAAGGCAAAAATCTGCTTGTATGAAACCCCGTTCGTCGTGACAACAACCCTGAAGTTCAACGGAGACGAACTGACCCTCGACCTCGACTCGAACGTCGGCTTCGGCCAGACGACGCAAAAACAACTGGTCGGCAAGGCAAAGTGAAGATTGGATTGAGGGGTCCGGGGGAGGGGAGGGCTGGATGGAGCCTTCCTCCGGCTCTCCTCTGACGTCACAATTCGAGACGCCCTGGCCGATCCGTTGACGATCTTTGGGCAGGAAGGGTGTCGGGGGACACCGCGACCTCGCCCGAATTGCGAGCCAGGAAAGGCTCCAAAGTCGGCCCGTCCAACTCGGGCGACGAGGACCCTGGCTTCGACCGAGCCGATCTCGGCAGTCGATGATCGATGGCGACATGGTCGCGAGAGGGGCGGCGAAACACGCATGTTTCCCCGGTCATCGAAGACGTTCGTGGAATAAATCCTGCCGCTTTTGAGCAATCGCCGGCGGGCGACTTACCCGTATGATTCCCCTGTTCCGCCCGATGCGGCAGCCCGGTGCTCCTCCCGGGAGGGCCGTGCCTCGTGACCAGAATCCTACCTCTCCGTCGGTTGCGTCGCACCTCGCCCATCCGCCCGCCGGCGCGTTCTCGTCCTCCAGAATCCTTGCAACGGTTCACGCGTCGAGGGTCCGAAGACTCCGGCCGGTACGGGCGACAACCGACGGCCGTTCGCTCCTTCGTTCGAACGTCTCACCTCCCATCGGGGCGCGGCACTCGACGACACCGACCGGTCGCAACTCGCTCATCGCGAACCACTACTTCGATTACGCGACCGGCCGTTTTCACGGTCGAATCGTCCTCTTCTCCGAGGGAAATGGACATGGCAGGCATCTGCAATCTCCTCGGTCGTTTGGCTGGGGCCGCCCTCCTCTCGTCCCTTATGCTCGTCGGCGATTCGTCCTCGATTGCCGAGGACAACCCTCCGAAAGTCGCGGCGGATGTCGAGCACCGACATCCACTCGACCCGCTCGACCCCGACGAGATCCGCCTGGCGGTCGCCACGCTTCGCAGTGAAAAGACGATTTCCGAGGACTTTCGGTTCGTGAGCATCTCGCTCAAGGAACCCGCCAAGGTCCTGCTTCAGAAGCCGCCCGGGGGCGGTCGCATCAACCGTGAGGCGTGCCTGGTCCTGCTGGACCGGGCGAGCGGGAGAGGCTACGAGGCCACCGTGAATCTGACGAGCAAGTCGGTCAGTCGGTTCGAGCCGCTGCCGCCGGGCATCCAGCCGGGCATCATGCTCGACGAGTTCGCGGAGTGCGAGGAGGCGGCCAAGAAGAGCCCGGCGTTCCTGGAGGCGCTCAAGAAACGCGGGATCGAAGACCCGAAGCTCGTGATGGTCGACGCCTGGTCGGCGGGGCATTACGGAAATGAGCCCGAGGAAGACAAGGGAAAGCGGATCGTCCGGTCGCTGAGCTGGATTCGCTACGGCGAGGCCGACAATGGCTATGCCCACCCCATCGAGGGGCTCGTGACCGTCATCGACCTGAACCGCAAAGAGGTCGTGCGGGTCGAAGACCACGGCGTCGTGCCGATCCCGCAGAAGCCTGGCAACTGGAGCGGCAAGGCGCTGCCCGCCCCTCGCACCGGCCTGAAATCGCTGGAAGTCTCGCAGCCCGATGGGCCGAGCTTCGAAGTGAAGGGGCAGGAAGTCTCCTGGCAGAAGTGGGCCTTCCGCGTCGGATTCAACCCCCGCGAGGGCCTGGTCCTCAACACGGTCGCCTATGACGGCCGGCCGATCATGTTCCGCGGTTCGATCGCCGAGATGGTCGTCCCCTACGGAGATCCGAAGGTTTCGGCCTATCGCAAGAGTGTCTTCGACCTCGGCGAGTACGGCGTCGGCATGCTGGCAAACTCGCTGGAACTGGGCTGCGACTGCCTGGGGACGATCCGCTACTTCGACGGACACCTGGCCGACAATCTCGGGCGGCCTGTGACGATCAAGAACGCGATCTGCGTGCACGAGGAGGACTCGGGCATGCTCTGGAAGCACACGGACTGGCGGACCGGCCAGTCCGAGGTCCGCAGGTCGCGCCGGCTGGCGGTCTCGATGATCGCCAATGTGGGCAATTATGACTATGGGTTCTACTGGTACTTCTATCAGGACGGGACGATCCAGCTCGAGGTGAAGCTCACCGGGATCGTGAACACCCAGGCCCTCCATCCGGGCGAGGTGGCCGGGTTCGGGACCGAGGTCTCGCCGGGCCTGAATGCGCCCAATCATCAGCACTTCTTCAACGCGAGACTCGATCTGGACGTCGACGGCGAGATCAACACGGCCCAGGAGGTCAACACACGAAGCCTCCCCGAAGGCCCGCAAAACCCCTACGGCAATGCATTCATCGCCGAGGCGACCCCGCTAGCCAAGGAGATGGAAGCACGACGCAATACGGCACCTCTGTCGGGACGGTTCTGGCGTTTCGTCAACGAGACGAAAAAGAATGGGATGGGAGGGCCGGTCGGCTACCGCCTCTGCCCGGGCGAGACGACCCTGCCGTACGCGCTTCCTTCGTCGGCCTTGCTCAGGCGTGCCGGCTTCCTGACCAACAACGTCTGGGTCACCCCGTACCGCGCCGACGAGCGATACCCGGCGGGCGAGTATCCCAACCAGAACCCCGAGGACTCGGGGCTGGGAAAGTGGACGAAAGCGGACCGAAATGTTGCCGCGACCGACCTCGTCGTCTGGTACAACTTCGGACAGACTCACATCCCACGCATCGAGGACTGGCCGGTCATGCCGGTCACTTCCGTCGGCTTCCAGCTCAAGCCCGACGGGTTCTTCGACGCGAATCCGGCCCTCGACGCTCCGGCTCCGAAACACTGATCCGACTAACCCGCAGGCTCGTCTCCGTCGCACCCCCGGCAATGTGCCGGGCCGCGCGGCGTCGTCGAGCACATAGAGGAGTAGTTTCCAGCGTTCGGGGGGGAAAGTGGGGCGACTCGGCTTTGTTTCGTTCAAGCTTCCCGACCGGAGAGTTGTTCCGTAGCCATCGGTATCCCCCTCGATTCTCTGTTGAATGGGGGCTTGGCGAAACAGACGAGGGCCCAGGGAGCCGAATGGCCCGACTTCCAGGGCGATCTTGTGGACGCGGGTGTTCGGTCCGGTTCCAATGCCTTTTCGGATGAGCCGGGCGGCGAGTTCAAGCCTCAGGTCTGGAATCCCGGCTCGAGGGTTGCTAGATGGCAACGAGACGCATCACATTTCCTCCGATCAACTTGGGGCCACACTCGCGAGCTCGGCTCGGTGTGTTGGCAGCCTGGTTCGCTTGCCTGATCTCGGCACCGATCTCGGGCCGGGAGCCGGATCACCGAGACAAGCCGCCGACCTTCGCCGGCGATGTTGCGAAGATCCTCCAGGAGAAGTGCCAGATCTGCCATCGCCCGGACCGGGTCGGGCCGTTCGCCTTGGAAACCTACGAGCAGGCCCGGAAACGTGCCGCCGACATCGCCGAAGTCGTGTCAAGTCGGAAGATGCCCCCCTGGATGCCCGAGCCCGGGGTCGGCCCGCCACTCAAGGACGACCCGTCGCTCACGCGCGAGCAGATTGCCATCCTGGTTGACTGGTCCGCGGCGGGCGCCCCGCCGGGCGACCTGTCGACCATGCCTCCTCCGCCCCAGTTCGCCGACGACTGGAAGCTTGGGACGCCCGACCTCGTGCTCGAGCCGGCTGAGGAATTCTCGATCCCCGCTGGAGGACCCGACCTCTACCGCTGCTTCGTCGTCCCTTCGAAGCTCGCGCGTGATGTCTTCCTCTCCGCGATCGACTTCCGGCCCGCCAATCGCCGCGTGGTCCATCACATCACCGCGTACAGCATCCCCGCAGGCTCAGCCAGGCAGATCGACGAGGCCGACTCGGGCCCGGGATATTCCTCATACTCGGGGCCGGGAGTCGAATCGTCCGAAGTGCTCGGATTCTGGAGCGCCGGGCACGAGGCAAGCCACCTTCCGGCCGGGATCGGCCTCTTCCTGTCGGGATCAGCCGACTTGGTCTTCCAGATCCATTACCACCCGAGCGGCAAGCCCGAGGTCGATCGCACTCGGCTCGGGCTTTACTTCTCCCGCAAACCGGTCAAGCAGGCACTCCACTGGAACTCGGCCAAGGACCTCGACTTTCGGCTCCCGCCGGGCGACCCCGACATCGAGGTCGAAGCGAGCTGGTACGTGCCCGTCGATGTTGAGGCCCTGGCCGTCTCGCCCCACATGCACCTGCTCGGGCGGTCCATGAGCATGGCCGTCACCCATGCCGATGGCCGCACCCAGGAACTGATCCGGGTGCCTGAATGGGATCCGGCGTGGCAGAGCGCGTACTTCTTCCAAGAGCCCCTCACCATGCGCAAGGGCTCGGTCCTCAAGGTGGTCGCCCACTTCGACAATTCGCCGCATCCGCGCAACCCCAATCGGCCGCCGAAGCTCGTCCGATGGGGCCACAGCGTGAACGACGAGATGTGCGACGGATACGTCGCCCTGGTCAAGAAGGACCAGGACCTCACGAGCCTCCGATCCACAGATGACCTCCCCGAAATCTTCGCAAGACAGCGGATGAAGAACTTTCGCAAGGAGTCGGTCAAGCGGCGGCGCTAAGCCGTCCGACGCCGGCCAGGATGCACGTCGGGGTGCGGGACGCGATGTCGAACTCATTTCAGCGGTGGGGGAAGTTCTCTTGAGGATCGCACACCGATTTCCGATTTCCGCCGCGTTTCTCATCATGTTCGTTGTCCAGGCGGTCGGTGCCGACGAGCCCAACCTTGGTACGGAAGATCGCCAGACGTTGGAACGACGACTCCACGACTTGACGCGACGGCTTGATGCCTTGCGGAGAGGCGAGGGGCAGAAGGATCAGCGAGATCGCCTGGCCGATGCGGAGGTGTTCGCCAAGGGCATCGCCTGGGGGCTGAGATACGACACGACCTTCACGACGGCCGACCAGACGCTCTTGAAGACAGCCCTCGAGAGGTGCCAGGGTCGGCTCGCCTCGCTCGAGGCTGGCCAGGCGCCCTGGACAGTGAGGAAGGGGAAGGTTGTTCGCGGCTTCGTCTCGGCGGTGGACGGATCGGTCCAGCCTTATGCCGTCATCGTGCCCGCAAGTTACGATCGGACTCGGCCCATCCGGCTCGACGTGGTGCTCCACGGCAGCAGCAAACCCGTGGGCATGAGCGAACTACGCTTCATGGCCCGCTTCGACGAAGTGGAAGGGAACGAACTCGGCGCAAACGCCCCCGACTGCGACTACATCGAGTTGCACCCGCTCGGCCGGGTCGAGAACGGCTATCGCTGGGCCGGCGAATCCGACGTATTCGAGGCGATCGAGGCGACCTGCCGGAACTACGCCGTGGACCGGGACAAGATCGTCCTGCGAGGAATGTCGATGGGGGCCTCCGGGGCCTGGCACCTCGGGCTCAAACACCCCGACCGTTTCGCGGCCCTGGGGCCCTATTGCGGTTACGTCGACACGCATGAATTCTCGAAAACCCCGCTGCCAACCTTCGTCGAAGTCGGCAAGCTCCCTTCCGACCAGGAAAAGATGCTCCACATGCTCGACTCGGTCGACTACGCCGCCAACGCGGGCATGGTCCCGAGCATCGCCTGCATGGGCGAGAAGGACGTCTTCTTCCAGGCCCACGAGATCATGGGCCGGGCGATGGCGAAGGAGGGGCTGCCGATGGTCAACATCATTTCCCCGGGGACCGGCCACGTCCTCGACTCCGTCACGCACGCGGAGCAGATGCGACGCATCGGCGAAATCATCGGCAAGGGGCGGGTGCATCCCCGCGAGCACGTCCGGTTCGTCACCTGGACGCTCAAGTACAGCCGGTGCGACTGGCTCCAGGTCCTCGGGATGGGCGAGCACTACGCCCGCGCCGAGCTTGATGCGAAGTTCGGCATTAACGGAACGGTCGAGTTGGCGGAGCCGAAGAATGTCAGCCGCTTCGCCATCCTGCCTCCGGTGGCATCGGCATTGAAGACGATCCGGGTCGGGGGGGCGGTGGTCCAGGTTCCAGATCACCGAGATGGTACGGAGCGATCCGGCATCGTCCTCGGCAAAGAAGGCGGCCGGTGGTCCTATCTGGGCGCGCTCGACCGCCTGGAACTGGTCGGCAAGCGGCCCGGTTTGCAGGGGCCGATCGACGACGCGTTCACTGCCCCGTTCCTCTGCGTCAGGGGCACCGGCACGCCCTGGGACCCCGCCGTGCAGGCGTGGGCTGAAGCCAATATGAAACGGTTCTCTCACGAGTGGCGTCAGTATTTCCGCGGCGAACTGCCGATCAAGGACGACACCGCCGTCACCGAGGACGACGCCCGCCGGTTCAACCTGATCCTCTTCGGAGACCCCGGGAGCAACTCGTGGATCGCTCGTGTGCTGCCCAAACTGCCGATTCGCTGGACGCGTGAGGAGTGCGCGATCGGCGGCCTGAGCGTTCCCTCCGCCGGTCACTCGCCCGTCCTGATCCAGCCGAACCCGCTCGGCGCGGGTCGCTATGTGGTCCTCAACAGCGGGCATACGTTCCATGAGAAGGAACTTGCCACGCTGAACTACCTCCTCTTCCCCCGCCTGGGAGACTGGGCCGTCGTCAAAGTTCGTGGCAAGCACAGCAGCGACCCGTCCGGGCCATCGGGAGAAGATGTCGTCCGCGACGGTTTCTTCGACGAACAGTGGGCCGCTCCCCGGCTCAAGGATGATCGGGCTGGGAGCGGTCAGTAGCCGACGCTGGAACTCCGCTCATCCGCAGGGCCCGTCGACAAGGCGGCGAGATCCCTCTCCTGTCGAGGTTTCCGGGCGGCCGCCAATTCCTTGACGCCGCCCGGCATGCTCGAATCGCGCCGTTTTCATCTTCCTGGTGGTTGCAAGGTCCAATCCCACTCAAGGGGACGCGGTGACCAACTCGGTGATGCGACGGTGGACCTCGGCTCTCGTCCGCTCACAGGTCATGGCCTCGACGTGCGACCGGTCCGTGCGAGTCAGCTGACCAAGAAGAACGGCGAGTTCGTTGAGGCCAAGGGTTCGCTGGGCCGCGTCGAGCGGGTGGGTCAGCAAGACTCGCCTGGGATGGGCGAGATCCAGGAGTTCGACCAGGTCGTGGTCATTCCCGAGGCCGGGAAGAATGGACCAGTGATAGGGCGGGGCGATCAGGCGACAGGTCGCGAAGTCAGTCTCTGCACCGGCGATGTAGGAAAGCGAAGTCCGGTCGAGCACCAGGCAGACCCCCGGCGGCAACAGTGGAGCCGAGGCCAGGAGAAGTACGCCGTCGAACCCGTGAGCGACCAGCGACACCCGTCGTTGATCCGTGACGAACCCACGGTCGCGCAGGACGAGCAATGCGACCGACAGATCGCGGGCTCGCTCGGCGAGCAGCGAACGGCCCGAGGCCGTCAGCGCCGATCCGAGCTGCCCCTCGCGGTTCGCGTCGAGAGCCGCGCCGGTGTACGCAAGCGTGACCAGAACGGCGTGATCCTTCACTCGGTCGTCCCAGTAGAGACGTTCGAGCTGTGGCTCGGGTCGGTCCCGATCCTCGAGGTGAATGACGACCTGCCCTACCTCATCTCCTCCGGCCGGTCGAGTGACGACGGCCGTGACGTCCCCGCCCAGGCCCGAGGTCCAGGAAAGCCGCTCGCGGGGGCCACCGCTCCTCGGGTCCGGGCCGAGGTCCCGACGCTCGATGCGCGAGGGCAGGGAGGGTTCGCCGGACCAGCGGCGACGGATCGTTGACGCGAGCCGCTCGCGGTCGGCCTCGAGCATCCGCCCTCGAGCGGCCGTGTCACTGCCCGCCCCCGCACTTCGTAATCGTGATCGATTGAGGTCCGAGAGGGTCAGCGAGCCCTCGGGGAGGTCGCCGTCTGCGTAGCAGCCGAAGAGGTCGGCGTCTCGGGGACCATCGCCGGGGGGCAGGCTCGCTAGCTCGGTCAGACCGAACTGACGCCGGAACCAACCGATCTGCCGGTCGATCATCGCGTCGGTCCACTCGTGCGGGGCGTCGAATTCAGCAAACTCAACGGCCTCTTCCCGGCCATCCGCCGCGTAGAGCCGCTTCGCCTGGGCAAAGGCCGATCGGGCTCCCGCCACCGGAAAGATTGGGTCCCTCGTGCCGTTGACCACAAGGAGAGGCCTTGGATAGGCCATCGCCAGGAAAAGTCCGTGGTCGCCCACGGTGAGGATGTCATGGGCCAGCTCGCAGACGCACATCGTGGTATCGGCCAGGTCTGCGCGGAAGGTCGTCACGGCACAGGTGGGGGACGCGGCCTTGAGCCTCGGCTCGACCGCCATCGTATAAAGTGTCTGGCTTCCCCCTCCGGAGATGCCGGCCATGCCCAGTCGCTCGCCGTCTACGTCGGGCCGGGTCAGCAGGTAGTCCAGGCAGCGGATGTTGTCAAATACTTCCAGCGCCAGCAACTCGGTGCCCGTCAGTGCGAGCTGACCCCCCGCCTCGCCGTGCCCGGTGCCCCGCCGCTCCTGCTTGCCCCAGCCGTCCTTGGCCAGGACGATGAAACCCGCCTTGGCGAATCGCTGATAGGCGTTCTGGTAGATGGGCCGGTCGCGTCCACTGTGGCCGTGCGGAGAGAGTAAGGTCGGCTTACGCGTCGGTCCCGACTTCGGCACATAGAGATTGCAGGGGACGGGCACCCCCGGCGCGGCCTCGATGATCAGCTTCTCGACGCGGTACTCCGGGAAATCCAAGACTCCAGCCGGAGTCACCGCGGGAGGACGGCGAGGTGTGTCCAGGTCGAGGTCCAGCAGCGAAAGGAATCGCGCCCGGGCCCGTGTGAGTTCGCGTGTGAGCGTCTCAGGGCCGTCGATCTTCGCGAGCCGTGCGTCATGCGACTCGCAGAGCCGGTCGATGTGGTCCTGGACGCCTTGGATCACCGGATCTTGATGCTTCGGGACTTCCGATCGCTCCGCTTGCGCGCGGGCCGCCGAGGGGAGGAAGACCATGAAGGTCGAGACGGTTGCCATTCCCAGCCACCGGAATCCACGCGCCATTGTCCATTCCTCCCAGGGACCGGCCTGGTCTCCGCACGGTTGCCCGCTCGATCAGCGGGAACCTGACGTTGAGCACGACAGACATGGGCAAGGTCGCTCAAGGCCGCCGGAGCGGGCTGATGGACGATGTCGATCAATCCAGCGGCTTGATCAGGACGTTGCGGAATGCCACGGGGTCGTTGTGCCCTGCGAAGCCGAAATAGCCCGATGTGCGGTCCTTGCCCGGGTGGGGAGTTCCGCTCTTGAACTCGGTGATCTTGCTGACATCGGCATCGACGATCACCGTCCCGTTCAGCTCGACCTTGATCCTCGGCCCATTGACCGTGACTTCCTGGAAGTTCCACTCGCCCACCGGTCGCAGATAGCCTCGCCTGGCGGCGACCATCCCGTAGATCGAGCCGTTGTACTGGCGAGGGTCGAGCTTGGCGTATTGGTCGGCCGTGTCATCGAGGATTTGAAGCTCGCACATGCCGGTGGATGAGGTGTTCCCATGGCCGGGGTATCGGATTGCCAGGCCGTTATTGCCGCCGGCCGGCACCTTGAACTCGACCCGCGCCACGAAGTTGGAAAGCTCCTTGGGATGGTAGAGCACGCCGCCCTTACCGGGCTTGCAGCGAATCAGGCCGTCGACGACTTCATAGTTCTGGACCGCGCCAGCCCAGCCGTCGACCGACTTGCCGTCGAAGATGGGGGTGAAGGCCTTCGCGCCGGCTGCGGAGAGGATTGTGTTCGCCTCAACGGCGGGGATCTCGCGGAGGAAGAGGTTGCGCCAGCGGATCTCGGCGCCGTGGGTCTGGAGCTGGATCACGCCCCGCGCCAGCAGGGGAGCGGAGCGATCCCAATAGTTCTCCATGGTGGCATGGTCGACGACCAGCGTGTCGTTCAGGTAAACCGTCGTCCTCGCCCCGATCTGGATGATCCGCAGGTGGTTCCACTCACCAAACGGCTTGTCGGCCACGACGAGGGGGTCGCGGCCAGGAGTTCCGGGACTGTTGTTGAACAGGCCGCCCGAGCCCTTTTCCGACCCGATGGCCTTACTGGGCCCGCCGGGGGTCGCGTCCCAGATCTGAACCTGAGGAGTACCGCGGAGGTAGATGCCGCTGTCGGCCTTGGCGACGGTCTTGTAGTCGATGAGGAGCTCGATGTCGCCGAACTCCTTGTCGGTTGTCAGGTAAGCGCCGTGGCCGTCATTGACCAGTTCGCCCCCCTCAACCGTCCAGTGTTTCCTGGCGTCCTCGGTCCACACGGCGATCTGCCTGGACCGTTCCTCGTCGGTCATCGCGGCGAGCTTGCGGGGGTCGAAGTGGGGCATCCCGTGCCAGCCCGTCATGTCCTTGCCATTGAACAGGGCGACGAAACCCTTCGGCGGCTCGGTCCCTTCCACGGCGCGGGCATTGGACAGCATGCTGAAGGTCAGGGCCAGGCCGGCGGCGAGGCCTAAGGGACGGAGGTTCATGGGGTGAGTCCGGATGGGAAGGAGGAATTGCGCGTTTCGAACGATTCGTTCTGATCCGCCACGCCGCCGATATCGCCGAGAATTGCCCCGTCGATCGCTGCAAACGAACGGCGACGCGACCGGGCTCCAGGCCCGGCCCATGGTCGCCGAGGAGTCGCCAACGAGTCAGGCCAAGAGGTCGTCGACCACCTTCGCCGGCTGACCGTCCACGAGCGAGCCGTCCCCGCCGGGGCGAGCGAAGGCGAGCGTCTGATGGTCGAGGCCGAACAGGCGGAGGAGGGTCGCGTGGTAGTTGCTGTGAGTCACCACGTCCTCCACGGCCTTGAGGCCGAGTTCATCGGTGGCACCGTGGGTGTGACCTCCCTTGAAGCCGCCGCCGGCCAGCCACATGCTGAAGCCATGCGTGTTGTGGTCTCGACCGACGTTCTTCTCGTTCTGCACGACCGGCAGCCGGCCCATCTCGCCGCCCCAGGCGACCACGGTGGTGTCAAGCAGACCGATCCGCTTGAGGTCGGCGACCAGGGCGGCCGAGGGGCCATCGACCTTGCGGCACATCTGGGGCAGGCCCTTGGCGATCCCGCCGTGGTGGTCCCAGTCCTGGTTGCCGGTACAGACCTGGACGTAGCGCACCCCGCGTTCGACGAGACGCCTTGCGATCAAGCAGCGGGTCCCATATTCGCGGGTGTCGTCGTGTTCAAGGCCGTACAACCGCTTGGTCTCGGCGCTCTCGCCCGACACGTCGAGCGCCTCGCGGGCTGCGTACTGCATCCGGGCCGCCAGTTCGTAGCTGGAGATCCGGGCGGCCAGATCATGGTTGCCGGCGTGCTCTGACAGGTGGTCGCGGTTGATCCGATCGAGGAGCCGGAGTGACCGGGCCTGGACCGTGCCGTCGAGGCCTGGCGGCGGATCGAGGTTGAGGATCCTCGGCTCGCGAGGGCGGATCACAGTGCCTTGATAGATCCCAGGCAGCCAGCCGCTCGACCAGTTGTCGACCCCAAGAACGGGAACGCCGCCCGGGTCGCTCAGCACGCAATAAGCCGGCAGGTTGTCGCTCTCCGACCCGAGCGCGTAGGTGAGCCAGGAGCCGACGACCGGCCTGCCCGCTGTGATCCGCCCGGTATTGAGCGCGTTGATCGACTGGCCGTGATTGTTGACGCCGGTCTGCATCGAGCGGACCAGGCAAATATCATCGGCGACCGAGCCAAGGCCGGGGAGGAGTTCGCTCAGGGCCATCCCGCAATCGCCCCGCGGGATGAACTTCCAGGGGGAGGCGAGCAACCGGGCGCTGGCCTCTCCCGCGTTGTCGCGACTGATCTCGCCGGTGAAGGTCTTGCCGTCGCTCTTCTGGAGTTCGGGCTTGGGGTCGAACAGGTCGAGGTGGCTGGGCCCGCCCTGCATGAACAGGGAGATCATCGCCCTGGCTCGCGCCTGGCGCGGCGGGGTCTTGGGCCGGAGGTCAAAGGTCGGCTTTTCCAGGTCCGGCTTTCGGGGGCCGGCGGCCTTGTCGGCGGCCAGGGCCAGCCCGTCGCGGTGGAGGAGCCAGGTCAGGGCGAGGCCGCCCAGGCTCATTCCCTGCTGGGCCAGGAGATGTCGACGGGTGACGTGCGAGCACGGCTCGAGCGGATGGGCCACGATTCGGACTCCGCGGTCTCGGACTCGACTCGGTCAATCGACATAAAGGAACGCGTTCGATCCGAACAGAGCCTGCCCCAGCGTCGCCAGCGCGGCTCGCCCGTGATCGGGAGCAGGGGGAGCTGGACCGTCTTTCGGGGCGGGAGGCGGCGTCGAACGGGCGGAGAGATCGGCCTCCTGCTCGGCCAGGAAGCCGACGGCATCGGCCTTCTGCTCGGCCGTGGGCCCGTGCCCCAGCGCGATCCACCAGGCCCGATCCACCCGCGCCGCCGGGTCGGCCCCGGCGAGTCGGATCACCCGGTCGGCGAAGGCCAGGGATTGCTCGATCACGAATTCGTTGTTCATCAGAGCGAGAGACTGCGTCGCCACCGTCGAGCTGGCCCGCCGCTCGCAATTGGGCGTGAGCGTCGGCATGTCGAAGGCTTCGGAGAAGCTCAAGGGCAGGCTCCGCCGGACCTGGATGTAGAGGCTCCGGCGGAACTCGGACCCCCCGAGCGAGCCCGGCTTGCCGCGCTGGCGGCCCGCGGTATCTCGGGTGTCCATCCCCACGAGCACCTGGCCCGCCTCGTCGAGTGCGACCGGCAATGGCGGGCCGAACATCGTCTCATCGAGCTTGCCAGAGGCCGCGAGGATCGCGTCCCGGACCTCCTCGGCCTCCAATCTCTGGACCGCCATCCTCCCGAGCAGGCGATTGTCGGGGTCGCTCGCGATGGATGTCGCCGCCCGGCTCGACGCCTGACGATAGGCCGTCGACGTCATGATCTGTCGGTGGAGACGCTTGAGACTCCAGCCTCCGTCCATGAAGTCTGCGGCCAGCCAGTCGAGCAACTCGGGATGGGACGGACGATCGCCGAGGGTGCCGAAGTCGGCCGGCGTGGCGACGATCCCCCGGCCGAAGTGGTGCATCCAGACGCGATTGACCAGCACTCGGGCCACCAGCGGATGCTTCCCATCGGTGAGCCGACGGGCATACGCCAGCCTCCGGCCCGTGGTCGGCAGCGATGGGTCATCGTTGGGGATCTCCGCCGGGCCAGTCGAGGCGGCTAGCACGGTCAACTCCGCCGGCGCAACCTCGTGCGAGGGCTGTTTCGGATCGCCCCGCACTTGCAGCCTCGTGGGTGGGGCCGAGTTTGGGACTTCGGTCGTCGCGTGAACGTAGGCCTCAGCCGGTCGACCGAGGCGTGCTTCGGCGGCCTTCTTGTCGAACTCGGCGGTGATCTCACCGAAGGTCTTGCCGTCGTACAGGCTCACGTTTCCCGCGTTGACCAGCAATCTTGGATGGGCCTTCAGGAGTTCCTTCTGCTCGTCGGTCCGCTGCGTCTCCGGGGCATTGAGGGCCTCGCGACTCTTGGGTCTGAGGTCTTCCGGCAATTCGTCCATCTCGCGTTTGAGAACCTGGCCAACCAGTTCCTCGACCTTCTTTGTCCGTTCAGCCTCCACCATCTTGGCCCTGGCATCAACCTCGGCAGCCTTGGCACGATCGTCGGCCGACCAGAGCGAGACCAGCCGTTGGGTCGGCGTCCGCCATTGGCTGACGTTGTACGCCGGGTCGAAGATTGCCCGGAACCGGTAATAATCATCGTGAGTGATCGGGTCATATCGATGGGAATGGCACTGGGCGCAGCCGACGGTCAGGCCGAGCAGGGAGGACGAGACGACTTTGATCGCGTCGGCCACCACTTCATTTCGGGCGATGTCGGCGTCGACGCCCGGCTCGGAGGTGGTGTCGGGCACCATTCGGAGGAACCCGGTGGCGATCAGGCGACTGCGATCCTCGGCCGTCAGGTCCTGGTACGGCGGGATCAGCATCTCGTCGCCGGCCAGTTGCTCTCGGATCAAGACATCCCAGGGGCGGTCGCCGTTCAGGGCGCGAATGAGATAGTCGCGATAGTGGTAGGCGTAGGGCCGGACGGTGTCCTGGCTCGGCTCGCCGTCGCTGTCGGAGTAGCCCACAACGTCCAGCCAGTGCCGTGCCCAGCGCTCTCCATATTGGGGGCTCATCAGCAACCGGTCGACCATCCGGTCGTAGGCATCGGGCGTTGTGTCGGCAAGGAAGGCTTCCACGTCCTCGGGCTTGGGGGGCAAACCCGTCAGGTCGAAGCTAGCCCGGCGCATCAAGGTGGCCTTATCGGCCTCGGGGGCGAACGCGAGCCCGTCTTTCTCCAGGCGGTTGAGGAGGAAGGCGTCGATCGGGTTGCGGACGGCCTTGGATTGGGTGACTTGCGGCACCTCGGCGCGTGTGATCGGGCGGAACGACCAGAACTCGCGTTCCTCGTCGGTCAGGACTGGACCGGGGGGCGGTAGGGTTTCGGGCTCGGGTCGCGCGGTGGGAATCCCGGCGACGATCCATTCTGCGAGCGCGGCCTTCTCTCGGGCCGACAACTTCTTGTCGCCCGGGGGCATCTCGTCGGCGTTGACTCGTTCCCAGATCTGGCTTTCATCAAGTCGGCCGGATTCCACCGCGGGACCAGATTCCCCACCGACGACCATCGCGCGGACCCATCGCAGGTCGAGTCCACCTTTCGGCTTCGCCTCCTCGCCGTGGCAATGGAAGCAGTGAGCCTTCAGGATCGGCCGGACCGTCGCCTCGAACGTCGGGGCCACAGCCGATGTCTCGCCGGCAAGGGTACTAGCGGGGTTGAGCAGGGCCATCAGGACGGCCAAGTGCATAAGGCGGGGCGGCACCATGGTGGGCTCCCGGGCGGGCAAGGGGTGGGGCGAGGCAGAGAATCGGGTGGCCTCTCGTTAAACATATCGCCAACACGAGTGTCAGACAACAGTTCGGATCCCGCCCACCAACCCCGGAGACGATCAGGGACTCCCTTCCGTTCACGATCGATGCAAGGCTCGTTGGTTCGTCACGCCGACGAATTCGCGGAGGGGCCTGCCTTGTTTCGAGGTCTTCGAATCGCACTCGAGCAAGTTAAACCAGAGACGATGACCGGAAACTGGTGACTCGTGACCTTGAGATCTCGTCGATGCGGCCGCCCACCGTTCCCGGTACGAACGCCCGGCCACGTGGGGTTCATCAGT
This sequence comes from Isosphaeraceae bacterium EP7, assembly GCA_038400315.1. NCBI lineage: Bacteria > Pseudomonadati > Planctomycetota > Planctomycetia > Isosphaerales > Isosphaeraceae > Kueselia > Kueselia aquadivae. The sequence continues at coordinate 4,621,721 of CP151667.1, forward strand.
CTGGAGCCGGGCGTCGGGGGATCGTGGGCGTACCAGTACCGGGGCCGGACAGGGATCGTCGGACCATGATTACGACGGAGCCGAGGTTGCGTCGCGAGGCGATCACCGCTTCAAGGCTTCGCCGACGAATCCGAACAACGCGATCGTGCCAGGATCGTCGGGCACGCCGAGATCCGCGTTGAGCTTATTGTGGGTCGATTCCCGGGCACCGAAGACACTGACCGAGACGCCCGAGTTCTTGAGCACGCTCGCAAGGGCCTGCGCCTGCACGCTCGTGTCGGGATTCTCGGCGACATGCATGATCAAGAAGGGAGGGATGCCTTTCTCCTTGGCAACATGCGAAACGGCGGAGAAGTCGCGATGCTTCGCCGGATCGTTGCCGAACTTCTCGCGGTGGCCAAACGTCGCTTGCGGCTGGCCATGGACCCGACGACGGGTCTCGGCTGTCTCGATGATGGCCGGCACGTCGTAGGTGTCGCCATCGACGGGGACGCACCCTTTGATCATCTCAAGCGACAGCCCCTCGGCCTTCAAATATCGATCATCGGTGCAGACCAGCGCGGCGAGTTGCGCACCGGCGGAATGACCCATGACGAAAACGCGCTGCGGGTCGCCTCCGTAGTCGGAGATATGGTCGTGCACCCAGCGGATCGACGTGGCGATGTCGCGCACGATGGTCCCCATGTCGACATGCGGCAGGAGTCGGTACCCGGTGGAGACGAAGACGAACCCCTTGTCCATGAACGCCTGCGGCTTGACCTGGACGTCCGACTTATCGCCGGCCTGCCAGCCGCCGCCGTGAATCCAGAAGACAACCGGCAGGTTCTTCGCATGTGCCGGTGAGTAAACGTCAAGCATCTGGCGTTCGTGCGCCGGGGTTGCATATGGGATGTCGCGTTTGACTTCCTGTGCACGCGACTCCCGCTTGATCCGGAGATTTCGGTACTCGACCACGTTGGTCTCGGATTGCAGCGAGAGCGGTCCGTTGGCGGGGACTTCGAGGGCCTCTTCCAGCACCTCGCCGTTGCAGGTGCAGCGAGCCCTGGTGCCGGTGACGACCACCTCGATCGCGTTCCAGTCGTCGGCCTTGTAAGACTTCAGCGTCTTGTACGGGCCGACTCGGGGATAGTCGCGGATCTGGAACTGATGCGCGAAGGCCTTGTCCCGCAGGTGAAGGCCGCTGTTGGCGTCCCTGGAGGCGCGGAATTCCAGGCGGAGGGTGAAGTCGCCGTCATACGAATCCACCGTGTCGATCTCGGCCATCTTGGGAGGCGAGTCCTTCGATCCGGTGATGACGAGGATGCCGTCCTTGACCGCGAAGCGGCCGTCCTCAGTCGCTGTTCTTCCGGACAACGGCGTCGTGCCCGCGCGCCAGCCGGTCAGGTCCTTCCCGTTGAAGATGGAGAGGAAGGCGGGCTCGTCAGCACGAGCCGCAGTGAGAAGGAATGTCCAAACGAGGAGAGTGAAGACGCTCGACTGAGCCGCGTATCGTCGAAGAATCCGCGTCATCATCATGCCCTCGGGATGGATCAGGCCTCGAACGAAGTCTCGTCACAGGATAGGCGAGCCGTCACGAGCGAGCAATCCAGGGCGTGGAGGGCGGATCCGATCGAGTGAACGAGAGCTTCGGCGTGATCTTCTGGCCATGGAGCCGCCAACTCGGAAGCTCACGATGGCTCGCACCGGTTTGCAGTGACCGGCGTAAAAGTCCCGGCATGGAGGCACCGATTCGACTCGGTCGCCCGCCGGATCAGGGCACGGCTCGCTCGCAGCGAGCACATGACTCGGGCGTCATCTCAGTCAGCGACGCTGATCGGAGAAAATGGGCCAGTCGCCCCGAGGAAACGCGGTTTGCCACCAAGCTTCGGCTGACCAGAGCTTGACTGTTGGAGCAGGGGCGGCGTTACCTGCTGGGCGACAAAGTACTCGGATCGTCAGCGCGGTACCCAATCAGTCGAGAGGGGAACGAACTGCGGCCCTCGAGCCGAGGGGATCGGCTACCCTCAAGTGGTCGCACGATGCAGATGCCAACTCGACTTTGCACACAGATCGGCACCGATATTGGCGATCTCGGATCGCCGTTAGCCCTTGCCCTACCTAATGGAGACGAGGGGGATCGAACCCCTAACCTCCTGGTTGCAAACCAGGCGCTCTCCCAATTGAGCTACGTCCCCGAATCGTTCGATTTCGATCAGGAGTATCATACCCGGCAATTCGCCGGTCGCAAGAATCTCGTGAACTCGACGCGAAGGTGACGAACAATGCGACGGAAACGCCCCGTTGGATGGCGTCTCGTCGCATGCTCATTTCATCGAGTCCGCAAGGAAACCGCTCAGGTCGGCTGTGCGTTTCGTTCGATGACCAACGATCAGACGCGGATCGCCTGACGGGCCTTTCGCAGACGCTTCAGCTCCTCGCGGCGACGACGCTCGCTGGGCTTTTCATAATACGCCTTGCGGCGCATCTCTTTGCGCAGGCCGCTCCGCTCGCAGAGCTTGCGGAAGCGGCGGACCGCTTCCTGGATCGACTCGCCCGCCCGAACCCTGAGCTTCACCACGGCCCGAACCTCCCGCCAACAATGCAATCTCAACCAGACAGAAAGGTCACGCGAACCCGACGCCGAGGGCGGAGGCTCGCACAGCCCATCGATCATTCCCTTGGGTCGCCTCCGAGGCGATGGGAAAGAGTCCCAGCTTAACCGACCCGGCCCGCTTTGCCAAGGGCCGGCAGTCCTGCGAGATCGGTGGACCGGGCGGCCACCGATCTCGAGGGCTCAATTCATGACAGGCAGCGATCGACTCGCGGCAGCAACTTCGCGAAGTTCAGGCCGTTCGGGCAGGCCGCGCGGGCGGCCTCCAGGTCGGCTCCCGACCAGTCTCGGTCGGCGTTGGGTAACTCGGAGTAGAGCCGCTTGGCCTCTCCGCGGAAGCCGTGGTGGTCGTGGTAGGTCAGGAGCCGGGTCAAGTCGCCCAGCGAGGCCTCGGTCCCGGCCGCGCGGCCGCAACGCCCGTCGCAGTCGGCGCACAGGGTCGGGCCCACGGCCAGGAAACCGTCTCGTAGCTGATGAATTTCGGCCTTTGTCAGAGGCTTGGTGAACGACCGCGCGGCCTGGACGTTCTCGCGGATCTGCTCGATCGAGCGCATTGACACGCACGAGGTCGCAATCCGCTCGTCCGACCAGATCGCGTGCAGCAGCCCCTGGTAAGGGGTCAGGCCCTTTTCCTTGAGCATCGGCGTGCGACGGACGACCTCGGCGAGCGGGTCGATCTTGTCGTCGAGGCCCGCACCCTGTCCGGCGACCTGCTTCATCGAGATCAGGCCGATGCCCGCCTTGTGGCAGGCGTCGAGCGACCGATTCAGGTCATCGTCCTTGTCCAGCCAGGGGGTGTACTGGACCATGATCGCGTCGATGAACCCACCCTCGGCGGCCGACTTCAAATACTGCGCACGCTTCGCGTCGTGGCATGAGAAGCCGACGAACTTTGCCTTGCCCGACTTCTTGATCGCCTCGACCGTCTCGCGGAATTCCTTGCTCTTGGGGAGGTCGACGGGGTTCGATCCGCCGATCCCATGCAAGAAATAGAGGTCGACGTAGTCGGTTTGCAGCGTCTCGAGCCGCTTATCAAGCGTCTTGATCAGGTCGGACACCTTCTGCGGGTGGTCCTTCGTGACCAGGAAGATGTCCTTGCGGACTTCGGGCATCGCCTTGAACCACGACGCGATGCCGGGTTCCGAGCCATAAGAGGCGGCGGTGTCGAAATATCTGACGCCGTTGGCGTAGGCGAATCTGAGCAGTCGGTTGAGGCCGGGGTTTCGCCAGGTTCCCAGGTTCAAGAGCGTGACGTCGACGCCCGTCTTACCCAGAGTCCGCCTGGGCAGGGGGGGAAGCGGATCAACCTTCGGTATGCCCGGGGCCTGGGGGGCGGCCGACGCCAGTCCAGCGGTGGCTGACAGGGCCGCGGTTGCCAGGGTGCCCGACTTCAAGAACTCACGGCGATCGACTTGGAGCGGCGAATAATCCGACTGGGGCATGGGGCGACTCCCGGGGCTGCCGCGTCTCGGCCGTCGCGAAATCGGCCGGGCCGGCGGACCTTGGCCATTGATGCATTCTGGGCCCGATGTCCCAGGCTAGCACGCCCCTGACACACTCAGGCAACAAATTCCGCGGGCCGATCGGGACCAATGCCCTCGGCCCTCGTCCGCCAAATCTCGCCGACGCACCTTGTTCCCGGCGGCGTCATCCGCTATCGTTCCGCCTCGGCCGGTTGGCGACGAGGTCAACGGTTGAGCGGATCTGAATCTCCGCGGACAGGTCGATCAGATCTGAATGCTCACCGGCTGCTTCACGAGAACGCCATCGTGATGGTTCGGGGCGATCTCCTGACGGAAGACCGGGACGTGATGCGGGGCTTCGATGCCCAGGCGGACCTGATTGCGGTCGATCTTGACCACCGTGATCACGATGTCGTCGCCGATGACAATCCGTTCGTTCAGCTTTCGGCTCAGGACCAGCATGGCATCCTCCCTGGTTCGCCCATCGGGCGATCGACGGCGGGTTAACTCATGAGTGCGGCTGGAACAGTCGGGCATCCCGTGCCCCGTCGTCCACCGCGTTAACCCGCGATAGATTTAAGTATTGCACGGGCCATGCCGACATCGAACAACTTTTTTTCGAATCATTAAAGTCGGTCGCCTCTCCCAACTTGCGCCTCAGAAATTCTCCAGGGGTGTTCGCTCGTTCATTGTCATTTCGTGAAATTGACCTTGATCCTTGGTCATTTTGGCAGCCCATTGCCCCGTTCTCGCCCAGGGTTGCCGCGGAGGCCCTCCAGGCCCGAGATGCGGGAAGGATGGCCTTCGGAATGCCGAATGGATACCATCCTTTGCGTTGCACTCGACTGCGCACGGGCGGGCTTGGTTCCTCCCAACCGATCATGAAGGGGACGAAGTGCGGATTGGCATCGGCCACGACACGCATCGACTCGAGGCCAACCGGCCTCTGATCCTGGGCGGCATACGGATCGAGCATGAGCTGGGGCTGGCGGGTCACTCCGACGCCGATGTCGTGCTGCATGCCGTGGCCGATGCCCTGCTCGGGGCGTCGGCGCTCGGCGACATCGGCGAGCATTATCCGGACACCGACGCCCGCTGGTCCGGCCTGGATAGCGGCGTCCTGCTCGCCGAGGTCGTCGCCCGAGTCGCACGCGCCGGGTGGCGTCCCTCGAATCTCGACCTGACCGTGCACGCCCAGCGGCCGAAGCTCCTGACTCACAAGCCCGCCATCCGCGCCAACATCGCTCGGCTGCTCGGCCTCGACCCGTCGGCCGTGAGCGTGAAGGCCAAGACCGGAGAGCTGGTCGGCCCGATCGGCCGCGGCGAGGCCATCTCGTGCGAGGCCGTCGTCCTGCTGATCCCCTCGGCGATCGACGCCCAGGCGACCCCCGCGCCAACCGCTTCATGTTGAAGCCGCACGCGCCGCGATGGATACTCAGATGCTCCGGCGAGGGCGTGACCCGCCACCCGCGCACCCCCCCGCGGTCGCCTTCTTGCCTGTTTGACCTCTCTCGTTCGCGTGATTCGCCCGCCCCCGCCGGATCGGACGACCTTTAACGCACCTGACACGAACCGAAGCGACCGCCCATGCTCCGCCTTTATAATACGCTGACCCAGGCCAAGGAACCGTTCCAGCCCGTCGTGCCCGGCGAGGTCGGGATGTACGTCTGCGGGCCGACGGTCTACTCCAAGAGCCACGTCGGTCACATGGTCGGGCCGGTCATCTTCGACACCGTCAAGCGATACCTCAGCTATCGCGGATATAAGGTGACCTGGGTCGTCAACATCACCGACGTTGACGACAAGCTGATCGTCCAGGCGAAGAAAGAAGGGACTAGCGTCAAGGAGCTCGCCGAGCGCATTACCGGCGACTACCTCGATTGCCTGGCTTCCCTGGGCGTCGACGGCATCGACCACATGCCGCGCGCCACCGAGCACATCGCCGAGATCATCGAGATCAATCGGGGCCTCATCGAGAAGGGGTTCGCCTACGCGTCGGGCGGAGACGTTTATTTCGACGTTAGCCGCGCCCCCGAGTACGGCAAGCTCAGCCATCGTAACCCCGAGGACCTCGAGGCCGGCGCACGGATCGAGCCCAGCAGCCTGAAGCGGCACCCCGGCGACTTCGCGCTCTGGAAGGCCTCCAAAGAGGGCGAGCCCTTCTGGGAAAGCCCCTGGGGGCCCGGCCGACCGGGCTGGCACATCGAATGCTCGGCCATGAGCATGAAGCTCCTCGGCCCGCACTTCGACATCCACGGCGGCGGCATCGACCTGGTCTTCCCCCACCACGAGAACGAGGTCGTACAGTCCGAGTCCTTCAGCGGCCAGCAATTCGCCACCTACTGGATGCATAACGGCCTGCTGACCAAGGAAGGCCGGAAGATCTCCAAGAGCGACCCCAACACGATCGTCCTGATGGCCGACCTGATGGCCAAGCACGACGCGGACACCATCCGTGGCCTGCTCCTGTCCAGCCACTATCGGAGCCCGATCGACTACGGCCCGACCCGGCTCGACGAGGTCGCACGCAGCTTCCAGGCGTTCCGCAACCTCTTCGAACGGTTCGAACGGATGACCGGCGAGTCGTTCTACACCCTGGATGCGCCGAACCGAGAAGGGGAGGTTGGGCCCGAGGTCTCTACCGAGGTGTCCGACCGCCGCCGCGAGTTCCTCGAAGCGATGGACGACGACTTCAACACGGGGGCGGCCCTCGGCGAGCTGTTCGAGCTGGTCCGCACCCTGAATCGTCAGGCCGACGCCGACAAGCTCGAGACCGCCGGAGAGTCCGCATCCAGGGCCACCTTCCGCGCCGGGATCGTGGTCTTGAAGGAACTCTGCCAGCTCCTCGGCCTCTTCGGCAAGCCGCCCGCCAGGGCCGAGGCCGCCGCCGACACCCTGACGCCGGCCCTGCTCGACTTGCTGATGGACCTGCGAAAGCAAGTCCGGGCCAAGAAGGACTTCAGCCTCGCCGACTCGATCCGAGACCGCCTCGGCGAGCTCGGCGTGGTCCTCGAAGACCGTCCCGAGGGGACGCGCTGGAAGATCGAGCGAGGTTCCTGAACACGATCCTCAAGACCATGCGGGCGGCTCGATTCGCCTCCCGCATGGCCTGAGCATTTGTCTCCCACGGCTCGCCCTCGGATGCTACACTCTCCGTTGTAGGCCCGGGCCGACGCGGGTGCCGGCCGGCCGATCCCAGGGAAGGGAGCGACCCGACGATGTTGACTTCCGCGCGAGCCGACATGGATGACACGACCCCGCATGCTCACCCCCGCCGAGTCCTGGGCATCGACCCTGGGCTGAACGTCACCGGCTACGCCGTCATCGAGCCGTCCCGGAGTGGGACGTTCGTCGTCGAGGCCGGGGTGATCCGCCCTCGCAAGCCCGCCGGTGCCGACGCCCTGGCAGCACGCCTGGCGGTGCTACATAACGGCGTCCTGGAGATTATCGACGCGTTCACGCCCGAATCGATGGCGCTGGAGCAGGTGCACAGCCACGTCAGGCACCCGCGCACCGCCATCTTGATGGCACACGCGCGAGGCGTGATCATGCTCGCCGCCGCCTTGCGGGGGATCCCCGTCTCGGGCTATGCCGCATCGAGAATCAAGGCGACGCTCACCGGCAGCGGCGCGGCCCCCAAGCTCCAGATGCAGCACGCCATCAGAACCGAACTGGGCCTCGACCAGCTCCCCGAGCCGCACGACGTCGCCGATGCCTGCGCCGTGGCCATCTGCCATCTTCAGATCGGCCATATCTTGCGTACATTGCGCGATCATTAATCTCCGCGCAGGCCGCCTGATCGACTTATGCGGTCTCGGGCAACGAGTACTCGAAGCGGTATGAGTGCGCGTCGTCCGTGATTTCGATGGCCATCACTCCGGCGAGCCCGGCAAGCTCGCCGGTTCCCGAGTCGGGCACGACAGTCACGAGCAGATGTGGAACCCCTCGATCCATCGTCCCGCTGTGCTGGAGCGCGAAGCTGCCTTCACGCCCGCTCAAGGTCCCCGTGACGCGCTCCATCGCGACGTAGCCGGCCGATCCGCGTTCGGTGCGGAGGGCCAGCATCTCGCCCTTGCTGGTGGCCGCCAGGTCGCCTTGGAACTGCTTGTCGATGGCGAGCCTGCCGACTCCCGGGTCGCCGACACCCTCGACCGGCGCCTGCGGAGAGAGCTTCACCAGGAATAGCCCGCTTGCATGTGTCGCCATCACATCCTCCTGTTCGCATGGACAGAGGCCCGGAGGATAAACGACGCTGAGGCTCACGGGCAAGGTCGTCTCGTCCCGATCAACGGTCGGGAATCCAGGGGCGCATGCAAACGGCCCGCGTCCATCCGGGGTCGGAGGGCGCGGGCCGTCGTCGCTGAGTCGGGGGCGATTCTCGGCTCAGCCCAGCAGCGTCTTGACGACGCCGGCGAGGTCGTTGCCGGTCTCGGTCAGGCTGTAGAAGTTGTTCTTGCCCGAGCGGCGCGGGGCGATGACGCCGCCGTGGCGGAGCAGGGCCAGGTGGTGGCTGACGGCCGGCTGGCTCTGGCTCAGGCGGTCGCAGAGCGCGCCGACATGCTGCTCACCTTCGGACAGGATCAGGATGACCTGAAGGCGGGTCGGGTCGCTGACGTGCTTCAGCAAGGTGGAGGCGCGCCGGGCCTTCTGCAGGCTTTGGGCCTCGGCGGTCGCCTTGGCCTTCTTCACGGACGCCTTGATGGCGGGGGCCTTCTTGGGGGCGGCCTTGACGGCGGGGGCCGGGGCCGGCGCGGCGGCCTTCGGTGTGGCGGCCTTGGCGGCCGCCTTGGGTGCGGCGACCGGTGCGGGCTGGGCTTGCTTGGCGGCGGCCTTGGTCGGGGGCATCGCGTGAGGCTCCTGGTTCCGGGACGTCGTCATCATCGGCGGGTGTCGATCATGCGGAGGTCGGTCCCGGGCGTACATTCCATCTCGTCGATCGGTAGGACAAGCAATGTCCGCGCCGGGGACACGCGAGAGTCTCGTGGCCCGGCACACCGCCGACGTGCCGGCCGTCTTCTGTGGACAGTCCATGCATCGGTGGCGGTTAGCTACTTCCAATCTAGCACGCGTCGTGGAATAGACAATATCAATCTTCTAAATGGTCAATGGTCTAAGACCTTTCAGACGTCATGGTCCCTCATGAGTCGATCTTTGGGGCGTGAGGGCCTTCCGAGACGGCCCGATTCCTCCATGCGACGGCCTCTAGGGCAGCAGGCTCGCGACCGTCTTGAGCATCTCGGGGGCGGTCCATTCGTTGGCCGTGCCACCCACGTCCAGGCGGGCTAGCCGGCCGTCGGGGCCGATGACCGCCGTCGTCAAGTTATGGATGATCTCGTCTTTCGTCGGCCCATACATCAGGCCCAAGGGGGCGGCAACCTTCGACAGTTCCTCGTGCTGGGCGACCGCGAAGGTCCAGAGCGGAGGCGCGGCGCCCTGCAATTTCGCGTGCTTGGACAGCACCTCGGGCGTGTCGTGCTCGGGGTCGAAGCTTATCGACAGCAGCCTGACCTTCTCAGCACGGCCCGAGACCGCGCCGACCAGAGATGCAAGCGCCGAGAATCGCCGATCCATCGCCGGGCAGAAGTTCGGCAGCGGGCATCTCGTGTAGATAAACGTCAGCACCACCACCTTCCCGCGCAACTCCGACAGCCTCAGCGGCTTCCCCTCCTGAGTCGTCAACGCGAAATCGGGGACTTCCTGCCCGATTTCGAGCCGCGCGGGGGTCGCCTTCAGCGTCGCCCCGCCCTTGCCCAGGTTCAGGGTCATGGTGGGCGGTGGGGCCATCTCGGTCACTTCGAGCTTCGTCAGGAAGGAGTCGTCCCCCTTCACCGCGAGCGTCCCGGCGACCTTGTCACCCACCTGCACGTCGTCCAGCAGGGCCTTGTCGCGGACCCGGAACGGCATCGTCATCGAGGGCATGTACCCATCGATCGCCTCGTGCTTGATCGTCACGCCGAGCGTCGCGGGGTCAACTGCCCTGACGATTCCCACAACCGGATAGTCGAATTCCGCGGCCTTTTTAACCACGCTTTCGACCTTGGGCGCGGGGGCAGCCGCGTCGCCGCAGCCGCTAAATCCTGCCAGAACGCATGCCGATGCCAGGCCATGTTGAACCATCGAGTGCCTTGACATTATCACTTTGAGCAAGCGCATCTCGCCTCAATAAGGGAATCGTTCGTCCGCCGGCGAGGCCGACAGCTCGATCAGGAAATCCGCAAGCCGGCCGACGACCACCTCCGTCATCGCCCGGCCCTTCTCCGCCGACGCGGGCCGAGGGTCGCCGGCCCCGCTGTTCGTCGTCAAGAGGTGCCAGGGGCGGGTGATGTCCACCCAGCCATTGTTCACCGCCTCGAACCGCGTCGCCGCCATCGTCCCGGCGTCGGCCTGCTCGCTGAAGACCAGGGCCGGCGCGTGCGCCAGCATCATGCTCGTCTCCATCTCACCGGCGTGGTCGCCCGGGTCTTCGAAGATCTCCGAGTCCTTCCCCTTGGCGGCCCGCCACCAGTTGCACAGGAACAGGTGCACAGGTGACTTCGAGAATTGCTCGCGCAAGACCCACTTCAGGTCATTCCCCCCGTGCCCGTTGAGCAGGAGGCACTTGCGGATCCCGTGCACGGCCAGCGAGTCCACCACGTCGACGATCACGCGCGCGACCGTCGACGGGTCGAGGTTGATCGCCAGCGGGAACCGCATCTGGTTGGTCTCGGTGCCGAACGGGATCGTCGGCAGCCGCAGCACCCTGGCGCCCTTCGCGTGGGCCCTTTCGCAGGCCAGGTCGGCCACCGCGTCCACCTGATAGGTGTCGGTCCCATAGGGAAGGTGCAGGTTGTGGGGCTCGGTGGCTCCCAGCGGCAGGACGGCCACCTCGAAGGGGGGGGCGTCCTTCACGGCCTGGTAGTTTAACTCGGCGAGGTGCCAGGGACGCATAAGTCGGCGGGCTCGCGTGGTGTCGGCATTGGGACGGGCCACCCGCGCGTTGCGGGTGTGCGTCGTGGTCCGGTAGGATCTGTGGGCGGCGCCGAGGCCATCGCACCCCGTTGCGGTTGCGCCGCTCCCACGATCACTTGATACGGAGATCAACCGCCCGATGCAAGCCTTCGAGGCCACGAACCTCTATTTCGACCGAGCGGCCAGGCTGCTCGACCTCTCCGACAACACCCGCACCATGCTCATCGTCCCCGACCGCGAGCTGCGCGTCGAGGTCGCCATCGAGATGGACTCAGGCCAGATCGGCAACTTCATCGGCTACCGCGTCCAGCACGACAACGCACGCGGGCCGTTCAAGGGGGGGCTCCGCTACCATCCCCACGTCGACGTCGACGAGGCCCGTTCGCTCGCCAGCTTGATGACCTGGAAGACGGCCGTCGTCGATCTCCCCTACGGCGGGGCCAAGGGGGGCATCAACTGCGACCCTTCGAAACTCTCGCGCGGCGAACTCGAGCGCGTCACGCGCCGGTTCACCCAGCAGATCCACGACTTCATCGGCCCCGACAAGGACATCCCGGCCCCCGACGTCGGCACCGACGGCCAGGTGATGGCCTGGATCATGAACGAATACAGCAAGTTCCACGGGTTCCATCCCGCCGTCGTCACCGGCAAGCCGGTCGAGTACCACGGCTCGGCCGGCCGAGAGGCCGCAACCGGCTACGGGGTCGCCCTCATCTGCCGAGAGGCCCTCAAGCGCGAAGACCGCGAGGTCGCCGGCACCTCCTTCGCCCTCCAGGGCTACGGCAACGTCGGCAGCTTCGCGGCGCGCTTCCTCCACCGGATGGGAGGCAAGATCGTCGCCGTCTCCGACGCCTTCGGCGCCCTGCTCAACCCGCAAGGTATCGACATCCCCGCCCTCGACGCCCACGTCGCCGCCCATCGCAAGGTCATCGGCTTCGGAGGAGCCAAGGCCGGCTCCAACCACGACCTCCTGACCATGCCCGTCGACGTCCTCATCCCGGCCGCCCTCGGCGGAGTCTTCGACGCCAAGCTCGCCCGAGAGGTCAAGGCCACCATGATCGTCGAGGCCGCCAACGGCCCCACCTGGCCCGAGGCCGACGACGTCTTCCACGAGCGAGGCATCACTGTCGTCCCCGACATCCTCGCCAACGCCGGCGGCGTCATCGTCAGCTACTTCGAGTGGGTCCAGAACCTCCAGCACTTCCGCTGGCCCCTCGAACAGATCCAACGCGAGCAGGAAACCCGGATGGTCGAGAGCTTCGACAAGGTCTACGAGACCGCCAAGAAAAAGTCCGTCAGCCTCCGAACCGCCGCCTTCCTCGTCGCCATCTCTCGGGTGGGGCGTGCGCGGGTCCTGGGTGGGATCTGAGCGAGGAAGAAGCCGATGGCGACTCCGTCGCGGATCGACCACGAATTCACGCTGACGCTCGGGGGTTTTCCGAAGGCGGGGACGAAGGCCGCCTTCCGGGAAATCGCCGAGATCCTCATCGTTGGAACAATGCATGACGCCGCCCCGACTCTCCGGGACGGACGCATCTACGTCAACTTCTGCCGCAAGGCCGCGACGATTCGGGCCGCGGTCTCATCAGCCCTGCGAGACGTCGAGAGGCTCGGCCTGACCACGGTCAACATTGAAATCCACATCATTCATGACTGAACCGAGCGATCCAACCCTCGTCCGAATAAAGCTCCCCGCACAGTCCATCGGAGATCTCTCTCAGGTCGGACACTGTCTGGTCGCCAAGTTCAATGGAGACCCTCAGGTCTTCTTCTTGCTCGAGCAGCCAAAGGAGATTGTGAATAGTTCGATCGACGCTTTCTGACACGAGAGTCATCGCGAATTCTCGATCGCTCGGAGACATTTGCGACAGGCGAGCATGGATATTTACGGATTCCTCTCCTTTCATTCGTCCATCTTCGATCATCTTCAACTGTTGGATCGTCTGGTCACGAACATGTTCCATGAGCAACTTACCAAACAGGTCCAAAGCGGCTTTCGACATCGTTGCTTACCTTAACTTGGAATCCAACGCTCTTGCCACGAAAGAACCCCGGTTTACCCCGTCAGGTTGATGACAGAGACTACGCTCAGCATTCAGATCTGCACCAATCGACATACCGACGAATGCCCTCTGCAAACACGGTTGACGGCGAATATCCAAGATCTGCGGCGGCCCGGCTAATATCCGCGCACGTCATCCGCACGTCGCCAGGCTGCTCGGGCTTTCGTTCGATGATCGGCTCTCGGCCGACGGCGCGGCCGATGGTCGCGATCATCTCCGAGAGGGCCACCGGATTGGTGTTCCCAAGATTATAAATGTGGTAGCCCGAGCATTCTTCGATCGCGCGGACGACGCCGTCGACGATGTCCTCGACGAAGGTGTAGTCGCGTTTGGTCGATCCGTCGCCGAACATGGGGACGGGTTCGCCCCGCTCGATGAGGGCGGTGAACTTGGCGATGGCCAGGTCGGGTCGGTTGCGGGGTCCGTAGGCGGTGAAGAAGCGGAGTCCGGTGGTGGGCAAGGCGTGGAGGTGGTGGAAGGTGTGGGCGAGTAGTTCGCAGGCTTTCTTGGTTGCGGCGTAGGGGCTGACCGGGTTGTCGACTGAGTCGCTCTCGCGGAAGGGGGCGTTGTCGCGGTCGCCGTAGACGCTGGAGCTGGACGCGTAGACGAATTTGGGGAGGGTCGAGAGGCGTGATGCGGCCTCGAGGAGGTTCACCGTCCCGGTCACGTTCACGTCGGCGTACAGCGAGGGCTGCTCGATGCTCGGGCGCACGCCGGCCCTGGCGGCGAGGTGGACGACCGCGTCGGGCCTGATCTCATCGAAGATCTTGTCCATCAGCGGCTTGTCGCGGATGTCGCCCTGGATCAGGCGGAAACGTTCGTGGCCCATCGCGGCGGACAGGTTTCGGCGCTTGGTCGCCTCGGCATAGAACCCGTCGAAATTGTCGAGCGCCACCACCTCGCCGCCATCGGCGAGCAGGCGGTCGACGAGGGTCGAGCCGATGAATCCGGCCCCGCCGGTGACGATCGTCCGCATGGTCGCGCCCCTCGTGCCCAGTCGAATCAAATCAAATCGGATCAATCGGCGATCAGTTCCCAGTGCCGGGTACCAGGATTGCCGTCCAGCCGTAGTCTCGGCCCGTCGCTGCCCGCGTCCAGCTTCACCTCGGCCGCACGCTTGCCGGTCGCGTCCAGCGCATAGGCCTTCACCGCTCCCTTGCGGTTCCAGGTCACGCTCCCACGGATCGGCTCGGCAAGCAGGGGGGGCGTTCCGGGGCTGGCCAGGTCGCGGCGGCTCTCATCGGCGAAGGTCATCCCGGTCGGCTCGACCCGGCCGACGGCCGTCACGAGCAGCCGCTTCGCCTCGGCGATCGGGGCGTCGCCCAGCGACGACGCGACCACCGACGCATAGGTGTTCTCGACGCTCACCGCGATCGACTCGCAAGACGCGGACAGCCCGCCTGGCCAGCCGGCAACCCCCTGCGTGTGCGGCGTATCGATCAGGATTCGGCCCGATTGCGCATCCCAACCCGGCACCGTTCCGCTCACGGCCTGATCTCCCTTCGGCCGGCGCAGGGCCAGGGTCGCGGCGTGCGGCCAGAGGTCGTAGACCTGCGGGTTGGCGTTCAGTGCCTCGGGAATCCGGTAGATGTCCTCGGCACCGCCGGTCCCAGGCGAGGCCGAGCCCCAGACCTTCGGGTGCAGGAAGATGCCTCGTCGGGCCATCGCGTCCCAGTCCTTGGCCGCCATCGTCCGGGCGGCCAGCAGCAGCTCGGCCCCTTCGAAGGCTTGAGCCCATGCCCCGTTCGTCTGGTCGCACCACTGGCCGATCACATAAGGATGATCGTCCTTCCGCTTGCCGTCCATCGCCGCGAGGCCGCCTTCGGTGGACAGCACGAACGAGCGCCGGTCGGGATCCATCGCCAGGGAAGGGGCCCAGTACAGCCGGTCGTCCACCAGGTCCAGGCCGGGGGCCATCAAGGTCGCGAGGAACTCGGGCTCACGCCGCCAGTGCGAAACGCCGGCGATCGGCACCCGCACGCCTGCGCCTCGAAGGTCGCGGGCAATCGACGGCCAGGTCGCATTCTCGAGGGCCTGCCAGCCTCGGCGACCCGAGGCGCCGACCCCCTTCAGGTGCTCTCGCAACGACGCCAACGCCCCGGCGTTGAGCTGGCCGGGGTCGTCGATCAGGTCGAACAGCGAGAGTTCCCCGGCGATGGTCAGCCAGGCGAACGCGGGGTCGTTCTTCAGCGCGAGCCCGGTTTCCGGGTTCATATGGCCAACAAGCGCCTTCGCGAACTCGCGTATTCGCTTGCCGATCTCCGGATCGAAGGCCGCCGCCGGGCCGCCACCCGGGGGGAGCACGCCCAGCCGTCCAAGATTGTCTCCTTCGCGGAACCGCCTCGACGAATGCAGCTCAATCGCTAGGTAGATCCCGCGCTTTTTCAGCGCCGCGATCAAGTGGTCGAGCCTTGCGAGCGCCACGGTGTCCATCGAAAGGGTGTCGTCGCGATTGTCATCGATCAGGCTCTGCCCGGGCCCGTAGGCAGCGTCCAAGTCGCCCAGCCGGACCAGGTTCACGCCCATCCGCGCCAGCCGATCGGCCAGGTCGTCGGCCTGTTTGGCTTCCAGGAAGGCGGTCGGCGGCAGTAGCGTGACCCCGAAGAACCGGGCCCGGCCGCCGTCGGCGAAGTGCAGCCGACCCTTGTCGACCTTCACGAACCCATGCTTGCCCGCCGGCGCATCGAGCAATGCCGACGCATCCAGGGCCGAGCCCGGCTCGATTCCCGACGACCCCTCGACCGGTTCCCAGCCCTTCGTGTCGGTCCCGGCATGGTCCGGGGTCCATGTCCCAGCCTGGGGGTCGGGCCCGGCCGTGACCGTCACGTCGTCGAGCTTGAGCGTCCCCTGGCCGTCGAGCTTCTCGAACTGGAGTACCGCCCGCCGCGTCCCTTTCGGCACGTTCACACGCGTCTTGTCGGTTCGCCAGTCATAGGTCCCGCCGAACGTCAGGATCGGCCGATCTCCGATCGGGATCGGCCGGCCATCGGCGTCGACGAAGAAGAAGATGGCTCCCACGCCGCCGGAACCCCTGAGCCTCGTCCCCTTCGAACGGACCGACAATTCCAGCGACCCGAATTGATCAACCGGCAATGCCAAGGGCACCAGGGCCCGCGCGCCCGCCTCCGGGAGCTCGAGCGCCGCGGTCGACTTGTCCCCCGGGTAGGAGCGCCTCGCACCCTTCTCGACGACCCAACCCGAGGGCTCGGGCGACCCCAGCTCGAAGTCGCCGTTGGGCACCAGGTTGGTCGTCGGCTGACCTCCGCGTGGGATCAACTCGACGGTCAGATCGTCCATTTCCAGGACGCCCGTCGCGCCCAGGAGGCCGACGGAGAAGATCACGTCGAGCGTCTCGGGCGGGACCGGGATCCGCTTCACTACCCGCGCCCACTTCGCCCCGACGTTCTTGCCGGTCCATGGGCCCATGCTCCCCCGGCCGACCGTGCGAAGTCCATCGCCCAGGAAGTCGACGATCAGGGCCGGGTCGTCGCCCACGCGCTCGCCGGAGCGGGGCGCCTCGGGTAGTCGGATCCAGAGGCCCATCACGATCGCCTCGGTCGTGCGGCCGTCGACCCCAAAGGCCCGGCTGATCCGCGCGGGACGGCCTGGCTTGCGGTTTTCGAACCGGATGCACGTCTTGCCGTTGATCCCGCCGGGGGCCATCGCGCCGTCGCGGAGGTTGTACCAGCCGTCCGGCACGCCGTCGCCGTTGCTGTCCACCTCGAGGCTATCGCGCGCCGGCGGGCCCTGGCGCACGATCAGATCGTCTTCCTGGGCGAAGACGGACGCGGGGACGCAGGCAGCCAGTGCCAGCGCGACGCTCCTCAATTGCGACATCAAACGGGCGAGACCCTGGGTCTGTGCGATCACGGCTTCTTCGCCTCCGTCCCGGTCCCTTTGCCCGCGGCCTTGTCCTTGTCGACCTTGCCGGCCGATTTGGCCTTCGCCTGCCGTCGCTCCTCGGCCGCCTCGCGCTGGGCACGGCCGGTCATGGGCACGAACAGTGTGGGCTTCAGGATCTTATCGCTCAATTTGCCGTCCCGCTTGACCATCAGGTGGACCACCTGGTCGAACCGTGACCCAAGTGGGATGACCAGCCGGCCCCCTTCCTTGAGCTGCTCGACCAGCGGGGGCGGGATCTTTTCTGGGGCGCACGTCACGATGATCGCGTCGAACGGAGCCGCCTCGGGCCAGCCCAGATACCCGTCGCCCACCCTGGTGTGGATGTTGTCGTATCCCACCTCCTTGATCACCTTCGCCGCGCGGTCCCCAAGCGCCTTGTGGATCTCGACGGAGTAGACCTCCTTGACGCACCTGGAGAGGATCGACGCCTGATAGCCCGAGCCGGTCCCCACCTCATAAACCTTGTCCGTCGGCTTGGGCTCCAGCGCCTCGGTCATGAACGCAACGTCGTAAGGCGGGGTAATCGTCTGCCCCTCGCCGATCGGAATCGACTCGTCGTCATAAGCCTGCCGCCGGGTGTCCGGTGGGAGATACTTGTGCCTGGGGACTGTCCTGAACGCCTTCAAGACCGCCGGATCCTTGATCCCGCGCTCCACCAGGTGCCGCTCCACCATCCGATTCCGGGCCGCAGCCGTCGGGTCGTCTTCCGCCCCACCGCACCACCAGCAGGCCGCCAGCACCGCACCCATCACCCCGACCAAACGACACGCACGTCCCGCAACCCAAGCCACGCTACCCATCGCCAAATCCTCCCATCCCTGATCCAACCGGACCCGGCCGACCGGCCCGTCCCATCCCTTAGATCATCCTACGTCAGCCCCGACCAACATGGCAGTTGCCACGCTTCGAAGTCCTGCGATCCCGAGACCACATCCAGGAACCGGGCCTGAATGTTCTCCTTCGCCCTGAATGATGCCCCGACACCACACGAACGGGACGTTGAGCGAGGTTTTCGGAAATTCTTTCCGAAAGTAGGGAGAGATTCGATCGCCCGAAGGATGGTTTCCAGTAGGGACGTTCTCCCACCACGGAGCATGTCCCTACTGGAACCAGGCTCTTTCTCAATTCGGAACTCCGACGGACGCCGCGCGACCTGCTGTCATCTGACAGAAGGCATAGCAGGCCCGCAATCGCACGGCAAGTGTTTCGCCCCGCCTTCAGAGGGCCCGACGTGTCGATGCGAAACGAAGCCAAGACCCGACCATGGCGAGAAGACGAAACGAACCCGGGCCCATCGAAAACCCGTTTTACGAAACGAACCCGGCGCCTCGCAGCTTGCCGTGGCCAAACGACTTGCGTCTAGGATTTCGGCCGGAGCGAGAACGGGTCGAGCAGCGAGCGTCGCGGCGGCGGCGGCACCGGGCCGACCACTCCGGTGGGGACGTGCGAGGCTTGAAGGACGGGAAGGGTCGGCACCCTGGGCTCGATCCGACGGGCCTTCGAGAGGTCGATCCGCTCGTCGGAGACGTTGACCTCGAACCGCCGATTCCCGGGCAGTTGCAGCGGGATCCGCACCGTGAAGATGCTGCCGTGGCCGAGCCTGCTTTCCAGGTGGACATCTCCGCCCAGCAGCCTGGCCAGCTCGCGGACGATTGATAGGCCCAGGCCGGTTCCCTGGTGCTCGCGGGTCAGGATCGAGCTCGGCCCGTCCGGCCCGCTGACCTGGCGGAACTTCTCGAAGATCTTCTCGCGGTCTTCCTCGGCGATCCCGATGCCGGTGTCGGCCACCGAGAGGACGACCGAGCGCCCCTCGACGGCCACCTTCATCGTGACCTTGCCCCCTTCGGGCGTGAACTTCACCGCGTTGGAGAGCAGGTTGTAGATGATCTGGCGGATCTTGCCAGGGTCTTGCCGGAGCAGGGGGATGGCCTCATCGAGCCTGCATTCCAGGTCAATCTCCTTCTTCTCGGCGGTCGGCCTCATCAGGCTCGTCAAGGCTTCGCAGACATCGCGGATCGAGAAGTCCTCGGTTCGGACCTCCATCTTGCCGCTCTCGATCTTGGCTAGGTCGAGGATGTCGTTGATCATGCCCAGCAGCATCTTGCCCGACGACTGGATGTTCGTCGCATACCGCTTCTGGCGCTCGGGCAGGTGGTCGCTGCCGGTGAGGACCTCGGAAAACCCGATGATCGAGTTCAAGGGCGTGCGCAGTTCGTGGCTCATCGTGGCGAGGAAGTCGCTCTTGAGCCGGTTCATCTCGAACAGGGCGAGGTTTGCCTGCGCCAGCTCGTCCACCTTCTTGTCCAGGTCGCCGTTGACCTGCCGCAGCTCCTGCTGCATCGCCACCAGGTTGTGGAGCATCCGGTTGAACGCGTGCGAAAGCTCCTCGAAATCGTCACCCGTCTGGATGTGAGCCCTGATGTTCAGCTTGCCCGCGGCGATGGCGTCCGAGACGTCGCGCAAGTGCTTGAGCGGCTTGACGATGACGTATCGGACGATCGTCGCCGATCCATACATCGCGATGAGGGCGGTGACCAGGGCCGACGTGATCAGGAACGCGCGATTCTGGTGGATCGCTTTGCGGGTCTGGTCCATCGGCAGGCCGACGACCACCGCGCCGGCAAGCTCGTCTTCCTTCACCAACTCGTACTTACCGTCCGCCTTCTCTCGACTGCCGTGGCAGCCGCCCGAGAAGCAACCGCTCCGGAACTGGATCGCCTGCACGTACTGGAACTGTTTCTTCTGTTCGTTGATCTGCCAGCGTTCCATCGGGGTGTTGTCGGGAAAGCTGAACGGCTTCCGCGTCACGCCCGGAGGAGTCTTGGTGTTCGCCGCCGCGAGGAAGATGGCGAGCGACTCGCGTTCGTAGGCATCGAGCTTCTTCTGCTCCTCAGCCTTCTTGCCGATCGGGTAGGCCGACAGGATGTGCTGCTCGAAATTGGGCAGGTCGTCCCGCCCCTTGATCCCGTCGAACATGCCGGAGATGACCGGCAGGTTGTAGACGTCGGAGAAGTTCCGCTTGTAGTGGTCCATCATCAGGACCTGGTCGACCAGCCGGCGCGCAGCCTGGGTGGTCTGCCCGATCACCAGGCCCTCGGTCTTCTGGCCGTACCACCAGAAGCTGAACGTGACCAGGAAGAAGATGCCGCCCGCGAAGATGTAGCGGCACTTGCGCTCGAGGCTCGTCTCGCCAAGCAAGTGTTTGAATGAGCGGTACGACACGGGGCGGCTCCCAAGGCTCCACTGGTCTCACCACAGCTGAGGACACCCCGGAGTCATCGTTCACCATACTCCAAATCCGACGCCCGGAATAGCGAGGTTCCCCAATCGCATCGCCGGCCCAGCCAATGTCCTCAACTCGTTTCTCAGACAGGCTTTCTGGTCGTCCGAACCTTCGGCTTGAGCGGCTGGCAGGTCGGGCAAAGATAGGTCGGACGCCCGATTAGCCCGGCGATCTTCCGCTTCTGGACCGCCTCGCCGCACCCGGGGCAGGGCTTCCCCTCCCGGCCGTACATGGCGTTGAGTGCGAGGAACCCCCCCTCCAGCCCCAGGACGGTTCGGTATCCCGCGTCGAAGCTCGACCCCTCCGCCGCGATCGCCTCGGACAGCACCGCACCGATCGCGGCATGGATCCGGCCGACCTCGGCCGCCTTCAGCGACGACGCAGGCCGCTCGGGATGGATCCGAGCCCGGAACAACGTCTCGTCGGCGTAGATATTGCCGATCCCCGCCAGCACCTTCTGATCCATCAGGGTCGGCTTGATCGGCCTGGAGGTCTTCGCCAGCCGGGCCAGCAGATCATCCGCCCCGATCGCCAGCGCATCGGGCCCGTGCGACCGTGCGAAGGCGGCCTCGGCAATTTCCTCGTTCGCGTACCAGGCGATCTTGCCCAGGCGTCGGGCGTCGCAGAACAGGACGGGAAGGTCCGACCCGACGATCCGGAATGTCAGGCGCACGTGTGCGGGTCGGTCGGCCGGAATAAGCCAAAAGCCTCCAGTCATACGGGGTTGGATGACGATCAATCCCCTGTCCTCGTCGAGCTCGATGACGACCCACTTGCCGCGTCGGAAGACTGATTTAACCAGGGACGTGCCGACTTGACGGGTGAATTCCTCGGAGTCGATCCCCTGGAGCATCGAGGGGTCGTGCACCTCGACCGCCCGGACTTCTCGACCCACCAGGGCAGGCCTGAGACCCCGGACCATCGTCTCGACTTCCGGCAACTCTGGCATCGGTCCGGTCTCCTTTGGAAGGGATGAAACCCTCTCGAACAAGTCTAGCGGATCGACGAGGTCGGCGAATCGGGCCGACCGGGAGAATCCGCCTGATTGGTCTTGAGTGGTTTTGATGAAATCTTTTGAAGGTTCTTGACAGGCCCTGACGCCGGGTGCAGACTCGACTTCTCGGATGGCGCCGACCGATACTCCCATTGGGACCACATGCTCGCCGAAACCCGCCGCAAAAGGCTGATGGAACTCATCACCAACCAGGGCTTCGCCACCCTGGAAGAGCTGGTGCGCGGCCTCGGTGTCTCGGAGAGCACGGTCCGCCGCGACCTGGAGGCGCTCGACGCCGCCGGGGCAATACGCCGGACGCACGGCGGTGCGGTCGTCCCGGGTGAGGGGCGGGCAATGCCTGCCCTGGAAGATCGGTCGACCACCGCACAGGACGAGAAACGGGCCATCGGCCAGGCCGCCGCCGCCCTGGTCGAGGACGGCGACACAATTCTGCTGGACGGCGGCACGACGACCCTGGAGGTGGCCCGCGCCCTGGCCCACAGGCCGGTGCAGGTCGTCACGAACAGCCTGCCCATCGCCCAGTTGTTGACCTCGAGCAAGGATATCGACCTGATCCTGGTCGGCGGTTACGTCTATCCCAGGACCGGCGTGGCCATGGGGCCGCTGGCCACAGCGACGCTTCAAGGCATCCGGGTGCGTCACGCCATCCTGGGCGCCGGAGGGATCGTGGCCGATGGGGTGTACAACTCCAACGGCCTGCTGGTCGAGACCGAACGCGAGATGATGGCCTGTGCCCAGGACGTGATGATCGTCGCCGATCGGTCGAAGTTCGGCCGGATCTCGCTGAGCTGGCTCTGCGGCTTCGACGCCATCCGCCTCCTGGTCACCGACCCGGGGCTGCCCGACGAGTATCGGTCGCTGCTGGAGGCCGCGGGCGTCCAGATCAAGATCGCCACGCCGGACGTCGAGCCTGCCGACGTGGCCCGAGGCAACGGCCTGGCACGCGTCAATGGAACGGGAACGAGGGACCACGCATGAGCACTCTGGCCTCGCGGGAGAATGTCGAGTCGATCGTCCGGGCGATCCTTCGCGACCGCCTCAAGACCTCGACGCCCGCCCCCTCGAACGGCGAAGCCCGCGCAACTGCCGCGACGGGCTACACGCCGAACCTGGTGGTGAACATCTCGGCGAGGCATTGCCACCTGAAGCAGGAGGATGTCGATGTCCTATTCGGCAAGGGCTATCAACTGACCGAGCTGAAGCGGCTCTATCAGTCGACCGACTTCGCCGCCAATGAGACCGTCGCCGTCGTCGGGCCTCGTCAGCGAATGATCCCCGGCGTGCGGATCCTCGGCCCCTGCCGTCCGTTCAGCCAGGTTGAGCTGTCCTTCACGGACTCGATCAGCCTGGGGATCGAGCTGCCGGTGAAGCTCTCGGGCGACGTCGAGGGGACCCCCGGCTGCCTGCTCATCGGGCCGGCCGGGAGCCTGGTTCTTCCCTTCGGCGTCATCCGCGCCGAGCGGCATGTCCACATGGGCCCGAAGGACGCCGAGTACTACGACGTGAAGGCCAAGGACCGGATGAGCCTGCGGATCCACTCGTCCTGCCCGACCACGCTGGAAGGGCTGCTCGTGCGGACCCACCCTGACTGGAAGCTCGAGGTCCACATCGACACCGACGAGGCGAACTGCAGCGACCTGCCGAACGCCTCGAAGGTCGAGCTGATCAAGTCCTGACCTGATCCGAACCGATCAAACCGAGCCGAATCGGTCTCCAACGCGTCAATCTACCCCACTTGCAACCGCATACTGCACCGAACCGAAGGAGTGCCTGATGGCCTCGTCCTCGCTTGAAGCGCTCGGCATGATCGAGACGAAGGGTTTCGTGGCGTTGGTCGAGGCCAGCGACGCGATGTTGAAGGCCGCCAACGTCGAGTTGATCGGCTGGGACAAGATCGGCAGCGGCCTGGTCACGGCCTTCGTCGTGGGCGACGTCGCTGCGGTCAAGGCGGCCATCGACGCCGGTGCGGCCGCGGCCAGCCGGATCGGTGAGGTCGTCAGCGTCCAGGTCATCGCCCGCCCGCATGAAGACCTCGGCGGCGTGCTCACCTTCGCCAAGCCGGCGTCCCCCGCCGCGGCGATCACCACCAGCAACACCAAGGAAGGGGCCTGAGCCGTGGCGACCATCCAGCGAAGCGGCCAGCGTGCCCTCCCCGGCTCCAACGGCTCCGGCGAGGCCCTCGGCCTTGTTGAGACCAAGGGCCTCGTCGGCGTCATCGAGGCGACCGACGCCATGCTGAAGTCGGCCAATGTCACCCTGCTCGGCCGGGTGAGCATCGGCGCGGCCTTCATCACCACCCTCGTCCGCGGCGACGTCGGCAGCGTCCGCGCCGCCGTCGAGGCCGGAGCCGAGGCCGCCAGCCGCGTCGGCGAGCTGGTCAGCGCTCACGTCATCCCACGCCCCTCCGAGGACGTCCTCAAGACGTTCCTCGGCTGAGACGCCGCAGGATGGACCGGGTTGCGGGCCGCCCACCGAGGCGGCCCACTTCCCCGGCTCCGACACCCCTCGACCTCGACGCTCAAACGAATGCACACGACAGAAGGACGACCCCGATGAACGGCTCGGCGCTGGGGCTCATTGAAACGCAGGGGCTGGTCTGCCTCATCTCCGCGATCGACGCGATGCTCAAGGCGGCCAGCGTCGACCTGGCCAGCACCGTCATCAAGCTCGACGGCGGCGTCGTCAGCGTCATGGTGCGCGGCGACGTCAGTAGCGTCCGCGCCGCCGTGGAAGCCGGCGCCGAGGCCGCCAGCCGCGTCGGCGACCTCAAGGCCGCACACGTCATTCCCAGGCCTGGCGCCGAGGTCCTCCGCACCTTCGGCGGGGGGACGGTCCGTTGAAGATCCTCGTCGCCAATCTCGGCAGCACCAGCTTCAAGTATCGCCTCTACGACCTGACCGAAGGCGGCGACGAGATCCTCCTCGCCCGCGGCGCCGTCGAGCGCATCGGGTCCGATAACGCCAAGGTCTCGGTCAAATCGCCCAAGGGTGATGCCGAGGAAGTCCGACGCGTGGGCGACCACGGCGAGGCCCTCCGCCTCTGCATCGAGCAGCTCACCGATCCCAAGCTCGGCGTCCTCGGCTCGGCCGCGGACGTCGCCGCTATCGGGTTCAAGGCCGTTCACGCCAAGGGGATCACCGGCGTGCATCGGGTCGATGAGACGGTGCTCGTGGCGATGGAGGCTTTCTCCGACGTCGCACCCGCTCATAACCCGCCGTACATCAAGGCGATGCGGACCCTTCTGAGCCAATTCCCCGAGCTACCGTTGGTCGCCGCCTTCGAGACCGGTTTCCACCGGACGATGCCCGAGGCGATGCAGCGTTACGCTGTGCCCGAAGAGTGGTCCACCGAGCTGGGCATCCGCCGCTGGGGTTTCCACGGCGCCAGCCACCGTTACATCGCCGGCCGGATGGCCGAGCTGACCGGTCGCAATGACCTGAAGCTCATCTCGTGCCACCTTGGCGGCAGCTCGTCGCTCTGCGCCATCAAGGATGGCAAGTCGATGGGGTGCAGCCTGGGCATGAGCCCGCAGTCGGGCCTGCCGCAGAACAACCGGGTCGGCGACCTCGACGTTTTCGCCCTGCCTGCCATCCTCAAGGCGACCGGCCAGACCCTCGACCAGGTGCTCGACACGCTGGCCAATCGGTCGGGCCTCGAAGGCATCAGCGGTGTCGGTAACGACCTGCGCGACATCGAGAAGGCGGCCGAGGCGGGCGATGCCCGCGCCAGGCTGGCCCTCGACGTCTACATCGCCGCGGTCAGGCAGTACCTCGGCGGATTCATGGTCGCGCTTGGTGGCGTCGATGCGATCGTCTTCACCGGCGGCATCGGCGAGAACTCGACAGTCATCCGGTCGGGCGTCCTCCGCGACCTGGACTGGTTCGGCATCACGATCGACCCGGCCAGCAATGCCGGCGGGCCGCCCGAGCGGAAGGTCTCCCTCGCCGGGGCTCGGGTTGATGTCTGGACCGTGCCGACCAATGAAGAGATCGTCGTCGCCCGCCAGACCCGCGACATCCTGACGGCCAAGTCCTGAGGCGGCCCCGGTTCCACGACGGAGGTAGCCCATGTTCGTCGCCCGAGTGACCGGCAGCCTGGTGGCCACGCAGAAGCTGCCCTCGATGACCGGCCACAAGCTCCTGCTGGTCGAGCCCTACCGTGTTGACGAGAAGACCCGCGATCGCCTGGTTCCCACCGGCCGTTCGTTCGTCGTGGTCGACACGCTGGGCGCGGGCCTCGACGAGATGGTGCTCGTCTGCCAGGGGTCGAGCGCCCGACTGACGCCCGAGACCGAGAAACTGCCGATCGACGCGGTGGTCATCGGCCTGATTGACACCGTGGATGTCGCCGGCAAGACGATCTTCTCGAATCGGTCGACCCAGGCCGAGCCGCTCGAGACAACGAACGCGAACTGACGCCCAGATCGAACCTAACCAGCCAAGACGCGAGCCCGCGTTGGGGTGCCAGCCATGCAAATGTCCGAGGACCTGATCCGAAGCCTGGTCCAGGAAGTCCTCTCTCAGATGGGTGGCAACGGCGCGGCCGCGACCAACGGCAACGGCGTCTCCCGCCCACCGAGCGGCCGCCTGGGCGTCCATTCCACGGTCGATGAGGCGGTCAAGGCCGCCGAGGCCGCCTTCCAGCAGTACCGGACCCGGCCCTACGCCGACCGACGTGCCGTGGTCGCGGCCATCAAGTCGATCTGCGTGAACCAAGCTGAAGAGCTCGGCAAGCTGGAGTTCGAGGAGACCGGCATCGGCCGCCTCGACCACAAGATCGCCAAGCTCCGAGACGCCATCCCCAGGGCTCCCGGCGTCGAGTTCCTGCACACGCTCAACGCGTCGGGCGACGATGGCCTGATGCTCACCGATTTCTCGCCTTTCGGCGTGATCGGTGCCACCACGCCGGTGACCCACAGCCTGCCGACCCTCGCCGGCAATGCGATCAGCATGCTCGCCGCGGGCAACACGGTGGTCTTCAACGCCCACCCGTCGGGTGCCAAGATCGCCGCCGAGGGCGTGCGACGCTTCAACAAGGCGTTCATCGAAGCCATCGGCATCGAGAACCTGATCAACATCGTCGACCCGCCCACGCTGGAGACGGCCAACGACCTTTTCCAGCACCGAGGTGTCAAGGTCCTGGTCGTCACCGGCGGGCCCGCAGTGGCCCGCGCCGCCCTGGGCAACAAGCGACGCGCGATCGTGGCCGGCCCCGGCAATCCCCCTGTGGTCGTCGATTCCACGGCCGACCTGGACCTGGCCGCGAAGTCGATCATCACCGGCGCCGCGTTCGACAACAACCTGCTCTGCATCGGCGAGAAGCAAGTCTTTGCCGTCTCCGACATCTTCGACAAGCTGATGGAGGCGGTCGCCAAGCACGGCGGGTATCGCCTGAACTCGGGGCAGATCGACGCCCTGACCCAGAAGGCGTTCATCGCGGGCAAGGATGGCGCCCTGCACGTCAACAAGGACCTGGTCGGGCAGGGGCCCGTCGTCCTCGGCAAGTATGCCGGAGTCTCGGTCCCGGCCGAGGCCCAGATCCTCTTCGGCGAGACCGGCGACGACCACCCGTTCGTCGATCATGAGCAGATGATGCCGTTCATCCCTTTCGTCCGCGTCTCCAACGTGGACAGGGCCCTGGCCCTGGCCAAGTCGAGCGAGCACGGTTACGGCCACACCGCCGTCCTGCACTCACGCGACCTGAACGTCATGAGCCGCATGGGCAAGCTGATGGATTGCACCATCTTTGTCGTCAACGGGCCGAGCACCGCGGGCCTCGGGCTCGGCGGCGAAGGGTTCCTGTCATTCTCTATCGCCGGGCCGACCGGCGAGGGCGTGACGACACCACTGACCTTCTGCCGCCAACGCCGGACGACCATCGCTGGCGGGATGCGGTTCGTTTGATCGGCTGATTTCAGGCGAGCAGGCCGAGTCCCTCGGCCTGCTCAAGCGTTGACCCGGAGCCCATCGATGCAAGTCGGCCGCGTGCTGGGATCGGCGACCTCGACCGTCAAGCACCCCTCGTTCGAGGGGGAGCGGATGCTCGTCGTCCAGTTCCTCACCGGCGACGGCAAGCCCGAAGGCGAGCCGGTCCTGGCCTTCGACCGGATGGGCGCGGGCCGGGGCGATCTGGTGATGCTGACCAGTGACGGGGCGATCTTGAGTGAGCTGCTCGGGCGGAATACGCCCGGCCGCTGGAGCGTGATGGGGCTTCCCGACCGATGACCAACCGCCAACAGCCCGGACAGTCCGAAGTGGAGGCCGCCGTCCGCGCGGTGCTCGCCGGCATGGGTCTGCTGGGCGGTCGCCCTCGCGCCTCGGAATTGGCGACCGTCACCGCAGCGGGAGTCGAGCCTTACGCCGGCCGCCTCTTCGGTGCCCGTCAGGTCGAATCGCTCTCGGCCGAGACCCGCGAGATTCAGCTAGCACCGGCCACCATCATCACGCCACTCGCCCGAGACCTGCTCAAGCGACTCGGGATCACCGTGACGCGGGTCGCAAGGCTCAAGGTCGAGCGGCCCGGCGAGTGGGGCTTCGGCGTCGAGGTCGAATCGGGCGTCACCGAATCAATTCGACGCACCTGGCTGGATTCGCCCGTGCTCTGGACCGACCTCGGTCCCGATGTCGACGAGGTCGCCCGCTGGATCTCCGACGGGTCGGATCGTGGAGCGTTGGTGCTGACGCCTCAGGCCTCGGTAGCCCACTGGCGGGCGAGCCAGGTCGCCGAGGTCCGGGCCGCGACGGTCAATGATGGTGACTCCGTGGCCCGTGCCATCCGGTTCCTGGGCGCCAACCTGCTGGTGATCGAGCCGGCTGGCAGAACCATTCATGAGTTGAAGTCTGTGGCCGATGCGTTCCGCGCCGGGGGGGCGCCGAGGCGGCCCGACTGGCTGGCCGGGACTGTCGGACTTGGGAGCTTGGGCCATGCGGATCGCCGAGGTGATCGGACGGGTGACGCTCTCCAGGCAGCATCCCAGCTTGCACGGGGCCCGGTTCCTGCTGGCCTTGCCGATGACTTACGAGGGCCTGATGGACGACTCGCCCTCACGCGGGGAGGAGGTCATCGTGTATGACGACCTCGGTGCCCGGCCCGGCGATCTGATCGGCCTGAGCGAGGGGGGCGAGGCGGCCAAGCCGTTCGGTCGCCGAAAGGTGCCGATCGACGCCTATAACGCATGCCTGCTCGACGCGATTTCAATCTGACACGATCCGCGATAGAGACAAAAGCAACGCCGTCGCGACGCGAGTCGCCGGTCAATCGACGCTCAGAGACACTCGAAAGGGCACGACCCATGGCCGGCGAATCTTCGATCATGAGCGAATGGAAGCTGCGGGAGCAGATGTGCGAGATCGGCAGGCGCGTGTACGCCAAGGGCTTCGCCGCCGCCAATGACGGTAACATCAGCATGAAGCTGAGCGACGACCGCGTCCTCTGCACGCCGACTCGCATCAGCAAGGGCTTCATGAAGCCCGACGACCTCTGCATCGTCGACATGGACGGCAAGCAGATCTCGGGTAAGCGCAAGCGTTCCAGCGAGATCCTGCTGCATCTGACCGTGATGAAGACCCGGCCCGACGTGAAGGCCTGTGTGCACTGCCACCCGCCCCACGCCACCGCCTTCGCCGTGGCCCACGAGCCGATTCCCAAGTGCACGATGCCGGAGTTCGAGGTCTTCCTCGGCGAAGTTCCGATCGCCCCTTACGAGACCCCTGGTTCGCAGAACTTCGCCGACACGATCATCCCGTACGCCAAGGATACCGACACGATCCTGCTGGCCAACCACGGGACGATCACCTACGGCGGCGACCTGGAAGACGCCTACTTCAAGACCGAGATCATCGACGCCTACTGCCGGATCCTGCTGCTGACCCGTCAGCTCGGCCGGGTGAACTACTACTCGGACGAGAAGGCGGCCGAGCTGATCAAGCTCAAGCCGCTGCTCGGCATCGCCGACCCCCGCTTGACCCGTGGCCTCGAAAATTGCGACCTCTGCGGCAACAGCCTGTTCCGCGAGGGGTACAGCGACTTCAAGCCCGAGCCCAAGGCCTTCATCCCGGCCAAATTCCAGAGCCAGCAGAAGCCCGAGGGCGACTGCGGATGCCACGGCGGCGGTTCGGTTGAGAAGGCCAAGACCGCGGCGAATCTCTCCGATCAGGACATGGACACCCTCGTCAGGCTCATCTCCGACCAGGTGATGAAGGCCATCGAGGGGGGCTCGGGTTCGGGCAACGCGAATCGTGCCCGCTCGGGCGCCTCGTCGAACTGAAGGTGGTCTGTCGTCGGGACCGGGCCAGTCCAGTGAGCGAACCAACCCGCGAGAGTCGCGGAGCGAGAGTGACCGGATGAACGTCAGCATTATCGGTGGCGGAGGGCTGGTCGGCTCGTGCGCCGCATACGCCCTGCAGTGCGGCGGACTGGCCAGCGGGCTCGACCTGATCGACCTGAACGCGGACCTATGCCGCGGTCAGGCCCTCGACCTGCTCCACGGGGCCTCGATTGCGGCCGACCAGCGCATCCGCGCCGTCGGGTACGAGGCGATCCCGTCGAGCGACATCGTCGTCATCACCGCGGGC
This sequence comes from Isosphaeraceae bacterium EP7, assembly GCA_038400315.1. Lineage (NCBI taxonomy): Bacteria > Pseudomonadati > Planctomycetota > Planctomycetia > Isosphaerales > Isosphaeraceae > Kueselia > Kueselia aquadivae. Next base: position 4,651,559 of record CP151667.1, read on the forward strand.
CTGCGACGCAAGCCCGATGAGAGCCGGCTCGACCTGATCAATCGTAACGTCGAGCTGTTCCTGGGCATCCTCGCCCAGGTCAAGGCCGCCGGATTGAAGAAGGACGCGAAGGTCCTGGTCGTCTCCAACCCGGTCGACGTCCTCACGTACCTGGCCACCAAGCAGCTCGGTCTGCCGTCGTCACAGGTCATCGGCCTGGGGACGCAGCTCGACTCGGCTAGGTTCCGCAGCCTGATCGCCGAAGCCCTCAAGCTGCCAGCCACTCAGGTCACCGCGACGATCCTGGGCGAGCACGGCGACAGCATGGTCCCGATCTGGTCGGCCGCGCAGGCGGCGGGCCTTCCCCTGGAAAAGTTCCCGGGCTGGAACGCCGGGTCGGCCGACGCCCTGTTCGCCAAGACCAAGGGGAGCGGCGCCGAGGTCATCAAGCTGAAGGGCGGGGCAGGCTTCGCCGTCGGCCTGGCCATCCGCGAGGTGGTCGACGCGATCATCCTCGACCGCAAGCGAATCCTGCCGGTCGCCTCTCTGGTCGACGGGGTTTATGGGCTGCGTGACGTCTGCATCTCGGTTCCCTCGGTCATCGGCCGCGCCGGCGTCGAGAGCCAGATCGAGATCGAGCTCTGGCCGAAAGAACTGTCGGCCTTGCAGCACTCGGGCCGGGTGTTGCGCGAGACGATCGACCTTGTCCTGAGCAAGAACCCCAACGCGACCAAGGGGGCGCCCGCTTCGGTACCGGTCCAGGTCCTGCGGCCCACGATCGTCGGCCACCCGGTCAGGGTGACGACGGGTGGCGGCGGATCTGGCAACGGCGGCGGATCGTCCCGGGTCACGATCTCAGGGCAGCACGGCGGGGGTCGCAATGGATAAGTCGCTCGACCGCAAGCTCGCCGCAATCCGGGCCGACTCGAACTCGCGCGAATTCATCCTCGCCGATGCCAAGGACGCCGACATGGCGTTCGGCATCGGCGCGCCGGGGCTTTCGCCCGAGTCCCACCCGGGCGAGGTCCGTCACAAGACCCTCGCCCAGTATCGAGCCCAGATCCGAGAGATCACGCAGCAAGGTCTGGTCGACATCATGCTGATGTCCGCCAGTACCAATCATGCGTTGACGATCGAGGAACGGATCTTCGAGAACTCGCACATCACGCCCGCCATCCGGGCCAATGACACGACCGACGTGCATATCGCCCGTGGCTCGCATTACGCGGAAAGCGCCTCCAGGCCGTTCCGCAGCGCCAGCCTCGACCATGCCCAGTGCGGTCACCTCGACTGCACGCCCGAGGAACGATCGATCGGGGCGAATCTCGGCCTGTACTCTGTCACGTTCAATAACGATCTGGAACGCGACCTCGAGACGCTCGAAGCCTTCCACGTCTTCCGCGCCGAGGCCGAACGCAAGGGGTTCCGGTACTTCCTTGAGGTCTTCGACCCGAATCTTCCGGGCGTCGTCGCCCCCGAGATCCTGGGCGGTTACATCAACGACATGATTGCGAGGATGCTCGCGGGCGTCGCCCCCGCCGGCAGGCCGCAGTTCCTCAAGATGGTCTATCACGGCCCTTCCGCGATGGAAGAGCTGTTCCGCTATGACCCGAATCTGGTCATCGGCATCCTCGGCGGCTCGGCCGGCACTACGCGCGATGCCTTCCAACTCCTGGCCGACGCCCAGAAGTATGGGGCAAAGGTCGCGCTTTTCGGCCGCAAGATCAACGGGGCCGAGAACCAACTCGCATTCGTCCAGTTCCTCCGCCTGATCGTCGACGGCGTCATCGGGCCGGTCGACGCGGTGAAGGCCTACCATGCCGTGCTGGGCAAGCTCGGCATCAAGCCGCACCGCAATCTGGAAGACGACCTTCAGGTGCAGAGTCTGGCGATGAGCTACGGCGGGACGTCGACCAGCGTCACCGTCCCGCCCAAGCCGGCGCCCGCTCCGGCAACAGCCCCCGCGCCCAAACTGGTGGCGACCGTCGTTCCCGCCGCGAAGTCGAATGGTCAGGTCCATGCGAATGGGAATGGCAACTCGTCGGCCTTCCCGACTCATGCCGACGGTCTGCCCGACTTCGGCAAGATGGACGTGACGCAGCGGCTTGCCTATCACCGGCAGCGGCTGGGCCTCGGGAACTGACTAAGAGGAACGGGATGCGCGTCGGTCGTCATTGGCCTTCACGCATCCAGACCTCGGCAGCCTGGGCGGCACTCGTCCGGGTCCCGTGGGGCATTAACTGCCATTGAGGCTGCCCGCCGTCGGCCGCCGTGATTCGTTGGATCCACTCGTCGATGGCCGACAGCGACTGGCTGACCATCGCCGCCCGGCGGATCATGTTCCCAGGGATCGGCTGCGCGAACATCACGAAGTAATAGGGCGGCGCGACGAAGTTGATCTTCCCGAGATAAGTCCGCATCGCTTTCTCGAGCTTGATCGGGTCTCCAGGAAAGGCCAGGCGGAAGTCGGTAAGTTGCTGATCTGGAGTCCGCGTGGAGAGAGGCTCGAGCTTGGACATGAGCTTCAGATAGCTCCAGAATTCGTCCTTGCGCTTATTCGCCAGGTAATGGACCAGCGCCCACGACAGGGCGTAGTCCGTCGGGCTCAGGTCGACGCTGCGGACGATCTGCGGGATCAATGGCCTGGTCGGATCGCGTGGAGGAGGCGGCTGGCCCGACCCGTTGTACTGGAGCGCGGCCTGGTCGTAGAGGTCGTGGATCGTGGCCATGTGAAGCGCGTTGATCTTGCCCAGGCCGGCCCAGTCCACGGTATTCTTCTTCGTGGTCGTCGCCGGTGAACAGAACTCGGCGAAGCCCTCGATCAACCAGAGCGGCCAGGGGGCCAAGCGGGGTTGTACGCCGACATTCGAGAGGATCTGATGAGTTCCCTCGTGGGCGACCGTTTGCGGCTTGCGCAGGGCGAGCGCCGGATTATCCCCGCCCTGGTCGGCGGTCTCGTAGAAGAAGATCCGGTTCGAGTCGATCTCGTAATAGGCCTGGACGTCGGCGGCAACCTCGCGGTGGGCCCTGAATTCGCGTTCGGTCGCGAAGATGACGGCCACCAGCGGGAATTCGGTCTCATGCACCTCGAGCCCGCGATCTTTCAGGCCCGCGGTGAGCTTGCTGTACAGGTTCTCGAGCAGTGTCCGGCTTCCCTTGGCGAAGTAGTCGGAGCACATGGCGAAGATCAGGTAATGTTTGGACTCATAGATTCGATAGCCTCGATATGGGCCGTTCTCGAGGCGTTGTCTCATTTCGGCCAAGGTCAGCGGCACGAACGGTTCTTCGGTAGAGATTAAGCGAGAAGGATAGCCAAGCTGACCGTCGGGCAAGAGCGTGATGACCCGGTCGCCGTTCCGGCCGTGCTCGCGAACGACGACTTCTCGACCCGTCTCGTCATGGACCTTGTAGCGAGGCTCTGAGGCGACCGGCGCGGCGAGTTCCATCGCCGCGGTCGGATTCGAGGGCGTCGGAGCCTCAACATGTCCGGGCGGAGCAGGCGTCGCCGGTTGAATCGTCGCGGCCTGCGGATCTGATGAACTCGCTGGCACCTGAGATCCGGCCGAGACGGTCGAAACCTGCTCGATGGGAACAGCATCCGCCTCGACAATGCCAAGCGGCGGAGTCGAATGGAGATTGGCCACCTCAGCGAGCTTGACGGAGACCGGACAGGCAATCCCGGGCAAGGGATTTCTGGCCTCGATGACCCTCGGGTCGAGCTCGGGAGGAATGACACCCTTCCAGGCGGCAACTCCCATGGCACCTGCGGTCAAGAAAAGAGCCAGGGCGGTGAGTGACCTCACGGCTCGAGGAGTTTCAGACTTGATCGGAGGGTTGAGTCGAAAGTTGGATGAGGGAATCTCGACGGCGATGTCGAGCGAAGACGCAACCGAGCGAGTCATCGGCTCAGGAAACGGCCCTGCCTCCCCGGGGTCGGTCCCGAAGATCGAGGCGACTGATTCAGCGAGTGAAATCTGGCAGCGTGGGCAAGCTCTGGAGGCGGCGCGTTCGGGGCTGGAAGTGCGGATCTTCGCCCCACATCCAAGACAAATCACCAGAACGTGTTCCATCACACAATCCCCTGGCGCGATCCTTCGTTGCGATCGTTTCCCGCCTCAAAGAAAGATACCGAACCGAGGGGGGCGGGGGTAGACCCGGCGCTCATAATTCAAGGTCAAAAGACCGATTCTGCCCTTCGGTTCGAGACTTTGCCCGAACGGGCAAAGTCTCGAACCCGCAGCTTCGACATTTGGGACGCAACGGCAGGCAGACCTTCGATCCGAAAGGGGAAGAGGTCAGGACTTCTCCTCGACTGGGAGATAGGCATCATGGCGGGCGTAGTGAATCACAGCCTCATTTTTTTCCCTTGGGTCGGGTTTCCTCCCACCTCGCCAATCGGACCACGCTTCGATCGCATCCAGGGCGAGTTGGACCAGAAGAACTGAACGCAGCGATCGATCTTTGGGACAGGTTCGAGTCCCTTCTTCATCTCCCGGGCAGATCAGAGCGAGTTCGTGGCGCCTGCGCCGGGACCTCCTTCTGCGAAGATTTCCAAAGGCTGATAAGGATCGGAATCATCAAATTTATCTAAGTCATCGATCAAATCGATCAATTTCCTTGCCAAAAATCGCTCCTAAATCATCGAACTGATCAAGGATGACTGGTCGATTTTGACATCCTATTCTGGCCAAACTGACAAATGTCAAGAAGCACACACACGCGGCAGCGTGGGCTTTTTGCATCGCAGACTTTCTGACCGTGTATCATCAGAACTTCGTGATTGTCGTAAACCTCCTGGGCGGATGAGTTGGGGGGAAGCTGCGCCTCGAGAAGTGCGTGGGCCTTGCCCACGGGCACATTTGCGGGGATAAGTCCTAACCGGGCGGCCACCCGATGATGGTGACTGTCGACCGGCAATGCGGGCCTTCGCAGCGAACTGAAGAGGAGCACTGCCGCGCTCGTCTTGGGACCGATCCCGCGGAGCGATTCAAGCCACGAGCGGGCCTCGGGGACGGTCATCTCGGCGAGGAAGTCGAGGTTCAACTCACCTCGTCGCTCGCCGATCTCGCGGAGTATCTCCCGCAATCGAGGGGCTTTTTGCTCGGGCCATGTGCAGGGGGCGAGTGCGTCCTGGATTTCGGCGGTCGGGGCGTCGCGGACCAGTTCCCAGGTGGGAAATCGCCTGCGAAGCTCCTTGAACGCCCGGCCCGAGTCCGAGTTTCGTGTGCGATGGGACAGGAGCGAGGAGACGAGTTCGCTCAGCGGGTCGAAGTTGTGGAAGAAGGGGATCGGGCATCCGTAGGTGGCGCAGAGGCGTTCATGGACGAGCCTGGCGAACGCCATCAGTTCGTCGGAGGCGGTTGCACACCTCGCCGCGTTGGGCACAGTCGTCGCTCCGTCCTGGGTGAGGGGCGGTTGCGACGAACTCAAGGCACATGGCGCGCCAGCGCGGCGTCGTCCCGCGCGGGCGGCCTATGTTGTCCGCTGATCAGACGATCAACGTGAAAGGATGCGCACCTTGAAGCCCAGGGCGCGAGACAGGGCGACGAGCTCGCCGAAGATGTCACCGTAAGCGACGGCGACATGGTTGCTCATGTAATGCGCCATGATGGTCTCCTTCGAGCAGCCGAGGTCGGCGGCCATGAACGGCCACTGGCGGGTGGTGCCCTTCCACCAAGCTTCGCGGACATCTTCGGGGAGGGCGACCGACTCGCCGCGTCCGATGTCCATGACGAGCTCGCCCTGACGGTCGATCCAGGCCCTCGACCAGGTGAGCGGGCCGGGCAAGCTCTCGCCCGCGAAGGTGCCGCCGGCGACCGGGAAGTAGCCCGAAGGCTGCCTGTAGCTGTGCACGCCGCTCAGGCTGGTGATGTCGTGGTTGAACGCGTAGGCGCCGCAGCTCCCGGAATTCAGGAGAACCCAGAGGAACCGACCTTCATGCTCGGCCCCCCAGCGCACGTCGTGGAAGAGGACCGAGCCGGGCAGGCCCTTCGCCTCGAGGATGCGTTTCATCAACTCCATCGGCACCAAGTTCCCCTGGTCGGCCTCGGTGCTGGTGATGACGACGTGGCCGTTGCCCTCGGGGCGGGCGTGGGAATTGAGCAGCCCCTCGCTGAAATCGCTGGGGGGAAGAGCCTTGATGAGGCCGAGCTGATATTGCCAGCCCAGGCAGTCGGCCTTGAACTCGGCCATCAGGTCGAGCACGGCCAGGTAGCAGCGGAGCTGGTCGCGGGTCGACTGGGGGGTGAAGTCCTCGGCGTCTTGCTCGCGCCAGTGGAAGGTGACGCCCTTCTCATTGACGAACTTGAACGCGTCTTCCACTCGGGCGTCGGCCACCAGCTGGGCACGCTCGATGAGCCAGGCCTGGTCGACCTTGTGCTCGCTGAAGCCGATGGGGTAGAGCAACCGGGGCCCGAAATAGCCGTTGATCATGCCCATCGACGTGTCGCCCAGCATCAGGGCGAGCACGCGTTTGCGGCGGATCTCGGCGTGCACCGTCTCGGCGAGTGCGATGGCCTCGGGGGTGAGGGCCGCGGTGTGTTTGATCTCGGACTCATCGTAAACGATCCGGCCGGTGGTGCACCACTCGTCGAGCCGCTCCATGAACTGTGCGTCGGCGGTCCAGTCGGTGCTGTCAGTCCAGGCCCTCGACGCGTGCCTGCCGACGCTTTCCAGCGAGGCCCCGGTGTTGAGGAGGGCGACGAGGCCGGGCCAGGTCCCCGAGAAGTTCGAGGCCAGGAGCAGCGGGTTGTCCTTGCCGACCACGCCGTCGACGGTGTGCGGGGCATACGCCCAGTGGACAAAGACGCCGACCATCGGGTCGTCGATCGGTCCGAGCTTACTGATCGCCTGGTCGGGGCGGGTGAGGTAGCCCTCGACCTGATACGGAGTGCGTCCCAGCTTCTTCAGCGCCGAGACGAGTTGCCCGGTCGTCTCCCTGGACTGCTCGAGGGCCCATTCATTCGGCTTAGCCCGATAATCACCGGGCCAGAAAACGGCGACTTTCTTCGACATGACGGCGACCCTTTAAGCGGAACTCGGCCCGGCCGCTCGCTCGGCGGGCCTGGCCGATGATGCCACGTCGGCCCCGTCAATGGAACGACCCCGGCAGGCCAATCGGGCCAACCGGGGTCGGTTCTGATTCAAAGTCCGATCCGGTCGCGTGATCGCGATGGAGGCGGATCGGTCGATCCTCAGGGCCAGTGAGCCGTCTTCGCGACGTGCCCCGAGTCCGGCCGGCGGATGTCTGTCCGCGGCGAGGGACCAGGAAGCCGATCGCGTGCGGCCGGCCGGCCCATATTATTTCTTGCGATGACGGATGCGGCTCCGCATCCTCCGCTTCTTCCGACCGACCTTGCGGCGACCCTTTCCTCGACGACGACTGGCCATGCGACCTCTCCAGGGCGATTCGAAGGGCGAATCATGCGGGCGACGAAAGCTCGAAGGCCTCGTCCGGGATAGTCTCAGAGCGTAACCGATTGGGCGGCCAGACTCAAGGTGAAGGGGCCGACGATGCGAGGAGCGGGGTTCGTCTGGCCGGCCGCATCACCGGGGCGAAACGCCCTGGGCCCGCCAGTCGACCCCCGACAACCGCGCCAGAGCCAGGATTAAAGACTGGGTTCCCAGCCGTCCGTCGCCGTGGGCTTCCACCGCCCGATAAAGTTGCTGAGCCAGGGCCAGGCCGGGGAGTGAAAGTTTCAGCCGGCCCGCCTCGGCCAGGGCGATCCCCATATCTTTGAGGAAATGCTCGACGAGGAAGCCGGGGTCGAAGTTGCCCGCGATCATGCGCGGGGCGAGGTTGGACAGGCTCCAGGACCCGGCCGCGCCACTGCTGACGCTTTTCAGGACCGTCTCGGGATCCAGCCCCGCTTTGTAGCCGTAGAGCAGCGCCTCGCAGACGCCGACCATGTTGGTGGCGATCAGGATCTGATTGACCATCTTCGTGTGCTGGCCCGCGCCGGCCGACCCCTGGTGGACGATCGTCTTGCCCATCGCCTCGAACAGGGGCATCAGGAAGTCGACGGCCTCGGTATCTCCCCCGATCATGATCGAGAGTCGTGCTTCCTTGGCCCCGATGTCGCCTCCCGAAACCGGCGCGTCAACGGACCGGACGCCCTTCGCCTTTGCGGCCTCGGCGATGTCGACGGCCAGGGTCGGCTCGCTCGTCGTCATGTCCACGAGCGTGGAGCCGGCCGAGGCACCAGCGAGCGTCCCATCATCCCCGAGGGTCACCTGCCGGACATCCTGCGGGTAACCCACGATCGTGAAGACGACGTCGGAGGCCTGGGCGACCTCCTTCGGGTTGCCGGCCGCCTTCGCCCCCTTCTTGATGAGTGATTCCAGCTTCGACGGGCTCCGGTTGAAGACGGTGGCCGAATACCCCGCGTCGATCAGGTGGCCGCACATCGACGAGCCCATGACCCCGGTGCCCACCCAGCCGATGCGCGTCTGTCCCGGTTTCGCTTGACCCGGCATGGCGGACTCTCCTGCAGGCTTCATCGAGGTCGAATTCGAGCCGGCGAGAACCTCAGGTCGGGATCTCGCTCACCGCTCGCAGGTTCGTAAGATACGGACTAGAGCCCTTGAATTCCACGGCAGGCCCCCTGTTCGACACCTCGATCCGGAGGTCCGACGCATGATTCCGGCCCCGAGCCCACGGCGAGCTTCGGTCGTTACCCACTTCTGGTGGTCCACGCTCGTCATTCTGGGGATGACGGGAAGTTTCCCCGCGAATGTCCGGGGTGCCGAGCCGGAGCAACGCGCGATCGCGTTCCTGGCCCGCGAGGTCCCCGCCTGGTCGGCCGAGCATCGTTGCTTCTCGTGCCACAACAACGGAGACGGAGCCCGGGCCTTGTTCGATGCCCGGCTCCGTGGCTGGAAGGTGGCCGATGGGGCATTGACGGCGACCTCGGCGTGGTTGGCGAATCCCGCCGGTTGGCGGGAGAACGGCGGGGATGGGCCGTTCAGCGATCGAAGGCTGGCACGACTCCAGTTCAGCCTGGCGCTCGCGGCGTCAGTCGCATCGGGCAACTCGCAGTCCCGGCCTGCCTTGATCGTTGCCGCGAAGGAACTTGCGGCCGATCAACTCGAGGATGGTCGATGGACCATCGACGGGCCGGAGGCCCTCGGTTCGCCAGCGACGTACGGCACTCCGCTAGCAACCTGGTTCGCGATGGACGTGCTTCGTCAGGCCGACGAAACTCATTTTCGCACGACGATCGAGAAGGCCCGCTCCTGGCTGGCCCGGCTCAAGCCTGTCACCCTGCTCGATGGCGCGGCGATCCTCTTCGCCGGCGTGGGGGACCGCGACGCGGCACTCTCCCTGATTCAGACCGGGCAATCCGACGACGGCGGCTGGGGACCCTATTCGAATTCCCCACCAGAGCCGTTCGATACCGCGGTCGTCTTGATCTCCCTGACACGAATCCACGGGCCGACTCCCGAGATCGCGTCCCGGCTCCGACGCGGTCGCGCTTACCTTGTTGCTACACAGGGCGAGGACGGTGCCTGGACCGAGACGACGAGGCCGGCCGGGGGCGAAAGCTATGCCCAGCGACTCTCCACAACGGGCTGGGCCACGCTCGCGCTGCTTGCGACGAGCCCGAAACCCCCTCGTTAAACGAGAGCGTCAGGCGAGTGGCGACGTCGCGGCGACGAGATCGCACCGAGTCGCCAGCCGTTGGATCTCCGATTCGAGGGTGGAGAAGTTGACGGGCTTGGTGAGGTGGGCACGGAATCCGGCCGAGAGGCATCGCTGGACGTCGGCCTCCATTCCGTAGCCGCTCAGGGCAAGCGCCGGGACGTCTCGGTCCTCTCGTAATTGGCGGATCAGGTCGATGCCGGTGCCGTCGGGCAGGCCGAGGTCGCTGACCAGGATGTCAAAACGCGACGTTGCCGCGAGATTCAAGGCCGCTGCGATGCTATCCGCGGTGAGGACCTCGTGGCCGCGCCGCCTCAGCAAATTTGCCATCACCCGGAGCGTGTCCGGGTCATCCTCTACCAGCAGGATTGAGCAGGCTCGGTTCCCGGGGGCTTCGTCGGGGCCGAGCTGGGCGAATCTCGGGGCCGGGATCGGCGCCGGGGCGGTCGGGAATTCGAGCCGGAACGTCGCCCCCTTGCCGATGCCGGGGCTGTACGCAGATAGGGTTCCTCCGAGCGCCTCGGTAACCCCCCGGCAGATGGCCAGCCCCAGGCCCAGCCCGCCAAACCTGCGTGTCGTCGTCCCCCCGCCTTGTTCGAACGCGTTGAAGATCTTGGGGAGAACCTCGGGAGAAATCCCGACGCCATCGTCGCTAAATTCCAGGACGATCCTGGGACGGCCGTCCGGCTCGTCGCCCGGGACGTTGAATGTGCGGATGACGAGATGACCTCCAGCGGGCGTGAACTTCAGGGCGTTTTTGAGCAGATTCCAGAAGACCTGCTGCATCCGGGCCATGTCTACGAGGATGAAGACGTCATCGGCATGAAGCTCGGTTTCGATGGTGAGCTGCCCCGGCTTCATATCCGCGGTGGCAACCTCCAGGGCGCGCTGGAGTAGAACATGCGCATGAATGACCTCCATCGAGAGGCGGAGCTTCCCCTGGCTGATCCTCGTGATGTCGAGGAGGTCGTCAATGAGGCGGGCCTCCAGCTCGATATTCCGCTTGGTCATCTCCAGGGTTGGCCCGAGCGTGGGCGGGGTATCGGGGTCGTCGAGCATCGCCGAGACCGCCGCGAGAACCGGGGTCAGCGGGGTCCGTAACTCGTGGGAGAGGTCGGCGAGGAATCGGTCCTTCGCCTTGCCCGCCCCTTCGAGCGCCACGTTCGCTTGTTCCAGGAGCATCTCGGAGTGCTTCCGTTCGGTCACCTCGACGACGACGACGCCAACGCCCCAGAGTTCCTGGAGTTGAGAATGGACCGGGTAATAGCTGACCACGAAGCAGCGAGGATGTTCGGAAGAAGCCTCCAGCTCTTCGTCTACCTCGATGTCAAGAATCGGCCGGCCCGTCTCCAGGACCTCGCCCAACTCGGGACCTAGAATGATGCCGAGCGGCGATGGTTCGCCGTCGTTCCATCGTTCAAGGGCATCGTTGGGGTCGAGGCCGCAGATGGCGTTGAGCGTCCCGTTCATGCGGACGAGCTGCAGATCGTGGTCGAAGTAGGCGAGGCCGACGGGCGCCGTATAGAAGAGTGTGTCGAGCAGCGCGATCGCCTCGTTCATCGATCGGATGGCCTCGCGCGACTCCCGATACAATCGTGCATTGTCGACCGCCTGGGCCACCCTGGCGGCCAGATCGTCGACCATCTCGAGGTCAGCGAGGTCGTAGATCCTGCCAGATTCGGCGGTCACGACGCTGATGACCCCGAGCGTCCGCCCTCGCGCGATCATGGGGGCCGAGATCGCCGAGCGGAACCCAAATCCTCGCAGGACCTCCAGGTGCTGTTCGTCACGCGCGATGCCCTGCAGGATTGCATCGTTGATGGTCGGATAAAGCTCGGCCTGGCCGGTACGCAGCACTCTAGCCTGAGCGTGGCGTGCGTCCGGGGCAAAGGCATCGTCGCGGCCGACCGGCGTCGCCAGGGCCATCTTCGCGGGGTCGCTGTGGAAGAGGGCGTGCCGTCTGACCGATCCGTCGGGCTCGACCATCTCGACGAAACACCAGTCGGCGATCGCGGGCACGACCAGCCTGGCGACGTTGTCGAGCGTGGTCTCGTCATTGAGCGACTGGGACAGCACGGTGCCCGCCCTTGCGAGGAATTTCAGCCGTTCCTCAGCCCGTTTCCGCGCCGTGATGTCGATGCCGATCCCGACGAGCCGCGAATCCTTGCCCTCTTCGTCGACGAGCAGGCGTGCCTGGGTGGCGATCCAATGGGTCGAGGCGTCGGGCCGGACCACGCGGAACTCCGCGTTGAAGTCGGCCCCCGTCTCGACCGAAAGACGCATCGCACCCTCGACATCCGCTCGATCTTCCTCATGAATCTGGGCGAAGAAGTCGCGTTCGGTCGTGCTCGACCCTTCGACCGCGAGGCCGGCCAGCGGGGCCAGGCTCTCCGACCAGCTCATCAGTCCCCGGCGAAAATCCCATTCCCAGGTGCCCATGCGTGCGGCCTCGATGGCGGCCCTGGCCGCACTTGCGGCCTCATTGGCACGCCTCGACGCAGTCAGGTCGGCCACCGAGACGACTCGCTCGACGGGGATCGACGCGGTCCCACCGGCAGGGGCAATGCAGATCTGCACCCGGAGCCTCGTCCCATCGGGTCTCACGAATCGAGCTTCGAAGTTCTCAAGATCGACGTTCGGGCGTGCCCGTAAGCTCTCCGAGAACACGCCGACATCCTCGGGGGCGACGAAGTCGGTCAGGTTCCGGCCGGCCATCAGCCCCGCCTGTCGGCCGAGGAGAATGGCCAGGCTCGGGTTGATATAACGAATCGAACCCCGCTCATCCGTGATGCAGAGTCCGATCGGGGCCTTCTGCACCAGCCTTCGGAACCGATCCTGCGGCAGCGGAGCCGTCTCCACCTGCACCGGGACTCTCGACTCACGCGCCGTCAGGCGGCTTGCGAGGAGCAGGCCTAGAGGCAGGAGGCCGGCGATGGCAACGCCAGCGAGGCTCGGACCTGTTCCCAGACGTTGGCCGAGGAGGATGCCGGCGATCGCGGCCAGGGCCAATGCCCAACCCCTGGCGTTTCCTGAGCGCACGCCTTGCATCGTGCCTCCCTCGCCATGCCGAGACGACTTCGGCGTCGGTCAAACGGCAGAAAGATAAGTGGATTCAAGAGCTGCTTCAGACGGAATTGCGTCGTCAGCTTCGAACAACATAGCCGCGAATGCGGCGATAGGGAAGCGTTCAACAAGTCGTAAGTTGATCGACTCAAAGCATTGCGAGCCTGCTTGGATCGAGCGTTGATCGACCGGGTTCACGCATCACTGTATGCTCTACAAGGCCCTGAATGGGATGCGAAATGTCCTCGTTTCGTCGAGATTCGTCGAGGGGCGGGCGACGTCGACCTCGAATGGATGCAGGAGGTTATTGCCGGAACGATCTTCCAGGATGGCCTCGATCACAACCCGATAGCCCATCTTCGTCCATGCTTGCTTCGGACGGAATCGCCAGCGAGTTTCTCCGCGATCGACCTCGATGCTGCCCTCAATCGACTGATCTTCACCCACCTCGACCCGAAGGGCGCTTCGAAGAAGGGCGTCGTCCAGCGGCTCGGGGAAGTCGATCGAAACCGGCTCCAGGCTCCCGACCCGAGGAGGGGTGAGCTTCCAGCTTGAGAGGGCAGGCGAGACTTCGTCGGCGCAGGTCGCCCGGAACGGTTTACGGAATTCTTCGGCAAGGACATTCCCGCCTGCATCGGGCCATTCCTTGCGGATTCTCAGCGTGTATGAGCGACCCGAGATCAGGATCGGGCCTTCCTCCTCGCGCGGGACGAGCCCCCGCTTGATCCTTCCCGGGTCGAGGAGCAGCGTCAGGCGGGTGCCCGTGGGATCCCAGAGTTCCTCGCCAAGCTCGAGGAAGGGAAGGCTGAGTGGTCGGTCGTCCCGATCGAGAATCTGGACGTGAGTATATGCCTCACCTCGAGCCATTGGTGCCGAGAACGTGACGTAGAATTTCAGTAGGTTTTCCGGCAAGTCCTCAGCCGTGGGCGTTACTCGTATCACGCGCGCCGGAGGACCGCTGGGAGGCCTCGGCAGGCTGAAGTCCGCGTGGATCGCGGGGCGTCCTTCAAGGTGCAGGGATCCTCGATAAATCAGGCCCGGTTGGAGCGGAAATCTCGGCTCGAACCGGAGTGTCTGGCCGACGACGCGGCAGCGCCCCAGCATCGGCGGCCCCTCGGCGTCCTTCAGCCGGACGGTCAAGAGTTCGGACAGCCACCCCGGATCGGCAGCCCTCCCGGCCAGCGTCTTCCAGGCTTGCGGTTCCAGACCTTCGACGATGACCACGGCCGAGGGCCCGCCGGTCTCAAGCCTGATCTTCGGCCCCTGGCCGTCCGCGAAGGCGACCGAGGTGAACAACAACGCGTAGGCCATCGCGTGGAGCCTGAGATCCATCTGGGTCTTCCGTGCGGTAGTCGGCGTCGTCGGGGCGAAAAACCCCCGGCGTCCCATCCATGATCGGCCGGAGGTTCCAGTGCGATCGGCGACCGACCGTTCCCTGGTCGTCATTCGCCATGCGTCCGGCTTCAGGTCAGGGGAGGTCGATGGTGCGAAGGTCGAGCGACCCGTTCTCGCCGCGGACGAGGATCACCGCGTGATGGTCGTCGAGCTTGTCGAGCTGCTCGACGCCCTTCAGCTCGGCGATGGTCTCGTAGGGGACGCCCTTGGTCTCCGCGACCTTATCGGTGATGGGCTCGGCGGTGTCGGCCCCTTCGGTCGGGATCTTCATGACGCCCCGGCTGCTGTTGGCCAGCAGGAGGTAGTCCTTGCCATCCTTGCTGTAGGCGACGAGGTCGAGCGGCTTGTTGCGGTTGCCCAGCTCGGCGATCGTCTTCCCCTTGACGTGCGAGCCCGGCTTCAGGGCGGCGACGGGGATCTTCACCAGCGGGGTGCAGGTGTAAGCGGCCAGCAGGTGCGGCTCACCCTTGATCGAGTAAGGCACGAACGTCCGGACTGGGCTGCGAGTCTCGAAGCCGCCGTGGGCCCCGTGGTAAATCTCGAGGCTGGTGCCGTCACCCGACTCGACGAACGGGTAGGGGATGGCCATCAGCCTGGATGCGAAGTTCTCGTTGGACAGGCCGGCGACGAAGACCTTGCCGTCCAGGAACGCGATGTCGGTGATGGCATCGGTCCGGCCATTGCGAGGGGCATTGGCGGCGGGAAGGTTCGGTAGGGACGCCTTCGCGAAGTTGACGTTTTCGAGCGGGACCAACTCGACCGTCCCGCTCCCGTCCACGCGCAGGACAGCCGGCATGGCCTCTGGGCCATTACCGCGAGCGACGGACAGATATGCCTTGCCTGACGCCGGGTTCACGGCGACGTCCTGGATCAGGATCGACTTTGCGGTAGTCCCCAGCAGCCCGGCGATCTTCTCGTTGATCGCGGTGGCCTTGAGGGTGGCCTTGCTCGGCGGGGGCGTGGTATCGCCTGTCTCGACGGCGAAGATCGAACCGCCCTTGGTGTCGCCGATGAAGAGCAAGCCATTCGGGCCGAAGGCGAGCGCACCGGCAGACTTCAGCTCCGGGGTACCTTTCGTCATCCCGGCGGGCGGATCGGCCGCATAGGCGGTCGTCGCCAAAAGAGCTGCGCCCAGCAGGGCGGGCATTGCGAGTCGGTTCGGATGGTTCATGGTGGATGCTCTCCGGTCCGTGGTTCGAAGGGGTGTGGACGCCGGGTCGAGTCGCCACGAGTCTGGTCGAGGTCAGGGCGACGGCACAACAAGTTAGCGACACGCCCGCCCGTTCCGGCCTCGACTTCGGTCAGACCCGCCAAGAAATTGCAAAAGGGGGACGATCTGTCCCCTCCGGTCGTGCCCGGTCGGGGTGCCGACGGAGGTGACTCAAGCGGAGGATCGGAAGATCCGATCGCAAGGGGCGATCATTGGATCTTCACCGATCCATCCTCGGCCACGTCAAAGTTCATGGTCTTCGCGCCGGTGATTTCGACCGCGATCCCCGACTCCTGCGGATTGACCAGCTTCAAGGGCGTGACATAGCGGTATTTCCGGCCCCCGCGGTCGGTCATCAGGTCCTTAGCATTCGGAGACTGCCTGCGGGCCTGCGATGCTTTCGCCTTGGCCTTCATGTAGCCCAGCGGATTCGACTCGAGGTCGATGACCTCCGAATCGGCAACCGGCTTGGCTTCGACCCCGGTGATCCCCACCTTATGCGACCCGACGATGACACCGTCTCCGGAACTTTCCGTCGACATGATGTAGTGGCCGCCGGCGATGATCGAGCCGACGGCCGGGGGGCCCTCTGTTCCCTTAGATTCGTCGGGCATGAAGAAGATCGTCCCATTCTCCACGGGCTGGCCGTTGAAGGTCACCTTGCCGGAAACCTTGGCCAATGTCAGGCCGTTGTCGGGGCCGCAACTGAAGGCGGAGCACGCAGCCAGCATGCCAGCGAGAATCCATCCGCGGGGAGGATTCGGGGTCTTCATGGGGATCCCTCGTGGACGAAAGGCCGGGTGACGACAGCTCCATCGGCGGGCTCGTCGCCCCGGCTCGCGGCATGTCTTTGACCGGACTCAGAAGGCGTCCGACGAGACGATCTCGCCGCCGGCCCTGGTCCCCAGGGCGTTGTAGATTCTGGCGCTGATGGTCTGCTTGATGAACTTGACCGACCCATCGGCCATGGCGAAGTTGGCGCCGCCGGGGTGCCAGCTCTTGAAGCCATAATTGACCGTCTGATTTCGCCAGCAACGCAGGGCCTGGCTGAAATTGTTGAGCTGGCTGATGTCGCAGGTCGTCCCATCCGAGGGGTCGCGTTCGCCGTCCTTCAGCGTGCTCTTCCAGTTCAGAGGGATGACCGTCGACGCATAAGTGCCATCTCCATTAACCCAGAGCAGCGATCCATTCATGTTGGGCGAGCATTCGCCGACGAGGAGGGTGTTGCTGCTGCCGTCGGTGCAATCCCTCAACCCAGTCGTCTGGCCATTGCTACAATCGCCGAAGATGCCGCGGAATTTCCCGCCACATCCCCAGTTCGGCCCCAGGCCAGGGAGGCTCTCGCCCGAGTAGAAATCGAAGGTGGTATTGCCGATCTTCATATCGCCCCAGTTGCCGACGTAACAGGTCACGCCGCCGCTGAACGGTTGGCCAAGCGCCACAATCGTCGTCCAACGCATGTTGTCCATCTTGCCGGTCCCAACCTGATCCGATGGGCACAGGAAGGCACTTATGGACGAGCGCCATACCGTGACATTGGGGTCCTGGAGCGCCAGATCGTTGCTCGCGACGGAGATGTTATTCCGGGAAAAGTTGATGGAATTGTAGACATTCGTCTGCTCGATTTGCGGCAGTACGAAGGCCATCCAGTTCCACCATGTGCCGTTCCAACCCGTGTCGGCGATCGAGCCCGGTGCGAAGCTACCCACGACATCATGGTAATTGTGCATCGCCAGGCCGAGTTGCTTCAGATTATTGATGCATTGGGCGCGACGGGCCGCCTCGCGAGCTGACTGCACGGCGGGGAGGAGCAGGGCGATTAAAACCGCGATGATCGAGATTACGACCAGCAGCTCGATCAGCGTGAAGCCTCGGCGTCGCATGGGACGGACCCTCGAAGAGAGGTTGGATTCGGCGAGTTGGCGAACAAGCCTTCGTCCCGGGCCCCGTGATTGGAGCTGTGACGGGGTGGGCGTGGGCACGCAGCATACCCCGGCACGCACGCGACCGATCCAGATCCCGAGATCCTTTGAATTACATCGCCCCGGACGTCCGTGCAAGCAGAATCCCGCGCAATAAGACTTGGTGAGGTCGATCGACCCGCCGCGGCAAGATACGCGGTGTCGACCGACCTTCGATCCTGCCTCCTTGCATGATCGAAGCCCTCATGATGAGCCTGAGCAATATGCCAGGCCAATCGATGCGAGATCGCTGTCGATTTTCTTCACTCGTCTTCCGGGAGTTGCCCGTTTTGGACGAGGCGCATGGACTTGCAGAGAACCGCTCGGGCGGACCGTAGTCGGATCCTCGAAAGTCGGGGCATCTTCGCCCACGGTCCGATGCGGGCCGTCTCAGTCGTCGTCCTCGACGGAGAGATTGAGGACTTTTTCCACGGACCGAATGAGCTTCTCCATGGCGAACGGCTTGCGGAGGTAGTCTCTCACCCCAAGCATCTCGGCGTAGGCTCGATGGCGGCTGCCTTCGTTCCCCGTAATCATGATCGTAGGGATCAGGCCGCCGGGTCGGCTCTTGAGCTTCTCGAGGACAAGGAAGCCCGACTTCTTGGGCATCATCATGTCGAGGATGATCAGGTCGGGCGACTCACGCTCGGCGACAGCGAGGCCGGCATTGCCGTCGCGTGCGACGAGGATGCGGAACCCTTTGCCTTCGAGCACGGTCCGCATCGCTTCGATGATCTCGCCGTCGTCGTCGACCAGCAGGATGGTCTTGGGCAGTTGGGGCATGGGGTTGGGTCTCGCGCGGCGGGCTCGCTCGGTGTGATGAAGGGTCATCATAAAGACCGGGATGCACACGGGCAAGGGTGGGGCACGACACAGGCTCTGCCGCCGCGGAATCGGCCCGGTTGTCGCTTCCGCCCGGAAGTTCCGTCCGTCATAATCGAAGGAGAAGTGGCAACGCGTGCATGGGCTTCGAGAGTGTGCGTGCGCGGACTTTTATTCGACCGAGCCCAGAGAGAGGCAGACCGATGAGACCGACGAGAAGCGACGCGGCTCGGTGGGCCCTTGCGGGGCTCAGCGTCTTCTGGCTTGGCTGCGGAGGGGGCGACGATGTCCCCGATCCTGAGTCGGATTCCACCGCGGCCGTCGCGGGCGCGCCCGCCTCGTCGCCCATTCCCGCCCCCGCCGCCCAGGCACCCGCGGCCGTCCAGGCACCAGTCGCGGCGGCGGTCGCCGAGAATCCCGTTAAGGCCGATCCCACGACGGCCTCGGCACCGGCTGGGGCCCCCCTGCAGGCGGCTTCGGCTGAGGTTTCCCCCGCGACTTCCGCGGCGGAGCCGGTCGAGGAAACCGCGGCGGTCGCGGCCGCTCCCGTGAACGGCGCGACTTCCGAGATGCTCGCCCTTTCCAAGGGGGCCGCAGCGCCAATCGCCGAGGGCGACCCGGCCAATCCGGGCGCGCCGGTCCCAGGGGCCCCGACGACTCCCCAGTCTCAGCAGCAGATGATGATGGCGGGCCGAGCAGCGGGCCGCGATCAGCCGCCTGGAAATCCGTTCAACCCCCAGCAACAGATGCAAGGGCCAGCCGGGATGCCCGGCGGGATGCCCGGCAGCCAGCGGTCGATGGATGGCTCAGGCGGTGCGGGTTCCCCCGGGACTCCGGCCAAGCCGGGAGACTACCGCACGCCGATGGGGGCGGTCACCGCGTTCGTCGATGCGGTCAAGGCGAAGAATCGGGACTCTCTGCTGGAAGCCACGGCAATGCGTGCCAGCCGCATCGCGGCCGTCAAGAATCAGCGGCTCTTCGGCTCGATCCTCGACGGCAGCATCTCGGACGAAGACCTCGATGATCTCGCGGAGATCTTCGACGGCTATACCGTGTCGATGAAGCTGCCGGCGCACAATACCGGCGAATCCAGCGTCCTGCTCTCGAAGACCGAAGGCCGAAAGCAGCTGACGCGTCGTGTCGAGGTTCGGCATGAAAAGGCGGGGTGGAAGGTCAGTGACTTCACCGGCTACCGCGACATGCAATCGTCGGGCTCTGGCATCCGCAGGAAGTCAAAATGACATCCATCTCAGGCATTGTGTAAGTCTGACACAGCTGTCCGTGTAAGAATGACGCGCCTCTGCCGCGAAATAATCCGCGGCAGAGGCGTTTTTGTTCAAGTTTCGGACTTGATCGACCGGTGCCGAAGGCGGATTGGGCAGTTTGGATTGATTGGCACCGATTGTGCTTTTTCTTGGTCCACTCGATTCCGGCCGACATGATGTCGCCGCACCATCCGCCCGAGTTTCAAGGAAGGAATTCGGAATGGCCATGTCTCAAGTTCAACTCTGCGTAATCCTGGAATTGGCCGTCGTCCTGTTTCAGATCCTGGGCGTGCTCGCCCTGTGTCTGACCAGATTGATGCCCGAGACTTCCTGGGCATACCGTGGCCGTGTCGGATTTATTTTCGCCCTCTTCGGCCTGGGCGTCGCCGGCGCCCTCTGCGGACTTCACGATTCCGAGTTCGCCCTCTTTGCCGGAGTCACCATGACGGTTCTCCTCTTCGGAGTGACTGTCGGGGGCGGAATGGCGGGAGCGATCGAGACCAACTATGCTCACGGAGCGGTCGAACACGGCCCCCTTGTCTGACTCTGGCGTTGAAACATGACTCGAAGATCAACGACGAAGTGATGGCGGGCCCCTCGGGGCCCTTTTTTTTTGGTCGCACGTTTCCCAGCTTTCGATGAGCCGCCGCCAGCCGTCGGCCCTGTGATCGGCGAGGACTCACCTCGTACCAACATCAGTAATCTTTCAACTTCTTGCGATTTCAGCCTCTCGGCGAAGGTCGACCGGGCGGTTCCGGGGCGGGGTATGGTCGACCTTGCTGGTGGGTTCACTTGTCCGATGGGACATCCTGGGTCGCCTCAATCGGCCGTGATGATTCGGGAGTGGACCGGTCGATTCAGGAGTGCCGGCCTTGGTCGGACGTAGGCCGCGGCCCAATGAATTGGCCGAGGTATTCCGGACTGGATTTCCAGAAAATCCCCCGACTCGAACGACGCGTCCCGCACGCCGTTCGCACACGTTGAGGTCGGTCCCGGCGGGAGAAGGACATGCCCATGTTGGTTGGATGGAAAAGGACTTCGCTGGCTCTTGGGCTGATCGCGGGGATGTCGACGACGACCTGGTCGCAAGCTCCGGCCAAAGGTCGCAACCAGGCCACCGCGGAAGCGGTCGCCATGTCGCTCGGCTCGAGCAGGTCACTGGCCAAATACCGCATCGAGATCGAGGCGAAAGACGGCGTGGTGACCCTCGCGGGTGCCGTGTCGAACACCGCCCAGAAGGCCGAGGCCATGGATCGCGCCCGGCAGGTTGCCGGCGTCTCCTCGGTCGTCGATAAGCTGATGAGCAACGACTCCCGAGTTCGCCCGGCCCAGTATCAGCCGGCCGACCCCCGCCTCGCACTCGGCGGGCACGGCGGCCACGGTCACAACCAGGGTGGATACGTCGGCGGCGGCGGCCCGATCGAGGGCGGGACGGTGACGAACTCGGTCGCCTCCGACCCGTTCGCCGGCGGACCGGTCCCCGAGGGAGCGGCCGGAATGGTCGGTGCCTCGCAGGCCAGCGCCCCCGGCGCCCCGAATTACGCCTGGCCCAGCTATGCTCCGGGCAACAACTACTCGGCCGTCGGTTACCCGACCGCCTACCCCTGGCAGGCCTGGCCGAATATCGGCCCCTTCAACCCCTACCCCGAAGTGCCGCTCGACTGGCGTGCGGTCACCCTCCGCTGGGATGACGGCATCTGGTGGCTGGACTTCAAGAAGCACTACACCCGCCCGTTCTTCACTCCCTATCCCTTCGGAATCTTCGCCTACTGAGGCGAGACGAGACGGGCATCACGTCAACAGGGCCGCGCGGGCTATGCCCGCGCGGCCCTGTTGGCCGTTCGAAGGGTTTGTCTGTTTGGGGCTCGCTCGCCGGAGATTGCTCAAGCAAGAAGTTCGGCGCGAAACGAGCGAAACCAATCGGCCGTCGGCTTAGGGGTCTTGTCGGCACGGTACAGGCCGGCATTCGGGAAATGGTGGTTCGGCAGGCCGTCGCTAATCTGGCTCCACGTCACCGACCGGACGAATGGCTTGGCGACAGCCATCGCGATCCACTCCGTAGCCATCTGGTGCTGGCTCGCTTCATCAACCGGGCCCGGCCATTGCGAATCGTCGACCGTCACGGTGGACTCGGCGCGGGGGTCAGCCTTCGTAGACGAAGGGATGGCAAACGTCAGGTGCAGCGGCAAGTTCAGGAGAGCGTAGAGGTCCAGTAGCCTGGAAAAGTCGAATAGATCACGCAGATGGCTCCCGGGCGGCGAGAATCCCGGGGCAATTTCCAGGGCCAGGCCGGCGAGTCCGAGGTCGGCCCTCGCGAGATAATCGGCCAGGTGGAGCGGGCCGAGCTGGAACGGGCTCGATCCCATCCATTCTGCCCAGGGGCGATCGAATCCGATCACGAACTGCGCGGCGGGATCGGCCTGGCGTGCGACCTGGATGGCACGCGCCGTGATCCGCACCTGCTCCTCCTCGGAGAGGCCGAGTAGACCTGTGGTCGCAGGTCGCTGGACCAGATTCCAGACGGGGATCTGCCCTTTGAAGCGGCCGACGGTCTGCCGCACTAGCGACACGACGAGATCGAGAATCGCGTCGAAATCCCCTTCCCAGAGCCAGATCCAATCGGGCAGGGCACCGGCGCGGAACTCGACGAGCGGGCCGGCCTGGATGGGGAGCTGACGCTTGCGGCACCAGGCAAGACGAGCGTCGAGTTCCTCCCACCGATATTTCCCCTCGGAGGGCTCTAACGCCTTCCAGGTCGTCGGAACCTGGGCAGCATTGAAGAGTTCGGACCAGGCTGGGCCCCACGGATTGCTCATCGGATCGTCTTCGACCACGCCAGCCAGGAGCGTTGGAAGTTTGGGCGAGGCCGAGAGGCGGTTTTGCAGGACCTGGGTCGTGTACTCCGACGCGACGAGATGGCCGGCCTGACAAGAGGCTGCGAGCGAGTCTTGGGCCTCTTTGAACGACTCCGCCGGCTGATCACGCCGCGTTGCCGCAGCGACGAAGGAATGGCGGGCTGATCGCAGCAGGTTGTCCAGCTCAGGCGTGGTTGTCAGGCCCATCTGCCGCCAGTCGGCAACCTGGTTGCGCACCTCATTAAGTCGCCCGCGGGCCAGCTCGACGGCAAGGTCGTACGGCTCGTTCCGCTCGGAGAGGGTGGCCGTTGACAGGATCGGCGTTCCGGCTCCGGGCACGGGCCACGGGACCGAGAGTCGCGCGCTCTCGGCCACGTCTCGATGGCCGAGGAGGATGTTCGACTTGATCTCGACTCGCACCCTCCCCGGAGTCCGGTCGAGCCCCGTGACGTACGCGCGGCGTAGATCCGCGAGGCGTGCCGCGGGCAGGTCGGGGGGGAGACGAAATTTGATCACGCCCATGCGGACCCACCTTCCCCCGGAGTGACTGCCAGGATCCTCGCGGATGGCGTAGAGAAGCCGATCACGATCGTCCCCCGGCTTGGAGAACTTGCGGGTTCAGAAGATTGGGAGGGACCCGCCCATCGAGCGCGGCGATCAGGTTCTCCGCGGCCATCCGAGACATCGCCGCACGAGTTGCACGGGTGGCGCTTCCCAGGTGGGGCAGCAGCAACGCGTTGGAACATTGGGCCAGCCCCGGGGCCATCCTCGGCTCGTCCTCGTACACGTCCAAGGCAGCTCCGGCGATCTGGTCCGCCTTCAGGGCCTCGACCAACGCAACCTCGTCGACCACCGGCCCGCGTGAAGTATTGATCAGGTAGGCCGACGACTTCATCTTCGCCAGCGCGGAGGCGTCGATCAGGTGGCGGGTCTCTTCCGACAATGGGACATGCAGGCTGACGAAATCGCTCGATGACAGCAGCTCGTCAAGGCCGACGCCGCGTCCCCCCAGCGCGTCGAGCTCGGGCGAGGGACGCCGACCGTGGTAGAGCATTGGCATCTCGAAGCCGACGGCGCGGCGAGCGACGGCCGTCGCAATCCGACCGGGTCCGATCAAGCCCAGCGTGGCGCCGGCCACGTCACCGCCCAGCATGTAGAGCGGCCCCCAGCCGGGGAAACGGCCGGCGCGCATTTCCACGTCCCCCTCGGCCACTCGCCGTGCAATGCCCAGGATAAGGGCCCAGGCGAGGTCGGCGGTGGCCGTGGTGAGCACTCCCGGAGTGTTCGTCACCTGGATTCCCAGGTCGGTGGCCGCGGCCACGTCGATGTTGTTGTAACCGACCGCCATGTTGGCGAAGATGCGACACCCACGCGCAGCCTCCAGCACTGCGCGGTCGACCGCGTCGGTGAGGAGGCAGAGCACCGCATCGCAACCGACGACCGCCCGGCAAAGCTCGTCGTGCGAGAGCCCGCGGTCCTCGGAATTCATGGAGATCTCGACATCGGCGATCCCGTGGGCGATCAGGCCTGGGCCCGGCTCGGGGATCGGCCGCGTGATGAAGACGCGTTTCGGCACGACGGGAACCTCGGTCGATCGTCGGGCGCCCGGCCGTGCGGTTCGCCGGCAAACCGGGCATCCGCAAGGGCCTCAGGCACCAAAGATAGCCGCGCCTGCCGCAATTGGCCAGTCGCTTCGAAACGACCTTCGCGGGTTACTGTCTGGCACAACGTGTGCAGCGCCAAAGTGGTGGGCGAAAAGACGAACTGCCATCGCTGCCCGACGATCGAACCTGGAGATGTCGCATCCATGCGCATTCGCACGAAATTGCTATTGGCTGGTCTCGGCCTGGCTGGGGCTTCCGTCGGCGTCCGCACGTTTCTCAGGCACCGACGCAAGATTGCCCTTCCGGGGCGTATCGTGCTGGTCACGGGGGCGTCGAGCGGACTCGGCCTGATGGTCGCGCGGCAGGCCGCAGAGGGGGGCGCCCGCCTTGTGATCGCCGCCCGCGATGCAGAAGAGCTTGAACTCGCCGCGGAATTACTCAGGGACGCCGGCTCGCCGGAGGTCCTTGCCGTGCCCACCGACGTCTCCGACCCCGAACAGGTTCGGCGGCTGGTCGATAGGGCATTAACTCGCTTCGGCCAGATTGACATCCTGGTGAACAACGCCGGCACGATGCTCGTCGGGCCCGCCGAGTCGCTGACGACCGATGATTTCAGGGCCGTCATGGCCACCAACTTCTGGGGCCAGCTCCACCCGATTCTGGCGGTCCTCCCTTCGATGCGGGCCCGCAAATTCGGCCGGATCGTGAATGTGGTCTCGGTGGGCGGGAAGGTGGCTGTCCCCAGGATGCTCGCTTACACGGCCAGCAAATTCGCGCTCGCAGGCCTGAGTCAGGGCCTGCGTACCGAACTGGTCCGCGACAACATTCTGATGACAGCCGTCTACCCCGGCACGATCCGCACGGGCGGCCACACGCACGCGTGGATCAAGGGCGATGCCCAGGCCGAATACACCTGGTTTGCCCTCTCAGATGTCATCCCGGGCCTCGCGTCATCGGCCGAAGGAGCCGCCCGGACGCTCTGGGATGCCGCGCTACATGGCGATCCCGAGGTCATCGTCGGATGGAATGCCAAGCTCGCCGTGATGGCCAACAACCTCTTTCCCGAATGGATGGCCGAGACCCTGGCGGTCGTCGATCGCTACCTCATGCCGACGCCGACCGACCTGCAAAAGCCGGCCGTCCAGGGCGGCGATCTGGCCGGGAAAATCCCCGAATCCCTCAGTCGGATGATCCCAGCGTCGGCTCGACCGGAGACCGCGGGCTGATGCTGGCAACGGACTTCGCTGGGCGACCCGAACTCCATTGAAAATTCGGTCGCTGCGCGATTCGATCGGCTAGAGTAAAGCTCGAGCCGATCTCGGCCCTACCTTTTTTTATGCTGTCCTAAGCCTGGCGAGGCGGCCATGCCCAACGTGCTGATCGGACCCGAGCCCCTGCGTCACCAAGTAGGGGCATTCCGCGACCAGCTCATTGCCGCGGGATTCACTCCGATTGACCCCGAGGGAAACAACACGCTGACCGAGGAACAACTCCGCCGATGGCTGCCGGAAGCCGACGCCATGATCGCGGGCGGAGAACGGGTCTCGGCCGATGTGATCGCGTCAGCAAAGAGACTCCGGGTGATCGCCAGGACGGGGGTCGGTTACGACGCAATCGACCTGCCCACGGCGAATGCCCGGTCGATCGCCGTGACGACGACTCCTGGGACCAACCACGAGGCCGTCGCGGAGCAGGCATTCGCCCTTCTGCTGGCCGTGACCCGCAACGTGGTGAACAATGATCGCCTGATTCGCGGCGGCGGCTGGAATCGCACGCTGGTCGTACCCTTGCGAGGTCGGACTCTCGGACTGATCGGGCTGGGCAGGATCGGTCGGGCGATGGTCACCCGGGCCGTCGCGTTCGGGATGCGCGTCGTCGCGTTCGACTCCATTCCCGATCCCGACTTCGATGCCCGCCACGGCATCGTCCGACTCGATCTGGACAGCCTGCTCGGCCAGTCCGACGCCGTCAGCCTGCACCTGCCGCTCACCTCCGAGACGCACCAGATCATCAACCGTCGGTCTCTGGCGTTGATGAAGCCCGGCTCGTACCTGATCAACACGGCGCGGGGCGGCCTGATTGCGGAGGGGGACCTTTTCGACGCCCTGACGTCCGGCCATCTCGCCGGGGCGGGGCTGGACGTGACCGACCCCGAGCCACCGCTGGTGGACAATCCGCTCCTGGGTGTCCCCGGCGTCGTCTTCAGCCCGCACATCGCCGGCATTGACACTCGAAGCATGGCCGACATGGCGGAATTGGCCGCGCGCTGCGTGATCGACCTCTCACAGGGACGCTGGCCCGAGGAGTGCGTCGTGAACCCGCAGATTCGTCGTGGTTATCGCTGGGCGATCTGACACGCCCGGGCCGGCAAGGCAACACTCGGTCGCCCTCGAAACCGTCGAGCTTGGGCCGCCTTCACCGGGATCGATTTGACCAGCTTGCGGAAATCCTCACGGGTCTGGAGCTGGTCGTAATCGGGGTGAAGGAACTCCTCGGGATCATCGAATCCGGCGTGGATGGCCATCTTCAAGACGGCAATCGCGCGATCTCCATAGGCTGAAGTCAATTCAGGGCGTTCTTCCACGGATAGGGAGCGATCCTGGGCCGACACCGACGCGCAACGAGCGAGGAATCGACCGGCCCGACGGAGTTCTTCGGCGTCGGTTGGGGTCAAGGCGACGATCTCTTCGGCGGTCTTGGCCGCATCGAAGTGGTCTCCGCGTCCGAGGTTGGCTGCGGCGAGTTGTGCCAGGTCGACGAGCAACTCTCCCTCGATCCGCTTATCGCCCGGCTCGGACTTCAGGACGTATCTGCGTTCATCGATGGCACGGCGTAAGGAGCGGGAAGCATTGCCGTATTCGTGGAGTTCTAGCCAGACTTCCCCGATGCTCGACAGGAATGAGGCGTGGTCGGTGTGATACTCGACGACCTCGGGGAACCGCTGGACGAGGGAGCGGATTTCCTCGAGGCCGAGCTTGAGCAAGATGAGGGCCTCCGGATATTGCGCGGTGAGCTGGAGGTGCCTGGCCATCGCGAGTCGAACGAAGGCGAGCCGCCGGAGGTAGTCGAGTAACTCGGGCGACTGCTTGACGAGTCCCTCGCGGATCTTTAAGGCGCGCCTGAGGTCGTCATCGGAGTCTTGGAGCCGACCTTCGTCCTGAGAAACCGCCGCCCGGTCCGTCAGGATTCCTGCCAGTTCATTTCGATAGTCGACCACGGTGGGATATTCGGTTACGAGCCGTTCGAATCGCTCATAAGCCTCTCGCAATGCGTCATGGGCCTCGTTCGTCTTGCCGAGGGACGAGGAGGTGAAGGCCACGTTGCCGTAGGAGCGGGCAAGCCTCCATCGCACGGACGCCTGACCGGGCGAATCGCGCTCCAGAACCTTGAGAATGTCAATCGACTCTTCGAAGGTCTTGAGGGCGGCGTTCAGGTCCTTCTTGGACTGGAGCATGCCAAGATTGTTGAGGTTGCGGGCCAGGTCCAGCTTGAGATCGGGCCGTTCGCGATTGGATTCGACCAGGTCTCGGAGTTCCCGGACCGCCTTCTCGTAGGCAGGCAAGGCCTCGGTGGATCGGCCGGTGAGCCTTGCCATCAGGGCGCCGAGCTGATATCGGGTGTCGGCCAAAGCGGCGCGATCTTCCGGGTTGCCCAACTGGTTGAGAACCAAGGCCTCGCGAAGGCTCAGAGCCTTACGCATCATCGCCTCGCCGTCGGCAAATCGATTGAGCTTACGCAGGACGACGCCGAGCCCATGGTATCCCTGAGCGAGCGAACGCTGGAGTGTCGGATCCTCGGGGTGGGTTGCCGCCAACGTCTCCAGGATCTTCAGTCCCGAGCGATGGTCACGCTCCGCCGAGGAAAGTTCCGAGAGCATCGCGCGGATCTCGCCCAGGCGGATCGACGCGATTCCCACCTCGGCCTGAGAGACCCGATCGTCGGGTCTCTGCCTCGCCAGCTCGATATAAAGTCGGACGGCGTCGTCGAGCAGGTTTTTACGCACCTGTTCCATTTGCGGGATGTCGGCCAGTTCCGACTGGCCGAGCCGGGTGAGCATCCTGTCCACGGCCTGGTGCGCGACCCGGAAATTTTTCGTTGCCCGGTCGCGTTCCCGTGCGATCAGCACGTTGCCCACGGCGAGCGAGATCGTGAGGGTGGCCGCGACCAGCGCCGCCGCAACGGTTGCCCCGCGATGTCGCCTCGTCCATCGGGCCAGCCGTCGATGCCATGGCTCGGCATAGCATGAGACGGGCTCATCGGCCAACCAGTGCTCAACATCGTCCGCCAATGATGTGGCCGAGGCGTGACGATCGGCGGGCAGTAGGGACATCGCCTTCATGCAGACCGCGTTCAAGGGGGCGGGGACCGACGACTCAACAGATCTCGGCGGAGCAAAGGTCCCCTCCTTGACCTTCTCGATCACCCGAATCGAGTCGGCGGCGTCGAATGGAGCCTTGCCGGTAAGCAGCACATAGAGAGTGGCACCCAGACTGTAGATATCGCAGGCGGGCCCCATCTGCGCGAGATCACCGCGCGCCTGCTCGGGGCTCATATACTGGGGCGTGCCCACCGCCCACCCTGCGACCGTCTCCTGCGAGCCGACCCCCGATCGAACGGTCAGAGGGCCCTCTCCCGGCGCGATCTGCGTTGCGATCGGGTCGTCCCCTTGTCCCATTGCCTTGGCCAGGCCCCAATCGACCACCAGCGTCTCGCCGAACTTGCCGAGCATGACATTGGCTGGCTTCAGGTCGCGATGGATCACTCCCCGGCTGTGGGCGTACGCCACCGCATTGCAGGTGGCCACGAACCGTCCGAGGAGGTCGCGTAGCCCCAACTCGCGATCGCCCGGAGTCTTCGGGCCCGTTTCCGGGTCGTAGAACCGATCGATGGCCTCGCCAAGACTCTCACCCGAGATGAACCTCATCGCGTAATAAGGACGGCCGTCGCCGTAGGTTCCCAGGCCGTAGACGGGCACAATGCCCGGGTGCTCCAGCCGCCCCGTGATCTCCGCCTCGAGCAGAAATCGAGACCGGCTCGACAACTGATCGGCGTGCCGAGCCTGGATCTCCTTCAACGCGACGTCGCGATTCAGTTCCTCGTCGCGAGCCAGATAGACTTCACCCAGGCCGCCTCGCGCGTGTCTGCGGATGATCTTGAAGCGTGACTCGTGCGGCGTGCGCGTGGGAGATGGCTCCTGCGGCCCCTCATCGTCGGGAAGTCGCCGAGTCGAGCCGGATTCCACGTGGGTCGCTGCCGTCAACGCCCCCCTGCTGGCGGCACGCGTGGCATACGGGTCAAACTCGACGGAAACCTGCCTGAGCGTATTGGCAGGGCTTTCACCGGTCGCAATCTCTGTCCGAGCTGGATCTGCGACCGTCGGGGTCTGCTGCGTCGTCTCCGACGAATTCGGCCTGGGCCGTTCGTGGAGAGTCACTGGTTCGACTCGATTCCCGATCGTCCGATGCCTCTCATCATCCCTCGGGGCAAACAGCGTCGAGAACGGGTCGTGGTCGGGCAGGGTCAAAGGCTGGGTAGGCTGGAGCCGATGAGAGGTGGGTTCTCGCGTCCCTCGGTCATCGAGCCTCAGGCCCTCCGCTGATCTAAACCGCCGTTCATCTCGTGAAGGCTCGAGATTGGTTGCTTGCCCTTCGAAACGACCGAGACCTTGGTCTAAGAGATGAATCTGAACGGATTGCGCCGCAAGTTCTTGAATATCAGGGCTTTGCGGTAGCGAATCGGCCAGTTCGCAGGCCGCGGAGAATTGCTCACGAGAAAGGGCGGCGGCCTCGAGGCTCAGAGCAAGATCGCCCTGATGCGCTCGGATATGCTCCTCGGCTAGAGCGATGAGTAGGTTGGCCCGGCTACGGTCGAGATCTCCGCGTTCGACGAGGAGGCCGAGAATGTCGGCATCGGGCCGATCTCGCAGGCATTCGATGCCCGACTGCAACGCCTCCAGCGTCAAGAAATCCAGTTGCAACGCGAGCAGCGAGCGAAGCAAATTCAGATCGGAGTGGGCTCGGGCCATGGAATAGCGACCTCGAGGAGGGGCTGAGTCCGCTTATCCGCAAGCGTCGCGGGGGCGGTTCAGATCGGTTCGGTGCCGTCGCGTCGATGGTCGAGGGTAGATCGGGCGGAACTTGCTCGGCCCCATGAATTTTCGCAGAGCCTTGATCAGCGTACAACGCCCCGACCGCCCCGTCGTCACCGATCGAAGACTGAATTGAAGGGCGCTCAACTCGAGCGGGCGCGATGACCGATGAATCGTGAGAGATGTGGAAGTTCGCTCGCTGGCGAGCTGCCGGGGGCCTTGCAAGAGGAATTCACCCCACAACAGGGAAATTCCTCACACCCGGACGCTCGACAGTTCGATAAGAACAGCACACGGTCGGTCGCCCTGCTGCAAGAGGCGGCAGGAACGGCTCGGCCTCGATGAGATGGTCGTCCAAAGGATTTCGGACCCGGCGCCAACGCCGGCGGCCCCGGGCAACCCGGCGGCCACCGTCGCAACCGCGCACGTTCCTAGGAGGGGATGTTCTCATGACCCGATCCGCGCGGCACCGTGGCCCGATCACCCCGCGTTGGGTTCGAGGCCTGATCACGGGTGCTTTGTTAGCCGTCGTTTCCACCAGCTTCGCAGGCTGCGGCCTGACGTATGTCGCCAGGAATATCTCCCCGCTGCACGTCACGGGCTGGTCGATGGTCTGGCCCATCCTCCCGTCGCAGTCGCAGCGGCTCGAGCACGACATGGCTGCTGAGGAACGAGACAGGGTACCCATCCTCGACCCAATTCCCGGCGATTTCGCCGCGGCGACTTGCCTTGATCCGCCCAGCGAGCAAGAAGTCTGGGACAAGGTCCCCAAGTTCAAGAACGGCTCGGCCCCGTTCTATGAATCCCAGCGCAATAACGTCAGCTTCCTCATCGAGAAGATCGGCGAGGCTCTGGACCCCTGCAAGGTCTATCCCCTGGCCGGTCCCTGCCAGCTCGTGCACTGCCACTACAAGTGCACGATCTATTACGATGAGGTCTACACGGCCGACTACCCGATTCCCTTCCAGCACACCGCTCACCGCGTCGAAGTGGTCTTCATCGACAAGGACCACCTCCGTCGCTGCGGCGGCCCGGCCGTCGCCACCGCCCCCCCCGCCGAAGGGCGCTAAGCCAACCCGCACAGGCTCCCGGCGACGAAGATGTCGCCGGGTTCGCCTCGAGTCATTGCCGACTTCGTTCCTCGACCCCGCACGAGCACGGCAATCGCCGGCCTGTGCGGGGTCGAAGTCGTCCAACGATCCGCGCGCCGTCAAAAGCGATGGCACCGATCCATCATCCTCGGTCTTATTTACGATCGGGCAGCGGGAACATCTTCCGCAACTCGTCCTTCGACGGCTGAGATCCATACTCGCAGAGCTCGAAGGCTTCGGCGACCTTGACCGCCTTGCCTTTCTCCTCGCCCAACTCCTCGACGAGCAGCTTGCGGAAGCGATCCGCGACCTTGCCATACTGTGACTCGGCCCGTTTGCGGGTCCATTCCAGCCGCCCGGCTTTGTCCTTCGGAACGCTGTCCAAATAATCGAAGAGCCAGGGGTTCCACTCATAAAACTGCGACTCGAGGGCGTCGATGCACTGCACCTTCTTGTCGATCGTCTCGTCGATAGGGACCACGACGTCCGGTTCGAACGGGTTCGGCTTCTTGAACGAGTCTTCGGTGTACATGAACACCGGATTCTTCCGCAAGGCGGGCACGTCGGGGCAGAAGTTGGGGACGATCACCATGAAGGCCGCATCCTGGAGCAGAATGCCCGTGTAGCGATGGTCCGGATGGTAGTCATTTGGCCTCGGGCCGATGACGAGGTCGGCCTTCCACTCGCGAATCAACTTGGTGATCGTCTTGCGATTCTCCAGGGTCGGCAGGACTTCGCCGTCGTGGATGTCGAGCACCTGCGTGGCGATGCCCAGGATCTCGGCGCAACGGTTCACCTCGGCCGTTCGCCTTCTGGCGAGCGGCCCGCCGGCGATCTCGTGGTGGCCGATATCGCCGTTTGTCACCGAGACGAACTTAACCTTGTGCCCCTGCTTGGCCCAGAGCGCCGCGGTCCCGGCGGCCTCGAGTTCACAGTCGTCGGGATGGGCCCCGAAGACGATGATTCGAAGCGGCTCGGCGGCCGAAGCCGGCGTATGCGAGCCGATCCAGCAAGCCGATAGGCCGATGAGCAGGAGGCGGAAGGGTGTGCATGAATTTCTCGAAGGGGATGCTCGCATGGTGCAAATCCTCTTGAAGACGATGTCGATTTCAGCTCGATACTGGCCCCGGGGGCCCCGTTTGTAACCGTGCCGTCGGGTCGAGTCGACGGTCCTCCTCTCCCGGGCGAAACGCGGTACGGCTCGGGACTTTCGATCGTCCCGGGCTCGACCGGGTTTCGATCTCGGGACTTCTCCAGGGGGGAGCCTCATGGAGATGACGGAGACCCCTCGCAAAGGGAGCCCTAAGTCGGCGAGCCTGGACTGTCCGGAGTTCGGCCCTTGCAAGGGGATTGATCTTGTCAGGTTGCTCTCGATGCCGATGATCCCGAAGCTGCCCCGTCAGCTTGATTTGGATTGGGGCCTGCTCATCGCGGAACGAGTGAACTTCGCCCGATCTCTCGAAGTGCGGGAATCGAGGCGAACTGTCCAGTAGACCTGGGAGAGGAATTGCGCCATGGGCCCGATCTGGCGAAAACTGTCACCTTCCGGTCAACCTCGAGATCGTGGCATTCGCGAGCGCAGGCCCATCCTCGATGCGCTCGAACGACGCGACCTGATGGTCACGCAGATCGTGTTCCCCGCGGCTGTGCCGCATTACGTCTTCCCGCCGGACGGTCGGACGGTCACCATCCACGTCAGCGGATTTGTCGCGACATCCCGGACCGACAAGGCTCCGGTGGCCCATTTCCGGGTCGTGGACAAATACCGTCAATATGAGCCGCAGGGGATCGTCGCCCTGACGAAACTCGACCCGAACGGCTATTCCTATGCCTTCGACGTCAATGTCCCGGCTAAGAACGGGCCCCTCGACCAGCAAGGTCGGTTCTTCAATATTCTCGTCGAGGGGACCGATCAGGACACAACCGCGGGTTCCTATGTTCGCGTGTCAGTTCCCGGTCCCCAGGCAGCCAAAGCCGCCAAAGCGACTCCGAAGCCGACCTCGACCGATCCCGACGCCATCCCGACGACGATCCCGACCAAGTATGGGCCGCAGCCTCTCTCGCCCCGCCAACTCAACACGGCAAAATTGGCTTACGCCAAAGCGCATCCAATGCCCGCGAACGCCAAGAAGTTTATTTAGTGGGTTGAATCGGATTTTCCGCCTGGAAAGGCGTTGAGAGATTGTGCTAGAATTTTATCGTCCCAATAGCCGAGCCTCTCTCGAACCGATCGAGAACGACAAAGGGATTTCGATCCAAAGTCCGTTCGATTTTGGTTCTCCCCTATCAACACCATCTCCGCCAACCAGGGGCTCGATCTAAGCCTAACTTAGCTAGTGATTCCTTCGTATCTACATCATTTAGTTAGGTTGATTAAAATTCCAACCATTTGATTGACGTCCTCGTTGTCCATCGCTATTTATTATTTCGTTGCGGACAAACGTGGGGTCATGGTTGCACAGGGCACAACGACCATGGCCCGGATGAGAAATCCCATTTCATGGATCGACGTGGGTTCGTCTCGCCTCTCCGATCGGAGCACGGCTATCACGCTCGCCCAAGAGGTCTCCCCATGATTTCGCAGTTGCGCTCGTTCCGTGGCCTCGCCATCGCGGCCGGCCTTGCCCTTGCTCTGTCCACCTCGGTCAAGGCTGACCAGATCGCCCAGTTCGCTGAGTCGGGCTCCACCCCGCACTTCACGTTCTCGAACCTTGGCGTTGCGGGCGGAACCATCGTGGGCACGACCTCAGGCTTCTTCGTCGATCAGACGACGTCGAGCCTGTATTTCGCCTCGCTGGAGCTGAACCTGACGTTCGTTAGCGGCGACACCTACACCGGCTCCTTCACGGTCACCGCCACCCAGCCCGGCCCCATTGGCGACCCCAATCCGGTCATCCTGCCCGGCGATGTCCTCCTGAGCGCCGATTACACCGCCATCCTCACCGGCGGCAACCAGTCGCTGTCGCTGAACAACATCTCGACCAGCAATACCGGCAGCGTCATCTTCGACTCGCTGCCCGGCCTGACGGCTGGTTTCACCTTCACCAACGTCTCGGGCGGAATCGCCTCGTCGTCCCTGCCCGTCACCGGCAGCGGCACGGCCAACGGTTCGGCTTCGTTCGCCACCGTCCCCGAGCCCGCTTCCATGGTCATGCTGGGCCTCGGCCTGGTTGCCCCGGTTGCCGTCTCCTACCGCCGCAAGATGCTCCGTAGCAGCAACTGAGCACGGTTCGACCGATGCAGTTTCCGACGTCGCGGGGCTAACCATGCCCCGCGACGTTTTTTCGTCGACGGAAATTCCGACTTGGATCACGAGGATGATTAGGATTGACTGCATGATTGACGCAATGTTGTCTGGCAATTGACGGTTCGTGGCTGGCGGGCAAAATTACCGGGACGGTCGTCTGGCCACGATCGAATTGCCCGGTTCTTAACATTAACCTAGATCATGACGAGACTTGTTTCGCATAATCAACATGCCGGACCTGATAGCGTTTGACTTTCATCATGTCCAGGACGAAGCCTAGACCAGATCGGTCGGGGACGCGAAGGTAGCCGGGCGAGTGGAGTTCCAGGCGAGGTACGGTGAAATCGTCAACGAACCAACGCGAACTCGGTTCGATGTCAGTCGGGTATCGACAATTTCCCAGCGATGCGAGGTGAATCCCGTGGGCCTGACCTACCCCCAGCTCGGGCATCGTTCCGACCCAGCAGGCGATGCCCTTTGATGCGCAATAGTCGTGGATAGCCTTTGCGGGGCCATACCCCCCGACCCGCTGGAGTTTGAGGTTGACGATCCTGCAGGCCTCTTGCTCGATCGCCTCGACGGTCATTGCGAGCGTATCGGCGGTTTCATCAATGCAGATCGGTGTAACCAGACTGGCCTGAAGTCGCGTTAATCCCGCGATGTCGCGAGCCGCCAGGGGTTGCTCGATCATCAGGAGATCGAAATCGTCCAGAGCACGAAAGGTCTCCATCGTCTCGGCATCGAGGCGATACGCTGCATTCGCGTCGACCATCAACGGCAGTTCGCCGAAATGCTGGCGCACTGCCCTGACGAGTTCGAGGTCGCTGCCGGGGCAAATCTTGATCTTGACCCGACGATATCCTTCAACCAGATGTGTCTCGATCGTCCGCAGCAGCTCAACGACCGTCGGATAGAGACCGACGGCCAGGCCCGATTCGATGCCCAGCGAAGCCTGTTCCGCGGAGACGCCCAGAAGTCCCGCGATGCTCGTGTGGCGGGACTGAGCGAGTAGGTCGTGAAGGGCCGTCTCGGCGCCCGCCACTGCGAAGCGACTGGAAGCATCCCATCCCGCAACCAGTGACGCGATATCCTCGACGCTCGCGACCGACCGGCCCAGCAACGAGGGAACGATTTGCCCGACCAGGTCGTCCCAACACCCCTCGGGTGTGTCGGACGAGTATCCGAAGCTGGAGGCCATGGGGGAACTCTCACCCAGCCCCAGACCGCCCGACGACTCGATCGTCACCAGGATCGCGTCCTTGATGGCGACTTCGCCTCCCGAAATCCGGAACGGTTCTTTCAGCGGTATCTGAATGTGAGTCAGGCCCACTCTCTCGATCGTCTCAGACATCGAGGCCCTCCGATACGCGAGCGGGTGCCCGCGAAACGTCGCCAAGGACATTGGCCTCATGGGCGAGAATTAGCCGCCGATCCCGTCTGCAAAGGCTCGATGAAACCGAGGGACGACGTGCCGATGGATGCAAGCGGATGATCAGTCAACTTGGAAGGCACCATGTTGGAGTCTGCCGCACGACCGTCCCGGTCTATTGCAGTCAGAGAGCTCTCGCTTCACTTGGCAGATTTGCAAGTTCCGAAGGGGCTCGTCAAGCCTTCTCATCGAAACTTGGCTGCTTTTGTGCGGGACAATGACAATTTCGACGCGATCAGTGTCGCCTCGTCGCTGGACGCTGTCGATCAGCAAGACTCGGTAGAGCGGTTCCAATGGATTCCTTCCTCGGGTACGACGTCCTGGGTTGCCCGTCGTCGATTGGGGGTCGTACAATCGACCAACATGAAGCGGAACGCACTCATCTTCGTCGTCTTGGTCGGTACGATTGGCCCTGGATACGTCCGGGCCCAGGATCGGCCCACATCGCGGGCCGCCGGTGAAATGCTCCTCAAATCGCCCGGCGGACATGTGCCCGGTCGATTGGCGACGTCAGAACGTTCGCGACTCAGGTTCTTGCCCGCCAGTGGAGCGGCCCCGATCACTATCGAGCCAGGTATGGCAATCCAGAGCGAGCCAGGCATCGCCACGAGCAACAGTCATCCCGCGGCCTTTCGGGCATCCCTTGGATATGACCAACGGATTTCCGGGCGTCTCATCTCGCTTGATGAGGTTGGGGTCTCGTTCGAAAATCAACCCGGTCAGAAGCCACTGATGATGATCAGGGGTGGAGTTTCCTCGATTCTTCAGCGTGAGGGCGAGGTCCAGGTTCTCCTCGACGACTTCGAGTCGATCGATCCCTCACGATGGTCGATGCTGGGAACGGCCGAGGTTGACAAGGCCTTGCACCTTATCGGAAAGGGTAGCCTGCTCCTGCCTGCGGGGGGGACCAGCCTGACGAGCCGCCTTGCCGAGCCCATCGCGGACGGACGCCTCGACCTTGCCTATCATGACAGCGGACAGATTGTCGCTGGCCATGAGTGGTGCGTCGACCTCCTCTTTCGGGGCCGTTCAGGTCCTGAAATCATCCGAGTCGTCCCTGGCTGGGGCGACGAGAGCATCGGGGTGGAAAGCCCCGGTGGGCCCGCTCTCGCGGTGCAACGGCTTTCGCGGAAGCCCGGCTGGCATCGGCTCTCCGTGCGGTTCGGTTCCGAGCGAACTGACGTGTCGATCGATTCGGATGAGCTCGTCCACGGCAAGGGGCCCGGTGGGCCATTAGTTGAGGTCCGACTCTCAAGTCTCGTTGGCAATAATATTCCAGCCGCCAACGAGGGATTGTCTGCTCACGTCGATGACTTGCGGCTCGTCCGTTTCACACGGCCTTCAGCGGAGGTCGAGCTCGACTCGAGCCAGGACGAAGCTCGCCTGGTGGGCGGAGACCAGATCTATGGATCGATTGTTTCGGCCGATTCGTCTCGTCTGACGATGACGATGGCGAGCCGAACCATCGAACTTCCCTGGTCCGAGACCGTCGGAATCAACTTCCGGCGCAGCCCGATTCAATCCAGGCCGGTCGAGGGGCCCATCGTCCTGGCGGAGTGGCGGCCCGTTTCCGGCCCTGCCGAGGACCTCGACGGAATCGACGGAATCGAGGGGGCGCTCGTCGGAGTATCGGACGTTGCCCTGACGCTGGAAACCCCATTCGCGGGCACGATCGTCGTGCCTCGTGACCGCCTGTCACGGCTCGAAATTCGCAGCGGATGGGCCCGCCGAATTGTCTTCGACTCTCACGCCCACCACCTGGGCAACGAGGTCTCGAGCGAGCCTCCGAAACTTGACCCGCCCCAGCCCGAAGGGGGAACCCTGGAGCGTACCATTGAGCTCAAGGTCATCCCGGAAGGGCGGCCCGTCCTGGTCCTGGACGTGGTGCAGGTCGTCGGCGAGACGGGCAACATCAACTTCTCAAAGTTACTGGCGGACGGGCAGTTACGTACCGAAGTCCGGCTCAATGGGGAGATGTTCGACACGATCAATCGTCATATCAAGACCAGCAACGAGACACCGGAGCGTATCCGCTTGCCGCTGCCCGACGGCCTGCTCCGGCCTGGCATCAATCTCATTCGATTCGATCAGAAGGGCCTCAACGGCGATCCGGACTATCTGGACGACCTGGGCATCCTAGCGATGGCGATGGAATTCGAGGTCCCTGCACCTGCCGACGAGGGCGGACGGGGCCGACCTTGAACGTCCTGACTCGCAGCCTGGTCAAGCACGCACACGCGATCGCCCGCGAATCAGGGGCACGTACCATTCTGCTGCACGCCGACGTCGTCGAGGAAGACGACGCCCTGGCTTCGCTCATCCAGGATGTTGATTTCCGGGTCGTCCTCGTCTCGCGAAGGGTAGGGTTCCAGGCCCCCCCGGGATGGGGTGAACTGTGCTCGATCGTCCGTGTGCCGGACATCCCGATGACACGAGCCGGCCAGATCAAGGTCGCGGTGCTGGTCGCCGCGGCCGAGGGTCTGATCACCATCGGTGACCGGATTCTCTGCCTGGGAGGCCAGGATAGCTCGGGGATCCTCGATACCCTGATGGTACTGGACCTGGGCGAGGAGATCGAACTGTTCGCGGCCTCCGCCACGACCCCCTTGCCGTCCGACGTGGCCCCGACGGTGTTCGAGCGGCTCCTGACCCTGGCCAGCGAGCTTGGCCTGGAAGGCCGAGAGGGGAAGTCGGTCGGAACCCTCTTCATTCTGGGCGATACGGATACGGTTCTCTCGCAGAGCCGTCAGTTAGTGATCAACCCATTCCATGGCCATCCCGAGTCGGAGCGGAATGTCCTCGATCCCCGACTCGAGGAGACGGTCAAGGAGTTCTCGGCAATCGACGGTGCGTTCATCATCCGCGGTGACGGGGTGATCCTGGCCGCTGGACGCTATCTCACGCCGCAAACCGAGCTGGAAGTGCCGCTTCCGCGTGGCCTGGGGACGCGCCATGAAGCCGCCGCCGGGATTACGGTGAACTCGGACGCGCTGGCCATCTGCATCTCACAGTCAACCGGGACCGTATCCATCTTTCGCCACGGCCGGTTGATGACCGATCTGTCGAAGCCGAGGAAGCGTTCACCTCAAGCACTCTGATGGGATTCAGGGCTGGCGGTGGGGCGGAGCTTCACTTTGGCTTCGCGGCCTTGGGCTGGCCGGGGAGAGATCGGAGCTTGGCGTCGGCCAGGGCTTTGGCGAGATCTGCGTTCTTCGCCTTGGCACTCAGGCTGGAGGCCTCGGCGAACAGGGCTTCGGAACGGGACCGATCTCCGGCTTTGGCCCCGACCTCGCCGGCGAGGATGAGGAGCCGGCCCAAGGCGACGGGGTCCTCGTCCTGGCGGGCGGTGTCGACGGCCTCTCCCAGGGCTTTCGCCGCGGCCGACCAGTCATTCGTCTTGCCGCGGGCGTCTGCGAGCAAGACCAGCGCGGCGATCTCGCCGGGACGATCATCCGCGGCGCGAAAGGCCTCGACGGCACGGTTGGCGAATGTGGCGGCGTCGGCGGGTCGTCCCTGGCGGATGCGAAGTGCCGCAAGCCAGGCTGCGTCATCAGCTAGGTCGGCCTGCTGTTCGAGCTTGGTGTGGGCCTCCAGGGCCATCTCGGCGCGGGCCGAGGCGGCGTCGACATTACCCAACTCCGTCAACACGTCGGCGAGTCGCCGGTCGACCTCCGCCACCTCGCCTGGTCGGTCGAGCTTTGTGAGTGCGAACCGGGCATCGCTGAACGTCTCGGCCGCGAGAGCGTTGGCGCCGAGCATCGCAGCGGTCCGGCCGAGTTCGGCCTTCAGCCTGGAGAGACGCCCAGCATCCTTGAGTGACTCTGCGAGCTGAATCCCACGGGTGAGCGCCGGCCAAGCGATGTCGGCGCGGTTCAGGTCAATCGCCAGCTGCCCGTAAAGCCACTGGGCATCGGCCTCGTGATCGACCTCGGAAGCCTTGGAAAGCAGGGCGATCGATTTCCGGAGGGCCCGGACGGCGTCGGCGGGCCGCCCTCGATCCTTCTCCGCCTGGCCGATCAGGAGCCAGTCGTAGCCCAGGTCACCGACCGCCTTCCGCTCGGTATCGATGGGGATGACTTCGAGATAGGCCTCGATCGCCCCGTCGAAGTCTCTCAGATTCGCCAGGCAGGAGCCGATCGCGCGGGCGGCCAGTGATTCGTATCTGAGATCGCCGAGGATCTTACGGCTCGCTCGCTCGGCCTGGTAGATGGGCAGGGCGGCGGCATAGTCGCCCGCCTTGAAGAGCCGATCGGCCTCCGCGGCCTGCGCCGTGGCCTCGGATTCAAGACGGGCCCGGCCTGCGTCTTGCCCGCGAGCCAGGCCCGCGGAGAGGAGCAGGATCGTCATCAATGCCGCCGACGATTGCAGGAAATGCCCAGCGAACCCGGCCATGTTTCGCTCCTTCTGGACACCAACGGCTCTGATCATCGCCAACCCGGCTTCCACCAGCGTTCGTCGTCGCGGCTGAGGACCACGTCAACATAGGGGGCATTGACGTCCTGCTCGATGACCGGGATGCCCGGGGGGGAGTCGATCGTCCCGGCGACGAAGGCGGTCTCGGTCGGGGTCGGGGTTTGAGTCGGCAATGGGTCTTTGCCGTGTTTCAGGTTGTGCACCAAGACCACGAACGCAGGGACGAGGATCGGCCGGACGATAAAGGTGTCGAGCAGCACGCCCAGGCCGAGTGCGAACCCGAGCTCTCTCAGGGTCGTCAGGCTGCCGGTGAGCATCGAACCGAACGTACCGGCCATGATCAGGCCGCACGAGCTGATGATGCCGCCCGTGTGCGACATCGCCTGACGCGTCCCTTCGATCGTCCCGTGCTTGCGTTCCTCCTCCAGGACGCGGGCCATCAGCAGGATGTTATAGTCCTCGCCGACGGCGACCAGGATCACGAAGAGGAAGAATCCGACCTTCCAGTCCAGCCCGACCCAGGGCTCGGGCCCGACGTGCATCGCCTTGAAGGCAAGTTCGGTCATGCCCAGGGACGCCAGATAGCCCAGGATGACAGTAAAGATGAGGTAGAGGCAGATGCCCGGACGCCGCAGCAGGATCACGAGGATCGTGTAGACGCCGAGGGTCACCAGGACGTACATCCTCTGCTGGTCACGAGTTGTGACGTCCTTGAGGTCGTAGATCAACGCGGTGGCGCCGGTGAAGCCGGTGGCGGACATTCCCGCCATGGGATGTCCAGGCTGGGCCTCCGCCTTCACGACCTTGCGGACGTCATCAAGGGCATTGAGACTCGTCTCGGCGAAGGGATCGTACTTCAGGACGAGGTCGATCTTGGTGATGTGGTCATTGTCGGCCGCAGAGGTCGATTGCGTGGCGATATACCGCGGGTCGGCCGCGGTGCGGAATCCCCTTCGCAGGAGCTTGTCGGCGAAGCTCAGGTTCTCGGCGGTCTTTTCGGGCTTGCCCAGGGGCCGAGAGGCCGAGCGGACCTCGACGACGTGGGGCAGGGCGGCCAGCGACTTGCTCAGGGCCTCGATCGCAGCCCGGCCTTCCTCGGAGCGGAAATTGAGCTTCGGATGCGCCAGTAGCACGCTGGACGGGCCCAGCTCTCCGACGGCGAAGTATTTCTGAACGATCCGCGAACCGACAACGCTGGGCTGGTCGTGGCCCAGGTCGGCGAGCTGGCTGTAGTTGGGGGTGGTTTGCGAACCGATCACCGCGAACGGGAGCAGGGCGAGCAGGCTGACGAGCAGGATCCGGCCCGGGTAGCGAACGACGAAGTCGGCAATGCGGGCCCAGGCCCCGTGCATGGGTAACTGCTCGAGCGCCTCCTGGTCGCGGTCATGGCCCAACTCGTGATGCGGCGGGCGGAACGGCCAGAAGACGGCGCCACGGAGCCAGTGGAGCAAGACAGGGGCCAGTGTCAGCGCCGCCAGCAGGCCGATGGCGAGGCTCAACGCGATCGCCGGGCCGGTGTACTGGATCTTGGCGAAGCTGGAGAACCAGAGCATCCCCAGGCCGCAGATGACCGTGCCGGCGCTGGCCACCAGGGCCCCGCCCACCTGGACGATTGCCTCACGCAACGCGTCGGGGCCACTGCGGCCCCGGGCCAACTCCTCGCGATAGCGGGCAATGAGGAACAGGCAGTAGTCGGTGCCTGCTCCAAAAAGGATGACGATCACGAACACGTTCGTGATGTTGATGACCTGGAAATTGAGACCAGGGATACGCGTTAGCGCGGCGATCCCCCAGAGCGACGTTTTGACCGACAGGCCGATCGAGAGCAAGGGGAGCAAGGCCAGCAGCGGAGACCGATAGACGATCAAGAGAATGAGGACGACGAGCAGGATGGTCGCCTTGGTCGTGGCGTCGATGCTGGAGTTGGACGCGACGTTGACGTCCCGCCCCACCGCCGCCGATCCGGTGACGGCCTGGACCAGGCCCTCGGGGGCACGCGGCTCCGTCTTGAGGATCCGGAGCACGGCGTTCACCGCGACCCGGGTCTGGCGCGCAAGGTAGGTGCCGCTGAGGGTGACAACGGTGAGCGCCGCCTGCCCGCCGCCGGCCTTGGTGCCGACAAGCCGGGGGCCGATGACCAGGGCCCGGTGGTCGACGACTTGCTTGATCCCCAGTCCGGTGCCGGCGAGCCTGAGTCGATCGACGTCGCCGGCCATCTCGGTCTCGCCGAGCGCTTCGAGCTCTTCGACGACCTTGCCGATCTCCAGGTTCTGGATCCGCTTGATAGCGTCGGCCATGCGGTCGACGTGCGCGAGGTCGGAGGCGGTCAGGGGACCGTCGGGCCGCTCTGCCACGAGGATGAACTGGGCTCCCGAGGCGTCCTTGGGGAACCCTCGTTCGAGCAGGTCCTGGCCGACGACGCTGGGATAGCCGGGCGGGAAAAACCGCACGTCGTCGTCGCGGCTAACCGTTTCCCATGGGGGTGCGATCGCACGCAAGGTGATCGCCAGTGCGATCCAGCCGAGCACGACCAGCCATCCCCGGCGGATGACGACGGAGGCGAGCAGATCAAACATGTGCGGGGCCAAGTCCCTTCCGAGCAACGCGGGCGGTCATCTTCGATCGTCGCGTGGAGGGCAGCCTCCGAACTGCCGGCCACCTCGCGGGCCTAACCCGTCCCGTCGCAACATAATGTCGCCAGAGGAGCCTGTCAAACCCGATCGCCGCCGTCACACGGGCCGACTCCCGCCGTCGAGATCTTTGGAGCTTCCCCTTGTCCGGCCCGCTATGATAGTTCCGACGCATCAAGAGGCCCGCCCGGACACGCGACGGGCCGCATCACCCCGGAGGGATTTTCACGCCGTGCCCGCCCAAACCGTTCGCGACCTGTCCCGTCAGTGGATCGACCGCCTCTCCGGCTTCCGCTCGCACAAGAATGACGAGCACCGCGAAGCCCTCGTGGAAGAAGCGAGCCGATACGCCGGGATGCATCTGGAAAACGACCTGGCCCGCTCGGGCTATTGGTCGAAGGCTCCGCTGTCTCGCCGCGTCGCCGTGCTGCTCTTCCTCGTCGATCGCGGCGCCGTCTGCCGCGGGGTCGAGAATGGCCGACGCGTCTATCTGGCCCAGCCGCATGCCGAAGAATGGGTCCTTCAGCAGCAAGCCCTGGCCCCCTATCTTGGGCCCGTCCTGGAATTGATCGCCGCCCTGCGCACGGCCAAGGCCGACCGCGGCACGATCAACCCCTCCTGAGCCGTGCCGGGGACGCAGCCGGCCAAGGCTGGTCCCCGTTCTGGCCCCCCTCGATGGTGACTTGAGGGGGGCATCCCCGGCCGTTACGATGCCCGGGGGTCGAGCGTTGAGACGCGTTGGACGGGCCTTGCGCCGCGGTTCGACCTGCGCACCGACCCCGGGAGTCCCATCGATGCAATGCTGGAACCGCCGCAGGGCTGGCCTCGTGCTCGCCGTCCTCTCGACGCTCGCGTCGATCGCACCGAGGACTCACGCGGAGAAGGCAGCGGGGGAGAAATCCGTCCGCCTGTTCAACGGTAAGGACCTGTCCGGCTGGACGACCTTCCTCGTTCATCGGGACAAGGCGATCGATCCCCGTTCCGACCCGCTCGGCGTCTTCAAGGTCGAGGACGGCCTGATCCACGTGTCGGGCCAGGAGTTCGGCGGCATCACGACCGAGGGCGAGTACGAGAACTATCGGCTGCGCCTCGACGTGAAGTGGGGGGCCAAGAAATGGCCTCCTCGGATGAACGTCGTCCGAGATTCCGGCGTCCTGCTGCACTGCGTCGGGCCCGACAAGGTCTGGACCAAGTCGATCGAGTGCCAGATCCAGGAGCACGACACGGGCGACTTCTGGGTGGTCGACGGGGCCACGATCGAGGTCGACGGCAAGCCGATCAAGACCATGTCGGTGAAGAAGAAGGACGCCGAGAAGCCGACCGGCGAGTGGAATACCGTCGAGGTCGTCTGCGACGGCGGGCGCATCACCAACATCGTCAACGGCGTGGTGGTCAACGAGGGGACCAACGCCAGCGTGACGCGCGGTCGGATCCTGCTCCAGTCCGAGGGGGCCGAGGTCTTCTTCCGGAATATCGAGCTGACTCCGTTGCGCTGAGTCCGGCGGGCGTGGCCGAGGGATTTCGTCGGGAAGTTCCGACCTTGCCTCATCCCATTGTCTGGGGTACAAGGCCCCGCACTCGTCACCCTGGTCGCGATTCTTGAGAGATTCCCTGCGCCACCGGCGGCTTCCCCCGCCCGGGCGTTGGAGCGAGTGTCCGAAACGTCCGGTGCCCGAGATCCATGGATGGGTCGAGGGCTCGCCCGGGCCACCGTTCCAGTAGGCCACGTCCGCCCTTGGATGAGGGTCGCCCCCCCGGCGACCACGCCGGGCGGCCCTCCGTTGGGAAGCGATCGCCCATGAGACGCGGCTCAACCGTGCAGCCGTCGTGGCCAGGGATGGCCCCGTCGGATCGATCAGCGAACCGAGGTGACTTCCCGGGTCGCTCGAGCTTCGCCCCCGGCGGGTCGACGATGGCCGCGATGGGCCTCCTCGTCGCCTTCGCTCTGCTGGCCCTCGGGGCCGGGCCGAAACCGCTGCCCGAGGGGACGATCACCGAGGTCGTCATCGAAGGGAACGACACGGTCCCCGCCGCCGACATCAAGGCGAAGCTCCAGAGCAGGGCGGGCCGGCCACTCGACCAGAAGACGATTGACGTCGATATGAAGAATCTCTTCGCCATGAAGAAATTCTCCGACGTTTTGCCGTATTACGACCCCGATCCCGACGG
Source organism: Isosphaeraceae bacterium EP7 (assembly GCA_038400315.1). Lineage (NCBI taxonomy): Bacteria > Pseudomonadati > Planctomycetota > Planctomycetia > Isosphaerales > Isosphaeraceae > Kueselia > Kueselia aquadivae. Next base: position 4,696,420 of record CP151667.1, read on the forward strand.
CAAGGGCTACAAGCTGATCTACAAGGTCACCGAGATGACCATGCTCACCTCGGTCGAGTTCCGGGGTCGCAAGAAGGTCAAGCTGAGCGACCTGGAAGAGGCCACCGAGCTGAAGAAGGGCTCCAGGGCCGATACCATGCGGGCCCGACTGGCCGTCAACCAGATCACCCGCGTCTACCAGGACAAGGGTTACGAGCTTGCCCGGGTCCAGCTGCTCGAAGGGGGCAAGGAAGGCGACACGAAGGTCGTCTTCGAGATCTACGAGGGGCCGTACTACCACGTCGGCAACGTGACCTTCAAAGGGAACACATTCGTCAGTGACGCCACGCTCGCCACGAAGGTTGGCAGCAGGGCCGCGATCCTCGGGCTCATCGGCGGAAAGTACCACAAGGAGAGCCTCGACGAGGATCGCCGCAAGCTCGTCGAGTATTACCAGGCCAATGGGTTCCTTGAGGTGAAGGTTAGCCCTGTCACACGGACCGGCAGCGACCTGGGCGACCTCCGTATCGAGTTCGTCATCTCCGAGGGGGTGCAGTACAAGGTCCGCGACCTGAAGTTCGAGGGGAACAAGAAGATCCCGTCCGAGGATCTGAAGGTTGGCCTGAACCTGCACTCCGGTCAGCCGTTTAACGACTCTGTGCGCGAGGCGGATCGCAAGAAGATCCTGACGAAGTATTACGAGCTCGGGTGTATCGACACCCAGATCAACCCGGAGCCGAAGTACACCGACCAGCCCGGCGTGATCGACTTGGTCTACGCGATCGACGAGGGCGAGGTGTACTACCTCGCCGACTTCCTTGTCCGCGGGAACCAGAGCACCCGCGATAAGGTCATCCGCCGAGAGGCGATCATGGCCGGGGTGCTCCCGGGCGAGACGCTCAACCTCAACCGGCTCGAGACTTATCGCACGCGACTGCAGAATCTGAACTATTTCCAGACCGACCCGCAGCTTGGCAAGGCGCTGGACATCAAGATCGTCAACCGCAGGCCGAACGATAAGCCCTACGGCGACCTGCCTGTGTTCGACATCGGCCAGGCCCCCAAGGAACGGATGCAGGATTCCCCGGTCGAGGTCACTCGGACTCGGATGCAGAGCCCCGACCCCGCACAGGACCCGATCCCCGCGCTGGAGCCCGGCCCGCCCCCATCGCTCGACGAGCCACTTGAGGTCCCCGCGGCAACGGCCGAGCCTCAACCGGGGCAAGGAGTCGGCCTACCTTTCGGTGCGGGCGCCGACTTCCAGCCGCCCCCGGATACCCCTCCGATGACGGTCGTCCCGCCGCCCGGCGGTGGCCGTAGGATGGACCCCCGACCGATCGCGCCTCAGGTGGTCTCCCCGGAAGGGCCTCCGCCCAGTTCACCCGACGGGTTCCCTGAGCTGCCCGGCGGTAACATGACGGACGTCGGCCCCGACCGCCAGGAGCCCTTTTCGAACAGGTCGTATGCCGATATCGTCACGCAGGTCGACGAGGCCCCGACCGGGCGACTCCTGTTCGGCGTCGGCGCGACCAGCTACGGCGGGCTCAGCGGAAATCTGATCCTCCACGAGCGGAATTTCGACATCTTCAATGCTCCACGCAGCTTCGGCGACCTGACAAGCGGCCGCGCCTTCCGCGGAGCCGGCCAGGAGTTCCGGGTCGAGCTGTCGCCGGGTACGCAGATCAATCGATTCGTGGTCAGCTTCCGCGACCCTTATCTCTTCGACCAGCCTCTCGGCTTCGGCTCCAGCGGCTACATCTTCCAGCGCATTTACAAGGACTGGACCGAAGGTCGCGCCGGCGGTCGGTTCTCGCTGGGCTATCAGTTCAGCCCGCAGGCCTACGCCGACATGGCCTTCCGCATTGAAGACGTGAACCTCTACGGCTACAAATCCCCCGCGCCTGCCGACCTGCTCGCCGCGGCCGGCCACACGACGCTGGCCACGCTTCGCCCGAGCCTCCGCATCGATAACCGCAATAATCCATTCCTGCCGACGAAGGGTCAGTATCTCGAGTTGGCCTATGAGCAGCTCTGGGGCACCTTCACCGCCCCCAAGTTCACCGCCGAAGGTCGTCAACACTGGCAGACCGGCAGCCGCCCCGACGGCTCGGGTAAGCGCACCCTGACGGCCCGCGGATTCTTCGGGATCACCGGCCGAGACACACCGATCTACGAGCGGTTCTTTGCCGGCGACTTCCGCAGCATGCGAGGCTTCGCCTATCGCGGCGTCGGCCCGCACCAGCTCGGCGTGAACGTTGGCGGCGTCATGACAGCCGTCGGCTCCCTGGAATATCAGTTCCCCTGGACGGCCAGCGACACCCTCCAGCAGGTCATCTTCTGCGACTTCGGCACCGTCGAGGCCGACTACAGCTTCACCAACTTCCGCGCCGCGGTCGGCACAGGCATCCGGGTTTCGATCCCCGCCCTCGGCCCCTTGCCGCTTGCATTCGACCTGGCCTTCCCTGTGGCCAAGGACCCCGGCGACCAGACGAAGTACTTCACCTTCTTCATCGGCGCGTTCTGGTGAGATCCGGACTCGAGCCGATCTGGCCGCTCATTTTGAATTCAAGGGGATCCGGATCACTAACCCGGCGAAGTTCGGGGACTTGGTTTGTCGCACGGAAAATCCCGCGTGACATCCGACACAGCCCGCCGTCAGCGGGATGGCCCCGGCACGCTGGTAGTAGTCCTTCTCGACGCGCTCAAACTCGCCCTTTCCCGAGGCAATTTGCCTGACGGCCTCCAGCTCGAAATCGCTTTCCGCCTGATGATCGAGGCTCATCGCCTTGGTCGTTACGGCGATCCAACGGCTCTGGATTTTCGATTGTTCGGCCAGCTCATCGAAGACGTCCTCCATCGCTCGGGCGGGTAGGATGGAATTGCCTTTCCGGAAGTAGTGGTGGTGAAGGGCCTCCAGGGTTGACGCGTAAATGGTGTGCATCAATTTGGCGCGATCGCGTGCTTGCTCGACCGTAATAGGGAGATCGCCGTCGACCGGTGTTGAGACGGTCGAACGCTTGTCATCTTCCGGCCCGGGCCCGGCCATTGCGGGCGACTCGACGCTCGGGAGGTAGCCGGCGAACAAGGTTCCCATCCCGATGGCTACCCCGACCAGGCCTGTCAATGTTCCGCGACGCATCTCGGCAATCTCCTTGATCAGGGCTTGGCGCTGATTGAATCGAAATTCGTGAGCTGATCGATGGCCTGATTCTCGCGAGACCTCGCCGGTAGAGCCTCCGTCTCGCAATCCGCCCCCCCATAGTGTGTTCACCTCGCTCTGGAAAAGCGTCCGTGACGACCGGTCTGGCGATGGCGAGGATTGGGACAAAGAGATCTCCTAGGATTGAAACAGGATAGCCATGTCCTGTTTAACAATAATCACGCCGCGAGGCAATCGGGTCAGTCTCGACAAATGGTCGGGTCGCTAGCGAATTGGCTGGAGTAAGGGCTTTTCAGGCAGACATCGACGGCCAAATTTTGAAATCGCTTTTCTCGGAATCAGGTCGAGGGAGCTTTGACAGAAGCTTGGAATTCCGGGGCACACCGCATCGTGAATCCGACATGGTACTGTCCGAGTCACGGTCCTTTTGACTCAGGCTCAAGTCGAAGGGCATCATTCGGCTGATCCAGACAGTGCGAGTCGAAACCAATTTTGCACCGCTCGAATCCCATCGACCCATCGAGTTTGTCTTCCGCCGGCGGAGAGATTCTTATCCCGATCGTCGTCATGAAGAATTCTCGGATAAGCGATGGGCCCCTGGCAGTATCCAGACTCCTTGGGTTTCTGATGTCGTTGGGCTGGCCTTCCTTCCGGTCCCTCCTGGCGTGTACCTTTGATTCAGCAACATCGACGCGTTTTGCGACACTCGGAAAGATCAAAGGTCGCCGAGACTCGGCTCGGGTTTGATCGAGCCAATCGCGATGGACCGAAATCATCGCGATCTCGATCGCCCTTCCGAAGGGCACGACTCGCGATTGGGGAACGAATGCACGACTACTTTTACCTGGCCGTGATGATCTCGGGTGCCGTCCTGATGATGCTCGTTGGATATCTCGGAATCTGGTGGATGTGCCTCCAGATCCCCTCGGACGAGCCTGTGATTCGTCCGACGAGTGATGCAGAGTCGACACCAATCATCGGACAGACGGCACGAGAAGCGCCGTACAAAGCCTGAGGAAAGCCCTGTTTGCTGCATCTGGCTTCACGAATCCATCCTTTCGATGTCCGAGCGGATCATTCGTTGAGGAAGGCACGATCGGCGGATTCCACGGTCCGAGTTCATCCTGCGATCCTGCTCGTTCATCCATCGAGGATTCGGTTCCATCCCACGATCGTCGAAGGATAGACGACTGGCGAGTTATACGGGCGGTATCGCTGCGTTCCGACCTAGTCCGTACAACGGAGTGTGTTGGCGAACCTCCGGAGCCGCGAAATGACGACCGTCCGAGCCGCCGTGGTGCAGTCAGCCCCCGTCGCTTTCGACTGCAGGAGGACCCTGGAGAAAGTCGGCGAGCTGGCCGCGGAAGCGTCCGCGTTAGGGGCGAAGCTTATCGTTTTCCCCGAAGCGTTCCTCTCCGGCTATCCGCGTGGGCTCGACTTCGGCGCCAGGGTTGGCTCACGCACCCCCGATGGACGGGAATGGTTCCGTCGCTACTGGGAAAGCTCGGTCGACGTTCCGGGCCCCGAGATCCAGGAGATTGCGTCGATCGCTCGGGACTCGGGGGCCTTCATAGTCATCGGCGTCATCGAGCGAGATCGGGGGACGCTTTACTGCTCGGTCCTGTTCTTCGGCCCCGGCGGCACCCTGATGGGCAAGCATCGCAAGCTCATGCCGACGGCGGCCGAACGGCTCATCTGGGGGTTCGGCGACGGCTCGACCATCCCGGTGTTCGAGACCCCGATCGGTCGCCTGGGCGCGGCGATCTGCTGGGAGAATTACATGCCTCTCCTGCGGACGCACCTCTACGCCCAGGGCATCGAACTCTACTGTGCGCCGACTGCCGATGACCGCGAGAGCTGGCAGTCGACCGTCCGCCACATCGCGGTGGAAGGGCGCTGCTTCGTGCTCTCGTGCAACCAGTTCGCCCTTCGATCGGACTATCCGGCCGACTACCCGGCGATTCAGGGAGATGACCCCACGACCGTCATGTCGCGCGGGGGAAGTTGCATTGTCGACCCGCTGGGACGGGTCCTTGCCGGCCCGCTCTATGATTGTCCGGGGATCCTCACGGCGGACCTGGATCTCGGCGAAGTGGCGAGGGGCAAGTTTGACCTCGACGTCGTCGGCCATTACGCGCGTCCGGATGTCTTTCGACTGATCGTCAATACATCGCCGACTCCGCCAGTCGTTGCCGGGGCGATGGCTTTGCAATCCGAGATCCACAGGGGGCGTGAAGCCGATTCCGGCGCGTTCTCCGACGAGCCTGGAAAGAGACTCTCATGAACTCGCCCCACGAAACGCATCGGCCCTCGAAGGGTATTGGCGGGCGGGTGCCGCTGGCCGGAATCCGTTCTCTCTTCCCCGCCTTGAAGCAGGACGTTCATGGCAAGCCGCTGGTCTACCTCGACAACGCCGCCAGCACCCAGAAGCCGCGGGTCGTCATCGATGCCCTCGTTCGGTTCTACGAAATGGACAATTCGAACGTCCATCGGGGGGCCCATGCGCTGAGCGACCGCGCCACAGCGGCCTACGAGCGAGCACGCGATACGGTCAGACGTTTCCTGAATGCCCGAGAGGCCGGGGAGATCGTGTTCGTCCGGGGTGCCACCGAGGCGATCAACCTCGTAGCCCAGACGTTCGGCCGCCAGCAGGTCGGCCCCGGCGATGAGGTGGTGGTCACAGCGCTGGAGCATCACGCCAACCTCGTGCCCTGGCAGCAACTCTGCCGCGAGAAGGACGCAGTCCTACGCGTCGTGCCGATTACCGACCGCGGCGAGATCCGGCTGGACGCCCTGGAATCAGTGCTGAATCCTCGCACGAAGCTCGTCGCTGTGTCCCACGTCTCCAATGCCCTCGGCACGGTCAACCCGGTGAAAGAGGTTGTTGCTGCGGCCCACCGATGGTCCGTGCCGGTGCTGGTCGACGGCGCCCAAGCCGCTCCCCATGTCCACGTCGACGTTCAGGATCTAGACTGCGATTTCTATGTCTTCTCGGGCCACAAGGTATACGGGCCAATGGGCATCGGGGTTCTGTACGGGAAGTCGGAGCGGCTCGCCGCGATGCCCCCCTGGCAGTTCGGCGGAGACATGGTCGAGACGGTCGGTTTCGATGAGACCACGTTCAATGAGGCCCCCTATCGGTTCGAGGCGGGTACCCCGAATGTCGCCGGTGCGGTCGGACTGGCGACTGCCCTGGAGTTCCTGGAAGGGCTCGGCCGTGACGAGGTGGCCGCTCATGAGTCCGAGCTGCTGGAGCTGGCCCTGAAACGCCTCTCGGAGATTCCGGGCATCCGGATCGTTGGCGAGCCGAGCGAACGCGCCGGGGTCATCTCGTTCTCGGTGGAAGACCCGCCGATGTCGGCCCTCGATGTGGCAGCCCGCCTCGATGCGGAAGGGATCGCCGTCCGAGCCGGGAACCATTGCTGCATGCCTCTGATGGGGCGACTCGGAATTCCGGGAACGGTCCGCGCCTCCTTCGGCCTCTACAACAACGAGGACGACGTCGAGCGACTGGCGTCCGCCGTCAGCGCGATCATTTCAGATTCGATCAAAGTCCGCCCCGTCTCTGGTCATCGAAGCTTGACGGAGAAGGACTCGGGCCCTTCGGGGTCGAGAGAGCGGGCGGAGACGGTCGGCATGGTTGCAGCGACTCTTCTCGACGAGTTCGATGCAATGGAGGACTGGGCCGAGCGTTATGAATTCCTCATCGACCTGGGACGTCGAGCTCCGGCCTTGAGTGACGACCTGAAGACAGAAGCCAATCGGGTGCGAGGCTGCCAGAGTACGGTCTACATGGCACCCAGTCTCAAGCCAGGTACGCTCGACGTCATCGAGTTCAAGGCGGATAGCGACAGCGAACTGGTCAAAGGGCTGCTCGCCTTGTTGCATCTCCTTTTCTCCGGCCATCGCGCTGAAGACGTGCTCGCCTTCGACCTTCCGCGATTCCTCGAAATGGCCGGTCTGAACTCGAATCTGACGACCGGGCGGAGAAACGGCCTGGCGGAGATGATCAAACGTCTTCAAGGATTCGCTGCCGGATGCCAGGTCGCCAATTCGACGATCGATCCAAGGCATTCAAGCCCCGCTCAACAAACAATCGCAGGTCGCCCCGCTTGATCAGGAGGCTGAAAAGTCCGGGCGGAACAGACAGGTTGTCATTCGTTTTTCGACCTTGGCGATCAAGGTCATCGCCCGAAGTCCTGGCGAGATCTGGGCCTGTTTACCGGCTAGGATCCGACAAAAGCGAAGACGCCCCGGCGAGGTGGGCCTCGCCGGGGCGTCCTTGATTCGCAGGGCCGCCGACCGAAATCGGTCAGGCGGCCTGATTTGTACGCGAGCCGATCACGGCCCGAGTCCGCCGTGGGTGCGGAACGGGGTCATGTGAGAGGGCTGATCGAGGAACCAGAAACGGTTCCACTCGTCGCCGGCCTGTCGGAGATTCTCCGAGTCGACCAGCAGTTGTTCCACCCGCTGCGGCGGGTTGGCCGCATAGCGCGGCAAGGGCACTGGCGCACATCCCTGGCCCAGGGCGAGGGTAGCCACCACCAGGGCGATGGCCAACAACGATTTCCGCATGTGGGGTCCCTCCCGACGTCGATCCTGGCCGCCAGATCGATCGGCCGCGGCGTCCTGACCGCGATCGTCCGACCTGCTCGGGTCGCCTTCATCGCCTCGGCCCGGAGGCCTTGGTCGAGCTCGGCGCAGCCCGAGTCCGTTCGCAACTATCGAGGCTCGCCCGGCTACTCCGTCCGATTCGCTTCAACGCGAGGCAACCGCGGCTGGCCTCATCCGGGGGAGGGACGGGTGGTCACTCTCCGGAGTCGGCCCGTGCCGAAGTTTCCGATCGGGGCGGCTGGGCGGGCCCGTTACTTACTTCATCGGCTTCTCGCTCGTCGTCCAACAGCGGAAGATCCTGCGGATTCATCTTTCGGACGAGTTCTTCCATTTCCTTGCCCGGCTTGAACGTGACTACGTTCTTGGGGGGCACGTAAACCTTGTCGCCGGTCCGAGGGTTGCGGGCCTTGCGGGGGGCCCGACGCTTGACCTCGAAGACGCCGAAATTGCGCAGCTCGATCCGCCCTTCGGAAACCAGCGTCTGGATGATCGCGTCAAGGGTTCTCTGGACGATGTCCTTGGTCTTGAGCTGGGTCAGACCGATGTCCTCGGAAATCTTCTTGACGATCTCTTTCTTGGTCACTTGGCGGTCTCCTGATGGACGGGGTGACCCGTGCCTCGGCGATCGGCTCAACTGTATTTGTAGCTTGGACTAATGTCAAGAAAATTTACTGAAGTGGGCGTCTCGAGCTTAGACTTAATGCCGACTCGCGATCGGGTTTTCCGATCCCAGACTGTCCGCTTCAAGACTCTCCGACCTTGGCGTTCCCATCAAGCCAGAGCGAACGGCCTCGTCAAGGTGACGGTGGAGCGGGGCGTAATTCCAGGGAAGCCCCATCTCGATGACCATCGCCTTGATGCGGGCCAGGAATGCTTCGGTCAAGTCAGGTGCCAGCGGTTCGTAGGCCGGGTCGCAGAAATAAACCCTGCATCCCAGGGGCCGTGCGTCGCGTGCCGTGCACCGATTATTCAAATCCTGCCAGGGGCAGGTCGCACCGCCGTCAAGCGGCCTGGAAGGCGTTGGGGCATCGGCGAGGAGCAGGTCGAACTCCGGGGCCGAGACGAACAGAGTGTGCCCGTACTCTTCGAACTTGCAGCAGCGGCCGCTGAGCGAGCAGACCGGCGCCAGTCGGGCAATCTCCGCGTCGAGGTCTCGATAGATGCCCTGAAGCCGTTGTCGAAAGCGAGATGGGTCCGTCGAGTCTTCGTCGCCCAGTCGAGGAGGGTGTCCGCTCATAAGCCAACCCTCGCGGCGTTCAGGCGGATTTCATCGAGGGTAAAGACGCGGCCGACCCCGGCACCCGGGCAACCACGCTGGACTCGCTGCCAGTCTCCGGGAGTCTCGATGTTCTCATCCCAGAATGGCCAGGTTTGGCATTGATCGGGGCGAGCAGAGTAGACTGTGCAGCCGCTAGCTTTCTCCCAGAAAATGCAATCGCCCCCGGGACGTTCAATCAGGCTGAAGCGGTCATTAACCTGGCGGACATAAGTCAAGCAGAAGGTCTCGACCGATTCTCCCCGGAATGCGGCGAGCCTGGCGATTTCTTCGTCCTGGACCCAGACGTAACCCGGGGCTCCCGTGCAGCAAGCGCCGCAGCGGGTGCATTCGAATGCGAGTCCGTCGCGATACCAAGGTTCGTCCCGGACTTCCATCGCTGGTCCCTTCCGACTCGCCCGCCCGTCCCGGTTCGGGCCCAGTGTACCGACGACGGCCGCCGTCGATCAACGACCTTCCGCCTCAAGACGAATCAAGCTCTCGGCTTGCGGAACAGTAAGGCGATCCGGGGGGTCTGGGTCGAGTGCGTGGATGGCTTGATAAGCGGTCGAATTAACCGCCGATTGAGTGCATCAATCGATCTGGTTTGATAAAGCGAGAAGACGAGATTTGATGACCTTCCCACTTACCTTCCACGCTCATCATGATCGCGGAGGCCAGGTCCTGGTCGCTTGACCCGTCGCGCAGGAGGCCACGCAGATCGGTTTCGTCGATGGCGAAGAGGCAATTTCGCAGCTTACCGTCGGCCGTGATACGAATCCGGTTGCACGATGCACAGAAGGGGCGGCTCACGGAGGCGATCAACCCGATCCGCCCGCACCCATCGTCGTAGTCATAATCCAGGGCTGGGGCACGTGCATCCTGGTTAGCGGCGGGCGTGAGGTGGCCGAACTCGCGCGAGAGGATTTCGAGGATGTCTTCGGCGAGCAGGACTTTCTGACGTTCCCACGCCCCTGCATCGAGCGGCATGTACTCGATGAATCGCAGTTCGAGGCGATTTTCGCGGGCGTAACGGGCTAGAGGGATGATGTCCTCTTCGGTGGTCCCTTTGATTGCCACCGCGTTAAGCTTGATGGGGTCGAAACCGGCGTCCTTCGCGGCTTGAATCCCTTCGAGCGTTTGCTCAAGGCCCGTTCGACGGGTGAGGGTGAGGAACCGGGCCGGGTCCATTGTGTCCAGGCTGACGTTGAGGCGGAGGAGCCCGGCGTCCCGTAGCCGTCGCGCGAGCGGGGCTAACAGGATCCCGTTGGTCGTGAGGCCGACGTCCTCGATCCCTGGGACTGCGGCGATCTTCTCGACGAGATGCGGGAGATCCCTGCGGACGAGCGGCTCTCCGCCGGTCAGTCGAATCTTGTTGACGCCCAGTGAGGCCGCGACGAGGACGATCCGGTGAATTTCCTCGTAGCTGAGCAGGTGCTGGCGGGGCATGAAGTCGACGACCTCGGGCATGCAATACACGCACCGGATATTGCAGCGGTCGGTCACGCTGATCCGGAGGTTGTTGTGCACCCGGCCGAAGGAGTCGACGAGGCGTCCTGTCGTATCATTCATGAGGGACGCCGCCTCGAAACTGGTTGCTCGGGAGGGGTTGAGACTCGCCCACTCGATCCGTTTGATTGTAAGGCCACCACCGCCCAAACCCAAGGGGTGGACGGGCGCGGGAGGCTGCGCCGTGGCACGGAATTGGTATCGTCACGAGATCTCGGGGGATTGGGCCTCGACCATAGCGGAGCGGCCACTGCCATGTCGGAATCGCAGCCTACGTCGTCGATCGGCCGATGGCTGACCGACCAGAGCAGGCCGGAGCAGGTGAAGATCTGGCTCTCAGGGGTCGGTGTCCGCGACACGGAACGCGCCGAGGCCGACCTGCGCGACCTCGCAAGGCGGGCGCACAGTCCCGAGACGATGGTGGTCCTGGCCGACTTGCTAGGGGGGCTGCTGAGTCGCAGTTCCGATGCAGGGATGGCGCTTAGGAATCTCGAACGATTCGTGTCGGCACATCCCGAGCCGGGCTCGATCTTGGCGGAGCTGGCAGTCTCGCCGCGCACGACCGAGATCGCGGTGCAGCTCTTTAGCTCGAGCCAATATTTCAGCGAGATGCTCATCCGCGAGCCGTCGTTGCTGGGCTGGTTGAGGTCGGGTGCCGAGCGTCGCGACCGGGAAGATCTGGTCGAGGACCTCTGGGCCGAGCTCAAAGATGTCGGGGACGAAGGGCGTGAGAGGCTCGTTCTCCGGCGGTTCCGCCGCAGGGAGCTGCTCCGGATCGGGTTCAACGACATTGTCCGGGGCGTGCCGCTTGAGGTCACCACGCAGGACCTCTCGCACCTGGCCGACTCGTGCGTCGAGTGCGCCTACCGCCTGGCCAGGCGCAGGGCGAGAGCCAGGCATGGCGAGGGGCTCGGCCACGATGGCACGCCGATCAGATTCGTCGTCTTGGCCCTGGGCAAGATGGGCGGTACCGAGCTGAACTACAGCTCGGACATCGACCTGGTCTTCCTTTACGAGTCCGAAGGGCAGACCGAAGGGCCAAGGTCGGTCAGCTTCGCCGAATTCTTCGCGAGGATGGGCGGCGACATGGTCCGACTTCTCTCGGATCACACCGAGTTGGGAGTGGGATACCGGGTCGATATGCGTCTGCGGCCGGACGGCGACCAGGGACCACTCGCTCGATCGCTCTCGGGCACGCTGGAGTACTACGTCAACAGCGGTCGGACCTGGGAGCGGCAGGCCCTGATCAAGTGCCGGGCAGTCGCCGGCGACCTCGCCCTGGGCGAGCAGTTCTTGCATGCGATCGCCCCGTTCGTTTATCGGAGGTATCTGGGCGCGACGGAGATCGCCGAGATCAAGACGATGAAGCGGCGGATCGAGGGCCGGACGATCTCCGCGGGCGAGGCCGACTTGGAGGTGAAGACCGGCCACGGCGGGATTCGTGACGTCGAATTCGTCGTCCAGTTCCTCCAACTCTTGCACGGAGGCCTGCTGCCTGGCGTGAGGGACTCGAACACGCTGATCGCCCTTTCGAAACTGGAGGAGGTAGGCTGCCTGACCCCCGAGGAGCGGGGGATCATGGACGACACGTATCGATTCCTGAGGCAGGTTGAGCACCGGCTTCAGACGATGTTCGACCGCCAGACCCACAAGATGCCAGCGGACTCCGAAGGGGCCCGCACGCTGGCGATTCGGATGGGGTATCCCCCACTCAATCGCTGGGAGGATCGGGTCGGCCCGTCGGAGCGATTCCTGTCCGACTACCGCGCGAAAGCCGAGCTCAATCGGCGGATCCTGAATCATTTGCTGCACGACGCCTTCCGCGACGACGACGGGGCCGCGGCGGACCCGGTGGTCGACCTGGTCCTCGACCCTGAGCCGCCGCCCGAACTGATCGCGTCCGCGCTGGCGCGTTATCCCTTCCGCGACCCGTCGCTGGCGTATCAGAACCTGATGGCCCTGGCCCGAGAAGAGTACCTGTTCCTGTCGCAGGCAAGGTGCCGGCACTTCCTGGCAGCGATTGCGCCCAGGCTTTTGCAGGCTGTCGCGGAGACGTCCGACCCGGACATGGCCCTGAACAACCTGGAGAAGGTCTCGGCCTCGCTCGGAGCTAAGGCGATGCTCTGGGAACTGTTCAACTACAACCCGCCGACCTTACGCCTGTTCGTCGAGGTCTGCGCCACGAGCCAGCTCCTTTCGGAGATCCTGATCGGTAATCCGGGGATGATCGACGACCTGATGGATTCGCTGGTCGTCGACCGGCCTCAGCCGGGCAAGGCCATCCGCACGGAGCTTGCCGAACTCTGTCATGGAGCCGAGGACCTGGCGCCGATCCTGGTCGGATTCCGCAACAAAGAATGGATCCGGATCGGCACGCGCGACGTGCTGGGCCGTGAGCCGATCCGCGACGTCACGAGAGAGCTTTCCGATGTGGCCGAGGCGATCGTCGGCCAGGTGGCACGCGTGGAGTGGGACCGAAGGGCGGAGAAGCACGGCGAGCCCCGGACGATCGAAGGGGCCCGCGACCGGTGGGCGATCGTGGCGCTGGGCAAGTTCGGCGGAAGGGAGTTGAACTACCGGAGCGACCTCGACCTGGTGTTCCTGAACGAGTCGGACGGCCGGACCGTTCGCCGGGCGTCGGTCCCGATCGACAACGACTTGTTCCTGACGGAGGTGGTGCGTCGACTGATCAAATCGCTCGCCGATCCCGCCTCTCCCGGCCCGCTTTACGTCGTGGACACACGCCTGAGGCCGCATGGGGGCTCGGGGCCGCTGGTGCTGACCCTGTCGGCCTTCGTCGACTATTTTGCGACCCAGGCCAAACCCTGGGAACTGCTGGCGTTGACGAAGGCGCGGGTGATCTTCTCATCGGGAGACTTCGGCAAGAAGGTCTCTGAGTCGATCCAGGAAACACTGACGAATCAGGTGGACGCTTGCCTCTTGGGCGCCGAGGCCCTGGCGATGCGTAAAAGGCTGCAAGATTCGAGGTCGCCCGGCGACCTGAAACGCGGTGCGGGGGGCCTGGTGGACGTCGAGTTCGTGGTCCAGTACCTGCAACTGGTCAACGCACGGGAGCATCCCGAGATCCTGAGAACGAACACCTGGGATGCCCTGGATGCCCTGAAGCGGGCCGGCATCCTGAGTCGTTCCGACCACGCCTCGCTCCGCGACGCATACGACTTTCTGCGAGCGGTGGAAAGCCGTCTGCGGATCGTCAGGAACAGGAGCTCAACCGGCTGGCCGGAGCAGGACGAGGAAGTAGCGAAGCTGGCCAGGCGACTACCCCAGATCGAGGGGGACGCGCGTGATTCGGCCGAGGCATTCCGGGCCCTCAAGCTCGGGCACGCCACGCGGACTCGTGCCGTGTTCGACGGCTTCTTCGGGCGTTTTGGTGGGGCCAAGCTTTAAGAGGACGAAGCCGGATGCGACAGACCAATCACTGGCCTGTCGCATCTCGGGCCGATGAAGTCGTCGAATCAAGGTGCCTCGACGAGCGCTCGCTGCGGATTGCGGAACTGGCCGGCCTTCCAGCCCGAGACGCGTGAGTCCGCGGGACGGGAATCGGGCTCGGGGATGTCTTCCGCGTTGAGCTCCAGATCCGCGTCTGAGGGGTCGGAAGTCGGGGCCGTGTCGGCCGGGGTTTGCTCGCGAACGAGCCCGACCTGGACGCTGCGATTGCCCTCGTTCGACTCGTCGGACGTTGTGGGTTGCAGCCGGGCGACCCGCCGGTCACCCCTCGGTGAGTCGGTCTTCCAGCCGATGGCGCCCGGGTCTCGGATGCCGAGCAGGTCCGGGGGAGGAACGGTGATGTCGCCGGCCTCGGGAGACTGGGCCCTGGCATGTGCGATAAGGCGATTCTGGTCCTTGACCGCGCGGGGCTTGGCCTGGGCCAGCATCTCGCCGTTGTTCTTGCCTGGAGGGGCATAGAGGGCCATCAGATTGTTGCGATCGAGCATGGCGTAGATCGACCGCGGGGTGGCATACAGGCCGTGGTCGTCTTGCGGCGAGGCAAAGTCGCAGACGCCGGCGACGAAGCCGTCATGAGTGAACAGGCCGCCGCCGGACCGGCCCTGCTTGGGGGCGGTGGTGCACTCGATGGCCTCGTACTGCTGATGGCCGGGGACGTTCATCATCGAGGCCTTGACGATGACGGTATCCCAGGCGGTTGCGTCCTGGCCCTCGGGGCAGCCGACCGCGATCATCCCCATGTCCTTCTTGGGCTTCCAGAACGCGGGAACGACCCGGGCGGCGGGAATACGCTTGCCGGGGCGGATGCGGAGCAGGCCGACGTCCTTGACAAAGTCATAGTCCATCGCCTGGCCCTTGTAGGTCTCACGGGCATAGTGGACCTGCGCGGGTTGCTGGCCGCTGAGCTTGCCGTCGAAGAGGTCAACCTGGATGGGGCTGGGGAACTTCGACGGGTGGGCCTGGCGTGGCCCGTCGAGCTTGAAGATGTGGGCGCAGGTGAGGATGATGGCCTGCTCGGGATCGCTGTAGATCACCGTGCCGGAGCCGAAACCGGTCATGTTGCCGGGGCCCTGCACCTTGATCCGGACGACCGTCTGCCAGGGCTTGGGGTTGATGGGAGCAGCGGGCTCCACAGCGACGTCGAGGTCGGCGGGCTCCGACGAGCCGTCGTCCTCGGGCGTGGGGACCGAGTTGTCGGCGGCCTGGATCTCGGCCGGGACGACCTCTTCGGCGGCCTCAGGCGGCGCCGCGGCGATTTCGGCGTATTCGTCGGCCGCCTTGTTGCGTGCGGCGAGGTAGAACCTGGCGAGCTGCCCGGCCGGGCGCGGACCGACTGTCTTGGCGAGCACCTTGCCCGAGCCGTCGACCACGACGAATGCGGGGATGCTCGTAATCTGATATTTCTTGGCCAGCTCGGGCGAGCGGTCCACGTCGATCGACTTGATCGGATATTTGTGCTCGATGAGCCGGCGGACTGCCGGCCTCATCTCCTGGCACGGGCCGCACCAGGAGGCGTGGAAGTCGAGCAGGATTGGCGTGTCGGCGCGTTCGGCCCCGGCGGAGACGACGGCGGCGAGGAGCAAGGTTGTGACGATCATGCCGCAAGGACTCCTTTCCCACGGGACGACCGGGCACCATCGACCGTCGTGAACGGGCGGGCTGGACTCCTGCGATCCGCGAGGGCCGAGGTGTGGTCGGCGCCTGCGTCTCGTCGGGTCTCGCCCCTCGGGTCGAGGGCGTACCGGGTTCGGGCCGCGCTACGCGAGGGGGCCACCAAACGCAACATGCCAGGACCCGTGAGGGGTCGGCAGCCGCGATGGCACACGCCCGGTTGCCCGGGCGGGTTCGCCTTGTGAAGAGGAGGAGTATTCGAGGGGTGTTGCGCCGGCCGGGGAGATTCCCCGGCCCTTCGTCGGGCGAGCTTCGCGTCGAGGGCCCCGCGCCCGACCGTCATGGCCGAACGCGTCCCACCAGCAATGCCCGAGGGCATGGCCGGCGAGACCGCGGCGTCGACATCCCTTTCGTTGTGACGGTCCGAACATCCTGTCGGACCGGGTCGGGCAACGTTGGGCGTCGCGTTCACCGCGGATGGCCCCTTTTACTCGGAGTGTGGCTTGTGTACCAGATCACTTATCGACCAGCCGGGAGTTCAACTTGAACGTCGATTGCGAGAGTTCCCATTTCCTCGGGAAAACTGACATAAATTCCAAATTGGTAGGAACTTAAGTGGGAATTAATGCTGGGAATTCAGGGATTCTAGACCGATCGGTCTAGCCCGAGCTTGCCTTCTTGACCGACCGGTCTAGGATCAACTCATGGAGACGAAAGCCGACCGCAAATCGAATTTGAGACCGGCGACCTATGAGGCGTTGCTCGATGCCGGGACCGAGCTGATCCTGGAGAAGGGCTACAACCACTGCGGCCTCGACGAGATCTTGAAGCGTGCGGGGGCTCAGAAGGGGTCGTTCTATCACTTCTTCGCGAGCAAGGAAGATTTCGGGCTGCGGGTGATTGACCGGTACTCGAAGATCCGGCTCGCCAGCATGGACGAATACTTGATTGACCCCTCGCGGGCGCCGCTGGCGCGACTCAGGCGTTGGTATGAGAGCACGTGTCTCAGGAAGCTCGATCAGGAGTGCCGCATCGGCTGCCTCTTCGGGAGCCTGAGTCAGGAGCTTTCCAACCAGAGCGAGGCGATCCGCCAGAGCCTGGATCAGTGTCTTTCCCAGGTCCGCAAGCGTCTGACCGCCTGCCTCGTGGAAGCCCAATCCGCGGGCGACCTGCGTGCCGACCTCGACGCGGCGCAGCTGGCGGAATACTGCCTCAATGGCTGGGAAGGGGCACTCCTTCGCATGAAGGTGGTCCGATCCGTCGAGCCGCTGGAAATTTTCGTCCGCGTCACCTTCGACCTGGTCCTCAGGCCCTGCTCGTAACCCAACCGTCTGACCCGCCCCGTACCCCGCCCCCAATCATTTCCGCCGGCGTGGGCTCTCCCCTCGCGGCCGGGAATTCGCCGGACACCGGAGCCATCCATGTGGATCGTCGAGCTGGCCTTGCGTCGGCCTTATACGTTCGTGGTCATGTCCTTGATGATTGTGGTGCTCGCCGGGGTGACGATCCTGCGGATGCCCGTCGACATCTTCCCGGAGATCGACATCCCCGTCGTGGCGGTCGTCTGGAGCTATCCGGGGGTCTCGCCCGACGAGATGGAGAAGAGGATCGTCACCGTCTGCGAGCGGGCGATGACGACGACCGTCAATGACATTGAGCACATCGAGTCGCAATCGCTCAGTGGCGTGAGCGTCGTGAAGGTCTTCTTCCAGCCGGGGGCGAAGGTCGAGGCGGGGGTGGCGCAGATCAACGCCATCAACGCGACCATCCTCCGAGTGATGCCGCCGGGGATCACGCCTCCGCTGATCATCAGATACAGCGCGACCAATGTGCCGATCGTTCAGATCGGCGTCGGCAGCGACTCGATGTCGGAGCAACAGCTCTACGATTACGGGCAGAACTTCATCCGGACGCAGCTCGCCACGGTGCAGGGGGCCCAGGTGCCGCTGCCGCTGGGGGGCAAGCCGCGGCAGATCATGGTCGACCTCGATCCGCAGGCGCTCTACTCGCACAAAGTCTCCCCGGCGGACGTCAGCGCGGCGATCAACGCCCAGAACCTTATTCTGCCGGCGGGCTCGGCCAAGATCGGCCCCCGAGACTATCAGGTCCAGCTCAATAGCAGCCCCGAGGTGATCGACGCCCTGAACGACCTGCCGATCAAGATGGTCAACGGCGCGGTGGTCACCATCCGGGACGTAGCCCACGTCCGCGACGGCTACGGCGTGCAGACGAATATCGTCAACACCAATGGCAAGCGGGGCAGCCTGCTCACCGTGCTGAAGGCAGGCGGGGCTTCGACCCTGGATGTTGTTCGCAGGGTGCGCGAGACCCTCCCGCGGATCATGGCGAATCTGCCCGACGAACTCAAGACGACGCTCCTGTTCGACCAGTCCCGATTTGTCGCCGCGTCGATCGAGGGGGTGCTGCACGAAGCCCTCATCGCGGCGGGACTGACGGCCCTGATGATCCTGCTCTTCCTGGGGAGCTGGCGCAGCACCGTGATCGTGGCGGTCTCGATCCCGCTGTCCATCCTCGTTTCGATCCTGATCCTCAGCATGCTGGGGCAGACCCTCAATACGATGACGCTTGGCGGGATGGCCCTGGCGGTCGGGATCTTGGTGGATGACGCCACCGTCGAAATCGAGAACATCCACCGGAATCTGGGGATGGGAAAGCCCTTGAAGCAGGCGATCCTGGATGGTGCGCAACAAATCGCCACGCCAGCATTCGTCTCGACGCTGGCCATCTGCATCGTCTTCCTGCCGGTCGGCTTCCTCACGGGTGCGGCCAAGTCGCTCTTCGCCCCGCTGGCCATGGCGGTGGTGTTCGCGATGCTGGCGTCGTACTTCCTCTCGCGGACCATCATCCCGACCATGACGCACTATCTGCTCGCCAAGGAGGTCGACCTCTACCGCGAGCACGCCGAGGGGGGGCACGAGCCCGCCCGCGACGAATTCGGCGTCCCGAAGCCCGCGGCCCCCAAGGGGGACATCTTCTGGCGGGTGCACCGGGCCTTCAATCGTCAGTTCGAGAAGTTCCAGTGTGTCTATCTGTCGCTGCTGGGGTGGGCGTTGCGGCACCGGGCCGCGGTGGTCTGCTTGTTCTTCGCCTTCGTGGGCGGGACGATGACGCTGACCGGTTACCTTGGGCAGGACTTCTTCCCCGAGGTGGACGCCGGCCAGTTTCGACTCCATGTGAGGGCCCCGGCCGGGACCCGTGTGGAGGAGGCCGAGCGACTCTTTTCGCGGGTCGAGGCCGAGATCCGCAAGGTCGTCCCGGCGGACGAGATCGACCTGATCCTGGATAATATCGGGCTCCCTTCCAACGGAATCAGCCTGGCATTCGGCGACAGCAGCACGATCAGCAACTCCGACGGCGAGATCCTCGTCGCATTGCACGAGCATCACTCGCCGACGGCCGCATACGTGGCGCGACTGCGGAAGGAACTGCCCAGGAAGTTTCCCGAGGCGGTCTTCTTCTTCCAGCCGGCGGACATCGTCGGGCAGATCCTCAACTTCGGACTCGCGGCCCCCATCGACGTGCAGGTGATGGGCAACAGACGCGACGAGAACTACGCGCTGGCCCGCAAAATCGAGGCGGCGATGCAGAAGATCCCCGGTGCCGTGGACGTCCACCTGCATCAGGTGACCGATGCACCTTCCCTGAAGTTGGAGGTCGACCGGGCCCGGGCCGAGCAGATCGGCCTGACTCAGCGGGACGTGGCCAGCAGCATGCTCGTCTCGCTCAGCTCGAGCGGCCAGAATGCCCCGAATTACTGGCTCAACCCCAAGAACGGCGTGAATTACATCGTCGCCGTGCAGACGCCGCAGTACAGGATCGACTCGGTGGAGGCGCTCATGAACACGCCGATCATCGCCCCCGGGGCCACGGAAGGGAGGCCACAGCTCCTGGGAAACTTGACCAAGCTGGAGCGGGGGACGACGGCCTCGGTGGTCAGCCACTACAACGTCCAGCCCGTCTTCGACGTCTTGGCGGCGGTGCAGGGACGCGACCTGGGTGGGGTCGCGGCCGACTTGAACACGATCCTCGACGAGATCGGCGGCAAGCCCGACGCGAGCGGTTTGAGGCCCAAGTTGCCCAAGGGGACCACGATCAGCGTGCGGGGCCAGGTCGAGAGCATGACCTCGTCCTTTAAGGGATTGGCCGCCGGACTCGTCTTCGCGGTCCTGCTGGTCTATTTCCTGATGGTCGTGAATTTCCAGTCGTGGCTCGACCCATTCATCATCCTCTGCGCGTTGCCCGGGGCGATGGCGGGGATCATCTGGATGCTCTTCGCCACGCAGACGACCTTGAGCGTCCCGTCGCTCATGGGCGCGATCATGTGCATCGGCGTGGCCACGGCCAACTCAATTTTGATGGTGACGTTCGCCAACGAGCGTCGGGCCGAGGGGGATGATGCGATCACGGCGGCTCTTGCGGCCGGGCACACAAGGCTGAGGCCAGTGTTGATGACCGCCGCGGCGATGATCATCGGGATGCTACCGATGTCCCTCGGCCTGGGCGAAGGCGGAGAGCAGAACGCTCCCCTGGGCCTGGCCGTCATCGGCGGCCTGACGGTCGCCACGGCCGCGACCCTGCTCTTTGTGCCGGTGGTTTACAGCCTGCTCCGGACCAAGGCGCCGACGATCCTGCTCGAAAACTGAGGCAGAACGAACCATCCACCCATCGGGATTCCTAGTAATGACAACGGCAGTGCAAGAGCCGAAGACTCATGCGACGAGACAGATCATGCCGCCCCCTTCGAGGGGCTGGCGGGGCCTGCTCCAATTCCTGTTCGTCCTGATCGCGATCGGGGCCGCGATCGGCGGGTTGCTGGCGGCGGGGATCTTCCCCAGGATCCGGCAGGAGGCAGAGCTTCACGCCGGATCGGTCGAGGTCGCGACCTCATTGCCGCGAGTTCGCGCCGTCCAGCCGAAACGCGTCACCGGAACGTCCGAGATGATCCTGCCGGGCGATGTGACCGCCTTCAGCGAGACGAGCCTGTTCGCCAGGACCAACGGCTACCTGAGACGCTACCTCGTCGACATCGGCGACAATGTGAAGGCCGGCCAATTGCTCGCCGAGATCGAAACTCCCGAGCTCGACCAGGAGTTGCTGGTGGCCAAGGCGACCGTCGACCAGTTCGACGCGGAGCGACTGCTGGCCTCGGCGAAGGAAGACCTCGCCCGCGTCTCCCGGAATCGCAACCTGAGCCTGTTCAATCGCAACGCCGCGACCCGCCAAGAGGTCGACGATGGCGACGCCGCGCTCAAGGTCGCCGAGGCCGCTGTGAAGGCCGCCGACGCCGCGGCCGACGCGAAGCGAGCTGCCGTCAACCGATTGGAAAGCCTCCAATCCTTCCAGAAGATCCTCGCCCCATTCGACGGAGTGGTCACGGCAAGGAACGTGAATCAGGGCGACCTGATCGACCAGAACGGTGCGACGGGAGGGCGTGAGCTGTTCAAGCTGGTCAACGTCGACACCTTACGCATCTTCGTCTATGTGCCGCAGCTCGAAGCCCCCGAGATCCACAACGGCCAGGAAGCCCAGCTCCTGGTCCGCGAGTTTCCCGATCGAGCCTTCGTGGGCAAGGTGGTCCGGACCGCCGGAGCCATCGACCCTGCATCTCGCACATTGCTGACCGAGGTGCAGATCGATAACGGCAACAAGCTTCTCTACGCGGGGATGTACGTCAAGGTCCGGTTCCAGCTCAAGCGTGCCAGGCAACCCCTGACCGTGCCGGCGACCGTGCTGAGCGTCAACGCGGACGGGACACGCGTCGCGTCGGTCGGCAATGACGGAGAGATCCATTACTTGAAGATTGAACTCGGGCGTGACATGGGGCAGGACGTTGAAGTCCTCTCGGGCCTTGTCGGCGACGAGTCTTTGATCCTCAACCCGATCGAGTCTCTGAGCGAAGGCCGGAAGGTCGAGATCATCGCGGCCGTTTCCGCGACCGCCGAGCCCTCGCCCGCGAAGCCAGCCGCACCCAAGGTTCACTGAGCCCATCAACGCGAGACGCCCGCTCGTCCCCGAGAGATTGATCCTCGGGGATGAGCGGGCGTCTGCGGCGTCTCGGGCTCGATCGGTTTACTTGCGGGCGGGCTTGGGGTCGAGGTTCTTCGCGAGGTCTTCCTTGGAGACTTCGGTCTCGACGCCGCCGGCCGGGATGTCGACCTTGGCCGTCCAGAGGATGCCGTTGAGGACGAGCTTGCGGAAGTCGGCGTTGCCCCAGTTGGTGTGATTATGGCCACCGGTGAAGCCGAAGGCGCGGCCCCCGTTTTCACGCTCGACGGCCCAGCCGAGGGTTTCGTTGTTCGACGAGCCCTTGGGCAGGATGCCGGTCAGGACCGGGGTGACTCGCTTGTCGTTGTCCCGGAAGCGGATCTTGTAATACCACTCGTCGTTGGCCTGGAACGGCTTAACGCCGCTGCTGATCGGATGGCTAGCGGCCGGGGTGACTGTGATGTCGTTGTGAGGGTTGGTCGAGTAGCCGGTCTCGTAGTAGCCGCCGAGCCAGTCGAGAATGGGTGTGGCGTGCTCCTTGGGGAACTCGACGGCGTAGTGCAGGCAGACGAGGCCGACACCCTTGTCGATCTGCTTGCGCAGAACTTCGAGGTGGTTCGACTGGATGACCGGGTGGCCGCCGCCTCCGTCCATGAAGAAGACGATCGATTTGGCCCCGTCGAAGACCGACTCATCGGCCGGCCATCCCCCCTTGACGACGACGGGATCGACGCCGTGCACCTGCTTCAGGCACTTCTCCAGCAAGAGGATGCCGGCGTTGAACTCATGCTCGCCTGGCCCGTGGCTGGGCTTGCCGGCGACGAGGACGATCTTGGCGTCGGCGGCGAAGGCAGGCGCGGACGCCGCCAGCGTGCCAAAGGCGAGCGCGAACAGTCCGAGCGTCTTTTTCATCGATGCGGGCCTCGCGTGGGGTTGAGTGAATCCGAGTCGTCGATGGATGCAGGGCCCGTAGACGCGAAGGGCCCGCCCCGCGCCCTTGTGTGGGCGAGGCGGGCCCCGGCGTCGGGCATGGCTTCGTTCAGATGAGCTCGGTGATGCCCGGCATGGCCACGGGCGGGACTTCCAGCGGTCCGAAAGCGAGATCCTTGGGCTTCAGGTCGAGCTTCGACTCGAGCGCCTGCTCCCAGGTCACGGCCTTGCCGGTGTAGGCCGACATCCGCGACATGATCGCGGTGAGCGTGCTCTCGGCGACCGTCTTCAGCTCATTGAGCGGCTTGCCCGAGCGGATGCTCTCGATCAGGTCGATGTGCTCCTGCTCGTACGGGTTCCGCTCCTTGTCGCGCCAGCGGAACTTGGTGCCGCCGGTCATCTTGTACTGGCCGGGCTGGAGGTTGTAAGACCCCTTGGTGCCGACGACCGCCTCGGAGACGTTGTTCTCGCACCCCTCAATCTGGCGGGCGAAGCTGAGGACGTGGACGTCGTTGGCATATTCCAGGTCGGTGGCAAAGTGGTCGAAGATGTGGCCGTAAGCCGGGTCGGTGCGGACCTGACGCCCGCCCAGCGAGACCGCACGCAGGGGGTGCGAGCCGATCGCCCAGTTCAGGACGTCCAGGTTGTGGACGTGCTGCTCGACGATGTGATCGCCCGAGAGCCAGGTGAAGTAGAGCCAGTTGCGCATCTGCCACTCGACGTCGGTCCAGCTCGCCTGGCGGGGCTTGTTCCAGAGCGGTCCCTGGTTCCAGTAGCAGCGACCCGAGACGACATCGCCAATCTCACCCTCGTGGATCCGCTTCATCGCCTCGATGTAGCCAGCCTGGTGGCGGCGCTGGGTGCCGGCGACGACGGCCAGGTTCTTCTTTTTGGCCTCTTCGGCGACCTTGAGCACCTTGCGGATGCCGGTGCCGTCGACTGCGACCGGCTTCTCGGTGAAGACGTGCTTGCCGGCGTTGATGGCGGATTCGAGGTGATCGGGGCGGAAGCCCGGGGGGGTGGCCAGGATGACCAGGTCGACGTCGGACTCGAGGACATGCTTGTAGGCATCGAGGCCGACGAACCGGCGATCGGCGGGGACGGCGACGCGGTCGCCGAGATTGGACAGGCTCTCGTGCGCCGAAGCGAGGTTGTCGGCGAAGGCGTCGCCCATGGCGACGAGCCGGACGTTGCTCGACGCGTTGACGCACTGTTCGGCTGCGCCTCGGCCGCGGCCGCCGCAGCCGATGAGGCCCACCTTGATGACGTCGCTGCCGGCGGCGTAGGCCGTGGGCAGCGAGCCGGCCAACGCGCCGAAGGCGGCGACGCCGCCGGTGGTCGCGAGGAACGAGCGTCGGGACGAGTCGTTCGTGACCTGTCGCTTCGGATCGGTCATGGCATGGGTCTCCGGGAGAGAGTCGGGGCGCGTGCCGACGCGCCCCGGTCGCGGACTTTCGAGGTTGAGTCAGGAGGCCTCGTCAGCCGTGCGGGAATGGAGCTTACTTGCTGCCCTTGCCCTTGACGACCAGCGACTTCACCCCGCGGAGATTTTCCTGCTCGTCCAGCGGCCGGACGAGGCGGAAGCCGCAGAATGTGGCGTCGGTGTGCCACCAGATGCTCTGGGGTCGCTGGGGGTCCTGCACGCTCCACTCGAGGTCTGAGCCCCGGCGGGCGGCCGAGCGGAGGCGGTCGGAATCATCGTCCCACGACCCGCCGCGGGCGACGTAGGAATATTCCTTGGGCGTGGGGAAATTCACGGGGCCTGGCGCGGTCGCCGCGGCCGTCCCGTAGAACTTGGGGTCGTAATGGTCGATGCACCACTCCGCGACATTCCCGTGCATGTCGTGCAGGCCCCAGGGGTTGGGCTTCTTCTTGCCGACCTGCTGCGGCTTCTCGGTGTTCTCGACGAACCAGGCGTACTCGTCGATGTCGGCGGGGTCGTCGCCGAAGGAATAGGCCGTCTTGGTGCCGGCGCGACAAGCATATTCCCACTCGGCTTCGGTGGGCAGGCGATAGGTCTTGCCCGTCTTGGCCGAGAGCCATCGGGTGTATTCCATCGCGGCGTGGTGGGTCATACAGATGACCGGCTGATTCCTGCGTCCGTAGCCGAAGGTCATGTCGGCGTAGGGCGGGGTCGGCCGGGTGACGGCGTCGCCGGCCTTCTCGGAGTCAACCTGAGCCTTCAGGTCGATCTTCTCGCGCGACTTCCGCTTGAGGTCCATTGCGGCGGCGAACTCGTCGAATTCGTCCCAGGTGACCTCGACCCTGCCCATCCAGAACGGGGCGATCTTGACGTCGTGGACAGGCCCTTCGTCGTCGGATCGCTTGGCCTCGGTGTCGGGGCTGCCCATCGAGTACGTTCCCCCCGGGATGGGGAGCATCTGGAAGGAGAGGGCCGTGCCGGGGATGGTCTCGGTGTAGGGTTTCTGATCGCCCGCAGGTGGGGCGGCTTCCTGGGCGCCGGCGACGGACGCGACGCCGATCGCGGACGAGGCGAAGACCGCGAACAGACGACGCAGCGGGATGGGGGACACCTGTGGTAAGCTCCGGATTCTGGGACGCGAACGAGACGCATGGCCTCGATTTGGGAGAATCAACGCCGATGATCGGGCGGAATCGAGCCGCGTATGCGGCGGCAATCGCGGCGGGTTTGCTGCTGCTGGGCTGGGCTGCGTCTACGGCCATCGCCCGCGGAGGGCTTATCCGTTTCGAGTTCGTCGAGACGCACATGGGAAGCCCGTTCCACCTCGTTTTATACACCGAAGACGAGGCATCCGCCAGAAGCAGCTCGGCGAAGGCGTTTGCCCGGATCGCCGAGCTGGACCTGGCCCTCTCCGACTACAACCCCGAGAGCGAGCTGATGCGGCTCTGCGGCCGGGCCGGAGGCGGCCCCGTGTCCGTCTCCGCCGACCTGTTCGACGTGCTTCGGCGATCCCTGGTGTTCGCGGAGTGTTCCGATGGCGCCTTCGACCCGACGGTTGCTCCCGTCGTCCGGCTCTGGAGGCGTGCACGCCGCGAACGCAAGATGCCCGATCCGGCCAGGTTGGCCGAAGCTCGCGCCCTGGTGGGCTGGCGGGACGTCGTGCTCGACGCCAAGGCACGCACCGTGACCCTGCGCAAGCCGGGGATGAAGCTCGACTTGGGGGGCATCGCCAAGGGCCTCGCCTCGCAGGCGGCCGTCGATGTCCTGCGTCGCGAAGGGGTTCCGATCGCGCTGTGCGCGGGCTCGGGCGACATCGTCGTGGGCGACGCCCCGCCGGGCAAGGCGGGCTGGGACATCGGGCTCTCGCCGCTGGAGGGGGATCCCACGCACCCGAGCCATCGGGTTGTACTGAAAAATGCGGCCGTCTCATCGTCGGGAGACGCCGAGCAGTTTGTCGTGATCGACGGGCGGCGCTACTCTCACATCGTCGACCCGAGGACCGGGCTGGGGGTCGTCGACCGCTGCGGAGTGACGGTCGTCGCGGGCGATGGGGCCACGGCCGACGGGCTCGACACGGCGATCTTCGTGATGGGCCCCGAACGCGGGCTCGCCCTGGCCGAGGAAATGACCGGGGCGGGTGCCCTGGTCGTTCGTGCGACGCCGGACGGGCGGAAAATCTGGCAATCGTCCCGATTCGACGCCCTGGCGCCTCCGTCTTCCGACCGGGAGAAGCGGCCTTCGGATGCAAATCGGGCGGGACCTCAGGATTTACGTTGAAGAGGATGTTGTCTCAACCCGCCATATCACCTTAGAATCGGCGATTCCGGGGGGAGGCTCCGGGTTCCCCGATTCCGCCCCGGCCACGGAAAGGATGTCGCACAGATGCGTTGGGTGATCTCGGTGACAGCCGCGGCCATGGGGATGCTCGCCTGTTGGTGCCCCGCCGCGCACGCGGATGAGGCCGACGTGATCGAGCTGAAGGACGGTCATCAGATCGTCGGCGACGTGGTGTCCGAAAAGTCGGGCACGATCTATATCGACATCGGCTTCGACGTCGTCCGGATACCTCGCGAGAGCATTGTCTCCCGTCGAAAGGCCGACGAGAAGCCGACGACGATTCAGGCTACCGCCCGCGAAGCCCAGGATGAGACCGACTCAACCGGGTTCTTCTCGACGGGCAAGCCCAAGCCGGCCAATGTCAAGGACCTGGTCCATACCTTCGGCGAGGCGGTCATCTCGATCGAGACCCCGTCGGGCAAAGGTTCGGGCTTCATTCTCAATCGCGACGGCTACGCGGTGACCAATGCCCATGTCATCGAAGGGGAAACCCGGGTTTCGGTGGTCCTGTACCAGAACGTCCCCGGCGGCCTGGCCCGGCGGCGGATCGAGAACGTCGAGATTGCCGCGATCAACCCCTTCGTCGACCTGGCGCTCCTAAAGCTCCCGCCGCAGAAAGACTTGAAACTTGGCCACGTCGTGCTAGGTAACCTCGATGATCTGAACGCGGGCGACGGCGTCTTCGCCGTGGGCAATCCGCTCGGGCTGGAACGCAGCGTCTCTCAGGGGATCCTCAGCACCCGCAATCGCAACTTCGAAGGCAAGATCTACCTCCAGACCGACGCCGCGATCAACCCGGGCAACTCCGGCGGTCCGCTGTTCAATCTCAAGGGGGAGGTCGTCGGCGTGACCAACATGAAGGCCACGCAGGGCGACAATCTCGGCTTCGCGATCCCGATCAGCTACGTGAAAGACTTCCTGCGCAACCGTGAAGCGTTCTCCTACGACAAAGACAATCCCAACACGGGCTATCGCTATCTGGATCCCCCGCGTCGGATGCGCCGGGGGATGCCGGATTCGTCCGAAGAGAAGCCCAAGGCGGGATGACCCGCCCAGGGTCACTGACCGACGATCCGCGACGAGATTTGCCCGAGGGTGCGGCCCCGGTGTGGTTCGCTCGGAGCGGCCCACCGAACAGGACCGGCCCGAATTTTCTCGCGGTAGCCCCGCTGGCCATCGCGCCTGCGGCGGCCGAGGTGAGCGTTCAGGCAGGGACGGCCCCGGCCCGAGATCGACCTTGATCCGGCTTTGAGACCTCAGGAGTTCCAGGACCATGGGTATTTCGACGCGGGCCGCGGCCCGCATGTTCCGTCCCTTCGTGCTGGGCGTCTCGGCCCTGGCCCTGGCCGTCACCCCGGCCTTCTCCGCCGGGCCGATCGACAAAGCCTTGCCGGATTCGACGATCCTCTTCGTCCGGGTCACCAACGCGGCCGCATTTCGCGAGTCCCTCCGTCAGAGCTCGACCGGCCAGTTGATCGCCGACCCGGCCATGAAGCCGCTGGTCGACGATTTTCTCGGCAAGCTGGAAGGGCAGAGCAGCGAGCTCAAGGCCAAGCTGGGCGTCAGCATCAGCGAGCTGCTGGAACTGCCGCAGGGCCCGATCAACGTGTCCCTGATCGCACGTCCCGACGCCAAGGTGCCGGTCGCCTTGCTGATCGCGGCCGATGCCGGCAAGAACAAGGAGACGGTGCAGGGGGTCCTCACCAAGGCCACCGCCCAGGCCGAGGAGAAGGGCGCAAAGGTCGCCACCGAAGAGTTCAAGGGTGTGACCATTAACCTGGTCAAGCCCCCCAGGAAAGATGACAACGCCCCCGACGTCACGTTCGCCTGGGCCAACACCGGCACCACCTTCAACATCACCAGCGATGTCGACGCCCTGAAGGAATTCCTCACCAACGCCGAGGGACGCGAGGACTCACTGTTCTCCAACGAGTCGTACCAGGCCGTCCTGAAGCGGGTCGGTGCCGAGTCCCAGGTCCTCTGGTTCCTCGACGCCAACAAGGCGCTGCAGCTCGCGCTGGCCGCTGCGGCCAAGGGCGACGGCGGGGCCAATGTCCAGCAGGTCGAGGCCGTCCTCCAGCTGCTCGGGCTCAAGGGCCTGAAGGCCATCGGCGGCGGCACGACGTACGGCGTCGGCGGATACGACACCCTCACCAAGACTTACTTCTACACCCCGGGCCCCGCCCAGGGAGTGCTCAAGGTCTTCAACACGCCGAAAGCCGACCTTCGTCCCCAGGCATGGGTGCCCGCCACGGTGGCCACCTACCAGAGCCTGAGCTGGGACCTTGACGCCGCCTGGTCGGCGGTCAACGAGCTGGCCAATACCTTCCAGCCGGGAATCCTGCAGGTCGTCCAGCAGCAGCTCGTCGGTCCCGACGGGCAGACCCTCGACTTCCAGAAGGACCTCTTCGGCCCCATCGGCGACCGCATCACGGCGATCTCGGACTTCAAGAAGCCGACCGGCGGCGAAGACACCCAGCGCAGCCTCTTCGCCGTTGCCCTGGAAGACACCAAGGCCTTCGAGGCGACTCTAGGCAAGATCATCGCGATCACCAATGCCCAGCCCAAGAAGCGTGAGTTCCAGGGCACGACGATTTACGACTTCACCCTCCCCGAGATGCCCAACGCCGCGAACAACCCCTTCAAGGGCCCGCTCAGCGTTGCGATCGCCAAGGACAACGCCTACATCGCCACCGACCCCAGCTTGCTCGAACAGGTCCTGCGCGGCGGCCCTGGACTAGCCGACACGGCCGAATTCCAGGCGGTTGCCAAGTCCATCCCCGAGCAGACGACCACGCTGACTTACACCAAGCCTGAAGAGGCCGCGCGGCAGTCGTACGAGATGATCAAGAGCGGTCAGCTCGAGAAAGCCTTCGGCGGCGCGGCCGCTGCGGGCGGCCCCGACCTGAAGGAGCTCGGCAAGCTGATCGATAAAGAGAAGCTGCCCGACTTCTCCGTCTTCGCCAAGTACCTCTCCCAGGGGGGCGGCTTCGGTACCTCCGACGAGGATGGCGCCTTGTTCACCACCTTCATCCTGCGCAAAACGAACCCCTGATCCGAGGCTGGTCGGGGGGGACGCGATCCGTTCCTTCTCGTGCCGCCGGCGATCGACCTGCAACGCCGCCGAACCCTCGAGGTTCGGCGGCGTTGCGTCATTTCCATCGGCCACGGTCGGGGCCGATTGCCGGCCCCCTCCAAATCGGCGTCTCCTGCGCCGTGCGCACCCTCCGCTCAAGCCGTCTAATCGTTCCGCCGATAACGGTGGAGGATCACTCGTCCGACCGGTCGCCATCGCGGCCGGCTTGGCCGGAGTACGGACCTGTTGGGGAGGTGTCGGATGTGGGACCGCACGGAGGCGGGGCCGATCCGCCGATCGGATCGTGTACGTAGGGCTGGTTCGGGCCGCGGGCGGATTGCTCCACGGGTCGAGGCCCTGGAAGGCCGCGCCTTGCTGGCCGCCGCCGTCGCCCCGATCGCCACCGTCCTGTCCGGCGCCGGGGTAGGCTATCAGCTCCCCCTTGATGGCTCCGGGTCTGTGAACGCCCAAACATTCTCGGTGACCTCGTCGAATCCCGACGTGAAGGCGACTGTCGCCCAGGGACAGTTCATGACCATCAACGTCACCCACGCCTCCAGTGGCGCGGGCGACCCGGCATTCTCTGGAACCCTGGTCTACCAGCTCTTCCAGGACCTGACCCCGGACACCGTCTTCAAGATCAGCGGGCTGGTCAACGACGGGTTCTACACCGGCAAGAACTTCCATAGGATCGCCAACGGATTCCCCACCGCGACGACTTACATCGTCCAGGGGGGATCGGTCAACGGCGACGGGACCGGTAACGTCAACAAGCCTGGCTTCCCGTTCCCGGACGAGTTCAACGCCCAGCTCGTCTTCAACGGGACCGAGCAGTTGGCGATGGCCAACTCGGGCAACGATACGAATAGCTCGCAGTTCTTCACCACGACCGGCTCTCCCAGGGCCCTCGACTTCGATTACACGATCTTCGGCCAGCTTGTCTCCGGCGGCGACGTTGTCACGAAGATGACCCAGGTCGCCCTGAAAGCCGACGCCAGCGGCAACGTGACGACGCCGGTCTCGCCGATCCTGATCGAGTCGGCGAATATGTCCAACGCCAACCCCAACGGGGTGATTCACATCGACACGACCGGGGCGGAGGCCGGGGAAGACTCGAGCGTCACGGTCACGGCGACTGACCCGACGACGGGCACCACCGCCACGCAGACGTTCTCCGTCGATGTCGTTCCCAATGAAACGGCGAATGGCGAGCGGCCATTCCTCAACCCCCTACCTGTCCTCCCCGCGCTGGGAGCCGGACAGGCCGCCATATTCCAGGCGACTGCCACGGACGTTAACCCGGGCACCCAGTTGACCTATGTGGTCAACGGGGGATTGTCCGCCGACGGTGCCACCTTCACGCCCCTGACCAACGCCACGGGGACGGTGGACTCCAGCGGCCTGGTTACCATCACCCCGTCCAGCTCGACCTTCACCGGCACGATCACGGTGCTCGTCGGCGTGCGTGATCAGACGAATCGAGTCGTCTCCGGGACGCTCGAATCTCCGGGCAATTACGACACTCAGACGTTCACGCTCACCTATCAGAGCGGTGCCTTCGTCAATCTGGCCCCCGTCGCCAGCACGATCGCCCAGACCGTGCCATCCAGCCAGTCCACGGACATCGCCCTGACTGGCCTCACCGCCAATCCGCAATCGACCACCCAGACGATCAGTGGCTTCACCCTCGTCTCGCAGCCAACCCACGGCACGCTGACCAACTTCAACCCGATCACCGGCGCGGCGACCTACACGCCGAACGCCAACTTCTCCGGCATCGACACGTTCCAGTACACGGTCACGGACAGCGGTGCACCGACTCCCAACCTCACGAGCGCGCCGACGAAGGTGACGCTGACCGTGACGAGCGGGGCGGTTCGTCAGATTGACGATATCCTGTTCGTCACAGCACCGTCGGGCGGGCCCAAGCAGAAGAACACCATCCTGATCAATCAGGTCAACGGTGTAATCCTGACGAGCATCAATGGCGTCATCGACTCGACCCGCCCAACGGTGAGCGGCCTCAGCCGAATCGTCATCTACGGGGCGAAAGCGAGCGACTCAATCAACGTCAGCGACGTGGTCGATGTGCCGACGACGATCGACGGCGGCAGGGGGGGGATCAATAACCTGAAGGCGGGAGCGGCCTCGTCGCGGCTTCACGGTTGGTTCGGCCGGAATGTCCTTCAGGGGGGCGAGTCGGACGACGCCCTGATTGGCGCCACGGGGCGGGTCAAGTTCATCCGCAGCGGCGGGAACGACTCCCTCTTCACCGGCGGGCCCAGCACAATCCCGTCCCTGTACGGCAGTCGCGGGACCAACCGTCACAGGACGCCACCCAAGCGGACCGCCTTCACGAAGTCTCTGGCCCCGACCGGAACGTTCTACAAGTTCGTGGGCACGGGCAACCAGGTCGTGGCGATTCCGACGCCCAAGTCCGTTCCCTTCAAGGCTCGCGGCAGCGCCGGCGGTCACCATAAGGCGACCGAGTCAGGGACGCTCCCCTGATCCTCAGGTCTGCCGATCGTCGCAACGGACAACGATCGCCCCCGGCACCGGCCTTGCCCCTCGATCGGGGCAAGGTCGAGGTTCGGGGGTGATGCCGTGTTGTCACCCCGGCCGATGATCTGCCATAGTGGAAACGCCCCGGGCCGATTTCGCCCGTGCACAGTCCCGGCCGGAAATCGCCCGTCATGCGCATCGAGCGGATCGAGCTCAGGATCGTCAGCCTCCCTCTGGTTCGACCTTTTCGCACCAGTTCCAGCGTCAAGAACCACATCCAGCACATCCTGATCCGGGTCGAGGATGGCGGGGGCCGCTCGGGCTGGGGCGAGTGCGCCAGCCCTGCCGATCCCTATTATTGCCCCGAGACGACCGGGACCTGCTGGCACATCCTCAACGACTTCCTCGCCCCCGCGGTCCTCGGGCGCGACTGCTCGACCGTCGAGGATCTGGTCGATGCTTATCGATTGGTGAAGGGGAACAACTTCGCCAAGTCGGGCCTGGAGATGGCCTGCTGGGACCTTCTCTCACGATCCGAGGGCAAGCCGCTCCATGAAATGCTGGGCGGCACTCGAACTCTGATCGAGTCGGGAGTGAGCCTGGGCATCGAGCCGGACGTTGATGCCTTGCTCGCTCTGGTCGGGAAATACGTCGACGAGGGCTATCGCCGGGTGAAGCTCAAGATCGGGCCCGGACACGACGTCGAGGTCCTTCGCCGAGTCCGTGCTCAATTTCCCGATCTGCCGCTCCAGGTCGACGCCAATTCGGCCTACACGCTCGACGATCTCGACCTGCTCAGGCGTCTCGACGAGTTTGGCCTCCTGCTCATCGAGCAGCCGCTGGATCATGACGACATCATCGACCATGCCAGGCTGCAACGGGCGATCGAGACACCTGTTTGCCTGGACGAGAGCATCCACTCGGCCGAGGACGCCCGTAAGGCGATCGAGATCGGTGCCTGCCGGATCATCAACATCAAGGTGAGCCGGGTCGGCGGCCTGGCCGAGGCGAAGCGGGTGCACGATGTCTGCCAGGCGCATGACGTGCCGGTCTGGTGCGGCGGGATGCACGAGTTCGGCGTCGGCCGAGGCGCCAACATCGCCATCGCGTCGTTGCCCGGTTTCACTCTGCCGGGCGACGTCTCGGGCTCGGACAAGTATTATCGAGAGGATGTGGTCGTGCCCGCCATTCGCGCCGAGGATGGCTGCATCGCCGTGCCCGATCGGCCTGGACTGGGCTTCGAGCCGATCCTCGAACGGATCGAGGCGCTAACTTCACGCTCCGTCCTCTTGACGGTCTGATGCATAACGATCCGGTGATTTTGCAGAGCGGGAAACGGAACGCGAAGGGGCGACGTTGATGAATTTGGGGCAGATTCTGCTGGGTGCCCTCCGCGAACAGCGCGGGGCGATGCTCGTCGAGTTGGCGGCCCTGGTCGGTCATGAATCACCCAGCCGTGACAAGCACGCGCTCGATGGCCTTGCTGACTCGATCGCCGGTCGCTTCGGGACTCTCGGCGGACAGATCATCCGCCACGTCAATCCGGCCGGCGGCGACCATATCGAGGCCCGATTCGAGGGAGCCGACCCACGGCTGGCCCCAAGCCTGGTGCTCGCCCATTTTGACACCGTCTGGCCGACGGGCACGCTTGCCCGGATGCCCTTCCGGGTCGAAGATGGCAAGGCCTACGGGCCAGGCACCTACGACATGAAGGCGAGTCTGGTCCTCCTCGAATTCGCCCTTAAAACCCTTCGAGACCTGGGCCGAGCACCGGCCCGTCCCGTCGTGGCCCTGCTCACCTCCGACGAGGAGATCGGCAGCGCATCCTCACGCCCTCTGATCGAGGAGCGTGCCCGGTCGGCGGCGCATGTGCTCGTGCTGGAGCCCCCCCTGGCCGACGGTCGTCTGAAGACCGGGCGCAAGGGGGTTGGAAAGTTCGTGGTCACCATCAGGGGGCTCGCCGCACATGCCGGCGTCGAGCCCGAGAAGGGGATCAACGCAATCCAGGAACTCGCCCATCAGGTGCTACTCCTGCACGGCCTGGCCGACCTGGAACGAGGGACGACGGTCAACGTCGGCGTGGTCGCGGGTGGGACCGTCTCCAACGTGGTGCCGGCCGAGGCGACCGCGAGGGTGGACGTCCGCGTCAAGACGCTCGACGAAGCCGACCGCATCGTTCGCGCCTTCGGGTCGCTCGAGCCCTTGGTCCAAGGGATCCGCCTGAGCGTCGACGGCGAGTTCGACCGACCGCCCATGGAGCGTACCCAGCGCAGCCACGAGCTGTTCGAGCGGGTGCGCGAGATCGGCCGGACGGTGGGCCTGGAACTGGGCGAGGGCTCGACCGGCGGTGCCAGCGATGCCAACTTCACCGCGGCAATCGGTGTTCCCACGCTCGATGGGCTGGGCGCCCAGGGGGCCGGTGCACATGCTGATTATGAGCACGTCCTGATTGATGCCCTGCCCGAGCGGGCCGCGCTTCTGGCCGCGGTGTTGGCCTCGATCTAATTTCGGCCCGATCAGGATCCATCCGGAACGACGCCACGCATGAGCGACGAAATCGTCATCCGACGCGCCGAGACTCCCGCCGATTACCGGGCCTGCCAGGAGGCTCAGCGCCTGGCCTGGGGCATCACCGAGGACGGCTACCTCGTCCCCGTCGCCACGCTCGTCGGTGCGCAGCACCACGGCGGCCTTGTCCTGGGTGCGTTCCTGCCCGATGGCCGGGCCGCCGCACTCTCGTTCGCCTTCCTCGGACGCATCGATGGCCGGTTCTGCCTATATTCGCAGCTGACCGGCGTGATCCCCGAGTACCAGGGTCGTGGGCTCGGGCTCGACCTGAAACTCGCCCAGCGGGCGTATGCGCAGGGGCAGGGGATCGGACTCCTCGCCTGGTCGTTCGACCCGATGCAGGCGGGAAACGCCAACTTCAACCTCGGCAAGCTGGGCGCCACCGTGGGCAGGCATGTCGCCGATATGTACGGCCCGAGGACCGATGCCCTCAACGCGGGGATCCCCACCGATCGACTCATTGCGGAGTGGTCCACCCAGGGGATCTTTAAGCCCGGGCCCGTGGATCGGCCGCTTCCCGATGCCCCCCGGCGCATCAAGGTTTTCGTGGGCGAAGACGGCCTGCTCCGCCCCGATGGCCTGGAGCCGACGACCTCCGCGAACATGCTCATCGAGATTCCCGAGGAGATCGGGGTTCTGCGGCGCGACCATCCCGAGCTGGCCTCGGAGTGGCAGCTCGCGGTCCGCGAGGCGTTCAGCCGGGCTTTTGCCGACTCCTACCGAGCGGTCGGCTTCGGCCGGACGACCGAGGACGGTCGTCGACGAAACTTCTATCTCCTGACCCGGCCTGAGCCATCGAAGGTCGACCGTGCGCCGGGATCCCACAACTCCGGCGAGGACTGATCGGGGCAAGATCGGCGGGCTTGCCCCTCGTGGTGGGGGCGTCGGCGGGCTATCATCGACGCCGCGCCGGCCCGTCCGTGCGGGCCGCTCGACATACACCCATTCTCAGGTGGCGCCGTGAGCACCCCTTCCACTCAGAAGCTTCCCCCGCTGGCCCTCGGCGTTTGCAGCTGGAGCTTGCAGGTCAAGAACATCCCCGAGCTGAAGCGGCTGCTGGACGGCCTCGGCGTCTCGGTCGCCCAGCTCGCCTGCGGCGACCCGCATCACGCGAGCTGGGACGAAGGTGATGACCTCGCCCAGGCCGCCCTCGCCTCGGGCCTGACCTTCACAGGTGCCATGCTCGGCTTCCCCGGAGAGGATTACACCACCCCGCAGACGATCAAGGAGACGGGCGGATTCGGCAACCCGGCCGATCGCCCCGAGCGGCTCAACCGGCTTGCCTGGGCGCTGGACCGGACCCGGGCCCTGGGCCTGACCGACCTGATGCTGCACGCCGGCTTCATCCCCGAGCCCGGCTCGCCCGACCGCGTCGGGATGCTGGAAACCTTGGCCAAGGCCGGGCAGATGGCGGCCGAGAAGGGGGTGACCCTGGCCTTCGAGACCGGGCAGGAAACAGCCCAGCTCTTGCGCCAGACCCTCGACGATCTCAGGTCGCCCAATATCAAGGTGAACTTCGATCCCGCGAACATGCTGCTCTACGATATGGGTGATCCGCACAAGGCCGTCGAGCTGCTCGGCCCCGACATCCGTTCGGTGCACGTCAAGGATGCGATCCGCCCGTCAGTCCCCGGCCAGTGGGGCCAGGAGGTCCCTCTGGGACAGGGAGAGGTCGACATCCGCAAGTTCGTCAAGACGCTGAAGAAGGTCGGCTACACCGGCGCACTCGTCGTCGAGCGAGAAGTCGGCGACCAGGCAGGACGTCTCAAGGACGTCGCCGATGGGCTAGCCTTCTTGCGTGAGTGCCTGGCCGACTGAGAGGACTTGGCCGAGATTGCGTCGGACACCGCTTCCTCCGGGATCGCGATTTGTCGATCAAATCGTGGTTCCGAGGGGAGGGCGGGGGCGAAATCAGGTTTTCAGACCCGGGATCGGATCCCAGCCGGTCATCGTCTGGGCGAACTCCCGTGGGAGATTCGGGACGAGCCGTAGCTGGGCGACGTCGAATAATGTATGCATGATCGTGGAGATTAAATGGCGTGCCGTGACAGGTTCCGAGAGCGGCGCGGAGCCGTCTCGATTGGAG
Source organism: Isosphaeraceae bacterium EP7 (assembly GCA_038400315.1). Lineage (NCBI taxonomy): Bacteria > Pseudomonadati > Planctomycetota > Planctomycetia > Isosphaerales > Isosphaeraceae > Kueselia > Kueselia aquadivae. The sequence continues at coordinate 4,732,944 of CP151667.1, forward strand.
AGGCCGACGATCTGACCGGTCGGCATCCCGCCCCCGGCCAGGAGCAATGGGCCCAGATTTCCCCAGTGATCGCGGCCCCCCTTGGCGTTGACCCGGGGTGAGCGGCCCATCTCGCCGCAGGCGACCACGAGGACTTTCTCGTCCAGGCCTCGTGCCTGAAGGTCTTCGAGCAAGGCCGAGAGCGCGTGGTCGAGCGGGGGGCCCATGTAGCGCATCCCCTCTTCCATCGTCGCGTTGTTGTCGTCGGCGTGCATGTCCCAGACGAAGCTGGTCGTCACCGTGACGAACCCGCAGCCCCGCTCGCACAGGCGGCGGGCCAGCAGCAGGAGCTTTCCCAGGGCCTTGGCGTTGTCCGCGTAGTTCTTGTGGTTCTTCCAGGTCTTGCTGATGGTATCGGGGAGGAGCAGCGGCGCGGTGTCGTATCGTGACACAAGCCGAGGGTCTTCGCGGCTCAGGTCGAAGGCCTCGGCCAGTCCTCCCGTCAGCAGCCGATAGGCCTGGTCCCACATCCCGTCGACCCCTTCGAGCGCCTGACTTCCTTCCAGGCGACGAGTGAGCCCATCCAGAGCCGTCAGCAGTGAGCGGCGGTCGTCGAGCCGATCGCGCGAGAACGGCAGGCCAAGGTCGCCCCCCAGACTGGGGGTCTAGGGGGCATCGGCTGAAGAGAGCGGGCCGGTCGCGTTGAACCGGCCGAAGTTCGTCGTGACGTCCTTCGTTGTCGCATCCACGGCGCGGGGGACGAGCAGAACGTTGGTCGGTAGGCCGGTCTGGGGGTGATTGGGGCCGGCGACCCGCGAGTACACCGAACCGAGATTGGCACCGAAACTGTCCCGGCCCACGATCGGCTTGAGGTTGTGATCGGCGTCTCCCGGCACATACGACCGGACGATGTTCAACCGATCGGCCAACGCGGCAAGCCGGGGTAGCGATTGTCCGAAAGTCACACCAGGAATTCGGGTGGCAAGTTCACCCGTGACGCTCCGGATCCCCGATGGCATCCCCATCTTTGGGTCGAACGTTTCGAACTGGCTCGGGCCGCCGTGCAGGAACAGGAAAATGACCGACTTTCCCGTGAGCACTCCGGGAATCGTCTCGGCACGAGCCCGCAGTGCGGCCAGGTCCGCGAGAGTGACCCCACCGGCCCCGAGCGCGACCGAGCCGCCGATGCGCAAGAAATCTCGTCGTGAGTGCCGCGCATCTCGATCGATAAACGAGAGCATGACGAGGCTCCGCTGCGCCGGCGCCGAGAATCGCGGATGAACGGATTGCCGCCAATCCTCGTAGAACCTTTGTTAACCACAAGTAGAACCGATTGGATCGTCGGACTCTACGGCCCGTCACCCTCACAGAGATTTGTAAACGAGGGAGTTTGTGACGACCTCCAGAGAGACCGTTGACTTAAGGCAAGCCCCCGGCCGATCGCCGATCGGCCGGGGGGCGGATTGGCTCAGTCGCCGGAATCGATCCAGCGGGCGAGCGCCTCGGCACCCGGATTTTCGGCCTCAATACGCAAGGCGCCGCGGGAATCGGCGAGTGTGTAGGCACGCGTCGGCCAGTTCGCGTTGAATTCCTTGCCGGGGCGAACGATCCGCAACTGGGCCGGCGCTGCCAGGGCCGCCGCGGCATGCAAGCCCCCGAACTGGAGCACACCGGGGAGGTCGAGAGCTGCCGGCACGGGTTTCGTGCCATCGCCGAAATCGAAGCCGTCGAGGTCGATGGCCGTCCGACCAAGCCCGGGCATCGACGGTAACGCGAGCAGGGCCAGCGGGGCGACGTCGGGGCCCGCGATCAGGTTGACTTCGGTCACATCGGTCCTCGATCCGGCCCACGCGATCACGGTCGCCAAGTCTTGCATCCGATCGGCGGCGAGCGACTTGTTGTAGGTATTGAAATGGACCACCCCGGGCCTCGTCCGGGACGGTGACGCGTGGTCGAACGCCTCGCCGATGTAGATCGGGTCGAAGCCGACGACGGTCTGTCCGCATCCGAGCAGGGCTCCGACCGTGGGGTTCCAGGCACCGGCCGCGTCGATCAGGCCGGCCTTGCCTTGGCGGTCGAAGACGACGGTGAGACGTCCACTTGGATTCTGCGGCATGAGCATCACGACCGGGATTTCCTCGTCCGGTCCTCGACCGATGACCGAGTGTCGAACCGAGACGCGGCCGATGTTGGCCTGATGCCGCTCTTTCTCGACGAGTTCGGCAGGTCTTGGGACGACGACTCCGGCGCGGATTCGATGGGTACGGCTGAGCAGGGCTCGACCGGCTTCCCAACGCTCGGACGAATCGGCGGGCGCCAGAGCTTCGATCTGGCTGGAGAGTTTGGCGGTCTGCTGGGCTTCGATCTCCGCGGCCGACCTCAGCCCCGCATCGGTTCGACCGTCCGTCGGGAACGTGCGAAGGTCATCGGGACGTTCGAGACTCTGCTCCCCTTCGAGGGTCGACTTGGCGTCTCGATTCCCCAGTAGCCAGCGGCCGAGGAACGGGTAGACGGCGTTGCGCGAGGTCTGGTTGTAGTTGTGCGGGAAGTCGAAGACGTCGGCCGAGATCCGGTCGGTGGTGCCGTAGAGTTTGTAGACCTGACGCAAGGTGGGATAGGCCCTGGTCATCGTCTCGGCGGTCCAGTCGCCTGTGGCCCCGACGAGCTTCAGGGGCCTGGGGGCACAGAGGGCAGCGAACTCGACGTTATCGGTGTCGTGTCGCAGACCCGCGGCATTCTCGCAGACGCAGCCCCCCTGGAAGGTGGCCGAGACCATGACCACCGGTGCCGAGACCTTGATGCGTTGATCGAGGGCCGTCAGCAGGAACGTCTGCGTCCCGCCGCCCGATTCCCCGGTGCAGCCGATCCGAGCAGGGTCCACGTCGTCAAGGCTCGAGATCCAGTCCAGGGCCCGGATGCTGTTCCAGGTCTGCATGGTCGCCAGGCTGAGGCCCCAGCGCGTCAGGTGGTCGTTGGAAAACTCGTGGCCGAACGGCTTGCTATCGATGTATCCGACCATGTCATAGGAGAAGACGACCGCACCCAGTTTCGCGAGCCTGATGCACCGAGACTGCGTCATCTCGCCCACCCGACCCTCCGGTCCATGCCCGTGAGGGCAGAGAATCGCCGGGCGACGCGAGGTGCTGCCAGCGGGACGATACAGGTTGCCCGAGAGCAAGAACCCCGGCAGAGTCTCCAGCACAACCTTCTCGATCGTATATCCCTCCCGTTCCACCCGCCCGAACACACGCGGCTTCAGAGGGGTCTTCGGGGGCTCGGGCAACAGGCCGAGCGTGACGCGAAGCTGGTCTCGTACAGCCTCGGCTCGATCGCTCCATTCCCGGACCGAGTTCGGCACCTTGAAGTCGGTACCCAGCTGATTGGTCAGCGAAACGGACCTGCGGATATCGGACGCAGGAGCGTCGGTCTCCAACCGGCCGCGTAGGATCTCGGTCGCCGGGCCGGGGTTATAGTCCGGATCGGTGCTCAGCGCGATCAGGGCGGGCAACGCCGGGCCGTGCTCGACTTTGACCTTGGGGAGAGCCGCCGCGGGGACGGACGAGGAAGTCGGGTCGGGCGACGGTGGGCCTTCCACGCGGAATTTCGCGGGCGAGGCCCCGCCGATTGACGCCTCGCCGGCGACCAGCCAACGCATCGAGGAGCCTTCGCCGACGGCCTCGGCGGAGAGCCTCACGGCGGACCCATCGGCCGTCGCCTTCCAGGTCCGATTCTCGGGCGTCCAGACCTTGATCGTGTAGACGGCCGGGCCGGGGAGGGCGATCCCATCGGTGAGTCGGTCGAAGTCTGAGGCCGCGAAGATTGCGGAATGGGCAGGCGTCTCGGCGGCCTGAAGGCCCGAGGACCCGGCAAGCGCGAAGGCGAGACAAGACAGGGCAGTGCCCCAGCGGCGGCATTTCTTCATGGTGCGGCTCCTCCGTTCTGACATCTGGGCCCGGGGTTTCGTCGGGTCGCCCCTTGTCCCTCGCCCGCGGGGGATGGTATGACGGACCATCCCGGATTGCGAGCCAATTCCTCCCGCACGGCCGGTTTGCGTCGCTCACAGCGGCGCCGTCGCGGATCTTGGGCGGGGCGTCTCCCCTGGTTTCGCCTCCCTCTCGGCATTTCTTGCCCGTCCAGCCATCGTCATCCGCGATCAAATTCAACTCCGCGGGAGCCTCCCGATGCCGCGCCCACCCGTGCGTCGTCCCTTGCTTCGTCTGGCCGTTTCCGCAGCCGCGGTGGCCGCGCTGACCGTCGCGATCGCCCCCGCTCTCCCCTCGGCGGACCTGCGGCCCGACTACAAGCCGGCCGCTTATGCGATCCGCGGTGCGACGATCGTCCCGGTCGAGGGGCTGACGATCAAGGACGGCACGGTCATCGTCCGCGACGGCGTCATCGAGGCCGTCGGGCCCGCAGCCGAGGTGGACATCCCGTACGACGCCGAGGTGATCGAGGCCAAAGGGAACTACGTCTATCCGGGATTCATCGACCTCTATTCGACCCTCGGCCAGACAAACGCCGCGACACGATCACAGACGGGCGCCGGCAGAACCGTCCCGTATGTCGACTTCGCCCTCCCGCGCACCCCGACCGACAACCGCAATGGGCTGACCCCGGAATATCAGGTCGCCGCCGGTCTCGAGCTGACCGATTCGGCCGCCGAGGAACATCGCCGACAGGGCTTCACCGGCCTGCTCATCGCACCCGGGGGCGCCATCGCCGCAGGCCAGAGCGCCCTGGCCGGCACGAGCGCCCTGCCCAGGCGCGAGACCATCATCCGGTCGCCCGTTGCGCTCCATATCGCCCTTCGCAGTCCCTCGGGCTCCGGACTGGGGGACGATGACGGCGACGGCCACGACCATTCCCATCAGGCCATGGCCACCGACACTCCCCGGCCCGCGACCGATCCCGGGCCGACTCAGGCATCCCCCCCGCCGGCAACCCCGCCGCCCTCGCCCACGCCGGTCCCGACTCCCGCCCCGGCTCCGAATGTCCGAAGGGGACCGGGGGGCGGCGGCCCGATCTATCCCACATCGTTGATGGGCGTCGTCTCGCACCTCAGGCAGGCGATGCTCGACGCCGAGCACAACGGGGCCTTGCATGCGTATTATGCGGAAAAAGGGGGGCCGAGGCCGCCCGTCGACCCCGCGCTCGATTCGCTCCTGGCCGCCAGGCACAAGTCCCTGCCGGTCTGGTGGGAGGCCAATACCCGCGACGAAATCCTCAGGGCGCTGGACCTCGCCGAGGAGTTCGGAACCACGGCGGTCATCGTCGGAGGCCGCGAGGCCGGTAAGGTGGCCGGTCGACTCAAGGCGTGTGACGTCCCGGTCGTCCTCAGGATCGACTTCCCCGACGAGCCCAAGGTCCCGACGGCCGCCGAATATGCCCGCAAGACATCTGAGGAGCGTGAAGACCCCTTGGCCGTACTGAGCGACCGGGCCCGGCTCTGGAAAGAACGAGTCGCCACGGCGTCCGAGCTGCACAAGGCGGGCGTCCGCTTCGCCATCTCCGGTGATGGCCTTGCCAAGTTCGAGACGATCCATGCGCAGGTCCGGAAGCTGATCGCCGCGGGACTTCCCACCGATGCCGCGGTCGCCGCCCTGACCCGCAACGCCGCGTCGATCGCCGGCCTTTCGAAGCGGCTCGGAACGGTCGAGTGCGGCAAGCTCGGTCAGCTCGTCGTGCTCACCGCCGAGTACGGCGACGAGAAAGCCAAGGCCCGATATGTCCTGGCGGATGGTCTGAAATTCGATCTGGAGAAGGGGGCCGTCGCCGCGAAAAAAAGTTCGGGAGATCGAGGGCCGGTCGCCGGTAAGGCAGTAGCAGTAACGCCCACGCCCGCCGGCGAGCCAGTCGTCGCAGAGGCGAAGACGAAGGATGATGCCAGGCCCAAGGCGCTCGCGGCCAAGGAAGCAAGTGACCAGGCCAAGGATGCACCGAAGGTCCCCGAGGCCGGTCCCAAGGCAGAGACAGGGAAGGACTCGGAAAAGGCTAGGCCCGAACGATCGGGGATCGAGGAGGCCGCGCGGGCCCCGAAGCTCGCGGCCACCGATTACGCGACCGAGTTCGACGCCCGGCGCAAGCCGACCCTGAAGACCGGCGGCGACGTCTTCATCCAGAATGCCACGATCCTGACCGTCACCAAGGGAACAATCCCCAAGGGGGCGATCCTCATTCGCGGAGGGAAGATCGCCGCCGTCGGCACCAACCTCCAGCCTCCCGATGGGATCATGGTCCTGGATGCGAACGGGCTCGTCGCGATGCCCGGGATCATCGACACGCATTCGCACATGGCGATCGCCGGCGGCGTCAATGAGATGAGCCTGTCGATCGTCCCCGAGGTCCGCGTCAAGGACGTGATCCGGGGTGACGACCCGACGATCTACCGGGCCCTCGCAGGCGGGACGACCACGGCCAGGCTGCTCCACGGCTCGGCCAACGCGATCGGCGGCCAGGACGCGGTGATCAAGCTGAAGTTCGGCTCGCCCGCGCGAGACCTGCTGCTGAAGGACGGGCCGCAGGGGGTCAAGTTCGCCCTCGGCGAGAATGTCACCCGCCGGGTCGGCCGGTTCCCCAATACCAGGATGGGGGTCGAGGCCGCCATCGAGCGGGCGTTCCTGGAAGGCAAGGCCTATCGCGAGACCTGGAAGGCCTACGAGGCGGCTCGCGTCGCTGGCAAAGCAATCGCCCCGCCGCGTCGCGACCTACGGCTCGATGCCCTCTCCGGGATCGTCGACGGCTCGATCCAGATCCATAGCCACTGCTACCGGAGCGACGAGATCCTGATGCTCCTCCGCGTCGCCGAGCGTCATGGCATCAAGGTAAAATCGCTCCAGCATGTGCTGGAAGGCTACAAGGTCGCCGCCGAGATCGCCGCCCATGGCGCCAGCGCCTCAACCTTCTCCGACTGGTGGGCCTACAAGGTCGAGGCCTACGACGCCATCCCCTACAACGCCTCCCTCCTGACGCAGGCGGGCGTCTCCGTCAGCATCAAGAGCGACAGCGACGAGCTGGTCCGGCACCTCTACCTGGAGGCGGCCAAGATGGTCCGCTACGGCGGGGTGTCCGAGACCGAGGCCCTCGCGATGATCACGATCAATCCGGCCCGCGAGCTGGGCCTCGACAGCCGGATCGGGTCGATCGAGCCGGGCAAGGACGCCGACATGGCATTGTTCAATGCCCACCCGCTCGACAGCTTCGCCCGCTGCGAGCTGGCCCTCATCGACGGAGAAGTCCGGTTCCAGCGGGTGCCGGGTGATTCCAGGACCTTGCCGGCCCCCAGGCCCGGGGATCATTCGAGGATGCCATCCGCGGTCAATGCAGGCCAGGGCGAGCTCGTCCTCTCCTGGCCGACCGACTTGCGGGGCAAGTTTGCCCTGACCCATACGACGATCCAGACGGCGGCCGGCGAGCCAATCGACGACGGCACGATCGTCGTCGACGACGGCACGATCGTCGCGGTCGGAGGCCCTGAGACAGCGGTGCCTGCCGGATTCCGGGCGCTCGATCTCAAGGGCCTGACGACCTGGCCTGGCCTGATCGACGCCGGCAGCTCGGTCGGCCTGACCGAGATCGGCAGCCTCAACGAGACGCACGACTACGCCGATTCCGCCCAGTTCCAGCCCGAACTGCGGTCGGGAGTCGCCCTGCATCCCGACAGCGAGCTCATTCCCGTCACTCGCGCCGCCGGCGTGCTCGCCAGCTACGCCCAGCCGAGCGGAGGCAGTATCTCGGGACAGGGATGTGTTTTCCAGCTCGACGGCTGGGTCCCTTCCGAACTCATCCTGCGCGATCGGGTGGCGCTGAACATCAGCATCCCCGCCTACACCCCGATCAATCCCGACGCCCCCGCTCGCGCCATCGCCGGTCCGGGCGGATCGGCAAACCCGGAAGAGGCGAAGCGTCGTCGTCAGGAGCGGATCGACGCGATCAAGGAACAGTTCCGCGAGGCACTCGCCTATGACAAGGTCGTGGCCGGTGCGCTCGCTCACAAGGCAGCCCCCCCGACGCCCGACCCGAGGCTCGAAGCCCTGGTCCCCTATGCGAAGGGGGAGAAGCTTGTCCTGATCGGCGCGAACCATCGAGTTGAGATCCTCGACGCCATCAAACTCGCCAGGGACCTGAAGCTGAAGGCGGCCATCTCCGGCGGCGAGGAAGCCTGGAAGGTTGTCGACGCGATCAAGGAGTCGGGCCTCCCCGTGATCCTGGCCGGGACGCTGCGGATTCCCGGCGAGGAGTCCGACCCCTACGACTCGGCCTACGCCTCGGCGGCCGAGCTTCAGAAGGCAGGAATCCCGTTCGCCATCCGTTCGACCAGCAGGGGAGCCGATCAGGCCACCTCGTCCAGGAATCTCCCCTTCGAAGCCGCGACCGCCGTTGCCTATGGATTGACCCCCGAGCAGGCAATGCGGGCCCTGACCGTCGGGCCGGCCAGCATCCTGGGCGTTGGCGACCTGATCGGGTCGATCGAGGTCGGCAAGCGGGCGAACCTCGTGATCACGGACGGTCACATCCTTCAGCCAACCAGCCAGGTCAAGGCGATCGTGGTCGGCGGCGCGGCGATGGCTCCGCCGACGAGCCGTCATACCCAGCTCTACGGTAAATACAGGGGACGCCTCGACGCCGTCCAGGCCGGCAGGGCTCCGCTCGGCCTGGATCGCCCGGATCCGGTCAAAGATGCCCCCACCTCTCCGGAGACGAACGCAGTCGCCCCGACGCCCGCGGAGCGACAGTGATCCCGGCCCTTACGCCGCCCGTCTTCTCGCGTCGATTGAGCCCGGAGGCCTGGGGGCTTACAATTGCCGGGCAGGACGAAGCCACGCAGTGAGAGATCCGCCTTCGAGAATGGTCCCATGGAACAGATCGACAGTCAGCCCAGGCCACAAACGATCGTCATCGACCGGAAGGAGCGGCGGATCCCTCGGATGCTCTTGCTCCTCCTTGGCGGCTCCATTTTCGCCAACATGACGATGTGCGCACGCACCGTCGCGCCCGGAATAGGCGGGCTCGACGAGCGTTACGTCGCCGGATCATCCGGGCTGGCCGACCCCGAGATCGCAATCGTCGAGATCAAGGGGGCAATCGTCGACTCCGAGGTCGAGTACGTCCTCAAGCAGATTCGCCAGGCCCGCGAAGACACCCAGGTCAAGGCCGTCGTCCTCCGGGTCGACTCCCCCGGCGGCACCGTGGGCGGCTCCGACCAGATCTGGCGCGAGCTGGAAACCCTGAGGACCCGCGGCAAGCCGGTCATCGCCTCGTTCGGCGGGATGGCCGCCTCGGGTGGCTACTATGTCTCGGCCAATACCGACCTGATCGTTGCCGAGCCGACGACCCTCACCGGCTCGATCGGGGTCAAACTGGAACTACTCCAGGTCTCCGACCTGATGAAGAAGGTGGGCGTCTCCAGCGAGTCCATCACTACGGGCGCGTTCAAGGACACCGGTTCGATGTATCGGCCGATGACCGAGGAGGAACGCTCTCGATGGAAGGTCGTCATCGATGACGCCTACAACCGGTTCCTCAGGATCGTGGCCCAGGGGCGCAAGCTGCCGCTGAAGGACGCCAGGGCGCTGGCCGATGGAAAGGTCTACACCGCCAAGGAGGCGCTCGACGCGAAGCTGATCGACCGGATCGGTTACCTCGACGACGCCATCGCACTGGTGCAGACCAAGGCAGGCCTGGTCTCCGCCCGCATCATCCGCTACGCCAAGCCGATGAGCCTCAGCGACGCGATCAGCTCGCTCGGGGCCTCAAGCAGCGCAGGCGGGGCGGGGCTCCGAGTCGACATCAGCTTCGACTCCCTCCTCAAGCTCAGAGGCCCGCAGCTCCTCTTCATGCTCGACTGAGACCGACGGATCGGGCCCATCGCCGCTCGGGCACGCCGATGGGCCCGATCCATTCGTCAAGGCTTCCTGATCCGCAGCAGGAGTGTCAAAGGCTGCTTCGGATCGAGGGACTTCACCGCGGCATGCGGGGTGGATTCCGCGAACTCAGGGGCGGGATTTTTCTCGGAGTCGAGCTCGACGAGATTGTTACCTTGATTCGAGCTGGCCAGGATCGGCCGGTCGGCTTGTTGCGGATGCTGGACCGGGTTGAGGGGGGTGCCGGCGACGAGTTGGAGCCCGGCCGCGTCGCCCAGGGGATAGAGCGTTGGTCCGCCCGCGATCGACTCGATTTCGCCGACTTTGCCCGCCGGGAATGCCTTGCGGATGAGGTCGTGTAAATGGCCCAGCTCGCAGGGCCTGAGCACGACGGCGAAGGAATCGTCGTCGGCCTCCGACCCGGGCAGCCGCGTCTCCCCGAGGTGGGCGAAAGTCGGATCTTTGCGGGCCGTCGTCCGGAGAATCTCCACGATGAGGTCCGAGGGCTGCGTCGCCGGGCTGGCTTTCACGACGAGCTGGCGAATATCCTGCCCATCCAGCCAGTGGCGCACCTGGACTCGCTCGGTCTCGAGATCGAGATCGTTGGCGGGTCGGGCCGAGTTCAAGACGGGGAGGATCGCCGAACTCGGGCCGGCATTCGCGAGAACCGGCTCACCACGAAGGGTCTCGGGTCCGTGCTGGACGAGGTTCGGCCGATTCTCGATCGCGGGATTCCGCGGAAATCGGGGAGGAACATGGAGTGGGTTGGCGAACGCGAGCCAGATCGCGGCCGCAGCGGCCAGCCCCGAGGCCATCAACGAAACTCGCAACGGCGACCAAACTCGTCGGCGCCGGGTCGTCTGAAGTTCTGACAGGACGTCCCAGGCCAGGTCGACGCGGGGCATGCCCGGCCGAGGGAGCGACGCGACCGCGTCTCGGACTCGCGTGAGATCGTTGAGAAACTCGACGAGGGCGGGGTCGGCGGCCATCGACGGATCGAACGCACCCCGGTCAGCAGGCGAAAGTTCGCCGTCGAGGAAAGCGCTGAGGAGGGGGTCGTCGTCGAATTTCATGGTCCGCTCGCTGTCCCAGAGGTCCGAACGAAACGTTCGACTCTTCGATGCATCTGTCGAGTTCAAGGAATTTCGCCGGGGCCCCGTGGGGCCGATTGATCGTCGAGAATCAGATCGCGGAGACGATCCCTCAGTTCGCAGCGGGCCCGATGCAGCCGGCTTCGGACCGTGCCGACCGGGACATCGAGCATCGAGGCGATCTCTTCGTAACGCAGGCCATCGAATTCCTTCATGACCACCACCGCCCGATGATCGGGGGCCAGGGCGTTCAGGGCATTCTGGACTTGAAAGTCGCGCTCGGAGCGATTCAACGCGTCGGCAGGATCGGAACGCTCCGAGGTGTCGGCCAGGTCGGGGACCAGGGAGACTTCGGATCGGCCAGGCTTGCGTCTCTTACGCCGCTCGCTCAGGGCCAGGTTGACCATGATCCGGTAGATCCAGGTGTAGAACGAACTGTCACCGTGGAACCGGTCAAGCTTCTGGAACGCACGGAGGAACGCGTCCTGGAGCAGGTCGAGCGCGTCTTCCGGGCGACCCGTCAATCGCAGGGCGGTCGGATAGAGCCGATCCTGGTAGCGCCGAATCAACCCTCCAAAGGCCTCGGTCCGGCCGGAGCGGCACGCTTCGATGAGTTGCTGGTCATCATTGCCACCGCTCATCGTACCCCTTGGACGCCCGTAAGTGATCTGCGGTTCCAAGATCTTTTCTTGGCGTTTTGGGACACGAGTCGAATAGCGATTAATCATCGCGCGAGAGGGAGGCAGACGACGGCTCCCCAGTTCAGCCGGCGGATACGACTTCCGGCGTCTGGCGGATCGCGGGATCGGCCTCGATCCAGTGACCATCGACGCAGGTTGAGACCAGTCGGAACGTGGGGAATGGTCCTCCTTGATCGAGGCGAAACGCGATCAGGTTTGCCCGCGATCCGGGGGCCATCGGCGTCTCACCCGCCCCGAGCAGATTCGCCGGATTGAGAGTCGCGGTCGTCAGGGCTTCGGCAAGCCCGCAACCGGCCGCTCGCATCAAGGTGTTGATGCCCTGGTCGAGATCTTGATTCGATCCCGCTAAATAAGGGGTGCCGGCGACGAGGATCTTGCCCGACGGATGGACCTCCCAGTCGCCATAGACGCCAGCTGGGAGGCCGGCAAGCGGGCTGTGGTCGCTCACCAAGATGGATCGTCGGTGCGTCTTGGCGCGGATCAAGACTTTCAGCGTCGAATCATCCAGATGATGGCCGTCGGCGATGAACGACGCCATCAAGGCGTCGGCCGCAGCCTGATGCCAGATCGGGTTGGGGTGGCGACTGATGGGCGTGGCGATTCCATTGCCCAGGTGTGTCGAAAGCCTTGCCCCCGCGGCAATGGCGGCCCACAGGGTCGCGGCGTCGGCCGAAGTATGGCCGAGGGCCACGATCACCCCTGCGGCGTTTGCCCTGGCGATGTACTCGATCGATCCGGAACGCTCTGGCGCGAGAGTGACGATCCGGATTCGGCCATCAGCGGCTTGCTGAAGTTCGGTGAATTCAGCCCAATCCGGATCACGAATTGCCGATAGCGGGTGGGCTCCACGGTATCCATCGATCTCACTGATCGAGGGACCTTCCAGGTGGATCCCTGCGACCATCGCGTCGACAATCGGATCGGCCCGGCAAGCCTCGGCGATGGCCCGGACCCCGCGCAGGGTGTGCTCGGCGGAGGCGGTGATCAGGGTCGGGCATAGCCGGGCGGTCCCCAGGTGGCGCAGGGCCCGGACAACCTCGATGACCTGATCGGGCGTGATCGTTGGCGAGGAATAGGAGATCCCCCAGCGACCGTTGGTCTGGAGATCCCAGAATGCGGGACCGATCCAGAGGTCGGCCGGGTCCGGCGAGCCCGGCCCATCCGCGGGTCTGGTCCGACCGATTCTCGATCCGTCAATCTCGACCTCAACCCAACGACCGGTGTCCCAAGCTCGTGCTCGCATGAATAAGGGCGACTCCGAGATCAAGGGGTCGGCGAGAACCAATGCTTCAAGGTGACGAGCCAGGAGGCCCCGAGATAGAAGATGACATAGAACAGCGAGACCGCGACCAGCCAGTAGCCGGTCTGCCAAGCGGTTGACTCGGGATTCTCCTGCATCAGCCAGAAGCCCGGAATCAGGACGGCCGCCCAGACCGCCCCCAACGCGTTGCTCAGGGTATTCAGTCGGCTACGCCTGGACGACGGGTAGAGGTAGAAGCTGGGAACGAACGTGAGCAGGCCCAGGAAGATCAGCGAAGCGAGCGAGAGCCATGTCGGCGGGCTCAGGGCGTAGATGTAAAAGGCGACTACATTCCAGAGCGAGGGGAAGCCCAGGAAATAGCCGTCGCTGGTCTTGATCGAAACCTGACAGAAGCCGTAGACGCTGGCCATCAGCGGCAGGAGGAGCCAGGCTTCCTGCCCATCGGGCAGGGACTTGGCCCGCCAGAGCAGGAGCAAGGGGAGGAAGGTGTAGTTGAGGAAGTCGATGATGTCATCGAGCCGCCGACCGTCGAAGCCGGGCACGACCTCGCGGATCCTAACCTTGCGGGCGAGGGTGCCGTCGGTGGCGTCGATGAACGTGGCGATGGCCATCAAGGCGAAGGCCCAGCTGAAGTCCGAAGGAGTTCCTCGGACGATCGCCAGCGCGATGCCGGCGGCTGCGACCAGCCCCAGCGCGGTGTAGCCGTGGACGCACCAGCCCAGGATCGGGCCAATCTTGCCGAGGGGCGTCTCGTCGGGTGCGACGGGTTCGATGGCGTGGGCCGGCATGGGCGTCGGTCGACCTCGGTTCGTTCGGGGCCTGGGGCGTCAGCTCGGGTTCGTTTCGTATTGAGGCGAATGAGGGCCGCGCCGGGGATTGGGCGCGACCCCATCGTCGATCATAACTCGAATGATCAGGCGGGTTTGTGGGCGACGTAGATGCCCCACTTCATGTCGCCGGCCTTGCAGTAGCCGTCCTTGGCGAGCCAGCGCTCGAGCAGGTAGTTCAGGTCCTGCTCGCCGAAGATGGCCAGGAACTCGTCCCGGTTGTTCTTCAGGCGGTCGGCCTCGCGCTGCATGATTTCGAGGAAAGTCGCGGTGGCGTCCTCGGCGTGGACGTCGACGAAGCCGGCCCCTTCGAGGAGCTTGCCGTAGCTGGCCGGATCGGTCAGGGAATAGCCGGTCTTCTTGACGTAGGCCTGGAATTCGGCCGAGCCCGCGCCCACGCCCTTGGCATAGTCGGTGATGACCAGCGTGCCGCCGGGGGCCATCAGGTCGAAGAGCCGCTTGAAGAGCCGGGGCTTGTCCGGGATGTGCATCAGGGCATCGCGGCTCCAGATGACGTCGAATGGCTCCTTGAACTCGGTGGTCAGGATGTCGCCAAGAATGGTTGTGACTGAGTCGCCGACGCCCGCCTTGGCGGCGTTCTCATTGGCGAGCGTGACCATCTCCTCGGCGAGGTCGATGCCGACGACCTTGGCGCCGTAAGTCTTGGCGAGATAGAAGGCTGCGCCACCGATGCCGCTGCCGACGTCGAGGATCCGGGCTCCCGGCTTGAGCGCCGCCTTGATCCGGCCGACGAGGTTGTCGGTCGTTTCCTGGCCGCCTGTGCTGATGTAGCCCTCGCCGAAGATCTTCTCGTAGCGGAGGATGCTCGCCCGGCTGTACTGGCCGTTATTGTCGAACTTCTGGCCCTGCTCGCTCGACGTCGCCGTCGTGGTCATATCGGAACCTTGCTTCTGATGGGGGAACACGGGGACGCATGCGGGCCGGTCGGCCGGGGCCCCGCGGCGGGTCGTCCCCTCGCTTCGGAAGGAACTCGGGACGGAACTCGGATTGAGATTGTAAGGAAAGCCAACGCCCACGGCCAAGACTTTCGATCGAGGTTTTCGCGGGATCAGGCCGCCCATCAAAGGGCTACGAGCGAGGACATGACTCCGTCGGCCCGCTCGTCGAGTTGGCGACGGACCCGTCGATAGGCGTCGAAGTTTTCGGTGGCATAGGCCTGATAGTCGAAATCAATCGAAGAGGTCGCCGACTGGATGCACGACCAGAGCGCCTCGCGTAGCAACGAGGCGACCTTGAAGATGCGCAACTCGCTCATCAGGTCGATGCTCAGTTCCCGATCACCCAGATAGTGGGCAAGCAGGGTCTGCTCCTGATCGTCGTCCAGCCTGCAGTTGGCCGAGACTCCCGCCAGGTCGAAGAGCGGGTGGCCGATGCCGGCGTACTCCCAATCCACCAGCGAAATCCGCTCGCCATCATTGAGTATGTTGGCCGGCAGCAAGTCGTTATGACAGAGCACCGGCGTGAACGGCTGAATGCGGCGGGCGAGGGATCGGGCATCGTCCACCAACTCGTCGACGTCATCTGGAAGTGAGGCTTGCAGGACCTTGGCATTCTCGGCGTAGGTGCGGATGGTCTGGAATGAGGAAAAATAGAGCATCTCGCCCGAGAGCCCATCCCAGGCATCGTGAAGTTTGCGCAACGTGGCCGCGAGCCTCACCAGGCAGTCAGTCGCTTGCATGGACTCCGCGGTCATCGTCCGGGCGTCGAGATATCGGGTGACAAGCAATCCCGGCTCGTGGTGGACGATCTCGGGGGCGATTCCCAGGCTCGACGCCGCGGCCTGACAGGCGACCTCATTGCGGCGATCGACGCCGAGCAGGGGAAGGTCGGCGCCAGACCTGGCGACGAACTTCCGACCGCTTGCGTCGACGACCAGCTCATTCCGATTGGTAATCCCGCCTGGCAGGGGATCGATGGCGATCGGCTCACGCCAGATCGGCAGACTCCGCAGGCGGGGGTGATGAGTCTGGTCTGGCGTCATCTTCGGTCGCAGTAGGTTGGGGCGGGCCGATCGAGGGGCGGGTCCGGGCATGATAACGGGCGAGAACCCGGGTGGCGAGGGGGCAACTCGTCGCCTCTCAGCGACGGGTGGCGCGGACGACTCGCGGGTGATTGGCGTGGTCGCGGATGGTCGGGGCGAGGTCGAACTCGGGGTGTCCGGAGATCAGGGAACGGACCTCGGCCTCCTGAGCCGAGCCGATTTCGAGGATCAGGTGGCCGCCCGGCTTGAGCATCGGGATGGCGTCGCGCACGAGGGGCTCGACCACGCGCAGGCCGTCGGGGCCGCCGTCGAGGGCCAGGTGGGGTTCGTAGTCGCGGACGCCGACCTCGAGCCCGGCCAAATCTCCCGCCTTGATATAGGGGGGATTGGAGATGATCAGGTCGAACGGGCCGAGGTCTGCCAGTGGCTCCAGCAGGCTGCCCTCGTGGAAGGTCACCTGGTGCTCGAGCACCAGCTCTTTCGCATTGGCGCGGGCGACGGCCAACGCCTCCGGGCTGAGGTCGACGGCGTGGAACCTGGCCTCGCGGTTCGAGTTCGAGCAAGCCAGGGCCAGGCAGCCGGAGCCGGTGCCGATGTCGGCACACAGGACGGGCCCTTTGCCCTTGGTCAGGCCGATGAACTCGACGACCACGAATTCGCTATCAGGCCTGGGGATCAGGACCGCGGGGCTGACCTTCAAGCTCAGGGCGTAGAACTCTTTATGGCCGGTGAGGTAAGCAACCGGAGACCCCTCCGCTCGCTTGCGAACCAGCTCGCGGAATCGGGTTCGATTGGCTTCGTTCGGCTCGGAGTCGAACTGGGTATAAAGCTTGACCCTGGGCCATCCTTGGACGTGGGCGAGCAGCACCTCGGCGTCGAGCCGGGGGCTTTCCGAGCCCTTCTTCTTGAGGAAGTCGGCGGTCCAGGTCAGGAGCCGGCCGACGGTCCAGGTTTCGGTGTTGGGCATGGCGGCTCGCGTCTGGGAGGGACGACACGGAGATAGGGCCGGCCGGATGAGGAACATCGTGTCAGACGTGTCAGATATCGCCGAGCTGCTCGCGGCGGTCGTGGTCGATCAGGGCCAGAGTGAGCGGGTCGAGGTCGCCCTGGATGATCCGGTCGAGGTGATAGAGAGTCAGGCCGATCCGGTGGTCGGTCACACGGTTCTGGGGGAAGCTGTAGGTCCTGATGCGCTGGGAGCGATCTCCGGAGCCGATCAGGGTGCGGCGTTGCTCGGCCCGCTGGGCGTTGGCCTTCGCCTGGGTCTGGTCGAAGAGGCGGCTGCGGAGCAGGCGGAGGGCCTTGGCGCGGTTCTTGTGCTGGCTCCGCTCGTCGCGGCAGACGACGACGATCCCGCTGGGCAGGTGCGTCATCCGCACGGCACTCTCGGTCTTGTTCTGGTGCTGGCCGCCCGGCCCGCCGGCCCGCATCACGTCAATCTGGAGGTCTTCGGTCCTGACCTCGACGTCCACTTCTTCGGGCTCGGGGAGCACGGCGACGGTGGCGGCCGAGGTGTGAACTCGCCCCTGGGCTTCGGTTTCGGGGACGCGCTGGACCCGGTGCCCGCCGCTCTCGAACTGGAGGTTGCGGAAGGCCCCGTCGCCGGCGACGCCGAAGGTGGCCTCGCGGAATCCGCCCAGCTCGGTGGGGACGACGTCGATGACCTCGAACGTCCAGCCCTTGGTCTCGGCGTACCTGCGATACATCTCGTAGAGGTCGCGAGCGAAGAGGGCCGCCTCGTCGCCGCCGATTCCGGCCCGGATCTCGATGATCAGGCTGGGTCGGTCGGTGCCGGCGACTCGGTCATAAAGGACCGTGCGAAGGGCGTCGCCCTCGCGGATCCGCTCGACTTCCAGCTCCTCAATCTCGGCCTCGGCGTACTGGCGCATCTCGAAATCGGGCTCGGCCTCGACGAGGGCCCTGGCCTCGGTCACCCGGCGCGAGAGGTCGAGGTATCGGCCGTACGGGATGGCCAGCTTGGCCAGGGCGCTCCGCTCCTTGGCCAGGCCGGCGAGCCTGGATGGGTCGGACGTCACCGCCGGGTCGAGCAGCGCCGCGTCGAGTTCCTGAAACCGAAGGTAGTCCGCCTGGAGCTTCTCGAACACAGCCCTTGGGGCCCTCGAAGTCGGCGAAGGAAGATCATCTGGCGGATGGCGCAACGCGAGACGGCCTCCGGACTTCGTCTCGCGTCAAACGCGTCCGACGAGGGCCGGTAGGCCGCCTTGGTTGATTCGGGTCCGAGGGTCAGACGGCGGCCGGGGTCGGCGTCTCGGTTTCTTTCTTGGCCTTGCCGTACTTGCCCTGGAACTTCTTATTGAACTTGTCCACGCGGCCGGCGGCGTCGACGAACTTCACCGAGCCGGTGTAGTAGGGATGGCAGGCCGAGCAGACCTCGATCCCGATTTTCGGCTTGGTGCTGCGCGTCTCGAAGGTGTTGCCGCAGCCGCAGGTGACCACGCTGTCGAGGTACTTGGGGTGGATGCCGTCTTTCATGAGAACCGCCGCCTCCGCCGGCCACGGAGCCGGCATACGTTCGATGTGCAGATAGGTCGCATTCCGGGCGATTGAGCCGCACGGAGAATTTCGAGCCCAATTCTAGCAGGCGTCGATGGCCCTGACGAGGGGAAGCCCGTCCCGACCTCGGA
This sequence comes from Isosphaeraceae bacterium EP7, assembly GCA_038400315.1. Taxonomy (NCBI): domain Bacteria; kingdom Pseudomonadati; phylum Planctomycetota; class Planctomycetia; order Isosphaerales; family Isosphaeraceae; genus Kueselia; species Kueselia aquadivae. The sequence goes on from CP151667.1 coordinate 4,751,310, forward strand.
ATCAAGGGGCGGCCGTCCCCTTGGGCGCCGGGCCTTCGAGCAAGCCGGCGACGTATTTCTCGACTTCCTCGTAGGTGAACTGGTTCTCGACGTCGTCCATCGTGAACCGCTTCAGCTCGGCGCCATCAGGCCCGAAGATGAATACGGCGGGGATGGCGTTGATGTTCAGTTTCTCGAACGCTGGCTCTTCTTCCTCGTCGAGCAGCAGGTTCGTCAGGGTCGCCTTCTGCTCCTTGAGGAACTTGCGGGCCTCGGCCAGGTCGGCGGGCACATCGGGGTGGTCGAGCGAGAGCGAATAGACGGCCAGGCCCTTGTCGGCATACTTCTTGTGCATCTCGACGACGTGCGGGAAGTTCTCCTTGCACGGGGCGCACCAGGTTGCCCAGGCGTCGACCATCGAGTACTTGGCCTTCTTGTTGGCCTTGATCCTGGCCAGGTAGGCGTCGAACTTGACCGGGATCAGGGAGATCTCGCCGGCGGCGGCTTCCGGGGCAGCAGGCGCGGCGGCGATGGCGCCCAGGTCGACGGGCGTGACGCCCTTGGTCGGCTCGGAATGGGCCGTCTCGGTGACCGGCTTGGGCTCGGCCTCGGGTGCGGCCTTTGCGGGCGTACTCTCGATTGGCTGGATTCCGGCGGGGGTGCTCTCGATCGCCTTGACCTCGGCGGGCTTGGGCTCGTCGGGGGCGGCCGGATTCAGGACGGTCGAGGGCGTGGGATTGACGGTGTTCTGCGAGCCTTCGCCGAGGCAGCCGGCCAGGCATCCGAGCCAGAGCGCCGGGGCGAGGGCGCGAAGGGTTTGCCGAGTTTGTGTCGTCACGGTCGTAGCTCTCGCCGGTGTGGGCGCGTCGGCTCGGCGCGCCGGGGTTGGTCCATCGTCGATCTTGATTCTAGGATGCGAGCGAGGCGACCGCCTCCGGCGGGATGGGCCGGTGGAGATCGCCTCGTGATTCTGCGTCGACAGTTCGAGCTGTCAGATCCTCAACGTGGCGCCGGGTGGGCGACCCCGAGTCGGATTACTTGCTCTTCTTGTAGCCGATGCCGCAGCCGCGGGCCTGGGTCTTGGAGACCTCGACCGACTCGCCCTTGAGCACGGCGTCGATGGCGTCCTTCAGGTAGGTCTTCTCGACCTTGTTCTCCTGCATGCTGTCGTCCAGGGCGCCGATGTACTGGACGGTGCGGCCCTTGTCGAGGACGAAGAACTGCGGGGTGACGACCGCGCCGAAGTCTTTGCCAATCTGCTGGGACACGTCGGAGCCGTAGACGAAGTTGTACTTCCGGTCCTTCACGCGGGCCTTGATGGCGTCGAGGTCGTCTTCGGCCGTGTCGCTGACGGAGACGGCGACGAGCTTGACGCTCTTGCCCTTGTAGCCCTTGGCGAGGTCGATGATCCGGTCTTCGTAGGTGGTCACGGCCGGGCAGTGGTTGGCCAGGAAGACGACGACGACAACGTCTTCCTTGATGTCGGACAGGGCGAGGTTCGTTTCCTTGTCGCCATCAATGGCGGGGATGCCGGCGAAGGCGGGGGCCTTGTCACCGACCTTGACGGCGCCGAAGGCCGGGGCGGAGATGAGGGCCAGGGCGGAAAGGCTCAGAAGCATCTTACGCATCGATTCGTTCTCCCGAATGTGTGCATCAGAGGAAGATGAGCCGGCCGCCGGCCACTCATGCCGACGGGACGACTTCACCGGGGGCCCCATCCATCCCGGGGGCCCCGCAGCGATCAGAGGCTTATGTGCCTCGGGTCGTTCGCAAAGAGTAGAGCGTCAAACGTTGGCGTGCCGGCCCGAAATCGTAGCGATTTCTCCGGGATCCGACGAGCCAGAGTGTCTCACACCCCGGGCGTCGGGCCAATCCGTCGGAGCCAGTACGGCTCCGGTCGCCTCGAGGTTCGGAGAATTCCGAAAATCTCGCAAACGAATATGCAATTGATTGTTTGATTGCATGTCTGCGTGATGCCGGCGGATTCTTGGGCTCGATGGGGTCAGGGAGTCGATCGAGCGACCTCAGGGGGGTGGTGAGAGCGAGAGCGACGGCATCCCGCCCATCGGAAGGTTCGATGCACCGAAGCCGGTGGGAGGAGAACCGCCGAGACTGGGAGTCACCGAGTTGAGGGTCCCGAGTGCGCCGCTGGGGCCACCGGGTCCATCCGCGGAGAAGCGGCCCGTGGCATAAGGCCCGGTGCGGTCGACGCTCGGATTGGAGACGGAGCCGCTCAGGGAATTATACGGCCAGGAGGTGACGCCGATGGCCGGCCCGGGCATATGCCGGCTGATGCCGGGAGGGAGGGGTCCGCCATAGTTGCCGTCGAAGCTGACCGACTGGTTGTAGGCCCGCGCCAGGCCGGTCTGCCTGTCGTACACGATCGTGGTGAGACCTCCGTTGGCATTGAGGTAGCTCGTCATCTGATAATTCTGGCGATCAGTCAGGTTGTTCCCCCCCGGCAGCGGGATTCTGCCCGAGACGAAGGACATCCCCGGCCGGAGCCCGGCGATGGGGGCCAGATTGACCCGCGGCCCGGCAGGGGGGAGCGGCACATGATCGGTTCTGCGCATCGTCTTCAGGTCGAGCGGCCCGAACAGGGTCGGTCGCATCGGTCGTGGGTCGGCATTGATAACGGAGGCGGGCGGCTGAAAGATCGCATTGGGGTTGCCCCTGGGCCGGGCGGCCTGCCTGGCAGGTGCGGCCGGCGTCGTGTTCGAGGCCGGGGACCGGCGGGGGGCTGATGCAGCCTTCGTGGTCGTGGGAGATGAGCCTGCGGCAGGGCGGGCAACGGCCGTGGCCGGACGGGGGACGAGGGAGCCCGACGCCGGCCTGACGGCGCCCGGGGCTTGGGAAAGGGCCGGGCCTGGGACGGGGATAGGGTCCGAAGGCACGTTAGACTGCGCACCGGCTTCGGTTGCGATCAGCACTCCGAAGATGACGATCCAGGTCCGAGGCATCGTGGCCTCCAGGTCGGTCTGAGATGGCCCGCCCGCACAGGGGCTCGAGGCGAGCAGGGGTCGGGAATTGAAGTTTGCGAGGTGAACGTTTCATCCTAGCGTGCAAGTCTCGACCCGGAAATGCGTCGACTGGCGGGTTCTCCGCCCGGATACTCCGGGCATCGACCGGCGATTGACGCCGGCTTCGTACGTTCGTTCGCGTCACCCAGGAGACTCTCATGACTGCCGGCAGGCTTCTCATCCATTCTTCGTTGGTGTTGGCCGCTCTCTGCGCAGGGACATCACAGGGCGCGGCCCCCGTCTTCCGGGCCGGCGCATTCTCGGCGGATGTCACCCCCCTGAAATTCCCGATCTCGATGAACGGGCAGCTCAATAACCAGGTAGCGAATTCGGCGTCGAGCCGGCTCCACGCCAGGTGCATCGTGCTCGACGACGGGACTTCGAAGGTCGCGATCGTGGTGGTGGATAGCTGCCTGATCTCCGACGAGATCTTCGACGAGGCGAAGGCAAGGGCCTCGAAGGCAACCGGAATCGCCGCCGACCACATGATGATGTCGGCCACCCACACGCATACGGGGCCGGCCTCGGTCGGCGTCTTCCAGAGCGAGCCCGATAAAGACTATGTCGCCTTTCTCATCGGTCAGATTGCCGAGGGGGTCATCAAGGCGGACGCGAACCTGGCGCCTGCGCGGGTGGGCTGGGGTAGCGGCAGCGACCCGACGCAGGTCTTCTGCCGCCGCTGGCTGATGAAGCCCGGTACGGCGCTGACAAATCCGTTCGGCGGGACCAAGGATGACCAGGCGCAGATGCATCCTGGGTTCCAGAACCCGAACGCGGTCGAGGTGACCGGGCCGGTCGACCCGGAGATCGGGCTGCTCTCCTTGAAGCGGGCGAGCGACGGGCGGCCGATCGCGCTGATGGCCAATTACGCCATGCATTACGTGGGATACGGGATCCCGGCCGGGACGACCTCGGCCGATTACTTCGGCAGGTTCTGCGAGCGGATCGAGGCGAAGCTGGGCGCGGGACCCGGAGAGGGCCCTCCGTTCGTCGCGGCACTGGCCAACGGCACATGCGCCGAGACGCAATGCTTCGACTATAGCAAGCCGAAGGGGAACGTCACGATCGAGACGGTCTCGGCCAGCGTCTCGGAGCGTGCGCTCGAGGCTTATCAGACGATCGAATATCACGACTGGGTTCCGCTCGTCGCCCGCGAGACCATCCTCACGATCCCGCTCCGACTGGCCGGCGCCGACGAGGTGGCCCGCGCCAAGGCGGTGCTGGCCCCCATCAAGGGGCGTTCGTTGCAGGGATGGGAAGAAATCTACGCTCGCGAGACTGTTCTCTTGTCCGTCGGTCCCAAGGAGGCACGGGTCAAGCTCCAGGCGATGCGGATCGGCACGATGGGGCTGGCCGCGATCCCGAATGAGGTCTACTGCCAGACCGGCCTGGCGATCAAGGAGGGAAGCCCCCTGAAGCCGACGTTCATCAATGAGCTGGCCAACGGCTATCACGGCTACCTGACGCCGCCGGACCAGCACAAGCTGGGGGGCTACACCGCCTGGCGGGCGCGGTCGAGCTGCCTGGAGGTTGGGGCTGAGCCGAAGGTGCGGCGGGCAGTGCTCGACCTGCTCAAGTCGGTGGCAGAGGCGACGATGCCCGACGTGCGCTGATGGGATGGATCAGCGGCGGCCCCACCCAATCTCCGAGGCGGTGAGCGGGTCGATCCTGAGCTGCGAGAGCCTGGGCGAGTCGAGCCGCATGACGTCGCGGCTCGTCACGCCCGGGCTCGGCCCGTCGTCCAGCGGCAGCCCGTATTTATCCTCGGCGCCAAAGAGGTGGAGGATCTCGTGGGCCACCGTGGCGGGATCGGTGCCCACGGCCCCTTTGAGACGCCCTGAGAAGTCGGAATAGCGTGGATAGCAGACCGCGAGGTTGACGCCGGGAAGGTGGCCATCGGACTCGCGGACGGCGAACGAGAGGCCGGAGCGCATCGGGCAAAGGATCCAGGCGATGGCGTCGGCCTCGATCCTCCTTCCGATCGAATCCACCAGGTCCGCGGCGTCGCGGAAGCCGAGCTGACCGGCCGCCCGGCTCATGGAAGAGAGTTCGCTGACGACCTGCCTCGGTGTGCTGGGGACGAGCTCATCGCCCTGGTAGCCGAATCCAAATTCCTGGGAACCGGCGGGCTCCGTGTCCTCGGCCTCCAGGAAGACGCGGGCCAAATCGATGTGGAGCGGCACGGCATGCGTCGCCGCCTGGCGCGCGATCCAGCGCGCGGCCCTCGCAACCTCGTTCAGGCTGGATCGGATCTCATCGGGCTGCCAGCGACGCCCGTCTCGGCCGACGAAGACTGAGGCGAGGACCACCCGCCCCAGGAGGGGGGGGCGAGAGTTGCGCGGCGGAGTGTCGATGACCGGGTTGTCGCGAGAGAACGCCTCGAATCGCGAGAACTCGCCGTACTCTCCCGACTCCGAAACGGCGACTCCCGGGACCTCGGCGATGCCGGTCGCGCCATCGGCGAGCTCGGTCCAGCGGATGGGGACGAGTTTTGCGGGAGATGCGCGTAGGAGGAGCAAGATGCACTCCGAAGCGATGATCGAGAGGAGGATCGGGGCCAGGAAGGCGGCGAGGTGTTCGGCCGAGGAGGATCGCTGCGGGAGCGACGCGACCAGGGCGGCCCCGAGCAGAGCCCCGAAAATCCAGGACGAGCAGCGGAGGGAGAAGGCCTGAAGAGGATGCATCGGCTCGGTGCATAAAGAGAGAAACGCCCCGATGACCTGGGGTGGCCGTCGGGGCGTCTGGGGGAGTGTCTAACGTCCGACCTCAGCGGCCGATGAGGACGATCGTGCTTCGCGGCTCGATGGTGATGTGGGCCTCGGGGACGAAGACGGCCGCCTCGTCGAGGAGGATGTCGTCGACCGCGCTCCGGTTGGTGTCAACCACGCGATACCAACGCCTGCCTTGCACAACCGGCAGCTCGGCCGTGATCGGCTCCCAGTAAGAGTTGGAGGCGACGTAGATGGGGACGTCGGAGCGCTGGTCGGTCTTGAAGGCTTCGAGGGTCCAGGCGATGAAACGGGACGACTCGCCGAAGTCGGCCTCGCTCGGCTTCACCCCGTGCCAGGTGATCTGGCGGAGGGTCGGCGTCTCGGAGTCCTCGGGGGTCAGGTAGCGCCAGCGGCTGACGATCTGGTGACGCTTGCGAAGGGCGATGATCTTGCGAGTGAAGTCGAGGATCTCCTCGTTCTTCTTGGCGTCTTCCCAGTTGATCCAGTTGAGGTGGTTATCCTGGAACACGGTGTTGTTGTCCCCCTCGGCGGTCCGACGCATCTCGTCGCCGTAGAGGAGCATCGGGGTGCCCTGCGAGAGGAAGAGCAGGGTCAGGAAGTTCTTGATCTGCTTGCGGCGAAGGGCCTCGATCTCGGGGTCGTCGGTGTAACCTTCGATCCCGCAGTTCCAGCTCTCATTGTCGTTGGCGCCGTCGCGCCCTTCCTCGCCGTTGCGTTCGTTGTGCTTCTCGTTGAAGCTGACCAGGTCATTCAGCGTGAAGCCGTCGTGGCAGGTCACGAAGTTGATGCTGTGGAACGGCGACCGTTCGTCGCCGTCGCCGGAGCCGAAGAGGTCGTATGAGCCGGCGACGCGAGTGGCCAATTCGCCGACGACCCCGGCGTCCCCTTTGATGAATTTCCGCAGGGTGTCGCGGAACTTGCCGTTCCACTCGGCCCATCTCCGGTCCGAGAAGCTACCCAGGCGGTACTGGCGGATGCTCCAGGGCTCGGCGATGAGCTTGATCCGAGAGAGGACCGGGTCGGTCTCGATCTCGTGGATGATCGGCGTCTTGCCCTTCTCCTGCTGGTCGACGTCCACGGCGAAGACGGCCGCCAGGTCGAACCTGAAGCCGTCGACGTGCATCTCCTCGACCCAGTAGCGCAGGCAATCCAGGATGAACCTGCGGACCACCGGGTGGTTGCAGTTCATCGTGTTGCCGCAGCCGGTGAAGTCGTTGTAGTAGCGCGGGTCGGGCGCGAGCATGTAGTACGTGCCGTTGTCCAGCCCCTTGAAGCTGATCGTCGGGCCGTAGTGGTTGCCCTCGCGCGTGTGGTTGAACACGACGTCGAGGATGACCTCGATGTTGTTCTTGTGCAGCTCGCGCACCAGCATCTTGAATTCGTCGATCTGCTCGCCGCACTTGCCATAATAGCTGTAGTGCGACTCGGGGGCGAAGAACGCGACCGTGTTGTAGCCCCAGGCGTTGCTCAGGCGTTCGCCGGTCATTGGGTCGCGGAACGGGGCATCGAAGGCGTCGAACTCGAAAACGGGGAGCAGCTCGACCGCCGTGATCCCCAGGTCCTTGAGGTAGGGGATCTTCTCGATGAACCCGCGATACGTGCCGCCGAAGTCGCTCGCCGCCGAGTGGTGCCGCGTGAACCCGCGCACACTGACCTCGTAGATGATCGACTCTTCGATCGGGATGTCGGGGTGCCGGTCCCCTTCCCAGTCGAAGTCGCTCCGGTAGGCGACGCAGCGAGCGGCCGCGGTGACATTCTCGACGGTCGACGGCTTGAGGTCGCGGTCTTCGAGCGTGGGATCGTTGTTGTCGTAGCCCAGGGCGTCGGCCATCAACCAGTTGAAGTCGCCCGTGACGGCCGGGGCATAGGGGTCGAGCAACGTTTTGGCGCAATTGAACCGCGCGCCCGTCGCCACCGGGTTGTAGGGGCCGTCGACCCGGTAGTTATACAGGGTCCGGTTGGGCAGTCCTTCGACGAAGATATGCCAGATGTCGCCGGTCTTGTTCGTCTCCTCGGAGAGCGGGATGACCTGGGCGGGACGTTGATCGGCGATATTGTCGAAGAGGAGCAGCTCGACGCGGGTCGCTCCCGACGAGTGGATTGCGAAGTTGATCCCCTCGGGGGTGATCGTCGGCCCAAGCTTGTCGGGCTGTCCGGGGAGCAAATTCTTGATTCGGGGCATATGGGCAGGGCGTGCGACGCCACTCCAGCGTGATTGGCTGTGGCGCGGGACGAGGCTCGCCCCGCGTGACGGAGGACGCACGCGAGGCGTTCGCGGTCGTTCCGATCGTTTTGCCCCTGGAGAGTCCCGCCGTGGTGGCTCAACCCCTGGGCATTATTTCTCGCTCAATACAAGTTCCGTACCAATGCCGAGAAAACTCCGCAAGCACCCGGCGGGTCACGAACACGAATCCAGATCAATTGAATTTCTACTAAATTTCTTATGAAGGGGCCAGCGAGGCCGGCATCGTGCCGGGAAGCAGGTGGCGTGCTGTTTGCTCTGCCCGTGTCGGAACTATCCCATCCTCGCCCGGAGAACGCCCGAGCCATGGCCACGCCCAACGATCGAGACCACGCGGCAACCGAGGACGACGCGCGGCAGCGGACGGGCGTTGCCGGCCGGATCTTCGCCGAGGTCGCGGGGCTCCGGGTCGAGCGGCCTCTGACGACTTACCGGCTCCAGGTTCACGCTGGGTTCAGGCTCGACGCGGCCACGGGCCTGCTCGATTATCTCGACGATCTGGGCATCACCGACCTCTACCTGTCGCCCTTCCTGAGCGCCCGACCGGGGAGCACTCACGGTTACGACGTCTTCGATCACAGCAGGCTCAACGCCGAGATCGGCGACCAGGCGGCGCACGACCGGCTCGTGGCCGGGCTGGCCGGGCGAGGGATGCGGCGAGTGCTCGACATCGTGCCGAACCACATGGGCATCGCCGGCCAGAATCGTTTCTGGCTCGACCTCCTCGAACTGGGCAAGCAATCCTCCTCGGCCCGCTTCTTCGACATCGACTGGCAGCCGGTCAAGGCCGAGCTCGCCGGCCGCGTCCTGATCCCGATTCTGGGCGGACAATATGGCAACGTCCTCGAGAGCGGCGCCTTCCGGATCGAGTGTGCCGGCGGCGTTTTCACCTTCCACTACGGCGAGTGGGTGTTGCCCATCCACCCGAGGTCGTACTCCCGGTTGCTCGATGACCGGGAAACAAGTTTCCTAGTCGACTGCGACCTGGGCGATTGGGACATGCTCGAGCTGAGGAGCATCCGTGGCGCCGCGGACGAACTACCCGACCGAGAGGCCACCGACGTCGCCTCGCTCGAGCACGTCAGGCGCGAGACGGAAGTCCTGAAGCGGAGGACCGAACGGCTCATCGGCGAGAGCCCTCGGGTCGGGGAATTCGTCGAACGTCGCCTCGGATACTTCCGCGGCAAGGTCGGCGAGCCCCGCTCGTTCAACCCGCTTCACGAACTGCTGGAGGAGCAGGTGTACCGGCTGGCCTTCTGGCGGGTCGCGTCGGAAGAGATCAATTATCGCAGATTTTTCGATATCAATGAGCTGGCCGGCCTTCGCACCGAGGATCCGAGCGTCTTCGAGGCGATTCACGTCCAGATCATCGAATGGGGGGTGAAGGGGGGAGTCTCCGGCCTCCGGATCGACCATCCGGACGGACTGGCCGACCCGAGGGGCTACTTCTGCAACCTCCAGCGGGCCCTTTTCCTGTCCGCGTGCAGAGCTCTCGTCGAGGGCGATGCGCAGGGACTCGCCTGGAAGGACGTCGCGCTCCCGATAAGGGAGCAATACGACGCGGAAATCGCCCGGGACGCGAAATCCGAGCTAGCGGGCCGCTTCCCGATCGTCGCCGAGAAGATCCTCACGGGAGACGAGCGGCTGCCAGAAAATTGGCCCATCGATGGAACGGTCGGTTATGAATATCTGAACGCCTTGAACGGCCTGTTCGTCGACCCGGCCTCGGAATTGGCGATCGACGAGGCCTATCGGTCGTTCAGCGGAGACCGCCACACCCTGGAGGAGACGATCCGCGAGTGCAAGGGATACGTCACCGGAACGTCGATGGCCAGCGAGACGAACATGCTGGCCAATCGGCTCAGCAAGATCGCCGAGGGGAATCGTCACTCGCGCGACTTCACCTTGAACCAGCTGACGCGGGCCCTGCGCGAGGTGATCTCAGCATTCGGCATCTACCGGACCTACATTCGCCCGGGCGAGCCGATCTCGCCGACCGATCGGGCCTCGATGGAGCTGGCGTTCTCACACGCCCGGCGGCGTGAGCCCTCGATCGACCCGTCGGTCTTCGACTTCCTCGAGTCGGTCCTTCTCCTGGACCCGCCGGCCGATTGCTCCGACGCCGAGCTACGCCGGCGCGAACTCTTCCTCGGACGGTTCCAGCAGACCACGGGCCCGGTCGAGGCCAAGGCTCTCGAAGACACCGGCTTCTACCGCTTTGTCCGGCTCATCTCGCTGAACGAGGTCGGCGGCGACCCCGAGCACTTCGGCCGCTCCGCACGCGAGTTCCACGATCAGAACTTGCATCGCCTTCGCGACTGGCCGGGCGGCCTGAGCACGACGGCGACCCACGACACCAAACGCGGAGAGGATGCGCGGATCCGCATCGACGCGATCTCCGAATTCGTGGCCGAATGGCCCGCCCGTCTAGCCCGCTGGTCGGAACTGAACAGATCCATCAAGCCGGAGGTGAACGGCAAGCCCGTCCCCGATCCGATCGAAGAATACCTGTTCTACCAGACGTTGATTGGCGCATGGCCGGCCGGCGAGCCTGCGAGCCCCCCGACAGAGGAGTTCGCCTCACGCGTGGCGGCCTACATGGTCAAGGCGGCACGCGAGGCCAAGCGGAACACGAGCTGGTCCGACAGCGACCCGGCCTATTGCGATGCCCTGAGCGAGTTCGTCAAGAACGTTTTGCGGGGCGAGAACACTCTGCGCTTCCTGAACGATTTCAGCGAATTCCAGGGGCGGATCGCCCGGGTGGCGATCGTCCACTCGCTCGCGCAGGCGGCGTTGAAGATCGGATCGCCCGGCGTGCCGGACGTCTACCAGGGATGCGAGCTCTGGGACTTCAGTATGGTGGACCCGGACAATCGCCGGCCGGTCAACTACGAGGTTCGACGCAAGATCCTCGGCGAGATCCGCGCATCGCTCGATGCGGGCGAATCCCGTGAGCAACTCGCCCAGAGCCTTCTCGAAGCTTCCGACGACGGGGCGGTCAAGCTCTACCTGATCTGGACTCTGCTCAATCACCGCCGGAGTCGGCGCGACCTCTACGAGCGGGGTGATTATCGCCCCATCGAGGTCGTCGGTCCTCATGCCGATCGAGTCCTTGCCTTCGCCCGCACCCGAGAAAATCGGGCGGTTGTATACATCACTCCCCGGCTCGTCGCGCCATTGATGGGTGACGATGCGAGGACACTCCCCGTCGGCAGCCTTTGGAGCGGGACGAAGGTCATCCTCCCGTCCGGCGCGTGGACGGATCTCATCTCGGATCGCTGCATCGCGGCACAGGCGGAAGGCGATGCGTTCGCCGTCGACCTCTCCGACCTGTTCGCCACGTTCCCATTGAGCGTGATCGAGTCCCGGGCCTGAAACGGACCAGGTGCGAACCGCCCGCCGGCCTCATCGATCTGAGGAGGCCGGCGGGCCTCGATGCACGCGTCGAGGCCGCGTCGTCAGATGAGCTCGGGGAAGCGGAAGGCGTCGGGGGTCGCGCCGTTCCAGCGGCCGTAGACGGCGGTCAGTTCGGCGAGGCGTAACCTGCTGGAGACGTCGAGCTGGGTGGGAAGCATGCGCCAGCCCCAGTTTCCCTTGGCTCGCCCGGGGACGTTCATCCGGGCCTCTCGGCCCAGGCCGAGGATGTCCTGCATGGGGATGATCGCCGTGTCAGCCGCCGACGCCAGGGCCAGGCGGATCATGTCCCAGTTGATTTCCTTGCCCTGCGAGCCGAGGTAGCGGAGCGTGAACGCCCGCTCTTTCAGGACCTCGTCCTGGTTCTGCGTCGTGTCCGAGCGAGGGCCGGTGAACCAGCCGATGGTCGTGTCGTTGTCGTGGGTGCCGGTGTAGACGAAGCAGTGATTCACAAAATTGTGCGGCAGGTGGATGTCGGTGCGGGGGTCGGAGTTGAACGCGAACTGGAGCACCCGCATCCCCGGCAGCTCGAAGCGGTCGCGGAGGAAACGCACCTCGTCGGTGATCATGCCGAGGTCTTCGGCGATCAAGGGAAGCCCCCCGAGCCCTTCGCGGATGGAGTCGAAGAAGGTGGTTCCGGGCCCCATGGCCCAGCGCCCTTCCATGGCGGTCGGGGCGGTGGCGGGGACTTCCCAGTAGGCCTGGAAGCCGCGGAAGTGGTCGAGCCGCACGAGATCAACCAGCCGCGTCGTTGCCTTCAGCCGGCCGATCCACCAGGAGTAGCCGTCTCGGGCCATCACGTCCCAGCGATAGAGGGGGTTGCCCCAGAGCTGTCCCTCCGCGGCGAAGTAGTCGGGCGGGACCCCGGCCACGACCGTAGGCCTGCCGGAATCGTTCAGCTCGAAGAGTCCCTGATGGCTCCAGACGTCGGCGCTGTCGTGGGCGACGAAGATGGGGACATCGCCGATCAGGCCGACGTTCCGGGCATTGCAATATTCCCTGAGGGACCGCCACTGTCGGGCAAGGGAGAACTGGAGGAACTGGGCATAGCGGATTTCGGTCGCGAGCTTCTCACGCCAATAGGCCATGGCTTCCGGCTCGCGGTGGATCAGCTCGGCCGGCCAGTCAAACCAGCAGGAGCCGCCGTGTGCCTCCTTGATCGCCATGTAGAGTGAATAATCGTCGAGCCAGAAGGCCTCATCGTTGATGAAGTTGTGGAAGCCGAGCTGGTTGGAGTCGAATCGATCGAAGGCCTTCTTGAAGAGCTTGTCCTTCGCGATCGTCACGGCGTCGAAGTCGACGTGATCCTCGGCCAGGATCGGATAGTCCGACCAGTCATCCGCGGTGAGCCAACCGTCATCCACGAGTCGCTCAGGGCTGAGAAGCAGCCGATTTCCCGCGTAGGACGAATAGGCCTGGTAAGGGGAGTTGCCGAAGCCGGTCGGGTTGAGCGGCAGGACCTGCCACCACCTCTGGCCGGCCTCGGCCAGATAATCGACGAAAGCCGTCGCGCCCGGCCCAAGGTCGCCGATGCCGAAGCTGCTGGGAAGGGACGTTGGGTGGAGCAAAATGCCGCTGGCCCTGGGCAGGCGCATGTCGACTCGTCCTCAATCTCGGGGAAGTTCAGGCCGGGGCATCCGATGGGGCTCCGAGACGGACGCGGGTGAGGGCATCGCGTTGAGCCAGCTCCCCTTCCACCCGTCGCGGAGCATTTCCCGGCCGGTCAGAATGATCGAGTCGCGTCGACCCGACAAGGCCGAAGCGCGGCCCCGATGGATGACGCGGACCAGGATCTCGTCTCGCTCCGCCAGTGCAACCGCCACACCATGCCACGCCCGATTCTGGGGATAGAGCGGAGTTCCCCGCTCGGCAAGGCTCCATCCGGCGAGGTCGAGCGCCCGAAAATCCCCCATCTCGTCCCGTCCGAGGTGTCGTCCGAGCGAATCCGGCAGTCGATTCGCGTCGTCCGCCGCGACGGCGACCTCGGTCCGTTCCGCATGGCTCGCATAGACGGCGTGCGAGGGCCAGGTGTCGAACAGGCCGAATCGTTCGCCGAACGGAAGCAGCATGGAGGCGTACAGGACGACCCGGATAGGAAGGAACGAAAACCTCCGTTCGGCCGGCCCTATGAGAAAGCACCCCGGCCCGAAGATCAGCAGATCCTGGGCGATCATCGAGCCGTTCCAGATCAGGACATTCGCGCTGTGGTTCAGGCCGAGGGGCCCGAGAACCGTCAGCAACCCGAGATGGACCGCGATCGCCCCGACGAGCCCGGCCCGTCGAGTCTTGCGACAGGCCAGGCACGCGGCGACGAGCAGCTCCGCACCGGGCATCGTCAGAGCGGCCACGATCCTGGCCGTAGGTGACCAGAGTTCGGGACGGAGGCCGAAGGGCCGCAGCGACGTCTGAAGGAAGGTCTGCCCCAACTCGTCGCAGAAGGAGAAGTCGATCTTGGACAGGGCGGAATGGGCGTAGAGGGCGATGAGACACCAGCGTGCGAAGACCAACGCTTCAGCCGCCGGGGCGACCGCCAGGGCCAGGCCGATGAGCAGGAACTGGTAGGCCCAGGGCTGGAATCGATGCTGATCGCCCAGGATCAGGGAAGTCATCAGCACCAGCGCAACGGCCAGGGATCGCCGAGGGACGACCCCGATCGCGGCGAGCAGCAACCCGGCAATCATCCCGGCCCGCAGGAGCGGGGCGAGGATTCCCGCTTTCGGCCATCCGAGGAAGAAGGGGACGCGGGGGAACGGGCCATCGTCGGCCCAGAGGGGCCACGACCCGACGAGCATCGTCAGGGTCGCGGCGCACAGGACGAACCGGTATCGCGTTGCGGTCGAGTCGGTCGAGGCCTCGCTCACAAGGCCCCGTCCACCGTCGTATAAGTCCCGTGCCCTTCGTTCTTGAGCCGCTTCAGGGCGACAAGCTCGTCCCAGATTCCTGCGGGGTGGCCGCCGGGAGGAGTGATTCCGGCGATCTTCGAAGTCTTGGTGCCCGGGCTGAGCCCCGACGCGTCGTCGAGCCTGGCCAGCTTCAGGCGCTTCTTAAAGGCCTTGTAGGCCTTCTTCAATTCCTCTTCGGTCGCCATCGTCGCTCCTCCAAGTTTGTCCCATCGGTCCAGTGCGCAGACCCTATGCCGGCGACGGCTCCGCTGCAACCCTCGATCCCGCGTGTTCGTCGAGGAAAGCCTCGACGGCCTCGCGGAACGCCGGCCCATCCTCAATATGTGGCAAGTGGCCCACTCCGTCGAGCAAGATGAGCCTCGCACCCTGGATCGAGGCGGCCAGGTCGGCGGCTACCGCCGGCGGATTGACCAGGTCCGCCATCCCCGAGATCACGAGCGTGGGAACGCCGATCGAGCCGAGTCTCGGCCTCGAGTCGTGCGCGACGGCGGCCGCGGCCTGGCGGTCGAATGCGTCGGCTTCCTGCGGATAGGGGTTCTTCTCGGCGAACCGGACCATCCCCTCGACCTGACCCGGATTGTTGAAGAACGAGGGGCCCACCAGCCAGGGGAGCGTACCCCGGGCGAACTCGGCCGCGTTCACCCGGCGCTTGAGGATGGCCCACGAATCAACGACCCCTCGCTTCCAGGGGCTCGTGCTCGCGTGGCTCGAAACAAGGATCAGGGCGTCGAGACGATCGGAATGCCGGAGGGCGAATTCCTGGGCGATGAGTCCACCCAGGGAGTGGCCGAGTACCGTGGCGGATCGGACGCCCAGCGAGGTCAGGCAGGCGGCGACATCGTCGGCCAGGTCGGCCGTGGTGTACCGGACTTCGGACCGGGTGCTCTGCCCCGAGTCGCGGGCATCGATCGCGATCACGCGAGAACGGGCGGCCAGTGCACGGCTCGTGACCGCGAAGGCCCGATGATCACCGCCCAGGCCGCTGAGCAGGACGATCGCATCGCCCGACCCGGAATCGTCCACGAAGAGCCGATTTGGCCCGACTGTCACGTACGCCATACTGTCGAAATCCTCGATAACGTCGTCTTCGGCTTTCGATCGGCCTGGAGGGTTGACAACCCCTCGGTCAGGGGTAACAATAAGTCCCGTCAGCCCCCATCGTCTAGTGGCCTAGGATACTAGGTTCTCAGCCTAGGGACCGGGGTTCGAGTCCCCGTGGGGGTATTGATCGCGGGCCCTGCTCGGTGCCGGCCCGACCACGACGTCGGAGGCCGGCCGTCGTCCCCCCGTATGATAGACTGATGGGTCTGGTCCAGCGGGACCGCCCGCCTCGCGCGTGGATCCGAGTTTCGGTCCGGGAGCCGTCATGGCCAAGCATATTTTCGTGACCGGGGGCGTCGTCAGCTCGCTGGGCAAGGGTCTCTCGTGCGCATCAATCGGGATGCTGCTCGAGCACAGGGGCCTGCGGGTCCGGCTCCAGAAGTTCGACCCCTACATCAACGTCGACCCCGGGACGATGAGCCCCTACCAGCACGGCGAGGTCTACGTCACCGACGACGGCGCAGAGACCGATCTCGACCTCGGCCATTACGAGCGGTTCACCGAGGCCCCGCTGACGAAGGATTCCAACTACACGACGGGCAAGATCTACCTCTCGGTGATCCAGAAGGAACGCGAGGGGACGCACTACGAGGGGCGGACCGTTCAGGTCATCCCCCACGTCACCGACGAGATCAAGGCGGCCGTGCATCGGCTGGCGACCGACGACGTCGACGTCGTCATCACCGAGATCGGCGGCACGGTCGGCGACATCGAGGGGCTGCCGTTCCTGGAAGCGATCCGCCAGTTCCCCATCGACGTGGGCCGCGAGAATTGCCTGTTCATTCACCTGACGCTCGTCCCCTACCTGAAGGCGGCGGCGGAGTTGAAGACGAAGCCGACCCAGCACTCGGTGGGCATGCTCAGGCAGATCGGCATCCAGCCCGACATCCTCATCTGCCGCACCGAGCACCCCATCTCGGCGGAAGACCGCGAGAAGATCGGCCTGTTCTGCAACCTCGACCGCAAGGCTGTCATCGAGGAGCGGGACAAGGAATTCACGATCTACGAGGTGCCGCTCAGCCTCGTCTCCAACGGGCTTGATGACCTGATCGTCAAGCGCCTGAGCCTGAAGGCCAGCCCGCTGGAGATTGGAGATTGGCGCGAGCTGGTCGACCGCGTGATGCACCCCAACACGGAGGTGACCATCGCCGTCGTCGGCAAGTACATGAAGCATCGCGACGCCTACAAGTCGGTGTACGAGTCGCTCGATCACGGGGGCATCGCGCACAGGGCGCGCGTCGTTGTCCGGCGCATCGAGGCCGAGGACGTCGACCGCGAAGGGGCGGCCAACGTGCTTTCGGGCGTGGACGGGATCCTCGTCCCTGGCGGGTTCGGGATGCGCGGGATCGAGGGGAAGATCGAGGCGATCCGGTTCGCCCGCCGCAAGAACATCCCCTTCTTCGGCATCTGCCTGGGGATGCAGTGTGCCGCCATCGAGTTCGCACGCGACGTCCTGGGCCTGGCCGACGCCAACAGCACCGAGTTCGACCCGACCACTCAGAACTCGGTCATCGCCCTGATGGACGATCAGTCGAATGTCCTCCAGCGCGGCGGCACGATGCGGCTGGGCAGCTATCCGTGTGTCCTGGCGCCCGACTCCGCGGCGCGTCGTGCGTATGGCCAGGACCTGATCCACGAGCGGCACCGGCACCGCTATGAGCTGAACAACGCTTACCGCGCGGCGTTCGAGGCGAACGGCCTGATCCCCACCGGGACCAGCCCCGACGGCTCGCTCGTCGAGATCATGGAACTCGTCGACCACCCCTGGTTCCTGGCCGTGCAGTTCCACCCCGAGTTCAAGTCGAAGCCGACGAAGGCCCACCCCTTGTTCCGAGATTTCATCGCCGCGGCCCTCGTCCGCCGCGAGTCGACCCGCACCGTCGAGGTCTGATCGCGGTGCGGGGAAGGGGGCCCGGGCACGCTCAGACGGTGCCCGACCCCTCCGCGGCCTTGGCGAGCTTCCGGCCCTCCTCGACGTTCACCATCATCAGCAACGCCCCGCCGACGATGAAGAACGGGATCACCGTCAGGATCGAGTTGCGGGTCGAGCCAGTCAGCTGGATGCTGATCGCGAAGAGCGCGGGGCCGAAGATCCCGGCGAACTTCTCCATCACCGCGAAGAAGCCGAAGAATTCGCCCGACTTGTCACGAGGGATCAGGCCCGCGAACAGCGAGCGGCTGAGCGCCTGGCTTCCACCCTGCACGGTCCCGACCAGGATGGCCAGCAGCACGAAGTGCCAGGACGTCTCCATGAAGTATCCCAGGATACTGATGAAGATGTAGACGACAAGCGTGAACAGGATCAGGTTCTTCGAGCCGAATCGGCCCGCCAGCCCGCCGAACAGGAACGCGAACGGGATACCCACGAACTGGACGAGCACCAGCGAAGCGATCATCACGCTGGAATCGATCCCCTTCGACGTCCCGTAGATCGTGGCCATCCGGAAGATCGTGCCGATCCCGTCGTTGTAGATCAGGAACGCGACGAGCATCAGCAAGCCTTGCCGGTACTTCTTGAGCTCACCGAACGTCGCTCCCAGTCGTGCGAACGCCTCGCGGATCGGGCTGCCCTGCGACTCGACCCGCCTCACCTTGGGCTCGGGCACGCGGAGGAACAGAGGGATCGAGAAGACCAGCCACCAGATGGCCACCGACAGGAAGGCCAGTCGGGCCGGCAGCGATGCTTGGGCCGACGTGAGGTTCGGTCCCGACGGCAGGCCGAACCACTCGGGCTTGAGGATCCAGGCCAGGTTGGCCATCAGCAGCAGCCCGCCGCCGACATAGCCGAGCGCATAACCGGCCGTCGACACGCGGTCGATCTCATGCTCGTCGGCAATATGAGGAAGCATGGCATCATAGAAGACGAAGCTTCCATTGGCCCCGATATTCGCAACGATGAAGAGCACCGACGCGAGCAGCCAATCACCCTGGGCGATGAAGAACATCGAGGCGACAGCCGCGATGCCCAGCGCCATGAACGACCCGAGCAGTTTCTTCTTGATCGGCCGCTGATCGGCGATGACCCCCAGGATTGGCGCCACGACCGCGATGATCACCATCGCGATGGTGCTCGACCAGGCGAAGTTGCGATCGGCGACCTCGGTGGGCAGGCCGTGGCTGGCGACCTTCGAGTAGAAGATCGGGAAGACCGCCGCGATGATCGTGGTGACC
The DNA here is from genome assembly GCA_038400315.1 of Isosphaeraceae bacterium EP7. Taxonomy (NCBI): domain Bacteria; kingdom Pseudomonadati; phylum Planctomycetota; class Planctomycetia; order Isosphaerales; family Isosphaeraceae; genus Kueselia; species Kueselia aquadivae. The sequence goes on from CP151667.1 coordinate 4,769,872, forward strand.
ATCGCCGAGTTGGCCCAGTCGTACATCGCCCAGGCCCGAAGTTCGGGCCGGTGCAGGCCGAGCGCATCGAGCGGATTCCACTTGGAAGGCGTCTCGCTCGGGTGGTCGACGGCAAGTCCGGGCATGTCGTGGATTCCTGAGAGGGGCGGTCCGCGAAGCGCGGCAAGGGGGACATCCTACCGACCACTCGTTGGCTCGGCCATTCCCTTGGCGGGTCGATTCCAGGACCCTCGCATCGCCGGTGAGACCTGCGACAATCGGCCAATCCGCGCCAAGGCGGGGCCAGCCCGGCCCCGACACGCGACACACAAGGGAGCAACCCCGCGATGCGACCCTCTTCGATGAACTGGCTCTTTGCACCGCTCGCACTCTGGCTCGGGGCCGGAACGCATGCGGCCCTGGCCTCGCCGCCGAAGGCCGACGAACCCTTCGCAGTCTTCGTTGAACGCTATTTCGCCGCCAAATTCCGCGAGAACCCATCCCAGGGGACCGCCGCGGGCCTCCACGAATACGACACCAGGCTCGAGAACCTGTCCCGAGAGAGCATCAAGGCAAGAGTCGCCGACCTCCACGTCCAGCTCGACGAGGTTGGTGAATTCGACCTCGACAAGCTCTCGCCCGACGACGCCGTCGACGCCAGGATCCTCGAAGGCCAGATCCGGGCCGAGCTGCTCGACATGGATACGCTCGAGCTCTGGAAGACGAACCCGATGATCTATGCGGGCCTGCCCGGTGGGGCGGTCGACGGCCTGATGAAACGCGACTTCGCCCCGCCCCACGAGCGTCTGCGCTCGCTGATCGCCCGCCTCAAGCAGGTCCCGGCCATCCACGCCGCGGCGCGTGCCAACCTGGAGAATCCACCCAAGGAGTTCACCGATCTGGCAATCCGCATGGCCAAAGGGTCGGTCGGCTTCTTCGAAACTTCCATCCCGACCTGGGCCAAGGATGCCGCAGGCCAGGATCGTCCGCTCGCCCACGAATTCGAGGTCGCCAACGCCGCGGCGATCGCCTCGCTCAAGGCGTTTGCAAGCTGGCTCGAGGCCGATTTGAAACTGCGGTCGAAGGGCAAGTATGCCATCGGCGCCGAGATGTTTTCGAAGAAGCTCCTCTACGAGGAGCTGGTCGACCGGCCCCTGCCGGAGATTCTCGCGCGAGGAGAGGCCCAGCTCGCCAAGGACTATGCCGCATTCGTCGAGACCGCAAAGCTCATCGACCCCAAGAAGTCGCCCGCGGAGGTCATGACGTCGCTCTCCGATAAGCACCCCACCGCCGACGACCTGATCCCCTCGGTCCGCCGCTCGATCGACGAAACACGCGCGTTCGTCGCCGAGAAGGGGATCGCCACGATCCCGTCGCCGGTCCCCCCTCGCATCGAGGAGACGCCCCCTTATGCACGATCGGGGAGCTTCGCCTCGATGGACACCCCCGGGCCGTTCGAGGCCAAGGCCACCGAGGCGTTCTACTACGTCACGCCGGTCGAGAAAGACTGGGACGCCAAGCATGCCGAGGAGCACCTGCGGCTCTACAACGGGCCCGTCGTGGCGATGATCAACATCCACGAGGCCTATCCCGGCCACTACCTCCAGTTCCTCTACGCCAAGTCGTTCCCCACCAAGACCCGCAAGCTCGTCTTCTGCGGCACCAACGTCGAAGGGTGGGCCCACTACACCGAGCAGATGATGGTCGACGAGGGGTTCGGCGGTGGAGACCGCAAGATTCGCCTGGCCCAGCTTCAGGAAGCACTCCTGCGTGACTGTCGGTATGTCGTGGGGATCAAGCTCCACACCCAGGGGATGACCGTCGAGGAGGGCGCCAGGCTCTTCGTCGAGAAGGGCTTTCAGGAGCCCGCCAATGCCTACGAGGAGTCGCGCCGCGGTGCCTACAACCCGACGTATCTTTACTACACCTACGGCAAGCTCCAGATCCTCGACCTGAGGCGCGACTACCTGGCGAAGACGGGTAAGACACTCCGCGAGTTTCACGACGCATTCGTCGCGCAAGGAGGCGTGCCGGTCGACCTGTTGCGTGGCATCCTCCTGCGCGAGACGAAATAGCCCTCAGCGGGGGAGGCCTTCGAGCAGTTCGCCGCTCGTCATCGACGGGCACCAGTAGGCCTCGATGTGCCGTACGACGAGATTCGTTCCTTCGTCGTGCGGCACGTAGGGCCGGTCCCTGGGATCGTACATCGCGTCGGTCAGGTCTCGGACGAGGACGCAGTTGATCCCCCATCGGGTCATCTGCTTGATGGCGAACGACCGATTCATGATGCACATGTTCGTGTGCACGCCCATGATGAGCAGGTTCTTGATCCCTTGCTGGCGGAGGAAGTTGTAGATCTCGACGCCGCTGTCGCTGACCCCGTCCTCGGGTGCAACCGTCAGCAGTGGGGTCTGACGCGTCCAGGCCAGGTACATCGAGTCGTCGGTGTCGCAGCCGCCGTCCTTGTCGTCGATCGGCAGCGGCGGCTCGACGGATCGGTCCGGGGCCGTCGCGGGGGGAGTGACCTTGGCGGCCCGCTGCATGCGGACCCGCTGAGGCGATCCCTGGTAGAAGTCCATGCACTCCGACGGGGCATGGATGATCCGGATTCCCTTGGCACGGGCGGCGTCGAGCACCGGATTCATCCGGGCGGCGATTGCGCCGCAGCGAGCCGTGGCGCCCGAGCACCAGTGCTTGTCCCACATGTCGCAGATGACGATGGCCGTCTCGGAGACCGGGACTTTACGCTCGGAGAGGTCGTCGGCGAACAGGCCGCTCCCCTTGACCGCCTCGACCCGGCCACGGACCTTCAAGGTCAGCGTCCCCTCGGCCTTCGGCGGCTCGGAGGGGGTTACTGGATCGGCATGCGTGACGGGCCTGTTGGCGGCCCAGAAGAGGGCGTTGACCAGCATTCTGCGGAAGCCCGCGTTGTCGAAATCCCCCGGCGCACCCAGCGACGTATAAAAGACGCGCTGCCCATTACGCTCGCGGATCCACGCCGCCGGCTCCGTCGCCTCGGGGCTCTTGGAGACGAGCAGCGTGGTCGCATCCGCGGCGATCGGGCCCGTTTTGTACAGGCTCCCCCGCGAAGCGATCCCATGCACGCCTTCCAGAATCGGATGACCCTCGGCACCCTTTACCGGCGTTGCACGCTGGGAGATCTCGTTGGCGTAATGCCCTTGATAGTTGCCTCCGAGCACCTCCTTGTCGAATGCCAGCCAGTTCTGGAACCCATGACTGGCCGTGCGGACGGCGACGATCGGCTTGCCCGAGGCGACGTAGGCCTTGATCCGGTCGAGCTCGGGCCCTTCAATCTTCAGGCGACGCGTGAAGAACAACGCGACGTCGGCGTCGTCGAGCGCCTCGAGCCCGGACAGCCTGGAATCACCCTCGGCCTTGAGGAGCACGCATTTCACCGGCCAGGTCGTACGCAGAGACTCCGCGAACGCGGCCAGGGTGCGATCGGACTCATACTCCTCCGAGCCCGAGACGAGCACGATCTTCATCTGTGCCGGCACGTCGGCGTCGGACTCATGCGTCGTGACGAGCCCGAGTCCGAGGGTCAGGAGTAGGGCGAGTCGGCGAGTGCGCGGCAACATGGGCTCGACTCCGGGGGCTTGGTTCGTTTGAGGCAATGGATCGGTCAATTCCCACGTGACACGGCCACGACCGGCGGGAGAAGCTCGCGTCGGATCTCGTCGACCCGATAGCCGAAGCCCGGCCCCGAGATCGAGTCGAGCCGGACCACGCCTTGCTCGCGGCGATAGAGGCCCGGGTGGACGGGCATCTCTGGCAGCGAGGCATCGGGGTAGAACTGGCAGGCGTTGGTCTCGACGCCCATGATCGTCCCGGCGTGCGCAGCCAGCAGGACGTGGGGGATCTGGGCCAGCATCGGATTGGTCAGGTCCTGCACCATCAGGGTCATCCCGTGGGCCTTGGCCCAGCAGAGCGACAGGAGGGCGCCGGTCTGCGTCTTGCAGGTCTTGAGCGCGACGCCGGTCCAGCCCAGCGAGCGGCCCAGGCGGACGAGACGCCAGTCGTGGGCGCTCTCATCCATGAACAAGGGCTTGCGTGCCGAGACGCTGTGGACGTCGATCGGATGGGCTTCCAGGTCGTACGGGAACGGCTGCTCGACGTAGAGGATCATCCCGTAGATCCGTGGCTCGTCGCGGACGAGCCGGTCGAGGATCGCATTGACGTATGCGGGGTCGGAGACGGTGCAGTTGAAGTCGGTGGTCAGCCAGGAGACCCCCTCCTCGATCGCCATCCGGCCGATCTCGACCAGGCGGCTGGAATCCCAGGCCGGGTCGTCGCCGCGGAGCTTGACCTTCAGGCAGTCGAGGCCGTCGCGTCGGATCCAGTCTCGCAGCAAGACGGGATACCCGTCGTCGGGCTCGTCGCCCGTCAACTCGGCGGCGGAGACGGGGTCTTTGCCTCCCACCAAATGCCAGGCGGGCAGGGCGGCGGGGGCTTCGACGAGGAAGTCCTCGGGATAGAGGCCATGGAACGAGACCCGGGAACCTTCGGCCGGCTCCAGAAAGGCGGAGAGGTCGCTGTTCATCCAGGCCGCGTTGTATGTCTGGTAGATCGGCACCCCGTGGAGGACACCGAAGGCGTCATGCAGGGCGATGTCATAGGCCGAGGCACAGACCAGGGCCGCGAGGTGTGGGACCGGCCCCGGATCGTCGTCGCGGCCCTCGTTGAACTCGTCGAGCAGCGACGGGAGCCCGTCTTCGAGGAAGGCGTGGCCCACCTCGATCGGGTGGCCGAATTCAGGGCCGGCGACGTAGGCCGCGGCCAGCTTCGAGGTGAACTCCTTGAGCGCCCGATGCCGGTCGGCGAAATGCCCGGCGGCGGGCCAGACCCACTGGACGCTCAAGGGGGTCTCGCCCCAGCCGACGGCGGTCCGGCCCTCGCGGTCGGCCACGGTCAGCCGGACCCGGGCGCAGGTGACCTCGGTCGTCACCTCGGTCCCGAATTTCAGCGGGACGCGGGTCTTGATCGGCAGGAAGTAGAGCTCGGCGGCAATCGGCCGGACGTCGGTTGGCTTGGGCATGCGTGGATCCTCGGGATCGTGCCCAACATGACCGACGCGATGGGGTGCGTCAAGGTCGCGGCCGCACGGCGGTCGGGTTGTGAACGGGGCGGCGGCGTGGTAGCCTTTGAACAAGGGTTGGACAATGCGCAAGAGGGTCTGACCATGAGTTTGGCCGCACGATTCGCGTCGCTTGGCTCGCTCTGCCTCTGGTTCACGGCCGCTGCGATGGCCGGCGATGGCCCGGGCGAGGAGTTCTTCGAGAAGGAAGTGCGCCCGCTGCTGGTCGCCCGCTGCCAGTCGTGCCACGGCGAGGCGAAGCAGAAGGGGGGACTTCGGCTCGACTCGCTCCCGTCGGCACTGGCCGGCGGAGGCACCGGGCCCGCGGTCGTGCCCGGGAAGCCCGCAGAGAGCCTGCTCGTCGACGCGATCCGCTACGGCGAACTGTACCAGATGCCCCCGAAATCGCGGCTGCCCGAGGCCGAGGTCGCGACCCTGACTCGCTGGGTCGAGATGGGAGCCCCCTGGCCCGCGTCGGTCGCGGCCGCGGCCAAGCCTTCGAATCACTTCGACCTGACCGAACGGGCCAGGCACTGGAGCTTCCAGCCCGTCCGTCTCGCCGAGCCGCCCAGGGTCGCCGACGAGGCCTGGCCCACCGGCGAGATCGACCGATTCCTGCTGTCCAGGCTCGAAGCCAAGGGCTTGAAGCCCGCCCCGGACGCCGGGCGCGTAACCTTGATCCGCCGCACGACCTTCGACCTGACCGGGCTTCCGCCCACCCCGGCGGAGGTCGACGCCTTTATGGCCGACATGGCGCCAGACGCCTTCGCGAAGGTGGTCGACCGTCTGCTCGACTCGCCGCACTACGGCGAGCGCTGGGCCCGGCACTGGCTCGATCTCGTCCGGTTCGCCGAGACGGCCGGGCACGAGTTCGATTATGATCATCTGGACGCCTGGAGATATCGCGACTACGTCATCCGTGCGTTCAATGCCGACGTCCCCTACGACCGGTTCGTGGTCGAGCACCTGGCCGGCGACCTGGTGCCCGACCCCAGGCGCGACCCGGCAAACGGCGCCGATGAGTCGATCCTCGCCACCGGCTTCTTCCTGCTGGGCGAGGGGACGCATTCGCCGGTCGACGTCCGCGAGGAGCAGATGCGTCGTGTGTCCGACCAGGTGGACGTGATCAGCAAGGCCTTCCTCGGCCTGACCGTCGCCTGCGCCCGCTGCCACGACCACAAGTTCGACGCCATCTCGACCCGCGACTATTACGCGCTGGCGGGCTACCTCGCCAGTTCGAGGCATCAGCACGCCCCGATCGACAAGCGGGCCGAGATTGCCGCCAAGGCGGCCGAGCTCAGGTCGATCAAGTCGCAGTTCACTGAGGCGTTGCCCAAGCGGACGAGTCCCGAGACCGTCGCGGCCCCCGCGGCCGACGGCTCGATCCTGTTCGAGGACTTCGGGACGCCCGGGTTTGCGGGCTGGACCGCGACCGGGCAGGCCTTCGGCGACGGCCCCAGCCAGCCGGGCGCATTCCGGCCGAACACCGTCGCCGAGGGGCCGGTCGGCTGGGAGATCCCCGCGGGCCAGGCCCACAGCGGCCTGATCGCAGACCGGTTGCAGGGCGTCTTGCGGTCGAGGACTTTCTCCATCGGGGCGAAGTATGTCCATGTCCTCGCGGCGGGAAAGGGTGGGCGGATCAACTTCGTGATCGACGGCTTCGAGAAGATCCGCAGCCCGATCTACGGCGGCCTGACTATGGGCATTGACGCCGGTGACACGCCCCGCTGGTATTCGATGAAGCTTGAGGCCTGGAATGGACAGCGGGCCTACATCGAGCTTGCCGACGGCGGCACGGTCATCTATGAGGCCGCCATCCCGTTCTATTCGAACGGCGACGGATACCTCGCGGTCGACGAGATCCGGTTCTCCGACTCGGCCACACCGCCGGTCATTACGGGACGTGTCCCGGTCGCCATCGACGGGCGTCGAGATGGCGATCTGGACCGCCGATATGTCGCGCTGGCTTCCTCCGTCCCCGCCCCGGAGTACGCGCCGGCGCTGCTCGACGGCGACGGCGAGGACGAGCGAGTTCACATCCGGGGGAGCCACAAGACGCTGGGTCCCGAGGTTCCTAGGCGCTCGCTCGAGGCCTTCTCGGGCGTCGATCAGCCGCACCCGGACAAGGGGAGCGGTCGACTCGAACTGGCCCGGCGGGTGGCCTCGGCCGACAACCCGCTGCTGGCCCGGGTGATGGTCAACCGGCTCTGGCAGCATCATTTCGGCGAGGGCCTGGTACGGTCGGTGGACGACTTCGGCAAGATGGGGCAGGCTCCCTCGCATCCTGAGCTGCTCGATTGGCTGGCGAGCCGATTCGTCGAGGGGGGCTGGTCGGTCAAGGCGATGCATCGCCTGATCTTGACGAGCCGGGCCTATCGGATGTCGAGTCAGATCGACCCGGCGTCGGAGCCCGAACGAATCGACCCGAGCAACATCCTGCTGCACAGGGCGAACCTGCGAAGGCTGGAATCGGAGTCGATCCGCGACGCGATCCTGGCCTGCTCGGGCTCGTTGAAGGGCGACATGTTCGGCCCGAGCGTGCCGGTGCACCTCACCGAGTTCATGGACGGCCGGGGTCGTCCCGGCTCGTCGGGGCCGATCGACGGCGACGGCCGGCGGAGCATCTACCAGAACGTCAGACGTAACTTCCTGGCTCCTCTGCTGACGGCCTTCGACAGCCCGCCGCCCGCCTCTCCCATGGGCCGGCGGAACGTCTCCAACGTGCCGGCCCAGGCCCTGACGATGCTCAACGATCCGTTCGTGCTGGGCCAGGCCAAACTCTGGGCGGAACGGGTTCTGGCCGCAGGACCTCGGACCTCGGAGGCTCGGGTTGAGCTGCTCTACAGGACCGCCTTCGGGCGCAGCCCGACGGCCGACGAGCGGGCCGCGGCGTTGGCGTTTGTCCAGGGGGCTGAGGACGACGCGGGCGCCTGGGGCGACCTCTGCCACGTCCTGTTCAACGTCAAAGAGTTCGTCTTCGTCGATTGATCGAAGTGCCGGAACGGCGGGGCGATTGCCATGCACTGCGGACGATTCGTCGACAGGCCGCTCAGCCGGCGCGACATGCTCATCCGGTCGGCCAACGGCTTCGGCGCCCTGGCCCTGACGGGCCTGATGGGCGAACGCGCCTACGGCGACCGGCTCGCCGCGATCGACGCGCCGGGGCACCCGCCCGTCCGAGCCAAGGCGGTGATCTGCCTGTTCATGGACGGCGGGCCGAGCCAGGTTGATACCTTCGACCCGAAGCCGAGGCTCGACCGCGAGCACGGCGAGGCGATCAAGGTCAAGACGCAGCCGACCCAGTTCGACAACGTCGGCAAGGTGCTCAAGAGCCCCTGGGCCTTCCGCCAGTACGGCCAGAGCGGCACGCCGGTCAGCGACCTGTTCCCGGCGACCGCCAAGCATGTTGACGACATGGCGGTGGTCCGGTCGATGGTCTCGTCGTTCTCCGAGCATACGGCCGCCAATTATTTCATGCATACGGGGTCGGGGCTTCAAGGTCGACCAAGCCACGGGGCATGGGTCACTTATGGGCTGGGAAGCGAGTGCAAGGACTTGCCGGGGTTCGTTGTGCTGAACGGCGGCCTGATCCCGCCGGGCGGGCTCGACTGCTTCACCAACGGCTTCCTGCCGGCCACCTTCCAGGGTTCGATCTTCAAGCCGGGCGAGCAGGCGGTCGCCAATCTCAAGTCGGCCGATGCCGATGCCGGGGTGCGTCGTCGCAAGATGGAGCTGCTGGGCAGGCTGGACCGCGGGGTGCTGGGGCGGATCGGCCATCACGATGCGCTGGAAGCTTCGATTGCCAATGATGAGCTTGCGGCCAAGATGCAGATTGCGGTGCCCGAACTGACGGAAATCACGGGGGAATCGGCGGCGACCAGGCGGCTGTACGGGCTCGACGATCCTTATCCTCACACTCAGATCTATGGTCGGCAATGCCTGCTGGCCCGGCGGATGGTGGAGCGCGGTGTGCGGTTCATCGAGGTCTTATGCCCCAACGTCGGGACCGACCGTTGGGACCAGCACGGCAACCTCGTCAAGGGGCATGCCGACAATGCGAGGGCGACCGACGTGCCGATCGCGGGGCTGCTGACCGACCTGAAGGCCAGAGGGCTGCTCGACTCGACACTGGTTATCTGGGGCGGAGAGTTCGGCCGGACCCCGATGGCTCAGGGAACCGACGGGCGAGATCACAATCCGTTCGGTTTCTCCATGTGGCTGGCGGGAGGTGGCATCAAGGGGGGCGTCATCCACGGGGCCACCGACGATTACGGCTACCATGCGGTCCAGGATAAGGTTGAGATCCACGACCTTCACGCCACGATGCTGCACCTTCTAGGAGTCGATCACACCAAGCTGACGGCAAGGTTCGGCGGGCGGGACATGCGGCTCACCGACGTCCACGGCGAGGTCGTCCGCGGGATCGTCGCCTGAACGGCTGAAGGGGGGCACTTTGGCCCCCCCCTGGCTTGGTTCATCGGTCGGTTGGTTCAAGCCTTGGGCCTGGCCTGGGCCAGCGCGAGCAGTGCGTAAGCGGTGACGAGGTTGGGGTCGCCTTCCATGAAGAGGTCGTTGGCGTTGACCCAACTGCCGTTGGCGGCCTGTCGCTTGGCGAGAGCATCGACGAGGTCAGCCCGCCAGTCGTGCGAGGCACCATTGGCATCGACGAAGCTCTCCTGCTCCAGCGCGGCCATGGTCTTGCCGAAGACCTGGTAATAGTAGTAGAGCCCCTTCTGGCCGAGGCCCGGGTTCTCATCGAGGGTGTAGTTGGATTTGAGGTACTGGACGGCGGCCCGCACCCGGGCATCGTCCTTGGTGAGGCCGGCGTAGATCATGCTCTTCAGGCCGGCATAGGTCATGCTGGCATACGACCGCAGGCCGCCCTGATCGTCCTTGCCGGCAACGCTGGTGCCGCCGTTGGCCGCAGTGTAGATGAAGCCGCCGTCGTTGACCTTGCCGGCCCACTCCTGATCGTTGAACTCGCTCTTGAGGTTCTGGCAACGCGAGACGAAGACGAGCGCCTTCTGGAATGCTGGGTCGTCGGCGGGCAAGCCGGTGTCGTGCAGGGCTTCCAGCATGAACGTGGTGTTGGACAGGTCCGGTCGGTTGCTCTTACCGCCGTACCCGGCCCCGCCGTAGAACGGATCAGCGGATGCTTTCCCTTCAGTCTCGTCCCACTGCATCGTCTTGAGGAAGTTCTGGCCGTCCTTGATCACCTTGTCATACTTGCCGCCGACGTTCGCCTCCTGGAACGCGATCAGGCCGATGGACGTGGCGTAGTTGGCGTGGTTGACGTCGGAGAGCCCCCCTTTGGCGGTGACGAACTGCTCCAGATAGGCCAGCCCTTTGACCACGAACGGCTCGGCCGGCGTCACGAGGCGCGAGCGGAGCAGGCCCGCGATGACCAGGGCGGTGATGCCCGGCTCCTTGCGATCGGCGGACCAGCTCCCGTCGCTCGCCTGCCGGGGTCGGAGGAATTCGACTCCCCTGCGGTTCAGCTCGCCGATTTTGGCGGAGCTTGCGCCGGCATCCTGAGCGGGCGACGCGCCGAAGGCCGAGACGCGGCCGAGTCCGGCCTCCCACCCTGCGACGGCTGCCAGACCAAGGCCCAGGATCGTCCGGCGGCGAATGGATTCCATCGTCAACAGCCCTCAAGAGTGACTCAAGCAAGGCCGGGCCCGGCTTCGGTGCCGGCCGACTCCTCCGATGTAGATCGCAAACCACGCGCCCTGGTCGGGAGGCCCGGATCGGTTTGGCCGTCGCCTGACCATTCCCGGGTTCGTTTTGTTTTATCGCCCAGACCACGAGAGCGACGGACAAACGGATTCGAGGCGTATCCCATGATATTGCTTTAACTTCAGCGATTCTCGGGTTCGTTTAGTCATTCTCGAAGTGCGTTTCCATAGGCTTCCCGGGTTCGTTTCGTCATTTTCGTTTGAAGGATTGCTGTGGACACTTTCTGTCCAGAAACGGGACAAACATTGTCTAGTCTGAGCCAAATGTTCTGACCTTAGGAGAATCGGTCGCCAATCTCAATCCGCCATTCCGGGGGGCGACACCATCGGCGCGGAGGTCCCCTATGGGAACTATCCTGAAATCAGGGCGGTCCATCCCTGGTTTTCGGCAATGTTGCCAATTATCACCAAGCCCATCAGTTTAGCGGGCCGGTGCGGGTTCCTCGCCGGCGGGCCTCAAGCCGTTACCGACGCGGTCCATGAGCGAATCGCCCAGGTCGACTCGGGCGCGTTCGGCGAGGTCGAGAAGGTGACGGACGACGTCGGGGTTGGCTGCGGCAAGGTCGCGGGTCTCGCCTGGATCGGCCTTCAGGTCGTAGAGCTCGGGGGCTGCGATGGCCTTGGGCTCGTAGCGAGCGGGCTTGCCGTCGCGGCCGGGGGGCCTGCCGGCGAGCGTCTGGTAAGTGTGCGGGAGTTGCAGCTTCCAGCGGCCGTCACCGCTTGTGATCGCCTGCAACTCATTCTTGCCGTAGTAGAAGACGTAGGCATCGTGCGGGTTGGTGGCTCCGGGCTGGCCTGAGAGGAGCGGCCAGACGTCGAGGCCGTCGATGGGGTGCTCCGGAAGCCTGGCGCCGGCGAGCCCTGCCAGGGTCGGTGCCAGGTCGATGGTGACGAGAAAGTCATCCGACACCGTGCCCGCGGGGAGCTTGCCGGGCCAGCGGGCGATGAAGGGGATCCGGATGCCCCCTTCCCAGCAGGTTCCCTTGCCCTCGCGCAAAGGGCCTGACGAGCCGCCATGGTCGCCGTAGTTCAGCCAGGGGCCGTTGTCGCTGGTGTAGATCAAGAGGGTGTCGTCGGCCTGTCCATTGCGTTCCAGCGCCACCATGACCTGGCCGACGGACCAGTCCAGCTCCATCTGCACGTCCGCATACGGCCCGAGCCCCGACTTGCCGTGAAAGGCGGGGCTGGTGTGCAGCGGGACATGGGGCATGCTGTGGGCCAGGTAGAAGAAGAAAGGGCGGTCGGACCCCTTGTGGCGGTCGAGGAACGCGACGGCTCGCTCGGTGTAGCGACTTGTCAGGGTCGGCTGATCCTCGGGCGTCACCTCGGGGTCGATGACGGCGTCCCCTTCGATCAACGGCAGCCTGGGGTAGTCCTTCTGCTTGAGCTGGGGGTTGCCCGGCCACATGTCGTTGGAGTAGGGGAGCCCCAGATATTCGTCGAACCCCTGATGGGTGGGGAGGAACCGCGTGGGCCGCCCCAGATGCCACTTGCCTGCCATGCCGGTGTCATACCCGCCCGCCCGCAGCATCTCGGCAATCGTGACCTCGCTCTCGGCAAGGCCCACCCGCGAGTCGGCCCTCAGGGCGCCCTGGATGCCGACCCGGCTGGGATAGCAGCCGGTCAAGAGTCCGGCCCTGGAGGCGGAGCAGACGGGCTGGGGGACGTGGAAATTCGTGAACCTCCTACCCTGAGCCGCGAGCTTGTCGAGGTTGGGAGTAGGCGCCCCCTTGCCGCCGTAGCAGCCGAGGTCGCCGTAACCCTGGTCGTCGACGAAGATCAAGACAACATTCGGTCCACGGGCCTCGGCTTGCGACGCCGACAGGCTCAGGATCAGGACGAGGGGCAGGTGCCCAATCGTGGCGAGGATGCGGTCTTTCATGGGCTTATCCCACCAATTCCGCACGTTCGCCGTCAAGCATCCATCGTCCGAGCATCATGCCCGGGAAGGCGTCGCGAATCGATTTTACCCGGATGATATTGATTTCGGGTTTGATCCGGGTAATATTCTGTCGAGAGCGACAATTCACGGGGAGGCACGACGATGGATGGCGGCGAGCGGTCGGGATACACGGCGTTTGAGGGAGCCAGACGCATCGCGTCGGGGGACCGGGCCGAGGTGGCGTTGTTGACAAGGGACGTCGTCGAGCGTGGGGCCAGTGGGGCCGTGCTCATCTTTGACGACTCGACGGGCGAGCAGGTCGATTGGGACTTGCGCGGGACCGCGGAGGAAGTGCGGGAGAGGCTATTACCACCGACTCCAGACGATGGGCCCGTTGCCGAAAGGCCCGAGGAGCCGGGGCCGACGCGCGGGCCGGGTCGGCCGAAATTGGGGGTGGTCGCCCGCGAGGTCACGCTGCTGCCGCGCCATTGGGAATGGCTCAACGGACAACCCGGCGGCGCGTCGGTGGCTCTTCGCAAATTGGTCGAAGTGGCCAGGCGAGAGAACGAGTCGCGGGACCGAACCAGGAGGGCGACCGAGGCGGCTTATCGCTTCATGTCGGCCATGGCCGGCGATCGACCTGGATTCGAGGAGGCGAGCCGGGCCTTGTTCGCGGGCGATGCCCGACGGTTCGAAGAGCAGATCAAGGCCTGGCCTGATGATCTACGGCAGCACCTGCGCAGCATGGCCGATGTGTTCATGAATTTCGGGGAAGCATCTCCGGATCAGGATTGAATCGAACTCGACCCTCGCGCCGCAGGGCGAGACGGCGGGGTCAGGTCTCGGATGGTGATGGATCTGGGGCCTGATTCCGCGAACCCGACCGCGACGTCTGTGTCGACCTGGGCGAGTGACACTCTCATGGTAGTCGATGGATCTGTCATTTTGCTCGTCGTGCTCCACCGTGTTGGGCGGGCCCGAGGAACGTCAGAGTTTCGTGGACAGAGGGTCGCGGAAGGACTGTTGATTGACGGTGGTTCGCCCTGAAGGTGTCAGGTAGTCGTCCACGCGGCATGGGAGAAATCAATGACGAGATCAGAATCCAGGCAGTCCGACGAGGAGTCCGTCGCGGCGATCGCTGGACATCGTGGACTCGCGCTGGACGGCGAGATCGAGTTGATTGACCTCGGCCTCGATTTCCGCGTTGGCCTGGCGACCGACACGGGGGGCACGCCCTGGGTGCTGAGGGTTCCCCGCCGTCCTGATGTCATCCGGCGGGCCGAGAACGAGGCACGCGTCCTTGACCTCCTCAAGGGGAGGCTGCCGGTTGAGGTCCCCGATTGGCGGATCATCACGCCGGAGCTAATCGCCTATCCGCGCCTGGCCGGCACGACTGCCGTGACCCTGGATCCGGCGACCAAGGTGCCGACATGGAATATCGATAAGGAGTCCACAGCATTCGTGGGGAGCCTCGCCCGTGCTCTCGCGGCGCTGCACGGGATCGATCCCGCCGAGGCTGACGCGGCCGGGCTGAAGGTCTCATCGCCGGAGGAGGCGCGGCGGTCTGTTGCCGACGACCTTGATCGGGTGAAACGCGAGATCGGGGTCGGCGAAGGACTCGACCGCCGATGGCGGGCCTGGCTCGATGACGACGCGTCGTGGCCTCCGTTCACGACACTAGTCCATGGTGACCTTCACGTCGGTCACGTCCTCGTTGATGAAACCTCGAGGGCGACGGGGATTCTGGACTGGACCGAGGCCGAGGTGAATGACCCCTCGATCGACTTCATCTTCCATCTCATGGGATTCGGCGAGGAAGGCCTCGATCGTCTCCTGGCCGTATATGACCAGGCAGGCGGCCGGACATGGCCGGGCATGCATGGCCACATCGGCGAGAGGCTCTCCGCCTTCCCCATCAAATATGCCTTGTTCGCGCTGACGAGCGGCCAAGACGAGCATCTCGACGCTGTCAGGTCGCAGCTCGGAGTCGATCCGTCACCGAGTTGAACGACAATCCGTCAGGTCCGATTCCTGCGATAGGCCGGCATCCTCACGCCCGGTAATTGCTGTTTGGGATCGGTCTTCGTCGCCGCGACATTCATCTCGGCCGCCCGGATCAGGGGCGGTCGAGGCCGAGGCGGCGGAGTTTCTGGCGGAGGGTGGTGCGGTGCAGGCCCAGGACCCGGGCCATGCGGGCCTGGTTGCCGTGGGACCAGGTGTAGAGTGTGCGGAGCAGGGGGCCTTCGACGGCCTGGACGAAGGCCTCGTGCAGGGGCGTGCCCTCGGTCTCGGCGACGTCGACGCGGGCGGCGGCCCATTCCTCGATGGTTCTGGAGAGGTCGTCGGCGGGGTTTTCCGGCTGAATGATCGGATGCGTGGTCACGGAGGCGGGGAGGTGGTCGACGTGGATCCTGCCCCCCTGCGCGGCTCGTGCGGCGTTCTCGGCGGCGTTACGAAGCTCGCGGATGTTGCCGGGCCAGTCGTGGGCGAGGAGGGCCAGGCCGAGTTTGGAATCCGGGTCGAGAGGGGCAGAGGGGGAGGCGACGATCCGGCCGACGAAGTGGTCCCAGAGCAGGGGAATGTCGTCGGGGTGTTCGCGCAGCGGGGGGAGGTGGATGGTGAGGACGGCCAGGCGATAGTAGAGGTCTGCGCGGAAGCGACCGGTGCGGGCCCAGTCGGCGAGGTCGCGGTTGGTGGCCGAGATGACCCGGGCGCGGAGATGGCGATCGGGGCCTCCGCCCACGGCCCGATACTCGCCGCCGTCCAGCACGCGCAGGAGTTTGGCCTGGAGAAGGGTGGGGGTCTCGGCGATCTCATCGAAGAAGATGGTGCCACCGGCGGCCCGGTCGAGCAGGCCGGGAGACGAGGCGTCGGCGCCGGTGAACGCACCTCGCTCGTGGCCGAACAGCTCGCGCTCGGCCAGCGAATCGGGCAGGGCGGCGAGATGAACCGGGACGAACGGTTGGGACGCACGGTCGGAATGCTGGCGGATCGCGCGGGCGACGAGTTCCTTGCCCGTGCCACTCTCGCCGGTGATGAGGACCGGCTCGGCGCAGGCCGCAGCGATGGCAATCTGCTTGAACGCCTGCTGGATCGGGGCGCTGCGGCCGACCATGAGGCCCGGGGTCTCGTCGCGGCGGTCGGGCTGCGACGGGGCCTCGCGGGAGTCGATGGCACGGCGGACGAGGCGACGGACCTGATCGAGGTCGAACGGCTTGGGGAGGTAGTCGAAGGCGCCACCTCGGACGGCGTCGACGGCGGTTTGCATCGTGCCGTGGGCAGTCATGATGACGACCGGTGTGGTCGGACAGAGCCCTTTCAGGCGTGCCAGGGCCGAGAGGCCGTCGAGGCCAGGAAGGCGGACGTCCAGGAGGACGACGTCCGGGGGTGCGACGCGGGCGTCTTCGATGGCCTGCTCGGCCGTGGACGCGATCGAGACGCGGTGACCGTCGCCGGTGAGGAACTCGCGGAACGCCCAGCAGATGCTCGGCTCGTCGTCGACGACCATCACGTAGGCCATGCCGTTGCGTCTCCCTTCTCCATGGGGGCCGTGGCCGGCAGACCGACCCTGAACCTTGTGCGGCCCCCCACCCGACTGTAACCGATTGTACCGCCGTGCTCGCGGACGAGCGCGGCGCAGAGGGCCAGGCCCAGGCCGACGCCCTCGGGCTTGGTGGTGAAGAATGGTTCGAAGATCCGGCCGGCGGATCCCTCGGGAACCCCCGGTCCGCTGTCGAGCACGTCGATGCAGACCTGGCCCGCATCCATCGAAGCGGCCAGCGTCACGCGCCCGCCGGGGCCGGTGGCGTCGAGCGCATTGCCCGCGAGATTGGTAACGACCTGGGCGAGCTGGTCGGCATCGCCTTGGATGAGCGCGAGGTCATCGGCAAGCTCGACATCCAGGAGAATCCCCTGATGCGAGGCGGTGGCCGCCAGGCTGGCGGCGCAGCGTTCGAGGAGTGCGCCCGGGTCGACGGGCTCGATCGACTGCGGCTCGGGCCGGGCGATCTGGAGGAACCGCTTGACCTGACGCTCCATCCTGGCGAGTTCGTCGAGCGCGATGCGCACGGGCTGGTCGTCGCGGCGAGGGTTGCGTTCCAGGTCGATCTGGAGGGTCATCCGCGCGGCGGTCAGGGGATTGCGCAGCTCGTGGGCCAGGCCGGCGCTGACCTGCTGGATGAGCTGCAACCGATGGGTCCGCGCCTGCTCGTCTTGCAGCTTGCGGAGCCAGCCTGCCATCTGCGCCACCCCTTCGGCGAGTTCGCCGATCTCATCGCTGCGGCCGATGGGCAAGCCGGTCGGCTCCAGGTCGCCCCGGCCAACCTGGCGGATGGCGTCCAGCACCGCCGAGAGCGGGCGAGAGAGGCCCGCGGCGATCCGGCTTGCCAGCCAGGCGGCGATCACCGCGGCGACCAAGCCCGGCACGATCGCGGCGCGGCTTGCATCTCGGGCGGCGTCGTTCAGGCCCGCCTCGGGAAGCAGGATGACCAGGCGACTCGGCCCGCCGCGGTCTGTCGGCCGGTCGAGCACTGAGACC
The DNA here is from genome assembly GCA_038400315.1 of Isosphaeraceae bacterium EP7. Taxonomy (NCBI): domain Bacteria; kingdom Pseudomonadati; phylum Planctomycetota; class Planctomycetia; order Isosphaerales; family Isosphaeraceae; genus Kueselia; species Kueselia aquadivae. Next base: position 4,787,100 of record CP151667.1, read on the forward strand.
CTGAAGCGTTCGCCGCCGCTGGTCCATTCCCGTTCGAAAGAGGTCGAATCGGGCGGGCGCGGGAGGTTGGCGGCGAGAGCCCGGACGTCGGACGCCGAGGGCGAGAGGGTGCTCGCCAGAAGCTGGCCGCCGTTGCTCAGGAGGACAAACTCGGCCCCGCCGAGCCCTTTGAGCTGGCCGAGCACCGGTCCGGTCCAGGGGAAGCTCGAGCGGGCCAGGGTCTGCGCGATGCCACGACCGCGTTCGAGGAACTGGGTGCGAGCCTGAGACCCAGCCCACGAGGCACACGCCAGCGCGGTGCCGCCGACGCTTGCCAGGGCGAGGGCGACGTAGGGGGCCATGATCCGGTCGCTGATCGATCGGGGGAAGGGGAGGCGGTGGGGCATGGCGGCCTCAAAACTGCGACCCCCGGGAACGAGGGACGGGCACCTTCGCATCGATGCGCAGCCCGCCCCTTGTACCCCTCTCACCCAGGCGATGACCGCCTAGAAGGTCTCGACCGACAGGGAGTGCTGAGCGATGAACGCGTCTGCCTCGGCGCGGTTGAAGACGCCAGCGGTGGTTCCGACGGCGCGGACGCAGCTTGCTCCGACGGCGCTGGCGAGCTTGAGGCATTCCAGCTCTGGGAGGCCGTCGACAAGGCCGGCGATGTAGCCGGAGTCGAAGGCATCGCCCCCGCCGGATCCGTCCACGAAGTTCACCGGGTAGGCGCCTACGCGGGCGTTGAACCCTTCGGAGGCGACGACGGAACCCTTGTCGCCGCAGGTGATGACGACCCGTCGGGCGCCCATGGCGCGGAAGGCCAGGGCTTGCCGCACGGGGTCGTGCTCGCCCAGGATGATGGCGGCCTCGTCGGTGTTGGGCAGGAAGAGGTCGGTCTGCGGCAAGACCGGGCGGAGAAGGTCGAGGTGATTGCCAGGGCCGGTGGTCACCACGTCCAGCATCGTCCAGCCGCCCGAGGCGCGGACCTTGGCGAATCGGTCGGCGAGCGCGGCGGGGTCGAGGCCGGGTAGGATCAGGTAGCCGCCGACGTAGAGGACCTTCGGCATCCCCGCGGCGAGCGCCGCGTCGATGTCGGCAGCCACGAACCCCTTGCTGGCCGAGACGGCATGGATGAACCGGCGATCCTGGCCGCGGACGTTGATGATGAGCGACTGGCTGGTGGCCCGGTCGGGGTCGATGCGGATCCCTCCGACGTCGACGCCCGCGTCGGTGAGGGTCTGCGCGACGAACCGACCGAAGACGTCGTCGCCCACCTTGCCGCAGACGGTGGCGTGCACGCCCAGGCGGGTCAGGTTCATCGCGGCGTTGGTGGCGCAACCGCCGATGTTCAGCACCAGCTCATCGGCGGGGACGAGCTCGCCGGCGGCCGGGATGTGGTCGATCGGGGTGCAGAGGTGGTCGGCGACGATGATCCCGGCGCAGACGACGGCGGGGGCGGATGAGGGAGTTGCGGCGGGCACGGCGGGGGCTCCTCGGCGAGCGTCGGGCGCACGTGGTCGGCGCACGGACGAAGCGGGCGGCGAAGCGGCCCCTGGCGTCCGACCCCCGGACACCCCCTGGGCGGCCTCGCCCGATCGGCGCGCGAGAGCGGCCCCCGAGTCTCGACTCGGGGGCCGCATCCGCACGGCCGGGTGGCCAGCTTAACCGAGGGAGTCGGGGTTGTCGATCGAGGCGATCACGGCGTCCTTCGGGGACGGCTCGGCCCCCTTCGGACGCTTGCCGATCAACTCCTCGATCTCGCCCACGGTGAGTACCTCGCGCTCGATGAGCGCCTCGGTGAGGCGTTCCATCTCGTCGCGATGCTCCTTCAGGAGGAGGTAGGCACGTTCGTCGGCCTCGCGGAGGATCCGGACGACTTCCTCGTCGATGAGCTGGGCGGTGTGCTCGGAATGGTCCCGGGTCTCGCCCATCTCGCGGCCGAGGAACGGATGCTCCTCGCCCTCGCGGAAGAACATCGGCCCGACCCGCTCGCTCATGCCCCACTGGGTGACCATCATCCGGGCCATACGGGTGGCCTGCTTCAGGTCATTGGCGGCGCCCGCGGTCAACTCGTCGTAGACGAGGCGTTCGGCCGCACGGCCGCCGAAGGCGACCGCCAGGCGGGCGAGGACCTCGCCGGCGTTGATGCCGATCCGGTCTTCCTCGGGGAGGAAGTGGGTCACGCCCAGGGAACGTCCTCGGGGGATGATCGTCACCTTGTGAACTGGGTCGGCCTGGGGGATGAACCAGGCGACCAGCGCATGGCCGGCCTCGTGGTAGGCGGTCAGGCGCTTGTCCTTTTCGGTGATGACCTCCTCACGCTTGGCCCCCATGATGATCTTGTCGCGGGCGGCGTCCAGGTCGTCCATGTCGACGGCGGGCTTGTCCAGGCGTGTGGCCAGCAGGGCCGCCTCATTGACGAGGTTAGCCAGGTCGGCACCGCTCATCCCGACGCTCCCCTTGGCGATGTAGTCGAGGTCGACATTATCGGCCAGCGGGATGTTCCGGGTGTGGACCTTGAGGATCTCCATCCGCCCCTTGCGGGTCGGGCGGTCGACGGTGACGTGGCGGTCGAACCGGCCGGGTCGCAGGAGCGCGGGGTCGAGGACGTCGGGCCGGTTGGTGGCGGCCAGGACGATGACGCTCTCATTCGGCGAGAACCCGTCCATCTCGGTGAGGATCTGGTTGAGGGTCTGCTCGCGCTCGTCATGCCCGCCGCCGAGGCCCGCGCCTCGGACCCGGCCGACGGCGTCGATCTCGTCGATGAACAGGATGCAGGGGCTCGATTCCTTGGCCGTCTTGAACATGTCGCGGACGCGGCTGGCGCCCACGCCGACGAACATCTGGATGAATTCCGATCCCGAGATCGAGAAGAAAGGGACCCCCGCCTCGCCGGCCACCGCGCGGGCCAGCAGCGTTTTGCCCGAGCCCGGAGGGCCGATCAGGAGGACCCCCTTGGGGATCCGGCCGCCGAGGCGCTGGAACTTCTCGGGGTTCTTCAGGAACTCGACGATCTCCTGAAGCTCCATCTTGGCGTTCTCGAGGCCCGCGACCTCCTCGAAGGTGGTCCGGCTCTTGGACTTGTCGTGCCGCTTGGCGGGGCTCTTCACGAAGTTGCCCAGGATCCCGCCGTCGAACTGGTCGCGGGCCCGGCGCATCATGAAGTAGACGAGCCCGAAGATCAGGAAGGTCGGCAGCAGGAGGGTCGCCCAGACCAGGCTATTGGCCGTGTCGCGGGGGCTCCCCTGGATCCGCACGAGTCGCCGATCGTGGCCGTTGACCTTCTCGGTCGAGCGAAGCTTGGCGATGATCGGGTCGATCGACTCGTCCCGGGCCAGATAGGCGACGAACTTGTCGACGTCGACGGTCTGTGCGGGAGACGGGGGGTTGTACTTCGTCTTGACGCGAAGCTTCCCCTTCACCTCGTTGCCCATGACAACGAGGCTCTCGATATTGTCCTTGTCGACCTGCTCGGTGAAGAAGGGGCTGAAGTCGACGACCGTCTCGTCGCGGGGCTTGATCATATAAATGAACAGGCCGACGATGCCGACGACGAAGATCCAGAGCCAGGGGGGCGTTTGCGCGCCTCCGGGGCTCGGGGCCTTGCGCGGCTTGGCGGGCGCCTTCTTGGGCGATTCTTGAGGCGGTCGGCTCTCCATACGTTTCCGTTCCCGTGGATGTTGCGGCAAGGCCGACGGCCGCCCGCCTGAGTGGCGATCGGGCGATTCGGACGAAATCATTGTAGTCAACGGACCTGCAAAAGGCGAAAGGTCTACCACGGCCGTCACCGGTTGCCCATCCCATCCCGTCGCACGAGGTGGTCTGGGCGAAAACGACGCACCGTGAGCGACTTCATTCGCCCTGAAGTTCCAGCCATTTCTCGCAGTCGATCGCGGCGGCGCAGCCCGAGCCGGCGGCGGTGATCGCCTGCCGGTAGTGGGTGTCCACCACATCGCCGCAGGCGAAGACCCCCTCGATGCTCGTGCTGGTGCCGAATTCGGGGAAGCTCTCGTGCCAGTCGGCCGGGCCGCCGGCATCCTTCCAGGCCAGGGAGGTCCGGTTGAACAGATAGCCCTCGGCGTTCATCGCCAGCTGCTTCTCGAAGGCCGACGTGTTGGGGACGTGGCCGATGGCCAGGAAGAGCCCGTCGAGCTTCAACTCGCGCTTCGATCCGTCGTCGGTCGACTTGAGGCGGACCCCTTCGACCACCTTGTACGGCTCGCGGGCTCCAAGGACCTCTTCGACCTCGGTGTTCCAGGCCAGCTCGATCTTGGAATTGGCCAGGACGCGTTCGCGCATGATTTTGGAGGCGCGCAAGTCGTCGCGGCGATGGATAAGCGTCACCTTCCTGGCGAATCTGGTGAGGAAGTTCGCCTCCTCGGCGGCCGTGTCACCGCCGCCGACGACGGCGACCTCGCGGTTGCGGTAGAGGGCCGCGTCGCAGGTTGCGCAGGTGCTAACGCCGAAGCCCATGAACTCCCACTCGCTGGGCAGGCCGAGCAGGCGGGCCGAGGCGCCTGTGGCGATGATGACGGCGTCGGCCTTGTACTCGACGACGGCCGAGTTCTCGTCCTTGGGGTCTTCGGTGGCCCAGACGCGGAAGGGGCGTTTGGAGAAGTCGACCTTGGTGACGGTCTCGAACCGGGTGTCGGCGCCGAAGCGTTGCGCCTGCTTGCGCATCTGCTCCATCAGGTCGGGGCCGTTGATGCCGTCGGGGAAGCCCGGGAAGTTCTCGACGATGGTGGTCCAGGTGAGCTGGCCACCCGGCTCCTTCCCCTCGAAGACGATCGGGGCGAGGTTGGCCCTGGCGGTATAGAGGGCGGCGGTAAGGCCGGCCGAGCCCGACCCGATGATGATGACCGATGGGTGCGACATAATTGCGGGCTCGAGGACGACGTAGGGAGGGGCGCCGCGGACGGCGGCCCGTCAGGGGGGTCGCGCGGCCGCCGACGCGTCGAAGGCCCACGATTGTCGGGGCTGGGCCCGACAATTACCAGACGGGCGAGGCCCCGGTGGTGCGCGCGGACCGGCCCTCACGGTTCGGTTGGTTCTTCGAAGGCCAACATCCCGCATTTTTTATCGGGTTGGTCGGATGCGAGCTAGTGTTCTTGCAGACGCCCCGACCGCACGTCGAGGGCATAAACCAACCGATGGCCGAGGCCGCCCCGTCCGGGGCGTTCGGGCCGATCTGCGAACGACCTAGGAGCCGCACCATGCTGGTGTTAACGCGCAAGCTCATGGAAAAGCTGTACATCGGCGACGAGATTTGCGTCACCGTGGTTCGACTCGAGGGGGGGCAGGTCCGCCTGGGAATCGAAGCCCCGCGAACGGTCTCCGTCGTCCGGGCCGAGCTGGTCGACGGCCGCGCTCGCCCCGTGGCTGCGCCGGGTCGCCGGGTCAACTCCGAAGTCGTCCTCTCCGCGACACCGACGACGGTGCTGGAGCCCCTGGTCAGTCTTCATCCGAATTCGGGCTCGAGCCCGGCTCGCGGAATCGGTATCCAACGCCGCGTACCGTCTCGATGAGGTCGGCCGTCTCGCCCATCTTCTTCCGCAGGCTCTTGACGTGGACGTCGATGGTCCGCTCCAGGACAATGGCGTCCTCGCCAATGGCCGCGTCCATCAGCTCGTGACGGCTGAAGGCACGTCCCGGCTGCCTCAGCAGCACCTCAAGAAGGCGGAACTCCGTCGGCGTGAGCACCAGCTCGCCCTCGGGGACGGTCGCCCGATGTCGCTGGCGGTCGACGACGACCCCCTGACTCTCGATGACCTGGGCCGACTGGTCCTGGCGGTGGTCCCTGCGCAGTTCCTTGCGGATGCGCTGGACGAGCACCTTCAGGCTGTACGGCTTGGTGACGTAGTCGTCGGCCCCCAGCGCAAAGCCGATCAGCTCGTCGGACTCCTCCGCCTTGGCCGTCAGCATGATGATCGGGATCGCCCGCGTCCTGGGCTCCCCTTTGAGGGCCCTGCAGACGTCCAGGCCGGGCATCACCGGCAGCATCAGGTCGAGCACCACCAGGTCGGGCAGCTTGAGCTGCGCCTGTCTGAGGCCGTCCTGGCCGTCGGTGGCCGTCATCACCTCGAACCCTTCGCGTTCGAGGTTATACGCCAGGACTTCGAGGAGCGCTCGCTCGTCTTCGATCACGAGGATACGGGGATTCGACATCGACGGTCGCCTTCTTCCGGCCATTGAGTCTGGATCCGTTGCCCCGCGGCTCCATCGTATCCGCTCGTTCATTAAGGATCGTGAAGAAACGATGCGAGGCCCGTGAAGTTCGAGCTTAACTTCACGGGCGACGCCAAGGTTTCGCTCAAGGGCGACTCGAAGCACCGGCGGCCGAGTCTTGCCACGGCCACCGAGCGTGAATGGGCGCAAGAAAAAACCGCAGGACCCCGGCGTGGTCGCCGAGGCCCTGCGGGATCGTTGTTGAAAGTGCGGACGCTCGATCGAGTCGTCGATGGCTCAGTTCGAGTCGGCGTTCAAGGTGCGTTGGGCGAGGTTATTGACCAATTCGGCCGCATCGGCCGCTCGCCTGGAGTCGCCGTACTTCGCCAGGGGCGCCGAACACGTCCCATCACCGTAGAGACCGACCACGGTATGTAAGCCGTGAAGCTCACCGACCAAGGCACTCGTGAATAAACCCGAACGGATCAGCGACGCAAGGTTGCGCTGCCAGAGTTGGGTTTCGGCCAGCTTCGATGTCATGGCGAGCCCCTTGTCGTGAGGAGGGTGGACCCATCCTTGGCCAAGATCGCCCCGTGGCTTGGGGACGACCTCTACTAAGCTAAACGATCGATCACGGCGTTTTGTTTTCCACGCAGTCGGAAAAACTCCGCAACGTTCAAGGGACAGGGGATTCTTACGCTTTTTTGTTAGTCGTAAAGGGCGAATTCCAAAATCATGGAAATTCGGTCTTCAGGACGGTTGCCACGTGACTTGACGTAAGTCGTCTCGCCACGCGGACAATTGACGAAAAGCGGGAACCCCGAGACGCGTTCCGATGAGGAACAAAAGACGCAGAGCAAACCTTGGGCCGAGTGGTATTTATTCGCCAACCTCGTGATCGTCAAGGAGGACGTTTTTCATCAATCACGGAGACCTCGACACCAGTATGCATCGCAAAGCCTTCCGCCAACGAAATTTTGAAGATCTGGGGTGGATTGGCCGAGCGCCTCGTTTTCCGTTCGCGACCCGCTCGGGACAGTTTAAGCAGGCGAATTCTCCCAGAGTCGCCGGGCCGTGATCGCCTCGATTCGAGGCTCGACTGCCAGACGACGGGGCAGAAGTCCCACGCTCAGGCGGCACTGCCCGCCAGGATCAGGGCGCCGTGGACGACGACTCGCTCGCCAAGCGAGGCCGGCACTAGTCGATAGGTCCCGCGAAATGGACCGAAGACGCGCCGGTGGAGTTCGCGCCGAATGGGTTCAAACCAGAGTTCTTCGCCCATGAGCGAGACCCCGCCACCCAGCACGATCGTGCGCGGGGCCAGGAGCGTGGTTGCATGCCCGAGGGCGATGGCCATCGCGTGGGTCGCGTCCTTGAGGACGGCCAGGGAGAGCGGATCGCCCTGGGAGGCCGCGCGGGCGACGATCTCGGCGTTGATCCGATCTGTCGGTCCAGCCGCGAGGCCCGGCATGGAACCGCCAGTCCCCCCTTCGCGGATGTTCTGCTCGACCAATCGCCGGGCCTTTTCCCCGATCCCCCAGCCTGAAGCGATGGATTCGAGCGTCGGCGGGTCGTCTCCGTCACCAATCCGGAGGTGGCCAATTTCGGTCGCGCCTCCCCCCCAGCCCCGATAGATCCGGTCGTCTAAGATCAGGCCGCCGCCGACTCCACTGCCGATGGTGACATAGAGAACGGGCGAGGTCCCCGCTCCGGCACCGATGCGGGCCTCGGCCAGTCCCGCGGTGTCGGCATCGTTCTCGATCGAGACCCGGCTCGTCTTCAGCAACCATGAGAACCAGTCGGCGAGTGGGAAGTCATCCCATCCATCGACCTGGTGCGACTTGATCACGGCACCCGAGGCGGAATCCACCGGGCCGCCAAACCCGATCCCGACCCCCTCGATGTCGCCTCGGCCGAGCCCGACCTTGAGGAGTAAGGGCTCGATGGCGGACTCGATCTGGGCGAGGATTCCGGCGGCGCCTCGGGCAGGATCGATCTGGAGGCGTTCGAGCCCGTCGATCTTGCCGTCGGCGCCGCCGACTCCGAGTTGCAGCTTTGTGCCGCCGATCTCGATGCCGAGGAGCATGGGCGGGGTCCTCTGCTGGGCCACGGTTCAGCGGGACAGGGCGGGCGCCGTGACCGGCCCCGAGATTCGCCGGTACATGTCGTCGATGATCCAGTGGAAGGCGACCTGGTGGACCGACTCCACGATGCCCATGTCGTCGATGGGGACGTGCAGATTGTGTTGGGCGAGTCCCTTGAGCGCGCCGCCGCCGAAGCCGGTGATGCCCACCGTCTCGAGGCCGTTGGCGTTGGCCCAGTCGACCGCCTTGAGGATATTGGGGCTGTTGCCCGAGCCCGAGATGGCAAGGAGCAGGTCGCCGGGACCGGCGAGATTCTTCAACTGTTCGATGAAGATCCGGTCGTAGCCCTCGTCATTCGCCCAGGCCATGATGCCGGCGGTGTTGTCTGTTAGACTGAGGACCTTCAGGCGTTTCTGGCGTTCGAAATCACGCAAGGTACACTTAGCCAGGTCTTCGCAGAGGTGCGACGCATTGGCGCCCGAGCCTCCGTTGCCGCAGATGAAGACGAATCGGCCGGCGTGGTAGGCCCTCTCGATGAGAGTCGAGACCTGCTCAACCTGGCCCAGGTCGAGGCGGCCAATCTCGAGGCAGACGCGATCGAGGTAGTCTTTCGCGCCCAGGGTGGCACCGAGCATTCGACCGGCCTCCATTGATCGATGAGGGGATGCCGAGAGGGCGACTTCGTCCCCATCGGCCGGCGCCGATTCTAGCGGCGGGCCCCAAAAGCGAGAAGGTCGGTCGCGGGGGGGCGGTCAGCGATGGGTCTCGCGGTCTCGGTCCTGTTGAACTCGCTGCTCGGGCTGGGCGCCTGGATCGCGGCGCGGTCGTGCTTTCGCCAGCGAGGTGGGCTGCCCCGCGCGATCGCGGCGGGCGTGCTGGCCTGGTCCTGGGCGGTCCTGGGGGTCGAGGTTCTGGGGGCCACCGGGTTCCTCGGCCGATGGCCGCTCGTCGGCTGGGCGACGCTGGGGCTTGCCACGGGGATCGGCGGCCGTCTCGTGCGCGGCACACTGGACGAGCCCGACGCGGGCCTGCCCGCGGGCAAGCTCGGGCCGATCGGGGTCGCGTCAATCGTCTCGACCTGGTGGGCTTGCCTCGTTCTGCTCACCCCTTCGCTCGTCTACGGCGTAAAGGTGGTGAGCGACGGTCCGATTTATCACCTCTACTTTGCGGTACGCTGGTGGAAAGCGGAAGCTTTGACGCTCGTCCCGATCCCGTTCGGCGAGAGTGCCGCGACCTACTTCCCGGCGGCCGGGGATGCCTGGTTTGCCTGGTTGGTGGCCGGGTATGGAGGGGAGCAGCTCGCCAAGGTGGGACAGGCCCCGTTCCTGATCCTCGCGGGATTCGCGGCCTACGGGCTGGCTCGGCGAATGGGCGCCTCGGCCGACTCCTCGGCCCTGGCCTCGGCCTGGTTCCTCACGGGTGCACCGCTCCTGCTCTTCGGTTTCGAGCCCAACGTCGACGTGATCTTCGTGGCCGCCTATCTGGCCTCGGCCTACTTCTTCGCGAGGTTCGCGCTCGGCGATGACGGGGCCGCCTCCCTGGCCCTGGGTGCCCTGTCGACGGGAGGGGCTTGGGCGACCAAGCCGACCGGGACAGTCTTCGTCCCGCCCATGCTCGCCTTGATCGCCTGGTCTGTCGCCCGCCAATCCTGCAAATCGGCGCGCACCAGGCGTCTGGAACTAGCCACACTGTTCGGCTGGACGCTCGTCATCCCGGCTTACTGGTGGGCCCGCAACGTCTGGTTGACGGGCAATCCGCTCTATCCCCTGCAAATTCGGGTCGGTGGGCTGGTGCTGCTTTCGGGCTGGTTCGACTCCGAGGCCATGACCCGGAGCGTCTACTATCGCCCGATGGCCGACTGGCGCGCGTTCGTCGACATCCTCGCCGCCGTGACCGACCCCCGGATGCTGCCGCTCTGGTTCGCCGCGATTCTCTTCGGGATCGGGAGCCGGAGGGCGAGGCCGGTGCTGACCTGGATCTGCGTGGGCGCGATCGCCAACGTGGCACTCTACTGGCTGCTGATCCCGTACCGGACCCAGCAGCGTTTCATGCTGCAAGGGATCGGACTGGCGGTCGCACCGCTGGCACTCCTCCTCGATCGATCGACGCTCCTACGATGGCTGGGCCTCGTCCTGCTCGTTGCCCATTTGATCACGCCCCAGACATGGCCGTTCGCCAACGTGGAGGCGGCGATTCCCTGGGACCTCTCGCCTCAGATTCCGAACATGGTGCCCGCGATGGTCGACATCGGTCGGCAGACGACCGCCCGGGTCGAGCATCTCTGGCTAGGCTTCGGCGCGGCGCTGATCGGCCTGTCCTGGTTGTGGGCCTCGGCGAGACCGACCGTGACGCGGCGGTGGGTGGCGTCTCTGGTCCCCTTGGGGGTCATTCTGGCAGCGGTCGCCGTCGATTGGCCCGCGGGGAAGGCGTCGATCTTGCGGTTCTACCCATCATTTCGCGATCACGTCGGCGGCTGGTTGGCCCTCGAGGAGCGGATGCCCTCGGCGGGGGCTCGCATCGCTTATGCCGGCACCAATATCCCTTACTACTTGTTCGGACAGCGGTTGCGAAACGACGTCAGGTACGTGAATGTTGACGATCATGCCGATTGGCTGATGCATGACTACCATCGGCGGGGCGTTGCCGAAGGCCTACCCAACTGGCCCAACTCGAGGCCCGGCTGGGACCGGATGCACCCGGACTACGCCGCCTGGCTGGCGAACCTGGAGCAGGCCGGAATCCAGATTCTGGTGACGACCCGCGTGAATCTCGGTGAAGGGGAGCACAACGCGGCGACCCCCGATGGTTTCCCGATTGAGGAGGCCTGGGCCGTCGCCCATCCCGAATCGTTCGAGCCGATCCACGGGGCGGCCGACGGCGATCGCCTGTTTCATGTTTACAGGGTGAAGTCGGCCGGGCCGAGAAGCCTCTGATCGGCCCTCGTCGAAATTCCGGCCGGATTTCTCGACGGATTACGTCCCGAGATCGCACTAACAAGGAAACGCGATCGACCGGACACCCGCGGGACGCACCGAGATGAGACTGACACTCCGAACGCTCCTGGCCTGGCTAGACGACACGCTCTCGCCGTCGCAAGTCCGCGAGATTGGCCAGCTGGTCAAGGACAGTCAATTCGCGCGTGACCTCGTGGATCGGACCCACCGTGTCACCCGCCAGCGTCGTCTGACGGTGCCGACGGGCCCCGAGGCCTCCGACCCCAACGTGGTTGCGGCCTACATCGACAATACGCTGCCCGCCGATCAGGTGAACGAGTTCGAGCGGATCTGCCTGACCTCGGACGTCCAGCTTGCCGAGGCGGCCAGTGTCCACCAGATCCTCAGTTTGCTCGGGCACAAGGCGAAGGTTCCGCCCGAGGCCAGGCAGCGGATGTACCGCCTGGTGAAGGGGCGTGAGGCGGTGACTCAGCAGACGATCCGGAAGGCCCCCGTCCCGCCGGTGGTCAAGTCTCACCACGTCTCGTCCGCTCCTGAGCCCAGGACGTTCGCCCCTCTGGAGGCGAGCCAGCGGGGCCCGATCGAGCGGTTCGGGCCGGCCGCCCTCGCCGTCGCGCTCATCGGCGTGCTACTGGCCTCGGCCTTGTACAGCCTCCCCTCGGATCGAGGCCCTGCCGTATCCAGGGACGAAATCCCGGCCATTGCCGAGGCTCCGAAGCCGGAGGTGAAGCCTGCCGCCAAGCCCAACGACGTTCCTCCCCCCGCCCTGACCAAGGTCGAGGCCAAGCCCGAGCCCGCCCCACCGACCGAGGAGCCCGAGGTCGCCGGCCTGCTGAACCTTCCCGCGGGAGCGATCGGAGGCCTGGCCCAGTCGCCCGGGGTCGTCTTGCGTGAGGACGAGGAGACCAAGGAATGGGGCCGGATGAAGGAGGGAGACGCCCTGAAGGCCGACGAGCGGGTCGTCAATCTCGACCCGTTCCGCGACACCTTCCAGGTTGGAAAGACCCGGCTCGAGATGGTCGGCGCCGGAGAGATTCATCCGCTGCCGAATACGGCCGATCAGAAGGGGAGGCTCCACCTCGACCGGGGCCGGATCCTGATCGGGCCGTTGGCCGACGGCGCCCGGCTCGCATTGGCTGAGGCCGTGGGCGACGTCTTGATCACACCGCCCCGCGACGGCAGGGTTGGTCTTGAACGGTTCTACGATGCAGGGAAACCGAGCCTCGACCTGCTCATTTCCGAAGGGAACGCGACCGTCTCGATTGGCGATGCCGTCCATGAACTCAAAGGGCCTGGCGTTTTCGAGCTAGCCGCCGACGCGGGGGCGCCGACCAAGACCGATGAGGAGCTTCCCGCCTGGTTCCTGGCCACGGAGCCGACCCCGTTTGCCAAAGGGATCGGCGAGAAATTCCTCTCCTACTTCAAGGAGGGCCGGCCCACCATCAACGTGTTGACCGAGGCCATGGACGACACCCAGAAGGACGTCCGCCAGGTGGCCATCGCCACCTTGGGCGTGCTGGGCGAGTGGTCCCTGATGGTCCCGTCGCTCGACAAGGCCAATGACCCACTCGCCAGGACCACCGCAATCGAAGTCTTGCGCGGGAGGCTTCAGGGCGGAGGACCCGGTGTCGAGGCCCTCCAGGCCGAGATCATGAAGGTGTTCGGAGACGAGGTCGGCGAGGTCGTCCAGAAGCTCCTCCTCGGGTTCTCCGAGGCCGAGTCCAAAGCCGACGCCACCTACACCCAGCTCGTCGCCGACCTGAATGCCCCCGAACTTGCCGTCAGGCAACTGGCGGTCGACAATCTGATTCGCCTGACCGGCCGCGACGACATGGAGTTCGATCCCGACAAGCCCGATGCCACGGGCCTGAAGAACTGGCAGGATTGGCTCGTCCAGCGCAAGGCCAATCCGGCCAATCGCCGCTGAGCCAGGCCTTAACTCGGTGTTCCGAAGCCCCGGTCCCTGGTTCCGCCCACGAACCTGGCGCCGGGGCTTCGCCGGTTTCTGGCCCGCCGGTTTGCCTGGACCGATCCCGCGAGACGGGGCAGAATGGCGCGGGACCGCCATGCGTCGGGGCGATCGTCGTTTCGCGACGCGGAAATCCCTGGTTTCCCGGGAAGGAACCCGACGATGCCTCGACTCATCTCTCGCCCTGTTCCCGTGCTCTGCGTCCTGGGCCTGGGTTACCTCGCAGGCTGGCTGACGGGCCAGATTTCCTCCCCTCAGCTGAAAGCCGGGGGGGGCGATCGATGGGGCGACTCGATCCTGACCGCAGGGTCGGTGTCGACGCAGTTCCATGAGGGCCTTAAGGTTCAGGTCACCCAGGACGCGCTCTATTTCCTCGACTATCGAGGGGGGCGACTGCTGGCGACCGTCCCCAACTCGATCGTCACGGCGACCGCGATCAAGCCGACGGGGACGACCAAGATGCTGGGCGAGTTCGCCGAGCGTGATCTGGCCGCCGACTTCAAGATCGACCCGGCCGTCGGCCCGACGCCGCACTTCCTGATGACACCGATGTCGCTGGGGATGGCCAGCGGCCTGCTGGCCGGGGTCAGCCCACTTTGCGTCGTCGAGACGACGACCAACCAGGTTGCCCTCTATCAGGTCGAGCAAACGAACGTGGGCGCGGCTTCGAAGATGCGAATCGACCTGAAAGAGCTGAAGTCGATGAGCAAGAGCGACGCCGGCCAGGGTCGCTGAGAGCGACCCCGCCGGCGTTTGAGTTTGATCGATTGACTTGCGACGATTCGTCAACGAAATCGTCAGGGATTCGTCGGGGCCAGGCCCCCGACGGCACCGGCGGTTCCTCCGGGAATCCCCGGCCCTGGGCGACCTTGCATCTGACCCTGCTGCCCGCCAGGGGCGCCGACCGGGGTCGGGGCGGCGCCGGTGGCCGCACTCGGGTCGGCCGGGGTATCGCCCAGGACCGATTCGTCGCCGTGGGGACGGGCTGCCATGTGGTCGATCAGCCATCGACCGTGCGGGTCGAAGGCGTGCGCGGTGCCGAACTCGCGGTCGCGGCTCTCGTTGCCATAGCGGGCGAACGGGTAGCCGCTGACGAACTGGAAGAAGCCGAGCCAGGATCGGTCGAGCCCCTGGCCGAACGGTGGCTTCGACTTGTAATCGATCGAGCCGAAGACCTTCTTGTCGACGGGCGAGGCCTCGTAGGCCAGCAGCATGATGCTCATCGTCACGATGCTGGCGCCGAGCCCGAAGATGATCCCGCCGATCATATACAGCATGGAAGGGAACCGGACCATCGCCGGCGCGATGCGGTCGGTGGTGATGCGGAGGACGAACAGCGAGCCGGCGTAGATCCCCATCAGGCAGAGCGAGTCGGCGAAGTTCTCGAGGAACGAGACGTTGGTGGCGATGATCGCCGCCAGGGGCTCGTAGAAGTTGAATGCGATCATGCCCGCGAACAGGGCATTGAAGAACATGAGCGCCGCGCCCCAGAGCCCTTCGCTCATCAGCGCGTAGGTCATGCCGAGCATGATGACGACGATTCCGACCTCGATCAACATCGGCGGCATGGCGGTGGGCCTCAGGGGCGAGTCGGACGCGGGGCCCGGGGGCACGCTCGCGCGGAAGTCAGACCGATGGACGATGAATTCGAGCCACAATCCTGGCGATCGCCGGGCGGCCCGGTTATTTGACGACGCGGAGCAATTCCTCGATCGAGGTCTTGCCCTGGATCACCTGGCGGAGGCCGTCTTCCTGGAGGTAGATCATCCCGTTCTTGCGGGCTTCTGCCTTGATCGCGTTGATCGAGGGATTCTCGCGGATCATGTCGCGGATCGGCTCGGTGATGATCAGCAGCTCGAAGATGCCGGTCCGGCCCAGGTAGCCGGTCCCGCCGCACATCGGGCAGACCTGCTGCATCTCGGCCGGCTTGCGGTAGAAGACGTCGACCTTGTCCGCCGGCAGGTTCGCCTTCTTGAGGAACTCGGGCTTGGGCTTGTACGGCTCCTTGCAGGTTTCGCAGAGGACCCGCACCAGCCGCTGGCCCAGCACCGCGGTGAGTGCCGAGGCGATCATGAATGGCTCGACGCCCAGGTCGAGCAGGCGGAAGAGGGCCGTGACGGTGTCATTGGCATGGACGGTGGAGAAGACCATGTGGCCAGTGGTCGCCGCCTGGCAGGCGATGTTGGCCGTCTCCTGGTCGCGGACTTCGCCGATCATGATCACGTCGGGGTCTTGCCGCAGGATCGACCGCAGGCTGCCGGCGAAGGTCTGGCCGCTCTTGGTGTTAATCTCCATCTGCGTGATGTTGTCGAGGTGATACTCGATCGGGTCTTCGACCGTGATGATGTTCTTCTGGAACCGGTCGATCTCACGCAGGGCGGCGTAAAGCGTGGTCGTCTTGCCCGAACCGGTCGGCCCGCAGCAGAGGAACATCCCGTGGGGCTGGGTGACCAGCGAACGGATCTCGCCGACCAGCTTGGGGCGCAGACCGACCTCGTCGATCCGGCCGACGCTGGAGGCGTTGTCCAGGATTCGCATGACCATCTTCTCGCCGGCCTTCGACCCGGACGTGGCCACGCGGAAGTCGACCTCGCGGCCTTCTAGCTTCGCCCCGAAGGAGCCGTCCTGCGGCTTACGCTTCTCGGAGATGTCCATCGCGGCCAGGACCTTGAAGACGTTCAGGACGGCGTCGCCGGTGGGCCGGTCAAATGGCTCGGCGGCGTGGAGGATGCCGTCGATCCGGTATCGGATGGCCAGCTTCTCGGTGTCGGGCTCCAGGTGGATGTCGGTCGCTCGCCTCAGCACGGCGTCGTAGACCAGCTCCTTGGCCGCCATGTACGACTTCGATTCCTCGGCGCGGCGGATCCGTTCGGGGTCGTTCTTCGAGGCACCCTGGCTCTTGCCGACGAACTCGATGGGCGGGCCCGAGCGGTCGGACGAGCCGGTGTCTCGGTTGAAGATCCCCCTCATCCCGGCCTTGTTCATCAGGCCGTTGGCCACCTCGCCCAGGTGATAGGCGGTGAGGACCTTGGAGTCGTCGGGCACCGTCTGGTTGCGGGCGTAAACGTAGGTGAGCAGCGGCACGAAGTAGGCCAGCAGCAGCAGGGTGATGCCGACCGGGTACATCGGAATGGAGAGCACCAGTGCCAGGCCGAGCAGGCCCGAGGCGAAGATGACGCTATTCCAGAGCTCGAACTTGACGTTGTTCAGCTCGCGGGTGTCGTCGTCCACCCAGTAGGTGGTCCAGGCCCAGAGCAGGTAGATGCCCAGGACCGGGATGAACTTGAAGAGGTTCAGGTAGAAGCCCGGGCCGCGGAACGGGGCGATGGCCGCCGACTGGGCGAGCAGGGCCCAGGGCTCGGAGGCATGGGCCCCGGCGGCCGAGCCCAGGAGGATCAGGGCGGTCGTCGCGATCACGGGGCGCGGGCGGATCATCGCACACCTTCCTCGGTCGGGGGCAGGGGCCGCCCCGCGTCGACCCTCGCGGTCGTACGGGGGCGGGGGCACCGTCGTCTTCGTGTCGTCGTCGTCTGCAATCGCGCGGGACGCTTAAAGGATACCCGGTTGGGAGATGGTAATCCCCTTAAGGGCCATTTTCAAAGTCTCGGGCGACGGAGCGACCTCGAAGGCCGTCGATCGCTCGATCTTCTCGGCGACGCAGAGTTGCCGCAGGCTCTCAGTGAAGTCCATCATTCCCTCGTCCTTGCCGATACGGATGGCGTCGCCCAGCTTGGTGTCTTCCTCGTTCAAGATCAGCTTGCGCACGGTCGGGTTGGTGCGCATGATCTCGACGGTCGGCACGCGGCCGACACCCTTGGCGGCCCATTCCTTGGTGGTCGGCAGCAGCTTCTGCGCGATGACCGCCTTCAGGTTGAAGGCCATCGACTGCCGCAGGGCCGAGTGCATGTCGCGGGGGAAGAGGTCCAGGATGCGGCTGATCGTCGACGGGGCGCTGGAGGCGTGGATGGTGCCGAAGACGAGGTGGCCCGTCTCGGCCGCGTGCATGGCCGCGCTGAAGGTCTCGCGATCACGCATCTCGCCCACCAGGATGATGTCGGGGTCCTGGCGCACGGCGTGCTTCAGGGCGATGTCCCAGTTGATGACGTCGATGCCGACCTCACGCTGGTTGATGATCGACTTATCATCCTTGAATGTGAATTCGATCGGGTCTTCGATCGTGACGATGTGATAGCGCTCGTTCTCGTTGATGAACTGGAGCATCGACGCGATGGTGGTGCTCTTGCCCGAGCCGGTGACGCCCGCCAGGATGATGATCCCTTGGTCGTACTTGGTGATCTCGGCCATGATCGGCGGCAGGCCGAGCCCCTCGAAGTTGGGGATCGACGTATTCACGCGGCGGGCGACCAGGCTGAGCCGGCTGCGCTGCTTGAAGAGATTCACGCGGAACCGGGTCTCGTCCTTGCCGTCGTAGATGATGTGGGCGAAGTCGACGCCCCCTTCCTCGTCGAGAATGCTCCGCTGGCGCGGGTTGAGCAGCGGGAACATCAGCCGTTCCATATCGGCGGCCGACAGCTCGGGCAGCTGCATCTGGCGCAGGACACCCGAGAGGCGCATCGCGGGGGCAAGCCCCACCTTCAGGTGGAGGTCGGACCCCTTGTGCTTCATCACCATCCGGAAGAGCTTGTTGGCCTCGGGCTCGCTTGCAGGAACTTCGACGATGGATTCGATCGCGGTGGCCATGGGCAAGAAGTCCTCCGGCGAGAGCCTGAAGTGGCGGGAATCGATTCGCGGGACGTGGCTCGTTGGGGCGGGATCCGGATCAATGGAGGCCGGCGTGGGCCTCGACCCTGCGGACGTGCACTCCGTGCTCGGACAGATAGTCCTTGACCTCGCCGATTCCGTACTGACGATAGTGGAAGATGCTCGCGGCCAGGGCGGCCGAGGCCCCCCCCTCGTCGAGCGCCGCACGCAGGTGCTCCGGCGAGCCGGCGCCGCCGGAGGCGACCACGGGGATCTCCACGGCGTCGGCCACGGCGCGAGTCATCGGCAGGTCGTAGCCGTCCTTCGTGCCGTCGGCGTCCATGCTGGTCAGCACGATCTCGCCGGCGCCCATCCGCTCGACCTCGCGAGCCCAGTCGACCGCCTCGTGCTCTGTGGGGATCCGGCCGCCGTTGATGTGCACCATCCAGCGTTCGCGGCCGTCGACCGTCACCCGTTTCGGGTCGATGTTCACCACGATGCATTGCCGGCCAAACCGGCGGGCCGCGGCGCGGACGAACTCGGGGTCGCGCACGGCCGCCGAGTTGATCGAAACCTTGTCGGCCCCGGCATTGAGCAACGCCCGGATATCGTCCAGGGTGCGGATTCCGCCGCCGACTGTCAGCGGCATGAAGCAGACGTCGGCCGTGCGAGCCACGACGTCGAGGATGATCCCGCGCCCCTCGTGGCTGGCCGTGATGTCGAGGAAGACCAGCTCGTCAGCCCCTTCGGCGTCATATCGGGCGGCTACCTCGACGGGATCGCCCGCGTCGCGAAGCTGGACGAAGTTCGTCCCCTTGACCACGCGGCCCTTGTTCACGTCGAGGCAGGGGATGATCCGCTTGGCGAGCATACGAGTCCGTGGTCTTTTGACATCCGGGGAGCCGAAAGTGGGGCACCCGCTCACCCGGTATTGTATCTCACGGAATGCATCAATCCTAGCGGCTTGGTCCAGTTCGCTCGGGCCCGGGCATTCCCGGCCCGGTTCCCCCCTCGACGCCTCCCTCGATCCGGCTCAGCGACTCAGGTCCAGCACCTCGACGATCCGCTCGCAGTCGGGCAGCGATGCCAGGAATTGCCTTCCATAGGGCTTCGTCAGCACCCTAGGGTCGAGGATCACCACGTTTCCCGTGTCGGTCCTCGTGCGGATCAGGCGGCCGAACCCTTGTTTTAGCTTGATGATCGCCTCGGGAATCTGATGCTCGGCGAACGGGTTCCCCCCGCGCTTGCGGATCGCCTCCAGCCGTGCCTCCAGCAACGGGCGATCGGGGACGCTGAATGGGAGCCGGACGATGATGACGTTGGAGAGGGTCTCGCCCGGCAGGTCGACCCCTTGCCAGAAGCTCTCGGCGCCGAAGATCACGCTGCGTACGTCGGCCTTGAATGCCTCGATCATCTTGGATCGAGGCATGCCGTCGCATTGGGCCAGCAGCGTCATATCATGCTCGGCGAACCAGGGGGCAAGGTCGCGCGCCGCTCGTTCAAGCATCCTGTGTGACGTGAACAAGACCAGGGCCCGCCCGTTGCTCCGCCCGACGTAGTGGCGGATCGCGCGGACGGCCGCGTCCTCGAAGGCCGATGGATTTTCCGAGGGATCGGGCAGGTTCCTCGGGATCGTGATCGTCGCTTGCTTCTTGTAGTCAAACGGGCTGCCGTGCCTTGCCGTGCCGCACTTGGTCATGCCAAGGCGACTCTTGGCGAATGTGAAGGAGGGGGGTGAGCTGACGCTCATGGTCGCCGAAGTGAGGATGCACGTCGGGCCGGCATCGAACAGCTCGCGTTTCAAGACCGGCCCTGCTTCCAGCGGGGCGCTGGCGAGCGTGATCCTCGGGCGTGTGCCCGGCTCGAAGTCGACCCAGTAGACCGTGTCCTTGATCGTCTGGCCGAGCCAGGCAGCCACCGAGTTGGCCAGGACCTCGCACCGCTCGGAGGATGAGGTCAGCTCGATCCGCTGGTCCTCGGCCTCTGTCTCCTGCGCCGCCCCATCGAGGGCCGTCGAGAGCTTGCGGAGCTCTTCGGAGAGCACGTCGGGCCAGACAACCGGGGACCTGAGCCGCCCGTTGCCGCTGGCTGCCTTCGACCTCCAGTCGGCGGCTCGCGTGAAGAGTTCGGAGGTGGCGTGGCGTGTCCTCCGCACCTGATCGATCACCTCGTTGAGCTGCATGTAGGCGAGCAGGCCCTTGCGGCTCCGGTCGTTGTAGAGCCGGCCCAGGAGGAACTCGATCTGGGTGTTGGCCGCACGCATCCCCAGGTGCTCGCTTGCGACCGACTCAAGCATGTGGGCTTCGTCGACGATCACCACGTCATAGTCGGGCAGCAGGCTTGCCCCCTCGCTTCGAAGGGCGAGGTCGCTAATCAGCAAAGCGTGATTGACGATCAGGATATTGGCCGTACGCATCCGCTGCCTGGCTTTGTAGTAATGGCAGTCGCGGAAGCGCCTGCATTGCTTTCCAAGGCAATTTCCGTGCTCGCTGGCCACGGCATCCCAGACCGCGGGCGACGGCTTGAACGAAATGTCGGACCGGCTGCCGTCGGTGGTCGATCCCGCCCAGAGTTTGAGGTCGACCAGCTGGTCGATGTCCTCGGGGCGCTGGAACGTCGATCCGGCTCGCGCGGTCGCGGCCTCAAGCCTTCGCAGGCTGATGTAGTTGGACCGCCCTTTGACCAGCACCGCCGAGAACTCGTGCGGCATCACGGCGCGCAGGAAGGGGATGTCCTTGTCGAGGAGCTGTTCCTGGAGGCTGATGGTGTGGGTCGAGATCACGACCTTCTTGCCCGCCTCGGCCGCGGCCAGGATGGCCGGCACCAGGTAGGCGAAGCTCTTGCCGACGCCGGTGCCGGCCTCGACCATCAGGTGCTCGCCCGCCTCGATGGCGCGTGCGACGGCCTGGGCCATTTGGAGCTGCTCGGGCCGGCTCTCATAGCCCGGCAGGCGCCTGGCGATCGAGCCGCCTGGCCCTAGGACGGGTGCCGGATCGAATAACGACATCCCTGTTTCCCTCTGTGCGACCCGATCCCGCGTGCCGCCGGCGGAGATGTCCGTCGGTCAGGTGCCGACGCGCCCATCGATCGGGCTCGACGCGGTCGCGTACAGCTTCCGTGCAATCCGCCCTGCGCCGCTGGCAAGGCGGCCCGCCTCGACGGCCAGCCGCATGGCGACGGCCATCCGCGCCGGGTCAGCGGCCCCGGCGATCCCCGTGTTCAATAGCACGCCGTCGCACCCCAGCTCCATGGCGAACGCGACGTCGCTTGCAGTCCCCACCCCGGCATCGATGATCACCGGGTAGGTGGGATCGTCCCCCTTCAGGTCTTCCAAGATGATCCGGATGTTGTTGGGGTTGAGCACCCCCTGACCGCTGCCAATCGGGCTTCCGGCCGGCATCACGCTGGCGGCGCCGGCGGCCTTGAGGCGGCGGGCCATCACGGGATCGTCGCTGGTGTAGCAGAGCACCTGGAAGCCTTCGGCCACGAGAACTTCGGTCGCCTCCAGGGTCGCCAGGGGGTCGGGCAGGAGGGTCCTGGTGTCGGCCAGGACTTCGAGCTTGACCCAGTCGGCCCCGGGGTTTCCCAGGTTCGTCAGCAGTTCACGGCCCAGCCTTGCGGTACGCAGGGCGTCCTCGGCGTTGAAGCAGCCGGCCGTGTTGGGCAGGATCGTGTACCGTTTGGGATCGAGGAACTCGAGCAGGCTCCGCCCTTCGCGGTCGAAGAGGCGTTCGCGCCTCACGGCAACCGTGACCACCTCGCAGCCGCTGAGCGCTAGGCAGTCGCGCATCAGCTCCAGGGTGGCGTACTTGCCAGTCCCGACCAGAAGACGGCTGCGGAATGAGTGCGTGCCGATCACCAGGGGGGGGGCCTCGGGCAGCCCGCCCAGCTCGTCTCCCGATCCGCCACCAACCAGGGTGACGATCTCGACGACATCCCCGCCGGTCAGGGCGACCTCGGCATGGCGTGCCCTGGGGACGATGTCGCGGTTTCGCTCCACGGCCACTTGCTCGGGCTTCACGCCCAGCGACCGGACGAGATCGGCGACGCTCGATGGATCCGGGACTTCACGCCGCTGGCCATTCAGGGTGATGATCACTGTTCGCCCGTCTACCCGCCCGGACCGCCGCCCGCCGGCTCCGGCCCGACCTCGGGCCCGCCTCGTGCGTCGCGTTCGCCAGTCGCCATGGTAAATATGCGCCCACCATGCGGTCAAGCGGCCCCGTTCACGAACCGTCAGTCGCGGCCGCCCTAAGTCGCTGCCGCTCGAGAACCTCGAGGTTGCAGGCCAGGCCGCTGTAGAAGATGTAAATGATGCCGAGCTCCCAGGTCAGGAAGACGCTCAGCCAGGTGACAGTCCCGACGATACTTGCCGCGAATAGCCCGGAGGCCAGCGGCGCGTACGGGCCCACCTTCGCCCAGGCGATCTTGCCGTACCGGTAGATCATGCACACCGTGATGAGGTGGAACGAGAAGAGGAAAAAATATCCCGATTGCAGGGTGCTGAGGATGTAATGGCTGTCGATCGACCTGGAGAAGACCCCGGCCACGTTGTACCTCGACATGTAACCCTGAAGGTCCGGGCCGAGCCCGGTCATGCCCGCGTCCCTGAGCGCGACGGCAAAGACCTTGTACTGCAGGATCCGATGCCGGGCGCTGTTGTACATGTACGGCTCGCCCTCGATGAAGATCATCGAGTTGCCGGTCTCATCCTCGCCCCCCATCGATGCGATCACGGAGATCGCCATTTCCTCGCCGAGGACCAAGCCCGCCGCGGCGACCGCCAAAGCCAGGCCCATCAGGAAGCGATGGCGAGAGCGTGTGAAGGCGATCAGGTAGAGGGACTCGAAGAACCCCAGGATCGCGCCTCGGGTCAGGGTGGTCACGATCGCCAGCAGGTTCATCCCCGGATAGAACCACTTGCCGATTCTCGACCTCGATGTCTTCCGGGATGCCACGAGGCACCAGGGGAGCATCATGACCATCACCTGCCCCATCGTGATCGGGTGGCCGAAGAAATTGTGGGCCCTCGACATTCCGAACCGCCCGCCCTCTGTGAGATACCAGACGCCGAGAAGCTTGGTCGACAGGCTGACGTGGGTCACCGCTTCGAAGAGGCCGATCAGGGCATTCACCACGCAGAGCCCGCCGACGATTCGACTGACCTTGGGGATGTCATCGGCCGACACCAGGAAGATCCGGCCCATGACGTAAGGCAGGAGCCACTGGCAGAACGCGGATGGGATGGACATCGGCGTCTGCTCGTTGTGGGAGAACTGCGACGCCAGGATCGCGATCGGGGCCAGGACCGCGGCGACGTCGCTGATCATGAACCGATAGCGGGGCAGCGGCACCGGGCTGACGAGATAGCTGATCAGGCAACTGAGCCCGGCGACCATCGGGAAATTGATGACGAACCCGCCGGTCGGCACGAATCGCAGGGCGCCCGGCAGGATCAACAGCGACATGAGCCAGACGACCCACATCCCCTCCCGCCATCGCCGCTGGAGTGCATACCAGAGATTGAGGAGGATGATCCCCGCGGAGAACGCGAAGAAGCAAATCGTGTAGAGCATCGTGGTCGATTTGACTCGGCTCGGCGGTGCGGGGAATTGGTGACCGATTCTAATCGAACTCGACGCCGGTGCGGGCCAGGTTCACGGGATAGGTAAAGCTCTCGACGCGAGCGGTGGCCTCGGCTCCCGGTGGCTCCGGGCGGATGCGACGGCTAGGTCTTCGCCCTTCGAAGCGCGTCCCGGGTCAATCCAACATAGACGCGCCGTCGATCCCGCACTATCGTTTTCGAAGAAACACCCCGCCCCGACCGTGGCGGGCGGGCGACCTCCCTCGTCCCCAACGCCGTTCCGAAGGAGGAACTGATGTCCGGACCGATCATCCGCAAGTACGGATTCCCCAACTTCGAAGAGATCTTCGGCAAGAGGGAGATGAAGCACGGCGTCGACCCCGCCGAGGCTTCCAAGCCCCAATCAACCAAGGATGAGCCTTCCAAGCCGGTGCCGACCGTGGGAGAAGACGCCGGCGTGAAGAAGCCGAATTGAGGGCCCCGCTCAGCCGTTTAGGTCCGCCGACAGGGCATCGCGGAGCTTCTGGAAGGCCCTCGTCTTCTCGTTGCTGACCGTCTTGGGCGCGACGCCCCAGCGGGATGCGATCTCGGCGGGGGTCTCGCCTCGCATTGTGGAATCGATCAGGTCCGCTTCGCGGGTCGTCAGCGTCTTCGATACCGCCTGCCGGATCGTCGAGGACCAGTCATCCGGGTCGGGAGAAGGAGCGACGGCCACCATCGAAGATTCGACCAGGTCGAGCGGCTGGTAGGAGCGTTCTCGCTGGGCCCGCTTCTTGACCGTGTCGATGGCGCGGAAGAAGTCGGGCCCCTCGACCGTCTCGCGACTCAGGACGTCGCGAATGCCCGAATGGCCGATCTCACCCAGGAGGTCATCAAATCGGTCCCGTCCCAGGGTCTGAAGCAGGGTGACGTAAACGGCCTGGGTGCTGTCCTCATGCTTCTGGGGAGCGATTCCGGCGCGGGACCACGCCCGGGTCAGATAGCGGTCGAGTTGGCCGAGCCCCTTGATGACGTCGGCGGATTGGTCGAGGGCAGTCGTCTTGCCCAGGAGGTCCGAGAGACGAGTCTGGCCGAGCGCCGCGTCCCAGGCGGATGTATCGCCTGCGAGCGATGAGCCGTAGGCCGCGTTCGGCTCGACCGTCGATCGCTCGGCGGCCAGGTCGGCCAGGAGATTCGAAGCCGCGTCGAGCAGACGCACGGCCTCGAGCGTCTCGACCGTCGGCCGATAGCTGCGTCGTCGCTTTTGAGGTCCGCGATCGGTCACCGCTCGCCACTCCCTGCGTGTGGAAATGCCCCGACTCCGCCGAGATGCGGCGAGAGTATCGGAACGCCCGACTTCCATCGAGTCCAATTCTCTAGACTACGATATCATGCACGCAATTGTTCGGCAAGCACGGATGTTGCCTCGAGGTGTGCTGACTCCTTGAATGTAGTTCATCTCCTATGTGCTTGAGAACACTTATTGCAACATTCCTCGCCCGGCGATCGGCCAGGATGCCTCGACCCGGCCCCGTCGATGGGCCAAAACACGGTCGTGGAGCACGAAAGTCAGGTCGCTATAACCGGGAATTAATTCCAAGAATTCTCCGATTCGTGGGTCGGCTCCTTCCGGCAAATCGACGGTCGCGTGCTCGGCCGAGAGCCCGACCACCCGATAATCGGGGTGTCCCTTCACGGTGGGCGGGGTCCGGTGCTCGCTCATCGACTTCAGTCCGGCGTCGAGGATGGCCCGGCCAGGCCGAGGCCGACTGACCACCGTCGTCAGGACGGTCAGGGCAGGGGAGTGCTCGACGACCTGGCAGACCTTCGAATAGTAATTGCAATAGAAGATGCCGCCCCCTGCCTGCAATTCGGTGGTCCCGGGCAGATCGGCGGTGACCTGGTACGAGCCGGTCCCGCCGGCGGAGACGATCCGGGTGGGCAAGCCTGCCGCGTTGACGGCCTCCCTGGCAAGATTCAAGCGGCCGATCGCCGCTACGATCGCCGCTTGCTTCTCAACGACGTCGGGCATGGGGACGGTATGGCCCTCGTATCCCATCACTCCATCGAACCGAAGGCCTGGTGCGTCGGCAACTTGCCTTGCAAGCTTTACGGCGGCCTCAGGCGACGTGACCCCCGTCCTTCCCATCCCCAGGTCCACATCGACGAGCAGGCCGACCGTTGTGCCGGCCTCGATCGCCGCCCGGGAGATCGGCCCGACTTGGTCGATGTGGTCGACCGTCGCCTTCACGTCGGCAATCCGCTGGAGCGCCGCCAGGCGGCGGACCTTGCTCTGGCCGACGACGAGGTGGGCGATGAGGATGTCATCGATTCCTCCCTGGGCCATGACCTCGGCCTCGGAGATCTTGGCCACCGTCACGCCGATCGCCCCGAAGCATTTCAGCCTGTGGGCAATCACCGGCGACTTGAACGCCTTGGAGTGCGGCCGCCACTGGATCCCACGCTCCGCGAGGTGCCCGGCCATCTTCGCCGCGTTGTGTTCGAAAGCGTCGAGGTCGAGGAGGAGGGCAGGGGAGTCGAGCTGATCCAGGGTGAGGCCGACTGGGCTGAGCAGCATCGTTCGAAGCTCTCCGGAATCGAGGCATGCGGAAGGTGAGATGCACCAGTGAGTGATCGCTGGGCGTCGTTTAAAAACGGTTATTCACTCAGGAATCCGAGGATCAGACCTGCGAAGGCATCTCGAACCGGCGGCCGTACTCGCGAGAGAGCAGGGCGTTGGCTTCGTTGTCTTTCCCGAACGACTCGGTCGCGGCGTCCCAGGTCAACTTCCGGCCCAGTCGATGGGCAATGTTGCCCATGTGGCAGAGCCGAGTGCTGGCGTGACCAATCTCGACGTCGGCGGCGGGTGCCTGGCGCGATCGGACGCAATCGAGGAAGTTCTTCACGTGGGCCGCCTGACCCTCGGTCTGCTTGCCACCCGCTTCGGGCCCGTCTTCGACGTGCCAGCCCTTCGAGTCGACGATCAAGGTCCCGGCGTCTCCGTAGAACGCGATGCCGAAGCCCGAGCCCTCCTCGCCGTGCTTCGACCACATCCGGTGCTCCCAGACGATGCACGTCCCGGGATAGTCCCAGGTCACGATCTGGGTGTCGGGAACCTCTTGGTCGTCGTCGAAGACATACTTCCCGCCGCCGGAAGTCACCGTCGTCGGGGTGTCGACTCCCAGGCCCCAGCGCGCGACGTCGACTCCGTGGATCCCGTTGTTGCCGATCTCACCGGTCCCCCAATTCCAGAACCAGTGCCAGTTGTAGTGGAACCGGTTTGCCATGAATGGGCGGTCGAGCGCCGGGCCCTGCCAGAGGTCGTAATTGACCCCCTCGGGCACCGGACCGGGGGCCCCTTTGCCGATCGGCTTGCGTTGCTGGTGGATCCATGCCCGGGCCATCCCGACCTTGCCCAAGGCTCCCGACTTCACGTAGGCGACGGCGTCGTGGATGTGCGGCATGCTCCGCCGTTGGGTTCCGACCTGGACGATCCGGCCATATTTTCGGGAGGCCTCGATCATCCGCCGTCCCTCGACGACGTTGTGGCTGGCGGGCTTCTCGACGTAGACGTCCTTGCCAGCCTGACAGCCCATCACCGTCATCAGGGCATGCCAGTGGTCGGGAGTGGCCACGGCGATCGCGTCGATCGACTTGTCTTCGAGGATCTTGCGGAAATCGGCCTCGGTCCGGGGAGCGGGGATTCCGGCGGCCTCGGCCGTCTTCAGGGGCTTGGCGAATGTCGACGGATCGATATCGCAGATCGCCACGAGTTCCGCGCCAGGTTGCCTGGCAAACTCGTTGACGAGGTCGACGCCACGGCTGTGCACCCCGATGACGGCCACCCGAACCCGATCATTGGGCCCGGCCCCGCGCGTCAACCTCGACCCCGCGACCGCGGCGGCCGTGCTCATGACAAAGACTCGGCGATTCATCGGCGATCCCCCGGGACGAAGTCGTGGCGTTGAGGTCCCATTCCGCCAAGGCTATCGGGCCGGCCGGCTCGGGGATAGCGCCCGCCGGATCGCTTCAGCGATGGTCGCGCGCCAGGGCAATGATCGCATGCAAGAAAACGGCCGCCCCCAATAATAAAAACCAGACCCTGAGCTGAAAACCCGGCGAAGGCCTGCGCCAGCGTCGGCGCACCCCCTCCCGTCGCCGTAAGGCCACCATCTCGCATTCATGCCGGGGCCAGTTTCGATACATTCCTGTCCGGCCGCAGTCGCGACAGTGGAATTGCAGCAGGAGATAGGGGATCGGGAGTGCCAGGAACGAGAGGACGACCGCGACGGTCGGATGGCCGTGAGTCAGCCGGAACAAGATTTTCCAGGTGGCAAGAACGCAGAACACCGCCAGGAATGGATTAACGACCAGCCTCTGAAAATGCTCGATGCGATCGTCCAGCAACTCACCCCGGCGCCCTGCGGGCGCGGCCAGGTCGAAATCGAGGTCGGCCTGTGGAGGCGGCCTGCTCCGTGATCCGGCCTGCACGCGAGCCTCCCCGAAGTCCTCGTCAATCAGACCTGGAACGGCCAGCGGTCGCCCAACGCATCGCGTTGGAGCCCCTTCAACTCGGCGATCCCTGCTGATGCCAGGTCGAGCATCTCGTCGAGTTGCCCCCTGGAGAACGTCCCGCCTTCGCCGGTCCCCTGGACCTCGACGAGGCCGCCGGAACCGAGTTGGACGACATTACAGTCCACGTCGGCACGTGAGTCTTCCACGTAGTCCAGGTCGAGGACGGCCGTTCCCTTGACGATGCCCACGCTCACCGCGGCGATGCTGTCTCGCAAGATCGAGGCGGCGGCCATCGGGAAACGCGAGCCCACGGCGTCGGCCACGGCCACGAATGCAGCGGTGATCGCCGCCGTCCTGGTCCCGCCATCGGCCTCGATCACGTCGGCGTCGACATGGATGGTCCAGGGGCCCAGGGCCTTCGTGTCCACGATGGCCCTCAGGCTCCGGCCGATCAGACGCTGGATTTCGGTGGCCCGTCCGTCGGGCCCGCGCGATTTCCGGGACGGCGTGCTGCCGGGCAGCATCGCGTATTCGGCCGTCAGCCAGCCGACCCCTTTCCCTTCGAGAAACGGGGGGACCTTATCGGAGATCGAGGCCGTGACCAGCACGGTCGTCGCGCCCGAACTGTACAGGACGCTCCCGGCCGCCTGCCTGGCAAACCCTCGGCGCATCGTCACGGGGCGTAACTTGTCGGGCAGGCGGCCGTCGTGGCGAGTCATTCGTCGGTTCACTCGGTGGGAGGGATCGTTGCGGACCGGGTTCAGACCGTCGTACGGGCGCGAGCTTGGGCGGGCTGCCCTTGGCCATCATTGGTCTTGTCCTGCATCAACCAGACGAGCAGAGCCTTCTGGAAGTGCAGCCGGTTCGCCGCCTGGGGGATGATCAGGCTGCGCGGGCCGTCGATCACATCGGCGGTGACTTCTTCCTCACGATGCGCGGGCAGACAGTGCAGGAAGATCGCGTCGGGGCTTGCCAGCCTGAACATCGCCGCGTTGACCTGATAAGCGCGGAATGCCTCGAGCCGCTTGGCACTCTCGGCCTCCTGTCCCATGCTCGTCCAGATATCGGTGTATACGACGTGCGCGTCGCGGACCGCCTTCGACGGGTCGTGCTCCACATTCAGCGGTACGCCCGGAAATGTCCTGGTGTACTGATCGCGGAACTCGGCCGGGAAGTCGTAGTCCGGCGGACAGGTCAGCACGAACTCCAGGCCCAGCAGCGCACAGGCCAGGGCCAAGGATCTCGCCACATTATTGCCGTCGCCCACGAAGACCAGTCGGATTCCGTCGAGCTCGCCCAGGGCCTCGTGGATCGTCAAGATGTCGGCCATCGCCTGACAGGGGTGGGCGCTGTCGCTCAGGGCGTTGATGACCGGGACCGTGGCGTACCTGGCCAGTTCCTCGACGTTCGATTGCGCGAACGTCCGGACGGTCAGGACGTCGACGTACTGGCTAATCACCCGGGCGAAGTCGGCGATGGTTTCGCGCTTGCCCAGGCCAACTTCCTCGCCCCTGAGGAATATTGAGCTTCCTCCGAGCTGCGCCATTGCGGCCTCGAAGCTCACCCTCGTGCGCAAAGAGGGTTTCTCGAAGAGCAGGCCGAGCATCTGACCGGGCAGGTAGAGCCGGCGATTCCCCTCCTGCTCCTCGCGTTTGATCACGATCGCGAGCTGGAGCAGCTCCCGGGCCGCCTGGGGCGTCAGGTCGAACAGGTCGACGAAGTGGCGTATCATCTCTCGAATTCCCTTGTACGCCGCCCGATCAGAGGGCGCGAAGCACCTCGGCGAGGATCCCGCATCCTTCATCGACCTGCTCGTCGGTGAGCGTCAGGGCCGGCAGCAGGCGGACCACGGTGCCGTGGGTCGCGTTGATCAGTAAGTTCCGTTCCAAACAGGCCGCGACGACAGGCGACGCGTCCTTGGAGAGTTCAACGCCGATCATCACCCCGCGGGCACGGATGTCGAGGATCAGGTCGGGCCGCTCGTCGCGGACCTTGCGGAAGTGTCCCTCGAAACGAGCGGCCAGTTCGCCGGCGCGTCGCAAGAGGCCGTCTTCCTCGATCGTCTCGATCGTGGCCAGGCCCGCACGGCAGGCGATGGGATTGCCGCCGAACGTGCTCGCGTGCGTCCCGGGGACCAGGCTCCTGGCCACCTCGGGACGGGCCATCATTACCCCGGCCGCAACCCCACCGGCCAGCGCCTTGGCGCAGGTCAGGACATCGGGAATAAGGCCAGCCTCATGCTGATAGGCGAACCAATTGCCTGTCCGGCCCAAACCCGTCTGCACCTCGTCGAGCATGAGCAGGGCGCCCCGCTCATCGCAAAGTCTTCGGAGGGCGGTCAGATACCCGGGCGGCGGGACATTGACTCCCCCTTCGCCCTGGATCGGCTCGATCAGCACGGCCGCGGTCGAGTCGTCGATCGCGGCGGCGGCGGCCTCGACATCGCCGTATGGCACATACTCGAAGCCGGGAACCAGCGGTTCGAAGCCCGCATGGTACTTGGGTTGGGCCGTGGCCGTCAGGGCGGCATAAGTCCGGCCGTGGAACCCGCCCGTCATGGTCACGATCTTTGACTTGCCGGCGGGATGCCCATGGACCCGCGCCAGCTTGATCGCCGCCTCGTTGGCCTCCGCCCCGCTGTTGCAGAAGAACGCCTGGCCGCCGAACGATCGTTCCGAGAGCGCCTGCGCGAAGGCCCCCTGCGACTCGATGTACCAGGTATTCGGCACGTGGATGAGCTGGCCGACCTGCTCGCGTACGGCCTCGACCAGCCTTGGCGGGCAATGGCCCAGCAGGTTGCAGCCCCAACCGGGGAAGAAGTCGAGGTACCGCGTACCCTCGGCGTCCCAGATCCAGGACCCCTCCCCGCGCACGAGTGCGACGGGATAGCGGCGATAGTTGCCGATCACGTAGCGATCGAACTGGGCGATAATCTCGGCCGAGCCGGGCTGGGCGACCTGGGCCATGGCGGCGGAATCTCCGACGTTGTCGAGCGAAAAGATCCGAATTGAAGGATGGACCCGTCGACCTGCGAGCGACGCAGGGGCGACGGGCTGCGTCAGATCGGGGCGATCTCTCAGGGCATCTTGGCCGGGACCGGCCTACGCTGGCGTTCGGCCTGCGTCGCGGCCGTCTCGTTCCTGGGGACGATCATCGTGCCGACGCCGGTGTCGGTGTACATCTCGACGAGCAGCGAGTGCCGCATCCGGCCGTCGATGATGTGCACCTTGCCCACGCCCGCCTCCAGGCTCTCCAGGCAGGCCTCGACCTTGGGGATCATCCCCTTGTCGATCACGCCCGATGCGATCAAGGCGCGACAGCCCTCTGGGTCGAGACTCTCGATCAGGCTCTTGGGTTCGTGCCTGTCGCGCAAAATTCCGGGGGTGTCGGTCAGGAAGACCAACTTCTCGGCATGAAGCGCCTGCGCCACGGCCGCGGCGGCGGTGTCCGCATTCACGTTCAAGAGGTTCCCGTCGTCGTCCTCGGCCAGGCTGGGCAGCAGTGGGACAACCCCCGCCAGGCAGAGGTCCTCGATCGGCTGGGCGTCGACCTCCGTCACCTCGCCTACCCGCCCCAGGTCAACCTCGCGGCCGTCCAGCTTCGTCAACCTGCGGCCGAAGAGGCACTGATGAGTCTTGTGATGCATCCCTCGGGCGCGGCCGCCGAACTTGTTGATGTGCCGCTCGATGTCGAGGTTGATCTCCTCGGCGAGCACACGAGCCACGATCTTCAGGGTCGCCTCATCGGTGTACCGGCGACCCTGGACGAACGTGGGCTCTAGCCCGGCGGCTGCCATCGCTGCCGTGATCGCCTTGCCCCCGCCGTGCACCAGCACGGGCCGCATCCCCACGCTCTGCATGAACACCACGTCGACCAGCAGCGCACGGAGCGCCTCGGGAGACTCCATCACCGAGCCCCCCAGCTTGATGACGGTGAACTTGCCGTGGAACTGGCGGATGTAGCCTAGGGCTTCGATCAGGACATCCGCCTTGCGGATCGCTTCCTCATACAACGTCGGAACCCTCGTCTACGACCGACCCAATCCCGAAATCAGCAAGTCGCCGATTGTCCCGCCCATCCCGCGTCCTGTAAAGCCCCCATCGGTTGGCCTGATCAGAGACAAGCCTCTCCTCTTCGTTTACAAAAGGTGTCGCTCACGCCGATGGCTCGGCCTTTTCGCACAGATTAAGATGCTGTGCATACTTAGGCTTGCTACGCCACGGTCCCATTGTCCGGTGCTGGCGCCGATACGGTCACCCACTCCCAGACTCTCATCCTAAGGGACGAAATGCCCATCGCCCGCCGCCCTGTGACGTCCGAAGCCCGCCGCTCGCGTCTTAGTCCCCGTTTTCGAAGACCTCGAATCCCGCGCGTTAATGGCCGCATCACCGTCTACTGTCGGCTCTCAGATCGCCAAACGGCTGGCCGACACGGCCTACGTCGAGAAACTCATCGGCGCCAGGGCCTTGGCCACCGCCGACGGGACCGCCCTTCGAAATCGAACGGTCGCCGATCTCAGTCGCGGCGCCTCGCGCCAGGGCGTCGTCCTGCGCATCCTCCGCAGCCCGGCCGCCGCCAACGAGGAGGTCAGTCACGTTTACCTGAATGTCCTCGGCCGATCCCCCTCCGCCGCCGAGCTCAAGGTCGGTCGGCAGGTCCTTACGCTCGGGGGCGACTCGCGCACGCTCATCATCCGGGCCGCGTCTGGTGCCGAGTTCCTCGCCCGCAATGGCGGGGACCAGAGCAAGGCCATCGGGGCGCTCTACCCGCTCATCTTAAGCCGAAATGGCTCGGATGCCGAGATTGCCTCTCATGCCGCATAGTCCGCGGCCAGAAGTGGCAACCTTCGCGCCGTGGCCCGGGCCATCGCGTTCAGCCCCGAGTCAAACACCCGCACCGCGTCCGTGATCCTGGCCAAATTCGGCGCCGCCACGCCGCAGACCCTCAGGTCGGCCGCGCTGGCCCTCCTCAGCCCGGGGGGCGTCACCCGGGTTGAGGCCAATGCGCTTGCGACGGACTCGGCGTACGCCATGCTGACGATCCCCGCCGAGACGGCCACTCCGCGTCTTGCCGCCGGCAACGGGCAGGTCAAGACCCGTGCAGCAATCGAGAGCGCCCGATCCGGCGTGCCGCTCGCCCCCGGCTTCAATCTCCGCAGTTCGTTCACCAACTTGCCGGTCCTCATCGATCCGTTCGCCAACTCGTTCCTCACATTGAATCTCACCTCGATGGGGCAGGACGGATCGGTCTGGGCTAGCGACGGCTATTCCATCTTCGTGCTCCCGCCCGCCGCAACGGCCTGGACGGAGGTCCTGACGGTCTTCGGAGGTTTCTCGGATCTCGCGGCGACCTCCTCGAGCACTGCCTGGGCCATCACCAGCGGGTTCGTCTCCCATGTTGTTGGGGGCTCCTGGTCGATCGCACCGTTACTCCCCGGCGGGGACACGCCGTCGGCGATCGCGGCTGGTGTCGACACATTTGTCAACGTCCTCGGGGCCTCGGGCCAGATCTATCAACTCGATAACGCGGGACAGTCGTGGAACACCCTCCCCACGCCAGGGGCCGGCCTCACCACGATCAAGGCGTCCGGGACCGATGTCCTCATCGGGATCGGGGCGGGCAATGGGGCCGCCGATCGGTCGCTCTGGACGTTTGCGAACGGGGCCTGGTCTCAGATCTCCGGAGGGCCCGCGCTGACCGATGCCGCGGTTGGCGCCGACGGAGCAATCTGGGCCTGGGGTCAGAATTCGACGACGATCAACGTCATGCTCCCGGACGGCACCTGGACCGTCCCCCCCACGACGAACCTGCTCTCGACGTCGCTGAATCAGACGATCGGTTATGTGATGGCCACCTCGGCCAACCTCGCGGTTGTCGTCCCCACCCAGGGACTCTACCCGTTCCCGCAGACCGTTCAGTTTGCTTACGGGTTGCTCGACAGGCCGGCGACCACGTATCCGGCCTTCACGAACAACGATCAGGTGACGGCCTATAACGCGATCGGCACCACGCTGGGCATCACCGTCTCGGGCGGGATCCGCGGCCAATATCCAAATCTCGCCTTCGACCCGGATCTGGCGGCCCTGACGGTCACGCAGATGACCGCGCCGCTGGGCGTTTCCCAGTCCGACTGGCACATCGTCCAGACACAGGTCCTCAAAGAACTCTCCTACATCGGCCCCATCCAGAAGCTCTATCAGAACTTCGGAGACCTCAACTCCAGCCTCAACTCACTCAGCAACACGGTCTTCCTCACCAGCATCGACCTGGTGCTGGGTTCGACCACTTCGCCCCAATCCAACAACACCGCCACGCTCGTCGTCGAGGCCCTGGGCGAGGCCATCCTCGGGGCCATCGGAGGGGCAGGCGTCGGCCCCGCTTACTCGATCGCTGCCTCCCTCCTCTCCACGACCCTTGTGGCGGCCATCTCCGCCCTCCAGGGGACCAACCCTCCCGATGCCAACGGCGCCGTGTACATCGTGGCCGCCGACCTCGGCCAGACCGTCGCCAATCTTTTCGTCAACACCTCCAACCAACAGGGCAACGACGAGATCGCGGTCCTCTCCAACTGGTCCTATCTGTCGGCGGTCGGCCAGCAACTGACGTCCGGCCAGTGGGCCTGGCCCGCGAATCAGTCCGCCGTCATGCTCAACGCAGCCAGTCCCGCTCTGGAGCTCTACTTCCTCCAGGCCCTCATTCCCGCCAAATATCAAATCATCGGATTCGAGTACGGAGATTACGTCAAGCAGCCACTGAGCCAGAATCTCAACGTCCCGTCCTACGACATTGAGACCGTCTATGGCGGGATGCAACCACGGCCGCCCCTGGGAGTACGTCTACTTCATGAACGCCCAGGGCGCCTCACACAACCCGTTCGACGGGGAAGACCTGAGCCCGTTCCCAACCTCGAAGACGTTCGAGACCCTCTTCAATGACCTTGGCGTGAATCCGGACGATCTCTGGGCTGGAAATGGCGGCTGGGCCGAGATCCCCTACCTCTTCGTCAAGCCCGCCTGAATGAGACCGCGGGCGGATCCCTGATCGCCTCAGATCCGATTGTGGACGTCCACCACGATCGGGATCATCGTTGCCCGGCCGATCCTGTAAAATGTGATGAGCCCGGTCGATTGACCGGGCTCATCGATTCGTGCAGGGCAGGGGGCAGGGTGCATGGCTTCGACATTCTGGTTGATCGCGGCCCTCGCAACGTCGCTCGCGGAAATCCCGCCGCAAGACATCCTCCCCCCGCCCGAGGCCGTCGATGCCGCTGCCGGCGCGCTCCGCCAGGAACGCCGGGCGATCCACGACCGTGAGACATCGCGACTGCTGACCGTCGCCGGCCGCCTCGAGAACGAGGGTAAGAGCGACGAGGCCCAGGCCGTACGCGGCCTGATTCGGCCCCTGGGGAAGGGGAGCGATGCCACCCGTTTCGTCCCCTGTGTCGACATCGTCCCGGCGGGTTCAGCGACCAGACCCAACCCCGGAGGCGAGGAGATCGCGGCCGTCCTGAGTGAAGCCGCCGATGCGCTCTTCGCTCTGGCCGGTAAGTCCGCAGCGGGCGTGGAGCCGAACCTGGCACTGGCCGACGCCTGCCTTCGGGATGTCCTCGAGCGCAGGCCCGACCATGCCGAGGCACGCAGATTGATGGGCTATATCGCCTACAATGGCGGTTGGGCGACACCTTATGCCGTTGCACGCCTGAAAGAAGGGATGGTGCCGCACGCCACGTTCGGCTGGGTGCTGGGCGATTGGGTCCCGCACCTTGAACGAGGCGAACTGCCCGCCTTGCCCGTGAAGAATCAGGCGACCCGGTGGCTTCCCGCCTCGCAGGCCGATGCACAGCGGCAGGAATGGTCCTCGGCCTGGAAGATCAACACCGAGCATTTTCAGATCCAGACCAATGCGCCGCTGGCCGACGCCATCGCGTTCGGTCGCAAGCTCGAAGCTCTCGACGACCTCTTCTTCGCCCTCATGGCCGACGTGATTGGTCCCGAACTGCCGCTGGCTAAACGGTTCCGCTCGAAGGGTTTCGCGACGGCAGGCCCTGGCCGGACCCATCTCGTCTACTATTACGCCAACCAGAACGAGTACATCGACGCTCTCTTACCCCGCCAGGGAGAGTCGATCCGCGAGAGCCTGGGGATTTACATGCCGAGGGAACCGAAACGGAAAATCCCCGGGGCGAGCTATTTCTATCGAGACCCCAAGGCGCAGATTGACACCACTGCCACCCTCTTCCACGAGGCCTCGCACCAGCTCCTCTTCGAGACCGCGGGCAAGTCGGATTACTCGGACAAGGCGAACTATTGGGTCATCGAAGGGATGGGCTGCTATTTCGAGACCCTTAAATTCCAGTCCGACGGCACGCTCAGGATTGGCGGAATGGTCGGCCCACGCCTCGCCATCGCACGCAAGAGGGCGATTGATCATGGCGAGTTCATGCCTACCGAACGCCTCGTTGCCCTCGGCCGCAACGCCTTTAACGGCATTAACGGAGGAGATGTCTACCTCAATTATGCCCAGGCAATGGCCCTGACCACGTTCTTGATGCAGCGCGAGGGGGCCCACGGCCGTGACGCCTTCCTCGATTATGTCCGCGATGTGTACAAGGGGCGCACCAGGGCCAAGATTGGCCGGAGCCTTCAAGATCGCCTCCAGGTGTCATACGAGACCCTGGACGCCGAACTCCTTGACTACCTGAAGGGTGAGGAGACCGCCGCGCCGATCCTAGACGGTGCGCGCGACGAGTCCGGCGACCCCGCCCGTAGGGGTCGCTAGACGCGTCTGCATCGATCGAACTTATCTCGGCCGATGCCGCTCAGGAATATGGAAGGCCCGGGGATCAGGCGGGCTGGTTTCCTGTCCGTCGCGACGAACCTGGCCGGAAGTAAATGCCGGGAGAAATCCCGGCCCTGGGCAAAGGGCGGCACTCAGGCCGCGTCAATCGCCGGCAATCGCGAGTCAATAAAACCCACCTTCGACGGCTTACTCGCCGACGTAGGGGATCAGGGCCAGGAAGCGGGCCCGCTTGACCGCGTCGCTGGAGGCTCGCTGGAACGCGGCGCAGTTGCCGCTTCGCTTGCGGGAGAACATCTTGCTCTGGTTGGTGCAGAGCTTCTTCAAGAGGCCGATGTCCTTGTAGTCGACATAGGCGGGGCGAGGGCAACCTTCGGGGGTGCAAAACCGGCAGCGGTTCTTGCGATTTCGGCCGAATTTCTTCCGCGGCATGGAACCTGGTGTCCTGGATACGGTTGTGTCAAGCCTAGCGTCCGAATCGGGCGTCGGACGCATCCCGAGTCGCGCACAAGTGGGAATCGGACACTCTAGGCTCTCCCAGGATGCCGGTCAAGGTCAACCCTGACACATCGTCGCCCCTCGATTAGCTCGGAGATGGGCGGGGAGGGGGGGCAGGACGGGATGCGGTGGTCGAACCGGTTAGTTCCTCACTGAGATCCCAGAGCCGTCGGGCCGCATCCACGTCGTTGGAGGCCTTCGACGACGGGACCGCCCGCTCATCGACGAAGTAGCGGCCGGTGACTCCCTCGACCTCGGGCGAGGATGCCAGGTACACCAACGTGCGTGCGCCTTCTTCGGGGCTGATGAATTTCGTACGCAGAAGGCGTTGATAGAAGAACGACAACACCTGCCAGGACAGGCCGTTATTGGTTCCAATGTTGGTCGCCACGAGGCCGGGGTGGAGTGCGTTCACGGTCACACTCGTCCCTTCGAGCCGACGCGCCAGCTCATAGGTAAAGAGCAGGTTTGCCAGCTTGGAGTGGTGGTAGGCAGGGAATCCGGCTCGGTATCCGCGTTCGAACTGGAGGTCGTCGAACCTGGCCCCTACGGACATCTCGTGACCGATCGACGAAACGTTCACGATACGCGCTGGTGCACCGGAGCAGATCCGGTCGAGCAACAGGGTTGTGAGTAGAAAGTAGGCAAGGTGATTCAAGGCGAAGGTCATTTCGATGCCGTCGGCGCTCAGACGCCGTGTCAGGAAGATGCCCCCGGCGTTGTTCACCAGCACGTCGAGGCGAGGATACTGTTCGAGGAACTGTCGAGCCAGCTCCCGGACGTCGGCTTGGCGGGATAGGTCGGCCACGAGGGATCCGACGGAAGGATTCCCGGTCCGCTGGCGAATCCGAGCGGCCACTGCCTCGCACTTCGCCGGGTCTCGTCCCACGATGACGACCTTCGCCCCCTGTTGAGCCAGAGCTTCTGCAGTGACCGCGCCGATGCCTGAGGTCGCACCCGTGACCAAGCAGACTTTTCCCTGCACGGTAGCCCTCCCGTGGATCGGAGTTCGTGTGGGTGGGCGATCGGGACTCGCTATTCGGCGTCGTCGATCACCTTCTTGTTCATCGCCTTCGAGATGATGTGGTCGTAGACGGTGCAGGGGAGCAGTCGGAGGAGTCCCATGGCCCAGCTTGCCTGCCAAGGGAACCGCACTTCGGCACGCCCCTCGGCGATCCCCTTGAGGATTGCCCGCGCGGCGGGCTCGACCTCCACCATGAACCGTGGGGAGCGGATCGACGCGGTCATCGGGGTGCGGACGAATCCTGGCCGGACGGTCGTCACCGAGACCCCGAATGGTTTCAGTTCCACGCGGAGGCCTTCCAGGAGTGCGGCCACAGCCGCCTTCGAGGCGATGTACCCCGAGACGAGCGGGGACCCCCGATAGGACGACAGGCTGCTGATCCCTGCAATTCGTCCTCGACCGCGTTCGAGCATCCCCGGGAGCGTGGCCTCGATTGCGTAGACGATCCCGAGGTAATTCACACGCATGAGCGTCTCGAAACCGCCGGCTTCGAAGGGGGTCGCCGGTGTCCCGAGTCCGATCCCGGCGTTGGCGATCAGAAGATCGATCGGCCCCAACTCCGCTTCAACTCGCGCGATGGCGTGCCGAACAGAGTCACGGTCCGAGACGTCGGCCTCGACCGCCGTCGCCACCCCTCCGCGTCCTCGGATGGATTCCATCGTGGCGTAGAGTGCATTCTCCGGCAAGGCGACCAGGCCGACACGGGCCCCGGCTGCCGCCAACTGGCCGGCAAGCTCGGCACCGATCCCGCTGGATGCGCCCGTGATCACAGCGACCCGGTCCTTGAATGACATTGAAATGCGACTCGATTTGAGGTCCGGCGTGGTGTGAAAGGGCTCTCTCCGTACTCGCTCGGTTGGCCCCAAGCCTGGATGAGGAGACCGGCGTCGCAAAGCCTCCGGCAGCGTGTCGAGGGTCGGGTCGTGGGCATCTGTTGAGATGGAGTCGGAGGCGAGGACCATGATCACCGCCGGCATCGGTCGGGTCAACAGATAAGGTGAAATGAGACGGGATGTACCCGAAAGCCGCCAATGGACATCGATAGTGAGCGACTGTGTGTCGACCATGCAATCTGCCACCTGCCACTCTGTCCGAGTCGCAGATCAATCCGATCGGAATAGCGATGGCCGAGGCCGCTCGGCTGGTGCGGACCTGGCAGCGCCTGAACGGCACGGGAACGTGTTGCAAGAGTCGGGATTCTGCAACAATTCGACCGCAGCGGGTTATTGGCGGGGGCCGCCTGAGGAATTGTGACGATCGCGATACGCTCGGGACGGGGTTCGCCGGTCTCGCCATCGAAATGAACCCATAAGCTCCATTATCGGACGCAAAATCTGGCTGCAAAATTGGGGAGCATTCGATCGCATCGAATCGAACGCGTCATCGGTCCTTCCCCATGACCTTGTTGAGCAGCTCGAGGATACGACTTGATGCGGGCCCCGACCCCTCGACGAGCTCTTGAGCCTCGGCAAAGCTCAGCCTCGGGTCAGGGAATGGGAGTCGGCCTTGCGCGTGCTCAAGAGTCGCGTGAAGGCGGTAAGTCTTCTCCGAGAGCGAGACGCGGATCCCGCAGCGTTTGAGCAGTTGGAGCTCGCGATAGAAGGTTCTCAGGCCGATCCCGAGGTTCTGCATCAGGGCGTCCCTGGACTTGGGCGGGGATTCACCCATCAGTCCGAGGAGCCTGAAAAGCCGTGCGGCACGTGAAGGGGAAATTTGCGCGATTTGTCGACGTTTAGCGGCAGCTCGTTTCGGCATGAATTCGGCCTCCTTGTCCAGTGGTGGGCTCTCCCCGCGAGCGTGTCAGTGGCGATGGTCCTGAGAATTTCGACGGATGCATCAAGTCTGCCGGTTGTCCGGTCGATCTTTGCTATCAGGCCTGACCGACGCCGGTTTCACGATCGATGTTGGAGCCGAGCGTCGAGGCGAGGGCGGCCCTTGCCGGACGCCGCACCGTCGCGAGGAAACGCCGAGTCGAGGGGGAGTCTCCCCACGGCCGTCACTAACTCGCCGTCTTTCTGCGCATTGGGAGCCCCGCTTATGTCGACCCCGAAACAAGCCGCGAAAACGCGGTCCGTTCGCCCGGAAGCTGAGGCCCTGGAAGGACGTCGGCTCTTGTCCATGACGGTCAGCGGGCAGGATGTCGACGGCGACACGTTCACCATCCGGCTCGTTGGGCCGGGCGATCTCCGCGTGGTCAAGCAGAACGATTCCACCGGCAATCCGGCGTCGCTCAGCTCGGCCAGCCTGATCAACGAGATCACGGTCGCCGGGACGAATCCCCAATCTTCCAGGCTCGTCGCCAGGGTGAACAAAGCGCCCACCGGGGACGGCAAGGTCTTTTTCGCCAACCTCACGCAGCTGAGTTCGCGTTCCCTGACCGCCGGGAATGGTAACGGCTTGCAGTCGGTTGATATGCCCAACTTCTACCTGGGAGACACCGACCCTGCGACCGCGAGCGTTCAGGGTACGCCCAAGGCCTCGATCAGGATCCCCGACGGTGTGAACACGTTCCGCTTCGGAGGTGCCGACACCACGGCCTTCTTCGGGACCACCAACAGCCAGCGTCTGAACCAGAACAACACCTCCGACCTTTTCGTCATCGCCCTGGGCGAGCCGGTCAGCGGAGGTGTTCGGGTCATCGCAAACAGCTTCGTCAGCGATGCCCAGGCCGCTGTAACCACCGGCACGACGCCCGGAAGCCCGACGCAGGACGGGATCCAGCTTGTCGTGCAGGGACGCCTGAATTACTTCCAGGCCAATACGATCCAGGGCAATTCGTCGCTCCCCTCCGGACGGTTTTCGAACTCCGGGGGGACCTTGGTTCAGAGCGTGCCCGACGTGGCCGGTCTGACCGGTCAGATTGGATTCGTGAAGATCGGCGGCGACGCGACCAACTTCTCCGTCCAGACGAATGACCGGATCAGCGATTTCTTCATCGGCGGTGAGACCAACAATATCTTCCTCCTCACGCCGGGCGGGTCGCGCAACCTGCAATTCGGCAAGGGGATGGATAATGTCAGTGTCCTCACCCATAACATCCAGACCGTCAGCGCAAATCGAGGCGCGACGAACTCGTCGATCTCGGCCAATCGCGAGGCGGGCCTTCTGAGATTCGGCGGCGACGTCCAGGGCACGACCGTTGAGTCGGGCGTGAATCAGGATCTCCTCAGCGCCTTCAATAATCAGTCCGATCCGACGACGTCGAATGCCCAGTCGGGTGGCGGCATGACCGTCCAGATCGCCGGCAATGTCGTCGATTCGGTCTTCGCCGCCTCCGTCGAACCCTTCAACGGCGTCTTCGGCTCGGCCAATGACCTCAATCTGCCTCACGGCAATGTCGTCGCCAAGGTGGAGGGGACAATTAGCAACGCCAATGCGACCCCCGACTCGCCGAATCAGGCGTTCTACGCCAATGACGTGAACGTGACCCGTGGACCGGTCATCCCACCCAACGTCGCAGAGACCCCCTTCACCCCGACGAGCACGGTGAAACTTCCCGGGATCGGGAAGCAGGTCAACGGTCAGCCAGTGATCCGGATTTGAATTCTCAGGCATTGCTGTTCGCCCTCGAACACCCAGAGTACATGCCTGACGTCATGCACGCAATCTTTTTGGGACGGCCCGCCACTTGGCGGGCCGTCTTCGTTGGTTTGCGCAAAAGCCCATTCCGAATACGGTTGCCGCAAGCATGTTGAGTAGCTCCCCGGCATTACGGGATCACTTACTGCGTTTTAGACCGCGACAGGACTTGTTTTCCGCGTCGCCCAGAGTGGACTTGGAACGCCCAAATTCTCGTTTGAATGCGATCATCGACCCGTGCATGAGCGTGTGTTCGCCTGCAAGTGGCAACATGCGAGCGATCTCGATAAGCATCGCTCTCCTGAGAGGGACGCCTCTACTCTCAGCGGCGTGGACCGTGTTCAGGCCGGTCGTACAGCCGACGCTCCAATAAAAAAACCACAAGTCTGCCTTTCGACATAACTTGTGGTTGAATTTTCAGATCAAGGATTGGCTTGGGGTGTCGTTTGGATGATCGATGAAGAAGGAGGGTCGGGTCAAATCAAGAGGTCAGCTATAGAGGGCCGTGCGGCCGTGTACTGCCAGAGAACCGACAGGATTCGGGGAGATGATCAATTTCCGCCAAGCGTCTGCGTCCTGGAATCGGCCAGGCCGGGGGGGAGTGGCAGGTAGCGTTGAACCACCTGGGATTCGGCCGTACCGGGGACCAGGGTGCTGGCGTCGCCGGGGAACATCGCCTTGATCAGGCCACGTACGTTGGCCGTTCCCTGAGGGGCGCTTGCCATGGGGGAAACTTGATTGAGGGCGACCAGGATGCCGTCTGGATTGTATTCACCGCCGAGGGCGCCTGCGACGCGGATCTCGCCATCGTGGTTGAGGTGGAAGCTGGCCCCGAGTGCCCTGAATTCGAGGTCTCGGCCTTGCTCCTGGTTCTGCACCTTGGCCGTGGTCCTAAACTGCATCTCGGAGGCGAGGGCCTGGACGAGACTCGGGCTGACGGAGCCCTGCCCCGCGGTCAGCTCACCCTCGGCCTCGACCCAGCCGAAGCCCTGTCCCGGGCGATCTCCCCATCGGGCCGATTTGAGCGACAGCTTCGCCTTGCCGCTCAATCTGTGCGCCGGGAACCGCTCAGAGACTAGCGAGGCGAGATTGATCTCGGTCAGGTCGCCTTGGAAGTGGCCGGTCCATTCCGAGTTCCCCACCTGACTGAGCGTCAGTGAGCCCCAGACGCGGGAGCCTTCCCCTAGCCAACTCCTGGAATCGAAAAAGGGGTTGAGGATCGAGGCGTCGATCGGAGGGCCTTCCATCGTCTTGAAGGCGATGGAAGT
Organism: Isosphaeraceae bacterium EP7; assembly: GCA_038400315.1. Classification (NCBI taxonomy): domain Bacteria; kingdom Pseudomonadati; phylum Planctomycetota; class Planctomycetia; order Isosphaerales; family Isosphaeraceae; genus Kueselia; species Kueselia aquadivae. The sequence goes on from CP151667.1 coordinate 4,830,198, forward strand.
CCTGGCCGGGGAAGTCTGAGCATCCCGCGTGTAGGTCAGCTCGCATCGGGTGGACCCGCGGTCATCGGCCATCCGATAGCTGACCTTCGCCTTGGGATTGCCCCTGTCGGTGAGCAACTCGCCGGCCACGTCACTGAGCCGATACTTTGTCGATTTCCCCTCGGGGCCAAGGTCGATCTCGCAACCAGGGATTGCCAGGGCGACCCGACGCACGCTGGAGCTGGAAAGCCTGCGGAGGACCGCATTGACCTGGGACAGCAGGAGTTCGGCGCCGTCACCTCGCACGCGAAGGCCCGAGGCCTCCAGAGTCAGGTCGCCCGTCGATCGATTCAGGCGGACGGAGTCGGCCCTGGCGACGACGGCCGGGCCTGTGCGTCGTGCATCGTCCTGGCGGATGACGAGCCCGCCGAAGACGACCTCGCCCGGCTTCGGATATCGGACGGTCTCGATCGAGACGGCCAGGCCGAGCTCGCGACGGAACTCGGCCTCGACCTGCCTGACGTGCGACGGCCTGGAGATCGCCCAGGCCGTGAAAACGACGTAGCAGGTGGGAATGACGGCGAAGGCCAGGAGGCCGAGGGTCGCGAGCGCCTGGCGGGCGGGTCGAGTGAGGGGCAACATCCGTGTCCTCCCCGGAAGGTGGTGGGTGCGAGAGCGGCCTGGGTGTATCGCCGGTTATTTCCGAGCGTCTTCCGTCCAATGATCGGCCAAATGCCTGGCGGTCAGGACATGCATCGCGGACATTGCCGCGTGAATCGCGTCCAGGCTGGTCCCGACATACTTCTCGACGACCGCCGCGGCGATCTCGAAGGCGACGACGTTCTCGACGATCACGCTTGCGGCGGGCACCGCACAGACGTCGGAACGCTCATAAGTCGCCGGCTGAGCCTGCTTGGTCGCCATGTTGATCGAGGGGCCGCGAGTGGCCAGCGTGCTGATCGGCTTCTTGCTGGCTCGGACGAGGATCGGCTCGGCGTTGGATGTCCCCCCCTCGATCCCACCGGCATTGTTCGTCGGCCTGCGGAAACCGAAACGGCGATCTTCGGGCGAATGATCCGGATCGAACGAGATCGAATCCATCACCTTCGAGCCGGGCCTGCGGGCGGCTTCGACCCCCAGGCCGATCTCGACCCCCTTGATCGCCTGGATGCTCATGACGGCCGCGGCCAGCCGAGCATCGAGCTTGCGGTCATACTGGACGTGGCTGCCGAGGCCGATGGGGCAGCCGGTGACGATGGCCTCGACGATCCCGCCGAGTGTGTCGCCCGCAGCCTTCGCCGCATCAATCGCCGCAATGATGGCGGCATCGGCTCCGGGGTTCAGGCTGTAGACCGGGCTGGAATCACGGACGGCCAGATCATGAGAGAGAGGGACGGCTTCGATCCCGCCCAGTTCGCGGACGTAGCCGAAGACCTGGATCTCCAGCTCTCGCAGGAGCAAGCGGGCGAGGGCCCCGACGGCGACCCGCAAGGCGGTTTCGCGGGCACTGGCGCGTTCGAGCACCTGGCGGATGCCGGTCTGATAGTTGAGCGAGCCCGCAAGGTCGACGTGCCCTCCCCTGGGCGAGGTCGGCTGCGCGAGGCGCTCCAGCTTCGAGTCGTTGTTGACCAGCCTGAGCGTGATCGGGGCGCCGGTCGTCACGCCGTGGAAGGTGCCCGACTCGATGAAGACGAGGTCGGTCTCCAGCGTCTGGCGTTTCCCTCGGCCGTAGCCCCCCTGCCGGCGCCTGAGCTCGCCGTCGATGAAATCCTTATCGATCGCGACGCCGGAGGGGAACCCTTCGACGATCGCCGTCAGGGCCGGGCCGTGCGACTCGCCGGCGGTCAGATAGCGGAGCATGTCATTCCCAGGTGAAGGCGCGGCCGGTCAGCGTCTCGTAAGCCTGCACATATTTGGCGCGGGTGAGTTCGACGACTTCGGCGGGCAGTGGCGGAGCCTCGCTCGACTTGTCCCAACCCGACGCGTCGAGCCAGTCTCTCACATATTGCTTGTCGAAGGAGGGCTGCGGGCCCCCCTCGGCGTACTTGTCGGCGGGCCAGTAGCGTGAGCTGTCCGGGGTGAGGACCTCGTCGACCAGCATCAGCTCGCGCGTTGCCGAGTCTCGGCCCCACTCAAACTTGGTGTCGGCGAGGATCAGGCCGACGTTTGCCGCGTGCTCGGCGGCGAGACTGTAAACATCCAGACTGGCCCGCCTCAGCTTGTCGGCCGTCTCGATGCCGGTGACCTGGGCCATCGTCTCGAAGGAGACGTTCTCGTCGTGGCCGGCGTCGGCCTTGGTCGCGGGGGTGAAGATTGGCGGGTCGATGCGGCTCGACTCCACCAGGCCCTCGGCCAGCCGCTCGCCGCAGACGGTGCCGCTCTGGCGATATTCCCGCCAGCCGCTCCCCGAGAGGTAGCCCCGGACGACGCACTCGAACGGGACGACTTCGGCCTTCTTCACGACCATGGAACGTCCGCGAAGCTGCTCGATCTCGGTCGGATCAAGTCCAAGGCCAGCGTCGACGGGATTGGTCGAGATGAGGTGGTGGCGGACGCCGAGCTTGGAGAACCAGAACTCGCTCAGGCCGGTGAGGATCCGCCCTTTGTCCGGGATGCCCGTGGGGAGGATCCAGTCGTAGGCGCTAATCCGATCGGTGGCCACGATCAGGAGGCGGTCGCCCAGGTCGTAGACATCCCTGACCTTGCCGCGCCGGCAAGGCAGGCCCCGTCCCAGGTCGGATCGCGTATACGCCTCGCCCATCGCCGGCTCATCTCCCGTGATCAATCGACTTCGATCGCGATTCTCGACTCTAATCCAATCCCCTGAAACCGACAACCCAGGGTGGTCATTGCATGCAGTCGGCCCGAGATGGGTCACCAGCCTCGCAACCGAACTCGTCTCCCCGGCCTGGGCCCGATATCATCGGACCCATGAAGACGCTGCCGATCATGATGCTCGGATTGGGGACGGCCCTCGTCCTGGTGCTGACTCTGGGAATCGCCGGCGGACGCATCCCGACCGGCGTGGTTGGCGAATGGACGTGGCTCAAAATCCCGTTTTCACCCAATCTCGGGGGGCTTACGCTCGGGCTTGCCGTCGTCGTTGCGTATGCTTTGTTTGCGGGCCTGGGTTGGAGGGGCGTCGCCCGCAAGGGTCGGGCCAGGACGTTTTGGCTCGTGGGCCTCACTGGTGGCTCGGCCCTGACTCAGCTTGCACTTACCAGCGCGGCGCCCATCGGCTACGACTTCGCCAAGTGGAGCTTCGCGCTCTATAGCCCGGGTTCCAGCGGATATTACACGGTGGCGAAGCAACAGGTCTCGGCCGATCCCCGGAGATTCCTGGCCGAATATCCCGCCTGGATCAAGGGACAGGATGCCCTGCATGTCGGGACCCACCCGCCTGGTCTCTTCATGACGTCCTATGCCATGCTCCGACTGATGGAAAAATTCCCTTCCCTCGCCCGAGTTATCTGCGACTTCCTACCCCGCTCACTCGACGAGGGATACCGACAGCTCGACGCTCTCTCGCGTCTTCCTAGAGCAGACCGAGCGGCTATGGCGGCGACGGGTCTGCTGATGCTCCTGGCGTGCTCCGCGACGGTCTTGCCGATCTATGCGCTTGCACGGATCTCGGTGGAGCCGCGCGCGGCATGGTGCGCGGCGGCCCTCTGGCCGGTCGTCCCGTCGTCGATCCTCTTCGGTCCCGGGGCCGACACTGCCTTCCCTCTGCTGGCAACGCTGGCCCTTGCCCTGACGGGTTGGTCCGGTGTGCGCCGCGGCCGGTTGGGCTTCGGATTGGCAATCGGTGCGGGATTGGCCTTGGGGGTCGGGACTCTCTTCACCCTGGCCTTCTTCCCTGTCGGCCTGATCGCGGGGCTCATCCTCGGCTCGGCCCGACTGGGAATCCGCCCGCGACTGGAGCGGATCGGGGCCGTGGGTGGAGGCTTCCTGGCGATAGTCCTCCTGTTCTGGGCGATCACCGGGGCCAACCCATTCGTGGTCTGGTGGTGGAACCAGGCGAATCACGGCCGATTTTACGTGGAGTATCCACGGACTTACTGGATCTGGATCTTCGTCAATGTCCTGGAGCTGGCAGTCGGCCTCGGCCTGCCGATCTTCGTCTGGGCCCTGGCCGGCCTTGGCCCTCGAACTTTGATCCCGAGGCCGGTCTGGGCCGGTGTCGGTGTGTTGATCCTGCTCAACCTCAGCGGCAAGAACCTGAGCGAGGTCGCCAGGATCTGGCTGATCTTCATGCCGACCCTGGTCATCGCGGCCGGCTGGGGGATGGCTCGGCTTGGCGGCGGAGCCAGGACGCTTGGCGCGACGATCGTTCTCACAGGGCTTCAGACGATGGCACTCCAGGTTCTGATCCAGGTGGTTTACCCCACCTGACGGCAAACTACAGGAAGACATTCGTCAGGCGGATGGCCAGCTCCGTGTCGAGTTGGACCAGCTCTCCGCGGGCAACGAGGCGCCCGTTCGACGTGAGTTCGACCGGCTCACGCGGGTTACGCCCCATCTCGACAATGTCGCCGGGCTTCAGGTCGGCGACCCGCCCGAGCGAGAGGTTAACCCGACCCAGTTCTACGACGAGCGTGACGGGGATCTCGGTAGCCGGAAGGGCCGCCGGCGCCGGGGTTGTCTCGGCAGCTTCCGCGTCCTGATTGATGCTCACGGCGATGGGCCCTCGAGGGGTCTGGACTCTGAGGTGATGACTGGAAAGCCGGAGCTTGGCCCCCGCAGAGCCCGGCTCGACGTCGGCGAGAAACATCGAACGACCGTCCCGGTCGGTGAGCATCAGCTTGACCGTCCCCCCGGGGCTGGCGACCGAGCCCCCGAGCGGTGCGCCGTCGATGGGCAAGACCCCACGAGGTCTCAGAGCACTCAGCCCTCGCGGTAAAGTGACCGTCCCGGCCTCGGCTCGCCAGATTCCGTCGAGGTCCGGGAGCGGTCGCGAGTCGAATCGACTCGATCGATCGGCGTTTTCCGGAACGCGTTCCGATAAGGCCCGAAGAACCACGGACTCGGGCAGCCACAGTCTGAGGGATCCCGTCACCCGGCCAAGGTGAACCGGCCAGCGGATCGTGCAGACCTGGCCTAGCCCCGAGGGATTGAATGGATCGGGACCCACACGATCGAGTCGCAGATCAAAGGGCCCGAGAATGCCGGCCAGTTCGCGGAGATGCCCGAGGAAGCGAGCTGCAACATGGGTGAGAATGCCCCACTCGACTGGCGTGACCTGGAGGTTATCTTCTCCAGGCTGACGATCGAAGCCGAGCAGGCGGTCGACCATTGCGTGCGCCAGGGCCGTGTCGACAGCCAGGGCAACGCGGGTTTCGAGACGAGGCCAGACGAACTCGGCGATCACGCCCGGCCGCTTCAATCCCGAAGGACGCCAGCGAACCTCTGGGGGATCGAACACGATCTCGTCTGGCCGAACGTTGATGAGGGCCTGCCGAAAAAGCCTTTCGGCCTGATCTGTGGCCAGGGAGCGGCCGAGCGACTCCTGGATTCGCCCCAGCTTGGGAAGATTGCCGAACACGCCCGACCAAGCGTGAGAAACCTGGGTCTTGGCTTCGGAACCCGGACCAGGGTCGATCGGAACCTCTCCATCCAGGATGAATGCGGGCGATTTCTGCTCGCGGGTCATGGATGCCTTCCTGTCTAAGCCGGCCATTCAAGCAGTTGACGGGCTTCCAGCCCTCGGATCGCGTGCTCGACCAGGAGCGACTCGCCGCCAATCCAGAGCCGAGTTTTGGGAAGGACGACCGACATCCTTGCACGGATCTGCTTGGCCAGTGTGTAAGGGAGGTGCTGGAGCGTCCAGCGGACGCGAGTCGGCTCGACGAGCGAGAGAAGCCTGGCCGCCGTGGTCAATCCGAGCGAGGCGATCCCCCGGAAGTCGGTCGTTGGCAGGGCTTCGACCTCACGAAGAGTCAGCGCCGGGAATCTGGGATCGAATCGATCGATTGCCGGCTCGAATGGCGTGCCACTCCCGGAGGCTTTGGTACCTCGCACAGCCCATGTTCGCTTCAGCGTCCCGATTTCATGGGCCAGTCGAAGCAGGGCCATCGAGCCGAGACGACTCAAGGCAACGACGACGGGCGGATCATCGGGACTTGGGGCTCCGCCGACCAGCCTCTCGGTCCAAAGGATCAAGGCGCGCCAGACGGACTCGGGATCGGGCTCATGTCGCGGGTCGAGTTCCGTGTCGTCGAGGCCAAACTCGCGTCGGAGGATTGCCTCGATCCGGCCTGAGGAGTTTCGTACCACCGTGCGGACAACTGCCGGCGACTCTTCCCGGAGTGCTCGGACGATCCAGGTCGAGTGGATGCGCGAGAGGTCGACATGCGCTTCGGCAGAATGCCAGCGACGCAGACGTTCCGACGCTCCCTCGCTTTCATTTTCGTGATCAGCTTCGACGGCCCCTCGAAGCCGATCCTGGAAGGCTTCGGTGAGGCCCGCCCAGAAGACCTCGTCGGTGGCCTCGCCCGAGTCGCGTATCGAGAGGGCGAAGGCCGCCTCGGCGGTGGAGTTCGATGACGCACGCTCGACCATCGATCCTCCCGGATGAATGCCTCCCGGATCGCTCGCCGCAAGTGCGAACTCCAACGACCTCGATTAGATCTCCGCGCGGCCCGCAACGCTCCACATATTTCCGTCGATCGACCGATTTTCGCGGCCGGGTGGACGAGCATCGAACCCCCTCGCCTGTCGGGTGTCTTGTCTGGGGCGTGCAATGATTGGTATGCTGATCCGCTTCTAAGGCTGGGACCCCGCGGCGGCGAGATGCCTCGATCGACCGCGTTGCGGGCCGGCCAGCTTCAGCGAGATGGTGCGATGTCGACCCCGAATCCTTCGAAGTCCGACGGCTCGTCCGGCCGGATGCGGCATGTGCTCTCGGCCCTGGTGCAGAACCAGCCCGGTGTCCTGGCCCACGTCTCCGGCATGTTCGCCTCGCGCGGATATAACATCGACAGCCTGGCGGTCGGCGAGACCGAAGACCCGCAGATCTCCCGGATTACCGTCGTCGTCAGGGGCGATAACCGGGTCCTGGAGCAGATCCGTAAGCAGCTCGAGAAGATCGTCACGGTCGTCCGGGTCCAGGATATCTCCCGCGAGAACTTCGTCGAGCGGGACCTGATGCTGATCTCGGTGAACGTGCCCCCCGAGCGACGGATCGAGGTCCAGGCCCTCGTCCAGATGTTCCGCGGTCGAGTGGTGGACGTCGGCCCCGACCAGTTGATGATCGAGATCTCCGGCCAGGAGAAGAAGATCGAGGCCTTCATCGAGGCCGTCCGCTTCTATGGGATCCGCGAGCTTGCCCGCACCGGCCGCATCGCGCTCGTCCGCGGCAGCCACCCTTCCACGCTCGACGACGACGCGATTACCGACGAGCCGGCTGAGGCCGTCGTCGGGCACTCGAACCTCTGATCGATCGCATCGGACCGATCCTGCCCCTGCCCCTTCTCGCGAGAGGCACGGGGCTTCGCTCGTCGTCGCCGCCGCGAATCTGGACTGAGTCCATCGCCCTCCCGGATCGCGATAAGATCGAGGTCGATTCGGCTGGACTGGGATGGGAACGACGGGGTTCGGATGTCGTAGGTCTGACCGTCCCCCGGGTCCGTAGACGTCCGGACGCAGACTGCGTCTCGCAATTTTGTACCGCTTGGAATTAGGACCGTCCCGAGCAGGACGGCCGCAATTGCTTCGAGGATTGACCATGCCGGCCACGATGTACTACGACCAGGATGCCGATCTCGGCCTGCTCAAGGGCAAGACGATCGCCATCATCGGCTATGGCAGCCAGGGGCACGCCCAGGCCCAGAATCTCCGCGACTCGGGCTGCACCGTCGTGGTCGGCCAGCGTCCCGGTTCGGCCAACTACGACGCGGCCATCCGCGACGGCTTCAAGCCCGTCTCCGCCGCCGAGGCCGCCGCGGCCGGCGACCTGATCAACATCTTGCTGCCCGACGAAGTGCAGGGCGACATCTACGAGAAGGACATCAAGCCGCACCTGAAGCCGGGCAACCTGCTGCTCTGCTCGCACGGCTTCAACATCCATTTCGGTCAGGTCGTGCCGCCGAAGGGGGTCGATTCGGCCCTCATCGCTCCTAAGGGTCCCGGCCACCTCGTCCGCAGCGAGTACGTCAAGGGCGGCGGCGTTCCCTGCCTCATCGCCACCGGCGACGGCTGCTCACCGGCCGGCAAGGCCCTGGCCCTGGCCTATGCCAAGGGGATCGGCGGCACGCGCGGCGGCGTGCTCGAGACGACCTTCGCCGAGGAGACCGAGACCGACCTGTTCGGCGAGCAGGTCGTCCTCTGCGGCGGCGTGTCCGCGCTCGTGAAGATGGGCTTCGAGACGCTGGTCGAGGCCGGATACCAGCCTGAGAGCGCCTACTTCGAGTGCATGCACGAGCTGAAGTTGATCGTCGACCTGATGTATCAGGGCGGCCTCAACTACATGCGCTACAGCATCTCGAATACCGCCGAGTATGGCGACTACACCCGCGGCCCGCGCATCATCAATGAGCAGACCCGGGTCGAGATGAAGAAGATTCTCGCCGAGATCCAGTCGGGCCAGTTCGCCCGCGAGTGGATCCTCGAGAACAAGGCGAACAGGCCTGGCTTCCTCGCCACCCGCCGCCGCGAGCAGAATCACCCGGTCGAGAAGGTCGGCAAGCGCCTCCGCGGCCTGATGACCTGGATCGACTCCAAGGACGTCTGAGCGAATCCGAGCCCGCCGGTGCGGCCCACGATGGTCGCGCCGGCGTCTCCTCTCCGGGGGCGAGTCCTCCCATGGCCGACAAGACGCGCAAGGTCGCCGAGAATGTGCCCGGTCGTTACTTCGTCGATGTCACATGCATCGACTGCGACCTCTGCCGAGAAACTGCGCCTGGAAACTTTTCCCGCCAGGATAAGGCCCGCTACAGCTTCGTCTCGCACCAACCGCTCGACCCTGCCGAGGAAACCGCCTGCATGGTCGCCCTCGAAGAATGCCCGGTCGAGGCGATCGGCTATCTCCCTTCCTGACCGTTGGCGATTTCGGTCCGAGAACGGACAAGCAACCCGGCCCGCCGCACCTTGAATGGTTTGGCGGGCCGGATTCCGTTCATGACCGAGGGGTCCTGCTCATCAAAACTTGGGCCACCCGTTCGCGGCCGGACGAGACACCGGCCGGTGAAGAATCGGCCTCGTCCAGTTCGACCTCGGGGAGATTGGCAAGGCGATCACGAACGTATCGGAACGATTCCTCAACTGAGTCGGGCTGGATCAGGACGAGGTCACCCGGACGAAGTCCATCAATCGCAGCATCGATGGCGGCACGCTCCCCACGCCAGTCGGAGTGCTCGCGAACCCGACTGCAGGTGCTCATTCCGGCCTTGATCAGGGCCACGATCTCGCCGTCGGGGCGACCTCGTGTGTACTGATCTTCGTAGAGGATCACCTTGTCGAAGGACTGCCCGAGTACCTCGCCCAGGCGGATGATGTCCGAATCTCGGCGGTCGCCCACCGCGGTGAATACCGCCACCCGGCGCTCGTGGGGGAAATGGCCAATCGCTTCCACGAGGGCCATCAAGGCCGATGGATTGTGACCGTAGTCCAGGATCACGGTCGCGCCACCGCCGTGGAGCATGTTAAACCGACCCGGGGTTTGCCGGTCATCGGCCCGGAACGATTCGAGTCCGGAACGGATTGAGTTCAGGTCCACGCCCGAGGCCCAGGCGGCCCCGACCGCGGCGAGCACATTTTCGACCTGGAAGACGACCCGGCCCCCGTGGGTCATCGGTACATCATCGAGTGAGATCAGGATGTTCTCGGTCTGCTGGCCTTGCGCCAGGATAATCGAGCCGTCGCGGACGAACGCGACCCGATGACCGGCCTCCCGGTGTGCGTCGAGCACGCGTTGGTTCTCATCCAGGGCGAAGAACAAGACTGATCCCTTGCACTTCTCGGCCATCGCGGCAACGAGCGGGTCATTCGCGTTGAGAACGGCCGTGCCGTCTTCGGCCAGCGAGTCGACGATCGTTTGCTTGACGGCGGCGAGACGTTCGGTGCTCTCGATCCAATTCAGCCCAAGATGGTCCCCTTCGCCGATATTCGTCACGACGGCGACGTCGCATTGGTCGAAGGCCAGGCCCTCACGCAAGATTCCGCCTCGCGCGGTCTCCAGGACGGCCAGCTCGACGGCCGGATTGAGGAGCACTGACCAGGCGCTCTTGGGGCCGCTGCAATCCCCGGTCTCCACCTGACGGGTGCCGATATAGATCCCGTCGGTGCAGGTCAGGCCCACATTCTTGCCGGTTTGGCGGGCGAGATGCGCGATGAGCCTCGACGTAGTCGTCTTGCCATTGACTCCCGTGACGGCCACGATCGGGATCCGACCGTCGTCTCCAGGGGGGAAGAGCATGTCGATAATCGCCCGGCCCACCGGCCTGGGCTGGCCAACCGACGGTTCGAGGTGCATCCGCAGGCCAGGGCCGGCGTTGACCTCGACGATGATCCCGGCTTGCTCTTCCAGCGGGCGTGAGATGTCGCGGGCCACCACGTCGATGCCGGCGACGTCCAATCCGATCACCCGTGCGGCGTCCACCGCCCGTGCGGCGACGTCGGGATGAATCTCGTCAGTCACGTCGATCGCCGTACCGCCCGTGCTGAGGTTGGCATTGCGCCGGATCAGGACGAGGAGTCCGGCCGCGGGGACGGAATCGGGCTCGAACCCCTGCGAGGACAGGACATCGAGCGAGACCGCATCGAGCTGGATTTTCGACAGGGCTGTCGCGTGATCTTCCCCACGTCGAGGGTCGGAGTTGACCACATCGATGAGTTGAGCAATCGACGAGATCCCGTCGCCGATGACATGTGCGGGCTCGCGCCTGGCGACGGCAACGACCTTGTTGTTGATGACGAGGACCCGATAGTCGGCGCCGGGGGAGAAGCTCTCGACGATGACGTAGGGAGACTCAGCCAGGGCGTGGGCGTACGCCGTACGCACCTGCTCCTCGGTGGTCAGCTCTGTTGCAACCCCCCTGCCGTGGTTGCCATACTGCGGCTTCACGACGACGGGGCCGCCGATTTCCTGTGCGGCGACCCAGGCATCCTCGGCACTCTCGACGGCGCGCCCGGTCGCCACCGGGACCCCCACGGCCTTGAGCAACGACCTGGTCATCTCCTTGTCCTGGGCGAGTGCCTCTGCGATGGCCGAAGTCATCTCGGTCTCGGCGGCGACGATCCGCTTGCGGCGGGCGCCGTGGCCGAGCTGGACGAGGCTGTCCTTGTTCAGTCGCCTGGCGGGAATGTTGCGCTCTCGAGCGGCGTCGACGATGGCTCGTGTGCTCGGCCCGAGGCAGACCTGTTGGGCCAGCGACCTGAGGGTTTCGACCGTCGTCCCGACGGCATACTCGCGTCCTTCGACGGCGGCCATGCACAGGTCGCGAGCGTGTTCAATTGCGGCCCTCGCAACATTCTCGTCCTCGTACTCGATCGCGACCTTGTAGACCCCATCCTCGGAGGTTTCACGTGCGCGACCGAAGCTGACTTCGTTCCCGGCGAGCGACTGGAGCTCGAGCGTGACATGCTCGAGGATGTGGGCGAGATAGGTCCCACGCCGGAGGCGCTCGAAGAACCCACCGCGCGTGCCGACGCTACATCGGTGCTCGACCATGCTGGGCAGCCACCCGGTCAGCCGTTCGTTGAAGCCGGGCATCTCGTCTGACGAGACGTCCTTGTGCGAACCGAGGTCCACCCAGGCTTCGAGGACGGGAAAATTGGCCCAGACGTTCGGCCCGCGCAGGGCCAGCACCTTACGAAACTGCATGCCCGAAGCTCCCGCGACCGCCCCCGTCGTGGTGAGGCCGCCGCGCATTCGTATGGAATCGAGTCGAGACGACGGAATTCGCGCCGACCCCTCGGGCGAATTCATGCCTCGATTCCGTGGTCCGTTCGCTACGAAGTGAGGGTCACCGAGAAGAGCGACGTGTGTGCGGCGTCCGGCCCGAACAGGCCCGAAATTCCTGAGCCGATCGGCTCGGGTGAAGTGAATACGGGCCAAACAGGCCGCGGCGTTGGAGGTTCATCGAGATGAAATCCACTCGGGCCATGTCATTGTCGCCCGCCATCGGATGAGAAGTCGAGCGGCTCGCGAAATTTCCAGGTCATTCGGATTAACATCCCATGTCGGGCGTAACACCAAAGAGATTCCGCAATTTCGAGGCCGAAGTAACTCTGACCGTGAATCTCACGCGAACTCGCCTCGAGAGGTTCAGATTGGTCCATCGGAGCATAAAGATGATCCTTTTGCGAGATCGAACGAAATGAGATCTCACTGCGCTACGAAGATTCTAGACTATCTCGATCGGGATATGAAAAATCAATGTGTGAGACTGCAAATCTTTCGAGTGTTTCCGGATCACGTGAGGAAAGCACGGCCGATTCCCCTCGGGTCCAGGGGAGATCTTCTCGCGTCGACTGGTCGGGGGCGCTCATCGGGGTAGAATGATTTTGGGCGGGGTCCGCCGTGGGCATGGTCGTGGGAATCGACCTCCTCGGGAGCGAATGGGATGCCCTCGGAGAAACGGATCGTTGGAGATCTCACCCGACGGACGCGCGGATGTCCCGCCACGCTGGCGAGCGGCGGTCCGCGACCGCCTCGAATCCGGCGAGTCGATCGTCGCCCATCTGACGATCGATCTGGATGACTCCCTGCGCTTTGCCGAATCGTTGCTCGTCCTGACGGATCGTCGCCTCATTGTTTGGTCCTTCGACGGTTCGGTTCGTGACTGGCAGGTGGAACAGGTCGCGGCGATTGAGGTTCGCGATCGATCGGGCCTCGGCACTCTGGATCTCATCGCCGACGACCGTTTGCTGGCCCGCTGGAAATACACCGCAGCCCGCGTGTCGTCAGCTCGCCGCCTCGCGGACAAATTCGAGGCGCAGGCCCGGCCGGTCGTTGATGCGACGGCAACATCGGCAGAGCTGGCCGAAGACGCGATCCCGACGTGCTCACGGTGCGGCGGTCTTCTGTCCGAGGAGGGGGCCCCCTGCCCCGATTGCGTCCCCGAGCCACGGGCCAAGGCCCTGGCGATGCTTCGTCTGGTCGGATTTGCCCGCAAGCAAGGGGTCGCGATCTTCATCGGATTCGTGCTGACCGCTCTCGGCACGGCGGCGGGACTCGTTCCGCCGTACCTGACCCAGCCATTGATCGACGACGTCCTGGTGCCCCGGCAGGCCGGTCAGCCCGCCGATTTCGGCCTGGTCCGTTGGTACGTCGGCCTGATGGTCGTGGCGTCGGTGCTCTCGTGGCTGCTCGGCTGGCTCCGCAATTACGTCATGGGACGGGTCAGCGAACGGATCAGCGCCGAGCTGCGCGATCAGCTCTACAAGCACCTCCTCAAGTTGTCGTTGGAATTCTTCGGCGGCAAGCGCACCGGCGACCTGATGTCACGGATCGGCAGCGATACCGACCGGATCTGCACGTTTCTGTCGGTGAATCTCGTCGACTTCGCCAATGACCTTCTGATGATCGCCGGCACGGCCTGGATCTTGACGATGGCCTCACCCACCCTGGCGGCTGCGGCCCTGATCCCGCTGCCGCTCGGATTGATCGTCGTGCACTGGGTCCGAGGGAAGCTGAGGCGTGGATTCGCCGCGGGATCGCGGGCCTGGTCGGCCATGACGAGCGTCCTGGCCGACACGATCCCGGGGATCCGGGTGGTCAAGGCGTTCGCGCAAGAGGGTCGCGAGTTCGATCGGTTTCAGCGTTCGAATTTGAATGTGGTGCTCGTCAACGACCGGGTGAACAACACCTGGGCCTTCTTCGGGCCGATGATCGGCCTGCTCTCTCAGGTCGGACTGCTTTTCGTCTGGGTCGTCGGTGCATGGCTTGTGTTCGATCACAATTTCAAGGTCGGGCTCCTGACCATGTTTCTCACGTACCTGGGCCGGTTCTATACCCGCCTTGAGTCGATGAGTCGCATGGTGCAGGCCACCCAACGCGCGGCCGCCGGTGCCCAGCGCATCTTCGAGATCCTGGACCGCTCTCCCAGGGTCGCCGAGCCGACGAACCCGATCCTGCCCGGCAACCTGAAGGGGATGATTGAGCTGCGAGGGGTCGGGTTCAGGCACGGGAACCGGCGCATCCTGGAAGATATCAACCTCAAAATTCGCCCGGGCGAGATGATCGGCCTGGTCGGGCCGAGCGGGGCGGGCAAGAGCACGCTCGTCAACCTGATCTGCCGATTTTACGACGTGCTCGACGGTGCCATCCTGGTCGACGGCACCGACATTCGATCGTTTCCCATCTCGGCCTATCGCCAACACATCGGCATCGTCTTGCAGGAACCATTCCTCTTCTTCGGCACCATCGCCGAGAACATCTCCTACGGCAAGCCGGGGGCCTCGCGGGCGGAAATTGTGGCGGCGGCCCGTGCGGCTCGCGCCCATGAGTTCATCCTGCGGTTAGCCGATGGATACGACTCGCTTGTCGGGGAACGCGGCCAGTCCCTCTCGGGCGGCGAGCGGCAGCGAATCTCGATCGCCCGGGCCCTGCTCATCGATCCGACCATCCTGATCCTGGATGAGGCGACTTCATCGGTCGACACCGAGACCGAACGCGAGATCCAGGAGGCCCTGGATAACCTGATCAAGGGACGCACGACGATCGCGATTGCGCATCGCCTGAGCACGTTGCGCAAGGCCGACCGGGTCGTGGTCCTCGAAGACGGACGGATCAGCGAGATCGGTCCGCATCGTGAGCTTGTTGGCCATTCGGGCACCTACTCCCGCTTGCACCGGGCTCAACTCGAACTAGCCGTCGGGGCGGATCTCGTCGGGGCAGACATCGAATGATCGGCGTCAATGAAGAATCCGCTGATGTCACCGAACAATCCGACGGTGCCGAGCCTGAAATCGCCAACGGTCCTTTCGGCCTGGTTCACGATGCCCGAGGGAGGCTCGTCCTCATCGACGCGATGGGCCGCCGTCATGTCGGCGTCGAGCCGGTCCGCTCGTTTCCGATCACCGATCCCGAGCGCTGGATCGTCTTGCTCGATTCGAGGGGGCGTGAACTGGCAACGGTCGCCGACCTCTCCTCCTTGCCTGTAGCCCTGAGGAAGACTCTGGAACAGGAACTCGCGTCGCGCGAATTTACACCCGTGATCCGCAGGATTGTGGACATCGCGGGCGAGAATCTGCCGACCGAGTGGAAAGTGGAGACCGATCGCGGCCCGACCCGATTCACCCTCGACGACGAGGACAACATCCGCAAGTTAGGATCGGGAAAGCTGATGATCTCCGATGCCCAGGGAACCCGTTATCTGATCGAGGATTCCAGCTCGATGGATTCGGCCAGTCGGCGTTTCCTCGAGCGTTTCCTCTGATCAGAGACCGTCATGCATGGCGTCCGACGTTGAGTTAAGATGGAAGGAGCCGGGGCGGGGCGGGAGATCGGCCGACCTCGGACCAATGGAACCCGTCAAGGGGAGGGGCGGATGCCATGGCGACCCCGCACCGTTTCCATCGAAGCACGCCGATCATGGCCGCCGCGTGTCTGGCCGTCTCGGGGCTGATGATCTACGCGATCCTCTCCGATGAGCGGCCTACGACCGGGGGGGCGGACTCAGGGGGCGGCGATGCCCTGGAAATCGCCGTCTTCCTCGAAGCTCGGTCGGACTGGTCGAACTTCCGCAAGGCGCTGCATGCCTGTGCCAGGCTCGGCATCGTTGGCTCTGTCACCGATGGAAATGAGGAACTCGGCGCGATCACGTCGGGCCGAGGCCGCCAGCTCAGGTTTCGACGCCGGGCTGACGCGGGGAGCCAGGGGCTGCGAGAAGCGGTCAAACGCATGGCCGAACGGCCCGTTCCGCCGCTCGCCGTGATTGGTTCGGCCAACTCGCTCCTGACCGGCACCCTGGCCGATCAGCTCGCTCGGTCCTTCGCCCCCGACGCGAGAGAGGGGCCCTTGCTCTTCGTCCCATGGGCCAGCGCCGTCCTGATCGATGCCGAAGACGGCGAAGTCCCCAGGCGTTTGCTCGACGTTTACCCGGGTCGGACCTTCCGCTTCTGCCCGAACAACCAGCGCGAGGCCGACCTAGTCGTCGATGGCCTTCTCGCGCTCGACCCCCGATCAAAGCCTTGTCGCGCCCTCTTGATTGTGGATCGCCGCGACCCGTACTCGGTGGACTTCGCCGACTGCTTCCGCCGGTCGATCGCGCGGGCGGCGCCAGAGGCAGAGATCGTCGAGCGTGCCGATGGCCTCGACTTCTCAGGGGATGAGACCGGCCGACCTGGCCCGTCTGAATACGCGCTCGCCGAGGCCGCCTGGAACTCCGCCGGCGAGGGGCGTGCCAAGGGGGCGACCTGGGTTGTCCTGCCGCTACTCGAGGAACCTGCCAGGCGAGTCTTGAATGCCCTACTCGATCGCGCCGGCAAGCCAATGAGCGAGTTCGGAGCGGGGCTGCTCCGCGTGATCTGCGGGGATGCGATCGGCTTCGAGGTGCTCGACGAACTCCAGGCGTCGAGCGGCCCCTTTCCTGTCTGGTGTCCGACGTCGGGGGCCGTCCTTACGGGGGGGCGTGCCGGTGAGAGGCTCACGCCCGACACCCAGGTTCTCGCCGAGATCATCGTGGCGCTTGCAATCGCCGTCGACTCGATCGATGCTCCACGTCCGACTCCCTCGGATCTGCACAAAGCGGTCGAGGCGCTCGATCTCCCGGCCGACGACCCGAGGGCGTTCGGCCGCCCGCTCGCGTTTACACGAGGCCATGAGCGGAAGGGCGATCTGGCCGGTCACGTCCTGGCCTATCGGCCCGAGGAAGGCGGAGTTGTCGCCCTGGAACGCGACAGCCAGGGGGCCTGGATCGCGACGCCGGCGGCGGTCGCCCGTCCCACGGAATGATCATGAACGCGCCTCGATACGCCCTCGACTGGCTCGGCCGGCTGCACAGGATCGTCGGCGGGCCCGGCCTGATGATCGCCCTGACGTCACTCGTCTCGTTCGTCTTCGGGCTTTTCATGCTGGTCCGCGAATATGACAAGCCTCGAGACTCGGGCCGTGCCGTGATGCGCTCGGTGCTCAAAGTCTGGGCCCGCGCCCCCTATTACCCGGGCCTGAACCTCATCGACTGGGCTGACCGATGGCGTGAGGCCCGGCCCGAAGATCGGGAGCCTTACGTCGTCGAGCTGAACTCCGCGTTAATGCGCCTGGGCGGGGAACTGATCCGGCAGGAGGAGCGGTTCCCGCTCGTACGCGTCGAATCCATGGAATTGAAGCCCGGCTCCGGTGAGACTCTCGTCCGATGGACCTCAGACCCTGAAGTCAATGAGGCGGCTGGGACAGTCGTCGAGAATATCCGCCTGCTTGAAGCCTCCGGGTCGCAACCTTCCGTCGACCTCGTGGCGCGATATCGCCTGGAGTCCGAGCTAACTCGTGGCCTGATGGGCCTGGAAACCTCCTACAGGCGGCTGCTTCTGGCCCTCGCTGGACTCTCGGGCTACTCGCTGCTCTGCCTCGGATACATGGCCCTCCAGGCCAGGAATTTGAGGGACAGGGCGGCCGTTGAGGCGGCCCGCGAGGCGACGCTCGACCTGGCCGATCGGGCCTGCCACGAACTCGGCAACGGCGTCTTCGTGCTCTCCAACGAGCGTCGCAACCTCGTCTCACACCTCGAATTGGTCGACCGGTTTCTGACCGAGGAAGCGGACGCCTTCCAGACTGCGGCGCGGAGGGCGGGGCTCGATTCCGGGGCAATCGCCCGGCTGGAACATGCGCTGCGACGCGAACGCGAGCACCGGCAGATCGATCCCGAAGCCGACCTTCGGCCCAGCCTGGCCCTGGCCCGTGACGTCTGCCGTCAGATCGCGGCCTGCTCTGATTTCTTGACCCTCACCGTCCGCGACCTCGACGGCCACCTCAAGGATGCCTGCTTGCCTGTCGCCATTGAGCCCGTAAATCTTGGCGATTGCCTGAGCGAGGCGGGCACCATGCTCGGTCCAAGACTGACCGACGTCGTCTTCCAGGCCGAGATCGATCCTGACAGCACGGTAACAATGCGGGTCCTTGCCGATCGAAGGCTCCTGCTTCACGCCCTGATCAACCTGCTCAAGAACGCCCAGGAAGCGACCGCCGGAGATCCCAACGCGCGAGTGGTCGTGTCATGGCGGCGCCATGGCAACCATGCCGAGATCGACGTCGCGGACAACGGCCCAGGCCTGCCCGCAGGGCTCGATGCCGCGATTTTCGACGGTGGCCGGAGTACCAAAGGACCTGGCCGAGGTCGAGGACTGGCCATCGTCCGCGATGCGATCCGGTCCCAGGGGGGGACGATCTCGTCGCACCAGCCCGGGGGGCACGGGGCCCTCTTTCGGATTCGACTTCCGCTCGACCCGGAAGCGATAAAGGGTTCAACTGAGACAATGGGGCACTTGAATTCGACCGTCAGCGTGACTCACGGTCGTTGATCCATTGCCTGAGTGTGTTGGCGGGGATCCCCAGCGATTTCTCGGCGGGAGCCGGTCCACCAAGGCGGCTGACCGAGTAGCAACGCCAAAGGTCATCCCAGACCGGCAGCGGGATCGTCGGCCTCGACGAGGCGGGGGCTCGGGCCGATTCGACCGCCTTCCAGACCAACGGAAGTTCCGACTCGAAGAGCGTCTCCGCGAGGAGTTCTGCCTCTGACGGCGGGATGGAGAGCCCCTTGGCCAACATCTTCGCCGCCAGCGATCGGAGTCGCCTGGACCACTCATTTGTGGGCGTGCTGCTCGCCTCGGGGAAAGAGGAGATCGCCCCGACCCGGACTGTAGTAGGTGCGGGCGCCGGGTTCGAGTTGAGGGTCAGCGAGGGGCGGACCAGATCCCAGGTGAGCAGATCGGTCTCTCGGGCATGGCGATAGATCGAGCGTTCGATGACATTGCGAAGCTCACGGCTGTTGCTCTCGGCGAAGTCCTGGTTTTTCAGGCCTTCGATCGTGTCATCCGCCAGCTCGATGTCGACCCGCAGCTCGGCGGCAATGGCGTGAGTGAGCCAGCGTGCCTGGGCCTCGATATCTTCAGGGCGGTCACGCAGCGGCGGGATCGACAGAGGCAGCCTCTCGACGCGCGCGAGGAAGGCGAGCGGAAGCTCTCCCGATCGGCGACGTTCTGCCCAAGGGCCCGTCTCAACCGTGAGGACCACGGCGGCCTCGGCATGGCGGCGGATTTCTTCCTCTCCCAGCCTCGCATACTCCCCATCTTCCAGAAACGAGTGAAGGATGGCCGAGCCTGTCGCGGGGAGCCTGTGGAAATCATCGAGCAGGAGCATCCCCTTTCCGGCCGCCGAGACGAGGCCTGGCCGGTCTTCGCGGGCATCGGTGAAGGCTCCACGTTTGTGGCCGAAGAGGATCCCACGCAGTAGGGTCTCATTCGTCAGTTCATTACACGAGGCCACCGCCATCGGGGCGTCGCGGCGGGCGCTCGCGGCGTGCAGGGTCGCGGCCAACCCACGCTTGCCGGTGCCGCTCTCACCGTCGAGGAGCAGAGTCGGCAGCGGGCGCCTCGCCCGCGCCGTTCCCCGCGCCGCCCCGTCATCGGGACCAAGCAGACGTGAGAGGCCGAAGAGCTGCGCGAGGGTCGTTCCGAAGGCGTCCGACTGATAGATTAGCCCCTGATCGGCCACGGCAGCCGCGAAGGCATGAACAGACGGGGTGGCCAGACATCGCACCAGGGCCCGGATCATCACGTCCGCCAGCCCCGCCACGTCCGGCCCGCCTCGCCGATCCTCGCCCCCTTTGCGCAAGAATCTCTCGGCCGGGAACCCGTCGGGCTTCGGGTAAGCCGAGTAAAGCAGGCCCTCGAGCTCAGGGTGGACCCGTAATGCCTCGTCCACGAAAAGCTGGCCTGCGCGTTGACCACCTGCATCGTCGGAGAACCGCAGGTCGGAGACGACGACGGCGAACAGTTGCGTGTTCAGCAGGCTGCGGGCGAGATCGAATCGCCCCCCCTGCTCTCTCACCAGGTGGAGATGGACCTGATGGGGCTGCCGCGCCCGATAGGAAGCCACCCGTTCGCTGGGATAGCCGTGCGCGCTGACCTTGATCCGGAGCGGCGAGGTCCTCTCTGACTCGGGCTCACCGCGGAGCAGCATCGTCCGAACTGCCCTGTCCTTCCCGAGCCCGGTTGCCAGGTCCTCGACCAGCGAAGGCACCAAGGAATCCAGGACGCGCGGGTCGTCGTCCAGGACCATCAGGTGGGGAATCCACGGCATCGACCGGACCTCGAAGCGGTGCGTAGAGCGTGGAGGCGGCCGCATCGACCACCCGGCGATGTCGCCGCCGGTCAGTCCCGTTCGGCCGATTCACTCTAACGCAAGGTTCTCCTGGAGGTCGAGCCGGGCCGACCGACATCCAGGCACCTTACACCAGCTCGTCGATAATTTGCACGTTGGGTGCCAGGAAGGTTGGCGTCATAACGCCGAATGAATTCGAAGCCACGACGGCTCGATGATCTCGGGCTTGATCGTTCGGCCTTCGATCTCCTAAAGTTGTGATCCCACCCGGGATGGGTGTTCGAGTCATGGTCAAAATGTGGGGGACAATGTCTTGGCCGGAACTCGGATTGCTAGCGTCTCGGGATTACGCGGGATCGTCGGCGACGGGCTCGACCCGATCGTCGTCGTGGAATTTGCCGCGGCCTATGCCTCGGGCCTCGGTCCCGGTCCGGTCATCGTCGGACATGACGGCAGGGTCTCGGCCCACGTCTTCGAAGCCGCAGTCGTCTCGGCAATCGCCGCCACCGGCCACGACGTCCTGCGTGCTGGCCCCGTCGCAACACCGACGATCGGCCGTCTGGTCCGGGAGCGAAGAGCCGCCGGCGGCGTTCAGATCTCGGCGTCGCATAACCCCCCGACTTATAACGGGATGAAAATGTTCCAGCCCGGCGGGATGGTTCTGGACGCCGGACAAGGTCGAGAGTTACTCGACCGACTGGAACGCCGCGATTTCCGCTGGGCGAGCTGGGATAAGCTAGGCCAGATCGAGGGACTTGAGCGACCTGAGGACGATCACCTCGAAGCGGTCCTCAGGCTTGTCGACGTCGCCTCAATTCGCTCGAAGGGGTTCGTCGTCGCGCTGGATGCCTGCCACGGAGCGGGGGGACGACTTGGAACACGGCTCTTGAGGGAACTGGGCTGCCGCCCGATCGTCCTCGGGGGCGAGCCCGATGGAAAGTACGACCACCCCCCCGAGCCGACGGCGACGAATCTCGCCGCCTTCGCCCGGATCGTCGAGGCGGCAGGTGCCTCGATTGGCTTCGCCCTCGACCCCGACTCCGATCGGCTGGCGATCGTCGATGAGCGAGGCCGCTACATCGGTGAGGAACTTACCCTGGCCCTGGCCGCGATGCGGCGTTTCTCCCAGGTTCAGGGGCCCTTCGTGCTGAACCTTTCGACATCTCGGACCGCGGAGGATGTGGCCAAGGCACGCGGCTGCCAGGTCCATCGGACGCCCGTCGGCGAAATTCATGTCGTCCAGGGAATCAAGGCGAACGACGCTGTCCTTGGGGGTGAGGGGAATGGGGGCGTGATCGACCCCAGGGTTGGCTTCGTCCGCGATCCCTTCGTGGGGATTGCATTGGTCCTCGACCTGCTTGCATCCGAGGACAAATCTCTGTCGGAATGGGTCGACGTCCTCCCCCAATATGCGATGGTGAAGGACCAATATCCCCGCGGTCAGATCGAGGCGGCCGAGTTGTTCGACCAGATCGCTCAAACCTATCCCGAGGCAAGGGCCGACCGTCGCGACGGCTTGAGGCTCGATTGGCCCGACGCCTGGGCCCATGTCCGTGTGAGCAACACCGAGCCCATCGTCCGGGTGATTACCGAGACCGCCGACCAGACCTCGGCACGGTCCCTGGCCGATGCGATCGGGCGTGCTGTCACGACTGGGAGGAAGGCTTGAGCGGTATCACGACCTCGTCCTCGGCGTGGCCGACCTTCGACAAGCCTCCGGCTGCGGCGTTCGTCGATGTCGACGGCACCCTGCTCGCCGAGACAACCACCTACCTGTTCGCGCGCATCCTACGCCAGCGGGGACTCTTGCGACGATCGTTCATCTTCCGGGCGTTATTCCATGGCCTTCAGCATCGCTTCGGGCGGCTCGATTACGGCGCCCTGATTACCTTCGGTCTCAAGAGCATCTCCGGCATTCCAGTCGTCGACCTGGAGCGGATCGCTTACGAAAATTTCGCTCAACAGGTGAAGCCTCGGCTCTATCCTGGGGTGGTCGACCACTTCAATGCGTTGAGAAAGCAAGGGACGGCCATCGTCCTGGTCTCCTCGTCGCCAGGACTCGTGATTCGTCCGCTGGGTATCTTTCTCAGTTGCTCGGACATGCTGACGACGCCGGTGGTCATCCGGCGTGGCCGACTGATCGGGATTGGCGAAGGGCCCGTCTGTTACGGCGAGGGGAAGCTTCACTACGCACGACAATGGGCCGAGGAAAACTCCATCTCGATGGCAGATACGGTCGCTTATGCCGACAACTGGAGCGATCGCGCGCTCCTGGAACAGTCCGGTCGCGCGATCGTCGTCAAGCCGCACGGAAAGCTCAAGAAATTGGCCGTCGAGCGGAATTGGACCGTCGTAAAGCCTTGATAGAACATGGAATGCAACATTTTTTCGCCGGATTTCGAACTCGACCCAGGTTCGAAATGGCGTTTTCGCAATTCCTCAAAGGCCATCATCTGGCTAAGATGAATCATTGACCGGGGTTGAACGACTTGAGCGACCAGGAGCGAGCCATGCCCGAGAGCGATCCGGGTCCGATGAAAGGCTATCGGCCACTGCGATCGGCCGGGCCGAAGGCGATGGCGTTGGTGATCGGCCTCGCGGCCTTGACCGCCCATGCCTCCGAGTCGGATCTCGTCCACGACATCCAGCGTTATTGCACTGTCTGCTGGCGAAACGCACGCCTCGACCCGGGACTCTGGGACGACTGTACCCAGGAAGTCTGCTATCGCCTGCTGACAAAGGCCCGCGCCGGCGAACTCGATCTCAACCTAGTCCTGGGCGAAGAGACCGACGAGCGTCGCGAGCTCGTCCGGGCCATTGATACGATTCGCAAGCGGGTGCAGCGGGCCAAGAAATATCAGTCTCTGGACAATGAAGCCGCCCCCGGCCATGACCTCGACGCTCGCGAGCGGAACCGCCGCGAGCTGGGTGAGATCCTCGAAGCGGCCCGGAACGCCGTCCTGACGCCTCGCCAGGACCGGATCGTCGAACTCTGGACCCGCGGCTGGACCGTCCCCGAGATCGGCGAACTGCTCCAACTCCCCCTCGCTCGGGTCAGCGATGAGAAATACAAGGCCCTTCGCAAACTGGAGCGGCACCTGGCCGGACGCGACGATCTCGACGAGATCGCCAATGGCTCCCCGGCAGCGGATTCGGACCAAAAGCTTCAAGCCTGAGTTCAGGATTGTCGTCCGAAGTCGAGCGAATGCGGTGGTGGCGGAGTGGATCGCATGGGGACTTGCGAGACCTTCGACCACACCGCGGATCTCGGGCTCCGCATCCGGGCCGAGAGCCTGAACGACCTCTTCGTCTCCGCGGCCGAAGGGTTGTTCGACGTGATCCTTGTCAACCGGCAAGAGGTCCGTCCTGAGCTGCACGAATCCATCCAACTCAGTGCTGAGTCGCCTGCGGAACTACTGGCGACCTGGCTGTCCGAGCTCATTTTCCGGTTCGAGACGACGCATCGTCTCTACAGCCGCTTCGAAGTTGAGGTAAGTCCCGACGGGTGCAATCTGATCGGCCAGTTAGCCGGTGAGGCTCTGGACACGGTGCGGCACCAGCTCGATCATGAGGTCAAGGCCGTCACCCGCCATGGCCTCTTCCTGAGACCGGATGGCTCGGGCTGGCTTGCCGAGTTGATCCTGGACATTTGAGCTTCATTCACGCCTAGATTCGCTGGGCGCATAAAAAAGCCGGCCGTGTCTGTTGGATCGGGTTGACCACCTCTCCCATGGTCAACCAAATCCGCGAGACACGACCGGCTAGTCGGGGCATCTCCAACCCGAAATCGGATCGGAAACGCAGTGTGAGATAGGGCGAGCGGGGGGGTCGTGCGAGGCATCCCGCTCGCCCTTCGACGGTGAGCCACGTCATTGAACGTAGCCGTCGTCGGGTGGAAGGCTTGGTAGGTCAGGACCGCACGTCACAAGAGCTTCATCGTTTGCTCTTATTTCTTTGCTGGCCGCTTAAACCTGATGCAGGGAACATAGAGCAAGGGGGGTGCCAAAACCTCAGAAGGCCGGTTCGTAATTTTGAGGAAAACTCCGTCTTAGATTCATCAATTTCCCTAAGTTTCTGATAAATAACGATCTATAGACGATCGCTGATTATCGAAATGCTTTGTCCACGTTGCGAAAATGACGAGGGGCGGAATCGCGAGGAGGTTTGAGATGGTTCTGGATGCTCTGTTTTGGTGCAGTTGTGCTTTTGCAGTCGGCATCCCGACGTCATTTCCCATCCTGACAATCGAGAAATGGCTAACAAGTTTGTCTGCTGTTCGATCAATGCTTAATAAATGAGCATATTCGGTTATTGGCGTCGGAATGAGTTCCAACGTGGGTTGGCTTCAGCCGAAATTGGGATCGGGACGGTCTGACCCAGGTTTCACCGTGGTATGTCCCGACCTTCTCAAGGTCGATTCGAGAGGAACTGATTGTGAAGCTTCCGGACAAACTCTCGGAATGGCTTGGGGCAGACTGGCCCTCTCCGCCCGGATCGTCCCCGGCCCAGCTCCTCTGGTCGAAGAGTTCGGCCGAGGTGGCGGCGGCGGACTGGAGCGTTTCGATCGGCCAGACACGGGTCATCCGCACGATCGCCGTGTTGCGTCGATTCAAGGTGGCGTTGATCGCCGAGCAGGTTGAGCAAGGGCACGGGGAGTGGAGCATCTCCTTCCCGTTGCCCGCCGGCTCGGTGGCCAGGAAGATCCACGAGAAGCCATCGATCCTGGTCGAGCGAGAAGGCGCTCTCGGATTCGGTCAGATCCTGCCACTCTCGCTCGAATGTCGCGATGACGCCGGCTGCCTGGATCGTTTCGACGTCAGGTCAGGAAATCTCACCATGACGAGAACGCTGCAAGGGGGCGTGTCCTACAGCGCGATCCTCATCGCCTGGGGCCGGCCCAGGTCGACGAGCCCGGCAACCTGGACCCCCCTGACGGTCACCGAGCAGGCCCGCGAATGCCCGGGGACGCGGGCCTTTGCCGTGAGAGCTTCGTGGGGCAAGGACCAATTCGTCGTGTATCGGTCCCTGGCCGAGCCCACGCTCCGGGCATTCCTCGGCCATCAGACGTCGGCCAAATTCCTGATGGGGCGATTCACGCCGACCGGCACCGTTCAGCCGATTATTCTTCAAAATGCCTGAGTCGTTCAGCGATCGCGGCGGGTCGGAATCGACAAGATCGCCGGCAGGCTGGCGCCGATATACAGCAACGCGACGACCACCGCCAGATAGCCGGTGTGCTGGTGCG
Organism: Isosphaeraceae bacterium EP7; assembly: GCA_038400315.1. Taxonomy (NCBI): domain Bacteria; kingdom Pseudomonadati; phylum Planctomycetota; class Planctomycetia; order Isosphaerales; family Isosphaeraceae; genus Kueselia; species Kueselia aquadivae. The sequence continues at coordinate 4,855,679 of CP151667.1, forward strand.
ACTTGATCAGTTTCACGTTTCCTCCGACGATGAGCTGGCCCATCACCAACTGCGACAAGATGAGCAGCGCCGAGATAAATCCGAGGATGACAAGGACCAGCTTGCGAGGACCGTTCATGACCAACCCTTCTGAAAAATTCGGTGCGTGCGAGTGAGATTCTTCCTCACCTGCTGGGGTCGAGAAGAATCGACCTGATCAGGATAGACCATCGCCGAAGTCGCGTCACGCTGCACGCGAGGCTTGGCGCGTGCGAGAAGGCCTCTACACTAGAACGATGGATGCCGAGCGACTGCGAGAGAACTGGACGAGCGTCGGGGCACGGGTCGACGAGGCGACGCGTCTGTCGGGCCGGAAATCGGGCGACGTCAGGCTCGTCGCCGTCACCAAGCGGGTGCCCGCGTCGGCGGTGCGCGCCCTGATCGACCTTGGCGCGAAGACGTTCGGCGAGAATTATCCGCAGGAACTCTGGGAGAAGGTCGAGGAGATTCCCGACCCCTCCGTGCGCTGGCACCTCATCGGCCACCTCCAGGGGAAGAAGGTGAAGAAAACCCTCCCCCTTGTCGAGATGGTGCACGGGGTCGACACGATCAAGTTATTGCAGTCGCTGAACTCGGCCGCGGCCGAGCTGCCGCAGGTCCCGAGCGTCTGCCTGCAAGCGAACCTCTCGGGGGAGCCGACCAAGCACGGTTGGACCGCGGAGGGGCTGCTGCTCGACGCCGAAGAGATTGCCAGGTGCCGGTCGATTCGCGTCGTCGGCTTGATGACGATGGCCGGCCTGGGCGACCAGGGAGAGGCGGCCCGACCGACGTTTGCCCAGCTCCGGCAGTTGCGCGACGAACTGGCACGTCGAACGGGACTCGCTCTGCCCGAGCTCTCGATGGGAATGTCTGGCGATTTCGAGGCGGCGATCGCCGAAGGGGCGACGCTCGTCCGGGTCGGATCGGCCCTGTTCGAGGGAGTCGGCACATGATCGAAGCGAAGGCCCATGCCGACGGGGCGGTGTTCCCGGTCCGGGCGCAGCCTGGGACCAAGCGCTCGAAGATCCTGGGCGAGCGAAACGGCGCCTTGCGAGTCGCCGTGACCGCTCCCCCCGACCAGGGGAAGGCGAACGCGGCACTGGTCGAGGCCATTGCTGACGCGCTGGGCTGCAAGGCGTCTCAGGTCGAGTTAGTCTCGGGCCAGGCCCATCGCGACAAACGCTTCCTGATCCGCGGTATGGGCCCGGCCGAGCTTGAGCTCAAGCTTGCCGGGCTCGTCAAGATAAGCGACTCGTCCGCAGCAACAACCGAGAAACGATCGAAAACGCCCTGATGGCGTCGAGTTAGAAAGTTAGAGCCGATGTCGACCTATCCAGAACAATTCGTCGTCCCAACCCTCGCCGGGCGTCCCCTCTCGGCCACTACACGGGTTCCAGGCTCCAAGAGCATCACCAACCGGGCCCTGGCGGTCGCTGCACTCGCCGACGGGATCAGCACGCTGACCGGTGCCCTGGATAGCGACGACACACGGGTGATGATCGACTCCCTGCGCAAGCTGGGCGTCGTGATCGATCACGACACCGAGGCGTGCTCCGTCCGCGTGGTGGGTTGCCGAGGTCTGTTCCCGGCCAAGGAAGCCGATCTTTATCTGGATAACTCGGGAACCAGCCTGAGGTTCCTCACCGCGATGCTTGCGGCCTCGCGGGGCACCTTCCGGCTCGACGGCTCCGCGCGGATGCGCCAACGCCCCGTGGCCGACCTCCTGACGGCGATCAACGGGGTCGGGGCCGATGCCAGGAGCGAGCTTGGCACGGGCTGCCCTCCGGTCTTGCTGAAGGCCGACGGCATCCACGGCGGGTTCGCCACGGTACGCGGCGACGTGTCGAGCCAGTTCCTCAGCGGCCTCTTGATCGCCTCGCCCTACACCCGAGACGTCCTGACCGTCGAGGTTCAGGGGACGCTCGTCTCGGTCCCTTACGTCGCGATGACTCTCGACGTGATGGGGGCGTTCGGGGTCCAGATCAGCAATCGCAAGTTCAAGCGATTCGACATCCAGACCCAGCGTTACAACGCACGGTCCTACGCCATCGAGCCCGACGCCTCGGCCGCCAGCTATTTTTTCGCCGCCGCAGCCATCGCGGGCGGGACGGTCAAGGTCGAAGGGCTCGGCACCAATTCGATCCAGGGGGACCTCGGCTTTGTCGACATCCTGGAGCATATGGGCTGCACGGTCGAGCGCGGCAAGGACTCGACGACGGTGACCGGCGGACCGTTGCGCGGGGTCGACGTCGACATGAACGCGATCAGCGACACCGTGATGACCCTGGGCGTCGTGGCCCTGTTCGCACAGGGGCTGACGCGCATCCGCAACGTCGGCCACATCCGCCACAAGGAGACCGACCGGATCGCCGCCCTCGCCACCGAGCTGCGCAAGTTCGGCGCGACGGTCGATGAGGCTCCCGACGGCCTGATCATCATCCCGCCCGAAAAACCCGTCGCCGCGACAGTCGCCACGTACAAAGACCATCGGATGGCGATGTCCTTCGCGATGGCGGGCCTGAAGATCGAAGGGGTCACGATCCTCGACCCGGGCTGCGTGGCCAAGACGTATCCGGGGTTCTGGGACGATCTGGCGAAGCTCGAGACGGTTCCTCCCGCCTGAATCCGTCAGTAGACCCCGTGCAGGGGACCGCCGGGAGCCGCCCAGGCATCCACCTTCCGCTCGATCTCAGGATCGTCGATCAAGGGGGGGGCGTGCTGCGACTTGACCCGCGCGTCGATGACCAGCGGTCCTCGGCAGCCCCAATGCTTTCGATCACTGAACGACCGGATCCCGTCGATGTCGGCGGCGGGATTCGACCGGGTGAAGGTCACCCAGAGGAAGTTGCCGATCGATCGGGCCGCGAACTCGCTGTCGTCAACCAGGACGACCAGCGGGAACGCGTCGATTGGGTGCCCATTCGGGAAGGCGTTGCAGAACGCCTGGAGCCGCTCGACCGACTCGGCCTCGGGACCATGCGGCGGCGCCTGAATGACGAGCACGCCGGGCATGGCGAGTCGTGGATCGTGGTAGCAGTCGGGGAATGTCAATCCTTCGGGGAGCTCCGTTGGGAGCGAACGACGCACAGGGCCGGCGGCGGCGATGACGAGCTTAGACCCCTGGTTCAGGCCGTGGCCCGAATAGTCCAGGGTGTCGATGGTGGTCCGGGTTTGGAAGTGGAGGTCGCTCTCCCAGTCGACCCGCTCCAGGAGCCGACGCAGGAACATGCCGACGTCGTGGATGTCCAGGTCGGGGACGTCTCGCTCGGCCATGATGAGCAGGTACTTGGCCAGCGACATCTGCCCCTGGCCCAGGATCGCATTCGCCTGAGTCAGGATTTCTCGCGGGCGAGAGTCTCGCGCGTAGGGTACATATCGCTCGCTACCGATGGCGAGCAGGAGCGGATGGACTCCGGCGGCATCGACGGCGTGGACCGCCTTCACACCCGGGAGAACGGTCGGGACGAGCGGGCCGGTCAGCTCGTGAATCAACTGGCCGAAGGAGGTATCCTCCTGCGGTGGCCGGCCGACCGAGGTGAACGGCCAGATGGCGCCCGGGCGATGGTAGACGCGCTCGACCTGCATCACCGGGAAGTCGTGGGCCAGCGAGTAATAGCCCAGGTGGTCGCCGAACGGCCCTTCGCGTTTGGTCCGGTTGGCGTCAATTGTGCCGACCAGGCAGAAATCGGCCTCGGACGGTATCGCCGGGCCGCCTTCGGGCCGGACCATCCGCACGCGGCGCCCTCCCAGGGCTCCTGCGAAGGAAAGCTCGGGCAAACCTTCGGGTAGCGGCATCACTGCCGCGACCGCCATGCAGGGGGGCCCTCCGACGAAGACGTTCACCCTCAACGGTTCACCGTGACGGATCGCCGCCGAGTGATGGACGCCTATCCCCCGATGGAGCTGGTAGTGCAGGCCCACCTCGCGGTCGGGCATGTAGTCGTTGCCCGAGATCTGCACCCGGTACATTCCCAGGTTCGACTTCGCCAGGCCCGGGTGGTCGGGATCTTCGGAATAGACCTGCGGCAGGGTGATGAATGCGCCGCCATCCATCGGCCACGACTTGAGCTGAGGAAGTTTCGAGAGAGTTGTCTGATGCGAGAGGATCGGCCCGCTGCGGGAGAGCTTTGGCAACAGGTGCCAGGCGGCGAAGGGGACGTCGCGGTATCTCCAGGGACGACGGAGAAAGGCCGGCGGGGCGACTTTCAGCTCGACGAGGTGGCGGACGGCTTGCAAGGTGTCGCGGAACAGCCAGCGGGTCCGCTCGATCGTCCCGTAAAGGTTCCCGAGCATGGGGAACGGCGTCCCCTTCACGTTCTTGAAAAGGAGCGCGGGCCCCTGCGCCTGGTAGACCCGACGCTGGATGGCGGCCGCCTCCAGGCAGGGATCAACCTCGGCTTCGATGGTCACGAGCTGGCCGGTCCGTTCGAGGTCCCGCACGCAGTCCGACAGGTTGCGATACCCCATGATGTCCCGTCGCTGAGTTCCGATGGTCGCTTTGGCGTTGGCGCGCAGGCGTACCGGGACAGAGTAGGGCGATCGAGCCCAATCGCCAAGGCGGATGGGCGAGAGGCCCGCCCGCAGATACACTTAGAGGACGACGAGTCGATGCGTCGGCTTGCATTCCCAGCACCATGCCTCCCGAGGTCCGACCGATGGTCTCCGGCAGTCCGGTCGTCGATCCACCCGCGTCAGAGAGCCCCTCGGTGGACAAGTCGGACCGTCGGGTCCGGTCGATGTTCGCCTCGATTGCGGGCCGGTACGACCTGCTCAATCGCGTGTTGAGCCTGAACATCGACACATCCTGGCGGCGATTCACCACCAGGACCGTCCCCCCCCTGCCCGGCTTGCCCGTCCTCGACTGCTGCACCGGCACGGCCGACCTGGCGCTCGATTATCACGCGGTTTCACGCGGTCGCTCCAAGATCCTGGGAGCCGACTTCTGCCGCGAAATGCTGGTCGTGGGCCGGCAGAAGGTGCTGAATGCCGGCGCGGATGAGTCGGTGACGCTCGTTGAGGGGGACACCCAGCGACTTCCCGTCCCTGACAACACCTTCGGCGTCGTCACCGTGGCGTTCGGCCTACGCAATGTGGCCGATACCGTCCTGGGCATCGACGAGATGGTCCGCGCGGCGGCCCCGGGCGGGAAGGTGGCGATCCTCGAGTTCTCGCGTCCCACTAATCCCATCCTGAGCCGGATCTATCTGACCTTCTTCAGGCGCATCCTGCCGAAAGTCGGCCAGACGCTGGCACCCAACCAATATGACGCCTATCGGTACCTGCCCGAGAGCGTCCTCCAGTTTCCCGATGGCCAGCGGATGCTCGACCTGCTCGCTTCTCGTGGACTGATCAATCTGGTCGGTCACCCGCTCACGTTTGGGATCGCCACGTTGTATGTCGGGACCAAGCCCGGCCAACTCTCAACGACGGAACGTAAAGAGAGCTGACGTGCCACCAGCAGGAAGAGTCGTCCTCGTCACGGGTGCATCGAGCGGCATCGGTGCCGCACTCACCTTGGAACTCGCCCGCCGCGGATTCCGCCTCGCGCTGACTGCGCGTCGCGGCGATCGACTGGAATCCATCGCGGCCGAAGCGCGGAGCCTCGGCTCGCCCGAGGTCGCCACGATTGTCGCGGATCTCGCGGACGGGGCCGCTCCTGAACTGATCCTCGGTGAAACGCTCGGGCGTTTTGGCGGCCTCGACGTGCTCGTGAATAATGCCGGCCTTGGTCTGCCCGAACCGTTTGCGTTGGCGGATCGAGGGATGTTGCGTCGGCAGGTCGAGGTCAACCTGCTTGCGCCGATGATGCTCGCTCATTGGGCGATCCCGGCGCTGGCCGAGCGTCGTGGCACGATCATCAACGTGGGCTCGGCGATCAGCACGATCGCGATCCCGATGTTCGGCGCCTACGGCATGACCAAGGCGGGTCTGGCCTACTGGAACGACGCCCTGAGGCGTGAGCTTCGCCCGCAACGGATCAAGGTCTGCCTGGTCGAGCCGGGCCCCATCGGCACCGAGTTCTTTCGCGCCATCTCGTCGCTCTATCCCGAGGGGAGCAGCGAGTTGTCCGAGCCGCGTGCGCCTGCCATTCCGCCCCCGTCGTTCGCCACGGCTAAGGTCGACGACGTGGCCCGCCGGATCGCCAACCTCATCGACCGGCCCAAGCGGCGGCTGTCCGTTTTGCGCAGGCTGGTCTGGCCGTTGCGGGCGCTGGGTGCCTTTTTCCGCGCCGCCCCGGTCGTCGCCGACCTTGCCCTGGTCGACGCGATCCGGAGGCTGCAACGCGAGTGGAAAGATCGGCCGCCGGGCTAAACGAGATCAGACCGGGGCGGCGATGTTTCCCATACCGATCTGAACCGGCTCGGCGGCCGACCAGGTGACGCCGTCGCGGTCGACCCGATGGTAGAGGGTGTCGCGCTCGATGGGGATCCGGCCGGCCTCGATGATGAGCCTGCGGATCTCGTCGACCGTCACTTCCTGGGGCGTCTCGGCGCCCGCCTCGTGATAGATCTTCTCGTGCACAACGGTACCGTCGAGGTCGTCGGCCCCGAAGGAGAGGGCGATCTGGGCGGTCTTGATGCCGAGCATCACCCAGTAGGCCTTGATGTGCGGGAAGTTGTCGAGCATCAGGCGGCTAATCGCCATCGTCTTCAGGTCCATCAGGCCCGAGGGCTTCGGCAGGCTGTCCATCCGCGAGTTGTCGGGGTGGAAGGCCAGCGGGATGAACGTCTGGAAGCCGCCAGTCTCGTCCTGAAGCTCGCGCAGCCGGACCATGTGGTCAATCCGGTGGTGGGGCTTGTCGATGTGCCCATAGAGCATGGTCGCGTTGGAATGCAGGCCCAGGCTGTGGGCGGTCCGGTGGACCTCCAGCCAGACGGCCGTCGAGGCCTTGGCGCCGCAGACTTCCTCGCGGACCTCGGGGTGAAAGATCTCGGCACCGCCGCCCGGTAAGCTTCCCAGGCCGGCTTCCACGAGGCGCTCGAGGACCTGGCGGATAGAGAGTCGGGAAATCTTAGCGAAGAACTCGATCTCGACGGCGGTATAGGCCTTCAGGTGGAGTTCGGGGTAGGCCTCGTGGATCCAGCGGACGAGGTCGACGTAGTAATCAAACGGGAGCTTGTGGTGCAGGCCGCCGACGATGTGCAGCTCGGTTGCGCCCCGGTCGTGGGCCTGCTTGGCCCTGGCGAGGATCTGGGGCTCGTCCATCACGTAGGCGCGGGGATCGTCGAGATCGGCCCTGAACGCACAGAAGTCGCACTTATAAACGCAGACGTTCGTCGGGTTGATGTGCGTGTTGACGTTGTAGTAGCCGAAATTGCCGTTGGTCCGCTCGCGGACGAGATTGGCCATCTCGCCCAGGGCGAACAGGTCGTTGGAGGCTTCGAGGGTCAGTCCATCGTCGAACGTGAGGCGTTGCGAGGCCTCGACCTTGTCCCGAATCGCCCGCAACTTCGCCGCGTCGGTGGTCATTGTCGTGGGATCCTTCTCGGGCACGGACGTCGCCCGGCCCGGTAGAGCAAGTCTGGCTTACTCAGATTTTAGTCGGGACTGAAACCTCCGACAAGCTCGGGCGACGCGTTCTGTCCGCTCCTTTGCCCCGAGTTGGTAACGGGGATGTTAAGAGGATGGCCGAATCCATAGAATGAGCGTCAGTGCGAATCGGTTCGATTGCTCGCGATTGGCAATCCGAGTGCTGCGTGGTCTGGTCGTCTGGACGGGGCGAGAGCCTGGGAGTTGTTGAGTTGAAAGTTCTGGTCGTCGGCAAGGGTGGTCGTGAGCATGCGCTCTGCTGGAAGCTGAAGCAGTCCCCGAAGGTCCGGGCCGTGTTCTGCGCCCCAGGGAATGCAGGCACCGCCGTCGACGTGACGAACGTCGGGATCGAGCCGGGAGACACCCGGGCCCTGATCCAGTTCGCCAAGCGTGAGCGGATCTACCTGACCGTCATCGGCCCTGAAGAACCGCTCGCCAGCGGCATCGTCGACGCCTTCCAGCGCGAGAACCTTCGGGTCTTCGGCCCCCGGCAAGACGCCGCCGAGCTGGAAGGCAGCAAGGTCTTCGCCAAGGAATTGATGAGGCAGGCCGGCATTCCCACGGCCGACTACCGGGTCTTCAAGGGGGCTCCCGACGCCGAGCATTACCTGCTCAGCCGAGAGGTCTCGCTCGTCGTCCGCAGCCGGGGCCGGTCGACGATGCGACACACGATGTCGTGCCGCACGGCCGCCGAGACCCTGGAAGCGATCGACCGGATCATGGATCCGCGCGAGATGCTGGCGCCCGGCGTTCAGGTGGAGATCGAGGAGAAGAATACGCGTAAGGTCTTCGACACCGGGGCCGAGGCCAAGGCCTACGTCCTCAACCGGCCGCTCGGCATGGTTTTGAAGGCCGACGGGCTCGCCGCGGGCAAGGGCGTCTACGTCTGCGACAACCTCCGAGAGGCCCTCATCGCGGTCGACGACATCATGGTCTCCAGGAAGTACGGCAAGGCCGGCGACCGGCTCTTGCTGGAGGAACGGCTCGACGGCCACGAGACGAGCATCCTCGCCTTGACCGACGGCCGGACGATCGTCTCCCTGGAAACGAGCCAGGACCACAAGCGAGCCTACGACAACGACGAAGGGCCGAACACTGGAGGCATGGGCGCCTACTCCCCGGCCACCGACATCGTCACGCCCGAGCTGATGGCACAGGTTGAGAGCGAAGTGCTCGTGCCCATGGTCCACGCGATGAAGCGAGCCCGGAAGCCGTTCCGGGGGGTGCTCTACGCGGGCCTGATGCTGACGAACCAGGGTCCGAAGGTCCTCGAGTTCAATGTCCGCTTCGGCGACCCCGAGTGCCAGGTCCTGATGATGCGCCTGAAGTCGGACCTGTTCGAGGTGCTCAACGCCGTCGTCGACGAGAAGCTCGATACGATCCACCTGGAATGGGATCCTCGCCCCGCGGTGACCGTGGTCATGGCCGCGGAAGGCTATCCCGGTCACTACGAGCGCGGCCGGGCGATCAATAACCTGGAGCAGGCCGGGCGGATGCCCGACGTGAAGGTCTTCCACGCAGGGACCTTGCTGCGAATCGACCCGAGCCTGAAGGGTGGCCAGCAGGCTGTCGCCGATGGCGGACGGGTCCTGAATGTGACCGCGATTGGCGACACCCTGGCGCAGGCGCAGGCCAAGGCCTATGCGGCGATCAAGACGATCCGGCTCAACGGTGGCTGGTATCGGAAAGACATCGCCGAGAAGGGCATCCGCAACGCCGACCCCGTATAAGGGGCCGACGTCGCGGAGTTCGACGGGTAACCTGCAGGTCAGGTCGTCGGCTTGGGCTCATCGGACTCGGGCCGACGACGGGTCTGGCCGAGGGCCGAGCGCGGGGGGCGAGGCTTGGAGGCAGGACGACGGAGCCTGGGCCCCTGGTTCTGGCTCTGGCCCTGACTCCGATCCATACCGATGATGATCCGGCCGCCACCCTGACCGTCGGAGAGGTCAACCCGGGGCGTGGGGCGACCGCCCTGTGCCGGGGTGCCGGGTCTCCCCTGCGGGGGGCCGTCGGCGCGAATCTGGTACTCGTTGTCAGGCTGACCGGGGCGGAGCGGCTTGCGTCCGCCGCTCGACTGCGGCTCACGACTATGACCGCCAGCCGGGGTGCGGCCGGGGCCACCATCCAGGACAGGTCCACGGCCCGGGCCGACACCATCCTGGTTACGACGCATGGCGGGCTGGGAGCCCTGGAAGTGCGGCGGGATGGCCGAAGGCCGCGGACGCTGTGAGGGGGGCAGGCCCAGGGGGCGGGGGACTTCACCTCGCCTCAGCGGGCGCGGGAGGTTGTCATGACCCTCGGCGGTCTGCGGGATCCGGCCGTCGGGTCGCGGTCGCATGGCCGGACCACGCGAAGGACCTGCAGGGCGGCTCCCCTCGACTCGATCGGGCCTGCGGGCGCCCCCATGACCCATCGAGCCTGAACCCTGGAACGAGCCAGTCCCGGCGCCGGTGCCGGCGGTCGGGAACCGACGCGGGCCCTGAGACTTACGATCATCGGTGCGGACCGTGGGCAAAAGAAGTCCGGCCGCGACCTTGCGGAGCAGCTCGACCTCGCCGCTGCCGAGCGGCCGGAACTCGCCAGGCGCCAAGCCCTTGATGGTGATCGGGCCGACGGCGATGCGGGTCAGGGACATGACCTTGTGCCCCTCCTTGGCCAACATCCGGCGAACTTCGCGGTTTTTCCCTTCGGCGAGCACCATCTCCACGATGGTCGCATCGCCCTGGCGACCAACGATCTTGGCCCGCTTGGCGCGCACCTTGCCGTCGGACAACCAGATTCCTGCGAGCAATTTCTGGATGGTCTCGGGGCTGGGGAGTCCGGCCACGATGACCCGGTAGACCTTCTCGACCCCGAACTTGGGGTGGGCCAGCTTGTTGGCGAGCTCCCCATCGTTGGTCAGCAGCATCAGGCCGACGCTCATCTCGTCAAGCCGACCGACCGTGTAGACGCGCTCTGGGACGTCGGGCAGCAGATCCACGACTCGGGGCCGGCCGGCCGGATCGCTGTTGGTGGAGACGTAGCCCTTGGGCTTGTTCACCGCGAAGTAGACCGACCGTTCCAGCCTGACCTTCTGGCCGTCGACGTGGATCGTGGCGGACGAGGCATCAACCTTCGTTCCCAGTTCGCGGACAATCTGATTGTTGATCGTCACTCGTCCCTGGAGGATCAGCTCTTCGCAGTTTCGCCTCGAACCGAGCCCGGCCTGGGCCAGGACCTTCTGGAGCCGCTCGGGTTCGTGGGACTTGGACCGTTCGACGGTGCGGAGCGCGGGGCCGCTACGGGTGCCGGGAGCACCGATCCGGTCGTGGCTCCTCGGTCGATCCGAGCCTCCACCACCACCCGAACGCTGCGGCGGGCCGCCGGGACGGCTGCCCCCCTGGCCTGGCCGGCGAGCCCCGGGCCCTTGACCCTGGGGGGGACCACCGGGTCGACTGCTTCCTTGCCCTGGCCTGCGCGCTGAGGGCCCCTGACCCTGGGGGGGACCACCGGGTCGACTGTGGCTCTGCCCGGGGCGGCGGGCGCCGGGCCCCTGAACCGGGCCACCACCACCGGGGCGACCGCCAGCCTGCGCCGGGCGGCGGCCTGCGGGGCCTTGACCTTGCGGAGGACCGCCGGGGCCCGAGGGCCTGCGGCCGGGGGGACGAGATGAGTGGCGAGGTCCGCCGTGGCCGGGACCGGCGCCGGGGCCGCTGCGGCGGGGGGGCTTGTTGCTGGGCATGGAACGATCATCCTGCGGATTCGATCCGCGGAGCACGGCTTCAAACAGCCGGGCAAGACTCGATGTGGGGAAACTCGGACGGTGGACATGGTCATCGCGACCAGGTCAGGGGAACGGCTAGTTGACCTCGGGAGACTCGCGGTCGGTAACCTCTTCGGTGCCCACGCGAGGCTGCTGCTGGGTCATGCAGTGCAGCGTACCAAGTCCCCAGACGAGGTCGAGGGCGTGGACGCCGACGACCTCTCGGCCGGGGAAGCAATGCTCCAGGGTTGACAGCGCAAGTCGGTCGGCCGGGTCATTGAAGGTCGGGACCAGGACCATGCCGTTGGCGATGTAGAAGTTGGCGTAGCTGGCCGGCAGACGCTGGCCTTCGAACTCGATGGGCCGTGGCATCGGTAGCTCGATGATCTCGAGCGGTTCGCCGTCCTGGTCGCGGGCCTCGGCCAGCCGGCATCGATTGTCGGCCAGAATCTCGAAGTTCTCGTCCGACTCCCGCTTCTCGACGACCGTGACGACCTGCCTCGGCCCGACAAATCGGGCGAGGTCGTCGACGTGTCCATGGGTGTCGTCGCCCACGATCCCCTTGCCCAGCCAGATGACGTGCCGGGTGCCGAGATATCGATGCAAGACCTCTTCGATGCTGGACTTGGAGAGGCCAGGGTTGCGGGCCTGGACGTCGTCCAGCAGGCATTCCTCGGTCGTCAGCACGGTGCCGGCGCCATTGACGTCGATCGATCCCCCTTCGAGGACGATTCGCCGCGGGGCCCCTTCGAACTCCGCGGTCGGCTCTTGACGCGAAAAGCCGAGTTTCTTGGCCAGCCTCCGCGGGAGGCGGTCGTCGGCCTTGTGGTTGCTGTACTTGGCCCAGCCGTTGAACTGCCAGTCGACCAGGATTGGGTTCGTTTCGTTTTCAGCGACTACAAACGTCGGGGCGGTATCGCGGGTCCAGATCCGGTCGGTCTTCACCTTGTGGAAATCGACGCGGCCGAGGTCGACCCCAGCGCGCTCAAGTCGCTCGGTGGCGTCCCGACGCTGCTTGCCCCCCAAGACGAGGATGGCCACCCGTTCGTTCTGGGTGAGCAGGTGGACGACCTCGACGAAGACCCAGGGGATGGGGCCGAACTTGCCCGGCCAGTCTTCCCGGTTGTGGGGCCAGGCGATCCAGGTGGTCTCGTGCGGCTCCCACTCGGCGGGCATGCGTTGGCCGGGGATGGGTTCGATCGGATCGGTCATGGGTCAGACTCCCCAGCGTTGAGCGATGGCGCCGTAGGCGTCGACGCGGCGGTCGCGGAAGAAGGGCCAGTTGCGGCGCGTGTCCTCGATCATGGCGGGGTCGACCTCGGCGACGACCACTTCCTCGGCCTCGCGCCCGGCCCTGGCCAGGATGCGGCCGAAGGGGTCGGCCAGGAATGAGCCCCCCCAGAATTCGATCCCGCCGTCGGCGGCTCCTTCATGACCCACCCGGTTGATGGCCGCGACAAAGACGCCGTTGCTGATCGCGTGGGCCCGCTGCATCGTCTCCCAGGCGTCGGCCTGGGCGACGCCGAACTCGGCCTTCTCGCCGGGATGCCAACCGATCGCGGTCGGGTAAACCAGGATCTCAGCCCCCTGCATGGCGGTCAGGCGGGCGGCCTCGGGGTACCACTGATCCCAGCAGACGAGCGTCCCGACGTTGGCAACCGACGTGTCGAATGACTTGAAGCCGAGGTCGCCGGGGGTGAAGTAATACTTCTCGAAATAGAGCGGGTCGTGGGGGATGTGCATCTTGCGGTAGCGACCGACCAGCGACCCATCCTTCTCGATGACCACCGACGTATTGTGGTAGATTCCGCCGGTCCGCTTCTCGAACAACGAGCCAATCACGACGACGCCCCGCGTCCTGGCGAAGGCTTCCAGGGCCTCGGTCGTCGGGCCCGGGATCGGCTCGGCCAGATCGAAGTATTTGGCGTCGTGGGTCTGGCAGAAATATTCGGAACGAAACAGTTCCGGCAGGCAGATCAAGGACGCACCTTCGTCGGCCGCCTGCCCCATCAGCTCGATGGCCCGACGGACATTGGAGTCGGGATCGGCCGAGCAGCGCATCTGGATGAGGCCGACACGATAGGGCTTGCTGCGGGCGGCTGCGGTCATGGGTCGGGCGTAACCTCAAATTTGTCGTGTGTGATCGTTCATTCTACCAGGCGGTCAAGGGACGTGAGAGCCTGGACGTACGAATTCCGGCGTCGCGGGCAAAACGGCTGGGATTGGGCCTGAAACCCTTGTAAGATTCGAGTAGGACGAAGACTTCGTCGCGTCCGCTTGCCCCACCCGCCCGCGGAGCACGCCACGCTCCGCGAAACGTCCCGCCGTCGCCGATCGATGCTCACGCTCCATGCCTCAGGGGCTTCCTCATGATTCGACGTCTCGCTCGCATGACCCTGGTCGGCCTGATCGGAGCGGCCTGGTCGTTCGCATCGGCTGCGGAGCCGACCGCCGAACAGGCCCGGTTCTTCGAGGAGAAGGTCCGGCCCATCCTGGTCTCGCAGTGCCTGAAGTGCCACGGCCCCGACAAACAGAAGTCGGGCCTGCGCGTCGACGGTCTGGCCTCGATGCTCAGCGGCGGCGACTCGGGGCCCGCGGTGGTCCCCGGCAAACCGGGCGAGAGTCTGCTCATCGCGGCGATCGGCTACGAAGACGACGCCTACAAGATGCCTCCGGCGAAGAAGCTCGCCCCCGAGGAGATCGAGGCCCTGACCACCTGGGTCGAGACCGGTGCCCACTGGCCGGGAGGCGGCGTCGCGGCAGGCTCGGCACCCCCGGTCGCAGGCGGTCTGCGCAGGCCCGGCGACCCCATCACCCAGGCCGACCGCGAGCACTGGGCATTCCGCCCGATCAAGGCTGACGCCGTGCCGACCCCGGCCGACGCCACCTGGGCCTCGAGCCCGATCGACCGATTCATCCTATCGAAGCTCGACACCAAGGGCCTCACGCCTAACCCGCCAGCCAGCAAGCAAGAATTCCTCCGACGCGCGACCTACGACCTGACGGGGCTCCCCCCGACCCCGGCAGAGGTCGCAGCCTTCCTCGCCGACGACTCGCCCGAGGCCTTCGAGCGAGTGGTCGACCGCCTGCTCGCCTCGAACCACTACGGCGAGAAGTGGGGCCGGCACTGGCTCGACCTCGTTCGATATGCCGAGACGAATAGCTACGAACGCGACGCGGCCAAGCCGTCGGCCTGGCGATACCGCGACTATGTAATCCGATCGTTCAACGACGACAAGCCTTACGACCGATTTGTCCGCGAACAGCTCGCCGGCGACGAGCTTGCCGACGGCGGCCCCGACGGGCAGATCGCGACCGGCTACTACCGGCTGGGGATCTGGGACGACGAACCGACCGACCGGGAGCAGGCTCGGTTTGATAGCCTCGACGACATCGTGGCGACCACCGGTCAGGTCTTCCTGGGAATGACCGTCGACTGCGCCCGTTGCCACGACCACAAGATCGATCCGATCCCCCAGAAGGACTATTACGGCTTCGTCGCCTTCTTCAACCAGATCAACCACTATCGCAACGGCGGACCCACCGACGAGGTCCAGCTCTTCGAGAACCAGAGCAGCCGCGACGATTATCTGGCGAAGGTGGCCGCCCTCGAACACGAGAAAGAGCGGATCCGAACGGCGATTGGCGACCTGGAGCGGATCGCGCTGGCGAAGCATCTGGGGATCGACCCGGGCAGCGTGACCAACGCGGTCGACCTTGCCGACCTCAAGTTCAAGTTCTATCGCGATACCTGGGACCGCCTCCCCGACTTCGACGCCCTGAAGCCGGAGACGAAGGGGGTTCTCGGCGAGACTTTCTTCACGCTGGCCAAGAAAAGCCGCGACATCGCCTTCGGCATGGTCATCGAAGGGGCCCTGATCGTCCCCGAGGACGGGACTTATACCCTCTACCTCGACTCCGACGACGGCTCACGACTGCTGATCGACGGCAAGCCGGTCATCGCTCATGACGGCGTCCATGAGCTGGGCAAGGAACAGGCTGGCTCCGTCGAGCTGAAGCGTGGCCGGGTCCCGATCCGGCTCGAATACTTCCAGCGCGAGGAGAAGCTGGGCCTGAACGTCGCCTGGTCGGGGCCGAATCTCCCACGGAGGAGCCTCTCAACTGGGCGCCCCAAGGTCGACATCGCAGCACTCATCAAGGATGACTCGCTCAAGCTGCTGAGTTCGGACGAGAAGGGCCGCCACGGCTATCTTGTCAACGAGCTCAAGAAGCTCAACGAGCGGCCGATCCCCAAGGAGACGGCCCTCTGCGTCACCGAAGAGCAAGGGCCGATCAAAGACACGTTCATCCTGCTGCGGGGCAATCCTCACGTCCCCGGCGACAAGGTTCAGCCCAGCTTCCTCCAGGTTCTCGGCTCTCCGGAAATCCCGGCGCCGACGACCTCCGCCGGGTCGAAGACGACGGGCCGTCGCACGGTCCTGGCCGACTGGATTACCTCGCCGACCAACCCCTTGACCGCCCGCGTGATGGCCAACCGGCTCTGGCAGCATCACTTCAATCGGGGCATCGTCCGGTCGTCGAACAACTTCGGCACCCAGGGTGACCGACCGACCCACCCCGAGCTGCTCGACTGGCTGGCGAATTCCTTGATCCAGGGGGGTTGGAAGCTGAAGCCGCTGCATCGTCAGATGATGCTCAGCAACGCCTACCGGATGTCGTCGAGGGGCCGCGAGGATGGTTTGAAGGCCGATCCGACGAATGACACCTTCTGGCGGTTCGAGCCGCGCAGGCTGTCCGCCGAGGAGATCCGCGACTCGATCCTGGCGGCCTGCGGCAACCTGAACACGAGGATGTTCGGACCCGGAGTCTTTCCAGAAATTCCCGCCGAGGTGCTGGCCGGCCAGTCGGTGCCGGGGCTGGGCTGGGGCAAGTCGAGCCCCGAGGAGCAGGCGAGGCGTAGCATCTACGTGCACGTCAAGCGGTCCCTGATCATGCCAATCCTGGAGAGCTTCGACGTCGCCGAGAGCGACCGATCGTCGCCCGTCCGGTTCAGCACCACCCAGCCGACGCAGGCCCTGGCCATGCTCAACGGCTCATTCGTCAACAAACAGGCCGAGCTGCTGGCAGACCGCCTCCGCCGCGAGGCGGGCGTCGAGCCCAGGAATCAGGTCGTCCTCGGCCTGGAATTGCTGATGAGCCGCAAGCCAACCGACGCCGAAGTCGAGCGTGGCCTGACGCTGATGGGCGACTGGAAGGCGGCCACTCACACGGACGACCGGGGTGCCTTGAAGGCGTTCTGCCTGGTCGCGCTGAATCTCAACGAATTCGTCTACCTGGACTGAACGACCCGCACGAATCCGAGTCGAGGAGACGTCCCATGGCGAGCCAGATTCCCGACAGCGACAAGCCCGCCGGCACCTTCTGCGGGCAGACCAGGCGCGAATTCCTCTGGGAAGCGGGCGCAGGGTTCACGGGCCTCGGCCTGATCGACCTGATGACGCGGGATGCGTTCTTCGCCTCGAAGGCTGGAGCGGCCGAGGCGGCGGTCAAGTCCATCAACCCGATGGCACCAAGGCCGCCGCACTTCGCCCCCAAGGCCAAGAGCGTCATCTTCCTGTTCATGTACGGCGGCCCCAGCCAACTCGACACGTTCGACTACAAGCCCAAGCTGTTCGCGCTGGATGGCAAGACGATTCCGATCAAGACGTTCGGCCGAGGCGGTAAGAAGAACGAGGGGCGGGTCGTCGGCCCCAAGTGGAAGTTCAAGCAGTATGGGCAGAGCGGCAAATGGGTCAGCGACCTGTTCCCGAACCTGGCCACCTGCGTGGACGACCTGGCGTTCCTCCACTCGATGACCGCCGACTCGCCGATTCACGGTTCGGCCATGCTCCAGATGAACACCGGCAAGATCCTCTCGGGTAGCCCCTGCCTGGGCTCGTGGGTGAACTACGGCCTGGGAAGCGAGAACGAGAACCTGCCTGGGTTCGTGGTGATGCTCGACCCCACAGGCGGCCCAATCAGCGGTTCCAAGAACTGGTCGAGCGGCTACATGCCCGCTTCCTACCAGGCTACCCTGCTGCGTTCGGCCGGACAGCCGGTTCTCGACCTGAAGCGCGCCGAGGGACTCGCCGAGGCCGATCAGAGGCGGCTGCTCGACCACCTGAACGCCTACAACCGCGAGCACCTGGCGACGAGGGCCGACAACAGCAACCTCTCGGCGCGAGTGGCCAGCTACGAGATGGCCTACTCGATGCAGCGTCACGCCCCCGAGGCGGTCGACCTCTCGACCGAAGACGCATCGACCAAGGCCCTTTACGGCATGGACGAGCCCAAGACCCAGGAGTTCGGCCGACGCTGCCTGATGGCCAGGCGCATGGTCGAGCGTGGCGTCCGGTTCGTCCAGCTCTACGCCGGCGGTGCCCACAACGACGACAACTGGGACGCCCATGGCGACCTGGAGCGCAACCACAACTACCACGCGGGCCGCACCGACAAGCCAATCGCGGGGCTCTTGAAGGACCTCAAACGCACCGGCCTGCTCGACGAGACCCTGGTCGTCTGGGGGGGCGAGTTTGGCCGCCAGCCGACCGCCGAGTATGCCAACGGCACCGGCCGCGACCACAACGCCTACGGCTTCACGATGTGGATGGCCGGCGGCGGGATCAAAGGGGGCATCTGCGTGGGCGAGACCGACGAGATCGGCGGCGCGGCGACCACCGACCGGATGCACGTCAAGAACCTGCACGCCACGATCCTGCATCAGCTCGGCCTGAATCCCGAACGACTCTCCTACTTCTACAACGGACTCGACCAGAAGCTGGTCGGAGTGGAAGGCGCCGAGCCGATCCACCAGATCATCGCCTGAGCGACCTGCCCGTTCCCAAACCGCCCCGCGAGCCCTCTCCCATGAACCGTCGCAACTTGATCTCGTTCGCCCTACTGACCGCATGCGTGGCGGGCCTCGCCGCCGAGGCCCGGGCCCAGACGCCCACGGGCCGCAAGGTGCTGGGGGCCGATCGGGGCCGCCTGGCGATTGTGAACCAGGACGGGGCGGTCGAGTGGGAGATGCCCTTCCCCGCCTCGGTCCACTCGCTCCAGCTCCTTCCCAACGGCCACATCCTGACCCACAACGTCACCAAGGTTTTCGAGATCGATCCCAAGACGAAGGAGGTCGTCTGGGCCTACGAGTCGCACCCGCGCGAAGGGTACACCGGCAAGATCGAGATCCACACCGTCCGCCGCCTTGCCGACGGCCTGACGATGATCGCCGAGACGGGCAACAAGCGGATCATCGAGGTCGACCGCACCGGAACGATCGTGCACTCAACCAACCTCAAGGTTGAGAAGCCCGACACCCACCGCGACACGCGGATGGTGACCAAGCTGAAGAGCAGCAACTACCTGGTCTGTCAGGAGTTGGACGGTGCCGTCAACGAATATACCCCCGACGGCGAAATCGTCTGGACCTACAAGCTCGACCTCGCCGGCCGGCCCGCCAGCCCTGGTCACGACGGCCACGGCACCGAAGTCTTCGGCGCCATCCGACTCAAATCCGGCAACACCCTGATCGCCGCCGGCAATGGTAACCGGGTCATCGAGGTCAACCCCTCGGGCAAGGTCGTCTGGAGCATCGAGCAAAACGAGCTTCCGGGCATCAAGCTCGGATGGGTCACGTCGCTGGTGGAGCTGCCTAACGGCAACATCCTCTTCGGCAACACCCACGCTGGCCCCGAGAATCCGCAGCTCATCGAGGTGACCCGCGACAAGGCGGTCGTCTGGACCTTGAAGGATCACAATAACTTCGGCAACGACATGGCCGCGGCCGTCGTGATCGACCCGCCCAGCGGCAAGTAAGCAAGCCCGAAGCTTCAGGCCAGGGGCGGTAACCCCGAAGCTTCAGGCCAGGGGCGGTAACTTGAAGAGCGCCATGGCGTTCCGGGTTGTCGCCTTGGCAAGTTCCTCGATCATCAAGCCGCGTAGCTCGGCGAGCCTGGCGGCGACAAGCGCAACGCGGGCGGGCTCGTTAGGCTTGCCGCGAAAGGGTGCAGGGCTGAGATAAGGACTATCGGTCTCGACCAGGATCCGATCGAGCGGGGCCATTGCGGCGGCCTCTCGCAGCGGGTCGAGCGTCTTGTTGGCGAACGTCAGCATGCCGGCGAAGGAGAGGTGCAGGCCGAGGTCGAGGAATCGCCCGGCCAACGCAACGTCGCCGGTGAACGAGTGCAAGACCCCCTTGATGGGCCGCCCGAGTGTTTCGAGTTGCGCCAGGATGTCATCGGCCGACTCGCGGCAGTGGATGACGACCGGCAGGTTCAGGCGGTGTGCCAGGTCGAGGTGCCTGCCGAAGTAATCTTGCTGTAACTCGAACGGGGTGAAATCCCAGTGTCGATCGAGGCCCGTCTCGCCGATCGCGACCACGGCGGGGTCTGAAGCGAGATCTATGACCTGCTCCCAGTCCCCCTCGGCGGCCTCCGCCGCATGGTTGGGGTGGATCCCGACGGTCGGATGAAGGAACGAAAATCGGCCGACGAGATCCAGGGCGACCCGGCTATCGGCGGCCGTGGTCCCGACCACGACGATACGCCCAACGCCCGCGGCGCGTGCGCGATCGGACACACTTCCGACGTCGGCTAGGAGCGGGCCATCGGCCAGGTGGGCGTGGGTGTCGACCAGCATCGGTCGTTGGCTGCCAGTCACTCGTCGGAAGCCCCAGGCTGGTCATCCTGGTAGTAGCCAACCAGTTCGAGCCTGTACCCGGTCACGTGGAACCCCCGGCCTTCCAGCTTGGCGGGCAACGCAGGGTCGAGCTTGGCGATCAGGTCGGGGTCGAACGGGGTGGCGAGATCTTCGACCGTGCCCGAACGGAGGCAACGCAGGTGATAATGCGGCTCGCCCCTAGCGTCATACCGCGCCGACCCGTCTTCGTGGGTCAGCTTCGCCGCAAGTCCTGAAGAGACAAGAGCTTCAAGTGCTTTATAGACGGTGGCCAGGCTGATCTTGGGCAGGCCCGGCAGGACGCCACGATAGACGTCCTCGGCCGACGGATGGTGGGAGGCTCGGACAAGGTAGTCGTAGACGGCCACGCGTTGCCTGGTGCAGCGGCAACCGGCCGCTTCCAGCAGGTCGCGGAGGGTCGGGCCGCCGGCGGGGCCGGTCACTGTGGGCTCGTCGGTGTGCGGTCGCCGCTCGCTCATCCTTAAAGACTTCCCGGGCCGTCGATTGGGCCGCGTGCGTTGGCACCGAAACGATTGTTCGGCGACTTGACAGCGATGTCAACCGCTTGCTACGTTTGATGGCGGGGAAGTGCGGGTCGAGGGTGGTCACGGGACTACACGGGGCAATGTCTCCGGATCGGCTCGTGCATTTCCGTGACGTGTTCGTCGACAGACGAGCCCGTCTATCGGAGTTGGGCCTTGCCGTCAGGCCGGGGCGAACGCCGGGTCGCGGCAGGCTTTGCGCGTGGCGTCAGCCGCCGCGGCGAATCGTCGCGGCCGCCGCCTGATGGGGCCTCGGCCCGGTCTCGGCTGCCCAGAATGCGGCCCACCGGTTCGGCCATCTCGCTACGCCACGCCTCGGAGCATCTCAATGAGCGTCGACCTGGTCCGGATCGTCGATAGCATCCATCGCGACAAGAACATCCCCAAGGAGGTCTTGTTCGACGGGATCACGTCCGCGATGGTCACGGCGGCGAAGAAGCACTATCCCGACGCCGAAGACATCCAGATCACGATCGACCCCGAATCCGGCGTCGTCGTCTTCACCAAAGACGGCACGAAGATGGACCCCGGCGAGCTCGGCCGGATCGCGGCGCAGACGGCCAAGCAGGTCATCATCCAGAAGATTCGCGAGGCCGAACGCGACAGTCTCTTCGACGAATTCGAGGAGCAGCGCGGCGACCTCGTCACCGGCACCGTCCAGCGGTTCGAGGGGGGCGCGGTCACCGTCAACCTCGGCAAGACCGACGCCTTGCTCCCACGCAGCGAGCAGATCCCCGGCGAGAGCCACCACCCCGGCGAGCGTGTCCGGGCGGTCATCCTCGACGTCCGCAAGGTCGGCCAGCGGGTCAAGATCATCCTCAGCCGGACCCACCCCGACTTCGTCCGCCGGCTCTTCGAGCTGGAGATCCCCGAGATCGCCGACCAGATCATCTCGATCCGGGCCCTGGCCCGCGAGGCCGGATATCGGTCGAAGGTCGCCGTCTCGTCGATCGACGTGAAGGTGGACGCCGTCGGAGCATGCGTCGGCGTCCGCGGCACCCGCATCAAGAATATTGTGGATGAGCTGGGCGGCGAGCGGATCGACATTGTCCGCTGGAACGAGTCGCTCCAGGTCCTGATCCCCAACGCCTTGCAGCCGGCCGAGATCGAAGAGGTCATGCTCTGCCAGCTCCTCGGCCGTGCCATCGTCCTGGTCCGCGAGGACCAGCTCTCGCTGGCGATCGGCCGACGCGGCCAGAATGTCCGGCTTGCGTCCAAGCTCTCGGGCTGGGACATCGAGATCATGACCAGCGACGAGCTGGACGAGCTGATCGAGAAGTCGGTCGCCGCCTTCACGAAAATCGAGGGGGTCTCGACCGAGCTTGCCGAGCGGTTTGTGGAACAGGGGATCCTCAGCTATGATGATCTGTCGGTCATGGAAATCGACGACCTGGTGAACACAATCGAGGGCCTGGACGAAGAAATGGCCGTGGAGATCGTCGCCAAGGCGGAGATCATGGCCGAGGAATCGACCGAGGACATGCCTCGACGCAAGGGTGCACGCACCTCGTCGAACGTCCGGAATGAGGCTCCTCCCGCGGATAGCCCCGCCCCTTCGATCGCCGACCTCCTCGGCGATGGTTCCAACCCAGCGCCATCCGAGCCCGACTCGGACGACGAGAATCGAGACGAGGCCGAATCCAGCCTTGAAGCCACCGATCGTGACGAGTCCGCGTCCATCGACGAGGACTCGGACGAGGACGTGGGTGCCGACCTCGAAGGAGATCAGGCCGATGGCGACATGCCGCGGGACCTGGCCCTCGCGACCGAGCACCTCGACAATGACGGGGAAGTGACCTCTCCCCCCGGCGAGTCCGACCAGGGCGAGTCGGGCCGTATCATGATCGCCGCAGTCGCGTCGGGCTCGTCGGACGACGAGTACCTGCCCGACTCCAGCCCCGACGGTGAAGACGTCCCATTGCCCGATGACGAGACCGGCTCGACCGGATCGTCTCCCTCGCAGCAGGACCCGAAGCGTATGCCCCGACCATGAGGCCCCGTACGGGCCAGAACTCGTGTGCCGGCCAGGCCGGCCAGACCCTTCGCTCCCCCTGAGTCGCCCGCCAAGCACGGGCCTCAGGAGAGGCATTCGGGCTTGGCAGGCCTGGTCGGTCCAGTCCACAATACCGATCAGGCCCGCGGCCCGGAGGCCGCCGGCGTAGCCAGGAGGAGTTGCCGTTGTCCACGCGTGTCCACGAGCTGGCGAAAGAACTGGGCCTCAAGAGCCAGGATCTGATCGACCGAATCCAGAAGTGGGGCCTCGGCGTCAAGTCGAGCCCGTTAGCGAGCCTCGATCCCGAGATGGTCGATCGGATCAAGTCCCTGGCGCGGGACTTGTCCGGTCCGGAGACGGCTTCGGCGACCCCGGCAGCGTCGGTTTCCACTCCACGCACTTCTCCCCCGGAGATTCCCGCTATTCGCCCGACAGCTACCGTGGAGCAACGGCCTATGGCCGACGCAAAGGTCGCAACCCCTGAGCAGCCGGCCGCCGCGAAAGTCGCGCCTCCAGTGCCGCCGACCGCCGCGAAGGTCGCCCCCGCCGAGCCGCTGACCGCCGCCGCCCCGCCCACCCCAGTTCCGGCGCCGGTCGCCCCCGCCACCAAGCCTGTCGCGACGCCCACCGCCGCGACGGCTCCCGCTCCCACTCAGGTCCCTGCCCCCGCACCTCCGGTGTCGCGTCCGGCCGCTCCCGCGGGCCCGGCCCTCGCCTCGCCTCCGGCGGGCATGGCCAGGCCCCCGATGTCCGCGACCACCCCCGCCGCCCCTGCATCGGCGCCGGGACAGGCCAGGCCGGGTCAGCCCCTCTCGAGGCCCGCCGCGGAGCCGAGGTCCGGCGCCGAAGCCCCGGCGAATCCGGGAATGACCGGCACGCCCAGGGTCGCACCGCCCCTCGGCGGGGCTCGCACCGGCACCCCTGGCCCCCTGCACCGCACCGGCGGCTCGGGCGCGGGCGGCGCACACTCCGGCCAGCCCCAGCCCCGTCCGGGTCAGCCGTCGAACCTCGCGCCGATCCGGCCCCCAGGGCTGGGCTCCAGTGAGCCCCGGCCGAATCCGACCTCGCCGCCCCCGCTCCGTCAGTCCGACTACATGACCTCCGCGGGGACCCGGGTCCAGCCCGGTGCCAGGCCCCCGCTGCAGCAGTCGCCACGTCGGCCGCTCGAAGGTCAGACCGGCTCCGGAGACGGCCCTCGCTACGGCGCTTCGGGCACGACCATGCCCCGGCGCCCGCTCCCCCCGGTGGCCGGCCCTACCTCCGGCCCGCAGATGAGGCGCCCCCCGGGCGCCCCTCAGGGTGGCGGCGACCGCCCGCCGACCGAGCTTCGTGGGGCCCAACGGCCCGACATGAAGTTCACCCCGGACCAGCTCCGGGCCATGCGCGAGTCGGGCCAGCTCGGCTCGATGGTCGCCCCGCCCGGCCGACCGGGCGCCCCCGGCACCTCACGTCCAGGCCAGCCCGGGATGAATCGTCCCGGCATGCCGGCGATGCCGGCCGGCCGCGGACCCGGCTTCGCCGGCGCCCCGCCGATCGGCCTCCGCAGGCCGCCGGCCGCCCCCGGCCTTCCCGCCGCCCCCGTGGCGCCGACAGCCGAGGAAGATGAAGATCGCAAGGGCAAGGGGTTGCCCGGCAGCAGGCTTGGCACCGCCGCCGACCGCAACGCCAGGCGGACCAAGCGCAACGAACGCGCCAACGAACGCAAGAGCTTCTCGCCCCAGCCGGCCTCGGCCCTGCTCAGCGAGTCCGAGGAAGAGGCGAGGCGCGGCCGATCCGGCGGCAGGGGCCGCGGCAAGGGCAACCAGCGCGGGATGATGGCGCCGACCCGCAGGTCGACCGCCGAGATCGCCCCCCCCTTGAGCGTCCGCAACCTGTCGGAAGTCATGGGCGTTAAGGCCAACGACCTCATCAAGCGCATGATGACGTCGATGAACATGCTCGTGCAGATCAACGCCACCCTCGACGAAGAGTCGGCGGTGATGCTCGCCATGGAGTTCGGCGTCGAGCTGACCGTCGTCCACCCGCGCACCGCGGAAGACGACATGCTCGAGTCCATGGAACCGACCGAGGCGGGCAGCGAGACCCTCGAGCCCAGGCCGCCGATCGTGACCATCCTCGGCCACGTTGACCACGGCAAGACGTCCTTGCTCGACAAGATCCGCAAGGCCAACGTCGTTGACTCCGAGAGCGGCGGCATCACGCAGCACATCGGCGCTTACACGGTCGTGCAGGACGGCAAATCGACGACCTTCGTGGACACCCCCGGTCACGAGGCGTTCACCGCCATGCGTGCCCGCGGTGCCAATGTCACCGACATCGTCGTCTTGGTCGTCGCGGCCGATGACGGCGTCATGCCGCAAACCCAGGAAGCCATCGCCCACGCGAAGGCCGCCGGCGTCCCGATCATCGTGGCGCTCAACAAGATCGACCTGCCTAACGTCAACCTCAACAAGATCTACGGCGAGCTTTCGCAGCAAGATCTCGTCCCCGAGGAATACGGCGGCGACACCCCGATCGTGAAGACCTCGGCCCTCACCGGTCAGGGGATTCCCGAACTGCTCGAAATGATCTCGATCATGGCCGAGCTTCGGGAGTTCAAGTCCGACCCGAATCGGCCGGCGACCGGTACCTGCCTCGAGTCGTCGATCTCCGAAGGTCGCGGCGTCGTGGCGACCCTGCTGGTCCAGGACGGCACCCTCAAGGTTGGCGACGTGATCGTCTGCGGCGACGGCTACGGCCGCGTCCGGGCGATCTTCGATGACAAGGGCAAGTCGCTCGAAGAGGCGGGCCCCTCGACTCCGGTCGAGGTCTCAGGGCTCGACGAGGTTCCGACCGCCGGCGAGAAATTCGCCGTCGTCAGCGACATCACCCGTGCCCGCGAGATCGCCGTGGCCCGGCGCACGCGGACCCGAGGCGTCAGCCTGGGCGAGCGGCAGGCCATCACGCTGGAGAACCTCTACAGCAAGATGGCCGAGCAGAAGATCAAGAGCCTCAACTTGATCCTCAAGGCTGACGTTCAGGGCTCACTCGAGGCCCTTATCAAGGAACTCGAGAAGCTGCACAACGACGAGGTCCCCATCCGCATCCTGCTCAAGGGTGTCGGCGGGATCAGCGAGAGCGACATCCTCCTGGCCGACGCGTCCCAGGCGATCGTCATCGGCTTCCGGGTCGCCCCGGAAGACAAGGCGATGTCGGAGGCCGCCGAGAAGAAGATCGATATCCGCCGATATGATATCATCTACCAGGTGACCGACGAGATCAAGAAGGCGATCGAGGGCATGCTCGTGCCCGAGATCAAGGAAGTCCACCTCGGCCGCGCCGTGGTCCGGATGACCTACCGGATCTCCAAGGTCGGCATGGTCGCCGGCTGCTTCGTCACCCAGGGGACGATCGAACGCTCCTCCAAGGCGCGGATCATCCGCGAGGGTCGCGAGATCTACAAGGGGGGCGTCGAGGCCCTGAAGCGGTTCAAGGACGATGCCAAGGAGGTCCGCGAGGGCTTCGAGTGCGGCATCAAGGTGACGAACTTCGAAGACCTGAAGGTCGACGACGTCATCGAGGCCTACCGGATCGACGTCATCCGCAGGACCCTCTGAGAATCGCGTGCGGGCCGGGCTTACCCTTCGACGGGGGGCCCGGCCCCGTCCACGCGCCCGCGGATGGGTCGCCATGAACGTCATCACGTTGCGACTCGTCCTGCTCGCGACCGACTGCCGCAGCGCCCGCGAGAAGCGGAAGCGGATCCGGGCCATCCTGGATCGGCTCCATCAATCCTTCAACGTCTCGGTCGCCGAGGTGGACCGCCTCGACCACCCCCAAGAGTCCGTCATCGGAGTCGTGGTGGTCGCCGCCACCCGCCGCGAGGCACGCGAGACCCTGGCCCGCGTGACCGACGCCGTCGCCGCCCACCCCAGGGCCGAGATTCTCGACCAAGACACCTTCGAGGCCTGACGTCGCCATGCCCTCGCACCGCAGCCTCCGCATCGCCGAGGCGATCCGAGAGGTCGTCTCCCAGGCGATCCTCTTCGAAGTGGCCGATCCCCGCGTCAAGAGCATCACCGTCCTGCATGCCGAGGTTTCCAGCGACCTCCACGCCGCCACCGTCTACGTCTCGATCATGGGCGACGAGAAGCAGCAGAAGCTCTCGATGCGTGGGCTCCAGCACGCCACCGGATTCCTCCAGGCCCGGGTCGCGGCCCGGCTCCAGACCCGATCGACGCCGGTCCTGAAGTTCAAGGAAGACGACAGCGTCAAGAAGTCGGTCTCGATGTCGCGACTGATCGAGGAGACGCTGGAGGCCGACCGGCTCGCCCGTGGCGGGGTACCCGCCCCCGAGGCAAGCCCCGTCGTTCCGAACCTCGCCCGCGAAGTCGACGAGACGGATGAGGACGCCGAGGACGAGAACGACACCTGAGCGGCGCCTTGCTCCGCCCCTCGACCACCGATCGATCGCCCAGCGCGGACCTCATCCCAACACCAAACTTCGATCTCCACAAGACTTATGGCTACACCGAACAAAGCTCAATTTCTGACCGAGATCCAGACGCTGCTCAAGAAGCGTTACAAGACTTCCCCGCCCCCTTCCAAGCCTAGCATCATCGAGGCGGTCGTCTACGCGATCTGCCATCAGGGGACCACCCGCGTTCAGGCAGAGAAGACGCTCGCCAGATTCAAGGAAGATTACTTCGACTGGAATGAACTGCGGGTCACCTCGATGGGCGAGATCGAGGCCGTCTTCGCCGATCAGCCCGACGGCGATTTGAGGGCCATCGCCCTGCGGCGGTTCCTCAAGCAGCTCTTCTCGAAGACGTACAGCTTCACGCTTGACGCCCTCATCAAGAAGCCGCAGAAGGAAGCCCTGGCAACCCTCGTCGAGTACGACGCATTCAAGTCCGACTACATCGAGGCGACCGTCGTGCGGCTGGCGCTCGGGGGCCACGCGATCCCCGTCGACACCCCGATGAAGCGGGCGCTCACCCGGTTGGGCGTCGCCCCGGCCGATGTGGCGGTGCTCGACCTGCGGAGCCTGCTCGAACGCGCCGTGCCCAAGGCGAAGGGCCCCGAATTCGTCGACCTCGTCGAAGACCTGGCATTCGACACGTGCGTGGAGGGGACCCCGAACTGCCCGGAGTGCGAGCTGAAGAGCATCTGCCCGACGGCCCCGATCGTGCTGGCTCAGCTCGCCGGTGGCGCCAAGGTCGGCGGCGGCATCAAGGTCGTGACCAAGGTCCCGAGGGTGCCCAAGATCAAGGGTTCAGGGATCCAGACCCCGGTGAACAAGTCGGCCAAGGGTGAGACGCCTACCCCCCCGACGTCCGGACGAAACAAGGGCAAACCGACCCCTCCTTCGTGATCGGACGGTCCTTCGCGACGTCGCTTGCGGGCCTGACGCCCGCCCTTGGGTCGTGCCGGCGAGCTTGGCAGGGTTCGGCGGGCCGTGCTACCATGAGGGCCTCGTGACGGATCTGTCCCGAGGCTTGACCATGCCCTGGCAGTGGAGGCTCGAGATGTCGCGCTCGACCCGTTGGCTTCTCCCGGTGGTCCTGGCATCCTTGGCGATGATCTCGGCTTCCGCGACCCGCGCCGACGACCCAGCCAAGGCCGCCGATGAACAAGCGATCAAGCCCGAGGAGCGGCCCAAGCTGCTCACTCGGCCGGGCGAAGACGCGCCCGAGCCGTTCGTGCCGCTGAAGCCGCGGACCTCGCAGGACCGTAAACGGATCGAGTCGCTGCGAGACTACACGTCGGCCCGCGCCTACGAGGACCGCCGGCAACTTGCCGAGGCGGTAACCCTCCTCGAGAAGGCGCTCGCCAACGATCCGGGCGCGAATGCGATTGTTCGCCGGCTGGCCAAGCTGAATCGGGCGCTCGGGCGCAACGAGGCGTTCATCGAGACCAGCCGCAAAGCGATCCAGGCCGACCCCAATGACGCCGAGACGATCAGCCTGCTGGTCACCTATTACGCCGTACGTAAGAACGACCCGGCCGCGGCCGAGGCGTTCCTGAACGAGACGCTGGCCAACCCCAACCTCGATCGCAAGGCGCCCCCCTTCCTCCTGATCCAGAATGACCTCGGCCGGCTCTACGCAGGCCCTCTCAGGAAGGTCGAGAAGGCCGCTGATGCCTACGCGATCGTGATGGCGGCGCTCGACGATCGGGCCGCGATCGCCTTCACCAATGCAGACCTGAGGCGGATCCTGGGCGTCAGCGAGGCGAATACCTATCTCGAATTCGGCCGAGTCTTTCTGACGGCCGGCCGGGTTCCCCTGGCCATCCAGGCGTTCGAGCGGGGGCTGACGTATGACCCCGACCACCCGCTCATCCCCCTGATCCTGGCCGAGACCCAACTCGACAATAAGCAGGGCGCGGCGGCCCTCGCCGTAATCGATCGTTACCTCAAGCGACAGCCCTCGGGTCGCGAGCCCTATGACCTGCTCGTCAAGATCCTCGAATCGCTGAAACGCGACGCCGAGATTCTGCCCCATCTGGAGCGTTCCTCCGCGAATGATCCCAAGAATCTCGCCCTCCGCGCGCTGCTCGCCGACCGCTTCCGCCTCGCCGGCCAGGTCGATAAAGCGAATGCAATCTACAAAGAATTGCTCGCGGCGCAGCCCGACCTGCAGGGAGTCGCCCTCGTCTTCACGACGCTCCTGAAGGAGAAGAAGACCGAGGAACTGCTGAAGGTCCTGGAGACGGCCCTGACCAGGCTCAACCGGATCGAGCTGCTGAAGCCGCAGATCGACGAGCTGATCGCCGACTCGGCCTACACCGACGACGTCCTGGATACCGGCCTGAAGATGCTCTCGGCCGACCCGCCCTCGCTGGGGCAGAGGGCCTGGCTCGTCCTGATCAATATCGCGTCGACGGCCGAAAAGAACGACAAATATCTGGCCCTGCTCCGCTGGTCGTTGGATCGGACACCGTCGCCCCTGGTGTATCGCGAGATGATGAGGACGCTGGCGACGGCCGAGAAGTATGACGAGGCCGAGGCCGCCTTCAACGACCTGATCAAGAAATTTCCCGATGAGCGTAATGCCCGCTCCCTGACGGAACTTTGTCGGGTCCGGTTGCAAGCCGGCAAGGCCGAGCAGGCGCTCGAAGCCGCCCGCGAGGCCCTGAAGCTGGAGCCCAACGACGAGGAGGCCCTGCGGCTCACGTCGCTGGCCCTGCTCCGCCTCGGCAAGGCCGACGAGGCCCTGGCGACGATCCAGGACGTCTTGAAGAAGTCGCCCAACAACCTCGAGCTGTCATTCACCTACGGCACCTTGCTGACCCAGGTTGGCCGGCTGGAAGAGGCCGCGACGTTCTACAAAGAGCTGATCGACCGCAACGCGGGCAATGAGGAGCTGATCAAGCTGGCCCGCTCCACGCTCTCCACCGTCTACAGCAGCCTGGGCGACTTCCCCAAGGCCGAGGCCGAGTTGGAGACGCTGCTGGAGAAGGAGCCCGACGACCCCGGGATTAACAACGACCTGGGTTACCTCTACGCCGATCAGGGTAAGAACCTGGATCGCGCGGAGTCGATGGTCCGCAAGGCACTCCAGGAAAAGCCCGACGAAGCCGCCTATCTCGACAGCCTGGGCTGGGTGCTCTTCAAGCAAGGCAAGCCCGAAGACGCCCTATCCCCGCTGGAGAAGGCCGCAGCCACCGCCCGGGGCGCGACCGACGTGGTGATCATGGAGCACCTCGGCGACGCTTACTTCCAGCTCAAGTCGTTCGCCAAGGCGAAGGACGCCTGGAAGAAGGCCGAGGCGGCCGCCGGCAAGGCCGTCCCCCCCGACAAGCGTCTGGCCGAATTACGCAAGAAACTCGAGACGCTCGATAAGCTCGGAAATAGCCCGAAAAACTCGACGGGCGAGAACCCGTGATTTCATGTGCCGGGCTCGATTCGAGCCCGATCTGACCCAGAGGAACTCCTCGCCGGATCCGGGGCCGTTACGCTGTTGACCTACGGCCATCGATGGCTCGGTTGCACCTGTGTTCGGACTTCCCCCCTGGCCATGTTGAGATAGGATCGGACAATGGCAGGCCACTCTCACTCGGCGAATATTGCCCACCGCAAAGGGACCGTCGACGCCAAGCGCGGGAAGCTTTTCACCAAGCTGTGCCGGGCGATCTACGTCGCCGCCAAGACGGGCGGCGGCGACCCCGACATGAACCTGCGACTCCGCTACGCGATCGACAAGGCTCGCTCCTACTCCTGTCCCAAGGAGAACATCGAGCGATCGGTCAAGAAGGGGACGGGCGAGATTGGGGGCGAGAATTACGACCAGGTGATGTACGAGGGCTATGGTCCCGGTGGCGTGGCCGTCCTCTGTGACGTGCTGACCGACAACCGGAACCGGACCGCTAGCGAGCTGCGTAAAGCTTTCGAGGTCTGCGGCGGGAACCTGGGTGCCAGCGGTTGCGTCAGCTACCTGTTCGACTACAAGGGGATCTTCGTCGTCGACGACAAGGCCGTCGCAGAAGACGCCCTGATGGAGATCGTCCTCGAAGCGGGCGCCGACGACCTCACCCACGTCGAGGGCTATTTCGAGGTCACCTGCGACCCCAAGAATTTCGACGTGGTCCGCAAGGCCATCGAGGCGGCCAAGATCCCGCTGGAGTCGGCCGAGACAAGCTACCTGGCCACGACCATCGTCGATCTCGACGCCGACCTCGGCAGGAGGATGCTCCGCCTGCGTGACATCCTCGACGAGAACGAAGACGTTCAGAACATTTACGCCAACGACAACATCCCCGAATCCGCGATGGCCTGAGCCGACGCGGCACGTCTCCGGGATGTTTCATTGACCACCCGTTCTATTCCAGGAAGATCGATGGCGACCACTCCCTTCGCGAAGGCCGAACGACTCCAGAAGCTTCCCCCCTATCTGTTCGCGGAGATCGATCGGAAGAAGAAGGCCGCTATCGCCGCCGGCCGCGACGTGATCAACCTGGGGGTCGGCGATCCCGACCGGCCCACCCCCCGTCCGATCATCGAGAGCCTCCAGCGCAACGTCGAGAACCCGAGCTTCCACCAGTACGCCCTCGACCAGGGCGCGCCCGAGCTGCGCGAGTCGATCGCCAAGTTTTGCAAGAAGCGGTACGGCATCGACGTCGACCCGGCCACCGAGATCCTGCCGCTCATCGGCTCGAAGGAGGGGATTGCCCACTTCCCTCTGGCGGTCCTGAACCCCGGCGACATCAGCCTGGTGCCCGACCCCTGCTACCCGGTCTACCGCAGCAGCAGCATGTTCGCCGGGGCCGACGTCTACACAATGCCCCTCGAACGCGGGCGCGGGTTTAAGCCGGACCTAGACGCGATCCCCGCCGACATCTACACGCGTGCAAGGCTCCTCTTCCTCAACTATCCGAACAATCCGACGGGCGGCACGGCCGACCTGCCGTTCTTCGAGCGGGTGGTCGAGGTCGCCAAGGCTCATCATCTCGTCGTGGCGCAAGATGCCGCGTACAACGAGATGTACTTCGAGACGCCCGCCCCCAGCATGCTGCAGATCCCCGGGGCGAAAGAGCACGTCATCGAATTCCACAGCCTCTCGAAGACGTTCAACATGACCGGCTGGCGGGTGGGCTTCGCAATCGGTGCCGCTCCGCTCATCGCCGCGCTCGGGCAGGTCAAGGCGAATACCGACTCGGGCATCTTCACCGCGATCCAGTTCGCCGCCAAGACGGCGCTCGACGAGTACGACACCATCGTCCCGCCCCTTCGCGCCGTCTACCGGGAGCGGCGTGATGCCTTCGTCGCCGGCCTGAAGAAGCTCGGCTGGGATGTCCCGACCCCCGAAGCGACGTTCTACGTCTGGATCCCCTGCCCCGCGGGATACACGTCCACCACCCTGTGCGCCCGCCTGCTCGAGGAGGCCGACGTGGTGACGACCCCGGGGCTCGGCTTCGGCCGGACTGCCGACCAGTTCATCCGAGCGGCCCTGACCGTCGAGACGCCCCGGCTCCTCGAAGCGGTCGACCGCATCGGCAAGCTGAAACTCTGAATCGACCCGCCCCCATGTCGACCTTCGCCTTGATCGGTCTGGGGAGCAATGTCGGCGACCGCGAGGCCACCCTGGGCCGCGCGGTCGCCGCCCTCGGCCGCCTGCCGGGTACGCGACTCCACTCGTTCAGCCGCCATCACACCACCGCGCCGGTCGGTGGGCCCGGCGGGCAGGGCGAGTTCCTCAATGCCGCCGCGTTGCTGCGGACGTCGCTCTCCGCGCGGGATTTGCTCGGCTCACTCCACGAGATCGAACGCTCGGAGGGACGCGAGCGCATTGTTCACTGGGGTGAGCGGACGCTCGACCTGGATTTGCTCCTCCACGGCGACTCCGTCATCGACGAGGCCGACCTGGTTGTCCCGCATCCGAGGATGTCGGTCCGTCGATTCGTGCTCGCGCCGGCCGTCGAGATCGCCCCCAGGTTGGTCGACCCGCTCACGGGACGCACCCTCGATCGGCTGCTGGCGAACCTCGACCGGCGGCCGACCCAGATCTCAATCCTGGCCCCGCCCGGCCCGCCGACCGCCTCGCTCATCGAGGCCTTGGCGGGGCATTTCGGGTCATCCCTGGTCCGTGGACCTTCGTGCGGGATCGATTCCGGCGAGACGTTGGCGACTGAAGCCGACGAGTCGAGATTCCGATCGGCGTTCGACGACTTCCTGGAGGGGAATCGGATCGAATCGACGCCCGAGCCGATAGGCGGGGCATCGCTCCTCCTCAACCTCGCGTGGTACGATCAATTTGCGGTGATCGCGCAGCGGCGTTATGCCTCGAATCCGTGCCGCCTCCTGCCATTTCTCGATGCCTGGAAGCGTGGCCGGGCGTTCCTGAGGGCTCCGACCTTCGTCATCTTTTGGGATCCGCCCTGGCCCGGCCCTGGCGAGAATCTCGAGGGGCGGTCGGCGGAGGGCTGGCTTGGATTAGCGCCCGCATACCGTTCGCATTTGGCGTCTCGGTTGCGGACGGATCCGGTCCTGCACGTTCGTTCGCCGCGTCTTGGCGACGCGGTCGAGGAGGCGGTCGCCGCCTTCGCCGCGTCGCGAGGTTGACGGGTCATTGGCCGGAACTATTCAACGCGTCCCGATCGCCCTCAATCTTCTGGGCACGGTCGGCAATCGCGACGTCTCGACGGGTGTGGCATGGCTAAGAACGACGGTTCCAAGGCGAAATCCAAGTCGAAGGACGACGAGGAAGCGATCAAGATCGTGGCCCGAAATCGGCGGGCCCGATATGAGTACGACCTCCTCGAGACGGTCGAGGCCGGAATCGTCCTGACGGGGACCGAGGTGAAGAGCCTGCGAACTGGCAAGGCAAGCCTGGACGAAGCCTACGCGGATGTCAGCAAAGGTGAGGTCTGGCTCCTCGGGTGCGATATCCCGGAGTATCTCCAGGCCAACCGGATGAACCACAAGCCCAAGCGGCCCCGCAAGTTGTTGCTGCACAAGACCGAGATTGCCAAGCTCGGCACCAAGTCGTCCGAGCGTGGCTTGACCATCGTGCCGCTGAAGATCTACTTCAAGAAGGGGATCGCCAAGGTCGAAATCTCGATCGCCAAAGGCCGCAAGCTTCACGACAAGCGAGAGGCGGTCAAGAAGCAAGATGCCAAGCGAGAGATGGATCGGGCAACCAAGCGAGAATGACAATTTGACAGTCGGTTGTCAGTCTCGAGTGACAATGGCTGATCAAACTGGAAGGATTCTGGACAGATTCCTCATTTTGTTCCCCCCCAGACGAATCGACCCGCACGATCGGATTTGGCCTGGAATTCGCTTTCCATGGAGTAAGCTAGCCTGAGTGGGTCAACCGTCGTCATGGGATGGACCGATGAGCAACGCTAAACTTCTCGTTCTGCTTCCCATTCTCATGCTCGTCGGGATGGGCTTGATGCTCACGCTCAGGGACGGGATGGAAGAGAGCGTTGGTGGTCGGAAGATCAAGCAGTTCGGGAGCAACCTGGCCAGGACGATCCTGACCACCGGTGGCTGGCTCGCCGGGATGGCATTCCTCCAGCAACTCGCCGGATTCCGCGTGTATTACGGTTGGTGAGCCGTTCGGTCGGAGTTTGGGCTCCCGTCAAACGCCCCGGGCATCGGGGGCCCAGAGCTGCTTGTGAAGCTGGATCTGGAGGCGGATGGGACGCCCGGACTCGAGGATCCAGGCGGCTAAGTCCGTCGGGTTGACCAGCCCGAATGCGGGGCTCATCAGCACGGCACAGCGTTCGATCAACGCATGCTCGCCAATCGCGTTGAGCGACCAATCGAAATCTCGACGATCGCAGATGACGAACTTCAATTCGTCCGTCGGTTTCAGGAGTTCGAGATTCGACCAGAGGTTCGCCTCGTGCTCCCCCGAACCGGGCGTCTTCAGATCGAGGATGACATGAACTCCGGGTGGCACCTGCTCGATGCCAACTGCGCCACTGGTCTCTAGCAAAACCTTGCGGCCGGCTTCGACGAGTTGGTGCATGAGAGGGTAAACCTCCGCTTGAAGCAGAGGCTCGCCGCCCGTGACTTCGACGACCGTATCCCCCAGCGCGAGGGCTCGGCCGACGAGTTCGTCCAGCGCGACGAGGTCTCCCTGGCCGAACGAGTATCGGCTATCGCAATAGCTGCAACGAAGGTGACAGGCGGTCAGCCGGATGAAGGTGCATGGGAGCCCCGCATACAGCCCTTCGCCCTGGATGCTCCGGTAAACCTCGTTGACGAGCAGGGTCCCGGGTGGCCTGAGGGCGAGCGGCTTCAATCTGGCGGCGAGTTTCGCATCGGTCGGGGAGATCACGTGGCCTTACCGAGGAGTTCGAGTCTCTGATGGGCTGGTGGCGAGACGATCGAGGCCGGTCGCTCAACGAGCTGCCTGGGAACCGGCCTCGAATTTCAGGATCCGATTGATCCGCTCGATCTCGCCTTTAAGGAAGTCGACGTCGAGGAACGGATCTGCGGAGACGCGGCTGTGTCGGACCTTCCCCTTCGCGTCGATGAAGAAGGTGCCGTGCAGCGGCACGTCCTCGAAGTCATCGAAAACCTTGTAGGCTTTGAATCGATCGAGCGACGGATTCGAGAGGATCGGCATCGGGAAGTTGACCCCTTCCGCGTTCGTCTTCAGCGCTCGTGTCGCCTCAACGTCGTCGGTCGAGACGGCCACGATGTCGGTGTTCAGCTTCCCGAACGCCTCCAGCTCCTTGCCGAAGAGTTGGAGTTGCTGCATGCAATGCGGGCACTTTCCGCCCAGGAAGAAGAGCACGATCACGTTGCGACCGGCGCGGGAGGACAACGACCAGGTCGCTCCTGACGTGTCCGCAAGCTCGATCGGCGCCGCGGAATTCGGCTCCCAGCCAAGTGGGCCGAGGGTCGTCAGGTCGATTCGCCCGGTCTCCTGCGTCTCCCCGGGAGGCGTGGTTTCCCACACCTTCGTGAACGTCGCTAGCCGCGACATCACAGGCAGTTCCTTGTCCGCGTTTCTTGCCAGTGCTGTCAGTTTACGGTAGGCCTCGCGGGCCTCTGGCTCCTTCCCGCAGGCATGCAAGACCTCGACGAGCGCGGCCAGGGGCGGGATCTGGCTCGGATTGTTCTCGACGGCTTTCTTGGCGGTCGATTCGGCGAAGCCGAAATTTCGGGCGGCCAGTTGGGCCCTTGCCAGGGACTCGGGCCTCATCCGACCGGCCTTGCCGAATCGCTCGAAGGCCGCGCTGAGATCGGCATTCAGCAGAGCCCGGTGCCCTTCGAGCTCGGCGATGAGTGGGGCGTTCGAGTTCCGGGGTTCTTCACCCTTTTTCGAGGCGTCGGCGGGCTTATCCGGCTTGGGAGTCGCTGCAATGAGGGCGTTGAGCTGAGCGCCCAGCTTGTCCTTATCCCCCTTGGCGGCATAAGCCAGGCCCAGATGATACGCCTTCAGCGCCGCCTCTTCGGGGAGGTCGGACCAGTCGATCTGGCGTGACTCGATTGCCCCGAGCAGGTCGTCCCAGAGCTCGTACCGGGCCAGAACCTCGGCCCAGCGGAGACGCCCCACGCGTTGCGCCGAGCCGCCGTCCTTGGGCCCATTATTGGCGGGATCCCGGGGCTGCTCCACGAGGTTGCGGGCGACCTCGACGGATTCGCGGACCCGGCCGACGTGGCTCAGGCTGGTCGCCAACCACTGGTTGTTATGCGCGTAGTTGAAGATCTGGAACGGCATCGTGCCGTCGCGAGCCATCGCGGCGTGGTCGACCCGGGCCGAGCCTTCCTGCTGATAGGCGGCGTCGGCGAACCGATTCAGGCTGGTGTAGGTGTGGCCTGGCATATGCCAGGCATGTGCGATGCCGGGCGCGGTTCCCGCGTAGAGGCCCGCCGATTTCTCGGCGCGGGCTGGTTTCTTGCCGTCCCAGAGGTGGATCCGGTAGTGGTGGGCCCCAGGGTGTACCGGCTCGTCGCGGATGACGCTTTCGATGAGCATGTCGATGGCCTGACGGCTGCCGATCCCGTCGTCCTGGCTCGATTGCCAGGTCGCCATCGCCAGCCAGGCACGCGCATTGAAGTCGTCTGGGAATTCCTGAACGATCGTTTCCAGGCCGAGCAGGAAATTCTGCCTGGCCCCCTTGTCGACCTGCTCCGAGGCGAAAAGGGCACCGAGGGACTCGATGTAGAGTTCCTCGCGACGCGACGGCTTCGTCTTGCCGGCGCGGGTGAGTGCCTCGGCCAGGAACCCTCGGGCCCGCTTCGGGTTGTTCACGTTCGCCATCGCCATGCCCCAGTAGACCATGGGGCAACCGGGATCGAGCTTGGCGGCCTGGCGGAAGGATCGCTCGGATTCGTAGTAATAGAATGAGTGGAGTTGGGCGACTCCTTGATCCACGAACGCCTGAGCCTGAGGGATCTGGGTGGTCACCGCGAAGTGGACCTTGCCCATGCCGGGGAGCAAGGCCGCGGCCTGGCGCGGGCCTTCGTTGAACGCATCCCCGTGCAGCGAGTGCCCCGCGGCCGGCGTGGCTGGATTTGATTCCGTGGGCGAGGGAGTTGGCCTGTTCGGCTCGTCGGCGAGGGCTCTGCCGCAACATGTGATCGCCGTCAGCAGGAAAATCCGCAAGCGTTTCTTCGTCATCGAATGGTTCCGCCAGGCCGCCGACGATTTCCTGTTGCGGGGTCCGCCACCCAGGCCCGCTCCCGATCTGCCATCTTACTCTCGAGGTCGCCCATCCGTCAGCAGAATGCCTCGTCCGGTCCGAGGCCCAGCGATCTGGTCCAGCCTGCGAGTTGATCATCGAGGGCATCGAGCACTTCGATTGCGGTTCGTCCGGTGACATTCACCGTCAGCACCGGCTGACCTGCCTCGAAGGGCTCGCCAGGTTCCGGCAAATCCGAGAGCCAGCAACCCGGCAATGGGCCCGAATCTGGAATCAGCGGCAGATCAGTCGCCGGCATGACCCAGTCGCGGGAAGCGAGGATCGTTCTTTTCGCGGCGAATGAGACCGCCGGCCGAACTCGGGGGTTACCGACACTCGGATTGGGCTTGAAGCAGCGGGCATGCTCGACCAGGAGGCTCGAGCCGGTCGTCCATTCCAGGATCTCGACCGAGGATGTGTACCGAGGGTTCACTTCGATGACCGCGAACGATTCCTCGTCCTGGATGAGATCGACCCCGAAGATTCCCCGCAGATGAAAATTGGTCGCCAGAAATCCCCCAAGTCGGAGGATTTCGGTACGCACAACCGGCGAGACCTGCCATGGGCCGACGCTGCCCAGATAGAGGAACGGATTCGGCCCGTTCGATAGGATCTGACGCGTCAATCCGACGAGCCGGGTTCGGTTTCCGTCGCCGAGAAAAATCGCTGAGAGAGGTGTCCCGACGACCAGGCGCTGGAGGTAGAAGCCGTCCGCGATCGAATCATTTTGGCGAGCGTCCCAGTGCTCGATCCCCAACCCACCCCCGGATGCGTAAGGTTTCAGGAGCCATGGGCCGGTATCGACGGGCACGGTCTGGGCGATGTCCGGGTAGCAAAACCCGCTCGAGGCCAGTCCGCGGGCCAGGCGTTCGGGATCGCGGACTTCCTTCAGCACATCACCCGGCTGGCCCCAGAGCGGGCGGTCGCGGACGAGCTGATCGATGAGGTCGGGCCGGTTCTCCAGCGGTCCTGTGTAGAGGAACGGTCCGGTCGGTAGTGACCGGGCCATGCGCTCGATGTCGGCCGGGGAGAAATCCTGGTCGAGTCGAATCGACGGACCTAGCCGCCTGAGGTCGCGGTCGGCATAAAAGTCGATGCCCGACGGTGAGAAACCGGCGTCTCGGGCCGACTGGGCCGCGGCACGCACGCTGGCACCCAGGATCAGGACATTGGTTGCCAAGGTCGCCTCGAGGCAAAAAAAAGGCCGTGCCTCTTGTGAGAGGCACGGCCGGCATGCATTCAGCGATCGGGCGGCGTTCAGTCTTCGACGACTTCGATCTTGGAGACGGTCAGGACCTTCTTGCCGTCCTCTTCCTTGACGGTGCCGGTCGCCTTGACCTTCTTGATCTCCTGGCAGACGTTCTTGTGGAACTTGTCGCTGACGTCATTCTTGGCCAGGTAGTAGGTGATCTTCTTGCCGTCTTCCTCGGTGACGATCACGTTCTGACACTTCGGGGTTTCCTTGAGCGAGCACTTGGCGCACTGGCCCTCGCCGGTGATCGTCTTGTCTTCGGCGGCCAGGGCGACGAGGCCCAGGGACGAGGCCAGGGCCGCGACGGCGAGCATCGAGAAAAGCTTCTTCATAGCGAATCAACTCCGGACTAGATCGCGTGGGCAGACCTGGATCGCGCGAGCGCGAGCCAAGGCAGGGCGGCACGACGGCCGTGCCGGACATGGCACATTCGAGCAAACTGGGGACCGTTAAGCAACTCAATTTGTCCCACATTGAATCAACATTCGACCCTGCGGCGCGAACTGGTGGGACTTGCGGTTCGATTCGGTGCTGGTATCATGCCAGGCCATGCTGGCCCTTGCGGGCCTCGTGCGAGCATCGTTGATGCGAAGGGGGCTGAGGCCGGCCGTTTTCCCGGCCGGTTTCGCCCCGACCTGCCCATATTTCCCAGGGAGTTCCCGCGACCATGGCCAGCGACTACACCCTCCTCGTCGGCGAGGCCCTCTCGGGCGACGGCAACGAAATCGCCCACATCGACCTCCTCGTCGGCACCAAGGACGGTCCGGTCGGAGCCGCATTCGCCGCCGCCCTGGCCAATCAGTCGGCCGGTCACTCGAACCTGCTGGCCGTGCTCACCCCCAACCTCGCGGTGAAGCCCGCCACCCTGCTCGTCACCAAGGTGACGATCAAGGGGATGAAGCAGGCCGTCCAGATGTTCGGGCCGGCCCAGTACGCCGTCGCCAAGGCGGTCGCCGACTGCCTCGCCGAGGGGACCATCCCCAAGGATCAGGCCGAGAAGCTCGTCATCATCTGCGGTGTGTTCATTCACCCCGCCGCCGACGACAACGCCAAGATCCTCAAGTACAACTACGACGCCACCAAGCTCTCCATCGAGCGGGCGTTCAAGAGCTCCCCGTCCGCCGACGAAGTCATCGCCGGCAAGGACACCGCCAAGCACCCGTTCGCCTGACACCAGGCTGAATGGCTGCTGCTGGGATTCCTCGACGCGTGCCGGACGGGCAACCGACCCGGCACGCGCCACATCCATGTTTCGACGGCAGGGGGCCGGATTCATGGCGGGCGAGACACCGGGCCAGAAACCGAGCATCCTCCTCCAGCTCGATTCCGACCCTCAGCCGAGCGTCTTCGACGCCGTGGTCGCCGTCGACTCGGGCGTCGCGCATCTGCTCAGGCACGGCGGGGTTACCCCCTCGGCCGTGCGAGACCTCGTCCACGGCGCCCTCTTCACGCGCGGCCTCGACGACCTGAAACGGACGGCTATCTTCGTCGGCGGTTCCGACGTGGTTGCCGCCGAGGCGATCTTCGGTGCGGTCAAGGACGCCTTCTTCGGGCCGTTCCGGGTCTCCGTGCTGTTCGACGCCAACGGCTCGAACACAACCGCCGCTGCGGCCGTCCTCGCGGCCCTGGAAGGCTGCGAAGGCTCGGTCGCCGATGTGCCATGCGCCATCCTCGGAGGGACAGGCCCGGTCGGACAGCGAGTCGCCCGGCTGCTTTCCGGATTCGGAGCACGCGTCGCGGTCGGCTCGCGTGACGCGAGCAAGGCCGATGCCTGCGCCCGGCGGATCCGGGAGATCACCGGTGGCGAAGTCGTCGGCTTCGCCGCGCAGGATCCCGACCAACCTGCCGAGCCCTTGCGGAACGCCCGGGTCGTCATCGCCGCGGGAGCTGCCGGCATACGCCTGCTCTCCGCAGGGGCGAGGGATCAACTCGCCGACCTGAAGGTTGCGATCGACCTCAACGCGGTCCCTCCGCTGGGAATTGGAGGGATCGAGGCGACCGACAAGGGCGTCGAGCGCGGAACCTTGAAGGTCTGGGGAGCACTTGGGGTCGGCCGGACCAAGATGAAGATCCACAAGAAGGTGTTGCGAGAACTCTTCCTCACCAATG
The DNA here is from genome assembly GCA_038400315.1 of Isosphaeraceae bacterium EP7. NCBI lineage: Bacteria > Pseudomonadati > Planctomycetota > Planctomycetia > Isosphaerales > Isosphaeraceae > Kueselia > Kueselia aquadivae. Next base: position 4,896,667 of record CP151667.1, read on the forward strand.
ACCGGGTCTTCGACGCCGAGCAAGTTCTCGAGCTCGGCCGGGCCGGGATCTAGGTTCCATGGCGAGGGTCGTCGGCTGCGATCCGGGGACGAGCAGCCTCGACCTCCTTCTCTGGTCAGAGGGGCGGGTCGTCGATCAGGCGCGATTCATGCCCCAGAGTCTTGCCGACGGTGCCGGCCCACTGCTCGCGAAGTTGGATGCCTGGGCACCTCTCGACCTGGTTGCCGGGCCATCGGGATACGGCCTGCCGCTCGTCCGTGGAGAGCAAATCACTCCTCGCGACATCGCCCTGATGGCCTTGCCAGCCTCCGGCGATCTTGGTGTCGACGCGGGGATCGCCGGTTTCCGATCGAGGTCGGCAGCCCTGGTCACGTGCGGACACCCCCTGGTTTTTTTGCCGGGCGGGATCCACCTCCCGACGATCCCGGCCCACCGCAAGCTCAACGCGGTCGATATGGGAACTGCAGACAAGATCGCTGTGGCCGCACTCGCGCTCTGGTTTGATACCGAGCGGGGGCACCGTCCGGCGGCCGAATCGACCTTCTGCGTGGCCGAAATCGGCAGCGCGTTCACGGCCCTACTCGTCGTGGACCAAGGCAGGGTCGTCGACGCGGCAGCCGGATCTCGGGGGCCGATCGGCCTGAAGTCGGGAGGAGCCTGGGATGGCGAAGTCGCCTGCCTCATCTCGCCACTCTCCAAGCGCGACGTATTTCGTGGGGGGCTGGTCGATATGGGCGAGCCCGGCCTTGATGCGTTCCTCGAATCGCTGATCAAGCATTCAGCTGGCCTCAGGGCCGTGACACCGTTTGATCGGATCTACCTCTCAGGCGCTGGGTTGGCCGATGCCGAGGTTGGCCGGATCGTCGCGCGAGCCTTCCAGTCGTTCGAAGATGTTCGCCCACTCCCGTCGTTAGACGGTGCCTGGGTCAAGCACGCGGCGCAGGGGGCGGCCCTCATCGCCGACGGCCTGATGGGGGGTGAATGCCGTGTGCTGATCGAGGCCCTAAGGCTGCGCGAGGCGAGCGGAACATGCCTGGATTTCCTGACCTGCCGCGGCCGGATCGGCGATCCGGGGCGGTTCGGCCTCGCGGCCGATTGACGGCGAGCCGCTTTCGTTTTACTCTTGTCAGAGAAGCAGCCCGAGGCCGGACGCGAGGCGGATGATGCGACGACGTGGCTTTAGCCTGATCGAATTGTTGATCGTCGTCTTTATTATCTTCCTGCTCATCTCGATCATCCTCCCGTCGATCTCCTCGAGCCGCGAGGCGGCTCGGCGGGTTGGATGCATCAATAACATGCGGCAGATCGGTCTCGGGATCCACAATTACAAGTTTACTCATAACGTCATCGTGCCGGGCCGGATCTGGAGGAGCGGCGAGAATCCTTGCGGCCTCGTCCCGGGCGACGAATGCCAGGATACCCCCTGGCAGGCCCTGCTCCTGCCCCATCTCGAGCAACAAAGACTCTACAATTCGATCAACATGGAGGTCGGGACGTGGGGGCCCGGAGCGTCGGGCTATCTCAGCAATTCCGGCGTTATCGCCACTACGCTGACAGCGTTTCGATGCCCCAGCGACGGCGCGGGATCTTTTCAATTCCCGTCGAGCATCGCCGACGCCTCGATCTCCGGGGTCGTCGCTTCCCGCTGCAATTACGCGGCGAACTGGGGGAATACGACCTGGTCGCAGCATGACCTTGAGGGGAAATCCGGTGCGGCTCATCTGAGGTCTCCGTTCGGCCATCGGGCCAACGTGCGCGACGAGCAGATCAGCGACGGGCTGAGCCAGACGGTCTTCGTCGCCGAGGTCCGTTGCGGGGCCGAGAATGACGTTCGGGGGGCCTTCTGGATCAGTCAGGCTGGCAGCAGTATGTACATGTCGGGCCTGACGCCCAATGGAATCACCCATCGGTATGGCCTCAATGAGGGCCGGGGCGATTATCTCGTCGCTCCGCAACTCTGCGTCGATAATCCCAAGGACGGGCTCCCCTGCACCGGCAATCCGCAGGGACTTCCGGGTCCAACCTTCGCCGGGTCGAGGAGCGGGCACCCAGGTGGTGTTAATGCCCTGATGGGCGACGGCAGCATCCAGTTCCGGCGCAACTCGATCTCGCCTGATGTATGGATCGCGATCCACACGATCTCGGGCCGCGAGATCGTCGACGGTCGAGGGTATTAGAGGCCGCACCCCCGCGTTACCATGCGGCCTTCAGGCCGGCCCATCGAGGTCGGCCAGTTCGTCGAACTGGACCGGGAGAAGCGACCGATGAGATTCCGCCCGAGACTGCTGGCGTGGGCCCTACTGCTGCTATCCGTCACCCGTCTGCCGGCTCAGGCCGGCGAACTCGAGATCTACTTCATCGACGTGATGGGCGGCGCCGCCACGCTCGTCGTGACGCCCGAGCGTGAGTCGATCTTGATCGACAGCGGTTGGCCCGGTCTTGGTGATCGCGACCCCAAGCGGATCGTGCATGTGCTCAAGGACGTGCTCAAGCTCGACCACATCGATCACCTGGTCACGACCCACTGGCACATGGATCACTTCGGCGGCGTGGAAGGGCTTTCCAGGCTGACCAGGATCGACCATTTCTGGGACCGAGGACTGCCCAATCTTGCCGCGGCCGACCAGGACAAGGCCCTCTTCCCGGACGGCCCGAAGGCGGATGACGCACTCGGAATTGCCTATCTGAAAGCGTCCAAAGGGAAGCGGACGACGCTGAAGGCGGGCGATCGCCTGCCCCTCAAGGGGAAGGTCAACGCGTTGGTCCTGGCCGCCAGCGGGGCCGTCATCGAAGGCTCCGACTTCCCGGTCAACCCCCTCTGTGCCAACGCGCCTGCGGACCTTCCCCCGGACCCGAGCGACAATGCCCAGAGCATCACCCTGAGATTTCGCCTGGGTGCGTTCGACTTCCTGGACTGCGGCGACCTGACCTGGCGGGCCGAGAAGCGGCTCGTCTGCCCGCTCGATCGCATCGGACCGATCGACCTCTACCAGGTGACCCACCACGGGATGGACATCTCCAATCATCCGACGCTGCTTCAGACGGTGCGGCCCAAGGTGGCCATCATGAACAACGGCCCGCGCAAAGGGGGGAGCGCCGAGACGGTCGCACGCCTGCGCGGGATCGACTCCATCGAGGCAGCTTATCAGCTCCACAAGAACGAGGAGACGGCCGCGAGCGAGAATGTCGAGGCGAGTCGGATCGCCAACGCCGACAGCGCCGGCGGCAAGTACATCAAGGTGAGCGTGTCGGAAGACGGTTCCAAATTCGGCGTTCAGATCAACGGCGAGGGCGAGGTCCGGACCTTCAAGGTGGACTGACGATCTCGGATTCCGGCGCGGCGGGGGCCTTCGACGAGGGGGCCCGCTTCGCCTTGGGTTTATGCTTCCAGCGCCGATGGAGCCAGAGATACTGCTCGGGGTCGCGGCGGACGATTCGCTCCAGGGCCGAGGTGTATCGCTGGGTCAGCAACCGGGCGTCGTCGGCCGTTCCGGTCCATTCGGACGGCAGGATCAGCTCCTCGCAGCCCACTTCATAGCGGAACCCGGGGCCGATGCGGCGGGCGTAACCCACGACGACCGGGGCCTTGTGCTCGATGGCCAGCAGCGCGATCGCCTTGTGGGTCGATGCCGGCCGGCCGAAGAAGTCGACGAACATCCCGCGCTCGCCGGCATCCTGATCGGCGAGGAAGGATAAGACCCCGCCTCGCTTCAGGACGTCGAGCATCTCGTCATATCCCCCCTTCTTGGGGATCAGCTTCTGGCCGGTCCGCTCGCGGAACGAGCGGAGGAAACGCTCCAGATGCGGGTTGTCCAGCGTCCTGGCGACGGAGTAAGGGGGGAAACCGAAGACGCCGAACAGGTATCCGGCCATCTCCCAGTTGCCGAAGTGGCCGCTGAGCATGATGACCGGGCCGCCGTCGAAGAGTCGCTCGAGCACATCCCGATAACTCTTCAGCTCGATCCGATCGCGCCAGGTCTCCAGGTGGAGCTTTCGGGGGATGTGGAGGATCTCCATTAACATCCGGCAGAAATGCCGATAGACCTCGCGGACGGTGCGGTCGCGGTCTTCGGGCGACATCAAGTCGCCATAGGCCAGCTCCAGGTTCTCCAGGGCGACCTTGCGGTGACGCTTGTCGACGCGATAGAGCAGCGCGGCGAGGCCGTCGGCCAGGGCATACGACTGCTCGAGGCTGAGGATCTGGGCGAAGCCGACGAGAAGGCGGACGGCCAGGTAGGAAATGTAATCGAGGGCCCGGTTGCGGGGGCGTGCCATGGGCTGTTCGCTCCGTTTACCGGCTGTCAATCAGCGGGAGATGCACGGCGGCGCCGGTCCTGGCCGACTCGTAGATAGCGCGGATGATCTCGACCGACTTGCGGCCCTCCCGGCCGTCGACGGCCGCCGGGACGCCCCGGTCGATGGAGTCGAGGAAGTCGGCGAGTTGCTCGCGATGGCCGGCGTGGCCGATCGCTCGCGGGTCGCTCGCTCCCGCCGCGAAGCCGGTTCCGCCGGCGATCGACAGTCGAATGGCGTCGTCTCCCTCGCCGTGCTCCGCGAAGGTCCAGAGCGTGATGTCGTCCTGTTCCACGCGGGCAGAGCCCCGGTCGCCGTGGATCTCGGTGCGCTTGAGCAGCCCCGGGAACGCCGAGGTCGCGGCCTCGATGACCCCGAGCGCCCCGTTTTTGAAGCGGATGGACGCGACGGCGGTGTCTTCGACCTCGATCCGCTCATGAACGAGGGTGGCCGTCATCGCCTGGACGGCGGCGACGTCGCCCATCAGCCATTGGAGCAGATCGACGTTGTGGATCGCCTGGTTCATCAGGGCCCCGCCGCCGTCGAGGTCCCAGGTCCCACGCCAGCCGCCCGAGTCGTAATATTCCTGCGTCCTCCACCACTTCACGTGAGTATCCCCCAGCGTGAGCCGGCCGAACCGGCCGGTGTCGATGGCGGCCTTCAATGCCACGTTCGCCGGGGTGAAGCGCGAGGGGAAGATGGTGCAGAGGCGGACCCCGGCGCGGTCGCAGGCCTCGATGATGGCGTCGCACCGCGGCAGGGTGATTTCCAGGGGCTTCTCGACGACGACGTGCTTGCCGGCGGTGGCGGCCTTCACGGCGGGGTCGAGGTGGGCACCGCTCGGAGTGCAGACGCAGACGACGTCGAGGCCGGGATGGTCGAGCATCCGGTCGAGGTCGTCGTAAACCCTGCAGTCGCCGTCGGACATCGTGGCGATCTTGGCCCCATTGGCCTCGGAACGGCTGAAGGCCGCGACTACCGAGGCCGCTTCGATCTCGTTGATCGCCCGGGTGTGGAACTCGGCGATCATCCCGCAGCCGATGATCCCGATGCCGTGCTTGGCCATATCTGCCTCGCCAAGGTTCGTTGCAAGGATTTTGATTTATTCAATCGTTAAGAGAGGCGAACGCGGGCAATTTTCCGCTTGCCGACCCGGACGATCAGGCCGTCTTCGACCGCGATGATCGCCTTCGGATCCGCGATCGCCGTCCGGTCTTCGCCGACGTTCACCCCCCCCTGCTCGATCGCCCTGCGTGCGTTGGACGTGCTCGTGTCCAGCTTGAGCGCGACGATCAGGTTGGCCAGCGGCATCTGCCCTTCGGCGTCGAGCAGGGTGCGCGCGAGCGACGCATCGGGGATGACGTCAGGGTCTCCACCCAGGGCCCGCTTGCGGAACAGGGCTGCGGCGGATTCCGCGGCCTCGGCGCCGGAATACATTCCGACGATCGACCGGCCGAGCACTTCCTTGGTGTCGCGCGGGTTCACTCCCTCGGCCAGGAGCCTGTCGACCTCGTCGAGCGGCAAATCGGTCAGCAGGGTGAAATACTGCCGCATGGGGCCGTCGGGGATGCTCATGATCTTGCCGAACTGGTCGGCGGGCGACTCGGCCACGCCGATGTAGTTGCCCAGGCTCTTGCCCATCCGCATCGTGCCGTCGGTGCCGACCAGGATTGGCATGGTCAGGGCGATCTGCGGTGCCTGGTCGCGGCTGCGCTGGAGGTCGCGGGCCACCATCAGGCTGAAGAGCTGCTCGGTGCCCCCCAGCTCGACGTCGGCCTTGACCTCGACGGAGTCCCACCCTTGCATCAACGGATAGAGGCATTCGTGGAGATAGACCGGCTTGGCGGCGCTCAGTCTCTTGGCGAAGTCCTCGCGCTCGATCATCCGCGAGATGGTCATCTGCCGGGTCAGGTCCAGGACGTCCAGGAACGACCATTTGCCGAACCAGTCGCCGTTGTGATGGACCTCGGCGCGGCTGAGGTCGATGATCTTGCCGACCTGCTTGAGATAGTCTTTGGCGTTCTCGGCGACCTTCTCCTCGGTCAGCGCCACGCGGCTCTCGTCGCGGCCAGAGGGGTCGCCGACGAGCGCGGTGTAGTTGCCGATGATGATGACGGCGGTGTGGCCGAGGTCCTGGAACTGCCTGAGCTTACGCAAGGGAACGGTGTGGCCGAGATGGACGTCGATACCGGTGGGGTCGATGCCATACTTCACGCGGAGCGGCGTGTTCGTCGCGACCGATCGCTCCAGCTTCTTGACGAACTCGTCCTCGGGGACGATCGCCTCCACGCCGCGCCTCAGGATCGTGAGCTGTTCAGCAGCCGTTAACATCGCAGGGCCATCCGTCGGATCGGGCATTCGTCGTCCCACTAAGAGGCAGGATTGTAGGGGAAGGCGGCTCGAAGGGGCAAGGTCGGCGTGGGCCGACAGACGACCCACCGGGATGCTCGTGGAATTCCTGAACCGCAGGCTTGACTTCGGCTTTCCGTCGCGTCGATGATCGTTGCTGAAGGATTCTCGGCCCCGCCCTCGTCGATGGGCCGAGCTGGAATCCCGGAGGTCGATGCGAACCGTGCTCCACCTGCGTCGATGGTTGATCCTGGCCTACTCGCTCTCCACCTTGGTGGCGACGCTGGGCCACGACCATCACCGCGAGCCAGAGATTCTGTTCGCCGAGGCGGGTTGCGACGACCAACGGTCGCACTTCGCGAGCCACGAGGGGACCGACCTCTCGAACTCGTTCTCCGAATGCCCGATCTGCCAGTATCGCACTGGCCCGCAGATCGAGCAGACGCAGGTCAGCTTCATCCCGGACGCCGCGGCGTCCGGCGAGCTTGCCATCCTCTCCGAGCCGGACGCCGTCGTCCAAGAGCTCCGATGGGTCGCGACGAGGGGCCCGCCCCGAGCCTGACGATTGCCCACCGAGATGGAGGCTTGGTGACCTTGGTGCGCCACGTCTCCGGTGCTGTCGCCCGCTCGATGCGTCGATCCCCTCGTTCCCATGGGTTAGCCCCGTCGCGTCCCACGATGCGCCGGCGCGATCTCGTTCGATCCGGAGAGTCCTATGTCCGCCACCAAGAATGGTGCCGGCGCCGCTCATGCACGCCGCGCCTTCACGCTGATCGAATTGCTCGTCGTCATCTCGATCATCGCCGTCCTGATCGCTCTGCTGCTGCCCGCGGTCCAGAGCGCCCGAGAGGCGGCCCGACGCATCCAGTGCGTCAATAATCAGAAGCAAATCGGCCTGGCCCTGCACAATTACCACGACTCGCACCAGACATTCCCACCCGGCTATGTCAGCCACTGGAAGCTCGACGGTAGCGATCCTGGTGTGGCCGACGATGACATCGGGCCTGGCTGGGCTTGGGGCAGCATGATCCTGCCGTTCCTTGAGCAGACCAACCTCTTCAACGCGATCAACTTCACCCAGACCGTGGGGGTTCCCGCCAACACGACCGCGGCGCTGCGCCGGGTCTCGGGCTACCTCTGCCCGTCCGATACCCCACCGGCGACCGTCCCCGTGCGGAACGAGGCCAATACCGCGACCATCAATACCGTTGGGACCAGCAACTACACGGGCATGTACGGGCTCGGCGAGATTGGCGAGGCGCCCGGACGCGGGTCGGGGACGTTCTTCCGCAACAGTAAGGTCGGCCTGAATGACATGAAGGACGGTTCGAGCCAGACGATGGTGGTGACCGAGCGGAGCCACAACCTCAGTTATGTGACCTGGATGTCCCGGAGCCCCGGCGGATGGCTGTTCAAGACCTCCTCGCTGGAAGGGGGGACCGACACCTTCCATGTGGAGCCCGAGGAGGCCTTCACGATGGTCCTCGGGCCCATCGAGGTCGACGACGAGAGCCGGACCATCAACCATCACAAGGCCCATGTCGAGGACATCTGGAGCCGTCACACTGGGGGGGCGAATATCCTCTTCGGCGACGGCTCGGTGAGGTTCCTCAAGGACGGGATCAACGCGTCCGTGCTGCGAGCCCTGGCGACCCGCGCCGGCAACGAAATCGTCAGCTCCGACAGCTTCTGAGCGGGCAATGCAGGGCCGGACTTTCGAACTCATCCGCGGCGTCCCGGCGATTCGTCTCGCCGGTCGGCCGCGGGAGTCGTCCCGTCGGTCGTCGATCAGGGATTGGTGAATCGGCATCGATCCGATCGATCAAGGTCGGTGCTTGAAAGTCTTGTCGAGGAATTCATAAGCGGTCAGGCGCGTGGCATCGGGGAAGTCGTGCTCGGCGTCGGGATAGGCGGCGACCAGCGAGTCAGGGGCCCCGAGGAGGGCATAGATCGGCCCGGCGGCCTCGATGCAATCGCGGACCCCCTGGACCTCGAAGTTGTCGTCGTGGGTGGGCGAATTGGTGAAGAACGGACGCGGTGCGAGGGCTCCGACGAGTTCGGGGAAATCGAACGGAACCCTCGTCAGGTCGAGGTCGTAGTCCTCCTTCAGCCGGGGCATGTAACCCTTGTGCGACCAGCCGGTGATGTTGCCCTTGTAGTACTGCGGGAAGCTATTGAAGCCGGACGACGAGACGATCGCGGCGATTCTCGGCTCGAACGCCGCCGTGAAGATCGAGTTGTGCCCGCCCAGCGAGTGGCCGATGACGCCGATGCGGGCGGGGTCGACCTCCTTCATCCCTTGCAGCAGGTCGACGGCCCGCATGTTATCCCAGATGGCCTTCATCGAGGCGCTGGCGTATCCCAGGGCGTAGGCGTCGACCTTGTGTTCGCCGAAATTGGGATAGTCGGGGCTCAAGGTGACGTAACCTCGTTCGGCCAACTCCTTGGCATAGCGGAGGTGCGGCTTCCCACCCAGGCCAACGGGCTCATCCTTGCCGATGGTCGTGGTCTGGTGCAGGCAGAGCATCGCCGGCCTCGGGCCCGAGGCCGGCTTCTTGGGGACGAGGAGCCAGGCCGGAACGCGGTCGCCCGGCTCGCTGGCGTAGGTGATCTTCGTACGCGTGTAGGCGGGCTCGTCGAACGTCTCAACGACCTGGACATCGAGCGGGACTCGGCGACCAGCACCCGGGACGGGCCCCATGACCCGCTGGAGGTTGCCCATGACGTGGGCCCGCCGCACCGACCAGTCGGCGGGCGTCTTGGCCGGGACGGACTGGCCTGCGGCGTCGCGGACGACCAGGAGATTGGCATGGTCGGTGTACGTGGGGACCTCGGGCTCGACGGCGAGGGCGGCCGGCGTGACGAAGGTCAGGATTCCCAGCAGTGTCTTGAGCGTCGAACGATTCATGGGCGACCTCGGGCATCGGGTGTTTAACCAAGGTGGAATGTCCGGTTTCGAATGGCCAGTCGCAAGTCCCACGTTCAGGCTGAAATGGAGAAGCCCGGGTTCGTTTCGTGATTTCAATTCGTGCAGCTGATCGGACGCTCGGGTTCGTTTCGTTTTTTGAAGTTCCCTACGCCTCTTTACGCTTCGGCCGTTTCCTGAGCGGCGAACGAAGCCCTCCTTCATAACTATCCTTAAAAATGAGAGCTACCTCCCTACTATTTCTTGATTAGTGAGATTTTCTCTGAATTTCTCAGTGTTCCCGGTTCTGGTCCCATGCACGGAGGTTCGGGCGGGCCGACGACACCGACGACACTCGGGGACTGGGGCACGTCATCGGCGGTTTGATTGGGATTGCCGGGAATGCCGGAACGGGCGATCCTGCGGGGAATGGCCCGGAGCCCGATCGGTTGGCTCCGTGGATCTTCCGGCGTTTGGCGCCGGCGGATGCGGTTGGCGGGGGGGAGGCCTCCGCCGGGTTGGGTGGGAATGGAGGCTGCGATGCGGTCCTTGAAGACGAGCCTGGCCGTGGCCTGCCTGCTGGGGATCGCCCCCTCGGGCGTCTTTGCTCAGACGGTCGACGGGCTCCTGCGGTTCAAGCCGGTCGTGGCGGGCGTCGAGTACGACATCCCGGCCGACCCGCCTGCGGTCGCCGCGTGCAAGATTGAGATCATCAGCAAGAACGGTAGCGGGTATGCGCTGCGCGACGGCCAGGGGCAGCTCCTGCGCAAGTTCGTCGACACCAACCAGGTCAAGGATGCCAGCGGCAAGGCGAACCTCGACCAGTGGAGCTATTACAAGGACGGGTTCGAGGTCTATCGCGAGCTCGACCTGAACGAGGACAAGAAGCTCGACGAGTGCCGCTGGATGAACTCCGGCGGGACCCGGATCGCGGTTATGTCAGGTGGGGCGATCCAGGCCTGGAAGCGGATCTCGGCCGAGGAGGCCTCGAAGGTCCTGGTCCAGGCGCTACTCGCCGGCGACCCGGCGCTGCTGGAGACCGTGATGGCCACGCCGGCCGAGTTGACGGCCCTGGGGGTGCCCAAGGGGGTGGTCGATCAGGCCGCAGCGGCCACCGAGACCCGCAAGGGGAAGCTCAAGGACCTGGTGACCAAGCTCGGCTGGAGCGACCAGACAACCTGGTCGGGCCTGAACGGGCAGATGCCGCACCTCCTGCCGGCCGATGCCGGGCTCAAAGACGACCTGATGGTGTACGAGAATGCGATGATCTCGGCCAGCAAGGGGACGAAGGGGACCGAGGAGTCGTACCTCCTGGTTCCCGAGTTGGTGAAGATCGGCGAGACCTGGAAGTTCGTGGCCCTGCCCGCCGCGGTCAAGCCGGGGGACGGCCCGATCCCGCTCGTCGACGCCAGCATCCGGTCGGCCCTATACCGCGAGGCGGCCCCCGAGGTCGCCAACCGCGACCCCAAGATGGATGAGGCCCTGAAGAAGCTGGCCGACTACGACGCGGCCAAGTCCGACCTGCTGTCGAGCACCGACGTCAAGGAAGTGCTGGCCTATCATTACAACCGGATCCCCCTGCTGCGCGAGGTCTCGAAGGTGGCCCCCGCGGAGGAGAAGATCAACTTCGACCGCCAGGTGGCCAATGCCCTGGCCGAAGGGGTGGCCACCGGCAAGTTCCCCGAGGGGATCAAGTACCTCGACGGCCTGATCGCCGAGAAGGGGAAGATCGGCTCATACGCGGCGCTCCGGAAGATCGGGGCCGAATATGCGCTGGCGAATGATGAGGCAGGCGCGACGCCGGTCGCGGTTCAGAAGAAGTGGCTGGGCGATCTCAAGGCGTTCCTGGAAGCCTATCCCAAGAGCGACGAGGTGCCCGACGCGCTCTATCAGCTCGCCTGGACCAGCGAGGTGAACACCGACGAGGACGAGGCGAAGCTCTACTACGCCCGGCTCGCCAAGGATTTCCCCGACACGACCACCGGCAAGAAGGCGGCCGGTGCGCTCCGACGGCTCGATCTGGTCGGCAAGCCATTCGACCTGAAGGGGACCGGCCTGACCGGCAGCCCGGTCGACCTGGCCCGCTTCAAGGGCAAGACCGTGTTGGTTACGTTCTGGGCGACCTGGTCGGGCGACGTGAAGCGCGAGACGCCCGAGCTGCTCAAGGTCTACGAGGCCCACAAGGCGCAAGGCTTCGAGATCGTCGGCGTGAATCTGGACACGGAGAAGGCCGACCTCGAGGCTTTCCTCAAGGAAGTGCCGACCCCCTGGGCCCAGATCTTCGAGCCCGGCGGCCTGGAAGGGCGGCTGGCGCAGGAGTTTGGCATCTTCGCGCTGCCGACGATGATCCTGGTCTCTCCAGAGGGCAAGGTAATCAACCGGGGGATGCGGTTGGTCTCGCAGGTCGAGGCACAGCTCGACAAGGTGCTCGGGGCCGGCGGCAAGGGCGTCGCGCTCGGACCGAAGTGATCCGAGCGACCCGAAAGGGACGGCGTATCGAGTGTCGGATCAATGAACGAGGCCGGCGCCCCCCGATCTGTGGGGGCGCCGGCCTCGTCGCATTGACGTGTCGTGTGCGGTGGCCGATCAGAAGCCGCGATTCTCGCCCCTCGACCGATTTCGCTCGATGGCGGAGATGATGCCGTCGTTGACGCTCCGCTCGAGCGTGGGCTGATATTCGGGGGGCATCTCCGAGCGGATCCAGGCCATGGCCGACTCGGCCGCTCCGCGCTCGCCTTGCCCTCGGGCGATGGCGATCAGGGAGTTGACCCGGAACTGCTCGGACGGGATGAGGGGGACGGTCGCACGCGCGTCCTCGAAGCGGCCTCCGGCGATGAGGCTGTCGATCAGGATCCGGGCGAGGATGATCCGCAGGCCCGGGGGCTTGATCTGGGCGACGGCCTGGGCGGCCTCGGTGAAGACCACCGTGGCATCGTCGGCGTCGCCGTGGAGCGACTGTTCCTGGGCCAGGCGCATCAAGGCGTTGGCGCGGACCTCGGGGGACGGGATCGTCCGGGCGATAACAAGGCCTCGCTTGAACTGGAGCGAGGTCGCGGCGTAGGGGACGATTCGGTCGAGGGCCTGGTCGCGCCAGGCGGGCCGCGTGATGAGGAAGGCCGTCTCCGTGGCATCGCGGAGGATGCGGTCGGCAATTTCGGGATTGGCCACCTTGCTGGCCTTGGTCACGTCGCCGGCCGTCTGCGCGGGAGGCTCGAACGCGTTGAGGAGCACTGGTTCCGAGGCGATGTCGTGACTGCCCAGCCCCTGGCTTTCCACGACCTTGTAGAGCTGCTCGGCGCGAAATGTGGGGTTGGGGATCGACTGGGCGAGGCGGGCGGCGTACTGCCAGTCTGCGATGGCACGGCGGTAATTGCCGGCCTTGTCGGGCGTTGGGGTCGCAGCCTTGGCGTCCGCGTCATCTTCGGCGTCGAGGATTGTCAGGGACTCGCGCGAGAGCCGGACTTCTTCCTCGGCGAGCAGGAGCAGCGAGTTGACGCACGCGTTGAGGCGTTGGGTCTTGATGAGGTAGTCGGTCTCAGCCGAGGCGGCCTGGCCGGCTTCGGTCAGCGACTCGCGTGCCTTGTCGAGCCGACCGTTGAAGATCGCGAGCCGACCGATGCGCTGGAGCGCCAGCGATCGTTCGCCCGGGTTGGTGATCGCGCGGGCGTCGGCAAGCAGCTCGGGGCCGACGGTCTCGAGGTCGCTGGGGCCGCCCGGGATGGGGGGGAGGAGCGGGTCGACGCTCTCGGCCGGCGATCCCGGCGCGAGAGGAGTCCGAGGCCCTTGAGAATTCGTCGTCGAGGCGGGCGAGGGCCTGGAACCTTCCCGCGGCGTGTCCGGGGTGGTGCGAGGTGTGCCGCCAATGGGGTTATTCTGATGGGCGAGAGCCGACGGGACCAGGCCGAGGAGGATCGCCAGCGCGATCGAGGCAGGCGGGCCCGCGGGTCGGGTTCGGGAGTTCATGGATGCCGATCCTTCCGGCCGGGCCCGATACGGGAGGCGCGGCCGTGCGGGGAAGCGCCTGGGCGTGGGCTCCGCCCTCCCGCGGGCGCGGAATAGTCTGTGGCAAGGATTCCCCCGGAACCTCGGGTCGTCAAGTTTTGGGCAGCACGATCCGGGAGGTTTCCTCCCCCCCGAAGAGACGCCTCGGATTCTCCAGCAGGACCTGACGGGCCAGGTTGAGCGCACGGTCGGCCGACCAGCCCCGGCCTCGGATGCAATCTTCGGCAAGCACCTCGGCCAGCACCTTGCGATAGGTATTGAATTTGGGCAGGACGAACTCAAGCTTGTACGCGTCCGAGTAGTAACCGACCTGCTTCACCTTGGGCACCGCCTGGAGCCTGGCTCTCAAGTCGGCCGCGATGTAGGTGGGGACGTTGGAATACCACCAGTGGCCCATGGGCACGACATTGGGAAAGATCCACGAATAGGCGACCAGCTCGGGCGCGGCATCGGGCGAGAGTGTCGACACCGGGAAGGTCACGCCCGGGAAGTGGTTGAACAGCTCGGCATAATCGGCCAGGCTGACGCGGCGATCGAACAGGTCGCGGCCGCCCGCCACGCCCGACGAGTAGGCATTTCGCACGGGGCCGATCATCAGATCGAACGGCAACCGGAACTCGGCGCAGAATTCGGCGATGGTCCAGAAGAGGATCCGCCGAACTTCCTGGATCTCGTCATGGCGGACGTCCATCCCGTGGATCGCGCGTCGGACGGGGGTGACGGCCTTCTTGGGGGTACCACGTGAGGGGATGAAGTCGGGAGGAAGGCTGATCGCGCAGGCGCGAGCCCCCTTTGCCTTGAAGCGTTCGAAGGTCTTGCCGATGGCGTCTCGGAGGGTGGCGAAGTCGTCGATGTCGACCCCGGTCGACGCGCGCAGGCGAGCCAGGGTTCCCGGCTCGTGGAGCTTTAGGACGAGGTCGTCGGTGCGCAGGCAAGGGACGTAGCGGCCGGTGTCCCAGCCTTCGAGGGGGTCGTCGAAGTCATTCGTCAGATAGACAGCTTCCAGGCCGGATTTGTCCCAGACTTTCTGGTCCCAGGCGGGGCCCGAGGCGGACTTGTCGGCCGTGGCGTAGAGGGATTCGATCGTGTCGGGGCCGATCCGTTCTCCCTCGAAGCCGTGGAAGGTCCGGGCGATCTCGACGAGCCAGTCGTGCTGGACGGTGTTGTCGATCCGGTCGAGATAACCCGCGAGATTGCGGGCGCGATGGGCCGGGGCGAGGTCGGGGGAGACGAGTGCGGCTGGCATCCCCGCGGAGTGGGCCAGCTCGGTATAGTAGTGGTAGCCCAAGACTTCGTCGAAGTTGCGGGCGGCCGGGCTGTGGGGGTTGATGTGCGAGTGCGGATCGTAGATCGGCCAGCGCGTCATCTCGTCGAACAGCTCGCGTGCGGCCGGGTCGTGGGGCGCGTTGGTCGTCGCTGGCGCGTGCATCTGCGTCGTTGTCCTGGGTCCGACGAGGGGATGTTTCCGGCGTGACTGACGCAGGCCGTGCCGTCGAAGGTAGCCCGGTCGCTCCGGCCGGACAAGGCCCGGAACCCCGCGCAAGTTCCACCTGGAACGTCGTGGTTACCGGCGGCGGCACCGTCGCGGCCATCGACGAGGTGCGTCAGATCGCCAACCGGTCGACCGGTCGAATGGCGGCGTCGATCGCGGAAGCCTGCCTGGGCCGTGGCGCGAGCGTCTGGCACGTCGCGGCGCCCGGGTCGCAGCTCGCGTTCGAGCGCCGGGCGCAACTCGATCTCGACGCAGCCGATCCCGCCGTCGAATTCCGGCGGCTCGAGCGCCTTCGGGCCGAGTGGCTGGCCGTGAGGGACCGCTACCACCCCGTTCGTTTGAAAAGAGGGACGGTCGACGACTACGCGCGGCGGCTTGAGGAGACGCTCAAGGAGCGGCCCGTGGACATCGTCTTCCTGGCGATGGCCGTGTCGGACTTCGAGCCGGAGCCGGCCGAGGGGAAGATTCGATCCGAGGCCGACTCCCTCGTGATCCGATGCAGGCCCACGGCCAAGGTGATCCGCAAGGTCAGGGACTGGGCGCCGGACGCCTACATCGTCGGGTTCAAGCTGCTTGCGGGCGCGACCACCGCGGAACTTGTCGAGGAGGCGCGGCGGGCCCTGGTCGTCAACCGTGCCGACCTCACGGTGGCCAACGACCAACGCACCGTGACCGAGGGGCGGCACACGATCCACCTCGTCCGCGAGGGCGGGCCGGTCGAAACCTATGCAATGCCCGAGCCGATCGCCGAGCGACTGGTGGAACGGTCCCTGGAATGGAGCGCCAAGCGGAAGAGGGGATGAGATGAAGTCGAAGGTGAGTCGGTTGGCACTGGTGCTCGCGGGCGTCCTGCCCTATGCCCTGCCCTACCTCGCGCATCTCATCCGCTTGCAGGCGGGTGCGACGGGCTTCATCCAGTATGACCAGCCGTACTACCTTGCCAACGGCCGCGCGATTTTCGAGCGAGGCAACGGCCTGGCCTATCCCAATCCGTACGATCCCTCGCCGGATGCGCCCGTCATCTACGTTCAGTGGCTGATCTGGGTTCTTGGCGCGGGCGTGTCGGCCCTGGGGGTTGACCCGGGGGTCTGGCTTGACTTGCTGGGGATACTGGCGGCGCTGGCCTGTTCGTACGCGACCCTGCGACTGGTGGAATGGGTGATCGGGGACGGGACCGATCCTGGATTCGCCTTCCTGCTGGTGATGTGGGGGGGCGGGATCTTCGCCTGGCACGGGCTCTGGACCTGGCTAAGCGGGCCCGAACGATCGCTGCCGTCCCTGGGCACGGCGATGGCGGGGGCGGAGTCGGGACTGGGCTGGTGGTGCCTCTTCTGGGGCCGGAATGTGGTCCTGCCGCTGGAGGGGGTGTACCACGCGCTGATGGGCTGGTGCTGGCTGGCGGCGTTGCGTGGCCGCTGGGCCCTGGCGCTGGGGCTTGCCGTCTTGCTGGGGGCGACGCATCCGTTCACCGGTGCGCAGGTCATCGCGATCCTCTGCGTGGGGAGCATCGTCTTTCGGCTCGCGTGGGGCCCGGAGCGGGTGCCGGCCTGGGTTTTCCCCGCCTTCTGGGGGCTACTGGCCGTATTCGCGGGATATTATCTCGCGTTCCTGAACCTCTTCCCCTCGCATCGGGCGCTGCAAGAGGTCTGGTCGCTCGCATGGCGAATCGACGGGGCGAGCTGGCTGCGGTCTCACCTGCTGGTGGGGGTGTTCGCGGCCTGGCGACTGATCAAGGACGGCCGGAACGTGGGCCGAGATGTCCCGTTCTTGGCCGCCGCGTTCGTGGTTTCGCTGGCATTATCGAACCACGACCTCTTTATGCGGGCGCGTCAGCCGGCGCACTTCAGCAGGGGATATTCATGGCTGGCCCTGGCCCTGATCGGACTTCCGGCGGTTTGCGAGACGATCGGTCGACTCGGCACGAGGCGTAAGGCCGTCGCCGCCTTCGTCCTGGTGGTGGCGAGCCTCGACAATGTGGTTTGGCTGGCGACGACCAGCCTGGGCGCGGAACCGCCGGGGATCGCCCTCAAGCCCGGGGAGCGCGAGATCCTGGCGACGATCAATCGGCTCGGATTTCGAGGGGTCCTGCTGACGGAGGACGCTCGCCTCTCCTACTTGGCGGCAACCTATACGGCGGTCCGGCCCTACCGGGGGCACGACTACAACACGCCCGATTCCGAGCTGAGGAGGGCCAGGGTGCGCGACTGGTTCTGGAAGGGGGAGATCGGACCCTGGTTTGATGAGGTCGATTTGATCCTGGTCGAGCACGGACGACTGGCCGCGCGCCACCTGAGGGGGCGATGGGAAGTGGCGGCTTCGGGCCATCAATTCGAGGTTCTCGGGCGAGTCAGGCTCCCCTCGGCCGTGGAGACCTTGCGGCGTGGACCGACGGGAGGATCGGGTCAGTTGAACTAGCGGTGCGGCGTGAAGGGCCGGAGACCTAGCGAATTGACGTCGGCGAACACGACGGTGGCGGACCCCACGCCGCGGAGCCTGGCGCCGATGCCGGTGCCGCTCACGATCGTGTACTTGAAAACGTGCGGGACGGTGGCCTGAACTTTCGGGCCCGGGGTCTTGCCGACGATGTCGAGCCTGAGCGTGCCGCGCGGGGCGGTCAGGACGATCGTGCCGGTGGTCGTCCCTGCGCTGGCGCCCGTGCCCGGCCTGTAGGTGGTGACGATCGTCGACACCCCGAGGTTATCGACCTGCCCACGCGTGGCAAGCCTGGTCGTCCCGGCGGTGACTGTCACGGTGCCGAGGGACGTCGACTCGATATTGAGCGGGTAGGTGAACGGGACGGCCGGACGGTGGCCGTGGCTGCCGCTGAGGGCGATGCGACTTTCGAGGCCGGAGACGGTTGGCTTGAACGATCGACGCATGAGTTGACTTGCTCCGAAGGGGCGGTCTGGACCCGATCATGGAGGATTGGACGCGTCTGAGCGGTCGCTGGGCAGATCCGTCTGACTCGAACCGAGGCGGTCGGCCGATAGCCGGCTCGTCGGGGGGGGCGGCGACCTGCTAAGCTTGTTCGATTGATGCGCCGACGGGATGGACCCGATCGACGTGAGGGGACAGATGCAAGGGTCGGCCCGACGCGATGAAGCTCAAGCGACTGCCAGAAGATTTCCGGGTCGAGGAACTGCCGACGGTCCGGGGGGCCGACCGCGGTCGCTATACATTCTACCGCCTGAAAAAACGCGGGGTCGGGACCATCGAGGCAATCGACTCGATTGCCAGACATTGGAACCTGGCGGCCAGGCAAATCAGCTATGGCGGCCTGAAAGATCGGCACGCCGAGACGATCCAGTACCTGACGATCGCCGATGGCCCCGCCCGCGCGATCGAGGAGCCCAACCTTCTGCTGGAGCCGTTGGGTAAGCTCGAGTTCGCCTACGGGCCGGCGCACTTCCGGGGGAATCGCTTTGGAGTCGTCCTGCGCGACCTATCCGGGGAAGACGCTGCCTCCGCGATCCGTGCGATGGGCGAGCTGCCCGTCGACGGCCTTCCCAACTACTTCGACGACCAGCGATTTGGCTCGGTGGGCTACGACGGCGACTTCATCGGCAGGGCCTGGCTGGCTGGCGACCATGAGAAGGCCCTGAAGCTGGCGATCGCCGAGGCCAATCCCTCGGATCGGCCCGACACGAAGGTCGAGAAGGCGATCTTGCGCGAGAACTGGCGAGACTGGGCGGCGGCCAAGGCCAAGCTCGACCGGTCGCACGCGCGAAGCCTGGTGACTTACCTGGTGGACCATCCCGAGGACTTCAGGGGCGCGTTCGCTCGCCTGAAGCGCGAGCTGCGGAGCCTCTATTTCTCGGCCTACCAGAGCCACCTCTGGAACCTCGCGCTCGGCCGCCTGATCACTCGGGTGACGGAGCCCGACCAGCGTGCCGAGATCGAGTTCAAGGCGGCGACGATGCCGATCCATCGCGGCCTGACCGCCGAGCAGGCGGCCACGCTGCGCTCGACCCAGATCCCCCTGCCCTCGTCACGCAATACGATTCCCGACGGGCTGCTAGGCGAGATCCTCAACGAGGTCGCGACCGAGCAGGCGATTCCCTGGAGCGAGATGCGAGTCAAGCACCTGAAGGACGTCTTCTTCTCCAAGGGGCACCGGGCGGCCCTGATCGACACCGGCGGTCTGTCGCACAACGACGAGGCCGACGAGCTCTATCCGGGGCGACGAAAGCTCTCGCTGGAGTTCGAGCTGCCCAAGGGGGGGTACGCCACGATCGTGGTGAAGCGACTGACCGAGGCGGCCCGATGATTCCGATTCTTTATCAGGACAACCATTGCCTCGCGCTGGATAAGCCGGCCGGGATGCTCAGCCAGGGGGACCACACCGGCGAACGGTCGGTGGTGGACGTGGCCCGTGACTGGATCAAGGACGAATTCAAGAAGCCCGGGAATGTTTACATCGGGCTGGTGCATCGGCTCGATCAAGTGACTTCGGGGGTCGTCCTGCTGGCCAGAACGAGCAAGGGGGCATCCAGGCTCTCGGAGCAGTTCCGCGACGGCAAGGTTGGCAAGACCTACCTGGCGATGGTCGAGGGGTTCCCGGCGGCCGACGAGGGGGAGTGGGAAGACTTTCTCTGGAAGGACGAGGCCTCGAACGTGGTGCGCACGGCGGAACCCGACGAGCCTGGGGCGCGACGGGCCAGTCTGAAGTATCGGGTTGTGGAGCGAGGCCGAGCAACCTCGACGATTGAGCTCATCCCGGGAACCGGGCGCGGTCATCAGCTTCGGGTGCAACTCTCGTCGCGCGGACTGCCAATCCTGGGTGATCGGAAGTACGGGGCGACCAAAGCGCTTTCGGCCCGCGATGGCGGGCTGCGGATCGCACTCCATGCGATGGAACTCTCGTTCAGTCACCCGACGAAAGGGGAACCGATCGTCGTGAAGTCGCCGATGCCGAGAGACTGGCCGATCCGTCTATGAGCATTTAATCGATCTCGGAGCGGCGGCGGGACCTTATCGGCCAAGATCCGCGAAGCCGGAGGTCGCGGCAGCGGCGGCGTTTGCTTGAGTATTGCCGGATTCGGCGGCGGCTTCGCGTGGGAGCGGCGCCGGCGGGGTGGTTGCTGGCTCGGCCGGATTGGCGGCTGCGGCGGACGTCGAGGGTGTCGGGCGCAGGCCGGTGACCAGTTGTGAGGCCGCGAGGATCCAGGCCTCGTCCGAGGTCCCCAGTTCCTTCGCCTGTCGGCGAGCCGTCGCCTCGTCGACCTTGGCCGAGGCCATCTGGTCGGCATACCAGACCGCCCCTGCGCGATTACCGTCCCCGTCGAAGAAATATGCCAGGCCCTTGCTCATCGCCAGCTCGGATCGGAAACGGCTCAGATGATCGGCATCCAGGGTCTTCAGCGACACGGGGAGGGGAACATAACGGAGCCCACGCTGGGTCACGGCTTCAATGAAGGCGGGGGACATCTCGGAGGTTTCGCGGAGGTCGATCATCGTCTTGTAGCCCATCTTCGCCAGCCATTCGAGGCCCTCGGCGGCGGGCAGGCTGCCGCCGGCGACCTCGGGGGCGACTGAAACGAACCGCGCGATCCCGGGCGCCTTGGATTGCGAGGCGGCGGGGATCGGCGGCGGGGTGGCATCGGTGGCCGGAGTCGCTGGCGGCTCGGGCGCGGCGGTCGGGGTCGCGGGCGCCGGGGCGGGGACCGGGTTGGCCTCGCCCAGGAGCTTGGGCTTGCTCGCCTCGGTCACCTCGCTGGGCAGGTCCAGCGGGGGGAGATTGTCGAGCGGGCTGGGCTCGGCGGCAGGCTTGGCGGCCGGATAATTGGTACGCGTGGCCTCGGGCCCACGCGCGAAACGCCCCCCCCGAGATTGGGGGCGGGCGGCCTCGTAAGAAGTTTTGTTCCCGGCCGGGGAGGCAGCGGCCCCCTTGGTCGTGGGCGCCGGCTCGATGCCACCCGGCTGAATCGGGGACGACTCCAGGGGCGAGATGTCCGGGACGACCGTCGAGGGAGTGCCCTGGATGACGGCGCCAGGAGCCACGATCACGCCCGGGGTGCCGTACTCGATGGGCATCGACTCGCCGCCGCACCCGCAATCCGCCGCCGCGGCGACGATCCGCCCCGACTTGCAGTGGAAGATGCGAGAGCCGAGCTCACGGAACTTGGCCCCGACGCCCGACAATACGGAGCGGGCACCCAATCCATTGCAGCCGCCGCAGCCGCCCAGCTGGCAACCGGTCTGCGCCAGCGTCGCGACCGCAAGCAATGCCGCCGCGGCCAGGCGGAAATAACCCGAGGCCGGTCGTCCCCGGCCACGTCCGCCGAAGATCACCCCGATTCGTCTCATCGCAGGCTCCCCCTCCATCGACCGAGACCCCGCTCGAACGCCGTCGACATGCCCGAAGGCTCGTCGCAGACGCTCTCGCTCGGCGCAAAGAACGGACAGGTCACGCGAGGGAAGTTGAGGTCGGCCGGGACGGCCTGGCCTCATCGTTCCATCGCCCGGGCAGAGTTCCTCGGCCGATCTCCGAATGCCCTCAAATCGCACATCCAGGGGATGCCGCCTCGAGAAACTCGGTGCAAGCCAGGAAATAAGGGCCGGTCGACGCGGGACGCTCTTGGCGCGGGTGTCGGGTCGCAGGATGTTCATCGTTCACGCCGTTTCGTGGTGCCGGGCAACGCCCGGTCCCTCGTCGCGGCGAACCAGTCGTTCGGGCAGCACCCATTCGCTAAGGTCATCCGGGAAGACCCGGTCGGCCTTGCTGGTTGGGCAGACCGCCTCGTCGGAGGCCGGTCGCTGAACCATAGCCGATGATCCCCCGGTTGCAAAAAAATGAGGCCGATTTCTAGAATATGATTGACCTTATGACAAAAAGGTGCCCGCGAACCTTGCCCAGTCATCAATCTTAACGAGGACGTTTCATCCGTCATGATCCCCCAAATCGGCACGACCCGGCCCGCAAGCCTCAAAACACGCGGCTGGACCTGGGGGGCGGCAATCGGGCTCTCCGCCCTGCTCTGGTTCTTCGTCGGAATTCCGGGCGAGGACGCGTTCGTCGACGAGTGGGCTTATGTCAGTCAGTCGTACTATGCCGATCTGTATCTCTCGGGGAACTGGGACGATCGGATGTGGCTGGACTACCCGGCCTATGACCTGCCCCCCCTGCCGAAGTACACGATCGGCCTCTCCCTGATGTCTCAGGGGTACGCGCGTCCCAAGCGAGCCGCCGCGGTGGAGTGGTACCGGAACACGTCGTACGCCGCAGGGCCGCGATCGATGCTCATCGCCGCCCGCTGGCCAACCGCGGTGTTCGGAGCCTTCGGCTGCGTGGCCCTCTTCGCCCTGGGGAGCGTGGCCTTCGGGCGAGCCGTGGGCCTGGTCGCGGCAATCCTGCTGGCCTTGAATCCGCTCTACGCCTTGCACTCCCGCCGTGCCATGTCCGACGTGCCCGCGGAAGCCTTGATTCTGGCGACCGAAGCCCTGGCGCTCTTCCTGATCGTGCGAGCTGGACGATGGAGTCTCGCACGGTTCTTGGTCTGGGTTGGCGTGGGGATTCTCGGCGGGCTCGCGGTCCTTTCGAAGCTCAACGGATCGCTCGCTTTGATGACCGTCGTGGCCTGGTCTGCGGCCGTCTTCTTCGTCCGGTCATGGCCCGCAGGTCGGAAATGGACCATCGCCTCGGCGACCGTGCTGGCGGGATGCGTCGGCCTGCTAACCTTCGCGCTGGGAAACCCATTCTTGACGGCCAACCCGGCGGTTCGGCTCGGCGGCGAGGATTCGAAGATCGCCGAGATGGGGATCATGCAGAGGGCACGCTACGTGGCCGACCATCGGGTCGGAGTCTCGAGCGGGGCCGCGAAGCAATTTCCCAACGACGCGCTGACGACCCTGCCGGCCAAGGTCTCGGTCATGTTGGTCCAGGGCCTGGGGCGTTTCGGTCCGTTCGGGCCTGCGCATTCCGACTCGACGAAGCGATTCGACCGGGCCCAGGACTGGGGTGCCCTGCCCTGGGGCTTCGGCTTGATGGTCGGGGCATTCTTCCTGATTCGACGGATCCTGGATGACCGATTAAACGGCCGGCCACCGACGGCGCTGCTCATCGCGGTCCAGGTTAGCCTCGCGGTGCTGGTCGTGACTGCGTTCATCCCGCTGGCCTGGGACCGCTATTTCTTGTCGATCCAGCCTTCGATGGCTCTGCTCGGAGCGCTCGGACTTTGCAGTCTCTACCGATGGCTGCGACCGAACGTCGTCGCCGGGAGTTTTCCCCGATGATCGCAGGCTGGTCGCGCCGCCCCGAGGTCTGGACGTTCGTCATCCTGCTGGCCAGCTACGCCTGGTTCTGGCATGGCCGTGACTGGAATTCGGCTTCTCGGCTGATGCTGACGTACGCGATCGTCGACCGGGGGACGATCGTCATCGATGGTCTTGACGACCAGACGCACGATATCGCGGTCTACCGCGGTCGGCATTACACGGACAAGATGCCCGGCTTCTCCGTGCTGGGGCTGGTCCCTTACTCGGCGGCACGATGGACCCTGGGCCTCCCGCCTCATCCGCTGGGAGTGAAAGGGTTTGCGTACTGGCCCGCGGATTACTGGGTGACGCTGGGAGTCTCGGGCCTGGCGACGGCGGCGATCGGGGCGTTGCTTGCCCGGCTGGCCCTTCGGATGGGGTGCGGGCCGCGGACTTCGGTGTTGGTCGGCCTGGGTTACGGGCTGGCAACGCCGGCGTACGTCTACGCGACAATGAGCTATGGCCATCAGCCGGCGGCGTTCGCCTTGCTGGCTTCGTTTCTGATCCTTCGAGGGGTGATCGGCGGCGCTACGACGTTGTGGCTGGCCACGGCCGGATTCCTGGCGGCTTATGCGTCGGTCATCGAGCTGCAAGTTGGCCCGGTCTCCGCGATCCTGGGCCTGGACCTTGTGGTGCAGGTGATCGCACGCAGGAGGCCGGTCGGGGCCATGTTCGCATTCGGCGCCGGGGCGTTGATGCCGACGTTCTTACTGCTGGGCTACAACGCGGCAGCGTTCAGCTCGCCCTTCGACATGGGCTATTTCCACCTGATCACGGAGCAGTTCGCCAAGGTCCACAACAAGGAGAATCCGCTGGGCCTGACGCGGCCGGATTGGTCGGTCGCCACCAAGCTGCTCTGGGGGCCGACGCGCGGGATCTTCCGCACTGCCCCTATCTTGCTGCTGGCCACGCCGGGTGTGATCGTCCTCGTCCGCCGGCGGGCCTGGGCCTGGCTGCTCACGCCGATGCTCGTCTGCCTGTCCGTCTTCTGGGTCAACCTGAGCTATCCGGAATGGACCGGCGGCTGGTCGACCGGGCCTCGCCTGCTGGTCCCCCTGCTGCCGTTCGGCATGATTCCGGTGGCCGCCTTACTCGCATGGGGCAAGCGACGCTGGACCTGGGCCGCTGCGGGGCTGGCGCTCCTAGGGGCCGTGATCGTCTTCTTGTATCAGGGAGTCGGGGGCCGCATCCCCAACCCGATCGAGAACCCATTCCTGGACGGTGTCTGGCCGCTCTGGAGCGGCAGGCCGATCCCCCCCTGGTCGTTCCACGGGAGGTTCGAGAAGACGGTAATCGACCTGGTCGCCCCCGGATGGATTGCCGGGGTGGCGGAACGGGACCGCTGGATTGCGTTCGTCCCGCTGGTGGCGTTCCAGGTGCTCGCGATCGGCCTGATGGCCTGGTTTGTCCGCGTGCCCGGCGGTCAGGCGGCCGAGGTTCGGGAGTCGGAGACCTCGGCAAGCATCGGATAGAGGGCGGCCCAGACGCGATCGGGGCTTAGCTCGCTCATGCATTCGAGCCGGTCGCACGTTTTCACGAAGCTGGGGGCGCACCAGACGCAGCTCTGGATGCTCCGGGAACGCGGCCCGTACGGCCCAGTCTTCTCGGGGCTGGTGCAGGTGTAAATGCCCAGCACCCTTGCCCCCGCGGCGGCGGCCAGGTGGATCGGCCCTGTGTCGTTGGACAGGACGAGATCGGCCTCGGCCAGGACGGCCGTCAGGCGTGTGAGGTTCGTCGTCCCGCAGAGGTCGAGCAGTGGCAGGCCACGGAGTGATGCCGCGAGTTCGTCGACGAGGGGCCTGTCCTCGGGCGCGCCGACCGCGACGAGGCCGCACCCGAAGGTTTCGGAAGCCCGACGCGCCAGCTCGGCGAAATGGGCGGGGGGCCAGCGTTTGGTCAGCCAGCGTGCGCCCACGTTCAGGACGAGTCGAGGGCCGGCGATCGGGGCGAGCGTCCTGTTGGCCCAGGCGCGATCGTCCTCGGGGCAGGCGACGCGAAATTTTGCCGGCGACTTGGGTGCCCCGAATGCGTGCGCGACGGCGAGCAGTTTGTCGACGACGTGGGTCGTGCCTGGTGGCGTGGCGACGGTCCGGTCATAGAATTGGGTCGCCCCTTCGCGGGCTTCGGCCAGGCCGACACGGACCGGGGCGCCGGTGGCCCAGGTCATGAGGCCTGAGCGGAGGAGGCCCTGGAGGTCGATGGCGACGTCGAATCGCTTCGAACGCAACACACGACCGAACCCGGCGATCGAGGCCAGGCCTGCCGACGAAACCTTGGCGGCGGCGCGGTCGAACGGGATGACCTCGTCGAGCGCGGGGTGACCCTCCAGCAACCCGACGAGTGACCGGTTGACTACCCAGCTGATCCTCGCGGACGGCCAGAGAAGGCGGAGGGCTTCCAGCGCGGGAAGCGCGTGCACAACGTCGCCCAGGCTGCTGGGCTTGATGAGGCAGACGCGCTCGGGTCTGAGGGTGTCCAGCGGCAGTCTCGGTCTCGGCACGGCGGGAACTCCCTTTCCCGGACCCAGGATCGCGGCGTACTTTACAAGTCGGACCTGAAACCGGCAACCCGAGGCCCAGCAGGGGAAACGATGGGATCCTGGATCTTGAGCCTGAGCCTCGTCCTGATCGCAGCACCCCCCGCCGAGCGTGGCGTTGTCGCGTTCGTCCCCTTGAAGGCCGAAGCTTCGGTCCCCGAACGATTCCGGCTGGAAGCGGCGGAATTTCACTACGAGCTGGAAGGCTGGCAGGACGCCGGCCTGTACACGGTCGAACGCCTGCGGTTCCCGTCGCCGATCGTCACGCCCGACGAGGCGAATAACACGGTCCACGCCGAATATTTCAGGCCGAAGTCTCCGGGCAAGCACCCAGGGGTCGTCGTGTTGCATATCCTCGGGGCCGACTTCCCACTCTCCCGCTACCTGGCGGCCAGGCTGGCCGAGCGCGGAGTCGCGGCCCTGTTCGTCAAGCTGCCCTATTATGGCGAGCGTCGGCCGGTCGGCGGCGAGCAACGGCTGCTCTCGGCGAACGTGGACCGTTCGGTCCTGTCGATGCGACAGGGGGTGCTCGACGTCCGCAGGGCGGCAACCTGGCTGGCAAGCCGACCCGACGTCGAAGCGTCTCGCCTGGGTGTGACGGGGATCAGCTTGGGGGGGATCGTCTCTTCGCTGGTCGCGTCGGTTGATCCCAGCATCCATCGGGCGGCCCTTGTCATGGCCGGTGGCAACCTCGCCGAGGCGCTCTGGAGCATGCCCGAGAGCCGGAAGGTGCGGGAGCTCTGGATCTCCGCAGGTCGTACCAAGGCCCAGCTCATCGAGGTCATGCGGCCGGTCGACCCGCTGACGACCGCTGCCGGCCTGATCGGCAAGCGAGTGGTGATGTTCGCCGGCAACGCCGACGAGGTGATCCCGCCTGACTGCACCCGCGTGCTCTGGGAAGCGGCCGGCCGACCGCCGATCCGCTGGTACGATTGCGGCCATTACTCGGTGGCCGGATTCCTCCTCCCTGCCATCCGCGAGGTCGTCGATTTCTTCGCCGACGAACCGCCCAGCCCTTGAGCGAGCGGCAAGGAGGGTTAGGTCCGCGGTTTGCATTCGGGATAGGCCGCCCTCATCAAGACACAAGGGAGCCCCACCCATGCCCGAACAAGAAGCCGCCGTGAACACGCAGGCCATGCCGACCGGTCAGCGGCTCGGTTGCACGAAATGCGGGTCGGAGATCGAGATTATCGTCCCCTGTACGTGCAAGCCGCCCGACCAGAAATTGAGCTGCTGCGGCCGGCCGATGAGCCGCCTGACGGGCAACTCGATCCATGTGAGCGTTGAGTGAGCGGGTTCGCGTTGCCTCCCGCCCGAATACGCGGTAAGGTCCGCCCCTCAAGGGGATTTCGGGACGAGTCGTCCTCGGGGAGACGGGCATGAACGGACAGGTCACCAGCGTCTTCCTGTACTGCGAAGACGTGGTCAAGTCGATGGAGTTCTACAACGAGATCGTCGGGGCCGAGGTGGCCCAGGTGCACACCGAGGTCGAGGGGGGGCCGATCAGCCTGGCGATCCTTCGGATCGGTGCGTTTTCCCTGATGCTGCACCCGCAGGACGAGCACGCCGAGGAGTTCGACGGCAACCGGCTCGGCGTCGGTATCCACCTCCAGATCCGGGTCGACGACGTGGACGCCTTCTACCAGCACTGTCTGGACGAAGGCGCGATGCTCAGCGTCTCCGAGGAGCCCGTCGACCAGGCCTGGGGATGGCGTGAATTTGCCTTGCGCGACCCCGATGGCTTCGTCTGGTCCATCTATCAGGACAAATCCGACGGCCAGTGGACCTGAACCTGCCGACGACTTCTCAGCGGGGCCGTCCGAACGAATTGAAGATCGAGGCGGCCCCGACCAGTCCGGCCGTTTCGATTCTCAGGATCGTCGGACCGAGTGTGATCGACTGCCATCCGAGCGACCCGGCGAGTTTCACCTCTTCGTCCGTGAAGCCCCCTTCCGGGCCGATCGCCAGGCAGGCGTCCGTCGGGAATGGCTCCAGAAGCGTCGCCACGTTGACCCCGCCTGGATCGGCCAGCAGGCGCGTGGCCCCGGCGTTCGATCGGGCGAACTCAGCCCAAGGGGTCGGAGCATCGATCTTCATGAGCCGGTTCCGACCGCACTGCTTGCAGGCCTCGATGACCGTCCGACGCAGCCGATCGAGCTTGGTCGAGCGCGGATCGACCACCGAACGCGTCGTCACCAGCGGCACGAGCCGATCGACTCCGAGTTCGGTGGCCTTCTCGACGAGCCAGTCGATCCGATCTCCCTTGGGGATGGCCGTCGCGAGCGTGAGCCTCGGCACCGGGATTCGGTCGGGGATCGGTTCCGGGAGCACCTCCAGGTCGACCCGTTCCTTACCCAGGCCAACGATCCGCGCGGAGTACGCGGCGCCCTGCCCATCGAAGAGATCGACGAGGTCGCCCACCTCGGCGCGACGGACGCGGGCCAGGTGGCGTGCCTCGTCGCCGCCGAGAGTCAGTTTGCCAGGCTGGAGAGGATCCGGGACATAAGCTCGGTCGTGCAAAGGTCTTTCGCTCCCCAGGATCGGCGTCATTCGAGGCGGCTGCGGAGTATCGTACCGAGGATCGTAGGACGCGGGGAACAGACCGCCGGGAGAGTCCTCGATGAGCGAATCAGGATGGAGCGAGTGGGGCCTGAAACGCGATCCGTTTCAGGGGTCGGGGACCTGCTACGTGCCGACTTCCACGCACGAGGAGGCCATCGCCCGAATCCGTTACGCCGTCGAGACCGGCCTGCGTCGTGTCTGCGTCCGTGGCGAGGAAGGCCTGGGGAAATCCAGGGTCCTTGAGCGTGCAATGGCCGAAGTGAGGCATCCCACGAGGCGACTCATCCGAATTGGCGCCGGTCATTCCCCGGCCGATTGTCTCCGACGTCTCGCGGAGTCGCTTGTCGGGGTAATGCGTCTGGCTTCCAACGCTCAGGACGACTGGTCAACTTTGAGACAGGCCTTGGAGCGTTGCCGTCGCCAGGGGTTACGCGTCATCATCGCCGTTGACGAGGATGAGCGACTTGCCGAGATCGGGGCGGCAGCCGACTTCTGGCGAGGCCTGGAACAGGCCGGAACAGGGCTGACCGTCGTGAATTCAGGTCGTTCATCGGAGGAGACTTCCGGCGACGATCAGGCCGATCTGATCGCTCGCATTGCCCCCCTGGGATTTCAGGAGGCGGCCGGATATCTGGTCGAGAAGCTGGGTCGAGGAGGCCGTTCGGCGGAGACCTTCACCCACGGTGCCCTCGTGGCCCTGCATGGAACCTCGGGCGGAAACCCCCGCAGGCTCGAACGGCTGGCGTCCCTGGCCATGCTGGCGACGAGCCACCAGCGACTGAAGCTCGTCGAGCGGGATTCGGTCGATCAGCTCACACGGCCCGGCTTGGTCGCCTGAGCGTCTCTAGCGATAGCGAGTCGAGACCGGTTAGGATGCATGGAACTCAGGGGCTGTCGCGGATGACGGACCCGGTGGCCAACATGGGACTGGGCGGTTCAGGATGACTCAACACGCGACGACCGTTCCGCTTCGTGACCCGGCGAAGGCCGCGGTCCTGGCCTGGCTCGTTCCGGGCCTGGGTCATGCCTATCAGGGCCGATACGGCAAGGCGGCGCTCTACGCGACGTGTATCCTGGGCCTCTACCTCACGGGGATGATCGTGGGTGAGTGGAAGATGGGTTTCTGGACCTGGTCCACTCCCGTCTTCAACCCCGACAAGTTTCGGTGGCACTTCCTCGGCCAGTTCTGGGTCGGCTTGCCCGGCGCCTTGGGCCTGCTCCAGGCGACCTTGAGGCATTACGGTCACGAAGCCGTGATGGGCGGACTCTTTGCCGAGCCCACTCAGGCTATCATCAATGGGCAATACGCCCGACTCGGCAAGCTGGTTGAGATCAGCTCGATCTATACCGTCGTTGCCGGCCTGCTCAATATCCTGGCGATCTACGACGCATACGCAGGCCCGGCACATCAGGACGACCCGGCCGCCGCCAGGGTCGATGAGAAGCCGGCGCCGATGGGCGGCCTGACCGCGGAGGCGACCCCTTGATGTTCGCCATGATTCATGTTTATTGGTTCGTCTTGCCCCTGGTGGCCGCCATCAGCCTGGTCTACTCCGCGTCGAGGCACGAAGATTGGCGACTGATCTGGGCCGGGGCGGGACGGCTCGCCGCGACGATCCTGGGGATTCTCGTCGCGACGACCCTGATCCTGCTCTTCATCAATAGCCGCGTCTGAAACCGGCTTCGAACACGTTGCCCCGGCCTCAGTTCTGGTCGATCCAGTTGATGGGGCTATCCCACTGCGGCGGAGTTGGCTGGTTGCGGAACCCGTAGTAGTTCTGGCCGCGAGTCGGATAGATGGCCGGCGAGGCCGACGGCAGGTACGGGGTGGTGAATGTCGTCCCCTCGTTGGCCGTGACGACTCCGTTGTAGCCGCGGTTATAGGTGACGATGGGGGCGGCGACGGTCCGCAACGAAGAGAGCGGGCCGTAGACATCGAGGCTGGTGTCGCTGCCGCCGACCCCCAGGGGTGAGTAGCCGCCGCCGGTCGGCATATTACCGCGGACGGTCATGTAGGGAGTGGGGTAGAAGGTCCCGAGAATCGGATCTCTCGGTTGCGCCGCGGGTCGGACGGCGGCCGTCTGCACGGGGGCAATCACGACGGGCTGACGTCTGCCGAAGAATCGCCCCCCGGCCCAGGCCTGGACGGATCCGAGCGACGATTGAGCGAGGATGAGGCCGGCGCAGAGGCCGGCCAGGCGATAGGCCCGGCGATTCATGGGTGCGGTCTCTTTGGGGTGGCCAGCGAAAAACGGACATCTCGTCCGAATCGCATCCGACCTTGAGCCAGTTTACCCCACGAAATTCAGCCGTGCTCCGAATTCGACGATGATGCCGGTCGAGATGAGACGAGCATCCCGTGCATCCCCTGCACGACGCTGACGAGTCCATCGGCCAGGGGTGATCGGAGTAGGTCGGTTACCTTCGAGTGCAACTCGGATTCCGCGTTAAGGGCCGTTGCGTGATGAGCATCGAGGTCGGCCCTCGCGAAGGGTGTGATGTAGTCATCGGCGGGCAGGCCGACGAGCGTCTCATGTTCGAGGAGGACTTCGACGGCGATCCCGAAGGCACGGGCGATTCGCCGGACCGTCGCGGCGCGAGGTAGCTCGGTCTTCCCGCTCTCGATCTGGTAGAGCGCGGTCCGGGAGATGTTCGCCCGACTTGCGAGCTCGTCGGGGCCCCAACCTTTGGCGTATCGATAATCCCGGACGCGCTGCGCGAGGCTCATGAGATGCTCTCCTTCATGGAGAAGTCCGTGACGGAGGCTGAATTGTACAGGAGCCAGCGGTGGACTCCAAAACAGTTCATCACGAAAGACATCCGAATCCCGTCCATCTTCGAATCGTCTTCGGGTGGGCCTCGGGCCGCGTCTCAGGCCTTGCCGTCGATTTCCTTGAGCACGCCCGCGAGCAGGGTCGGGTCTCGTTTCTCCAGAAGATGTGCGATGCGTGTCGCGGGAAATTCGAGCTTCGCCAGCGACTCGGCAACTTGCTTCCAGAGCCGATCTTGCTTCTTGGCGTCGGCCAGGTAGAGGTCCCCGACGAGTTGGGAGAGCTTCTGGAACTGGAGACCCTCGGAGTTCTCGTAATAGCGCTTGATGATCTTCTGCTGATGCGGGGAGTAGTTGCGTTCGGCCGCCATGTTCAATCCTCCGGGGTGGGGCGGTCGGGGCGAGATTTCGCGCGGAATCATTCCGACGAGGGCCCTCGCCTGAGCTTCTTGGTCTCGGAGCGTCGGACCTTGTCATCGACGCGGCGGGTCTGGGAGGCCTTGGTGGGCTTGGTCGCACGCCTGAGCGTGGGTGGGGTCAGCGCGGCCAGCACGGCCAGCCGGACCTTCTCCAGGCAGTCGTCGATGTTCCGCGACTGGTCGCGGGTTTTCTGCGAGGTGACCAGCCACTCCCCTTCCGTCGTGAGCTTCGAGCGGAGCTTGGCGAGCAATCGGGCTCGGACGGGCTCGCTGAGGCTGGGGCTGCGGCCCGGCGCCCAGCGGAGGAGGGCCTTGGAGTTTACCTTATTGACGTTCTGCCCGCCGGGACCACCAGAGCGGGCGAACTCGAACGTGAACTCGTCCATCGGGATCGAGAGCCGTTCGCTGATCCGTAACATGACACGCCCCCGCCACGAACCTTGGCCGACGTCGCCTCGCGATGTTCATTCTAGCAACTCGGCCGCAACGGCGTCACGATTCGCCAGGAGGCGAGGCAATGCCCTCACCTCTGCACGACCGGGCCGCCCCCCGCCGCGTTGATCGCGGACGAGGGGCGGCCCGGGCTGGGAGAGGTCGATCAGGACGCCGAGGTCGAGTTGTAGTTGACGGAGTAGGTCGAGTTCTTCGCTTTCGAGGAGGACAGGATCGCGGCGTTGCTGGCCTTCGGGGTAGACGCCGTGGCGACGGCCAGGTCGGCGAGGGCCGACCTCTGGTTGATCTTCACGGTATTCATCGGGGCAAGGCTGGAAGACTGCGGGGATGCCGCACCTGGGGTGATGATCAAGGCTTCGAGCGCCGCGTCGGTCACATCATCCGGGGAGGAGGTTTGAACGACCTGGGCAGCCGTGGTCGCGGTCGTCGGGCTGAGCAGGCCTCGGTCGATCAGGGCATCTTGATTCTTGGCCCTGCGAGCGGCCGCGGCGGCCAGGTCGGCTTCGGAGTAGAACGACTCATCGCGGTTGAAGACCGGCGAGGAGCTTGAGAAGGTCGTCGTCCCGTCGGTCAGCGCTCCTGTGATCGTCCCGGAGGTGTAGCCCGGCGGCAGATCGACATCGAGGCCCCTGAAGACGAAGGTCCGGTCGAGGAACCCGTCCTTATTAATGTTCCGGGTGAAGTCGAAAGCCGGCTCCGCCCCTCCGAACCGCACCGTGGCCGGGTCGATCTGGGTCACGTCGAAGCCCGACGTCCCCAGAACTGAGACACGGATATAAGTCGGGTGCGCCGTATTAATATGGCGGCCCGAGTGGGGATTGATCAGAATAGGCGGCGAGACGGGCGGGCAGACCGGGGGTGGGACGACGGGCGGCGTCGCGTCACCAAGGGTCACCGGAGCGGGCGGGAAGTAGGCCTCGCTGATCCCGTCGTCGTCATTGGAGTTGCCGAATGCACCGACCTTGAAGGTGCTTGTCGCGGTCAGGTCGGCGCCCGTCTTGAGCTTGTAGAGCTGCGAGAAATTCTTGATGCTGAATTCGAAGTTGGGGTGGGCAGGGTCGTTGACGAGGTAGACATTACCCGCATATTCCGGCCTAAGCGTGCCGAAACCGGGGATCGTCGATGGGAAGCTGGGGTTGACCGTCGCGTCGGCAACCTGGTATGTCTTCGGCACCCCGGCGTCGCTGGCGATACCAGCCACGATATCGGGGATGCCGTCGCTATTCAGGTCGAGGATGGCCCCCATCGTCTCCGAGCCGCGAAGGTCGGGGAAGTCGATGAAGCTGGGCTCGATCGCGAGGACGCTGTCGGCGACGGAAGATGAGTCGAGGTTGTTGTCGGTGTCGCCGGAGATGACCGGCTGACCCGTCTTTTGATTATCGGGCTGTCCCAGCCCAATGCTGAGGGTATCATCCGCGGGCGTGTAGGAAACCCGGATTTCGTTGATGTCCAGGCCCGAGACCTTCACGTCGCTCTCAATGAGCGCGGGAATCAAGGGGTGGACGACCGCGGGGCTATCGGGGATGACGACAACGCCCGGGGACATTGTAGCGGGAAAGTCGGTTATGACGTTTCCCGTGAAGTTGACGGCCAGGAGCTTCCGATGATCGAGATGCTCGAAGGAGACGACGGCCCGTTGCGCGGTCTTCACACCACCGCGACGATGCCGCCACGATCCAACGAGCTTCGCGAGTTTCGTGTACAACGACATCGCGCTTACGTCCTTTCAAACTTGGACCGCGTGCGACCCGCGGAGTGACTGAGCGGCACGAGAAGTTGGGATGATCCGAAGGCCGAGGATCGGCCAGAGGACCAACCGTGGCGCGAGAGCGTCCTGTCTCGCACACCGGAGGGGAGTCCGGTGGGAGTGGCCTCAAGGCCGCCGATCGATCCGGACGAGTAGCCCCGCGATCCATCCCCGACCGGCCTACCCCGCGAGCGAGGTCGGCGAGCCGGGGATGTCTGAGCTGAACACCTTAACGTGGAAGGAGACTCGTTATGGTTCGCCGAAGAGTGTTCCGCTGGTGCCTTGCCGTCGCCGCGCTGTCGGGCGTACGGGCCGCATCCGCGGACGCCATCAACTTTACTGGTAACGTCGCCAACGACATGGTGATCTCGAAGACCTCCAACACGGTCCAGATCAACCGAGGTGCAGGCCATGTCGCCCAGGCCAAGTGGATGACCGACCGAGGTTGGACCTCGGGCTGGAGCATCAACGACATGCGCCTGTCGTACGACCAGAAGACCGACACGATGTTCGTCGGCGTCAACTTCTTCGGGATCGCCGGCGACTCCGACGGCAATGGCGACCCCGGCTCGGCCGACGCTAAAACGTTGGCTTCCGGCGGAATTGACCTGGCCCACCTGGGTGGCCGGAAGTCGATCTCCGTGGCCTTCGCGCCCGACTCTGCCAGCGGGCTGAGCAAGGCCGGGGCTCCGGTCCTGATCGCTGGCGTGCCGGCCGACAAGTCGCAGGCGGGAACGGGCATCAACGGCTTCAATGTCGCCGCCTACAAGCCGTCCAACATGGGGATTGCCTACAATTACGGCAAGACGCTGACCGACCACATGGGGGCCCTGGCCTTCGACCCGTCGGCGGAGCACCCCGGCTTCGAGTTCACGATCACGAACTTCAGCAAGATTGTCGGACTCGACCCGTCGAAGGGTTTCTGGGTCCAGGCCTTCGCCGGCTCGCCCGACGATATCGTGGCCGGCGAGGATTCGGTCCCGCTGACCAGGATCGGGCCTCTCAGCCCGCAGGTTCCCGAGCCCACCACGGTCGTGGCCTGGGGTTCGGTCCTGCTGGGTGGCGCACTCTGGCGGTCGCGACGTCGTCGCGCCTCGGCCTGAGCGTACATCCCGATCCTTGGGAAGCATCCGTCAACTCCCATCCATGAGAAGGCGGCGGTCCGATCCCTCGGGCCGCCGCCTCATTTCATCGACGCTCCCGCCCCGCCAGTCGAGATGCAGTGCACTTCCTGCCCGACCCGCCCTCCGACATCGTGCATCATGAGACTGTCTTGCCCCGCCGTCACAACCGGCCGAGTCAAGTCCCCTTCTATCGTGGTGAGCGATAGGCCGTCGCGGTCGCGTTCCAAAGTGGTTGATCGCCCCGCCTCTCTCAGGTAGCCTGGCTGAAATCACCTCCAGGGGGAGATCAGCCATGGACGACCGCCGGACGTTGCTGCATGCCGATCGTTGGGCCTTCATGTTGGCCATGCTCCTCGTGTCCGCCCACATAGCGGGCGCGGCAGACGACGAGCCCGGGGCCACCGACCTGTCGATGACCGAGGCCGTGGTTTGCAGCACGATCCATGGATTCGAGGACTTCGAAGCGCGGTCTTCCCCGAGCCTTACGGCCGACGAGAAACTGCTCGTCTACTACAAGCCGCTTAATTACAGGGTGGACTCGAAGGGGGAGCGGTACTTCCTCCACCTGACCCAAGACGGGCAGATCAGGCGTCGGGGCAGCAAGACGGTGATCTGGAAGAAGAGCAAGCTGCTCGACTATGACGTCGACACCACCAAGTCACCTGGCACGGTCTATCTCACCAATACGGTTGCACTGAAGCAGTTGCGGCCGGGTGAGTACGAGTATGAGATCATCCTGCGCGACGAGCGGGACGGGGGCCAGGTCGCGACCCAGGTCGTCAAGTTCGAGGTCGTGCCCCCTGCCACGACGGTTCGCAAAACCACGCCGGATGCGTCCGAGTCGAAGGGCCGTTGATCGGGTAATCTCCTAGCGTGAGCCGAGACGTTCAGGAGGCGGGCGTTCGACTCTTTGGGGGCGTGTACGGCTCCTCGAAGGGGAGCCTACGCTGCGCGTCGGGTTCGAGAGGGAGGTCGGCCCTGGGCCTGGCCGCGCGGATATAGACGTCCATCTGCTGACCGACATACAGGAAGTCGGGGTGGGGATCGGGCAACTCGTAGACGACCTGGAGGACTCGAGTGTCGACGCGCTCGGAGTTGTCGCCGGTCAGGCTTTTCTTGGGGATGACATAAGGTTCGATCTTGTAGAGCTCGAGATTGAATCGTACCTGCGGTCGACCTTTGAGAGTCGCGATCGCCTCGGCCTTCTTGTCGAAGAGGGGGAGGTCGTTCTCGTCGATGTCGACGCGGACGTGCAGGCGTTGGAGATCCCCCAGGATGATGAGGGGCTCTTTCCAGACGAGCGCGGCGTACTGTCCGGGGCGGACGTTGACCTGCAGGATCTCGCCATCGGCCAATGAGCGGACGACCAGCCGGTCGAGCGTGCTCCGGACCTGCTCGACCAGGCTCTCGGCCTGGAGGACCGAAACCCGGGCGATCTCGAGGTCTTCCTTCCAGGTGCCCGCTTCCATCTTCCTCAGGTCGGCCTCGGCCTTGGCCAGTGCGGCGCGGGCCCCGCTCACGGTGAAGCGGTCCTTATCGTAGTCGCTGGCGGGCACCATTTGCTTGGCATAGAGCCGCTCGGAGCGGCCCGCCGCGGCCTCCGCGTCGGCGAGGTGGGCGCGGGCTTCCTCGACGGCGGCACGCAAGGGCGGGAGATCTTCCTGCCTGGGAGCGGCTTCGAGCTTTCGAAGTTGCGCCTTGGATGCGGCCAACGCCGCCTCGCGGACTTTGCACTCGGCTTGATACTCGCGGTCGTCGAGCCTGAAGAGGGGTTGCCCTTTCTTGACTCGATCTCCGATCTTGACGAAGACCTCGACGACGACTCCGGGGATCGTCGCGCCGATCGGAATATTCTCCAACCGGGCCTCAATCAAACCCGCGCCCGCGATGGCCCGGACGCTGCTCGGGCGAGTTGGCGGCACGACGATCGGAAGCGAGGTGGGCGATGCCTTGCGAGCTTCGACCACGCTGAAGATCGCATAGGCCAGGCCGACGACGGCCAGCAGGGGCAGGACGTAGCGTGGGACCATCTCGGGTCTCCGCCTTTCAAGTGAGTGGGAATGCCGGCGGAATTCGGCCGGGCGCCGGCCTCCAGATCGGTTCGATCAATCATCAGGGTGTGCCGGGGCAAGCCCGGGCACCTGGTCTCGCATCTCGGCCACCCGTCCATCGTCCATCCGGACAATCCTGTCGGCGAAATGGAAGACGCGGTTATCGTGCGTGACAACGACCACCGATCGGTCAACGCGCACCGCGGCTTCACGCAGCAATTCCATGACGGTCTGTCCGGTCTCGTGGTCGAGAGCGGCTGTGGGTTCGTCGCAGACGAGGAGGCTGGGCTCGTGCACCAGCGCCCTGGAGATGGCGACGCGCTGCTGCTGGCCGCCGGAAAGCTGGTTGGGGAGGCTCTCGGTCTTGTTTCCCATGCCCAGGCTTTGAAGCACCGATCGCGCGCGGTCAACCGCTTCGGCCTTCTTCATGCCGGCGATGACCAGCGGGATCGCGGCATTCTCGGCGGAGGTGAGCGCCGGCAGGAGATTGTATTGCTGGAAGACGAAGCCAATCCTTCTGGCCCGGAAGCGGGTGCGTTCGCGATCTCGCATCGCGGTCACGTCGCTGCCGAAGATTTCGACCGCCCCTTCGTCGGGGTTGAGGATCCCCGCAATGACCGAGAGCAAGGTCGTCTTGCCGCAGCCCGAGGGGCCGATAATCATCGACATCTTCCCCTTCTGAAACTCGCAGCTGACGCCCCGAAGGGCATGGACCTTCTGCTCACCGGCTCCGAACGTCTTGACCACGCCCCTGACCCGGACCGCGACGGGGTCGGCTTCCTGGTCAAGGCCCGTTGATGTCATCCCCGATGGAGTTGCGATCGCCATCAATTCCATGACTCCACCTGCTCGTCATACCACATCCTCGATCCGACTCGCGTGGCTCAACCGCGGAAGACAACAGCGGGCTCGAGGACGATCACGCGACGAACGGACAGGATGCTCGCCAGCATGCAAATGAAGACGACAGCGACGCCGGTAATCGGCAGCAACTGCCAGGGTGTATAGAAGGCAAGCTCCGTACCTTTGCTCCGCGCCCCGAAGAGTGCAGCAGCCCCGACGCCAATTCCGTAACCCAACAAGCCGACGACGGTGGCCTGGAGCAAGATCATCCGGACGATGGTCAGGTTGGTCGCCCCCATCGCCTTGAGAGCACCGAACTGCTTGAGGTTTTCCAGCGTGAAGTTGTAGAACGTTTGCCCAGCGATGGCG
Source organism: Isosphaeraceae bacterium EP7 (assembly GCA_038400315.1). NCBI lineage: Bacteria > Pseudomonadati > Planctomycetota > Planctomycetia > Isosphaerales > Isosphaeraceae > Kueselia > Kueselia aquadivae. Next base: position 4,934,835 of record CP151667.1, read on the forward strand.
GTGCCGACGAGAAAACCCAGGACGGCGGTGATGCCGAAGTTGATGGGGATTCCCGTATATTTCAAGTAATAGTCGATGGTCATCCAGGTGAATTCGTCGCTGGTCTTCGCCCCCAGGTCGGTCTGCTCGGTGATGCGCTTGGCCACGTCCTGAGGCGCCAGTCCCGGCTCAGTCTTGGCCAGGATATACGAAAGGACCTTACGCTCTTGAGGGGCGTACTGCTTGGCCCGACTGTAGGTCGTGTAGAAGACCGCATTCGACTGGAACGTGCGAGTTGCCTCGCAGACGGCCACGATGACGGCCCGACGATCGTTCATCTCCAGGTCGCGGCCGATGAACGTTTTGAAGAACTTCACGCGTCCGTCATCGCCCGCGGGGATCGAGCCATATGCAGCCAGGAATCGGGCCTGGACCTCCTTCGAGAGACTGGTCGCGAGCTTGCCATTCGCCTCGAGCAGCCCCCAGTCTTCGCCGGGATAGAGCTTCTGGAGGCGGGTTGAGTCGACCATGACCGCATCGGGCTTGCGGAGGTTGATCAGGTCGCCCTCCAGGATCCGCTGGGGCGGCGGGGCCCCGACCATCGAGGTGTCGTCGAGCCCCAGGAGGATGATCTGCTCGATGACCTCGTGCCGGGTACCGTCGTAGCCCGTCGAGTTCAGCTTGGCCCGAGCATTTCCTTTGTAGAGCGGGACGGCCCACAGCACCCCCTCGACGCCGCGCACCCGGTACAGATTGTTCTCGATCATGGGTTTGACGTCGTCGATGAATCGGACGTTGGGGTCCATCACCCAGAGGTCGGCCCCGGTGATGTCGGAGATCTGGCCCGCGGTCCGCAGCATCAGGCCGCAGAAGATCGACCCTTGCTGGGTGATCAGGAGCGCCGCGAAGGTGAGGCCCATGACGATGCCGTAAAACTTGGCCCTGTCGCCGACAAGCATCTTCAACGCGATCCAGCTCATCGTGGATCCCCGCTCGTCTCGGAACCGACGGCCGCGACCGTCTCGCCGGCGCTGTCGAGGGGCGGGAGCAGCCCGAGGGCGGCCAGGGTCATCGAGCTGATGTGATCGGCCAGGAACGCCACGTTCAACTCGCTTGGATCAAGATCGTTCGCCAAGCGCGATGAGATGTGTGGCACGAGACGATAGTGCAGGCATTGCCCCAACACGCTGAAGGCCAGCGCGTGCATCCGACGCGGGTTGGCATCGGGGCAGATCCTTCGCAAGATCCCCTGGAGCTGATCATAAAACGGGCGACTTCCTTCCCGCACGAGGGTCTCGGTGGCCGGAGTCGGGGCCATCAGCTCCCGAAGGATGAGCGCCTGAGTCCAATCACCCTCCTCGACGACGGCGAGCGTCTTACAAAGGAAGTGACGAATGTAGACGCGCAATTGCGCAGCCGGCTCGGCTTCCGGGTCGATTTCAAGCAGGTTGATCCGACATTGGTGGGCGTGGAGCACGGCCGCGATGTAGAGGTTCGCCTTGTCGTTGAAGTAGTAATTGACCGCCGCGATGTTCACTTCCGCCAGCTTGCAGATGGACCGAATCGTGCCACATTCGAATCCCTTCTCCGCGAAGACGCGGACGGCGGCCTGCAGGATTCGATCCCTGGGGTGTTCGGGATTCACGGCGAGGACCCCCAGATTTGACCGACTTCGATGGACCATGGCGATTCAAACGCTTGTTTAAATTGAGTCTAAGTTGAGTCCATCGATCGTCAACCCACGTTTGTCAAGAATGATCGGTGCCGCGTCGGTCCGAGATGGTCTTGAAGGAAAACTCGGTCCGGAGTGTACTTTCCCCTGGCTCCATTGTCGGGCCATGACAAGAGTTCGAACGCGGCAGGGAGCTGACGCTTGCCGACGTGCCCGAGAATAACGTGCGTACTGGGGACTCGCCCGGAGGTCATCAAGATGGCCCCGGTGATCGCGCGCTTACGACGAGTCGGACCGTCCTTGCACATCGAGGTGATCACCACCGGCCAGCATCGGGGCCTGCTCGACCAGGCCCTGGCCGATTTCGGCGTCGTCGCCACCCGTGATCTGGACTTGATGAGGCCCGACCAGGGGCTGGCTGACTTGACCGCCCGAGCCCTCGTCGCCCTGACGGCCGAGTTTCGAGAATATCGTCCCGATCTCGTGCTCGCTCAAGGGGATACTTCGACCGTCTTGGCGACTGCTCTGTCCTGTTATTATGAAAAGATCGCGTTCGCCCATGTTGAGGCGGGCCTGAGGACCGGGAGGGCCTACGAGCCGTTTCCCGAGGAGAAGCACCGTGTGCTGGCCGGGCACCTGGCCGACCTCCACTTCGCCCCGACAAGCCAGGCCCGCCAGAATCTCGAACGCGAGGGGATTTCCCCGAGCTCAATCCTCGTCACCGGCAACACGGTCGTCGATGCACTTCGCGAAGTCGGCGGCCGTGGTTCCTCGCATCGGATCATGCCCGAGGGCTCGCGCTACCTGCTGGTCACGGCCCACCGCCGCGAGAATTTCGGCGCACCCATCGACGAGATCTGCGAGGCGGTCCTCGAACTTGTCCGACTTGATCCCGGGCTGTCGGTCGTTTTCCCCGTACATCCCAACCCTCATGTTCGAGACGCCGTCTTCGGCCGCCTCTCGGGCTCCCCTCGGATCATCCTGACCGAGCCGCTCGGCTATCGCGAGTTCGTCTCCTTGATGAGCGGGGCCGAGGCGATCCTGACCGACTCGGGCGGAATCCAGGAAGAAGGCCCCGCACTGGGCAAAACCGTCTTCGTGCTCCGCGATGCCACCGAGCGGCCCGAAGCGATCCGGTCTGGCCTGGCGAGGTTGGTCGGTCCCCACCGCGGTGCAATCCTCTCGGCTTATCGCGAATGGCGATCCGCCCGAGGGCGAGCCGACGTCCCGATCGCCAATCCTTACGGCGATGGCTGGGCCGCCGAACGCATCGCTCGCTGCCTGGCGGCCCGCTTTCAGCTCGATCTCGGGCCCTGGCCCGCCGGCGTCGAGGCCGAGTGGGACGACTCCCCGGTGCCTGGGACCGATCAACACCTCGTGCCCGTCTCTCTGTCCGCAAGTTAGCGGAGCGTGATAGACTCAAGAGGTCCCTCGCAGGACTAAGCCAGACCTGACACCCCCTCTCCCAGGGGACGCGAGCCCATGCTGGCGCTCGAACTCCTCCGAAGTCCGACCAAGGCGGGAAAAAAGCCCGTTTTCGCGCTCTTCGGCGATGATCCGTACCTTCGCCACGAGGCGCTGCACGCAATTGTCCGCTCAACCTTGGGCGACCAGGCCGACGACATGGCCGTCTCGAGGTTCGCGGGCGAATCGGCCGGGCTTTCCGACGTGCTCGACGAACTGCGAACTCTGCCGTTCCTCTCGAAGTGTCGAGTCGTGGTGGTCGACAACGCCGACCCGTTCATCACGGCGCACCGCAAGGAGCTGGAAGCGTACGCCGACAGGCCATCCTCCTCCGGTGTCCTGATCTTGATGGCGAAGCTCTGGAACGGTTCGACCCGATTGGCCAAGATCGTCGAGAAGATTGGCCTGGCCGTCGACTGCAAGACACCCGACGAACGTGGCCTGATCGGATGGATGCTTCAGCACGCCAAGGAGCAGTCCGTCAGGCTCGACGAGGAGGCCGCCAGACTCCTCCTGGAACTCGTCGGCCCCGAACCCGGAATCCTCGCCACTGAAGTCGACAAGCTCGCCGTCTACGTCGGTGATGTAGCTGCAATCCGGGTCGAGGACGTTGCCAGGATGGTCGGGGCCGGCCGGGTCGAGACGATCTGGAAGGTTCTGGACGCTGCGACCACCGGCGCAATGGGCCCCGCCCTCGCGGACATGGATCGCCTGATTGCGAGCGGCGAGCATCCGGTCGGCCTGCTCGCTGCCATGTCGGCGTCATTACGCAAACTTCATCATGCCGGCCAGTTGCGTCGTCAACGTGTCGACTTGAAGGACGCTTGTCAGCGTGCCGGGATGCCCCCCTACCCGAAGATGATCGAGCAAGCCCAGAGGCAGCATTCCCACCTCGGTCCCGCACGAGTCGACCGACTTCCGGGACAACTGCTCGAGGTCGATCTCAATCTGAAGGGCTCGTCACAACTCGCGCCTCGGACCATCATCGAACGCCTCATCGTCGAGCTGGCTCGAAGGCGCGAGGATTAGGATCATGCCGATTCCCCGGTTCAGGCCGTCGAAGGTCTGTTGCTTATCAATCAACGATGATGTCGAATGCTTGAGCGTCCCTCGCACTATTTCTTGGCAGTTGCCCCAAAGATTTCGCGGTTGATGCAAGTTGGTACGCTCGCTTACAAAAATTGAAGACCAATCTTAACGATTATGCCATCGACACAAGAGATCCATTGCCTGGCGACGATCGACCGGATCGTAGCACTTAAGATCCCTGATTCTCGATCGATCCTCCAGTTGGGCTATAACTTAGGTCGACTGAGCGAGATAACGGGACTTGGCCGTGAACCCTTCTGGGATCGCTGGAAAGACGCAGTCACGACTTGGGACAACGAAATACTTCGGGACTTGGCCCTGGAATTGCACAAGATTCTTGCAACCCCTTGATGAATCGAACGATCGAATCGGAAGCAACCCTCACCCAGTCCCTACCGTGTGGGTTTTCGATCGGATTTCGCGAACTTCCGCCCTGGTTGTGTGCGTCTGAGGAGGAGAGGGATTTGACTCGCAACGAGTCTCGTTCTATTCCCTGTCAAACACCATGACCGCGAAGTCTGGGCGGAATTGAGTTGGCGGTGAGAATGGAGGTTGATTTGTCCATATTTCCTCAAGCTTTCAGCGACTCCCTTGCCATGATCGCCCACACTTGCGAAGATAAGTGTCTTCCCGATGAATCGATTCGACTGATCCATGGCCAGTCGCCGGTGACCTTCCCCATCCGACCTCTTCCGGAGAGTGTGTCTATGCCTGCGGTCTTGATTCCTGCCTCCGACTCGCTCGCGGACCTCGTAGAACGGCGCGTCCGCCAGTCGACCCACGGGCGGATCAGGAATCTCTGCGTCGAGGAAGTCCAGGGGCGTTTCGTCGTCCGTGGTCAGGTTCCCTCGCATCACACCAAGCAGCTTGCGTTGCACGGAGCTCTCGAGCTGATTGGTTTCGAGCAATTCCATTCGCAACTCACGGTTGGCTGAATGACTCGCCTAGAATGAGTTGGAAGCGGCCGCCCGATTCTTCGAATCGGGCTGGCCGCTCGTCGTTTCCCCCTCCGCTCGCGCCCCACCCAACACGCACACACCCCGTCGTCGACCGATTCTAGGCGAGACGATGTCCCCGATCGTTTCATCCCTCGCGGGACCTCCGTTCGGCGGCCGATTGGCTGCATCCGCGATCCGAATCTGGCCGATCTTGGTAAGATTCGACGACGCGGGCCGGCCGTTTGGCGTTCGCCGCACCCCTTTGGGTCCACGCGAAAGGATTTGAGATGCAACTTCCTGGACGCCGAGCCTGGCTCGGAGTGGTCGCCCTCGGGGCGATCGCAGCCACCTTGGTCGGAGCCGCGCGCGCCGATGAATCCTGGGACGCCGTCTACATCGGTGGGTCCAAGGTCGGCTTCACCCACCTGCGGGTGATGTCGGTGACCGACAAGGACCGCAAGCTGATCAACGTCCAGTTCGAGCAGGAGATCGACGTCAACCGGTCGTCCGACCGCCTGCGTATGAAGCTGCGCTATGGCACCATCGAGACCCCCGAAGGGGAAGTGCTCCGCCTTGATACTAGGGTTCAGGCGGGACGCGACGAGTTACGGACTCACGGCGACGTGATCGACGGCAAGATGGACCTCAAGGTCTCGTCGGGCGGCCGCGAACAGCGGAAGGTCATCGACTGGCCCGCCGACATCCGCGGACCCTATGCGGCCGAGCTGAGTCTTGCTCGCTCTCCCATCAAGGTGGGCGAGACGCGTCAACTCAAGATGTTTATCCCGATCCTGAATGTCGTCGCCAAGCTCGACCTCGTCGCCAAAGGGGTCGAAGACGTGGAGTTGGGCGGCGGAGTGAAGCGTCCATTGATGAAGGTCGAGTCGATCGTCACGATGCCGGACGGAAAGGTTGACCTCGAACAGAGCACGACATTCTGGGTCGATAACGCGGGCCAGGCCCTGAAGCAGTACGCCAGCGTCTTCGGAGGCTCGTACACTTACAGGACTTCCAAGCAGGCCGCCATGGCAACCGACCCGGGGGGACGGCTCGACCTGATCGCCCTCTCGGTCGTGAAGGTGACCCAGAAGATCCCCCGTTCCGAGCTGACCCGGAACATCAGTTATCGCCTGAGGTTCAAGGGAAACGACCCGGCGCAATTCTTCCCGACCGACCGGAGGCAAGAAGCCAAGTCGGCCGGCGACGGCACGACGGCGACTCTCCTCGTGCGCACCGCCGGCCCGCAAGACGGTCAGCCCGAGGCCTCACCGGGCGATGAGTTCCTGCGGTCGAATCCGATGATCAACTCAGAAGACCCTTCCGTCGTCAGGCTCGCCGCCAAAGCCACGGCGTCGGCGGGCAACGATCCCTGGGCCAAGGCGGTCGCCATCCAGCAATTCGTCTTCAAGACGATGAAGAGCCAGAACTTCCGGACCGCCTTTGCACCCGCCCATGAGGTCGCCCGCACGCTCGAGGGCGATTGCACCGAGTTCGGCGTGCTCACCGCCGCCATGTGCCGAGCCTCGGGCATCCCCGCCCGCGTGGCCGTCGGGCTCGTCTACGGCGATAGCCTGGGTGGCTTTGGGTTCCATATGTGGAACGAGGTGTATGTCAATCAGCGATGGGTCGCCATCGACTCGATCTTCAACCAATCCGAGGTTGACGCAACCCACCTCAAGCTCAGCGATGCAAGCCTGGACGGCGTTTCGCCTTATGAGACGTTCACGTCGGTCGCAAAGGTCTTCGGCAACCTGACAATCGAGCCGGTCGAGATCCGCTGAACGGCGGATTGAATGACAAATTGCAGGCGGACGGGATGCGGCCGATCCCGTCCGTTGTGAGCTGAATCGCTTGTTCTGCCGGTTTTCGGGCCGTAAACTTCCGGGAGACCGTGGCGCCGATAAACGGCCGCCGGGGTCTCTCCCGGGAGGTCCTGCACCATGACGCGGCATCGATTCCGTCGCGCGGCCCTGTCGGCCAACGTTTGCATGGCCGCCCTGGCGATCGCATCACCATTGGCGGTCGCACAGCGGACAACTCCACCTCCGGTCGGCCGAACGGCCGAGGCACCTCCGACCGCGTCCCGTCAGGCGCCGGCATCCCCCGTTGCCTCGCTCCAGTCGAGCCTCCAGTCGAATCCGGTCACTGCTCCTTATCGGATCGGCGTGACAACCAAGAACGGCCGGGCGTTGCTCACGGGTCGGGTTGGTAGCAAGGCCATCTATGACGTGGCCATCCGGACCGCGATCAATTCGGGCGTGGCGTTCACCGACCAGCTCATCATCGATACCGCGATGCAGCGTGCGATGGCACGCGCCCAGGGTGCGCTGATCGACACCTACATCGTCCCTCCTGCCTTCGGCCTTTACGGCTACGGGGGTGGTTATGGTCTGGCTTACCCCTCGCCGTTGCTCGGCCCTTACGATGCTCCCCAGATCTGGGAGCCTCCGGTGATTTCCTATCCTCCCTACTGGGAAGAACTCTCCGCGAGCCGGCTGGGCGAATCGGCCCCGTTGGCCGGAAACGACGTGAACGCACCGGCGGCGGGTCGCGGGGCATCGAACACCGTCGAGGCGACCATCGATCCCCTCGGCGTGGCGACCTTGCGAGGAACCGTCTCGACCATGGCCGAACGCGTGGGGGTCGGCCAGAAGCTGGCCCAGACCCAGGGTGTGACCGAGGTCATCAACCTCCTTACCGTTGATCCTTCGGTCCCTGGATCTTCGGCTGCCAGATCCGAGGCCGCCGACGCACCGCCGCCGCCGCCAATCCCGATTCCTCCGCCCACGCCGGAGACCGCCGAGCGCCGTCCTGCACCCGAGTTCAGCCCCGATGAGGCGGAAAAGCCGGCCGCTGCGGCGGGAGGAAGTGCCGGCGAGAGGCTCAGAGCCTCTCTCGCCCGACGGCCGGCCCTCGAAGGTCTCTCCGTCCAGGCATCGGTCGATGACGGGATTGCCACCCTGCGTGGCCAGGTCCCCACGGCCTACGAGGCGATGCTCGTCCACCGGACGGCACAGCTCCAGCCGGGCGTGAAGAGCGTGGACGATCAACTCCGGTTCCAGGTTCCCGACACCGAGCATCCCAACCCCCTGCGTGAGAAGGGACGTCCCGAAGACGTCGAACCTTACCTCCAAGCCCAGGTCCAGCGTCAACTCGGCGACCTCGCCCATCTCGATCGCACGCGTCTCTCCGGCGAGGAGCTCGACCTGAACATCCAGGTCATTCATGCGGACGACTCCCCGAGAGTCGAAGCGATCTTGAGGTCGATGCCGCTGCTCCGCGGCTTCCGCGTCCAGCCTAAGATCGTCGTCGAGGAAACCGGAAACTGAAGGGGCTGCGCGGAGTTTGCAGGCCCGGCCGCACCGGCACGGCGAAAAGTCGTGCCGGTGTAACGGTTTGGGCTTGCCGGGTAGCCGCCGGGGCTCTTACGATCCGACTCTCCTGAATGATCCGGCGCCGACGCCGGAATGCCCCGAGATTCGTCCGCTTCGCCCCGGAGTCGGGTAGGGATGCCTTCCAACACTGCCTCGCTGACGTCGCTCGGTAGGACCGGGCCCATCGCGGAAAACGCCGCTCGCAGACCGATCAAGGCGGACTCGCGGCTCGATGAAGCGATCGCGGCGAGCCGAGACTGGTTGCTCGAACGCCAGGCCACCGATGGCCACTGGGTTGGTGAGCTGGAAGGCGATTCGCTCCTGGAGTCGGAGTACATCCTGCTCCTGACCTTCCTAGGACGCGAGCGAGAGCCCATCTGCCAGAAGGCGGCCGCCTACATCCTGCTCCAGCAGTTGGAAGACGGAGGTTGGGCAATCTATCCGGGTGGGCCGGCCGAGATCAGCTCGTCGGTGAAGGCCTATTTCGTCCTGAAGCTGACCGGGCTGGGGATCGATGATCCGAGGATGGTCCGGGCACGGCACCGAATCCTGGAGCTCGGCGGAGCCCAGGCCTGTAACAGCTTCACCCGATTCTATCTGGCTCTCCTCGGCCAGATGACCTACGACGAATGCCCCAGCGTACCTCCCGAGCTGGCCCTTCTGCCGCACAATTACGGGCTGGGTGCGATGTCGGCATGGACCCGGACGATCGTGGTCCCGCTGGCGATCATGTCGGCCTACAAGCCGGTGCGGAACCTGCCGGAAGAGCGCGGGATCGCCGAGCTGTTCCGGCTCGACCGGCCCCGGCGGGTGAGCCGCAGGACGAAGCGCGCGGTGAGTTGGGAGAATTTCTTCCTCGTCGGCGATCGCCTGCTGAAGCTCAGCGATCTGATCCTGCCGCGGTTCGTGCGTCGGCCAGGGATCAATGCCTCCGAGCGATGGATGGAGCAGCATCTCGAGCATTCCGACGGCCTGGGCGCCATCTTCCCGCCGATGATCTACACGATCGTCGCGTTCGAGTGCCTTGGCGTCGGACGAGACGAGCCGAAATACAAGCTGGCGATGAAGCAGCTCGAAGACCTGCTCATCGAGGACGGCGAAACCGCGCGTCTCCAGCCTTGCGTCTCGCCGGTCTGGGACACGGCCATCGCGGCGATCGCGCAGGCAGACGCGTCGCTGGGTGACGACCACCCCGACCTCCTGAGGGCCGCGAGCTGGCTCCTCGATCGTGAGATCCGAATCGAAGGGGACTGGCACAAGCGGCGGCCCGGTCCCGAGCCGACCGGCTGGCATTTTCAGTATCGCAACGGCTGGTATCCCGACATCGACGATACCGCGATGGTGCTGCTGGCCCTGCTCAGGACCTCGATCGCGGGCGAGACCGCGGTGCAGGACGCCACCAGGCGGGGGGTCGCCTGGCTGCTGGCGATGCAGAACAAGGATGGCGGCTGGGCGGCCTTCGACGTCGACATCGACTTCGAAGTCTTGACCAAGGTCCCGTTCGCCGACCACAACGCGATGCTCGACCCGAGCTGCGCCGATATCACGATGCGCATCGTCGAGCTGCTGGGCGTGCTCGGCCATCGCGCCGATCACCCGGCGATCTCCCGAGCCTTGGCGTATCTCTGGAAGACCCAGGAGCCGGAAGGTTGCTGGTACGGCCGCTGGGGCGTCAATTACATCTACGGTACCTGGCAGGTGCTGCAAGGCCTGAAGGCGATCGACTTCGACATGACGCACCCGGCCGTGGTCCGGGCCGTGGCCTGGCTTGAGCAGGTCCAGCAAGCCGACGGCGGCTGGGGCGAGACTTGCGAGACCTATGACGATCGGAACCTGATGGGACGGGGCGAGACCACGGCCTCGCAGACGGCCTGGGCCGTGCTCGGGCTCGTGTCCGCGGGCCGTGCCGGGACGGAAGCCGTTCAGCGCGGAATCGACTATCTGACCCGACGCCAGCAGGCCGACGGGTCGTGGGACGAGCCGCAATTCACGGGGACCGGCTTCCCCAAGGTCTTCTATTTGAAATATCACTACTATCGGATTTCGTTCCCACTGATGGCTCTGTCTCGTTATCGGGCAGCGATCACCGCGGGAGCGTGGCCGGAACGTCAGGCTGCGACGGCAATCGGCGGCCCTCGATGACCAAGGGCCCGAAGAAGGCCGAGGCTCCGATTGCGGCGGAGATCGGCATCGTCGCCGCGCTGCCGATCGAGGTCGGCTATCTCACGGACCGGATGGAACAGGTCCGCAAGTACAGCGGGCCGAGGTTCACGATACTCGAAGGGGAACTCGAGGATCGCCTCGTCGCGCTCGTCATCGCCGGGATCGGTCGAGGGCGGGCTCGCGAGGCAACTCGTGTGCTCATCGAAGGCCACCGCCCTCGATGGATCCTCAGCGCGGGCTTCGGCGGGTCGCTCGACCCGATCTTGAAGAAGTCGGACGTCGTCTTTCCTAATGAGGTCGTCGACCTCGCCGGGGCGAGCTACACGATCGACCTCGCGCTGCCGGAGAACGCGGCGGAACTCGGCTTTCGGTCGGGCCGTCTGCTCACGGTCGACTCGGTCGTGACCACGGCCGCTGCCAAGTCCGAGCTGCATTCTCAGCATGGTGCCACAGTGGTCGACATGGAGACGTCGGCTGTGGCGGAAGTTTGCAGCGAGCGCGGGGTCCGGCTGATCCCGATTCGTGTCATCAGCGACGAGGCGGGCGCCGACCTGCCGCGCGAGATCGCCACAATCATGGCGGCCAGCGGCAGCTATCGCGTGGGGGCGGTCCTCGGCACGCTCTGGAAGAAACCGGGGCGGATCAAGGATCTGCTCCAGCTTCGCTCCGACGCGCTCGTCGCGGCCGACCGCCTCGCGGGTGTCGTCGCCGGCACCATCCGCCAGCTCCCGCCCTGATCGAAGACGACCGGGGGCGGGATTTAAGAGGGGTTTTACTTCTTGACCGGCGCGGGTGCGGCCTTCGGGGCCGGCCTGGACAGGTCCGGCAGGGCCGACTTGCGCATCGGCTTGGGGTCTTCTCGATACTGAGTCCGACGATCGACGGGCCGCGCCCGGGTCAGGCTCTCGGCGGCGATCGTTGCCGCGCCTGGAATCAGGAGCAGGGTGGCCAGGCTGACGATCAGGGCGTGAAGCGGGTGGAATTGATAGATGAAGACGAAGATCAGGAACCAGACGATCGCCTGGAGCGCCGTCCAGTGCAACTCGGCGGTGTACATGGTCTCGTAGGAAGGCCGGGCCCACATGGCCAGCGCGGCCATGATGAACGAGCCCGCCGTCACCTTCAGGCCGGCCGAGGGCGTCACCTCGTCGTAGAACTGGCGTTGGGCCAGCTCGATCACGAAGAACGAGGCGACGAAGAACATGAACCAGTAGAGTGCGAAGGCGACCAGGAAGGAGACCATGGCGAATTCCAAAAGGGCGTGACCGCGGGGGAGGTTGGCCGAGCCGATTCTATCGCGCCCCCGGACGCCCGGCCATGAGACGCTAGCGGATTCCGGGGGAGGTGTTACGATAAGCCGCATCAGGACCGACCGACGACGACCCGCCCTTGGACCAACCGATGATCCACCTGAGCGCCTTTGCCGATGAGATTTCCGAAGATCCGGCCGAGCAGATGGACGTCCTGAAGTCCCTGGCGATCCACCACATCGAGTTCCGCTCGATCCTCGGTTTGAATGTCCTGGACCTCGACGACGCCCAGCATGAGGCGTTTCGCGAGCTGCTCAAGGCCCGCAGATTCACGCTCAGCGCCATCGGCTCGCCCATCGGCAAAATCAAGATCACCGATCCGTTCGAGCCCCACCTCGAACGCTTCGACCGGGCCCTCGAACTCGCCGACTTCTACAGCTGCCCACGGATCAGGATCTTCAGCTATTACATTCCCGAGGGCGACGCCCCCGAGCCGCACCGCGACGAGGTGATGCGTCGGATGGCTGAGAAGGCCAGGATCGCCGAAGGACGCGGGGTCTCGCTTCTGCTTGAGAACGAGAAGGGGATCTACGGCGACACCGCGGCCCGCGTCTCGGACATCCTCGAGACGGTCAACTCGCCGAGCCTCTCGCACGCGTTCGACCCCGCCAACTATCTGGAAGTCGGCCAGGGGATCGACGAGGCCTGGGCCCTTCTTCGCCCGAGGGTGACGCATTTCCACGTCAAGGATTACGTGAGCCTGACCCGATCCATCGTCCCTTGCGGCAAGGGAGACGGTCAGATCGCTCGCTTGATCGCCGATGCCGTGGCCCACGGCTATTCGGGCTATGCCGTCCTGGAGCCACACCTCAAGGTCGCCGCGGCGATGTACGGCTTCACCGGCCCTGAGAAGTTCGGCGAAGCCGCGCGGGCGCTCCAGGATTCGTTGCGATCGGCGGGCGTCCCCTTCGACGGCCCTTGATCCCTCTCTCCGGATCAGGGGCGGGTCCAGCGTTTCAGGCTGGCCGCGAGATCGGCGGCTTCCCGGGGCATGCCCAGGGCTTCGTAGCACTTGATCAGGCCGGCCGCGGCTTCCAGGAACGGCTTGTTGGCCACGCGGTGTGCGGGCAAGCGGCCGTGGAAGTTCGGCGGCAACGCGCTGACGCCGAGCTCGAACCCGTAGCCGAAATGGCCGCGTGCCAGCTTCGGGTCGTTGAACTCGCTGAGCGCTAGCTCCCCGAGTGCCGTGTGCACATAGAGATTATCTCCGCAGCCTTGTAAGGCATAGCGAAGGGCGTCGCGTGCCGATTCGGGATCGCCGGCCTTGAGGAACTCCAGCCCCTCGGCGTAGTCGAGCTCGGTCTCCTCGACGCATGGAGGGTGGTCGAATTCGTAGTCGTCTTCGCCCAGCAGGCGAAGGCGGAGGCCCCCTTTTTTCTTGGGCGGCCCCTTCTTCGGCGGGCCGGACCTCGGGCCGTCGTTGCGGGGGCCCTTCCTGGGTGAACCATTCGCGGAATGATCACCCTGACGCTCGCGATCGGGCATTTCGTCCTCGTCCACCAAACCTGGTGCAACCCGGGGGAGTCGGGTTGAGCGGCAAATCTGCCCAACATCGCGGCAAGCCCGTTGTCGATTGAGGCTATCGTCCGCAGGCCGTCGTCGCAAGTCCGACCTTGCCTCAGTCAAAATCGCCGGAATTCCGCTGCAATCGAGGCATCGATCGGGGAGAATGCCGCCCGGCATCTCTGTTGCATCTTCAAGGCCGGCCTGCGAGGAAAGAACTTCCCTCCCTGCAATCGTTGCCACCGACCCGAGTTCGACCGGACTTGCACTCCGCGCCGTTAACGTCAGCGCTTTACGCGCCGTGATGGTCTCTCTGCATTGGCCGAAGCAGGCCCACCGAGGATTTCCCTGATGAGATGCCGAGCCTTGCCCCGAGGCCTGACCGGAGCTGCGATCGCCCTGCTCTTGACGTATCCCTCGGCCGCCTGGTCCGAGGACGTTGTCGCGGCCACGCAGGCCACCGCCCCGGCGATCGACGGCGCCGACACGGCCTTCGTGATGATCTCGGCCGCGCTCGTGATGCTGATGACCCCGGGACTGGGGCTCTTTTACGGGGGCATGGTCCGGCGCAAGAACGTGTTGGCGACGTTCCAGCAGAGCTTCATCATGCTGGGGGTGATGACGCTTCAGTGGATCCTTTACGGTTACAGCCTGGCCTTCAGCCCCGATGCCTTCGGAGGCCTCGTCGGCGGCCTGAGCTGGGTCGGCCTCTCGGGCGTGGGCCTGGCCCCTTCGAGCGTGGCCGACTACGGCCCAACGATCCCTCATCAGCTTCACATGGTGTTCCAGGGGATGTTCGCCGTCATCACGCCGGCGCTCATGTCGGGGGCCTTCGCCGAGCGGATGAAGTTCTCGGCCTACCTGACCTTCTCGCTGCTCTGGGCCACGTTCGTGTACGACCCCGTGGCCCACTGGGTCTGGAACCCCGATGGCTGGATTTTCAAGCTGGGTGCCCTGGATTTCGCGGGCGGCCTGGTGGTGCACGTCATCTCGGGGATCGCGGCGCTCTGCTGCGTGCTCGTCATGGGCCGACGAAAGGGGCTGGGCGAGGAGGAGATGCATCCGCACAACCTCACGATGACGGCCCTGGGCACTGCCCTGCTCTGGTTCGGCTGGTTCGGATTCAACGCCGGCAGCGCCTTGGCCGCCAACAGCAGGGCCGTCGCCGCGTTCGTCAACACCAACGCCGCGGCCGCCGCGGGGACGGCATGCTGGGCCGCGATCGAGTGGGTCCACAAGGGAAAGGCTACCGTCCTGGGGGCCTGCACGGGGGCCGTCGCCGGCCTGGTCGTCATCACTCCCGCGGCCGCCTTTGTCACCCCGTTCTCGGCGATCTTGATGGGCCTGGCCGTCTGCTTTCTCTGCTATGGCGCCATCATGCTGAAGTCGAAGCTCGATTACGACGACTCGCTCGATGTCTTCGGCGTCCACGGCGTCGGCGGGGCTTTCGGAGCCGTCGCGGTCGGTATCTTCGCGGTCAAAAATATCGTGCCGGGAGTCTCCAGCCCCGGCGGGCTGCTCGACGGCCACGCCAATCAACTCGGCATTCAGGCCCTCTCACTCGGGGCGGCCGCGGCGTACAGCTTCGGAGTGACGTTCATCCTTCTCAAGTTCGTCGACCTGGTCATCGGCCTCAGGGTCGACGCCGATGACGAGGAGGCGGGCCTCGACCTCTCGCAGCATGGCGAGCGAGGGTACATCATGGGCGTCGGCGAATTCCTCGGCGGCGGTCACCCGCTTGAACGCGAGATCGTCGAAGGCGTCCACTCGCGCGAGGTCGAGGCACTGGCGTCTGCCTCGAAGTGACGGAAATCTCCATCGATTGACCGACGTCCGAGAGGCCCCCGCCATGTCACCAATGACCGGGGGCCTCTCTCGTTCGAAGCCGAGGATTGACAAAGCGCCTTGAGGAGTCGGGCCCGGTACAATAGCGGAGGTCGGCGGGCGAATGACCCGGGACGGCCGGACTGCGGATCGCCAATGACAGGCCGGACTTGCACGGAGCCCTCGACGTGAGCGACCCCCTGACGCGTGTGTACGGGATCGACCTTGGGACGACCTATTCGGCGATCGCCTATGTTGACGAGCATGGCAAGCCGGTGATCTTGCCTAACCAGGAGAGCGAGCGGATCACCCCCTCGGTCGTCCTGTTCGACGGCGAGAGCGTCATCGTCGGCAATACGGCCAAGGAGGCCGCCAAGGTCGAACCGCACCGGGTGGTGGGCCGCGTCAAGCAGCACATGGGCGATCCCAACTTCGTGTTCGAGCACGACGGCAAGTCGTACCGGCCCGAGGACATCAGCTCCTTCATCCTGCGGAAGGTCGTCGGCGACGCGCAGCTCGCCCTGGGCGACGGCGATCCCATCACGGACGTGGTCATCACCTGCCCGGCCTACTTCGGCACCGAGGAACGCGAGGCCACCGCGAATGCCGGCCGCCTCGCCGGCCTGAACGTCCGGGCCATCCTGAACGAACCCACCGCGGCGGCGATCGCCTACGGACTCGAGCACGGCGAGGACCAGACCGTCCTCGTGTATGACCTGGGCGGCGGCACGTTCGACGTGACGATGATCGAGATCCGCGACCGCCTCATCAGGGTCATCTGCACCGGCGGCGACCACCGCCTAGGCGGGACGCTCTGGGACGAGGCGATCGTGATGTACCTCTCCGATCAGTTCCGCGCCCAGTCCGGTGTGGAAGACGACCCGATGGACGACCCGGAGGTCTTGAACGACTTGTTCCTCCAGGCAGAGCGGGGCAAGAAGACTCTCACCCAGCGCGACAAAGCCCCCTTCCGCGTGACCCACGCAGGCCAGCAGGCCCGAGTCGAATTGGACCGGCCCAAGTTCAACGAGATCACCGCTCATCTGCTCGACCGGACCATCGAGCTGACCCGCGACATGCTCCGCGATGCCGAGGAGAAGGGGGTCACCGCCTTCGACAAGATCATCCTCGTCGGCGGTGCCACCCGGATGCCTCAGGTGCGCGATCGGCTCGTGGCCGAATTCGGCAAGGAGCCCGAGGCGTACGACCCCGACGAGGCCGTCGCCAAGGGGGCCGCGCTGTTTGGGCTCAAGGAGTCGCTCCAGCAGCAAGTTGCCGAGATCCTGGCGCCAGACGGGCAGTCGGGCGACAATGGGCAGCCGCACGACCTGGCCGCCGTCAGCGAGGCGGAGATGACTGCGGCGCTCGACGAGATCGAGCGATCGGTCGGTTTCACGCTCACCGGCCCAGTGCGCGAGCTGGTCAGCACGAGGATCGTCAACGTCCTGTCCAAAAGCCTCGGCGTCCTGGCCAAGGACGACACCGGCAAGGAGCAGGTCGTCTATCTGTTGCCCCGCAATGGCGAAGTGCCGATGGACTCTCAGCAGGACTTCGGCACCGACCAGGTCGATCAGGCGGGAGTCGACATCAAGATCATGGCCGGAGAGCGCGACAGCCCCGAGCCGCTCGACTGCAAGGACGTGGGCACGGCGACCCTGAATCTGCCCCCCGGCCTTCCTGCCCGCAGCCCAATCCGGGTGAAGTTCGCGATCAGCCGCGACGGTCGCCTGACCGTCAGCGCCACCGACCTGACTGGCGGAGGCTCGATCGATGTCGACTTCGAGACCGAGGCCGTGCTGAACGCCGAGCAGGTCGCCGAGCGATCCTCGGCCCTGCGGCTCCTGAACGTCTCCTGAGCGGGAGGGTCTGGCGATGGGCGCCTTCGTCGGCATCGACCTTGGGACGACCAACTCGGTGGTGGCCGCGCGCAATGCGTACGGCCGCCCCGAGGTCCTGGCCAATCGCGAAGGCCAGAATATCACCCCGTCGGTCCTCTACTTCGGCACCAATCCGCCGGCCATCGGCCAGGAGGCCAAGGAGTATGCCCGGCTCGGCACCGAGGAAGTCGCCAGCTTCTTCAAGCCGCAGATGGGCAACCCCCTGTGGACGCTTCGGTTCGGTGGCAAGGATTACTCAGCAACCGAGCTTTCGGCGCTCGTGCTGCGCAGGCTGAAAGAGAACGCGGAGGCGGCGCTCGGTCAGGACGTGGACCGCGCGGTCATCACCGTGCCCGCCTACTTCGGCGATCCTCAACGCAAAGCGACCATCGAGGCTGGCCGACTCGCAGGGCTGGATGTCCTGCGGATCATCAACGAGCCCACGGCCGCGGCATTGGCTTACGGTCTGAAGCAGGCCGCGACCTCCGAGACGGTCCTGATCTACGACCTGGGCGGGGGCACCTTCGACGTCACCATCGCCAGGATCGAGCCCGACGAGGTCGTCGTCCTGGCCACGGCCGGAGACCACGACCTGGGCGGGAAGAACTGGGACGATCGAATCGCCACGTTCCTGGCCGAGCGATTCGAACGCGACACCGGCCTCGACCCGCTCGATGACCCTGTCCTGCTCAATGAGCTGCTTTCTCGCAGCGAGCAGGCGAAGTGGCAGCTCTCCGATCGGGCCTCGACGCGAATCTCGCTCCAACTCGGGTCGGAGCGGCGGAGCTACGAGCTGAGCCGGGCCGAATTCGAGGGGATGACCTCGCCGTTGATGGACCGGACGCGAAGGCTGACCGATGAAGCCCTCGGCGAGGCGGGCCTCGGCTGGTCGGGGCTGTCGGAGATCCTGCTCGTCGGCGGCTCGACCCGAATGCCGATGGTCAGGTCTTATGTCCGGCAGATGGCGGGACGCGACCCTAGGGCCGGGGTCAATGTCGACGAGGTCGTCGCTCTGGGCGCGGCGATCCAGGCCTCGGCTGACGCAGGGGTCGAGACGACCGATGCCACCCCCAGGTTTCACCTGTCCGGGGCACGCAGGGTCAAGGACGTGATGTCGCACAGCCTGGGTGTGGTCGCCCTCAACCCCGAAGGCACCCGCTACGTCAACGACCACGTCATCCGCCGCAACCTGCCGATCCCCGCCGAGTATGGTAAGTCCTATCTGCACGCGACCCACGGCGGCGAGAATGATCGGCTGGAGGTTTACCTGACCCAGGGCGAGAGCGACGAGCCGCGTGACTGCTCGATCCTGGGAAAATATGTCTTCAATGGAATCGCCCCGACGGATGCCTCGGTGACGGTCGACGTCCGGATGTCGTACGACGAGAATGGGGTCGTCCAGGTGAAGGCGAACCAGCGCGACACCGGCCATGCCCTGACCCTGACAGTCGAGCCCGTGCCCGATGACCTCTCGTGGCTTGACGGCCCGCCGCCGCAGCCGAAATTGTCGAAGCCTAGACCTGCGACGATCTACCTGCTGATCGACGTCTCTTCGAGCATGGCCGGCCCCCCCTTGCAGGAGGCCCAGGAGGCGGCTCGCGGGTTCCTGGAGAAGTGCGATTTCACCTTGATGCAGGTCGGCCTGATCTCCTTCAGCGACGAGGTCGTCTTGCAGGCCGAAGCGACCGACAACCCCAGGCGAGTGCAGGCGGCGATCGGTCGACTCGAAGCCGACGGCACGACCAACCTGTCCGACGCGTTGAGGATGGCCGGCGACCGCCTGGTCGGCTCCGATCGACTGGGATATGTGGTCGCGCTGACCGACGGCTACCCCGATGCTGCCGACGATGCGATCGCCGAAGCCGCGGCGTTGCGCGAGCGGAAGATCGAGGTGGTCGCGATCGGCATGGGCTCCGCCGATCTGGATTATCTGCGGAAGCTGGCCAGCACCGAGGCCGGCTCGATCTTCGCCCGCCAGGGTGAGCTTGTCGGCGCCTTCGGCCATATCGCACGCGTGATCTCCGAGGGGGGCCGCGGCCTGCGGCGGCTTCCATGAGCGAGATTCTCCAGAGAGCCGGCCTGCGAAACGCCGACCTCCGACAGGCCATCGACCTGGCCGTGGCCGGCGGTATTGGCGCGGCCTTCGGCCTGTACCAGTACACCGAGCTCGTCCACGTCGGCTCGCTCTGGATGCGAGACGCCCTGGCCGGTGGGCTCATCGGCGGCATGATCGGGTTCGCCCTGAATGCGTCGGGGCCGATGCGGGATGGTTCATGGCCTGCGATGGCCCGGGCCTCGGCCTGGGGGGCGTTGGCCGGCGCGATCGGCGGTGCCCTCGGCCTGGTGCTGGGCGAGTTCGTCCTGGGCGGGCTCCAAGGGGGACTTCTGGGGCGTTCGGTATCGTGGTCGATCCTGGGCCTTGGGATCGGGGCCAGCCAGGGGCTTGCCTACCGGTCGAGGCAGAAACTCGCCTTCGGCTTGATCGGCGGAGGTCTCGGCGGGCTGGTCGGCGGGTTCCTTTTCGAGCTGCTGCGTCAGTCGTTCGGCAGCCGCTACGATTTGGGCCAGGGGCTCGGCATCGTGGTCCTGGGTGCCGGGCTGGGACTGGCCCTGGCGGCAGTCGAGCAGGCCTTGCGGCGTGCCTGGGTCGTGGTGATGTCGGGTCGTCAGGAAGGCCGTTCCTACCTGGTCCTCAGGCCGGTGGTCACGCTGGGCCTGGATGAGCGGGCCGACATCGGCCTGTTTGCCGATCCGACGATCGCCCGAGCCCATGCCGAGATCCGACGAGACGGCCGAGGCTACATCCTTCACCCGGTCTCGGGGGGCCTGACCCGAGTGAATGGGGCCGACGTGGCCGGCCCGACAGGGCTGTCCGATGGCGACCGCGTCGAGCTTGGTCAGACCTTGCTGGTCTTCCGCAGCCGCTAGAAGTCGAAGCCCGTCCGATGGACCGAGTTGAGGTGCCGACCGTGTCCGAGATGAGCTGGGCATTGACTGTGACGAAGGGAAGAGCCCCTGGAACGAGCTACCCCCTCGCGCCCGGCGAGACGATCGTGGGAGCGGCAAACGGTCCGGGGCGACGAATCGACCTCTCCGACCAGGAAGCGGGCGCCCGTCGCCTGGCCGATTCTCAGGCCTCGATTCAATGCGAGGTCGGAGTCGTTGCCGTGCGCGACCTGGAGAGCCCGGCCGGAACGTTCGTCAATCGGCGGCGAATCTTGCCCGGTCGGTCGCACCCGCTGGCGGACGGTGATCTGATCGATCTGGGAGGAGTCCAGGTCCGATTTTCAAGGGCCAACGGCAATGTCGAGATCCCTCG
The DNA here is from genome assembly GCA_038400315.1 of Isosphaeraceae bacterium EP7. Lineage (NCBI taxonomy): Bacteria > Pseudomonadati > Planctomycetota > Planctomycetia > Isosphaerales > Isosphaeraceae > Kueselia > Kueselia aquadivae. The sequence continues at coordinate 4,955,347 of CP151667.1, forward strand.
TCCCAGCAAGTCCCCCCGGGAGCCATTCCGCTTCTCAGGGCTGACGTGCAATGATTGGGATGACTTCGCCACCCTCTCGGCCCAGCACTGGCAGGGGATGGTGGCCGAGGTCGAGACCGGCCGTTTGTCGGCTTACCTCCTCAGGCATGGCCAGCCTCCCTTGCCCGACAGAGGGTCGGCCGCCGAGCGCCTGGACTTCTGGCTGGCCGGATTGCCAAGTGCAAAGGCGATCAAGCCCGAGCTGGATGTTCACCCGACCTCAATTGTTTGCGGGATCGAGGCCGGGGCGACGATCAGGCGCGAACTGACCGTGTCGAATGTCGGCTATCGGCTGCTGCGCGGGTCGGTCGAGCTGCCGGGTGTCCCCTGGCTTCGACTGATCTCAGGTGCACGGTCCGCGCCGTTCATCGTCGCCGAATCGTCGAAGGTGACGCTGGAAATCAGCCGTCCGGACGGCGGGACCGTCCCCTTGATGGCCGAACTTAAGGTCGTCTCCGATGGTGGCGAGTCGCGGGTGGCAATCCGCGTCGAGGGGACGGGTTCTTCTGCGAAGGTGGTCGACTCCGAACATGAGCCTCGCGTCTCGATGGTACCCTGGTTGGAGACCCTGAGTCCGTCTGCCTTGATCCTGGTCGGTGCGAGCCTTGGCCTCCTCCTCCGAACATTGCTCTGGGTTGGCGGGAGCCTGCTCGGCCAGGATCGTGGGCTGGCCGGTCCCGCGGCCCTCGGCCTTGGCCTGGGTGGGCTGGCTGGCCTGGTGGATGGCCTGCGGCGACAACCGGCGTCGCTGCCTGTCTCGGGGACAATGGCCGGAGCAATCGTCGGGGCGATGGCCGCGAGCCTGGCCCTGGCAATGAGCCGCGTCATTGAGGGCCCCCTGGCCTGGGGCGGGCCTTTGGTCGGCTTGCTGGCCTGGGCGGCGCTTGGCGCGGCGGTGGCGGCCTGGTACGCGTCGCATCGGCGGAATGCAGTGGGGAGGCCGGACTGATGGTCCCTCGAATCCTGGTTGGTTCATTGCTGGTCATCACCGGGATGAGCATGCGTGTGATTGCGGAGGAGCCCAAGACGGTTGCCGAGTCACCGGCCACTGTTGTGGTGACTCAGGCCGACGAGTCGAAATTCCCCGAGATCGAGCTGGCGTTCGAGGTTCGCAAGTCGGGCGGCGCATTCGTGCTGGACGCGGAGAAGGGGGCGTTCCGGGTCACCGAGTATGACCTCGAAGTGCCGGTCCTCGAGTTCGAAGCCCCGATCTCGACGGAGCGAAAGCCGACGACGATCGTGTTGGTGGTCGACCACAGCGGGAGCATGGGGCACGAGAGCCGGATTGACGGCATGAAGCGGGCGGTGGGGACCTTCCTGGAAGGGCTACCGGCGGGATCGAGGGTGGCCGTCGTGGCGTTCAGCACCGAGGTCCGGGTCGTCTGCCCGTTCACCACCGATTTCAAGGCGGTCAAGGCGTCGGTCGACGAGCTTGAGCCGTTCGGGGCCACCTCGTTCTTTGACGCGGTCGATCGGGCGGTCGAGCTACTGGGAGACGAGACCGGGCGGCGAGCCGTCCTGGCCCTGACCGACGGCATCGACACATCGAGCACCCGTCGTCCGGAATCGGTGGTCGAGAGGGCCCGAAAGTTTGGCCTGCCAGTCCACACGCTGGGGCTCGGGGACGAGCGCCAGATCGCCGTTGACTTGCTCAAAGCGATCTCCGAGGAAACCCGCGGGCAGGCTTATCTGGCCCGGCAGGTCGACCAGCTCAAGTCGATCTATGAGGAACTGGCGAAGCGGCTGGGGTCGAGCTATCGGCTGATCTATCGCAGCGAACGCGCCATCCCGGACGGGACGCTGAGGCCGGTGAAGGTGTACTACCGAGGGCAGTCGAAGGCGGGCGAGGCCGCGGTCTTCATCCCGGGCATGGTCGTCCCTGCCCCGGTCGGCTCGTTCCTCTTCCTCACGCTGGTCGGCGGACTGCTTGTGACTCGATCGATCGCGGGACGTTCGCGGCGTGCCGAAGGGGCGTCCTCGTGAGGCCACCGCCGATCCGCTACCCCTTGCCAACGCTCGTGGCTCTCCTCGCCCTGGCGGTCGTCGCCTGGAAGGGCAGCCATTGGGTCCTTCTGGCGATGGCTCGGCTGGCTCCGATGTCAACCATTGCTGGGACGGCTTACCCGAGCTCGACGAAGCCAATCGCCCTGGTCGGTCCGCTGCCGCTGAGGGTCTTGCTGCTAGGGACTTCGATCCCGGTCTCCGAGACTCCGGGCGGGCCGATGCTAGAGCCGATCCGGCATACCATGTTCGCCAAGGTCTTCGATACCTGGCCCCGGAAGGGGACTACGACGCATCTCAGGGTCGGCAACAAGTCGGCGATCGGCTGGGTCGATGTCAGCCTGACCCTGAACTGGCCGACGAGACTTGTCGTTCGCATTGAGAAGGTCGAGGGCGTGCCGTCCGGTGTCTACCCCGTGCTGTCGTGGCGCGAGGGGCGGGTTGTCCTCGCGATCTGGATGCCGAGGCGTGAATGGGCCGAGGTCGATCGCTATGCGACGCTCGATCTTGCCGACTTGGCTCCCGACGCCTGGCAGGTCTGGTGCAGCGAGGACGAGCTTCAATCGGCCCTGGGTGCGACGGTCGCGCCGCATGCCGCCCAGAAACCTGGCTCGATCCGACTGGCGGCCCTTTTCGGTCGGCTGGGGGAATCGACGGAATGGGACGCGCCGGACTTTAAAGCTGTCAGGGGATTTCTGCCCACTCAGTTAGCTATGTTCCCCGTTCCTCACCTGGCCGACGCAGCGGAACGGCTGGCCGAGATCAACCGGGCGTGGTCGCCCGACGCGACGTGGTCGGGGGTCGAATACCGGGCCGTGCCGGTGGCGGACTTCCCTTGATCTGTCGTTTCGACGGGATTGATCAAGCCTGAAAACATAGCCCCAGTGCAAACGGCAATGCCCGCGGCCGCCGGTCTGGCGGGTCCGCGGGCATTGCCGGAGCACGAAGGAAGGTCAGACGGTGAAGGTTCAGACCTTGGCCTTGGCCGAGGGCTTCCAGTTCGACCAGCTCGTGATCCAGCTCGGGTCGAAGCTGGAGGCGGAGGGCTTCGAGTTCGCGGAGGCCAGGGGGGCCAGTGTGGAATCCCTGAACGAGATCGGCTGCGACGCGTTGGTGTCGGGCGTCTGAGACTTGGTCGGGGTCGTCGAAACGGGAGGGACGACCGGGGTCACGGCGGGCGTGACGACGGCGGCCACTACGGGGGTGACGACCGGGGTCTTCACGGGGACGACAACCGGGGTCTTCACGGGCGTGACGACGGCGGTCTTTACGGGGCTGGCGACGGCGGCCTGGGCTCGGACGGGCTGGATCACCGAGACGGGCTTGGCGATGGTCACGGGCGGGGTGGCGTCACCGGCCTGCGACTGATCAATGCGGAAGTCAACCTTCACGTTGGACGACTGGATGTTGACCGACTGGCTCCCGATCAGCTTCGATCCGTCGGTCGCCGAGACCTGATAGGTGCCCGGGTCGAGGGGAATCTGGTACCCGCCCGAATCCCAGGTCTGAACCTGCGAGACCTTGCCGGTGCTGACATTCTTCGCCTGGATCGTCACGTCGCTGGCGCCTTCGCCGGGCGTGTAGAAGTTGTTGCCGTTCTTGTCGTCATAGACAACCCCGAGCACCTGCGACTTGTCGCCGGTGCTGCGGGCCATGTCCTGGGTGACGACGAGCGGGCCGAATCCGGGCTTGTTGCTCTTGACGATCCCGAGGCCGATTTCGTCGAAGCTCTGGTCCGACGAGTTCGTCTGGAGCAGGTTGTTGCGGTGCCCCTTGCTGTCCACACCCCAGTCGATCAGGAAGGCCCGCATGGAGTCGTCGACCGAGTCGGCGTAGGCGTAGGCGTTCTCGGAGGTGGCCGACGCGTCGAGGCCGGTACGAGTGATTCGATCGTTGGAGCTCGACCCGTCGGAGCCGGTATGCGACTGGAAGCCGTTGGCCGCCTGGTCCTGGCTGTGGGCCGTGGCGGCCGCGGCAAGCTTGTCGCTCCAGGCGAGAGGAGCCCTCGGCGTGATCGACGCGATCGCCTGCTTCTCGGCCTGCAGGTTGACCTTGTAGTAGGCCAGCGTGTTGACGGTCTGGTCGTCGAGCTTGGTCGTGAGACGATCGATGGTGGCCCCGGCGTTCGAGCGGGCGGCGTTGACCAACTCGAGCATGTACTGGGCCTCCGCGGTCGGGCCGCCGGAGGACAGGACCTGTCGGGACTCAAGATTTTCCATCAACGGCTGATGGCGGACGGACATCCGAGTCATTCGGGCCTCCTTGCCCATATCGGCGGCCCCCCGAGGGGGCGGAAGAGTGAAGTATCCACCCCGATCATCGAGGCGACTTTCCGTTGCGTTTCAGGCGTCGAAACTTGAGGAAAACCGCATCATTTCGGGGCGGGCTTGATGGCTCTGAAGAAAAGCAAGCCCAATGCCATCGCGGCGGAATCTGTCCGAAAATTCGCGTCGTGTGTCGCAAACCTTGGAAACTTCGGTGGTTCGGATTTCCATTTCCCCGCCCACCCGGCTTGTTCCCCACTTGCATCGAACTTGCGCCGGACCAATCGCCGTTCCGGCCTTGTTACGTTCTTACAAATAAGTGGTTCTTACAAGATCAACACGCGAAACATTTTCCGACGGAAATGCTGCTCAAGTTTCGAGTTATGTCATCCGATTGGGGGCGATTTTTTCCGAAATGAGCAGAAAAAGACTGGTGATTTGCCGTCTCGCGGTCGAGGGGTTGTCAACTGCCGGCCGGGGCTTCATCATGAGGCGTACGTAGCCCGGACATTTCGATCCGGGCGAGAGACGAGCCTGGAGCCGTGAGATGTCTTCGAGTGACGAGAGCCTGACACGCGTCGACAAGGCCGAGAAGTCGGGAGACCTCTCCGGCTCCGCCGCCGCGGAGATCCGGCGCTGGCTCACCGAGGAGCCGTTCGCGGCCTATCGCAGTTTGCTTGAGCGGGACATTGAGCAGGCGAAGTGGAAGACCCTCGATGACGCGTTCTACGCCGTGCTCGAGTTCGGCACCGGCGGCCGTCGCGGCAAGATGTATCCCGTCGGCACGAACGTCCTCAATGAGCGGACGATGGCCGAGAGTGCCCGGGGGCTCGCCGACTACGTCCTGAAGACGAAGGGGGAGGCGACGCCGAAGTCGTGCGTCATCGCCCGCGACACTCGCCACAACTCTCCCGAGTTCGCCGCGGTCTGCGCCCGCGTCCTGGCCGCGGCGGGATTCAAGGTCTACCTCTTCCCTGAGCCTCGCTCGACCCCCCTGCTCTCCACGGCTGTGCGTCACCTGAAATGCGACGCCGGCATCATGATCACGGCATCCCACAACGCGCCGCAGGACAACGGCTTCAAGTGCTATGCCGCCAACGGGGGCCAGGTCATCGCCCCCGACGACGCCGGGATCATCGCGTGCGTCAAGCTGGCGTCGGAGCGGGTCATCCCGCTGGAGGACCTGGACGAGGCGATCAAGGCGGGCACGATCGTGCTGGTCGGCGAAGCCGAGGATAAGTTCTATATCGACTCCGTCCTCAACGAATCCGTCTCCGTCGCACGCGACCTGTCGCTGGTCTACACGCCGATGCACGGGGTCGGCGAGTCTTCGGTCGCCGCAGCCCTGAAGGCGGCCGGATTCAGCAAGGTCAACGTACTAGCCTCCCAGCGCTCGCCCGACGGCGATTTCCCTAATGTCCCCGGGCACGTCTCCAATCCAGAGATTCCAAAGACCCTCGACGCGTCCATCCAGGAAGCCCGATCGACCGGCGCCCTGCTCGTCCTGGCCAGCGACCCTGACGCCGACCGGATCGGCGTGGGTCTGCCCGTCACGGGCGACCCCGCGGGCGAATGGACCACGCTGGACGGAAATCAGATTGGCGCGCTGCTGACCGCCTTCGTCATCAGGCAAACGAGCGCCATGGGGCAGCTCCGCGACGACCATTACATCGTCACGACGATGGTCTCGAGCCAGATGGCCAGGGCCATCGCGGTCCGGCACGGGGTGAAGTGCGAGGACGACCTGCTCGTCGGCTTCAAGTACATCGGTCAGCGGATCGACGAGATGGGCCCCGCCGGCTTCCTCTTCGGATTCGAAGAGTCGCACGGCTACCTGAAGGGGACCTACGCCCGCGACAAGGACGCCGCCGTCGCCGCATTCCTGTTTGCCGAGCTAGCCGCCCAGTTGAAGGATCGCCAGCAGACGGTCTTGGAGTACCTCGACTACCTCTATCTCGACGTCGGCTATTACGGCGAGCGGCTGATCAATAAAACTCTCGAAGGCCGCGAGGGGGTCGCCCAGATCAAGGCCCTGATGGAAGCCTTCCGCACTCGACCTCCGAAGGAAGTCGCCGGACTTGCCGTCACGGAAGTCTACGACTACAAAACACACGAGGTCCGCGACGCCCGCGATGGCAAGGTGACCCCCCTGCCCCAGCCCTCGGGCGATCTCCTGATCTTCCATCTGGATGCCCCGGGCGTCCGGTTTGCCGTCCGGCCGTCGGGCACCGAGCCCAAGATCAAGTTCTACCTGTTCGCCCGCGGCGAGACCCGTGACCTGAACGACCTGGCCCAGCTCGTGCCGGTGAAGGCCGAGACGTCGAAGCTGATGGCCCGGATGGCGGCCGACCTCGATCAGTTCGTCGCCACAGTGGTCGGCAAACCCTGATCGTTCGAGCACCTATCGACCGCGTCGCGCCAATCGGGGCGCGACGCCCAAGGATCGGGATCAACCACCATGGCCGACGTCCCCATCGAGGTCATCTTGCCGGGCGAGAAGGTCAGGACCTTCCCCACCGGCCCCGGCCTCTACCTGATGAAGGACGCCCAGGGACGGGTCGTTTACGTCGGCAAGGCCAAGAACCTCCGCGCCCGCGCCGGCTCCTACTTCCAGAAGACGGCCGCCGACGATGCTCGGATCCGTGACTGGATCGGCGAGGTCGTCGACATCGACTTCCTGCCCGCCGAGAGCGAAGTCGATGCCCTCCTGATGGAAGCGAGGCTGATCAAGGACATCCAGCCCCGGCACAATCAGGACTTGAAGGACGACAAGTCCTTCCCCTACCTGCAAATCACGATCGGCGAGGACTTCCCTAGGGTCAACTTCACCCGGACTCCGCTCGACCGCGGCGTGAAGCTCTATGGCCCTTTCCCTCGGGCCAAGAGCCTGCGAGGGGCCATCCAGGTCTTGCAGAAGGTCTTCAAGTTCCGGACCTGCGAGCTTGAGATTGCCGACGGTGACCCCCGTTGGCGCTGGTTCCGACCTTGCCTGCTCCATTCGATCGACCAGTGCACCGCCCCGTGCAACCTGCGGATCGACCGCGAGGCCTACCGCAAGGACATCCGCCGTCTCTGCCTCTTCCTCGACGGGCGTAAGGATGCGCTGCTCGCCGAGATGGAGGCCGACATGCGCGAGGCCAGCAAGAATCTCCAGTTCGAGAAGGCGGGACGGCTACGGGACGAGATCAAGGCCCTCGACTCGCTGAAGCTCCGCGGCGACCTCGACAAGCATGCCCAGCCCGAAGTTTTCTACGTGGATCCCAAGCGCGGCCTTCGCGGACTCCAGAAAGTGCTCCATCTGGAGAAAACGCCAAGGACCATCGACGGTGTGGATATCGCCCATCTCGGCGGCACCGAGACGGTCGGGTCGCTCGTCTCATTCATCGACGGGCTGCCGTTCAAGCCCGGCTATCGCCGGTACAAGATCCAGACGGTGAAGGGTGTCGACGACTTCGCCTCGATCCGCGAGGTGGTCAGCCGGCGGATCGTCAGCCTGCGTGAGAAGGATGAGCCATTCCCGGATATCTTCCTGATCGACGGCGGCAAGGGGCAGCTCAATGCCGCGCTGGCCGCGTTCGAGTCGGCCGGCGTGAAACCGCCGACGATCATCTCGCTGGCCAAGCGTGATGAGGAGATCTACATCCCCGGGCGGTCCGAGCCGATCGTCCTCCGTCGCCGCTCGTTCTCGCTCAGACTTCTGCAATACGTCCGCGACGAAGCCCACCGATTCGCGCAGCATTACCATCACATGCTCAGGAAGAAGCGGACCCTGGGAGAGTAACGTAGGGACGTCGGCACGAAAAATCGGCCGGCCGACGGCCTCAAGCGGTCCGAGATCGGCTAAGATGGACCGAGTCGAGTCGCCGGGTTGAGCGACCGCGAATCCTGCTCCTCCCCGGGTGATCGACGCGTCATGATCCTCGTCTCGGCCAAATCGCTCGGGCGCCAGTTCGCCGGCGACCCCATCTTCCAGGATCTCTCCTTCGACATCCGTGCCGGCGAGCGCATCGGCCTCGTCGGACCCAATGGCGCCGGCAAGACGACCCTGATGCGCCTCCTGGCGTCGCAGGATCAGGCCGACTACGGCCACATGCACGTCCGTCCCGGCGTGCGAATTAGTCTGCTGAAACAGCACCCCGAGATCGGTCCCGACGAGACCTTGATCGACGTCGCCCGCTCGGGCCTCGGCTCGCTGCTGGAACTCCAGGACTCCCTCGAGGAGGCGGCCCAAGAGATTGCCGACGCCGAGGACGACGGCGACCGCGACAGGGCCTCGCGCAAATACGAGGAACTGCGGGACCGCCTCGATCACCAGGATGCCTTCTCCGTCGACCACCGAGTCGAGGAGATCCTCGGCGGCCTTGGCTTCAGCACCGAAGACTTCACGCGCTCGGCCCGCACCTTCTCGGGGGGCCAGCAATCACGCATGATGCTGGCCAAGCTGCTGCTGGAAAGCCCCGACCTGATGCTGCTGGACGAGCCGTCGAACCACCTCGACATCGCCACGACTACATGGCTGGAGAGCTATCTCAGCCGGCAGACCGTCGGCATGGTCATCGTCAGCCACGACCGCTACTTCCTCGACAAGGTCGTCACCAAGATCTGGGAGCTGCACGAGGGGAAGATCGAGTCTTACCCCGGCAACTACACCAAATACTGGAAGTTGCGAACCGAGAAGGCCGAGGCCCTCCGCAAGCAGTACGAGAAGCAGCAAGAATATATCGCCGACCAGGAAGCCTACATTCGCAAGTATAAGGCGGGGAACAGGTCCACCCAGGCACATGACCGCGAGAAGAAGCTCGCCCGCATCGATCGGCTCGAATTGATGAGCGAGATCTCCGGCCCCGTCATGGGCTTCGGCGAGGTCGACCGCTCGGGCGACATCGTCATCGAGACTCGCCGCCTCAGCAAGGCGTTCAGCATGCCCCTGTTCACGGAGCTGAACGTCTCAATCCTACGCGGTCAGTGCATCGGCGTGATGGGGCCCAATGGCGCGGGCAAGACGACGCTCATCAAGACTCTCATCGGTCTGGAGAAGCCCGACTCGGGCGAGGTGAAGATCGGCCACAAGGTGCTCGTCGGCTATCACGACCAGGGACTCGCCTCACTCGCCCCCGAGACCTCCGTGCTGCGTGCCGTCTGGCCCGACGGCGAGACCGACCTCCTCCAGGAAGACCTCCGAGATATCCTGGCCCGGTTCGGACTCTCCGGCGACATCGTCTTCTCCAACGTCGGCAAGCTCTCAGGTGGCGAGAAGGCCAAGGCGGCCCTGGCACGGCTTGCGGCCACGTCCGCCAACCTCCTCGTGATGGACGAGCCGACGAATCACCTGGATATTTGGAGTTGCGAGGCCCTCGAGCGGTCGCTCCGCGAGTTCGAGGGGACGATCCTGGTCGTCAGCCACGATCGCTACTTCCTCAACCAGGTTGCCGATCGCATCATCGTCGTCGCCGACGGCAAGGCCCGCGTCGTCGAAGGCGACTACGAGTTCTATCAGCGACAAGCCGACGAGGCCCGCGCTGCTCAGGCCGCAAAGGCCAATGCTGCCGTCGCCGCGAAGCCGCAGCCTACCGGCTCGAAGGACGACGGCAAGACCGAACGCCGAAAGCGAAAGTATCCTTACCGCAAGGCCGCCGAGGTCGAGCGTGAGATCGGCCTGGAAGAGGCCAAGCTCGCCGCGGTCGAGGAGTCGCTCGGCCTGCCCGCCACCTATCGAGACCCCGTCAAGGTCCGCGACCTGCATCTCGCGCACGAAGAGCTCAAGAACGCGCTCGCCGCGCTCTATGAACACTGGGAAGAGGCGCTCGAGCTGAATTCGTAGGTCCAAGACCGACGATCGATCCGGTCCGATAGACACACTGGCTGAAGCGCCCTCCGCGGAACTCGACGATGCCCGATCCCCAGAAAGTGCTCGCCACGGTCCAGAAGGCCACCGTCCTCTTCCGCGGCACACCGGGGAGGACGGGCGCCACCGTCAGGCCCGTCGACGCCGAAGACGTCATGGTCGTCGGCGACCTGCACGGCAATACCCCGGCCTTCCGTGGCATCCTGGAGCGTGCGGCGCTCGACGCGAACCCGAAACGGCATCTGGTCCTGCAGGAACTGGTGCACGGGCCACGCCACTACACCGAGGATCGGGGAGACAAGTCGCACCAGCTCGTCGACATCATCGCCGCCCTGAAGTGCAAGTATCCCAATCGCTTGCATGTCATCATGGGAAACCATGAGCTGTCGGAGATCACCGGCCGGTCGATCGCCAAGGCTGGCGTCCCGCTCAATGGCCTCTTCCGCCAGGGAGTCGAGACCGCATACGGCGAGATGGCCGACCCGATCATGACGGCTTATCACGAACTCTTCCGCAGTTTTGCCCTAGCCGTCCGCCTGCCCAATCGGGTCATGCTCTGTCACACAATTCCCGACGGCTTCGACCTCGACCGGGTCGACCTTGCCGTCCTCGAATCCGACGATTTCACGCCCGAGCAGATGGCACGCGGCGGCACCGTCTATGCCCTGACCTGGGGCCGGGATACTCAGCCGGAGACCCTCGATCGGTTCGCCCAGATGGCCGACGTCGACCTCTTCATCACCGGCCACCAGCCTTGCGACGTCGGCTTCCGCCAGCCCAACGAGCGTCAGCTCATCATCGACGGCACCGACCCCTTCCCCACCTACTGCGTCTTCCCCGGCCAAACTGCCGTCTCGATCGGCGATCTGGTCAAGGGAGTCCGGGTGTTCTCCTACGACGAGTAGGACCGACGCCGCCCCTCTCCGGTCGAGCCTTGCCCAGCGGCCGTGGTCGCGTCATCATGTTGCCCCGACCTCCCGGCCGGACGGCCTTCCCGACTCACGCACCGACCCAGGATCCATCGCATGTCGACCGCCGATGAAACCTCCGCGAACCTGGCCCACATCGTCTACTTCACGCTGACCGACCGTTCAACCGAAGCCCGGGATGCGCTCATCGCGGCGTGCCGCGAACATCTCTCGGGACACGAGGGAGAGGTCTACTTCTCCGTCGGTCACCTGGCGGAGCAGTATCAACGCCCCGTGAATGACCGGGATTTCGACGTTGCGCTCCACGTCGTCTTCGACAGCGTCAAGGCCCACGACGCCTATCAGGTGGCGCCCCGCCACCTCAAGTTCATCGAGCAGAACAAGCCGACCTGGGCAAAGGTCCGCGTCTTCGACTCGATCATCGGCGCCTGACCGAGGACCGGCGTGCCATGCCGCGATCGGGCCGGGCATGGCACGCGTTCGTCCTTATTCCGCGGGCCAGAGGGAGTTGATCAGTGCGACGGTCCGATCGGCGAGCACTTGCCCCCCTTCGGGGCCAACGAGGTTGCTCTCGGCGATCGCGCTATAACCCCCGCCCTTGGCGGCGATCTCCGTGGGAAGGTAGCTGCCCGGGCCTGCAAGCTGGATGATGAACGTCTGAAGCGCCCGGCTGCGTGCCTTGATCTGGATTCCATACTGGGTGTAGAGCTCGAAGACGTTGGTGGCGATCACCACGTCGCCGAGGCGGATCGCGTGCAACTCCATCGAAAACGGCTGGACCGTCCCCGACTTCTGCCGTTCGAAGCGGTCGACGACCCCCTGATGCCAGCGGATGGAGGTCCGGTTGGCCGGGTCCTTGGAAAGGTCCTCGACCTTCGCCTTCGCCGCGGCGGCTTCGGCCTCGGTGACCGTTCTGACGGGTAGTTCGACCGTCTCGACCTTGTGGATCAAGGTGGGGTTGCTCACCTGCTCCTGGCGTGCCCCTTCGTAGGCCTCATCCCAGGCCCCGACGATCCGTTTGGCGATCTCATCAAGCCGGCTCAGCTTGCGGAGCGCCCTCATCCGCTCCTCGGCCTTCTTGCGATACATCAGGTGAGGGGACTGGTCCCCGGCCGCTCCCGTCCAGCCGAGGACGAGCAGGTCATCTCCGTGGCGAGCCCGCAAGGCCTGCCGCACTTCGTGCCAGAAGTCGGCGTTGACCGAGCTTTCTCCTTCAACTTCCTGCGACGGGCAGGCGACGTTGATCGCCGTCGCGATGAGCTTACCGGCGGCGTCCCAGAAGAACAGGACCTCGACTCCTTGGTCCTCGGGCCCTTCGATGCCGCGGAAATCGGGGGCATTCGTCGCGCCGTACATCACCGATCGCCCATCGGCATAGACTGCCCTTCGGTTCTGGGCGACGACGGCGTGCCCCAGGCCCCAGCCGACCTTGCCGGGCTTTCGCGATTGCCAGGCCTTCACCGCGGCATCGGCGACCTGCCCCGCCAAGAAGGTGGAATACGCGTCGGGCTGCATGATGCCGTCCTTGGGGATCTCGTAGCTCCCCTCCTCCATGACGGGCGCCGTATGCGTATGAGTCGCGCTCAACACCAGCTTGCGAGCATCGAAGTCGGGTAGACGGCCACGGACGAGTTCGCGGACCTTGGTGAGCACTGCGGCATCGATGACGACGAGATCGCACGAGACGAGGATCGTTTGATCGAGGACTTTGGATCCTTCCTTGGACTCCAACGCCAGGGCCGTCGCGGTGACGGGGCTCTTGACGTCGCGAGCGATCCGAGTCCGCATCTGCCCCGCCAGCGCGACCGGGCCTTCCGGCGTGATGCTGGAGGTCGCACCTCCGACTGAGAGATCGGCGGCCCGGCCGGGGGCGACCCAGGTCACTGCGGTGACGGCGACGATCCCGAAGATCGTGGATCGGAGCACGTTCGGATTCGTCGTGACCATCGGATACTCTTCTGTTCGAGTGACACGAATCATCAGTCGGGCCTGATTTCTGGCCTCGAAGCGTCTCGATCGGGGCCAGGGCACCGCTAATTCCTGGACGGGTCGCCGGGGAGTCGACCGACGCCCAGCAGGTCGTTCAGCTTGGTCGAGCTGATCTGGCGGATCATTTCATCCCAGAAATCATGATCTTCGGCCCAGAAGACGAGCCCGGGCGTGGCCTGGTGCACAAGCCACGAGCCTTCCAGCATTTCGGCCTCGAGCTGACCCCCGGACCATCCCGCATAGTTGGCGATGATGAGCGAGGGCTCCCGTTTCTCCTGCAAGATTTCCATGATCAGGTCGGTGTCGGCCGTGCTCGACACGCCCGCGATGATCTCGCGATCCGGGTCGCCATCGCCGCCGAAGAGCACCAGGAGCGGACCGGGAACGGGCCCGCCCATGTGGAGGAACTTCTCCCACTCCAGGTCTTCGGACAGGAATTCGCGGGCGAAATTGCCAACGCTGATCTCGGTGGGCCGATTCAGGATGACGCCGGCGGCCCCGGCGTCGTTGTGCTCCAGCATGAGGAGCACGGTCCTGGAAAAATTCCCCTCGGTCAGCGTCGGACTCGCCACGAGGAGGTGTCCCTTCAGCGAACTTCCTTCCATCGCCGTCTCCTCGATCGAGCCCCGGCCTGAGTTTCGCCGTCTCGTAGCAGGCCATCAAACGCGCCAGGACATCCGATCCGAGGCCGAAACCTCGGCGATTCCACCGACGAAGAACATCACTTCGCGTCGTTCTCGAGGATTTTCACGCCGGCCGACTTCAGCGCCGTGATCTGCTCGCCGGCGGCGGCCTCGGTCAGAGGGTTGCCGGTGAGGTACAGCCTGAGGAAGGGCGAGAACCGCTTCGGGCCCTCTGCATCGGCCTTCGCCGCCTTCACCCAGGCCGAAAGGTCGACGATGGCGTTCCGCTCCAGGAGCACGAGATTCAGGTCGCTCAGTGCCGCCAGCGGGGTGACGTCGACGACCTTGTTGTCGTTCAGGTCGAGGGTCGAGAGTCGTTTCAGGTTCGCCAGTGGGGTGATGTCCTCGACCAGGTTCTTGTTGGCATAGAACGAGGCCAGACCCTTGAGCTGGCCGACCGGTCCGAGATCCTTGATCTGATTCTTGCTGATGTTGAGCGCGGACAACTTGGCTAATTTCTCAAGCCCGGCGATCTCGACCACCTTGTTGTCGGACAGGTCGAGATATTGGAGCTGGGCCAGCCCGGAGAGGGCTTTGACGTCCTCGATCTGATTGCCGGAGAGGTCGAGCGACTGGAGGTGCGACAAATCCTTGAGGGGGCCGACGTTGACGATCTTGTTCTTCGAGAGCCTGAGGAGCGCGAGGTTCGTACATGCCTCCAGGCCGCTCAGGTCGGCGATCTCCTTCTCGGGGGCCTCGAGGATGTAGACATTCTTGAGCTTCTCGTCGGTCAGCTCTGCCTTCTCGTCCAGGCGGAGGACCTGACGGACCGCGGCCTCGAGCTTCTTATCCGCGAAGCCGGCGGCCTGCGCGGCGTCCGCGGACGACGCGATCAGGGCACAGGACGAGAGGAGCAGCAGGGCCGCGAGTTCGGGCCGTTTCTTCGACATGAATAGGCTCGCGCAGGTGGCCAGGGATGGACCGGGGCCCGACGGCCGCCATCTCGGCGGGTTCGCCGGTGACGAAGCCACGTTGTCGACCTTCGGAGAAGCCAGGTCAAGACCCTCGCGACCCAACGACCTGGCGCCGGGCAGAAGTCTCGCGCGACCGAATCGGCTCATGGCCCTCGCCTGGCGTCATCCACGCGTTACAATCGGGCTTCCTTGAGGTCGGAGCCCACCCCGTAACTCGCCTGGAATCACCCATGCCCCAACGATCAATGCTGTCTGCGGCCGCCGCCTTGTTCCTTTTCGTCGGGCTAACGTCTCTGGTGGCGTCGGCCCAGGAGGGCAATAAGCCCCCGAAGGGATTTGTCGCCATCTTCAACGGCAAAGATCTGGCCGGCTGGACCGCCTTGCCCCATTTCGACCCACGCAAGCTCGCCGAGATGACCCCGGAAGCCCGGCAGAAGAAGAGCGCCGAGGACTTCGCCGACGCCAAGAAGCACTGGACCGTCGTCGACGGCGACCTCGTCAATGACGGCCATGGCGCCTACCTGACGACGGAGAAAGAATACGGCGACATCGAGTTGCTGATCGACTACAAGACCGTCGCCCAGGCGGACAGCGGGATCTACCTGAGGGGCACCCCCCAGGTCCAGATCTGGGACACCACCGAGGCGGGCGGCAAGTGGAAGCTTGGCGCCGACAAAGGCTCGGGTGCCCTCTGGAACAACAGCCCCGGAGCCCCCGGCAAGGATCCGCTGGTCCTGGCCGACAAGCCCTTCGGCGAGTGGAACCGCCTGCGAATCGTCCAGGTCGGCGCCCGGACCAGCGTGCACCTCAACGGCAAGCTCGTCGTTGACCATGCCATCATGGAGAACTTCTGGGATCGCGAGTCGCCCCTGTTCGCCAAGGGCGTGATCCAGCTCCAGACGCACGGGGGCGAGATCCGCTGGAAGAATGTCTTCCTCCGCGAGATCCCCGCCGACGAGGCCAACGCCTATCTCGCCTCCAAGAACGACGACTCCTTCAAGCCCCTCTTCGATGGGAAGACCCTCGAAGGCTGGGCCGGTGCCGTCGCGAATTACGAGGTGAAGGACGGAGCGATCATCTGCAAGCCGGGCACCGGCGGGGTTCTCTATTCCGGCAAGCCGCTCGGCGACTTCGTCGCGCGGGTCGAGTACAAGCTCCCCCCCGGCGGCAATAACGGCCTCGCCATCCGCTACCCGGGCGAGGGCGCGAGCGACCCCGCCTACGCCGGGATGACCGAGATCCAGGTCCTGGACGACACTTCGTCGAAGTACGACAAGATCGACCCGCGTCAGCGCAATGGCTCGTCCTACGGCATGGTCGCCTCCAAGACCGGCTACCTCAGGCCCGTCGGCGAGTGGAACTTCGAGGAGGTCACCGTGAAAGGCTCGAAGATTCGCGTCGAACTGAACGGCAGCGTGATCCTCGACGCCGACCTCTCCAAGGTCCATGAATTCATGGCCAACAGCCCCCACCCTGGCAAGGATCGGACCAGTGGCTTCTTCGGTTTCGCCGGCCATGGCGACGCCGTGCAGTTCCGCGAGATCAAGGTCAAGCCCCTCGACTGAACCTCGGCTCGCTCATCCGATTGGCCCGTGCCGAGGAGACTTCTCGCCTCGGCACGGGTTCCTTCGGACGAGTGTCTTCGTTCTAAATTGCACGAGGTGAGTTGATACGGTAAGATTTGTCTGTTCAACGCTCGATCAATCTCCCGGATCGACTGCACTCCGCCCAACCCTCTCGCCCCGCCCGCCCCTCCAGACCCGCTCGTGGAGGCCTGCCGCATGCCGCGTCTAACGCCTTACGCAATCCTCGCGTCGTCGATGCTGCTCGCCTCGCCGATGGCAAGAGCCGCGGAACCGGTGAAGCCGTCCGCAGACGACGCGGCTCGCATCGAATTCTTCGAAACCTCGGTCCGGCCCGTCCTGGTCGCCCGCTGCCAGGCGTGCCACGACTCCAAGAAGGCCAAGGCAGGCCTGAGGGTCGATGGCCGCGAGTTTTTGATGCGAGGCGGCGAGTCGGGCCCGGCCATGGAGCCGGGCAAGCCCGATGTCAGCCGGATCATCGAGGCGATCCGCTATGCCGGCGACCTCCAGATGCCTCCCAAGGCGAAGCTCAAGGATTCCGAGATCGAGTCGCTGACGCGCTGGGTCCGCGACGGCGCCGTCTGGCCCGAGAATCTCTCCGAGATTCGCCCCCCTGCGTCGGAATCGGTCGCGACCAAGCCCACGATCTCGGACGACGATCGGGCGTTCTGGTCCTTCCAGCCCGTCCGCGACACGCCGCCGCCACTCGTCAAAGATGCCGACTGGGCCAGGACGTCGGTCGACTACTATGTCCTGAGTGAACTGGAAGCCAAGGGCCTGAAGCCTGTCCCGTCGGCCGGCCGACGCGAGCTGATCCGTCGTGCGAGCTTCGACCTCACGGGCCTCCCGCCTCGCCCCGAGGATGTCGACGCGTTCGTCGCCGACGAGTCGCCTGATGCCTTCCGGAAGGTCGTCGATCGCCTGCTGGCCAGTCCCCACTACGGCGAGCGCTGGGGCCGGCATTGGCTCGACGTCGCACGCTACGGCGAAGATCAGGCACACACCTTCGAGGCCCGAGTCTACCCGCAGGGGTTCCGCTATCGTGACTGGGTCGTCAAGGCCCTGAATGATGACAAGCCCTACGACCGGTTCCTCGTCGAGCAGATCGCCGGCGACCTGGTGGAAGGGCCAGATCGGCTCGAACGGCTCAAGGCCCTCGGCTTCTTCGCCCTCGGACCTGTCTATTACGGGGCTGCGGTCTTCGACGAGATCGACGACCGAGTCGACACCCTCGCCCGCGGCGTGCTCGGTCTGACCGTCGCCTGTGCTCGCTGCCACGACCACAAGTTCGATCCGATCCCGACGGCCGATTACTACGCCCTCGCCGGTATCTTCGCCAGCACACAGTACAAAGAGCAGCCCCTTGCCCCGCCCGAGACCGTCGCCGTCTATGACGCCGCGTCGGCCCGCCTCGAAGACGCGAAGAAGGCCATCAAGTCCTTCCGATCCGAGCAGGGCAAACTCCTTTCGAGGGCTGCCCTGGCGGATATCTCGCGCTACGTCACCGGAGCCTGGATCGTCGGCAATCGACGCAAAGGCGGCGTCGAGGCCAAGACAGCAGAGTACGCCAAGGCTGAACACCTGAATGTGGCGATCCTCGATCGCTGGATCAAGCTTCTCGACCCCGAGTCCGAGGCACCCGCGCCCGAACTGGCTCGACTTCGCAAGGTCATCAAGGACCTGGATCCCGCCCGCGACCTCTCTGCGGACCGAGCGGCGCTCGACGCAGTGAAAGTCGCGGCGAATGCGTTGCAAGCCTACGTGCAGACGTCGGCCGAACTCGACGAGGCATTGCAAAAGCACCGCGCGGCCTCTCTCGAGAATCAGACCGAGCTCCCCGCCGAGGCCCTGAAGCCGATTTCCGAGGCTTCGGTCAAACTCCTCGCAAGCTACCTGGGCGACCAGGGGATCCTGAACCTACCGAAAGATCAGATCGAAGACAGTCTCCCCGGGCCCGCGAAGCAATCGCTTGCGGCCTTGAAGGCGAAGGTCGACGAGTTGACGAAGCAACTCCCCCCGAAGTACGACGTCGTCCACTCGCTGGCCGAGGGCCCGAATCCGGCCCATATGAAGGTTCATCTCCGGGGGAACCCACAGAACCTGGGGGCCGAGGCGCCCCGCCACTTCCTGTCCGTCCTGGCCGCCGGCGAGCCTTCCACCTACGCTGAGGGGAGTGGCCGGCTGCAACTGGCGAATGCGATCGCCAGCCCCGAAAATCCGCTCACGGCCAGGGTCTTCGTCAACCGGGTCTGGGCCCAGCACTTCGGCAAAGGGTTGGTCGGGACCCCCTCGAATTTTGGCAAGCTCGGCGAGCGGCCCAGCCACCCCGCTCTGCTCGATCACCTCGCGGCGACCTTCGTGAACGGCGGCTGGTCGATCAAGTCGCTGCATCGGGAGATCATGCTCTCGGCGACGTATCAGCTCGCCGCCGTCGACTTGCCGGCCAATGCCGAGGTGGACCCCGAAAATCGGCTCCTCTGGCGGGCCAATCGCCGTCGGCTCGAGATCGAGCCGTGGCGTGACTCGCTCCTCGCCGTGACCGGGGAACTGGATGGTCGCCTGGGCGGCCCTTCCTCCAAGCTGACCGATGCCGCCAATGTCCGCCGCACCTTCTACGCGTCGGTGAGCCGCCATAATCTCGACCGGCTGCTCAGGCTGTTCGACTTCCCCGACCCTAATGCCACGTCGGAGCAGCGTTCCATCACCTCGGTCCCGGTCCAGGAGTTGTTCGTCCTGAACAGCCCGTTCATGGAAGACCGATCCAAGGCCCTGGTGGCGAGGTTGCAAGCCGCCGACGCCAAGGATGACTCGGGACGAGTACGGATCGCTTATCGGCTCCTTTACGGCCGCGACGCGACCGAGGCGGAGGTGAGGGTTGCCACGGCCTTCCTGTCGTCCGACGCCAAGGGTCGCTGGCCGCAGCTGGCGCAGGTGCTCCTGGCCAGCAATGAGTTCCTCTTCGTCGATTGAATCCAGCCGCGAACTCGAGGGGAGGAGACGACGATGAACGGATCGAATTTCAGCCGGCGAGACTTGCTCAGGCGCATCGGCGGAGGCTTCGGGGCCGTGGGACTGGCCGGCATGCTGGCATCGGAGGCGACGCGCGACGCCCGCGCCGATGTCGCATCTCCCGTTAGCCCGGAAAACCCGCTGGCCCCGCGGATTGCCCACTATCCAGCCCGTGCCAAGCGGGTCATCTTCCTGTTCATGAACGGCGGCCCGTCCCACGTCGACACGTTCGATCCCAAGCCCGCCCTTTCGAAACGCGACGGCGGAGCCCCTCCCGAGAAGATTTACACCGGCCGCAAGACGGGCGGCCGGCTGATGGGCTCGCCGTTCAAGTTCAGCAAGCACGGCCGCGCCGGGATCGACATCAGCGAGCTCTACCCGCACGTCGCCACCTGCGCCGATGACCTCTGCGTCATCCGGTCGATGCAGACCGACGTGCCCAATCACGAGCCCGCCCTGCTGATGATGAACTCAGGCATCATCCAGCCCACGCGCCCGAGCATGGGCAGCTGGTTGACGTATGGCCTGGGCAGCGAGAACCAGAATCTCCCAGGCTTCGTCGTCCTCTGCCCCGGCAAGCCGGTCGTCGGCCCGCAGCTCTGGAGCAACAGTTTCCTGCCGGGCATCTATCAGGGGACACACATCGATAACAAGTCGATGGATCCCAAGAAGATCATCGCCCATCTCTCGAATCGGGGCCTCGACCGTCCGGCCCAGCGCACGCAGCTGGATCTGCTCAAGACGATGAACGAGACCCACCTCGCCGCACGAGGGGGCCACGACGCCCGACTCGAAGCCCGGATCCAGTCGCTCGAGATGGCCTATCGCATGCAGTTCGAGGCCCAGGACGCGTTCGACATCAGCCAGGAGTCGACCCTCACCCGCGAGGCCTACGGCAAGGGCGAGTTCGCCGATGCCTGCCTCATCGCGCGTCGCCTCTCCGAGCGAGGGGTCCGCATGATCCAGGTCTACTATGGTGACGGCCAGCCCTGGGACGACCACGCCGACATCCTCAACCACCGCGACCACGCCGCCAAGTCCGACCGGCCCATCGCGGCTCTACTCAAGGACCTTAAGGCCCGCGGCATGCTCGACGACACCCTCGTCGTCTGGGGCGGCGAGTTCGGCCGCACCCCGACCAGCGAAGGGTCGAAGGGCCGCGATCACCACAGCCTGGGCTTCTCGATGTGGCTTGCCGGCGGCGGGACCAAGGGCGGACATATCCACGGAGCCACCGACGAGCTCGGCTTCGTCGCGGTCGAGGACAAGATCCACGTCCACGACCTCCACGCCACAATCCTGTACCTGATGGGCATCGACCACACCAAGCTGACCTATCGCTACAGCGGCAGGGACTTCCGCCTCACCGACGTTCACGGCGAGATTGCCACCGGCTTGCTCGCCTGACCTCCGACCCTGAGACGATCCGATGTCAGACCGACCCGTGGCCACCGTCAATCCCGTCGACGAGGCCGCCGCCAGCCCGCGTGTCGCCGCGATCTATGAAGACATCAAGGCGACCAAGAAGATCGACTTCGTCCCCAACATCTGGCGCGTGCTGGCGACCAGCCCCGACCTCCTCGAATCGACCTGGACCCGCCTGAAGTCGACGATGCACCCGGAGGCCACGGGCAAGGTCACACGTCTCGATCCCTTGACGCGTGAGATCATCGCCCTGGCCGTCTCCGCGACTAACGGGTGCGCCTACTGCATCAACTCGCACACCGCGGCCGTGCGCAAGCTCGGCCTTGATGCCGAGGGGTTGGGCGAGGTCATGGCCGTCGTCGCCATGTTCAATACGACCAACGCCCTGGCTGAAGGGTATCAGATCGAGCCAGACATCTTCCCGCCGCGCGACTGAGCCCGTTTACAACCGTTCAACGCCGGGGGGCGATGATGAGGTGTTCGATGAAGAACTCCATCATTCGTCCGCCCGAGAGAGCCGTGTGCCCCTGGTCGGGGCCGATCTGGACCTCGTAACTCTTGCCAGCCTGGTTCAGGGCCCGGATCATCTGGAGTGCGTTGGAGGGGTGGACGTTGTCGTCGGCGGTGCCGAAGTAGATCATCAAGTCCCCCTTCACCTTCTCGGCCTGCTTCACAGCCGAGCCCCCGTCGTACGCGGCCGCGTCCTCCTGAGGAGTCCTCAGGTAGCGCTCCGTGTAGATCGTGTCGTAGTTGCGGAAGTCGGTCACGGCCGACATCGCGCATCCGGCGCGGAACACGTCAGGGTGACGGATCAGGCCCATCAAGGTCGCGTAGCCGCCGTATGATGTCCCGAAGATCCCCACCCGGTCCTTGTCCACATAGGACCTTAACCAGAGCGACTTGACCCCCGCGGCCTGATCGTCGACCTCGACCGTCCCCAGCTTCCGGTAGATCGCGTCGAGGAACTTCTTCCCGCGGCCCGCGGCGCTCCGGGAGTCGAACGAGGCGACCAGAAAGCCATATTCGGTCATTGCGCTGGGCGTTGAGAATGTCTCCCTCGCTCCATTCGTCGCGGGGCCTGCATAGACGTTCACGAGCAGTGGATAGCGGCGGCTCGGGTCGAACCCTGACGGGAAGTGCAGCATTCCGTACAGGTCCGTCTCGCCGTCGGCGGCCTTGAACTTCAGGAGTTCGACCTTCTTCAACCCCAATGTTTCGAACGTCGATGCGTCGCTCTCCGCCAGAGTCTCCAGCACCTTTCCCTCGGCGTCGATCAGCCTTGTCGTGGGGGGCGTGTCATGGGACTGAGAGACGTCCAGGAAGTGGCGGCCGTCGGGGGCGAGGTCGACCTCGTGATGCCACCTCGGGTCGGTCAGCCGGACGTCGCCTCCTCCATCCAGCATGGCGCGGTGGAGTTGGAGCTTGAGCGGGTTGTCTCCGCTGCGGGCCAGGTAATGCACGAGGCCGGCCTTCTCGTCGACGCGCTCGATCGAGGCGACCTCGAACTCATGGTCCGTCACCACCGCGATCAGCGTCCCGGCGAGATCATATCGGTAGATATTCCGATATCCATTCCTCTCGGAGATCCAGAGGAACTCCTTGCCCCCATCGAGGAACCGGAGCGGAGGGGAATTCTCAACCCAGCTCGCTGGCCACTCCTCGCGGACGATGACGCGGACGGCCCCCGTCTTCGGGTTCGCCGCGGCGAATTCGAGGATGTTCTGATGCCGATTCGTCCGGTTGAAGAGCAGCTCCTTACCGTCCGGCGACCAGGCCACCCGGTAGACGTAGTGTCCCATCACGTCGTCGCCGAATGGCTTGCCGCCTCGCACGTCCATGGTCGAGGTGGTCTTCGTCTCGGTGTCGTAAACAAGCAGGTCGGCCACCGGGTTGGGCGAGCCCGCCTTGGGATAGGGCTCGGCACCTACGCGGCTCTGGAGGTCGAGCTGGTCCAGGCCAAGGTAATAGTCGACGACCTTGCCCTCGTCGAACCGATAGAAGGCGATTTTCTTACTGTCGGGCGACCACCAGATGGCCCGGTTCTGCTCCAGCTCCTCGCCGTAGACCCAGCTCGCGGTTCCGTTCTTGATCCGCTTCGATTCGCTCCCGTCGGCGGTGATCCGCGTCTCGATCACCCCCTTGGGGTCGCTCAGCCAGAGGTCCCTGGCCCGGTGGAACGCCTTCAGCGTGCCATCGGGAGACATCTCCGCCTCCACTTGCCGGCCGCGGCCAGGGGCGCCGTGGAACCGATTCGCGGGCTCTGACTTGGACTCGCCGAACGCGTCGATCTCCGCTGACTTGCGTGTCTCCAGGTCCAGCCGCCGGATCTTCCCCGCCTTGCGAAACTCGAGCGACTTCCCGCCGTCGGCCCATCGGGTCGTCAGGGTCCCCGGCTTCACCGACCCCGGGATCTTCTTGCTCATTTCCGAGTAACGCTCATACCCAGGCATCGCTTTGATGCGATCCTGAGCGTTCGCGTGACCCGCCGCAAACGCGGCCGCGAGGATGGATGCGATGAGCGTGACGACCCGAGGGCGGCGAGACTGGGGCGAATGCATCGGACGCGAATCCTCGATTTGGAAGACGTCGATCTTCAGGGGCTGGCCCGGCGATGACGCTCAGTCGTCCTGGGCCGTCGCCTTGCCCGCGGGGCCGGTACGCAAGCCTTCTCGCCCCTTCTCCGGGGTCGGGTCCTCGACGTCGCCCCATGACTGCCGGCCCTCGTGGTCCTCGGGCAGGTGCTCCGTGATGGGCAGGCCGTCGGGCCGGACGAAGAGGAGGCAGTGGCAATATTTGTAGTTCTTCATGTCCTCGCAGGCGCAGATCCAGGTCCGCTTCTTGATTTCGGCCTGCTTGTCCGCGTAGAACCGGCAGGGACAGAGGGGCCGGCCAATCTCGTCCTGGTTGCGGGCCAGGCCGAGGATGACCCCTTCGGTGATGTCCGGCTGCGGGTGGAAGGCGGTCCCGCTCTTTTCCGCATATTTGGCCGCGAACTTCCACATCCGGTCGAGATTCTTGGCGGACGGGTCCGGAGGCATGGGTCGTCGATTCTCCGGCTAGCGGATTCCGGGGAGAGGATTTTTGAAGGCGTGAGTTTACAGGAACTCCCCCTTCATTGACAAATCTGGACAGTCGGGCCTAAGCTCGCCGACCGCATTCGGGGCGGGGGCAGATCGCGCCCACCTCAAGTTGTGGGCCTCAACGGTGGGATGAGCTCGAGGCATCCCGGAGTCTGCAATGGCCAAGCCGCGATCGGGGGACGACGGCGCGAAAGGAACGAGCAGGGCGATCGCGGCCGGAGATCGGGCCGCTCTCCGCAACGATCCGACCTCTCGACGCGCGTTGGTCGTCGCCGACGCCAACTGGTTCACCACCGAGAATCTCTTCGGCGAGATACCCGAGGGCCTCGCATCGACGCTCCTGCTCAAGTGCATGGATTACAACAATGCGCTCCGACGCGGGATTCCACCGTGGTCGTGGGGCGGGACGCTGGAACGCAAGAATCAAGGGCAATGGGAGCGGGACCTCATCCTCCCCAGCGGCTGGATGAAACGCTTCCCCAGGCTGGGAATGAGGCCGATTGCCCGGGCCGTTCGAAAATGGCGCAGCGAGCATGCGGCGGGCGGTCGCCTGAGCCTGGTCTTCACCTATCCGCATTACTTGTACTTGCGCGACATGATCTCGCCCGATGACCACGTCTACTACAACGTGGACGATTATTCGCTCTACTGGCCCAGGGCGGCCGACGAGGTCCGTGCGTTGGAACTTCGGGCGGTCCGCGAGTCGACGCTCACCGTCTGCGTCTCGGCCCTCCGCGCCGACGAACTGCGGGCCGCCGTCCCGGCCGCGGCGCACAAGGTCCATCACCTTCCTCACGGGGCACCGAGGGGCTCGATTGACGACAGGGCCTGGCCCACGCCGGCCGAGGCCCCGGCTGACCTGACCCACCTGCCCCGACCTTATCTCGGCTACGTCGGCACGATGGAGGACCGGGTCGACTGGAGCCTCGTTGAGACGCTCGCCCGCTCGATGCCCGCCGCCTCGATCATTCTTATCGGTCGGCTCAGCCCCGACGAGCCCGAGGGGCGTCAGACGTGCCTCTCGCTGCCTAATGTCCACCATCTGGGCTGGCGGCCTCAGGTTTCGATCCATGCCTATAACCGGGCTTTTGACGTCTGCTTGATCCCGTACCTCGCCGATCACCCGTTCAACCGTGCCTGCTGCCCCACCAAGATCATGGATTACATGGGGAGCAGCCGCCCGATCGTGTCAACCGCCCTGCCCGAGTGTCTGCTTTACTCCCACCTTTTCGCAGTCGCCGCGACCACTCCCGCGTTCCTCGAAGCAGTCCGGTCGATCGTCGACGCGGGCTCAGATGACGGCCTTGCTCAGGCACGCCACGCCTGGGCCGTCGAGCACACCTGCGGTTCCGTCGTCCGGCGGCTCCTTTCGTGGCTGCCGGAATAACCGCCGAATCCCGGCCGAATTTCCCGGGCTCGAACTTCCAAGTGCTGGCTTGGCATGAACTTCGTCGTTAGATTTGTGCCGATCCCGGGGCGCCGATCCCCGTCCCCGCCCCAACGTCACGTCCGGAGAGATTGGCCATGACCCTGGGCCTTCGCGTCCGCCTGTCGATCATGATGTTCCTCCAGTACTTCATCTGGGGGATCTGGCTGCCCAACGTCGCGCAGCACCTCGGCGATAATGGAATCAAGCTGGCGCCGGTCGCGATCGGCTGGATCTTCACCGTCTACGGCTTCGGCGCCATCATCGGCCCGTTCGTCGTCGGTCAGCTTGCGGACCGCTACTTCTCCACCGAGAAGATCATGTTCTTCTGCCATTTCATCGGCGGATTTTTACTGATCGCATCGGCGTACGTCACCACGTTCTGGCCGCTTTTCGGCCTCCTCTTCCTCTACTGCAACCTCTACATGCCCACAATGGGCCTGTCCAACTCGATCACGTTTCGCAGCCTGGGCGAGGGGAATCAGCAATTCTTCCCGGGCATCAGGCTGTGGGGGACGATCGGCTGGATCATCGCCGGCCTGATGTTCGCCGCCTATCTGGATTACAACAACCTCGGCTTCTATAAGATGTTCGCCGACCTGCTCGGCATGACCGGCCCCTTCGAGAGCTTCCTGGGCTGGTGGAGGACGGCCGTCGTCCCGTCTCTGAAGCAACTGCACGCGATCTCGATCGTCGGCGAGCCGAATTTCAGGGACTGCCTGCGCGTCGCCGGCCTGATTTCGATCCTGTACGGGTTCTATTGCTTGCTGCTCCCGCACACCCCGCCCGTGCCCGCCAAGGACACCGATCCGATCGACAAGAAGTCGGCGGTGCTCGAGAGCCTGGAACTGATGCGCTTCCCCTCGTTCGCGGTGCTCGTCATCGTCACGGGGCTCGTCGGCATCATGCTGGCGTTCTACTTCGCCTGCGAGAGCTACTTCCTGGAGTCGGTCGGCATCGACCCCAAGAACATCGCCGCGTTCATGACCATCGGCCAGATCGCCGAGTTGGTCGTCATGGCCTTCGTGCCGATGGCCGTGGCCAAGTTGGGCGTCAAGAATACGATGCTCCTGGGTGCCGGGGCGTGGGCATTGCGTTTTGGCCTTTCCGCGTACGGCCGGCCGCAGTGGCTCATGATCGTGACCATTGCCCTCCACGGTTTCGCCTTCGGTTTCTTCTTCGTCGTCGCCCAGATGTACGTGGACAAGGCCGCGAGCAAAGACATCAAGGCCACAGCGCAGAATCTGCTCGTCTTCGTGATCTATGGCATGGGAACCATCGTCGGTAGCGTGATCACCGGCTGGATCCGCGACGCCAACACCGTCGCCGGCGTCGAGAACTGGAGGGGCATCTGGATGGGCCCATTCCTGCTCACGCTGGTCTGCATGGTCATCTTCGCCGTCGGCTTCCGCGAGACGTCGATCTCCAAGGAGAAGGTTGCTGCCGAACTTTTGGACGCTTGATCGACCTGGGCACGTCTTTGCCCCGACCGTCCACTTCTGGCGGTCGGGGCGAAGGCGGCACGTTTCTCGAGGTGGAGAGCCGGACCGATGCCAGACATTCACCTCGCCCGGTTTCAGGTCGACGCGACCCCGCCGATCGGGCACCCGCTCTGCGGCGGCTGGATCAAGCCGGTCGTCGGCGTTGACGACCCGCTCTGGCTGCGTGGGATCGTCTTGCAAGGGGCGGGGGATCCCATCGTCCTGGCGTCCCTCGACTGGACCGGCCTGATGAACGAGTCGCACCGCCTCTGGGTGGAGACTCTGGCCAAGGCTGCACACACCAGCCCCGATCGCGTCGCTCTGCATTGCGTCCACCAGCACAACGCCCCGTTCGTCGACCGCGACGGAAATGCCTTGCTGAAGAAGGCAGGGGCGACTCAGCTCATCTCCGATGATGGGTTCGTCGAGGCCCTGATGGAGCGTTCAGCCGCGTCGGTCCGGGATTCGATCGTCGGCTCCAAGCCGATCGACCGGGTTCGAGTCGGCCATGCCGAGGTCAAGCAGGTGGCCTGCAACAGGCGGGTCATCGGCCAGGACGGCAAGATCAGGTTCACCCGCACGAGCTCGACGACGGACCCCGCCGCACGAGCCGAGCCCGAGGGAGTGATCGACCCGATCTTACGATCGATCAGCTTCGGAAGTGGTGACCGGACCCTCGCCCGGCTCTACTACTACACAACCCACCCGATGAGCTACTACGGCGACGGGCGGGTCACGTCCGACTTCGTCGGCCTCGCCCGCGCGCGCCGAGACGCCGACGAGCCCGAGACCCAGCACCTTTACTTCACCGGCTCCGCCGGCAACGTCACGGCGGGCAAGTACAACGACGGTTCGAAGCCGATGCGCGCGATCCTCACCGATCGAGTCCACGCCGCCATGGTCGCCGCCGACGCGGGCTCTCAGTCTCACCCACTCGAGAAGATGAGCTGGACTACGTCTCCGGTTGATTTCACGTCTCGCGAAGACCTCGACCTCGATGCCCTGAAGGCAATCGTCGCCAATTCGTCTAAATCGGTCGTCGATCGGAACCGTTCGGCCATGACGTGCGGATGGCTCATGAGGGCCGCAACCAAACGCCCGATCCTCCTATCCAGGCTCGATCTCGGTTCGGCAAATCTACTCCATCTGCCGGCCGAGACGTTCGTGGAATATCAGCTCGCGGCCCAGGCAGCATTCGGTGCAACCCCCCTGGCTGTTGCCGCTTATGGCGATGGTGGACCATGGTATATCCCCCTCAGGAAGTCGTATGGCGAGGGGGGATATGAGCCGTCGGTCTCGTTCGTCAGCCCGAGCACCGAGCCTGAGTACCGTAAGTTGATCTGGGAACTGCTCAAGCGGCAGTAATCCGCCGCAAAGGAGGGCAGGATTCGACCGGCGCGCTAGAATGGAGGCGACAGGCCGGTCCCTTCCTTTGTCTTGCTTGAGGAGGTCGTCGAGCGATGCCGCTTCTTCGAGTGCACGCGCTCCTCGCTGCCCTGGCCTTGGTCCCTCTCATTGGCAGTCCGTCGCCCGCTGACGAGGTGGACCGGCACGTCTCGAACCTGCGCCAGCAATTCGAAGACTCGGTCGTCCCGGTCGCCCAGCGCGAGCGGATCGCGCTCGAGGCGGCTGCCACGCTCGACCGGGCGGCCCATGCGGCTCCGACGGCCGAAGCATCTCGCGCCCGTTGGGGCCAGGCTGTCGCGTTGCTCGACGACTTCGGCAAGACGCACCCCGATCAGCCGCGTCGTCGAGAGTTCGAGTTCCAGGCGGCCGTCTACCTCTGGGCCAATGCCCGAAGTCTCATCGAGCAGGCAGAAACTGCGTCGGATGCCAAGCCTCTCCGGGGGCAGGCCATCGAGTTCCTCGATGAAGCGATCGGTCGGCTGAAGCGGATCGAAGGGTCGCATTACGTTGCGGCCGAGGTCCTCGACCAGAACATCCGCTTCCGCCTGGCTCAGGCGTTGATCGACCGAGTTGACCTGACTCCCGAAGACATCGAGGCCCGCAATCGCTCGGAAAAGCTCGGGTTGTCGCTCCTCGAACTCCCGATCACCGAGCCCGGACTTCGAGGATATGCCCTGCTCCTCAAGTCGGAACTGCTAACCAGGATGGGTGCCCAGCGAGACCCGGGGACGGGGGCTCTGACAGATGAGGCCGATCGGAAGGCCAACCTCGACCGGGCCGACCAGGCGATCGAGGCTGCCGCACGTAACGCCCCCCCACCCCCAGCCTTCGCCCTCCTGGAAGCTCGCGTGGCGGTCGTCGTGGCCCGCCGCAGCTTTCCCGAGGCAATCCAGCTGATTGATGCCGCCAAGGGAGACGAGCTCGCCCGGGTCGCGTTGGCCGTTCGCGTCCGTCTCGCTCAGCGGGCGACGCTGAACGAGGACGATTCGACTCGGCCGACCCTCGATACCGAGATCCTCGGTCGGCTACTGAAGGTTGAAAAACGAAACGAACCCGAGATCATCCGGGCTCGTTTGGCAGTCGGTCGCTCGATCCGAACGCTGGCACCGACTTCAGAACCGCGAGAGTTCGGCCTGCTGGCCGCATGTCGGCTGGCAGCGGGCGATCCCAAAGGGGCCGCCGAGATCGCCGAGCAAGGGGCTGAACGTGCCGTCGTCCTGGGCCGCAAGCCCGAGGCGACGTCGTTGCGAATGAGGGCGGGAGCGATCCTGTTCCAGGCCGCACTCTATTCAGCCGTTGAAGGACCCTTGACCCGGGTCATAGACGACCCCGATGCTGGTCCATCTCGACCCAAAGCGAGCATGATCCGGGCGATGGCCCGAGGTCGAGGGCTTGCTGCCGGTCAGGCTGGCTCCACGGCTGCCTCCTACCAGAAGGCCCTGGAAGACCATCTCAAGGCCTATCCCGACGACCCGACGGCGGGAGAAGCAGCCTGGCTGCTGGCCCGCGTCTGCCGAGTCGATGGCCGGACCAAAGATGCCGTCAAACTCCTCGGGGCGGTCCCGAAATCGCACCCTCGCTGGCTCGATGCTCGCCGATCCATGGCCGAGATTGACCAGCAGGCCCTGGAATCGGCCAGTCAGACCGGCGATCGTACCCAGGTCCGCGCCGATGCCGAGGCCGCCCGGGTCCGGATTGCCGACAATCTGTCCGTCGCGAAGACGGATGCTGAGAGGACGTCGATCGAGCTCGACCGTGTACGCCTCGAACTGATCCCGGACGTCGGAAGCTCCGAAGTCGCCCGGGACATCTGCGATCGGCTCCTCAAGGCCTCGGTAACGCCGGAGTTACGAGACTCGGTCCGCCGGCTGCGGATCGTCGCGCTGGCCAAGCTCAACCGGATGATCGAGGCCGAGCAGGAGACGCGTGACCTGGTCACCCGCTCCTCCGCCGCAGACCTCCTCCGTATCGCCCGTCTCCTCGATCAGAATGCCGTGGCTTCCGATAGCGAGGTCGTCCGCCGTCGCTTCGGGATGCTCATGAGCCTGATGACCGACAAGGTGGTCCGCGATCTGGAGACGCTTTCGGCCGACCTGAAAGTCGAGGCCAATCTCCGCAATGCCCGCGCCTTGCTATTGAGCGGGAACATTCAGGTCGCTCGAAGGGCACTGGCCACCGTCGCGACGTCGTCGTCACTGAGCGATGACCAGCTCAAGGATCTGGCCGATTCTTACGACCGACTCGATGCCCAAGGGCTCGTCGTCGAGGTCCAGCGTCTTCGAGGGCGCAAGCAGGAGACGGGATCTCCAGCATGGTTCGACGCCCGATATGGCCAGGCTTTGGCCTATTACCGGGCGGGCCAGGCTGAGGAGGCTCGCCAGCTTATTGATGGCACGGCGATCCTCCACCCGGAGCTCGGCGGCGGCGAGATCCGGGCCAAGTTCGATCGGCTCCGTCAGCGATTGGGCAAGGACTGAGACGGCTCGTCGTCGAGATGATCGATCAGGACGTCGCCCCCGACTCCGGCAGGCGACTCGGAGGAGCCGGATCCATCGATCGCTCGGCCGTCCCCGGCGGGACCTTCGACCCCGTGGCGGTGCCTTCGGTCGAGTAGATGGCCCGCGTCGAACCGCTCGCCGATGTAAACCCGCCTTACCTCGGGGTTGTTCAGGATCGAGTCTCGATCTCCCTCGGCGATGACCTTCCCCGCGGCGATCAAATAATTGCGGTCGGTCACATCCAGCGTTTCGCGGACGTTGTGGTCAGTCAGCAAGATCCCCAGATTCTGCCGCTCGGCCAGCGCCCTGATCTCGACCTGGATCTCTCCGACCGTCTTCGGGTCGATGCCCGCGAACGGCTCGTCCAGCATGATCAGCTTGGGATGCGTGATCAGGGAGCGGGCGATTTCCAGCCGGCGCCGCTCGCCGCCCGAGACTCGATTGGCCTTGGTGTAGCGAATCTTGGTCAGGCCGAAGAGTTCGAGCAGCTCATCCTGGCGGATCTTGCGCTCGCGGCGATTGACCCCTGGCAGGGTTTCCAGGATCGCCATCAAGTTATTCTCGACGGTCAGCTGCTTGAAGACGCTGGATTCCTGAGCCAGATAGCCCATTCCGGCGCGAGCCCGCAGGTACATCGCTTGGCGAGTGACGTCTTGACCGTCGAAAATGACCGAGCCGGCGTCGGCGTCGACCAGACCGATGGTCATCCGGAAGCTGGTGGTCTTGCCGGCGCCGTTAGGGCCAAGCAGGCCGACAACCTCGCCGGGATGGACCTCGAAGTTCACTCCGTCGACCACCTTGCGGCGGCTCCGGCGCCATCCGTACGACTTTTCCAGGCCTCGAACGTCGAGCAGGGCCATCGGCCGATCCTCCTTGATCTGCCTCGTCGCGATCGCGTCGAAACGCCCGTTCGCGGTCGGGTCAGCGGATGAGTGTCATCCGCTCGAAATAGGGCCGGAACGGTACACGCCAGTCGGAGCCCACTCGGATCTCGGGGCCAAACGGCTTGCCGTGGGGCCAGTAGATGAAGAACGCCTTGCCGATTAGGAGCGACCGCGGGACCTCCCACGACTCGCGGATCGAGGGATCCCAGCCATTGGTCTGGTCCTCCTCAAGCTGGTCGCGTGTCCCCCACTGCCGGCCGTCCTTGCTCCGCGGGCTGTTGTCCCCCATCATCATGAACCGATCGGGGCCGATCTTGTAATCGCGCGGCTCCAGCGTGCCGAGCCAGGCGAAGTGGGTCTGGTCCGACAGGATGTCGATCAGGTCCGAGGCGTTCCTCGGCTCTCGGCCTTCCCAGAGGCCGTTGTAATCGACCTCCCCGGGAACCTGGGTATAGTAGATATCCCGACTTACGGCAAGCCCGCTCACCGCGGCTCTCATCCCGCCGCGAACCCGGATTCTCACCGGGCTGAGGTCCTCCGCAGTCGGCGCCGGACGCTCCTTCCCCTCGTCGTCATAAGTCCGCCCTTCGCCGAAGGGCAAAGATCCGTTGACCCAGAGCGTCAGGCGGTTGTCGACGTTGGCGAACTCGATCCGGCTCGTCTGACCGGCTTTCAAGTCGAGATCGATGGGCTCGCCGAGGGTTGCGTTGCCGTGAGAGAGGCTGACGATTCCGTCTGAGAGATCGATCGTGCAACGATTACTGACACCGCCTTCGATCAGTTCGACTTCGACGATGCCTTTGGGGTCGTCGAACTTCAGATCAAACGAAGTGGTCAGGTCGCCGACCCAGTGAGGCTGGCGCCAGGACGAGTCCCAGTTTCTCGGCGACCCGGCGAGGATCCCGGTGTTGTAGGAGTAGAAATCGGTGATCAGGCTCGCCTTGGGCGACTTGGCCGGGGTCTGGCCCGCGGCAAGCTCGGACCATTGGTCAGGATCGGGGATGAGGTGGCGATACCTCAACTCGGAGTCGGCCTTTTCCTCAGCCTGGAAGGTCCCCGGGGAGGTCTCTGAGAAGCCTTTCTCCCCCTTCCACCTCGTCCATTCCGGGCGCTGCGCGAGTGCGGTTGGCCGGTGACGGTCGTCGTTGACGTTCATCTGCATCGCCCGCTGATGGGCGGTGGGCTTACGCCTGATTGTGAACGGTTCGGCCTCGGCCGCCCGGGTGAGGATGTCGCCGTAATGGATTCGGAGCAGCTCACCGGGCAGGCCGACGAGACGCTTGATGTAATTTGTCTCGGGCTCTTCGGGATATCGGAAGACAACCACGTCCCACCGCTCGGGGGGGCGGGCGCCGGGGAGGAAAGGCAGTTCGAAGGGGAACTTGCTGACCAGGATCCGGTCGCCCTTGAAGCTCGGCTGCTCGGCCAGGCCGGTCGCGGTCCATCGGCAGTTGACGCAGACACTCGAGTCGACACGTAATGGGGGCTTTCTTCGAACCCCCTCCGGTTCCTCGGCGGCATTCACGGTGTAGACGAACCCGCATTGCGGGCAAGCCACCTCCTTGTGATGGCCCATTAGGGTGGGGGCCATCGAGCCGGTCGGGATGACGAAGGCCTCGGCGTCGAACGCGCGGATCAGGATGGCCAGGATGAAGGCCACGACGATCTGCTCGACAGTGTCGCGCCACGACTCTTTCGAGGTGGCGGCAACGGGCTTCGGGCTGACGTTGGTCTTCGGTTCAGGCCGAGTGACGGTCCGGCTCATCGGGCAAGTCCTGCTCAGAAGAGATCGAGTGGCGGCCGAACCGACCTACCGAATGTAGCGGATCTCCCTCGGGTCTGGAACCCAATAGACCGACCGTCCGAACACCTTCAGGGGCATGACCTGCCCGGGTAGGTGGACGAGGAACGGCTTGCCGAGGAACATCTCGGCCCGGACCACGGGGCTTAGCTTCCAGAACCGGGAGTCATTGGAGACCGCGCTGTTGTCGCCCAGGACGAAGAATTCGCCCTCCTTGAGCTGATAAGGCCGGTCGACACCGAAGGCCTTACGTGTTGCACCTGCCAGAGCCGCGGTGTAGAAAACGTCGCGGTACAACCGGATCGCGGAAACCTCGGCCCCACTCCCTTCCAATCCCAGCCCGACGGGACTGGCGAAGAGCGAACCGCCAATAGGGTCCTCGGTCATTTCGAAGTCGATCGGGTCGAAGAGCGGAGTTCCGTCCACGGCGACGATCAACCGCCGGTCCATCAGCGACGCTTCCACGCGCGAGACGACTGAGCTGTCTGGCGACGAAGTCAGGCTGCCTCGTAGATTCAGGAGCGGCACGATCAGGCCGTTGCGTCGGACCTCGGCCGGCCTGCGACCATCGACGGGAAGGCTGATGTAGAACCGATCGCCGTCGCGGCCAATCCGGATCGACAATGAACGGGCCTCGGGCTTGAGGGCGACGTCGACCTCCATCGAGAGGTCACCCACCGAGTTCTCGCCGCGGAGGTCGCCGCCGTTATAGGGGGAGAAGTCGTTGATCGGTCCGTAGCGGATCCTGTCCGGCTGCCAGTGGCGATAGTCGAGCCAGTCGATCGTCCCCTCCCCCGAGTCTCCGAGGTCGCGGTGGACGAATCGATTCTGGTCGACCGTCCAGCCACTCGCGGCGTTCCTGGGCCCGTTCGGGCGTGCCTTGTGGAAGACCCAGCGCGGGAAGCGGTTGGCGTCGGCTGGAAAATAGGTCGAGTCGTGGACCGGGATTCGCATCGCGTGCTGCTGAGCGAGTGACTTGCGGGCGATCTTTCCATCGATATAGAGGTCGCCGCCCAGGATCTGGACCGACTCCCCGGGCAGGCCCACCACACGCTTAACGTAGGCCTGATTCTGCTCCTCGGGGCTTTGGAAAACGGCGACTTCCCAGCGGCGGGGATCTCGCAGGTCATAAAGGTATTTCTGGACGAGCAGGCGGTCGCCGCTGCATTCCAGCGAGACGCCCTGGTCGAGACTATCGTGACCGCAGTTAGGGCAGACGGCGCGACCGGATCGGCCTTCCTCATCCATGCCGACGGCGAATGGCATCTTGCAGTTGGCGCAGGGCACGACCCGGTGCATCCCCAGCAGCGTGGGCGCCATCGATCCGGTGGGGACGATGTAGGCCTCGGCGGCGAAGGTGCGGAAGGTCAGGATGCTGAGGACCAGGACGACGATGAACTCGACGAGGGCCCGGGTCGACCCCTGGGCGACCACGTCTGCGAGTCGGGGCGAGTCGGTCGTCGGCTGGAGTTGCATCAGGATCGGTGCCCCGCGTTGCAAGGTCGGCCAAGGCGAGCGGTCACTCGTCTCCGTTGTCGAGGACCGACAGGAAGGCTTCCTGCGAGATCTCGACGTTGCCCACCTGCTTCATCCGCTTCTTGCCTTCCTTCTGCTTCTCCAACAGCTTACGTTTGCGGCTGATGTCGCCGCCGTAGCACTTCGCGGTCACGTTCTTGCGCAGGGCGGAGATCGATTCGCGGGCGATCACGCGGCTGCCGATCGCGGCCTGGATGGCGACCTCGAACTGGTGTCGGTCGATCTCACCCCGCAGCTTCTTGACCAGCTTGCGGCCTCGACGGTCGGCGTGCGCCTTGTGGACCACGATCGAGAGGGCGTCGACCCGCGAGCCGGCCACCAGGATGTCGAGGCGGCAGAGGTCGCTGTCCTTATAGCCGATCAGCTCGTAATCCATCGTGCCGTAGCCGCGCGTGGCGCTCTTTAGCTTATCGTAGAGGTCGTAGATCATCTCGGCCAGGGGCAGCTCGTAAGTGAGGATCGCCCGGGTCGGCGTAATGTACTCGGTCTTCAGATAGATCCCGCGCCGGTCCTCGCAGAGCTGCATGATCGCGCCGATGCAGTCCTTGGGGATGATGAAGTTGACCTTAGCGCACGGCTCGCGGAATTCCTCGATATCGCCGGCCTCGGGGATCCTCGTCGGGTTGGAGACGTGCATCGTCTCCCCCTGGCGGGTGACGATCTCGTAGGTGACCGTGGGCGCGGTCTGGACGAGCATCAGCTTACTCTCGCGCTCCAGGCGTTGCTGGACGATCTCCATGTGGAGCATGCCCAGAAACCCGCAGCGGAAGCCGAACCCGAGGGCATCGGACGACTCGGGCTCGTAGGTGAAGCTCGAATCGTTCAGGGCGAGCTTCTGGAGCGCCGTGCGCAGGTCTTCGAACTCGTTGTTCGTCGCCGGGAAGAGGCCGCAATAGACGACCTGGACGGGCTCTTTGTAGCCATCCAGGGCGACCGTGGCGCTCCGGTTCGCGTCGGTGATCGTGTCGCCGATGCGTACGTCGGCCAGGTTCTTGATATTCGCCGCGACGTAGCCGACCTGTCCGACCCCCAACTCGTCGCAGGCGGTCTCGTGGGGGCGGAATCGGCCCAGCCCGGTGACTTCGTACTCGGTGCCACCGGCCATCAGGCGAATCTTCTGGCCAACCTTGAGGCAGCCGTCGATGACCCGGACGTACGTGACAACGCCCTGATAGTCGTCGAACTTGGAGTCGAAGATGAGCGCCCGCAGCGGCTCATCGGGCGAGCCGCCGGGCGGCGGGACGCGCTCGATGATCGCCTTGAAGACGTCGGGCACCCCCTGGCCGGTCTTGGCGCTGACGGCCAGGACCTCGTCCGGGTCGATGCCCAGCGTGGCCATGATCTCTTCCTTGATCTCGTCGGGCCGCGAGGCCTGCATGTCGATCTTGTTCAAGACCGGCACGATCGTCAGGTCGCCGGCAATCGCCAGATAGGCATTGGCGACCGTCTGGGCCTGCACGCCTTGCGTCGAGTCGACGAGGAGGATGGCCCCCTCGCATGCGGCCAGGCTGCGCGAGACTTCGTAATTGAAGTCGACGTGGCCCGGCGTGTCGATCAGGTTGAGTTCGTAGACCTGGCCTTCGTGGGTATAGTTGATCGCGACGGCGCGGGCCTTGATGGTGATGCCGCGCTCGCGTTCCAGGTCCATGTCGTCGAGGAGCTGCTCGCGGAACTCGCGGTTGGTGATCGCGCCGGACTGGAGCAGGATCTGGTCGGCAAGTGTGCTCTTGCCGTGGTCGATGTGGGCGATGATCGAGAAGTTGCGGATGAATTTGGGGTCGAAGACCATCGAAGGTTCCCGGGGACGGGGTTCGGTCGATCGCGGGGCGGATCGGCGGGCCTGGTCGCGGGAAACCCCACCTCAGAAGGTCGGGGCGCGCCGGTGGGGGCCTTGGGGACGCATCTTGGTCCCCTGGATTATAGGCGGGAACCACGCCCCGGGTAAGCGGAATCGCCCGGGGACTGATTCCCGTGTCGAATTCTCGGTCATCAGACGGCTGAGTGAAGGCCAAATGTGGCCCGAGCCCAGCCCGCCGCGCCAATAAAACCGGCGTCGCCGCCCAGCTCAGCGTATGCGATGAGCGTCTTCTGGGCCGGAGTCGGGAAGGCAAGCTCCCGCACGTCGGCCTGGATCTGGCTGAGGAACTTGTGGCCAGCGGCGATCATCCCGCCCGAGAAGAGGACGATGTCGGGGTCGATCGTATGCATCAGATTGACGGCGCCGAAGGCCAGGTAGCGGGCCGTCTCACGCATCAGGCGGATTGCCAGCGCGTCTCCGGCCTCGGCGGCATCGTTGATAAGGCGGCTGGTCAATTCTTCCTCGGCATGGATCTCGGCCAGGCTCGAACCAGGCTCGACCTCGATCGCCTCAATGGCCCGCTTCACCAATGCGGTGGCCGACGCGTAGGCTTCCAGGTGCCCGCGCTTGCCGCAGGGGCATAGGCGGCCTCCTTCCATCTGGATCACGATGTGGCCGCACTCGCCTCCGTGGCTGTGCTGCCCCTCAATGATGTTGCCGCTCTCCACGATTCCGCAGCCGATTCCGGTGCCCAGGGTGAACAGGACGAGGCTCTGGGTCTTGCGGCCGGCTCCCGCCCAGTATTCCCCGTAGGCAGCGGCGTTTGCGTCATTCTGGAGCACCGTCTGCTTGCCCAGCTCGATCGCCAGCAGGTCGCGGATCGGCAGGTTGGTCCAACCCGGGAGATTCGGCGGATCGAGCAGCTTGCCGGCGCGGATATCCATCGTGCCTGGCGAACCGAGCCCGACACCGGCGATGGCGTCCCATCCAAGCCCGCTGGCCGCGACCGCGCGTCGGCCGGCTTCGGCGAGATTCGCCAGCCCAACGAGCGGCCCTTTGTCGGCCTCCGTCGGTAGGCTGACCGACGAGATCGGGTGCCCCCCGTCGTCAACGACGCCGCTCTTTATGTTGGTCCCGCCCAGGTCAATCCCCAGGTAATAGGGGGGGCGTTGGTTAGCGGCGTCGCTCATGCAAGGCCTCGGAGACGCGAGAGTCGCGGCTGAAGAGAGGGGGGTCGGTTATGATCGCGGGGGCGATTACGGCTGCGGTGTGGGCCGATCATGGCGGAGCGGGGACGTGGTCTGCGGCCGAAAGATCGGCTATCTTAGCCAAGGGCGCGGCGGTCGGTCAAACGCAACGGCCGCTTCGCCGCAAGGCTTAGCCAGGCTCGGATTTCGGGGCGACGTACCGGAGGTCGGGGCGATGAGACGACGCTGGTTCCTGAGGGGCATCGTCGCGGCCGCCGCCTCGGAGTTTGGGGCTTCACGGCTACTTGCGCGAGCGTTTGACGACCCGGAACCGGCCAAAGGGGACGGTGCCCAGGCTGTCATTGAGCTTTGCCGCAAGGTTGGATTGGACCGATCCGAGATCGAGCGGGGGACGGGCAAGTTGTTTGTGGCCGCGGGGGACGCTCCGCCGGCGTTCCGCCGTGAAGCTCTGAAGATTTGCGAGCTGATGGCGAGGTCGTATCTCGAGCACTTCAAGGCCAAAGGCTTCGAGGTCAAAGCACCCGACACCCCGATGGTCATCGTGACACTCGCCAGCGTGAAGTCCTTCGAGGCCTTCACGGGCGAGAAATCCACCGGGGGTGGAGGCCATTTCGACCTCGAGACCAACCGCCTCGTCATGTTCAACTTCAAAGCCAACGATGCGCCCCAGGTCGGCTCGGCCGAGATGGTAAATCGCCTGACCTTGATCCACGAGGCGATGCACCAGCTCTGCTACAACACGGGCTTGCTCGACCTGAACGCCGACGTCCCGATCGCGATCAGCGAGGGGTTTGCAACCTATGCAGAGCCCTGGAATTCTTCGACGAAAAAGGGCTTTGGCGCAAGAAACCCCGGCCGAGCCCTCGGTCTTTCGCAAGGCGTCCAGGAGGCCGGCGGGTGGACACCGATCCGGACGGTGATCGCTGATGACGAGGTCTTCCAACCCGGCAAGGCCCGGTCGCTGGCCTATTCCCAGAGCTGGTTGCTCACGAGGGTTCTCATGCAGGAAGCCCCCAAGCGGGCGAAGTTCCGGGCGTATCTCACGGCGCTGAAACAGCAGCAGGACACGACCGGGCGGGTTGAGCTCTTCGAGACGCACCTCGGCAGCCTCGATTCGCTCGATCGAGAGCTGCGGAAGGCTGCCGGGATGCGGTCCTGATTCTCGTCGGGTCGGATCAGCCAAGGACCGGATTCAGGCCCATGTTCTTGCGCATCTCGGCGCGTTGCTTCTCGTATTCCATCAAGAGCTTGCGATCGCGGAAATGCGACCGTTCCTTGCGGGCCTGGGCACGCAGGACGAGGTTACGCATGGACCGGCTGGTCAACTCGCCCTTACCCGCGTAGCGTTTGCGGATCCGGATCGCCGGCTTCTCGCCGTAAGCTTCAATGATCTCGTCTTCCAGCGAGACGAAGAACTGGCAGACGCCCGGATCGCCCTGGCGGGCACACCGGCCCGCGAGTTGACGGTCGACCCGGCGCGACTCGTGCCGCTCAGTCCCCATGACGTGCAGTCCGCCCTGCTCGCTCACGTGATCGCCGAGCTTGATGTCCGTACCGCGCCCGGCCATATTGGTGGCGACGGTGACGCGGCCAGGTTGCCCGGCCTGCGAGACGATCTGGGCCTCGATCTCATGGTTCTTGGCGTTCAGGACCTGATGCTCGATTCCCGCCGCGTTGAGCAAGGCGCTCAGCTTCTCAGACTTCTCGATCGATCGGGTGCCGACGAGCACGGGAACGTCGAGCTTGTTCCACTCGACGATCTGATCGGCAACGGCCTGGAACTTCTCGTCCTCGGTCGAGAAGATGCGGTCGGGGATCATCCGCCGCATCCCCTTGCGATTGGTGGGGACGGGGAAGACCCTCAGCTTGTAGGTCCTGGACAGCTCGCGGGCGTCGGACGACGCGGTCCCGGTCATGCCGCCGAGCTTCTTGTATCGCAGGAAGAAGTCCTGAACGGTGACGCGGGCCGCCGTGATCGTCTCCAGGGTGACTTCCAGCTTTTCCTTGGCCTGGATCGCCTGGTGCAGCCCGTCCTGCCACTGCCTGCCCGGCATCAAGCGGCCGGTGAACTCATCGACAATGACAACCTCGTTGTCCATGACCACGTAATCGCGGTCCTTCAAGTAGGCGATCTGCCCGCGCAGGGCCCGCTCGACGTATTCGTAGAGCCCGTCCACCGTCAGGGTGACGAACGACGAGTGGCCGGCGACGGCCTGTACCTTGCGGCGGCCGGCGATGTTCAATTCGGCCTTACGCTCGGCGGGGTCGTACTTGAAGTCCTTGCCGCGGACCAGGGTCGCGGCAAGCTGGTCGGCGCCATAGTAGGCTGCCGCTTCTTCCTGGGTCGGCTGGTTGTTGGCCCCGATGATCAACGGGGTCCTGGCCTCGTCGATCAGGATGCTGTCGGCCTCGTCCACGATGCAGAAGTGATGGGTCCGCTGGACCGGCTTCTCGGAGTCGGCGTGCTGGCTCCGATTCAAGAACGCCTGCTCGAACGACTTGCGGTGGGTGTCGCCAAGCTGGAGCCGCTTGAGCTCGTCGCGGAGGAAGTCGAAGCCAAATTCCTTCGACGTCCCGTAGGTTATGTCCTGGTTGTAGGCATTCCGGCGCTCGGGATCGCTCATCCCCGTCTGGATGCAACCGACGGTCATGCCGAGCAGGGCGTAGACCTGCTGGTTCCAGTCGGCGTCGCGCTTGGCCAGGTAGTCATTGACTGTGACGACGTGCGTCCCTTTGCCTTGCAGGGCATTGAGATACGCCGGCAGCGTGGCGACGAGCGTCTTCCCCTCGCCGGTCTCCATCTCCGCGATGCATTTGAAATGGATGGCCGCGCCTCCGACA
This sequence comes from Isosphaeraceae bacterium EP7, assembly GCA_038400315.1. Lineage (NCBI taxonomy): Bacteria > Pseudomonadati > Planctomycetota > Planctomycetia > Isosphaerales > Isosphaeraceae > Kueselia > Kueselia aquadivae. The sequence goes on from CP151667.1 coordinate 4,995,988, forward strand.
AGCTGGACGTCATAATGACGCTGCTTCACGGTGCGCTTGGCCGACTCGCGGACGAGGGCGAAGGCTTCGACGAGCAACCTGTTGAGCGACTCGCCCATCCGAGCCCGATGCCTGAGCGCCAGGCTCTTGGCGGCGAGACCGGCATCGGTCTCCGCTTCCAGCGCAGGCTCTAGCGCATTGATCTTGTCGACGAACAGGGCGTAGCGGCTGAGTCTCCCGGAATGGGTCGTGACCGCAAGACGCTGAACCTGGTTGTACCAATTCGGGCCGAGTCGACTCGCCATGACCCCGGGTCTCCCTCTTCGATCGCGCACAACATCGGGCTACGAACACCTTGGATCGCGACGCCAGATCGCGGACGATTCGGCGCGCAGGCGTTCATCGACAACGGGACAGGCACGACCCCGATCCTCCCGCGCGGTCGCACCGATTTCTCCGCGCGAGCGGAGGTTCGCGCGTCAACGAGCCGGTGCGGGCGAATCCGGCTCGGAGTTCGGGCGCAATCCGTGGCGACCGAAGATCAGGAAGTCGGGCCTGGAGAGGGATAAGGTCCCCTGACGCGAGACCCACTCCTGGAGAAACCGCCATTTCGTCGCGGCATCGTGGCTCCCTGGCCGCTCGTCGCCGGGAGCTTCACCCCAGAGGATCGTGGTGCCGTCCGCGGTGCTGAGGAAAATGCCCCGACCCTCGTCGGGGAAGATCATCAAAATCGTCGGGGCGATCTTATCCGCGTCCTCTCGGTGCGTCCTGAGCAGCGCGGCCATCCGGGCCGCCCCTAACTGAGGGCTCATCGAGCCGGATTTGGCCACCGCAGTTGAGTTCGGTCGATCCGCTTCGTCGGGGGGTGACTTCCAGGGGTAGCCCGGCTTGCGCTCGTAAGGTCGGGGCACTTCGTTGGGTGGCCCGCTCGATTTGGTCTCGGTCTGGGTCACGATCCGGGGGAGCGGGCCCGTGGCCGTCCGGTCCAGGTCGTCCAGAGGCAGGATGACGGCATCGCCGTCGATGACGTAATTCTCCGTGGGATCCTTCCAGGAGACGTACGCGACGGGCTCGCGGTAGCGGAGCTCGACCGTCAACTGGCGCGGGAACCTGGGCTCGACCCGAACGACCCTCTCGACCCAGGGACTATCCAGGGCGAAGGAGCGGTACAGGTTCTCGGGCTCAGCGGGGTCGAGGAGCGAGATCGGTCGGTTCCAGTGGCCGTCTCGCTGAACCGATTCCAGGATGCCCCGGGCTCCTGACTGGATCCATGGGGGTGGCTTCGGGGTCAGCTCGATCTCATCGAAGCGAATCTGATAAGTGTCCTGGCCGTGTAGCCACGCGCGGATCCCTGCGAGACCGCGGCTACCCCCGGCGAAAAGCGCCACGAAGAGTGCCAGGCCGAGGAGGATCGCGGCGATGAGCCTGGCACGGGCGATGTGACGGACCCCCGCAGGGCGAGAAAGGCCCGAGAACCTCCGGCGAAAGCCGTCGCCGGGACGACCTTCGGTCGCGCCGGATGGCGTCGGATCGCGGCGGTCCATCACCTAGCCCTCCGACATTCCGTCGTTCCCGGATTTCACGTCGACTTGTCGTCCGACTACCAGACCTGGATCTGAAGTTCCAGGTCGTAGCCGAATTGCTGCCGGACCCGGTCGCGGACCTGGTCGATCAGGGTGAGGACATCGGCGGAGGTGGCGCCACGCTCGGCCAGGATGTAGTTGGCGTGGCGATCCGACACCTCGGCGTGCCCGACCCGGGCGCCGCGCATGCCGGCCTGATCGATCAGCATGCCGGCGGAGACCTCTGGGCTCGGATTCTTGAAGATGCAGCCCGACGACTGGTGGCCGTAAGGCTGGTTTTCTTTCTTGATGATCCAGATCCGCCGCATTCGCTTGATGACCGTCTCTTGATCTTCCGACTCGAATTCGAGGCGGGCCGAGAGGACGATCTCGTCGTCCAGGTCCGACTTGCGGTACGAGAACCCGGCCTCGTCGCGATCGATCTCCTGGATCTGCCCGGCGGAGTCGAGCAGCGTGATGCTGCGGATGAACTGGCCGATGGCCCCCTGCCGTCCGCCGGAGTTTCCCTTGATCGCTCCACCCAGTGTTCCCGGGATGCCCGTGAGCAATTCCAGGCCGCCGAGACCGACGCGGGCCGTCTGAGAGATGAGGGCCGTCAGCGGGACGGCGGCGCCCGCCTCGACCCGGTTCCCTTCCACCTTCACGTCGGAGAACGAGGGGCTTTCCAGGTGGACGACCAGGCCCGGAACCCCCTCATCGCGGACGAGGATGTTGGAACCGCCGGCGAGCACGCGAACCGGTAACCCGGCTTCGCGCGCCCGGGCGACCAATCCTGCCAGCTCCTCGGCGTTGCTGGGCTTCGCCAGGAATTGCGCGGGGCCACCCAGGCGCAACCATGTATAAGCGGCCAGCGACTCAGCCGGCCTGACGATCTCGCGGAAGTCGTCCAAGGAATGCATCGGCGATCGTTCCCACCTGACCCGAGCCCAGGGTGATCAGGACGTCCCCGGGCTCCAACTGCCGATCCAGGCGGTCCACCGCCTCGTCGCGATCCGCGACCGAAACCGCCGAGACGCCCTGCTCATCCAGTGAGCGGACGGCCGAGGTCCAGGTCCCGCACAGACCTTCGCGCCCCACGACCAGGACGCGATCGGCCCTGGACAGCGGCGCCACGAAGGCCTCGGCCAGGTCGGTCGACCCACGGCCCGGGCCCAAGACGGCCCAGAGCCTGCGTCGCCCGTAAATCATCCGGCCGACGGAGAGTGTTTCGTCCACCGAAACCGGGTCCTGAGCCTCATCGTCCACCAGTGTAACACCCCGGAAGCTGCCGCGGGACTCGAAACCGCGCGAAACGCCCGCGAACTCCTCGAGCGCATCCCGGATGGCGGGGACCGGTACATCAAGCCGCATGCCCGCGGCGAGGGCGGCCAAGGCGCAGAGCACTGGCCCGAGCCCCGGGACTCTCAACCGGATCTCGGCCACGAACGTCCCCTGGTAGAACGCGCGGAAACGAAATCGACCCTTGTCCTCGCGCAGGTCGGCTCCCCACCAGTCGTCCTCACGCCTGAGTCCAACCTTCTCGACCGGCCCTGTGCCACGCATCCGTAGCTCGCCCAGCTCGAGGTCACCGGCCACAAGCACGCCGCCACGCGACACATCGGCCGAGGATTCGATCAAGCTGCGGATTGTCGGCGAAACGGCCGGGCCGGTTGCCGTGATCATGAGCAGGGTCAACCAGGGGGCGAGTTGCTCGATCTCCTCGGGTTCGCATGCGGTCTCGATCACCGCCGTCGGTCCCCGTCCCAGCCGGCCCCAGCCCCCGAGTTGCGACGAACGGGTCGCCAGAACGACGGTCGGGTCCATCCCCGCACGGGTCAGGACGCCGGCCATCATCGCGCCAGCGAGGCCCGAGCCCCTGCCGCCGGAAACCGCGACAGCCAGCTTGCCACCGACCAACTGCCTGAGGATCTCGGCCCGGCTCGATTGAGGGGAGCCCGCCTTCAGTGCTGCAAGACGCTCAGGATGCTCTCGACCCTTGCTGACGTCGTAAACGAGGAAGTGAGGGCGCCTTGGCAGATGGCCTGGCGCGTGCCCCTCGTGGACCCGGATCCCCAGGCGCCTCAGGCCGTCGAGCTCCGGCCCTGCCGCGTCGTCGGACCCGCTGACGAGCAGTCCGCTCTGCGACAGAACTTGCGCAATTCCGGACATGCCACGGCCGCCCAGACCGACCAGGTGCGCGCATCGCGGCCCGAAGGCCACGCCGGCTGTTTCCCGATCTGTCTCGTCTCGCATGGGCCGATTCCTTCTCAATCCAGGGCGTGTCGGCCGGCCTGCACCCGAATGGATACCGCCGCCGCACGACCATTCGATCCAGGCCTAGTTATCGTCGCGATCGATCCAACCGGCCCACACTTTCCGACCCTCCCACGCAAGAATCCTGTGTAAGGCGTGAATTCTGATCTAGGACAACCTCAAAATGGACAGCTTAATCATGCTCAGCGAAGATTTTTTCGAACGAAAAAAGCCGTCCAGGTTGTGGCATGGACGGCTTCTCAACGACCGAAATGGTTTCAGTTCGGCGGTCTCACTCAGATCCTTCGATCTTGACGAGCTTGTTGTACAGGCCGAGCAGGAGGATGGTGGGAACCCATTGGCCGACGAACGTTGCAGCGTGACGCTTTCCAAGAAGCTGGAGTCCAAGAGAAAGGCCGATCGATCCGACAGCCAGGCCCAGGTAGGTGCCGGAGGGGACCTGACTTGTGTAGTACTCGATCTGCTTCGTCAGGTCACCTTCCGCGTGCTCATGAGGTGCGACGCCAGCCTGGCTTGATGGTGCGTAAGACATGGGTTGTCATTCCTGTAGGTTGGTGACAAAGGCCTGTGCTTCCGACAAAGCGAGAGCAGTGCAACTGTCGGGCCATTTCAGCCAGAACCTTTTGAGGCAACCGACGCCTGGAAGATCGCATTGAAGAGAAGCCGAAACGTCCCGTAAGTCTGTCCGCGATGCTGAGGGGGAAACCCGAAGAGCAGGATTCGGCCGTCTCCTCGCTTCGCCTCGACAATCGCCGCCTTACCCTGGAGTCTCCCCGCGCCGAGCAGCCATCCACTCTCGAGGACGTCCGTCGAGGCATAGCGAGCGACGATCGTTGGGGGCGGATCGGACCTCGGGACCATCTCGGATTGCACCTCGAACGCGTGCGAGCGGTCGAAATAGGCCGATCCTCTCGCGGGGAATCCCGCCATCAGCGGGTCGGTCGTGGTGGCCACGATGCCCAGGATCGATCCCGGCCCGTAGAACTCGGACGATTTCAGGCCTTTCAGAACGTCGACAACGGGCAGTGAAAACGCGTCGATCGCATATTGACACGAACCCTCAAGGCAGATAAGCGTCCCACCCTCCTCGACGAAGGCGACGAGGGCGACTCGGCCTTCAGCACCCAGTCCTCCCACGAACGCAGGCTCGGTCTCGTCGGGCCCCCATCCATCGCGAATGGTGCCTGGGTCGACGGAAGGCAGGATGATGGCGTCGTACCGCTGTCGAAGCTCGCCGACTCGGATCGACGCATTCTCAAGCGTCGTCGGCCGGAACCCGGCCGTTTCCAGGACGAGACGAGTCCAGCCCTCGTCCAGGCTCGGGATCCATGGTTTGTAAACGCCGACCCTGGGTGCTTTCAGGTTCAGGTGGATGGCCCGCTGAGCCGGGGCGCCGGGCTGCTCGGGCATCTCGGGTTCGATGATTGCGTTCAGCCGACTTGAGGTCCCTTCAAGCACCTTCAACAGTGGCTTATCGCCTGTCTTCGCCGGCCGGATCCGGATCGAGGCCCGATCGAGGTCCTCGGCCGGGGCATCGGGCCGGAAGTCCAGCGTCGCCTCAGCCCCTTGCGCGAGTAAGGCGTTGAGTGCCTTGTTGTCGTCGACGGAGCGGAGCGCCAGCCGATAGGTGTCGGCCGCGCCACCTACGACTTCGGGTTCCGGGACTTCGATCGTTTCGAGTTCGTCCATCTGGGCCAGAAATGTTCCGCGGATTGAGACCGCCCTTACGCCCATCTGGAGCGGCAAAGTCCAGCCTGCCACGTCGTATGGAGCCTCGGCCTGGCCGTTCGGGGTGAATCGGTCGGGATAAATCTGCCGCTCCATCATGTCCTTGAGATGGGCCCGGTAGGGTTGCGCCGCGGGTAGAATGAAGGAACCAGCGGGGAAGGCCGCGCCGTCGGCCTCGAAGGCCTTGGACGCGCGAAGGACATCGATGCCCGTCTCGCGGAGGATCCGGACCATCCGCGTCGCCGTTGCGAGGTCACGCTGGTCGGCAGGGACGATCCAGGCGTAGGGGGGCTCGGTGCTCCCACGCGTGATCGCATCTCGGCCCATCTGTAAGTAATTTGCCTGAAGAGTCGGGCCATAACGTGCCGCGTAGGTGAGGATCGAACGGCAGCAGATGAGCTGGTCCTCGACGATATCGCGCAGCCTCCACCAGCCTCCCGGCCACGGGGTGACGAAGTTCACCGCAGCCCGATGATCGGCGAAGCCACGGGAACCGCCCCTCAGCTCAGACTTCTCCACGAAGATGGGGCTTGCCAGGCGGACGCTGGCCGACTCGGTGAGCACCGCGACGATGTTGTGTCGCTGCGGCACCGTGCGGTTCCCGCCGTTCCACCAGTTGTCGTACATCGCGTTGGTCAGCACGCCCTTGCGGCCTGCCGCGGCGAGGTCGGCCGCCATATGAGATCCGACGTTCGAGATCCCCTGGTTCACCCGAGGATCGAGGTTGGGGTTGATTGGGTCGAAGAACGGCGGCACGAAGATACGCGCACCCTTGCTTCCCATCTGGTGAATGTCGTACGCCAGGGTCGGGAACCAGTCGCGGTAGAGCAGTCGCGTCATCAGCTGGGTTTCACGCAGATTCAGCATGAACCAGTCCCGGTTGGTGTCATGCCCTGCATATTTATGATAAAGCTCGGGCATGCCCCCCCCTTCCCAGGGCTTTCCCCGCGAGCGCTCGTACCATGCGGCGACCTTGTCGACCCCGTCCGGATTGATCGATGGGACGAGTAGGAGGATGACCTTGTCGAGTATCTCTCGCGTCGTGGGGTCATCCTTGGTGGCGAGGTCGTGGAGCAATTCCATCGCCGTGTGGGTCGAGGCGGTCTCCGACGAGTGGATCGAGCAGGTGATGAGGACTACCGGCTTGCTCCTGGCGAGGAACGACAGTCCCTCCGCCCCGACCTTGCGGGGATCGGCAATCAATTTTTGATAGCCTCGAAAGGTGTCGAGTTGAGTGATCGTCTCCGGGCTCGACACCACCGCAACAAGGAAGGGTCTCCCCTCGGTGCTCTCCCCAAGCCTGAGCACAGCAACGCGTTCGCTGGCCCGATCCACGGCCTGCGTATAGTCGACCACCTTCGGCCAGGTCACTAGGCGGAAGTCCTCTCCCATCCGGAATCCGAACCATCTCAACGGCGAAGGAATCTCCGCGGCGAGCGTTGCCTGCGAGACTCCAAGCAGGCTCAGGAACGCGAGTCGGGCCGAGACGCGAAAGAGATTGCGGCGTGTCGACATGGATCGACTCCAGTCTGGTCGCGGATCAACATCTAGAAAGGAAGGCGATCCCACGAATCCGATCTTCTCTTCCACGATGGTCGGGCTTGACGTCACCGCGGTCAAGCAAGCGGGAGGGACTTATCTCTCCCATAATTTGGCGAGATTCGCAGGGAGATTTGGTCGCATGTGTGGTAAGAATTCGTCATGAATTAAGTTTTGAATCCCCCTCTCGCAATCGTCCGACTCGTGTGCAATGATTCCAGAATCGTTCCCCTCTGCTCCTCTTGCGAATAAATCGGAGTCGAACCGTCATGCGTCGTCCACGCCGCTGTGCACGTCTGCGCGCGTTCACCTTGATCGAGCTCCTCGTCGTCATCTCCATCATCGCCGTGCTCATCGCCCTCCTGCTGCCGGCCGTGCAGAGCGCCCGCGAGGCCGCGCGGCGCATCCAGTGCGTCAACAACCTCAAGCAGCTCGGCCTGGCCCTGCACAACTACAACGACGTTCAGGGTTCCCTTCCCCCCGGTCGCGTCTGGGCTCCGAAGGCGAATGGGGGATTCCCCTCGATCTTCGCGGGAGCACAGAACACGACCTGGTTCGTCATGATGCTGCCGCAGTTCGAGCAGCAAAACCTCTACAACGCGTTCAATTTCATGCTGGGCAGTGAAGGGGTTCCGGGCTCGGGCCTCAGCTCCGTCGTGGGCATGTTCGCCAATACGACGATCTCGGCGACCAAGATCGCGATGTTCCAGTGCCCCAGCGATCGCGCCAATCTCTTCCAGATCAATCCCGGCTATGCGGGCGGCTTATTCAGCGGTTTCAAGATGACCAAAGGCAACTATGCCGCCAGCTGGGGCAACACCAACTGGGGCGCCGGCATGGGTGGCGATTCGACGCTCAGGACCGCCTACCGACCCGCGGCGTTTGGGCATTCGAACGTGACCCTGGCCAAGATCACCGACGGCACGAGCAACACCGTCTTCATCGGCGAAGTCCTTCAGGGTGCCGAGGGTGATATCCGGGGTGTCATGTGGTCGACCGTCTCTGGCGGCTCGTCGTTCATGACGCGATTCACGCCCAATTCGTTGAAGGATTACTTCAACCTTACCAACGGCGGTGACGCCGCACCCAATGATCCGGGCCTCTTCTGCGTCTCCGAGCCCGTGATGCAACTCCCCTGCACTTCGGGATACGGCGACAGCGATGCCTTCGCCGGCTCGCGTAGCCGCCACCCGGGCGGCATCAACACGGTGATGGGCGACGGCTCGGTCCGGTTCGTCAAGAATACGATCAATCACGAGATCTGGGTTGGACTGAATACAATCGGTGGCGGCGAGATCATCAGCGCCGACTCTTATTGACGGGAGTTCTTGAATCACGAGGAATCCCGGGTCCGCGATTGGGCCCCGGGATTTCTCGTTGACTCGCCCGGGAGTGGGCAAATGGGCCATGGTCCCGATCGATGTCGATCGGGAGGCTCTTGCCGGATCGCTCCAAACGCGACCCACGCCGCAAATTCCGGCATTTGATGCGTCGTGAACTGCGGCGGATCGTGCATTGAACTCATCAGGCGATAGGATCGGAGACGGATCTCTGTCTCTCATTCCATGCATGCCGAGAGACAATCATGGATTATTCTGTGTTTAGCCCTGTCAATCTTCTTGTTTGATTGCAATGATCATCTAAGCAGTAAGTTGTCCGGTTTAACTAAAGAATCCAAGGAACGAACCGTCATGCGTCGTCCACGCCGCTGTGCACGTCCGCGCGCGTTCACGTTGATCGAGCTGCTCGTCGTCATCTCCATCATCGCCGTGCTCATCGCCCTCTTGCTGCCGGCCGTACAGAGCGCCCGCGAGGCCGCCCGACGCATCCAGTGCGTCAACAACCTCAAGCAGCTCGGCCTGGCCCTGCACAACTACAACGACGTCAACGGATCGCTTCCACCTGGACGCATCTGGGCCCCAAATCCGTCCAAGGCGTTCCCGGTCTTCTTCTCGGGGGCACAGAACACGACCTGGTTTGTCCTGATGCTGCCACAGTTCGAGCAGCAATCCCTGGCCAATGCGTTCAACTTCAGTCTGGGCACCGAAGGGATACCGGGCCCGGGCTTGAGCGTCGCCCTGGGTTGGTTCGCCAACTCCACGGTGATGTCCACGAAGGTCGGGGTCTTCCAGTGTCCTAGCGATCGCTCGAACCTGTTCCAGATTAATCCGAGCTATCAGGGCGGCGTGCTCAGCGGGTTCAAGCTCACGAAGGGAAATTACGCCGCCAGCTGGGGCAACACCAACTGGGGCGCCGGCATGGGGGGTAATTCCACGTTGATGGCTGCCTACCGGCCCGCGGCCTTCGGGCATACGAGCGTGACGCTGGCCAAGGTCACCGACGGCACGAGCAACACCGTCTTCCTCGGCGAGGTGCTTCAGGGCGCCGAAAACGACGTCCGAGGGGCGATGTGGTCGAGTGTTTCGGGCGGCTCGTCGTTCATGACGCGATATACGCCCAACTCGCTGAAGGATTACTTCAGCCTCACCAACGGCGGCGACGCCCTGCCCAACGCTCCGGGCCTCTTCTGCGTCTCAGAGCCCGTGATGCAACTTCCCTGCACGGCTGGCGTTAGCGATAGCGATTCGTTCACGGGCGCCCGTAGCCGACATCCCGGCGTCATCAACACCGTCATGGGCGACGGATCGGTCCGGACGGTCAAGAACACGGTCAATGCCGACGTCTGGGTCGGTTTGAACACGATCAGCGGCGGCGAGATCCTCAGCGCCGATAGCTACTGAATCTTCGATCCGACCTCAGAAACCCGTAGCCCGTGCCGTCTTCATGTGCGGTCGGGCGGCCCATCCTCTGGCAGGGGACGGGCCGCCCGACCGCACATGAAGACGCTTGACTCAGACCGGTGGGTACTGGATGACGACGATATTGATGTCGTCCGAAGCGGATCCGGGCCTGACGTGATCGGCGACGGCCGCCTCGACCTTCGCGATGATCTCGGCGGCGTCCGCGTGCTTGTTCTCTTCCAGGAGTGCTTTGAGGCGATTCTCGCCGAACATCACGTCGGCCGGGTCCATCGCGTCGGGTAGGCCGTCGGTGTAGATCACAAGGGTCTCGCCCGGCTTCAGCTTGTCTGTGGCCGCCGCGGTCGCGTCCACCAGACCGATTCCAAGCAGGCCCGGATTGGATTCGAGCAGCCGCGTCGGATCGGGACCGACGATGATCGCCGAGGGGTGTCCGACCCCCGCATAGACGACCTCGCCGGTCTGTTCGTCGAGCATCAGGTAGAAGCCGGTGCAGAAATAGCCTTCGGGAAAGTAGCTCTCCAGGCCGGTGTCGAGCCCAGCGAGGACCTCGCCAGGTTCGGTCGTGGACTGGGCAAGGGGCGCGGCGAGGGCCTTGACCATCCCGGAGAGCATCGCCGAGTTGACGCCATGCCCCGAGATGTCGGCGACCAGGATGCCGAGCCGCCCATCGGGCAAGCGATAGAAGTCATAGACGTCACCGCCCAGCTCGTTGGCGGGCGTGTACTTGACCGCCATTCGCATCGGACCGCTGGGCTTGGGAGGCTTGGGCATCAGGGCATGCTGAACCTTCCGGGCGAGCTTCAGCTCGAGATCCAGCTTCTTCTTGGCATCCTCGAGCTGACGGTTGCGACTCGCGAGCTCTCCTCTCAGATCCGAAATTCGGAGTTGCGCGCGGATCCTGGCGAAAAGCTCCTGAATCTCCCCGGGGTTCCTGGGTTTCTGGATGTAGTCATCGGCCCCCGAGTCGAGCCCGACAACCTTACTCTCGCTGGCACCCAGGGTGGTCAGCATGATCACGGGAATGGACCGAACTTCCGGATCTGCCTTCAACGCCTTGCAGAGCGTGGGCCCGTCCATCTCGGGCATTTCGTAGTCGCTCAGGATCAGCTCGGGTTGCCCCTGCTTGGCCGCGGCCAATCCGAGGACACCATCCTCGGCTGTGGAGACCTCATAGCCGGCGTCCTGGAGGAGCGCCGAGATCATCCGGCGCATCGTCGAGCTATCTTCGACCAACAAGATCCGGCGAGCCGCCATCGCTCTCTCCCCACCGACCGACCGAGACCAGGCCGGGACCGGAATAGCATTCATTCGTAGGAAGCCAATTGGCCTCAACAATAGAACGATGGCCGCTCGACACCAAGGGGCTGGCAGCAGTCCGTCCGGCGAAATTGTTTACCCGTCCCTAGAGCCATCAGGGAAGCTGCATCAAGATTCCATCCATCTCGGCCGCCGCATGCAAGTCGCCCCGCGCCTGAGCCTTGGCGATTCCGGTCGTGAGGATCACGCGACATTCGTCGAAATCGGCGGTCTCGAGCAGCGATTGCCCGAGTTGCTGATAGGCGGCGACCTGTTGCTCGGGATCGTCGGCAATCAGCGCCGTCAGTCGTTCCCGCCCTTCCTCGATTTCTCCCTCGCGAAGGCACTGGAGGGCCAGTCCGTAGCGCAGGAAGGCGTCGCCGGGATCTTCGGCCAGGCTCGCCTCCAACATGAGGCGTCGCTTCGATTTGTCCGCCATGATCGTCTCAACCCTTTGGCAAACGCAATGTTCCGCACGTTCGATGGAAGACCGTAATACCCCGATCCTTCGACTGTCAAGTCGTCGACAACAGGGTCTTCTCGTTCCCGGTCGACTCTGCCGATCTGGGAGATCTGACCACAAATCGGGGTCGAAGGAATTGATTCCGTTGGACGCATTATGGAATGACTGACGACAATGCGGAAACGCTGGGAAGATGGGTCAATTCGGTATTTTGGCGATCAAGGCTAGACGGCGGGATTCCGATTCAATCGAAGTCGGAACGGGCGATGAGGCACGACGAGATCGCGTCGAGTCGCCCGGATCGGATGCTCTCGAATGATTCGACGAGCCGGAGTGACGGACCAGGGAGGGTTTCGCGATGGCCCTTTCGTCCGTCCGAGGTTGTGTCTTGGGGGTCGGCGGCCGATCTGGCCGGCCCAGCAACCATACGGAGAGGGGCTTCAACGTGCTCATGCCCACGAGGTGGCCGGGATGGTTGGCCTTAGTCGGCCTGGCGGCGGTCGTGCTCCCGGGCACGTCGGCTGAGGCATCGAACCGCAAGACCGTTGCGGTCGAGGCGGTCCGCAAGGCTCAGCCCAGCGTGGTGAGCATTTCCAGCGAGAAGAAGGCCGCGTCGTCAAGCCGCTGGCCATTCTCCTCCGAGGAGAGCCAGCAGCCGAGGGTTAGCGGGATGGGGACCGGGGTGATCCTCGACCAGAGGGGCTACATCCTCACGAATCATCACGTGGTCGACAAGGTCCAGGCCATCGAGGTCCATCTCAGCGACGGAACCGTCCTGCCCGCTCGCCTCGTCCAGCACGATCCCGTGATGGACCTGGCGATGCTGAAGGTCGAGTCGCCCACCCCCCTGCCGGCGATCACCGTGGGCACCTCCGCCGACCTGATGGTGGGCGAGGACGTGGTGACGATCGGCAACGCGTTTGGCTACGAGAATACGGTCTCAGTCGGGATCATCAGCGCCCTCGGGCGCAACGTCAAGCTGACCGACGACCAGGTCTATCGCAACCTCATCCAGACCGATGCCTGCATCAACCCAGGTAACTCTGGGGGGCCCCTGGTCAACGTAGACGGCGAGTTGATCGGCATCAACGTCGCGGTGAGAGCCGGGGCTCAGGGGATCGGCTTCGCCCTACCGATCGACGACGTCAAGAAGGTCGCCGCCGAGATGCTCAGCACCAAGCGGTTGGCCAACACCTGGCATGGCCTGATCCTCCGCGAGACCCCCCCCGGCGAGCCCAGGGGCGTGGCCGTCATCGAAGTGCCCCGCGGCAGCCCGGCCGAAGCGGCCGGCATCAAGCCCGGCGATCAGATCTTGAAGGTCAACGACCTGGGGATTGCCAACGCTCTTGATGTCGAACGAGGCTTCATCGACGTCAAGCCGGGACAGCCCGCCAAGGTCTCCTTCAGGCGTGCGAGCAAGGATCAGCAGGCCTCGTTGATCCCCGTCGCACTGGCCCGCCAGCCGTCGAACGTCGCGGTCACCGCGGACACCGGCGAGACGATCTGGAGCCTCATCGGTTTGCGGCTGACCCATGTCGACACCGAGTACGTGTCGTCGGCCTCGTCCAAGCTACGGGGCGGCTTGTATATCCAGTCGGTGCAGCCGGGCAGCCCCGCTCAGCGAGCGATGCTCCAGCCGGGCGACATCCTGGTGGGGATGAATGTCGGAACCAGGCACTGGGAGACGGTCCAGCCTGAGAATGTCGTCTACATCCTCAAGCAGCAGGAACTGCTGGTCAATCAGACTCTTCAGTTTTACATCGTTCGCCGCAACGGCATCCACCAAGGTGCCCTGACGCTCGCCGACCGCCCGCAAGGGACGGTGATGAAGTAAGCCGAGCGATTTCGGGCATCCGATCAAACGCGAGACGGGGCCGGGTGCAATCAATCGCACCCGGCCCCGTCTCGCGTTCGTCGCGTTGTTCTTACTGACTGAGCGGCAGTACGCCCGGCCCACGAATCGAATCGCCGCCGGACAGCTCTCGAGCCATGTTCAGGAACTCGACCTGAGAGCGAATCGTCGGCATCCCCTCGCCGGGAGAAGGTGTCTTGCGATAGACGCCGTCGGCGTGAAGGACGCGTGCCTTGACGTTGTCGGCGAGCGAGACGCCGAGGATTCCCTCAACGACCCGATCTCTCAAGCGTGGTTCTTCCAGAGGGAACATGACCTCGACCCGGCGCCTGAAATTACGCGGCATCCAGTCGGCGGACGCGAGGAAGAGCTCGGGCGAGCCGCCGTTCTGGAAGAACGTGATTCGCGAGTGCTCGAGGAACTTGTCCACGATACTGATGACCCGGATATTGTCCGAGACACCCGGCACGCCCGGCCGAAGGCAACAGATCCCTCGGACGATCAGGTCGACCTTCACGCCGGCCTGGCTTGCCGTGTAGAGCGCCTCGATCGCTGCGGGATCCACCAGCGAGTTCATCTTTGCGATGATTCGCGCCGGTCGACCTTCCAGGGCGTGCTGCCGCTCGCGCTCGATCAACGCGAGAATCCGGTTGGCAAGCATGCTCGGTGCGATGACCAGCTTACGCCAGGCATGGCCGGTCGAGTAGCCGGTCAGTAAATTGAAGAGGGCGCTGGCATCTTCGCCGTACTCGGGCTTGCAGGTGAAGTAGCTCAGGTCGGTGTAGATCCTGGCCGTGATCGGGTTGTAATTGCCGGTGCCCAGGTGGACATAGCGGCGGATCCCATCATGATCCCGACGCACGACGAGGGCGGCCTTGCAGTGCGTCTTGAGCCCCACCATGCCGTAAACGACGTGGACACCGGCCTTCTGGAGGGCGCGGGCCTTGACGATATTATTCTCTTCGTCGAGCCTCGCTTGAAGCTCGACGAGCGCCGTCACCTGTTTGCCATTCTCAGCGGCCCTGGAAAGGGCGTTGATAATCGGGTTGTCGTCTGAGGTTCGGTAGAGCGTCTGCTTGATTGCCAGGACGTGTGGGTCGTCGGCCGCCTGTTCGATGAACTGGACGACGGCGCCGAACGACTCGAATGGGTGGTGGACCAGGATGTCGCGCTCGCGGATCGCCGAGAAGATGCTGCTGCGGCCGACCAGCGCGGCGGGCATCCTCGACTCGAACGGCGGCTCTTTCAGCTCTCGGAAGCCTTCGATCCTCGCCAGGGCAGAGAGCGCGGTCAGGTCGACCAGGCCGGTCACCTTGTAGACGTCACGGTCTTCCAGGTCGAGGGCCGGGGTGGTCTGAAGCTGGGCCAGGAACCCTTCGTCCACGCGGTCGCTGATCTCAAGGCGGACCGCGGCCCCCCATTTTCGCTGGCGTAGGGTCTCCTGCACGATCGACAGCAGGCTGCTTTTCACGTCGGTCTCGGCGATGGTGAGGTCACTGTTCCGGGTGACCCGGAAGGCGACGCTCTTGGTCACCTTGTAACCGCCGAAGAGCGCATCGAGCCTGGGGCCGATCACCATTTCCAGCAGGATGAACCGCCGGCGTCCCTGGGAGTCGTCGGGGAGCCTGACGAGTCGGTTGAGTACCGAGGGGACCTGGAGCACGGCATAAAGCTGCTGAGTCGGGCCTTCGCCGGGCGTCTCGAGCCGAAGGATAAGGTTCAGGCTCTTGTTATGCAGGTGAGGGAAGGGATGCGCGGGGTCGATGGCCAGCGGGGTCAGGACCGGATAGACCTGCGTCGTGAAATACTCTTCCAGGAACGCCTGATCGCTGTCGGTCAGACCCGGCTGATCGGGACCGTCAAAGACGATAATCCCCCGCTCGGCCAGGGCGGGCTTGATCTCGTTGGTCCAGACGTCCGATTGCCGCGTGACGAACTCGTGGGCCAGTCGGGCGATCTCGTTGAGCTGCGCGAGGGGCGTCATCCCGTCCGGGGGCGAGTCCTGCGGCTCGAGGCTGTCATACAGCTCGGCTTGAAGCCCGGCGACCCTGACCTCGAAAAATTCGTCGAGATTCGACGCCGAGATGGCCAGGAATCGGGAGCGTTCAAGCAGCGGGTTGGACGGGTCGCGGGCCTCTTCGAGGACCCGCTCATTGAAGGCAAGCCAGCTCAGCTCGCGGTTGAAGAACATGTTGGGGCCGTAAGTCGCGGGCTCGGGCCGGCCGGAATCCGGTGACGAGGTCCTCGGATCGACGCCGGCCGGAGCCGAGCGATTCTCGTGACGGCCCTTCAACTTGGCGGTCGTCGGAGCTTCGGCCTGGCGTTCGTCATGCCTGGAATGGGCATCGGCAGTCTGCTTGGGATGATCCATCACGGTCGATGCAGTCCCGATCGGTCGCCCCGGGAGGTCGAAATCGGAGGCCTCACGCGCCGACTTCCCGGATCAGCGAGCGCAGCCGTCGGAGATTGATGAGGTCGAGATCCTCGCCGTCGACCGTCCCTTTGGGAGTCTCCAGCACCATCGGCAGCCCCGCGAAGCGGCGGTCATTCAGCACGAAACCGAATGGTTCCAGGCCGAGATGACCCAGGCCGATGCCCGCATGCCGGTCGACCCGGCAGCCGAACTCTCGGGCGCTGTCGTTCAGGTGCAAGACGCGGACGCGACCCAGACCGACGAGGCGGTCGAATTCTCCGAACGTCTCATCGTACTCCAATTGGGTGCCGAGCCGATACCCCGCCGCGAAAAGATGGCATGTATCGACGCACACACCCAACCGTTCGGGCTCTGCGACCTCGTCCATAATTCTCGCAAGGTGTTCGAACCGATGCCCGAGGCAACTCCCCTGCCCGGCCGTCGTCTCCAGTGCGATTCGGATCTCCAGGCCTCTCGTTGCCCGATGGATCTCGTCGAGGCCCTCCGCGATCCGCTTCAGGCCCTCCTCCTCACCCGACCCTACGTGCGCACCGGGATGCGCGACCAGGTCCGCGAGCCCGAGGGCCTCGCCCCGCTCCAGCTCGACGATCATGGCTGCGATCGACTTACGCCATAGCAGATCGTCCGCGCTGGCGAGGTTGATCAGATAGGAATTATGCGCTACCGGACGAGAAATTTTCGATTCGTCCAACAATTGCCGGAACGCCGCCACCCCCTCTTCTTTTAAGGCCGGTGCAGCCCATTGATTATTGTTCTTGGTGAAGATCTGCAATGAGGTGCAGTTCGCGGCGTTCGCCGCACGAATCGCACGATCGTGGCCGCCTGCGATCGACATATGTGCGCCTAACAGGTGAGCCATAAAAAATCCTTCTTGTGGCTTTCTTGAACCGAAGTGGCTGGCTGAATGTTGGGAAAATAACGACCTAATCCGGGGCATTCACGTCGTATCGTTCCTTGTCTAGCAAGTGTTTATTGTGTAGAATTCCCTACAAATTCAATTTTTCCGGCTCGACCTGTTTGGGGCTCGTCTCCCATGACTCTCCTCGTCTGGGCGATCGTCATTGCCGCTTGCCTCATCGGAATCTGGGCCGGTGCCAAGCCACTCCGCACGTCTTTCGAAGACGCGGAAGCGGCCCGCGCGAGGCTCGAATTTCGCCTGAAACGCGAATGGTTGGAAGCCGATTTCCTCAGCAAGGCGGTCCGGCGTCAACCGGAACTCGCGGAACTCTGGGAATTCGCCACCTGGAACGACGGCGTTACCTGGGCCCGTGATCGCCAGTCCAGGCAGTTCCTCGCACTTGTCCAGATCCATTTTGACCTCATATCGAGGCTGACCGGGACCACGAACAGCGAGATTTGCCCCGACGCGACCGCGATTTTCATCTACCGGTCCGGGCGATGGGGCTCAGTCGGGGAGTGGATTGAGGAGACGAAAGTTGAGGCGACCAGGGACCGATTTCAGCACCTGGAATTGCCCATTCGCGGGACTTCCTGAACTCATTTCGCATCCGGTTCGCGGTCGGTTTCGTCGGCTCCCGAGAAAATTCCCAGGATCGACGGTTTTCTCGCGAACCTTCCTCCCCTAAGATGCATCCAGTCCCGCGAACAGGGGACGATCACGTCGTCCGCTCGCCTGATTTGTCCGGGTCAACCCGGCCGATCTCTTCGTGGAACCAGGAACCGTCACGGAATCCTTGCCACTCGTTCGGAGGAAGGGACCGACCACCTTCCGTGCGTCCCTCTGACGAGGCCGCATCGCTCCCCACACCCGCCTCAATGATGGCGGACGCGAGGGTATGACCATGTTGAACCGCTCGAACCGGATGCTGTCGGCCAACACGAATCGGCTGAACCTCGGAACGCGGACGCTCGCCACCGGCGCGGGCCTCAACATCGGCTGCTCGACCCTACGCGCCCGCCTCGACTCCATGCGCGTGGCTCATCCAGGCCAGATGGTGCACGACAAGCCGCGATCGGCGATTACGTGGGAGTTCCAGGCCGTTATTCGGCCCGACTTCGCGTGGTCCAAATCACGGAAGTCGGGCATGGCTTGGCCGCTCGCCTCGAAGGCGTCTCTCGGACGCCCCGATGCGAAGGCAGGGTCGGCATCCGCTCTTACGTCGTCGGTCTTCGCCGAACCTCGGAGCTGGCAGTACGCCAGTTCCGCCCCGCGAGCTGCCATGGCCGCGAGGCGTCTGAGGATGACCGGTAGGACCGGCCTCGTCTGATCCCGCGGCCAACCGAAGACCTGGCCTTGTTGGCCGACCCCGGGATTGACACTCCCGAGGTCCACCCTGGATGAAGAACGGGACCTCCGCGCCCCCCTCGATCGACCGATCTCCACACCGCGTCTCTCCGCCATCGGGCGGTGACCGGCGATGCGAGCGGCCACTCGACGGGAATTCGGACTTCCCGAGAACGCGGGACCTTCGCGTCAGCGTAGGAATCTCCGCGACCACGCCGTCAACGTCCGTCGACCGTTCCCAACACCCTCTCGCTCGAGGGTCGTCCGAAGTCGGCTTGCGTCACTCGGGTTCCTGCGGAACTTCGGGGCGTTGCCGTCGATCGGATCGACCTCGCGAGCTGTGTGATTGATGGCCGAGTCGACCGGTTGATGAGTCTGCGTTCGACCGAGCAGGAGGCCCCACGACCCGGGGCCCGCTCGGATCTGAGACTCGCCATCGTGCGAGGAATCGATCCATCATGTTGGCGACTATGGAAGCGGCCCCCACCCAGAGGGGCGACTGGGACGAACTGGCGGACCTGGTCCGACTGGCCCAAAGTGGCGACCGCGAGGCCTTCGGCTCGCTGGTTGAACAGTTTGAACGGACCGTGCATGCGATCTGTCTGCGTCGGCTGGGCAGCCCGGTCGAGGCCCTGGAATTGACCCAGGAGGTCTTCATCCACGTCCTCAGGCGGATCCACCAGCTCCGCGAGCCCGAGCGGTTCGCCGGCTGGCTGCGCCAGGTGACCGTTCGGATGTCAATCAATCGGGCCACGCGTCGGCTCGAGCCCACCTCCGTCGAGCCTGCCATCCTCGCCGAAGCACGGAGCCGGACCGGAGAACCGCTCGACGACCTGATCGCTCGCGAACGCGCCGAACGGCTCTGGGACGCGATGGACGTCCTCAAGCCGATCGACCGTGAGGCGCTCGTCGCGTTCTATATCCAGGGTCGCTCGTTGATCGACATCGCCGACGAGCTGGACATCCCGATGGGAACGATCAAGCGACGCCTTCACACCGCCCGACGTCGGCTCAAGGAGACTCTCGAAGCCCGGTCGGTCGACGTCGATGAGTGGAGCATGTCAACCTTCGGTGACGCCGACGACCAGGTCGAGGAGTCCGCGGTCGCTCGAGTCTTCGAGCTCGTCTGAACAATCTGCTTGGCAAATCGCAATCGGGGGGACGGCCGGTTATCCGGCCTCCCGCCCGTTTCTCTCGGCGGCTGAAGCCGAAGTCGCCCGCTCCTGGCCCAACTCACGGAGATAGGCCGACACATTCCGGGAACGCCTCATCTGTCCCATCCAGGCCGAAGCGACGATCGGCAGGAGGATGAACCCGACCACCACCAGGCCGATATCCAACCGCCCGAACGCGGTGAAGATCGCCACGATGATCGACGCGATCAGGGCAACGACGCCCGTCAACGCGGCCACGACCCGCTTCGAGGCCGCGAGCTGCACCTCGAGCGATTCCGGATTCATCAGGAAGCGGCCGAGCTTGCTCGACCACTCGCGGCGGCGTTCGGGCGTCATTCGCGGAGCGACCTCGGGAAAGGAGCCATTCAGTCGAAGAGCGTCGTCCGCGGGCGTTCTGGGACGGAGGGCTCGGGAAGCTTCAGGAAGCCTCTGAGCTGGCGGGCCGTCTCGGGCGAGTGGCCCCCGTAATGATTGTTGACGAAGACCAGGACCGGGACGCTCGAGGCCAGGTTCTCGATCAACCCCGCGACCGACTCCAGGTCTTCGGTTCGATCGACCACCGTCTTGTCCCAGGTCGTCGTGATCTTCTCCATGCCTTCGCGATCGCCGAGCAGCCGGATCAGGCAGAACGGGCCGGTCAGGGGATCGATTTTTTTCATGACCTCGGCGGGCTTGGGCATCCAGGTCTGGTCGGTGAGTGTGTACGACGCCGAGTGGGCCCGCAAGACGTCGGTCAGCTCGGGCACGACCCATCGAGGATTGCGAATCTCCACCGCGAGCGGCAAGGTCCGCTGCGGCCAGAGTTCCAGGAAGGCGTCGAGTACCCTGAGGAACGCTTCGAGGGACGCGAATGCCCCCTTGTTGAAGTATCCCAGTTGCAGGAGCGCGACCATCGCCTTCTTGCCCAGAGGTGCGACCGACTGAATGAAGGCGTCGACCTCGGCCCCGCAGTCGCGCAGCATCTTCTCGTGGGTGATGGCCCTGGGGACCTTCAAGGCCATCCGGAAGTGATCGGGCGTCTTGTCCCGCCAGCCGCGGGCCATCGCGGGGCTCGGGGCCCGATAGAAGCTGCTGTCGACCTCGACGATGTTGAAGCGGTCGGCGTAGAAACCCAGGAAATCGCCCGAGGCCATCCCTTCGGGATAGAACGGGCCCGCCCAGTCGGGGTAGCTCCAGCCGCTGCAACCGATCAGGATCTCGTGGAGTCCGTCGCTCATCGGAGGTTCCCGCGGGCCTTGCCATTCAATCGGCCAGCTCCCTGAGCCGGCGGATCAGGTCGCGTGCGCCGTCCAGGTCGAGGGCTTCGGGCTCGACCTTCTTCAGGGCCTCGACCATCGGGTCGGGCAGGCCGGCGAAGAGGCTCCCTTGCAAACTCCTCGCCGACTTCGCCCGCGGTAGGCCCGCCGGCTTCAACTGGGCGGTCGAACTCTGGGCACCAGATTCGGTGGCGGCGTGCTGGCGTTCCAGGAAGCCGAGAACCTCGCGAGCCCGTTCCAGGACCGGGGTCGGGACGCCGGCCAACCGTGCGACATGGATGCCGTAGCTCTGGTCGGCGCCGCCGGGGATGATTCTGTGGAGGAAGACGATCTCGCCGTCCTGCTCGCGGACCGCGACGTTGGCGTTCCTGAACCGGGGCTTGATCTTCTCAAGCTCCACGAGCTCGTGATAGTGGGTGGCGAACAGGCAGCGGCAGCCGATGACGTCGTGAAGGTGCTCGGCGATTGCCCAGGCCAGCGAGACCCCGTCGAAGGTGCTCGTCCCACGGCCGATCTCGTCGAGGATGACCAGGCTCCTGGCCGTGGCGTTGTGCAGGATGTTGGCTGTCTCGGTCATCTCGACCATGAACGTGCTCTGACCCCGGCTCAACTCGTCGGTGGCCCCGACGCGGGCGAATAGCCGGTCGACCACCCCGAGCTTCGCCCTCCGCGCGGGCACGAACGAACCTGCCTGGGCTAGCACGGCCATTAAGGCCACCTGGCGGATGTAGGTGCTCTTGCCCGCCATGTTGGGGCCGGTCAGCAGGAGGAGTGTCGTCTCGTCGGGCCCGAGCTTCACGTCATTGGGAACGAACTGGCCGGCGGGCATGAGGCAATCGAGCACAGGATGCCGGCCTGCCTCGACGTCCAGCACCGGCTCGTCGACCATCTCGGGCCGGCAGAAGCCTTGCTTCGCGGCCAGCTCGGCCAGGCCCCCCAGCGTGTCGATCTGTGCCAGGATCGCGCCGGCCTGGACCAGCCGAGGGGCGTCTGCGCTGACCCGGTCGCGGAGGCTGGTGAACAGCTCGTACTCGAGCTCGCAGGCACGATCCTCGGCCCTGAGGACCTTGTCCTCATATTCCTTCAGCTCGGGGGTGATGTACCGCTCGGCGTTCTTGACCGTCTGCTTGCGGATGTAATCGGCCGGGACCTTCCCCCCCTGGGCGTGAGTCACTTCGATGTAATAGCCGAAGACCTTGTTGAAGCCGACCTTCAGGCCGGGGATGTTCGTCCTGCGGACCTGCTCGCTCTGATAGCGGGCGATCCACGACTTTCCCCCTTTGGCCAGCTCGCGAAGCTCATCGAGCTGCGCGTGATAGCCTTCGCGGATCAGACCCCCTTCCCTGGGGGTGAGCGGCGGGTCGTCGACGAGCGCGGTCTCGATTGAGGTGCGGACCTCGGGGCAGAGCTCCAGGGACGCTTCCAGCTCGATGATGAGCGCCGACCTGCGAGCCGCCAGCTTCGCCTTCAGGCCCGGCAATATCGCCAAGGTCCTGGCCAGCGCCACCAGGTCGCGGGGCGTGGCGCGGCCGGTGCCGATCCGGGCGGCCAGTCGTTCGAGGTCGTTGGCCTGCCCGAGCGAGGCGCGGAGGCCTTCGCGGAGGGCGTGCTCATTGATCAACTCGGCGACCGCGCCATGACGGGCCTCGATCCGTTCTCGATTGGTCAACGGCGAGGTCAACCAGTCGGCCAGGAGGCGGGCGCCCATCGCGGTGCATGTGCGATCGACGACGTCGAGCAGCGAGCCTTCGCGTTTCCCCTCGCGCAAGGTACGGGTCAGCTCCAGGCTGCGGCGGGTCATCTCGTCGAGCCCCAGCGTCTCCCCTCGTCGATAGGGGGTGAGCCGGATCAGGTGCCCGAGCACCGTCTTCTGCGTCTCGCGGAGATAAGCGACGAGCGCCCCGGCCGCCTGAATGTCGGGCGACTGGTCGTCGACGCCGAAGCCGGCCAGAGTGGTGGCGCGGAAGTGGTCGCAGAGGGCCCGGAAGGCCTGGTCGTGCTGGAAGTCCCACGAAGGTCGGATCGTCACGGCCAGCCTGGCCCGGCCGCGCAAGATCCTGACCCAGGGGGCCTCCAGGGCCGTCTCAGAGATGATCGCCTCGGCCGGGTCGAGCCGGGCGATCTCGTCGGCAAACTCGGTCCGCGATGCGCTCGACACGAAAAAGCGGCCGGTCGACAGCTCGGCCCAGGCCAGGGCGAGCTTTCCCTTCGCCTCAACCACGGCGACGAGATAGTTGGCCGTCTTGGGGTCGAGCAGCGCGTCATCGGTCAGCGTGCCGGGGGTCACGACCCGCACGATGTCTCGGCGGACGAGCCCCTTGGCTTGCTTCGGGTCTTCCACCTGCTCGCAGACCGCGGCACGCTGGCCGGCCTGGATCAGCTTGACGAGATAGCCTTCCAGCGCGAAGTGAGGGAACCCCGCCATGGGCATGGCATTGGGCCCTTTGTCGCGACTGGTCAGAGTCAAGCCCAGAAGCGGCGCGGCCCGCTCGGCGTCATCGCCGAACATCTCGTAGAAATCGCCCATGCGAAAGAGCAGGAGTGCATCGGGATCGCGGGCCTTCAGCTCGCGATACTGCTGCATCATCGGCGTGGCCGGGGTGTCGACACTGCTCATGGGATGACCTGCCCCGGGGCCGGATCCGCCGACCCAGCGCGCAACTGCGGGGTCCGCGGATTCTCACCGACGTGGACGTCGACTCCGACGACTCTCATCCTCACACCATCGGCGTGAGGAGCCCGAGTCCGCCAACGTCTCCGGCCCTCCGACGACGAGGTCATCCCGATTGGGCCGCCGGCAGCGGTCGACCGGGCTCGCCGTCCCGGCGTTTCCCATCGATCGCGGGCAATCCCCCCGCCCTTGCGAAGCATCGGAGAGGATCGCCCGGCCCGCGCTCAATATTTGTCGAGGGCCTGCTGCTCTTCGGAATAGATCTCGAAGACCTGATCCAGGCGTGTGATCCGGAAGACCTCGAGCAGGTCGGGGTGGATGCAGCAAAGCTTCAGCTTGCCTTTGACGGCGCTGACCTTCTTCTTCAGGTTGATCAGCTTGCCCAGCGCGGCGCTGGAAAGGTACTGAACATTGCCGAAGTTGAGGAGGATCTGCTTGTGACCCTCGTCCTCGACCAGGCTGTAGAGCTGATCGCCGACTTCCTGAATGTTCTCTTCGGTGACGATCTTGGTGTCGACGAAGCTGACCACCGTGACGCCGTCGATGGTTTCGAGCCTGAGGTGACGGCGAGGCGCTTGCGACATGGGGGCAGACTCCTGTCGATGACCGGTCCCGAGCCGACGAGACGCGCCGTTTGTCGTGCTCGATTGGTCGCGAACGCTGGGATCGTCGAGGCGGCGGTCCATAGGTCGCCATGGGCCGACTCGAACGCATTTCAAAGAGTTACCACAAACGCAACCGGAATCAAGGGGCGACCTATCGATCGCCCCACGCCCAGCCCGCCCCATCACCCCAAACCCGCCATCATGCAGGCCGAGGACCTGTCCCGATCCAGGATCAGGTGCCCCAGTCTCGCGAATAGCGGAAGTCGCGGTCGATCGTCCGATGCGACAGCTTGGCGATGAGCGGCAGCCGGCGCTTGTACTGGCTCGACCGGACCATCGTCCCGACACGCCGGATGAAGGCCGGATCGAAGCCCTCGGCTTCGAGCTCAGCAAGCCTGGCACGCTCGTCGACCATCCGCACGAGCAGCCGGTCGACGTCGCCGTACGTGAACCCTAGCTCCATTTCGTCGGTTTGTCCCGCCCAGAGGTCGGCCGTCGGCTTCTTCTTGACGACCGACTCGGGCACGCCCATGTGCTCGGAAAGGGCCCAGACTTGCGTCTTGTAGAGGTCGCCGATCGGGTTGATCGCCGAGGCCATATCGCCATAGATCGTGCCGTAGCCGATGAGCAGCTCGGTCTTGTTGCTCGTTCCCAGGACGAGCGCCTTCTGCTCGGCGGAATGATCGTAGAGGATCGTCATCCGCTCGCGGGCCATCTTGTTGGCCCGCCTGAGGCGGCTCGCGTCGGGAAAATTCCGGTAATAGGCGTCGATCTGATCGGTGATGGCGACGGTTCGCATCTCGATGCCGAGCTCGTCGGCGATGAGGGTGCCGTGCTCCATCGTCTCCGTCGACGACTGGCTGTAGGGCATCCGGATCCCGCAGACGTTCAGGGGGCCGAGCGCCTTCGCGGCGATGTAGGCCGAGAGCGTCGAGTCGATCCCGCCTGACAGCCCGAAGACGACCCGGCTCAGGCCGGTCCTGCGCACCTCATCGCGGACGAAGGCGACGAGGAGGGCCTCGACGAGCGCGCAGTCGATCGCCAGGGGTTCAGGAAGGGTTGCGGCGATTGGCTCGCTCATATTGGATCCGCTCCAGTTCCGACCGGGTCAACTCCAGCCGCTCGTCACGAGCCAGCGGCGCCAAAATCCGTTGCTTGCGCGTCTCGCGGTGATCGACGATCGCGGAGATGAACGCCGGCTCAAGTTCGGGCGCGACGGCGAGCGTCTGCCCACCCGGCCCCAGAATCCGGCTCCCGCCCCAGAATCCGACCCCCTCCTCGAACCCCACACGGTTGGCGAACGCTACCGGCACCGACAGGAAGGTCGAGTAGGTTTCCAGCAAAGTGGACCAGGCCCGTTCACTGTCGAAACCGGGCCCCCCCACGCCTCGAGCGGGCGAGTTGGCCAGGATCACCAGGAAGTCGATGTCCTCGGCCTGGAGCACGACCGCGCAGGAGAGGTGCCAGGCGTCCTCGCAGATGAGCAAACCCATCCGCCCGAACCGCGTGGGGATCGCCCTGATCCGGTCGCCGGGGGCGAAATAACGCCCCTCGTCGAACATCCCGTACGTCGGCAGATAAACCTTTCGGTGGATCGAGCCCGGGTTCGGCCCGTCAACATAGATCGCCGCATTGTGGAACCGATACGCAGGGTCTTCTTCGACGAAGCCGAAGACGACCGCCATCGAGCCGGCCGCCTCGCGGACGGCGGCGGCAAATGCACCCGCCGCGGGCTGGGCGACCTCGGGGACCAGGTCGCGCAGGTCGTAGCCCGTGGCCGAGAGCTCGGGGAAGACGAGCAGGTCGACGCCCGAAACTTTGGCCCGCTCGATCGAGTCCAGATGCATCCGCAAGTTCTGATCAACATCGCCGAGCCTGGGAGCGACCTGCGCCACGCCGAGGCGGAATGGGCGATCGCTTCGAGCGGGGGATTCGTGGCGGCCTGGCGTCGTCATCGTCGTCGGTTGGACCTCATCGGGGATTTGCCCGGCCCATTGGCGCGAAGCGAGGCCGGCCTGTCAAGCCGAGCGGCCGGGCTTCGTCCGGGTGAAGATGGGCAGGCGGGCGCGATTCTGTCAGTCCCATCGGACGAACGGGTCGATGCGGCTCCGGTCGGGATCGGGGGTCTCAGAATTGAGGCATGCGCGGACGATAACGTTTCAGTGGGCCATGCAATGACATGACCAACGGACAGGTTCGAGACTCGGTAACGAGCAGGAGGCTCTGATGGGGCGGCGAAATCGACTTGCCGCGGCGCTGGCGTTCGTTGTCCTGGCCGTCGGCACCACGTCCGCGAGCGCGGCGAATTGGGGCGAGAGCCTCTTCAGCGAGCATAAGCACGACTTCGGCACGGTGGCTCGCGGGTCGGTGGTCAGGCACTCTTTCGCCCTGACGAACGTGCTGACTGAGCCCGTCACGATTGTCAACATCCGGGCCTCGTGCGGCTGCACCAGCGGCTCGGCCAACGCCTCGATCGTCCCTCCCGGCGGGAAGGCGATCGTCGAGGCCCAGATGGACACGCGCAACTTCGTCGGCCCCAAGGCCACGGTGCTGTTCGTCCACCTGGCCACGCCGTCGGGCGGCGAGGTCGAGGTCGGTATTCCCGTCCAGTCCTTGATCCTCAGCGACGTCGTGCTGAACCCGGGGACGATCGACTTCGGCACGCTCACCCGCGGTCAGAAGGTGAGCCGCGAGCTGACCATCGACCGGATCAACCTCGACGGCTGGAAGATCAACAAGATGGTCTCCGCCAGCAAGGTGCTGGACGCCAGCCTCGTGGAGACCGTCCGCCAGGGGGCCACCGTCGGCTACAAGCTGACCGTCTCGCTCAAGGCCGACGCCCCCGCCGGCGTCATCCGCGACGAGATCAGGCTCCTCAGCAACGACCCCGCCACCGCCAGCATCCCCATCCCAGTCTCCGGGGTCATTCGCGGCGACCTGAACGCCTCGCCCTCCCAGCTCAACCTGGGCAACGTCATCTCGGCCGGCGGCGTGCAGGCCCGCTTCTTCGTCCGCGGCAGCAAGCCGTTCTCGATCATCAAGATCGACGGGGCCGGCGACGGCTTCGAGCTGAGCCCGCCCGAGAAGGGGGCCAAGGCCACCCATGTCGTCACCGTCACCTTCAAGCCCGAGGCCAGCCCCGCACGCGGGGAGATCAAGCGCGTCTTCCGCATCACCACCGACGTCGCCGGCGAGGCGCCCGTCGAGGTCAACGCGACACTTCAACTCGCCCCCTGATCGGTTCGATCCATCTCAGGTCGGAGGGCCGGCCTCGCATCGATCCGATGCCTGGCCGGCCCTCCTGTGTTTCGAAGGCAATCAACGCGGCTCGGCCCTGAGAAATTGCTCGATATCCCGCAGCGTCTCGGGAGCGATGGTCCGGGTTCCACCCGCGACAGCCTCCGTCCCCCGGACGTGGTACGAGTGGCAGAGCGTGCAGTCAAACGTCGCACCGCCGCTCGCAACCTTCGAGCTTGCTCCTGCCATCCAACCCGCCTGGGCCTTGGGCGCGTGACATTGGCGGCATGACTCGATCCCCGGGATCAGGACATCCGCTTTCGACATCGAGGCCGGGGTTGCGTCGGGATAGGCCCCCGCGTGGCACGACCGGCAGTCGACGCCTCGATGCGCCGAATGATCGAAGTTGGCATGCGTGAACCAGACTTGGGGGATGTTCGCGGCCTTGACCTGGGTCGGCGCCCCAAGCTGATCTCTTGACGCGTAATCATGGCATTTCTGGCAGGCTCGATCTCCATCGAAGAGCAGCGTGGAAGCTTCTCGAACCTTGCTAACCAGTCGATCGCCCAGCGTCTGGACCTTTGGTTCCAGGGCCGAGATCGGCCCCAGGCCCGGTCGGGCGGGGACGTATCGAGCCATGAAGGCCGGGTCGTCTCGCAAGATCTCGCCCGAAAAATACTCCCGCAGCCGCGTCGAAACCTCCGACGGTTGAATGCGGTGAGTCATCATCATGTCGGGTTTCGTTGTGTCGAAGCCCAGCTCATGACAGGCGCGGCATTGCACCTCGTAGCGGATCGGGAGCATCGACGCGCCGGTCGTCGCCGCGACGGAGAGGTCGACCCGACCCGGGGCACGCAGGTCGGCCGGGTTCGTCGCGTGACACGACTGGCATCTGAGACTCACCGAGCTGTCCGCGACGCCCGAGGATCCGCGATACGCGTCCCTGTCCTTTTCGAGGCGGATCTTCGAGGCCAGGAAGGGCTTCCCACCGGGCGTCGTCGTCAGGCCAGGGCTCATGTGCAGGGCGTGGTTGAACTTGATCCCGCCGGGATCCGGATGCTTGAGGGGCTCGAACTCGGGATGAGAATTCGACAGGCCCGTCGAAAAGCCCTCAATATTCGCTAACGCCGGATTCGCGGACCCCTCATGCCGGAAATCTCCGAGCATCGCATGGCAACTCTTGCACTTGGAGTCGTCGAGCCTCGTGAGCCTGGCAAGTCGGCCCTGATGGTCCTGGTGGCAGCCGGCGCAGTCGTTCTTGGCGACGTTCATCCCCGCGGGCGCGGCGTGATGGGCGGAACCCGCGTGGCACGACTCGCAGCGTGAGGCCGCCGTCGAGGTTTTCGCGGTCAACGCCAGGGCATCGAGCGGGGAATTCCCCTTGATCGGCGTGAACGGGACGTGGCACGCCTCGCAATTCGCCTCCCAGGTGGCGTGGGCCTCGATCAAGGGGCCGGGACTCGAACGCAGCCGGCCGCCGGCGCTGGACTTCAACGTCCGGCCGTCCCACTCGAGGTTCAGGGCAAACCAGGCGGCCACCGCGACGACGCCCAGGAAGGTCAGCGCCAGCTTGCCGCGCTGGATCCCGTCGGGCGTCTTGTAATAGTCCAGCTCGATCCGCTGGGCGCGGGCCTTGCTCTCGCGACCCTGACTGGCCATGAATCGATGACCCTTGATCCGAGAGGTTCGGCGGGCGGCACGCGACGCGTGCGACTCACCAGTAGCGCAAGGCGTCCCACACATGGATCGCCATCAGAAGAACCAGGATGATCGAGAGCGGCAGGTGCACCATCAGCCAGCCGTGCAGCAGCCGGTGCAGCCGGATCTGCCGGTCGAACTGACGTCGCTGGTCGACCAGCCCTTCGAGCGTCTCGATCGCCGGTAGCGCGGCCGTGTCGAGCTTGATCCGCAGGTCGCCGAAAACCAGGGCCGCCTTCTGGGCCGATCCGAGCGGCGACGACCGGCCACCGGCCCGCAGATAGGGGCCGATCAGGGACTCATGGAGAATCCGCAGGCCGACGGACCCGGCGACCATCGTCGCGGGCACCCGCGCCTGGACGATCTTCCCCGACAGCTTGCCCACCGACCGCACCGCGCCGACGGTGACATAACCCACCTTCTCCTCGGGCTCGGCCGTCTCGTCCGCCGGAAGGCCGGTGTTCACCTCGACGCCGCACGTCGCGGCGACCAGATCGTCGGCTTCGTCGGCGAGCATCCCCGCCAGCCGGTCGATCTGATTGTAAATCGTCTCGGCGGGAAGCTCGTCGAGCATCATCCGGGGGATGACCTGCTGCATCGCCAGGCCCCAGATCCCGCTGGCGACCACCACGACCAGGTCGGCCATCAGCAACGTCGTGAGCGTCCCACCCAGCCGAAAGCCGCTGTGCAACACCAGTAGCGGCAGGCAGAGTAGCCCCAGCCAGAGGTGCGCGCTCATCCAGTGCTTCACCCGGCCGATCCGCCAGGTCCGCAGCTTCTTGCGGGGCCAGAGGAACGTCTCGAACAGGATGATCCCGCCGCCGACCAGCCCGAATGTCAGGCCGGGCACGCTGCCGCCGCCCGGCCAACGCGCGCTGTTCCACCCCGCCAAGACGAACCAGGCGACGCTCGCGAGTAGGATGACCGTTGACAACGCGATCCAGGGGCGATGGAGCCGGAACTGCGGCCCGTTGATCAGCACGAGGTCGAAATCCTCAAACGGGTTGCGATCGTGGGACGTTGATCGTACACCTACCATACAACGAGCTTGGGTCGAGTCAACGAACGGCCGACGGTCGACCACGCCTCATCTCGCAAGTTTCGGCGATCTCCCCGCGTCGAGGGTGCCTTTTTGAACGTCCTCATCGCTCCAGATAAATTCAAAGGGTGCCTCTCCGCCGCGGAGGTAGCCCGCGCGATCGCCCGGGGCGTCAGGAATGCCGCCCCCGACGCCGTCATCGACTGCATTGCCCTGGCCGACGGCGGCGAAGGGATCGTTGACGCGCTCGTCGAGTCCTCCGCCGGCACGTTGCACACCGCGAACGTCTCCGGCCCCCTGGGCCAGTCGGTCGAGGCCACCTACGGCCTGCTCGGAGACGGGACCACCGCCGTCCTGGAAATGGCCGCCGCCTCGGGCCTCGTGCTCGTCCCGCACGACCTCCGCGACCCGCTCAGGGCGACCACGCGTGGCACCGGCGAACTTCTCCTGCACGCCGTTCGGGGAGGGGCCCGCCGGGTGATCCTGGGAATCGGCGGCAGCGCCACCAACGACGGAGGCGCGGGCCTCGCTCAGGCTCTCGGGTTCAGGCTGCTCGATGTCAGGGGGGCGGAACTCGGCCCCGGCGGCGGCCCGCTGAGCGATCTCGACCGCATCGTCCCGCCCGACCATCCCCCCCTGGGCGACGCCGAGATTCTGGTCGCCTGCGACGTGACCAATCCGCTCTGCGGGCCGCAAGGGGCCTCGGCCATCTACGGACCTCAGAAGGGGGCCACCCCCGCGATGGTGGCCCAGCTCGACGCCAGCCTCGAACACTTCGCCGCAATCATCCGCCGCGACCTCGGAGTCGACATCCGCGATCTCCCCGGAGCGGGCGCCGCCGGGGGCCTGGGCGCCGGTCTCGTCGCCTTCGCCGGCGGCTCGCTCTCTCCCGGCATTGAGATCGTCCTCAAAACCCTGGGTGTGTCCGCAAAAATGGAACGGGCCGACCTCTGCCTGACGGGCGAAGGCTCGGTCGACCATTCCAGTGCCTACGGCAAAACCGTCGCCGGAGTCGGAGCCCTCGCCGCCAGTCTGGGCGTACCGGCCATCGCCCTCGCCGGCACGATCGGACCCGGCTATGAACGCCTCCACGAGCGTGGAATCGTGGCGATTTTCCCGATTGCGCCAGGGCCCATCACCCTCCAAGAATCGCTGGCCCGGGCCCCTGAACTCCTGGAGGCCGCCGCCGAAAGTCTGATGCGCCTGGTCGTCGGGTTTGCGAGCGGGCCAAAGTCTCACCTCGAGATTCGGAATAGAAACCAAGAGGATTTGTGAGGCGAACCTACAAATGGGCGTGAATGAGATCGATCTCGAAGTACTTCAACTCGCCCTGGTTCGCCTTCTGGAACATATGCGCTTTACGCGAGGGTTGAAAACCATCCCCCTAGAGTCAGATTATTATTGGTCCATTCCACGTTCTCAGTCATTCGACCTGACCACGACGATCGAAGCATCCGACATCGACGTCGGAAGCCTCTTCGATGAGCTGGAGATCGTCCGGAAACTCGCAACTCGCCAAGCGGAACCTCTGTCGATCGAACTCGCGATGATCTCGGGGCTACTTCGATACGTTGGAAATACAGTGGGCGAGCTCACCTCGAAAGACGGAGGATGACGGAAAAGTCGTGATGAGTGCCGAAACGCAACCTTTCCGATCACCGATTTCGAAGAGCAAGCCAGGAAATTAGCCGATGCCCGGGGCCTCCGAACACGACCTCATCGCCTGGATTCGCGGCCAGGCCGCCACCAATTCGCAGACCCAGGTCGGCATCGGCGATGACTGTGCGGCGCTCCGGTTCACGCCCGGACGCCAAGTCCTGGTCACAACCGATCTGCTCGCCGAAGGCCGCCATTTCCGGCTGGTAGAGACCAACGCCGAGGCCGTCGGCCGCAAGGCGCTGGCGGTAAACTTGTCGGATATCGCCGCGATGGCCGGCACTCCGGTCGCCGCGTTCGTCGCCGTGTGCCTGCCGGTGGGATCGGCCGCCGAGGTGGCTCAGGGCTTGCTGCGCGGGATGATGCCGCTTGCCCGGCAGTTCGGCGTCTCACTTGCGGGCGGCGATACGAACTCGTGGGGCGAGGGGCTCGTGGTCGCCGTGACCTTGCTGGGCGAGGCGACCGAGCGTGGCCCCGTCTTCCGATCGGGTGCGAAGCCTGGGGACCTGATCGCCGTGACGGGGCGGCTGGGCGGCAGCATCCTCGGCCGCCACCTCTCCCCCCTGCCCCGGATCGACGAGGCCCTGAAGCTGCACAAAGTCGCCCCGATCCACGCGATGATCGACCTCTCCGACGGCCTCTCCTCCGACCTGCGGCATATCCTCCGCGAGAGCGGCGGCCTGGGAGCCCTGCTCGAAGCCGGGGCCATTCCGGTCCACGCCGATGCCGTGGATCTGTCCCGCCGCGACGGCCTGAGCCCCCTGCACCATGCCCTGGACGACGGCGAAGACTTCGAGCTCTGCCTCACCGCCCCCGCCGAATCGTTCCGACTCTGGAATCAGGCCCTCGGCGACGATTTCCCGCTCCACCAGATTGGCACGATCCGCGCCGAGCCCGGCCTTTTCATCCGCCTAGAAGACGGCCGGGTCGAACCTCTGGCACGCGGCGGGTTCGACCACTTCCTCCGCGATCCCACGACCGACCCGTCGGCAACGAACGAGAGGCCGAGCTGACATGGACGTCGATCAGACCGGCCGCATTCTCCGCGTTGACACCGAGGGCGAGCACGAGACCGACCTTGTGGGCCGTGCCCTGGCCGAAATCATCCGGCCCGGGACGGTCCTCGGCGTGACCGGGCCGCTCGGTGCGGGCAAGACGCGGCTGGCCCGCGCCCTGGCCGTGGCGCTCGGGGTCCCCGAGGAACTGGTCTCCAGCCCGACCTACGTCCTGATGCAGGAGTATCCCGGCAAAATCCCGTTCTGGCACCTGGACGCTTATCGTCTGCGAGGGCCCGAGCAGTTCGAGGCGCTCGGAGTCTCGGAACTCTGGGACGAGCCCGTCGGCTTGGTCTACGTCGAGTGGGCCGAGCTTGTGCTCGACGCCCTCCCCCCCCAGACCTGGCGTTTACGCATCGAGTCGACCGGCCCCGAATCACGCCGCTGGACCTTCGACTTTCCCGTTGAACGGGGCAACGACCCGGCCTCGCGGCTCGCGGATCTGCTCCGGGCACCGAACACCCGGGCATCCCGAGCGTAATGTCATACCAGGGCCCTTGATTTCGACGCTCTTCATAGAGAAGGGCCCCGACCTTGCCCGTCGGTTTGGCCATCGACTAGACTTGAAGTCCATCCACGGGCAGCGGCAAGCGTTCGATGACGACGCGTAGGCCCAGACCCGGACGGCGACCCATGCCCGACCGACCCACCCAGGAGGGTTCACGGATGCCTCGCAGGAAACTGCTCGCGATCGCGATGGTGGGAGCCATCACCGTCCCCCTCTGGCAGAATAGCCAGGCGGCCAAGCCCAAGGACGAAGTGATGGAGCTCTACGGCGTCTTCGTCGACGCCGTCGAGATGGTCGAGATGAACTACGTCCGGCCCGTCTCGCGCAAAGACCTCCTGGAAGCGGCCCTCCGCGGCATGCTCCAGGAGCTCGACCCGCACTCGTCCTACATCAACACCGGCCAGATGAAGAACTTCCGCCGCCAGATCGAAGGGAAGTTCGGCGGGATCGGCATCCAGGTCAACGCCGACCCCGAGATCAACCGGCTCAAGGTTATCTCCCCCATGGTCGGCACCCCCGCCTACAACGCAGGGGTCCTCGCCGGCGACACCATCCTCAAGATCGACGACACCACCACCGAGGGGATGGACCTCGACAAGGCCATCGAGCTGCTCCAGGGACGCCCCGGCACGAACGTCCGCCTGGAAGTGCTGCACGAAGGCATCGAGAAGGTCGAGAACATCACTCTGGCACGGGCCATCATCGACCTGCCCAGCGTCTACGGTAATGTTCGCAAGGCCGACGACACCTGGGACTTCATGCTCGACGCCGACAAGAAGGTCGGCTACATCCGCATCACCAACTTCATGCAGAACACGACCGATGAGGTCAAGCACGCGCTCGAGGACCTCAAGGCCCAAGGGATGAAGGGTCTCATCCTCGACCTGCGTGACGACCCGGGCGGGCTGCTCAGCTCGGCCGTCGAGATCTCCGACCTGTTCCTCGAAGAAGGACAGATCGTCAGCACCAAGGGACGCAACACCGCCCCCAAGACCTTCGATGCCGAGAAGGAAGGGACTTACAGCGACTTCCCCATGGCCGTCCTGGTCAACCAGAACTCCGCCAGTGCTTCGGAGATCGTCTCCGCCGCCCTCCAGGACCACGAACGCGCCATCGTTGTTGGGCAGCGCTCGTTCGGCAAGGGGTCGGTTCAGAACATCCTCGACCTGGAAGACGGCAACTCGTTCCTCAAGCTCACCGTCGCCACCTACTGGCGCCCCTCGGGCAAGAACATCCACCGCTTCAAGGAAGCCAAGGATTCCGACGAGTGGGGCGTCTCGCCCGACAAGGGCTACGAGGTGAAGTACACCCCCGAGGAGTACTATGCCTGGGCCATCGACCGCCGCGACCGCGACCAGGCCAGCTCGCATAACAAGCCCAAGGCCCCCAAGGTCGAAGCCCCTGTCGAAAAGACTAAGGACGCCCCCAAGGCCGACGAGGCGAAGCCCAAGGACGAGGCGAAGCCCAAGGACGCGGAGAAAACCAGCCCGGCTCCCAATGAGGACAACCCGGCCAAGGAGCAATCCGGCAAGATCCGCAAGCCGTTCATCGACCGCCAGCTCATCAAGGCCGTCGAGTTCGTCACGGGAAAGATGGTCGCCGCCAAATGACTGAGCCAGAGCCGGCGGCCGGCGGGGACCAGACCCCGCCGGCCGGGCGCCCGACGATCCTGATCCTCGCCATCGAGACCACCTGCGACGAGACCGGCGTGGCCATCCTGGAAGGCCCCCGGCCCCCCTTGCTCGGAGTTCCGCGCGTCAGGTCCAGCGTCGTCGCCTCGCAGGTGGCCCTTCACGAGCGTTTCGGCGGAGTCGTTCCCGAGGTCGCCGCCCGCGAGCATCTACGCCAGTTCCTCCCCGTGCTCGACGAGGCCCTACGCCAGGCCGGCGTCAGCCTGCCCGAGATCGGCGCCGTCGCCGTGGCCACCCGCCCGGGTCTCGTCGGTGCCCTCATCGTCGGCCTGACCGCCGCCAAGTCGCTCGCCGTCGCCCTCGACGTCCCGCTCGTCGCCGTCGACCACCTCGAAGGCCACCTCTACGCCTGCCAGATGGCCCACCCCGAGGCCGAGGTCTACCCGTGCGTCGGCCTGGTCGTCTCGGGCGGCCACACGAGCCTTTATTCGTGCTCCGGCCCGCTCGACCACAAGCTCCTGGGCGGCACCATCGACGACGCGGCCGGCGAGGCCTTCGACAAGGTGTCCACTCTCCTCGGGCTTGGCTATCCCGGAGGCCCCGGCATCGAGCGAGCGGCCCTCGAAGGCAACCCGAAAGCCTTCCGCTTCCCTCGTTCGCTCATCCACGAGGACCGACTCGCCTTCAGCTTCTCGGGCCTGAAAACGGCCGTCCTTTATGCCTTGAAGGGCCAGGACGCCCGCAGTGAAGGGAAGGACCTCTCCCCCGCCCTCGTGGCCGATGTCGCCGCCAGCTTCCAGGCCGCCGTGCTCGATGTCCTCGTCAGCAAGACCCGTCAGGCGCTCAAGCACACCGGCCATCATCGGATCGGGATCGGCGGCGGGGTCGCGGCCAACTCGGCATTCCGGGCCCGGATGCAGCGACTGGCCGACGAGGAGCAGGCCGAGCTCTTCATCCCGCCGCTCTCGCTCTGCACCGACAACGCGGCCATGGCCGGCATCGCCCTGCCCAAGCTCGCCGCCGGCCAGGTCGCGAGCCTCGATGTCGACGTCACTTCGGGCCTCGTCCGCTAGAGCGTCGGGGCGACTTCAGAACCTCGGGCCGGTGGCCGGAGTCGCGTCGCTCCTGCCTTCATTCGTGGCCATCGAGCGTTGCTGCTGCTCGAGCCTCCGCCTCCGTTCCAGGGCCTGGATCTGGGCGTCGGGAATCGCCGCCACGCCGGTTCGCGGGTCGGACGAGAGCCTGAGTCGTAAGCCGATGGGGTGCATGGTCTCAACCTCTCCTGAAGATTTTCGCTCTCATGTGTTCTACGTTTAGATTTGCAAGCAGACCTACCATTCCTGGAAAAATCGCCCACAATGTTTCTCTAGTCCCCCGGGTCGCAGCGTCTCGCGTGACCGGTCGGGCCTCGTGCCGAGCAGCTTGTTCGAAGACGATCGGCACGAGTTGACGCTAACGTGAACAAAACGCGACGAAGTTGGGGCCAACAGGCCGCCCCCGAGGCAAACCCGACGATGAGCACGACCGTCCGCTGGGGAGACATCCGCGGGATTGTCTTCGACGCCGTCGGAACCTTGATCGAGCCATCTCCTTCGGTCTCGGCGTCCTATGCCGCGGCGGCCACGCGTCAGGGCATCGACGTGCCGCTCGCCGAGATCAAGCACCGCTTCCGAACCCATTTTCGCGACGACGAGGTCGACGAGCAGCTCGGGCCGATGGTCACCAGCGAGCCCTGCGAATTTCGCCGCTGGCGGCGCATCGTCGGCTGCGTGCTCCCCGAGCTCCCCGACCCTGATCGCGCGTTCCGCGAGCTCTGGGACCACTTCGGCAAGCCCGAGAGCTGGCGGCCGTTCGCCGACTCGGCCCCGACGCTCCAGGCCCTGCGCGAGGCGGGCATCCCGGTGCGGATCGGCTCAAACTTCGACGCCAGGCTCCGCGGCGTGCTGGCCGGCCTTCCTGGCCTTGCCGAGGCCGACGAGCCCCCCTTGATCTCCTCGGAGGTCGGCTTCCGCAAGCCCCACCCCTCGTTCTATCGGGCGGCGTCGGAGTCCCTGGGGATGCCCGTCTCCGCGATCCTCTTCGTGGGCGACGACCCCGAGAACGACGTGCTGGGGCCCGTCCGCGCGGGCTTGCAAGGCGTGCTCGTCGACCGTGGGGGCGAACGGCCCGACCACCTGGCCCACTTGCCCGACCTGGAGCCGATCGTCGACTTCCTGCTGGAGGCCGGGTCGCACCGGATGGTGGGTCGACGCGGCGACAAACCGGCCCATTCGGTCAAGTGAGCCGCGTCCGGGGGCCGATTCGACTTGTGAGGCTCGGCTTGCTGCATTAGGATTCCGCCCGGTCGGCTCCCCACCCGACCGTTTGGCGGGATCGCCGGTGCGCGGCGGTTTGGTCCATTCGGGCTAATTCCGCGGGCGATTCCCCCCATCCGCTCCTTTCAAGGAAGAAAGGACAACTGACGTGGCGGCCACGCTCGAACAACTCGCGGCCCTGGTGCGCGGACGTCTCATCGGCGATGGGAAGGTCTCCATCCAGTCCGCCCGGCCGGTCGCAGAGGCCGGACCAGGCGATATTACGTTCATCGAGAGCGAGCGCTACGGCAAGCTCCTGCGCGGCTCGACGGCCAGCGCGGCGCTCGTCGGCCCGCACCTGAAGCTCTCGGCCGAATACGCGCCCGGCTTCCCCGTCATCGAGGTCTCCGACCCGATCGACGCCTTCATGGCCGTGCGCAACCACCTCGACGACGAGAAGCCCCCGCGCTGGGTGGGCATCCATCACCGCTCGTACGTCGCCCCGTCCGCGAAGCTCGGAGCGGATGTCGCGATCTATCCGCTCGCTTACGTGGGCGAGGACGTTGTCGTCGGTGAAGGGTGCACCATCCATCCCGGCGCGGTTGTCGGAAACCGCTGTCGACTCGGCCAGGGGGTCATCCTCCACCCCAACGTCGTCCTCTACGACGACGTGACCCTGGGCGACCGCACCGAGGTCCACGCCGGCACCGTCCTGGGCGGCGACGGCTTCAAGTACCGCACCGTCGAGGGCCGCCACCTCAAGGTCCCGCACACAGGGCGCGTCGAAGTCGGCTCCGACGTCGAGATCGGCTCCAACTGCGCCATCGACCGCGGCACCTTCGGCGCCACCAAGATCGGCGACGGGACCAAGATCGACAACCTGGTCATGATCGCCCACAACAACGTCATCGGCCGCCACAACCTACTCTGCGGCCAGGTCGGCATCGCCGGCAGCTGCACCACCGGCGACCACGTGATCATGGCCGGCCAGGCCGGCATCAAGGATCACACCGAGATCGGCGACAAGGTCATCGTCGGCGCCCAGTCCGGGGTCCATCGCAACGTCCCGAGCAACCAACAGGTCCTCGGCTCCCCCGCGATCCCCCTCCGTGACCAGCGCCGGATCTTCCAGATGACCGCCCGCCTCCCGGACATGCAACGCCAGCTCCGCGAGCTGACCGCCCGCGTCGCCCAGCTCATGGGCAGCAACAACCTGCCCGCCGCGGCCGAGCCCGTGCCGGCCCAGCCCGACGACCCGACCGGCTTCTGATCGATGCCCACATCGCCCCCTTCGAGGACCGAGCCGGTGGCAACGACGACCGCACCGGGCCCCCGAGCCACGACCCCCGCGCGGGCCGACTCGCCCGTCGGCCTGATCGCCGGCAGCGGCCGATTCCCGATCCTCTTCGCCCAGGCCGCCCGGGCGCAGGGGCTCCGGGTCGCCTGCGTCGGCATCCGCCACGAGGCGCCGCCCGAGCTTCGTGAGATGTGCGACTCTTATGACGAGGTCGGCATCAGCCACCTTGGCGGGATGATCCGCGCCTTCCGTCGACGCGGCGTCGAGCGTGCGGTGATGGCGGGCAAGGTCACGAAGAACGTGATGTACACCCCGCGCCGGTTCCTCCAGCTCTGGCCCGACCTGCGGATGATCCGCTTCTGGTACGGCCGCCTCGGCGACA
Organism: Isosphaeraceae bacterium EP7; assembly: GCA_038400315.1. Classification (NCBI taxonomy): domain Bacteria; kingdom Pseudomonadati; phylum Planctomycetota; class Planctomycetia; order Isosphaerales; family Isosphaeraceae; genus Kueselia; species Kueselia aquadivae. The sequence continues at coordinate 5,034,626 of CP151667.1, forward strand.
AGAAGGACGACTCGATCCTGCTTGGCGTCATCGCCGAGTTCGAACGCGACGGGATCCCCTTCGGATCGGCCCTGGACTACTGCCCGGAGCTCCTCGTGACCGCTGGAACCCTCACACGCCGCCAGCCGACCACCAAGGAACGGCTCGACATCGACTTTGGCTGGACCCTGGCCAAGGAGATGGGCCGCCTCGACGTCGGCCAGTCCGTCGCCGTCAAGGAACTGGCCACCCTCGCCATCGAGGCCATCGAGGGCACCGACCGCTGCATCGAGCGGGCCGGCCACCTCTGCAAGTCGGGCGGCTGGACCCTCGTCAAGGTCGCCAAGCCCCAGCAAGATATGCGCTTCGACGTCCCCACCGTCGGCATCACCACCATCGAGAATCTCCACAAGGCCGGAGCCCGGGTCCTCGCCATCGAAGCCAGCCGGACCATCGTCATCGACCAGCCCGACGTCGTGAAGCTGGCCGACAAATACGGGATGACCATCATCGCCCTCGACCCCGACGCCCGCTGAGTTTATTCCATCGTTTTGGCCGCGTGTCCTTGTAATTTAGTCTGACCTCATTCCACTTCGTCGCCTGCCGAGCTTCTTGCAGAATACTTTCAACATATTACATAATTTTGCATGTTCCCCTTCCTGGGTTGCTCTCATCCCCACCTTCGCGGTGAGGGCCCGACGGGCGTCGTCGTCGTCGAGCTGAACGACCCGGCGTGGGAATTTGGTGGTCGTGGTCGTCACACCTCAGGATGCGAATTGAGTTGGACTGCGGTTCGCGAGTTTTCGATCGAGCAGGGTTTCCAGCGCATCGGTGCCAGTTTTGGAAATTGTTGTGTGGCTACGGGCTTACGACTCGGAATTTCTCGGGCCGAATCATCATTCGTGCGATTTGTGGCGCAGAATTGGAGGAGGTCATCTTTCAGTAATCGTCGCAGATTATCCTCAAGAGAAAGAGCCCCCGATGAATTCCGAAAACTCGAGGCTCGAGGAATCGCGTAGCGGTCGAGTCGAGTGGAAGAAGTGGGGGCCGTATTTGTCCGAACGCCAGTGGGGCACTGTGCGTGAGGACTACAGCGAAAATGGGGACGCCTGGAACTTCTTTACCCACGATCATGCCCGCTCGCGTGCATATCGCTGGGGCGAAGATGGTCTGGCCGGCATTTCCGATGACCATCAGCGGCTCTGCTTTTCATTGGCCCTGTGGAACGGTAATGATCCGATCCTCAAGGAGCGGATGTTTGGATTGACCAACAGCGAAGGCAACCACGGCGAGGACGTCAAGGAATACTACTTCTATCTCGACAGCACGCCGACCCACTCGTACATGAAGTATCTGTACAAATACCCGCATGCGGCGTATCCCTACGCCGATCTCTTGGAGACGAACCGGCGGCGAAACCGCGACGAGATGGAGTATGAGCTCCTCGACACGGGCATCTTCGACGACGACCGATACTTCGACATCTTCGTCGAGTATGCCAAGGGCGGCCCGGAGGACATCCTGGTGCGGATCACGGCCGTCAACCGTGGACCGGACGCGGCTGAACTGCATCTTCTGCCGACATTGTGGTTCCGAAATGACTGGTCGTCCTGGATCGCCGATTCGAACCGAGCGACCCAGAAACCCAACCTCACGCAGGTCAAGACCTCGGCAGGCAGAAGCGCGGTCACGGGCACACATCCGATTCTCGGTGAATTCACCCTTTACTGCGAGGGCGAGACCCCGCTGCTCTTCACCGAGAATGAAACCAACCACGAGAAGCTGTTTCCCGCGCTGCAGAACGAGAGCCCCCATGTCAAGGACGGCATCAACGACTACATCGTGCAAGGCCATCAGGACGCGGTGAATCCGGCGAAGCAGGGCACGAAGGCCGCTGCCCACTACCACGTCAATGTCGGCGGCGGCCAGACCGAAGTGATTCGACTGCGGCTCTCCAAGGCTTCTCCAGGGCAGACATGCAACCCGTTCGGCACGCTCTTCAATGAGGTCTTCGCGGACAGGCTTCGTGAAGCCGATGAGTTTTACAAGTCGGTGACCCCGCCATCGGTGAGCGCCGACGCGGCCAACGTGATGCGCCAGGCTCTGGCTGGCATGCTCTGGAGCAAGCAGTTCTTCTTCTTCGACGGCGACAACTGGCTGGATGAGCACAATTCCAACCCGCTGCATTCCGGATATCGCAATTCCCGGAACTCGGAATGGTTCCACATGTTGAACAAGGACATCATCTCGATGCCCGACAAGTGGGAGTATCCCTGGTACGCGGCCTGGGATCTGGCGTTCCATGCGCTTCCGCTGGCGATCGTTGACCCCGACTTCGCCAAGGATCAGCTGAGGCTGATGCTCAAGGGAGTTTACCTGCATCCCAGCGGCCAGATTCCGGCTTATGAGTGGAATTTCAGCGACGTGAACCCGCCGGTTCATGCCTGGGCAACACTCTTCCTCCATCGCACCACCCAGGCCCTGGGCGGCGAAACGGATGTCGATTTCCTCAGGGGGACGTTCAACAAGCTGATGTTGAACTTCACCTGGTGGGCGAATCGCAAGGACCGCTTCGGGAAGAACGTCTTCGAGGGGGGCTTCCTCGGCCTCGACAACATCGGCGTCTTCGATCGCAGCGCCCCGCTCCCGACCGGTGGCCACCTGGAGCAGGCGGACGGCACGGCCTGGATGGCGCTGTTCAGCCAGAACATGGCGGAACTGGCCGTCGAACTCGCTGTCCACGATCCGTGTTACGAGGACATGGTCGTTAAGTTCGTGGAGCAATTCCTCTACATTGCCGCGGCGATGAACCGTCGCGGGCAGGACAGCATGTGGGACGAGGAGGACGGCTTTTACTACGACCTCCTGCGACTTCCCGACGGCAGCGCCACGCGGCTCAAGGTGCGTTCCCTGGTGGGGTTGCTGCCCCTTTGTGCCACGACGGTCATCGAAGAATGGCAGCGAGAGCGCGTTCCGCGGGCGATGACCGGTCTGTTGGATCTGCTACGCCGGATACCGGAACTTGCGAATGCGATTCACCCCACCGGACCGGGTCACCTCGGCGCGAACGGGCGCGGGATCTTCGCCCTGCTCAATCCGGAACGGCTCCGCCGGGTCCTCACGAAGATGCTTGACGAAGACGAGTTCCTGGGCCCCTACGGAATCCGCTCGATCTCGAAGTTCCACGAGCAGCATCCCTACGTCTTCCACGTCCAGGGCCAGGAGTACCGGGTGGACTATCTGCCGGCCGAGTCGAACACGGGAATGTTCGGCGGCAATTCGAACTGGCGCGGCCCGGTCTGGATGCCGGTGAACGCCATGATCATCCGGGCCCTCCTGCAGTTCTACCTGTACTACGGCGACAACTTTAAGATCGAATGCCCCACGGGGTCGGGCAAGATGATGAACCTCTTCGAGGTGAGCGAGGAGATCTCCGACCGTCTCACTCGGACATTCCTGCGCGATGAGCAGGGCCGGCGTCCGGTCTACGGCGGCACGGAGAAATTCCAATCCGACCCCCACTGGCAGGATCACATCCTCTTCTACGAATATTTCCACGGCGACAACGGCGCGGGCCTGGGCGCGAGCCATCAGACCGGCTGGACCGGGCTCGTGGCCAAGTTCATCCAGCTCTATGGCTTCCTGGATGCGGATCAAGCGTTGGAAGGCGGCAAGATGGCGGGTTTCCAGAAAGTGAAAGGGGAACAATGACATGAGCGAGCCACGTTATCCCTCACTTTATCAGATCAATACCCGTGTCTGGCTTACGGAACTTTCCCAGAAGCTGGGACACTCCGCGACCTTGGACGACATTCCGGATGTCGAATTGGATCGCCTTGCCGAGTTAGGCTTCGACTGGATCTGGTTCCTTAGCGTCTGGCAAACCGGCCCGGGGTCGCAGCGAGTCTCGCGCAACAATCCAGATTGGCGCCGTGAATTTCAGGAGACGCTTCCGGATTTACGCGAGGAAGACATTGCCGGCTCAGGCTTCGCGATTACCGGCTACACGGTGCATCAGAATCTCGGAGGTGACGCTGCGCTGGCCCGCCTGCGCGAGCGGCTCCGCAAGTGCGGCCTGAGGCTCATGCTCGACTTCGTGCCCAATCACATGGGGCTCGATCATCCTTGGATCGAACATCATCCCGAGTATTTCATTCCTGGCACTGAAGTCGACCTGGCCAGCACTCCGCAGAATTTCACCCGAGTCAGTCGGCAGGGGGGCGATCTGATCTTGGCCTACGGCCGTGATCCGTATTTCTCCGGCTGGCCCGACACACTGCAACTCAACTATGCCAACACCGCTACGCAGGAAGCGATGATCGGAGAACTGGTCAAGATCGCCGGTCAGTGCGACGGTGTGCGCTGCGACATGGCGATGCTGGTCTTGCCGGACGTGTTCGACAGGACGTGGGGCCAGCGTGCGCCCCTCTTCTGGCCGAACGCGACACGACGGGTTCGAGAGCGCTCGCCGGGCTTCGTTTTCATGGCCGAAGTCTATTGGGACCTTGAATGGACGCTCCAGCAACAGGGATTTGATTACGCCTACGACAAGCGACTCTATGACCGCTTGCGTGACCACCACGCCCGTCCGGTCCGCGAACACTTTCACGCCGGCCTGGACTACCAGGATAAGCTGGCCCGCTTCCTGGAGAATCACGACGAGCCGCGGGCGGCGGCCACCTTCCCTCCTTGCATCCACGAAGCCGCCGCCGTCATCACGTATCTATCTCCAGGACTAAGGTTTTTTCATCAGGGACAATTCGAAGGGAGGAAGAAGAGGATTTCGCCCCATCTCTGTCGTGCACCGTTCGAGCCAGTCGATCCGGCGATTCGGCAGTTTTATGATCGTCTACTGACCATCATTCGTCAGCGAGTTGTGCGTGATGGTCAGTGGTACTTGCTCGAATGCGCGCCCGCCTGGGATGGTAACTGGACACACGATTGCGTCGTGGCTTTTGGCTGGCAAAGGGCGGATGGAGAACTGCTCCTCGTGGTCGTGAATTATGCCCCGAACCAAAGCCAGTGTCGTATCCGTCTATCGTTCTCGGATTTAGGTGGCTACTCCTGGAATTTACAGGACCAGCTCAGCTCCGACCGCGTTGATCGCGACGGCAGTGAACTTCAATCTCAGGGATTATTCGTCGATTTACGACCTTGGCAGGCGTCAGTCTTCACGTTCAGCAGGATGGCCGGGCCACCTACGTGACGCGTCCGGCTCACTGGCATGACCATGACAAATTCCGTCAAGCCCCGTTTTTCTTTGGGGATTTCTTGCCCTCCCTGCCGAGGAAAAGGATTGCGATGCTCTCGCGTCAGTCGTTCCCTTAGAACTCGTTCAGTGAGGTGGTTTTGCAGTCAGGCGGCGCGGGCACTCTCCGACTTTGCGTCGCAGTTCTGCTCCTCCTCTCGGGATCGGCATCGGGCGCCGCGCCGACCGAACAGGCTGGGATTGAAGATCCAGCGGAATCGACAAGGGGCCTCGATGAACAGATCGTCGCGCCAGTGCCCCGGCCAACGCTGGCCTTGCACCAAAGCTGCGACTTGTGGAAGCGATGGCAACTGCCAGGTGACTGGTTTGGCTCGCGAAACCAACTCGCCGAGAACGGCCTGACCTTCTTGGGTGATCTCACCCAGTACTATCAGGGGGTGACCACTGGCGGCCTGGCTCAGCGCTTTGCTTATGGTGGTCGCGGCGACTATCTGATCGACATTGATACCAGGAAATCGGGACTCTGGTCAGGAGGGCACCTCGATCTCCGCGGTGAGACGCGCCTGGGGCAGGACACAAATGAGATCGACGGCGCGGTGGCACTGTCGAACTTCGCCATGGCACTCCCGCGGCCGAACCGGGATGCGACGGCGCTCACCGGCGTGCAATACACGCAGGATCTCTCGCAACGCGCCTCCGTCTTCTTCGGTAAGCTCAACCTCCTGGATGGGACCCCTGCCGCGTACGCCCGAGGCCTGCGTCTGAACTACTTCTGGAACGCGGCGATGCAGGCCAACCTCAGCCGGGCCTATCTGCTCCCTAGCGCTCTGGGAGCCGGCTTCACGGTACGAGGCGAGGTCGAACCGGTGTTCAATTTTTATCTGCTCGATACCCATTACATCCCCATGACGAGCGGATTCTCGACGTTGTTCTCCAATGGCGTAGTGGCCTATGGAGAATACCGGCTGAGGACCTCTTGGTTCGACCTTCCGGGGCATAGCACGTTTGGATTTCTCTATTCTAGCGCGGCCCGGACGGCCCTTAATAGCAATCCTTATCTGCTTCTCCGGTTGGCCCTCTCGGGGGCTCCGTTACCTGTGGAGGACTCCGCCTGGACCGTGACCTATCACCTCGATCAGGTGCTTTATGCCGATGCGGACGATCCAAGGCGCACCTGGACCCTCAACAGTGATCTCGGCCTGACCGACGGGAATCCGAACCCGATCCGCTGGTTCGCCAACGTGTCCCTGGTCGGGAACAGCCCGATCCGCAGTCGCGAGAACGACACGATTGGCATCGGCTATTACCACCTCGGGGTCAGTAAACTGCCGATCCTGACAATTCACGGTCTCGGCGCCGAGGACGGCGTAGAATTATTTTACAATGCGGCAGTTACCCCATGGTTCCATGTGACACCTGACCTGCAAATCCTCGACCCCGCACAAGAGCACACCGCGCCGGCCCTCCTCTTCGGCATCAGGGCCAGGCTATCGTTCTGATCCGAGAACTTGAGATAAATCGTGGCGGGGGCCGGGAAGGGGACATTCTGATTTTCACAATAGTTCCACACGATCTAGAGGCCGTAATGGAAGCCTCTTTCCTGTGTCACTCTACGTGTTGGCCTACTTTACGACCGCCCTCAGATTGACCTGCGTAGGCCCGTGAACGGGCGGGCCGGGAACAATCCAACACGGCGGCTGGAATTATTTTCCCATTTTGCCCACTTTTATGTCCGGGACGTCCCTCTTAAGGGATAGTATTCAATAGAGGCCCAGATCTCGCGCGATGCCGCGCGGGCCGGGCCGCTCCGCCGACGTCGGCGAGCACTCGCACCCTCCGAATCCGCACCCAGGAAGCGACGCAGCACCATGGGCAAGCTCGAAGTCAGCCAGCGCCGGATTGATGCCAATCGCCGCAATGCTCAGAAGAGCACCGGGCCGAAGACGGAGGAGGGGAAGGCGCGGTCTCGCCGGAATAGCCTGATTCATGGGCTGGCGGGCAATGGCGTGGTTGTTCCCGAGAACGAGGCGCAGGCGGTCCGGGAGCGGGGCGAGCAGCTTGTTTCGTCGTTGCGACCGATGAATGCGTTCGAGATGGGGCTGGTCGAGACGATCGCCGTCGAGGGCGTGCGGATTGATCGGTGTCGGATTGAGGAACGGCTGGTGCGGGATGTCCGGGCGCGGCGGGCCGGGGCCTGCTGGCTTGACGAGCGGAAGGCCGAGGCGGCGAAGCTGGGCCGGACACTGGCGGGGATGCCCGACGAGGTGGCGCCTCGGCTGGCGATGAGTGCGGCCGGTTGTGACTGGCTGATGATGCGATGGCGGGCTTTGGGGAAGGTGCTGGCCAAGGCGGGGGGCTGGAGCGACGAGCAGCGGTCGCTGGCGATGGACCTGATGGGCGTGGCGGCCGATGTTCGTGCGATGGATAGCCCGCTCGATGCCCCAGAGGGGATCGACGCGGGGGAATACCTTCGGGAACTCGTCGAGTTCGAGCTGGAAGGGCTGGCGGCGCGGCAGGAGGAGGCCCTCGACGCGATTGACGACGACCTGCGCGAGGCGACGTCGATGGGCCTGATCGCCGTGGATGACCCGACGCTCGTGCTGCTGCGTCGCTACGAGACGGCCAGCTTCAGGCGTCAGCGCTGGGCGCTGGAGATGCTGCACAAGGGACGCCAGCGCGCCGAGCCGGTGCCGACGATGACCCACGATTACGTCGAGCGGCCCCGCCCGGATTTCTCAGTCTGGGGCGCCCCGGACCCGGTCCCGCACGGCGACGAGCCTTCGCCGCGTCCCGACCCCGATACCCCGACACCCGATCCTGATCGGTCGCATCCCAGGGCCGACGATTCGGATCTCGCCGACCACGCCCCGGCGAGCGGGGCCGCGACACCTCGCGCAGAACGAAGCCAAAACGTCGGCCCGGGGCATTTCGCGGAACGAAGCCATCTCGCGGGCCGGTTGCGTCGTCTGGCCCGGTCGCTGGGCGTGAAGGGTGTGGCCGTGCGGCCCGCCAGGCCGTTCAGAAAGCCCGAACCGCGACGGTCAAGGCCCTCGATGTTGCAGGCTCGGCCGATGCGCACGGAGATCCTCCGCGTCTTCTCGGCCCCGGCAGCCTGAAAACGCGCGTTGATCCATCGATAACGGCCCATTCTTTGACAATGCGGATGAGTCTGGCCAATGCATGCGCCAGCCGAAGCGTCCGCACGGACGTCGAGGGAGCACCCGTCGACCGCGCGCCCGGACTTGCCGATCTGCCCGAGGGCACTCAGGCGGAAGTGACGGACTTGCCCTCTATCGCGGGGGCATCTCGGAGGTCGAGCCAGAGCATGATGAGGCTGACGCAGGCCGCGACGACGAGTAGCCACTCGCCGGGCTTGTTCCACCAGCCGAGCACACCCAGTCCCGAGAAGGCCAGGGACACCGCGAGGATGATCAGGGAGAGCCGTCGATGGAACCGGCCGACGTCGGTCTCGTGGAACTCGGCGAGCGAGCGATAGACGTGCCGGCCCTCGTCATGAGGAGTACAGAACGACTTGAGCACGCACGCGTTGCACGACGGGGCCGGGGCCTTGTAGATTGCCAGCTTGTTCCGGTCGTCGAAGGTCTTCAGGGTGAGTAGCTCCCCCTGAGGGCACTCGTAACGGTCGAGGTGCACGTCATAGGCGAACCCGGCATGGGCATACCTCTCGGCGCGGTGGAAGTGGGCCCTGGCCAGAAACTCCAGGGCCCACCCGCCGACCCAGAGGACCATCACATAGGCCAGGAGCAGGACCAGCTCGAGGTCGAGCGGCTCCCCCCAGACGTTGAGCTTCGGCAGCATGGGAGGAAGCCCCCTGACCCGAATGAATCGAATGGCCCCGATTGATGGATCAGTCGCGGAGGATCGCCCCGGCGGGCGTGATCTCGGTGTAGAGCGTGGTCTCGAGCGGAGCCCCCGTCCGGTCCGCCGAGATCGAGGCCTTCCGCGTCCGAAGGGCGACCTTCAGCGTCAGCCAGACGAGCGGGAACGAGCCGGCCATGAACAGCAGGTCGCCCGGCATCCGAGCCCACGAGAGCCAGGGGTAGTTCAGATACCACTCCGTCCGCGCGTGCCAGTAGCCGTTGGTCACCACGTCCCCGAGCTGGAGCACACCGAGCGGGAAGAGGTGCCCGAGAATCATCAGCATCAGGCCGAGATTGGTCGCCCAGAAGGAGAACCGCACCAGCCCCTCGTTCCAGTCCTCGGGCCGGGCGAGGTACCTCGTGCAGAACACCAGGAGCGCCAGCGCGAGCATGCCGTAAACGCCCATGAAGGCCGCGTGGGCGTGGTTCGAGGTGAGGAGCGTGCCGATCTCGAAGTAGCTGACGACCGGCAGGTTGATCAGGAATCCGAAGACACCGGCTCCGAGAAAATTCCAGAACCCCACCGACGCTAGGAACATCACAGCCCATCGATGCGGGAACGGGGCACCCCCGGTGGCCTGTTGCCTGGTCCCGAGTTGGAGGAACGACCAGGCTTCAACCGTCAGGAGGGTCAGCGGGATGACCTCGGCCGCCGAGAAGAATGCCCCGAGCGCCATCTCGACCGCCGGCCCGCCGCTGAAGTAGCAGTGGTGGAGCGTCCCGACAACGCCGCCGATCGAATAAAGCATCACGTCGAAGTAGATGAGTCGCGTGGCAAACCGCTCGGAGACGATCCCCATCAAGACGAAGATCAGGGCCACGAGCATGGTCGTGAACAACTCCAGGAAGTCCTCGACCCAGAGGTGAACGACCCAGAACCGCCAGAAGTCGCCGATCGCGAACGTGCTCCGGGTGTGGGTCATCAGGCCAATCGCATAGAAGGCAGGGATCGAGAGCGAGCTGTAAAGGAACAGCCAGGGCAAGTTCCCTCGGCTCTCGATCGCCAGGCGTGGCCTGAGCCCTCGATAGACGATCACCACCCAGAGCAACATCCCGCCGATGAGGAGATACATCCAGAATCGTCCGAGTTCCAGATATTCCCACCCCTGCGCCCCGAAGAACGAGCGGAGCCCCCGCGGGAGAAGTCCATGGTAGCTGAGATACTCGCCGCCAAGGCTGCCGAAGACGACTATGGAGAGCGCCCCGAGCAACAACCCGGAGAGCACGCCCTGACCGCGCGGTTCGCGGCCGGAGATGAGCGGCGCGAGGAAGATGCCGGCCGCCAGGTAGGCCGTCGCCACGAAGAAGATGGCCATCTGGAGGTGCCAGGTCCGGGTCAGGTTATACGGCAGCCACCTCGGCAGGTCGATTCCGAAGAAGCCACCGGCCTCGACCATGTAGTGGACCGTGGCGCCTCCGACCAGATTCTGGAGCACGAAGAGAACGGCCACGACCAGGAAGAACCAGGCGGTCACGCGTTGGGCGGGCGTCAGGGCCACGGAGGAAGGGGGCACGAAGCGGATCTGCCGCTCCTCGGATTCATGCCAGCCGACGATCCGCGAATGTCGACCGTAGAGGCCGAGGACGAGGCCGCTCCCCCCCAGGAGTGTCACCAGCGACAGGGTGCTCCACATGATGGCATCGCCGGTGAGCACGTTGCCGACAAGCTCCTCGGGGGGCCAGTTGTTCGTGTACGAGTAGGTCTTCCCGGGTCGGCGGGCCACGCCCGTCCAGGCGGTCCAGGCGATGAAGGCCGAGATTGCGCGGGCATCCTCGGCGTCGGTGATCATCCCCGCCCTGAGCCCCTCGCCGCTCGCCTTCCGGTTGTACATCAGCTCGCCGAAGTGGACGTGGATCGTCTCGAACGCCGCCAACTGGCCGGCGGTCCAGACAAGTGTCCCCGTCTTCGGGTCATAGCGGTTCGCCTGAAGCTCGCGCCGCATCCGCGCCTCGGCCGCGTCGTCGTCGCCGTACGCGGCCTTCATCTGCACGGCCATCCGGTGCAGATAGTCGGCCGTGAAGTCAGGACCGAGGTAAGCCCCGTGGCCGTAGACGGTCCCGAACTGCATCAGGCCGTAGGTGAGGAACTGCTCCTGGCCGTCGAGGATCTGCTTCTCCGTGAAGAGCACATGGCCCGCCTCGTCGACGATCCTCGCGGGGACCGGCGCGTGATCCTGGTAGATGCGGATCGCCGAGAAGCCCAGGATCGAGAACCCGATGATGAAGGTCAGGATCGACCCCTGCAACCAGAGCGGCGAGACCGTCATGGGGCTTCGACTAGTCATGCTCATTGCTCCTGCGGGAGAGGTGGGAGCGTTCCGGAGAGACTCGAATCCGGATGGCATCGACCGCGACTTCGCCTCGGTCCTGCCGGCCGGCAGTCGGGCGAGAACGGCCGCGTTTTAGTGGAGATCATTCCCCGGATTGGGCGAGGCACGCTCCGTCCAGCGGAGGGGGTGGGCTCGCCGTCTCAGTGAGAACTCTCGGCCGGTGCCGAGCTGCTATCGAATGCCGCGAGCGATCGGGTCCATCAGGCCTTCGAGGCACCAGGATGTTAGCATACCGCCGATCCGATCCCGCGCGATTTCGTGCCACGGGCGATCGTTCTTCTCATCTGACCAAGGATTTCAGATCGCCACCAAATCGATTGTCAAGCTCGTCATTCAACCGAGTCGCCGAGAGTCGATCGTTCTGCTTTTCGATCAAGATGTTTTTAGAAGTTCGGACTGCCGATGCGGGTGAGCGTTCGAAAAATTGCTTCGGATTCGCCGACCTCATGTTCCCCACCGTCAGCGAAATGGCCGCTGCGGTCATCGAGGAGGCGACGACGGGTCGCCGAGGGAGGTCGGCTACCGCCATGGGCGCGATTAAGTCATTACGATCGGGCAATAATGACCTTTTGCTCCCGGAACCGCTTCCACGCGAGGGTGCCGAGGACGATGAACGCCAGCATCGAAACGAGCTGCGCGACCAGGAAGGGAGGTTCGGATTGGTTCGGGGCCAAGGCGTGGAGCACGGGCAGTTTCTGAAACGACTGGACGATCAGCACGAGAAAGTTGAGGTAGAGGGCGAATACCGCACCAAGCACGTACACCTGCCGCCAGGCTCCCGCGAGATGGCGGGAGTATTGGGCATAGATCACCGGTGCCAGCACGACCAGCGAGATCAAGCCCAAGGCGATCCCGGGAGTCATTCCCTTGATCGGGAAGCCGAAGCCGGTCACGCTCGTCGCAACCGTGGTCGCCAGGAAGAAGGAGGTCCAGCGGTCGAGCCGCCTGTCCGAGATCATCCCGAACAAGACGACGAAACCCGAGGCAATCGCGGCCAGGCTGATGGCGACGTGGACGATCGTGAAGGCCGGTAGCGCGGACGTTGGAATAAGCACCTGGACAAAGCTCCGCTCGAGGTCTGACTGTGACAGAAATCGCCAAAGTTTATCAAATTCGATTCGAAGACGCCCCGGTCACGCCGTCGCGATCGCCTCGGATTCCTCGCGATCAGGCGAGGTTTAACGGATCGTCAGACGAACGCTCCCCGATGCTTCTCGATGAATGCCTGGAGTGTCATCGGCGGCCGCCCGCCGAGCTTCTCCACGAGGTGGTTCGTGCCGGCAAAGATCCCGTTCTGGTGATCGATCGCGACTTCGTGGAGGTGCTGGAAGAGGAAGTCATCTCCCGCCTTCTGTTCGGGCGTCCGCTCGGCCTTCGCGTAGAAGGTCCTCGAGGATGGGTTGCTGGCCGATGCCCGCGCCCTGGCCTGCAAGGTCTGCTTGAACTCATCGAAACCGACCTGGTTGTACTCGATCTCCTTGCCGAGGACCTTGCTCAGGACCTGCGCCGTCTCCTGGTAGCTGAACTCGACCGGCCCGAACAGCGGATAGACCCCGCCACGGTGCGATTCGGGGTCTTCGAGGATGCCGACGATCACGCGTCCCATGTCTTCCGCGGCGATAGGCGCGTGCCGGCCCGTGCCGAACGGGACATGGAGCAATCCCTTGCGGATCATCGGGGCGACGTAGAGCAGCCACTCGGCGAAGTACGTGGGCCTGATGTGGGCGACGTTCAACCCCGACCAATCGAACACGCGTTCGGCCAGCCAGTGGAGGGTCGCCGCCTGGCTCTTCGCGTCTTCCCGGGCGGAGATTTGCGACATGTTGACGATGCCGTCGACGCCCGCTTCCCTGGCGGCCTGGGCGAACTGCGCCGTCGCCTGGATGATCCCAGGGCGGATCGGATAGACGAAGTAGGCCCGCTGGACCCCTTTCAACGCGGAACGCACCTGGCCGAAGTCGAGCAGGTCTCCGTAGACGACCTCGACACCGCGCTCCAGAAGCTTCTCCGACCGGTCATCCTGCCCGTGGGCCAGCGCCCGCACCTGATGTCCGCGCGCCAGCAACTCATCGATCGTCGCGCCGCCGGTGTCCCCCGTCGCTCCCGTGACCAGCACCTTGCCCGTGATCATCTTGAAGTCTCCCTCGGTGACGAGCTAAGATTTCGATTGACATCCAAATCGTAGGGACCACATTTTGGATGTCAATCGAAATCCAAATCTTCGCCCCGAGGAGGCGTCTCCATGAGGAAATCGAAGGAAGAGGCGGCGCAGACCCGCAAGCGAATCGTCACGGCCGCTGCGCGCGAGTTCCGCGAGAGTGGGGTCGTCGCGACCGGGCTCTCCGACCTGATGAAGGCCGCCGGCCTCACCCATGGCGGCTTCTACAAGCATTTCGAGTCGAAAGATCAGCTCGTCGAGGAGGCCTGTGCCGAGGCTGTCGACCGCTTGATCGAGACGATGTCCGCCGCCGCCGCTCGGGGAGGATCGAAAGCGGTGGCGGCCACGTATCTGTCGCCTGTCCACAGGGATTATCCGTCTCAGGGGTGCGTGCTTGCCGCGATCGGCAGCGAGCTTTCCCGTGCCGACGAGAAGACTCGTGCGGTAGTGACCGGAGGCTTCCTGAAACTCGTCGACATCATGGCGGGCCATGATGTCAAAATCCCTCCCGAGGTCGCGAGGCGACGAGCCCTGGTCGCGGTCTCGACTATGATCGGCGCACTGACGATGTCGCGCATCGTGACCGACCCGGTATTGTCGGCCGAGATCCTCAAGGAGGCAGAGCAGAGCCTGGCCAAGGGTTGACGAGATCTTGACCGGATGGTCGGGCTCGTGGCTTTCAGACAGAGTTCTGGTTTCCAACTCGCCAAAATTGCGCGACTCATCCTGATCGCTGGCGCCGGTGCTCCCTGTCGTGGCCACCGATCTCCGCATGCTGGACGACCAACCCGATGGCAAGAACTCGGCCGAGAATGGCGCCAATCTTTGACAATTCGGATGGGCCTGGATGATGCGTGCGCCGACCGACGAGTTCGAGCGCCCGTTGAATTCCTCACGTCACCTCGGCGGCCCTCGCGTCGAGACGAGCGTGACCGATACGATGTCCGTCGCAACGCGGTGCGAACGATCCAGCCGAGATGCCTTGAAGGCTGGATCCGGCGATTGAGCAGGAGGGGAGGCTCTCGAAGCATCATTCGAGCGAAGGTCCGGATCGGCATGTCAATCGAGGGTTCCGGATTCGCCCAGGGCCCCCATTTTCAAGGCTTGGAGGGGGCGTCGGTCACCCTTGACGCTTGCGTGCGGGCACCCGGGCGTCTATGTTCGGCGGGATACCGGCCCATGGCCGCGCCGTTCGCGGAGCCCTCCGCGAGTGCGGGCGCGGTGCCCGCCCGAGGGGTCGGGCGCGTGCGGACCAGGTCGCGTCGACTCGCCGTTTGTCCTTCCAAGGGGAGGGAAAACAAACACAGGCGCGGGGAGATTGGCGACAGGGCCGAGGGCCGGACCCGCCATCGCACACCCCTTGATTTGCCCCGCCACTGGAGTCCCTCCGCATGGTCCGCCCACGCCTTTCCGCTCGCCTCTGGGCCCTAGGCTCGGTCACATTCATCACGGCCGGAGTCGCCCTGGCCCAGCAGTCTGCCAAGGTGGCCGGCACGCTCGACGGGCACACCGACCCGGTTTATAGCATCGCCTGGTCGCCCGACGGCAAGTCGCTCGTCACCGGCGGGTTCGACAACACCGTCCGCGTCTGGGACGCCGCCACCCGCAAGGAGATCAAGGCGTACCAGGGGCACGCCAATCTCGTGCTCTCCGTCGCCTTCAACAAGGAAGGCACCCGCATCCTGTCGGCGGGGCTCGACAAGACGGCCAAGCTCTGGGATTTCCCCAAGGTGGGGCCGGTCAAGACACTGGCCGAGAACCCTGGTCCCGTGAAGGCGGTTGCCCTGAAGGCCGATGGCACGCTGGCCGCCGCGGCGACGGGCAACCTCGTCAAGGTCTGGGATGTCGCCGCCGCCAAGGTCGCTCGCGACCTGGCTGGGCACACCGCCGATGTCGAGTCGGTCGCCATCTCGGCCGACGGAGGGCAGATCGCCTCGGGCGACAAGGCGAAGACGATCAGGCTCTGGAACGCGGCCGACGGCGCCCCCGCGGGCGTGCTCGAAACCCCGGCTGACAGCGTGCTTGGCCTCGCCTACCTGCCCGACGGCAAGCAGCTCCTCTCGGGAGGATCCGACGGCCTCGCCCGGCTCTGGCAGCTCCCGATCGTCGCCCCCAGGGTCGTGGATGCAAAGGCCGAGATCAAAGGATTCTCCGCCTCGGCCGACGGTACCAAGGCCGTCACCGCGGGCGCCGACAAGGTCCTCCGTCTCTGGAACCTGGCCGACGGCGCAACCATCAAGGAATACCCGGCGCTCGATCAGGACATCGTCGCCGTCTCGCTCAGCGGAGACGCGACCAAGCTGGCCGTGGCGACCGCGAACAAGGCGGTCCGCGTGCTGGAATTGGCCGAGGGGAAGGAACTTAGCAAGGCCGAGAACCTCGCCGCCGGCATCACCGCGCTGGCCTTCCGTGCCGACGCCGCCCAGCTCGCCATCGGCGGCGATGACAACAAGGTGCGGGTGCTGAATGCAGCCGACGGCAAGGAGATCAAGGTCCTGGAAGGGCACGCCGGCCCGGTCAAGGCGCTGGCCTTCGCCCCCAAGGACGGCAACCTGCTCGTCACGGCATCCGCCGATAAGACGGCCAAGCTCTGGAATGTGACCGAAGGTAAGGCCACGATCGACTTCGCCGGGCACACCGACGCGGTTCTGAGCCTGGACCCGGCCCGCGCCGGAACGACCCTGGTCACGGGATCGGCCGACAAGTCGGTGCGCGTTTATAACCTGGCCGACGGCAAGCTGCTGGCCACCATCGTCACGGGCCAGCCCGCGACGTTGGTGGCGATCTCGCCCGACGGCGGCCGGGTGGCCACCTCCGGGGCCGACAAGCTGACCCGTGTCTGGGAGGCCGCCAGCGGCCGCGAGCTCCAGTCGATCGCCCAACCCGAGCCGGCCGCCTCAGTCGCCTTCGGGGCCGACGACAAATCAGTGATCACCTCCGGGACCGGGGCCGACAAGAACGTCCGGGTTTGGGCCCCCTCCGCCCTCCGGATCTTCGCCGGCCACGCCGGCCCCGTGCTTGCGGTGGCGCTGTCGCCCGACGGCAAGCAGGCCGTCACAGGCTCGGCGGACAAGTCGGCCAAGGTCTATACCGTCGCCGATGGAAAGGAAGTCCGCACCCTGGTCGGCCATGGCGAGGCCGTCAAGGCGGTCGCCGTGACCAAGGACGGCTCGAAGATCGCCACCGGGTCGGCCGACAAGACGGTCAAGGTCTGGAACGCCGCCGATGGCAAGAACCTCGGCACCTCGCCGGCCCTGGCCGCCGCCGTCCTCGCCGTATCCGCCAGCCCCGATAGCAAGCTGCTCGCAGTCGGCCTCGCCGACGGATCGGCCAAGGTTTATGACCTGGCCATCGCCGACATGGCCAAGGGCGAGAAGAACGCCATCGGCGGCATCGGCGGGCCGGTGAATACCCTGGCCTGGCTCCCCGATAACCTGACGCTGGCCACCGGCTCCGACGATAAGGCCATCAAGCTCTGGGCCGCAGGCGCCGGCGGGCCGCTCAAGTCGTTCGACGGCCACACTGGCCAGATCTATGGGGTTGCCTGGTCGCCCGACTCCAAGATCGTCGCCACCGGCGCCGCCGACAAGAGCGTTCGGTTCTGGGACGTCGAGGCGGGCAAGCAGGCCCGCGCCATCGAGAAGGCCCACGAGAACGTCGTCTACGCCGTGG
Organism: Isosphaeraceae bacterium EP7; assembly: GCA_038400315.1. Classification (NCBI taxonomy): domain Bacteria; kingdom Pseudomonadati; phylum Planctomycetota; class Planctomycetia; order Isosphaerales; family Isosphaeraceae; genus Kueselia; species Kueselia aquadivae. The sequence continues at coordinate 5,051,855 of CP151667.1, forward strand.
CCTACAGCCCCAATGGAGAGGTCGTCGTCACGGCCGGCGACGACAAGCTGGTCAAGTTCTTCAAGGCGGCCGATGGGGCCCCGCTCTACACCGCCACCGGCCACGGAGCCCCCGTCTACTGCGTCGCCTATCGTCCAGACGGCACGCTCGTCGCCTCGGGCTCGGTCGACAAGACCATCCGCCTCTGGAACGCCGCCGACGGAAAGGAGAAGGCTAAGCTCGACGGCCACCCCGACGACGTCTACTCCCTCTCCTTCAGCCCCGACGGCAAGAAGCTCGCCTCCATCGGATACGGCGGCAACCTCTTCCTCTGGGATGTGGACGGGGCCAAGGCCATCTTCAACCAGAAGATTGCCCCCAACACCATGGCCTACGGCGTCGCCTTCAGCCCGGATGGGAAGCAGCTCGCCGTGGCCGCCTCCGACAACAAGGCCTACATCCTCGACGTCCCCTGATCTGACGGCACCCTCGCCAATTGCAGGGGCCGCCGGCGAGACCCTATGGTCTCGCCGGCGGCCCTTATCAATTCAACGACCCTTGATGTTCGCCCGTTTCGTTCAATCTTCGAGGGTCGGCTTCTTGGCCTTGCGGTTCACGTCATAGGCGGTCAACCATTCCCTGGCCCGGGGCAGGTTCACCTCGCGGACCCAGACCCTGGGGTTGGACGACCAGGCACCCAGGCTATCCTGCAAATCCTGGGTGTCGCTCACGGCCGGGATGCCTTGCTCATTGAGCTGGTCGGCCAGGAACTTGGCCTCCATCAGCGTGAGCGCCTGATAGGCCTCGACCAGGTCTCCCTGGAGGGCGTCGGGCTCGGGCGGAATCGACCCCGGATGGTCGGCGCGAACGTCCTCGATCGGTCCGGCCTCGTCGGCGGGCACGAAGGAGGGGTCGACCACCCCGTCCCGGGTGGTCCCGCAGTTCCAGCAGACTTCGAACGACGGGTCGACCTTCGTCGAGCAGGTGGGGCAGGTCCACATGGCGATCGGGCCTTTCTATGGGCTTCAATGAGGGACATTGTGTCGAACCGGACGCCGCCGCGATCGGGCCCGGGCTCAGATCTTGAGCGAGTCGAGCAGCTCGGCCGGCGGCAGGATGAAGCCGAAGTAGAAGTCTCCGAACAGGGCATAGCGCGCCGAGCTCTCGTCGAAGCGCATCGTGTAGACGATGTCCTTCAGATAGGTCGGGTTCTTCGCCCAGAGGGTGACGCCCCACTCCCAGTCATCCAGGCCGGTGGATGCGGTGATGATCTGGCTGACCTTGCCGGCGAACTTCATGCCGCTCTTTCCGTGCTGGCTCATCAGCTCCGACCGCACGTCGAAGGGCTGTGTGTACCAGTTCTGGTCCCCCTCGCGCATCTTGCTCATGGGATAGAAGCAAAGGCAGGGCCAGTCGGGGAACTCGGGCGTGATCCGCTGCTTGTTCATCGGCCCCAGGCGGCTCTCATAGGCTGCCACCTTCGCCTTATAGGACGGCGTTTCGGGGTCGATCCCCTCGCGGTCTCTGAGGATCTTGCCGTAGTCGTCCACGCTGGGGACGTACTCGGAGATCTCGGTGATTGAGTAGAAGGAATAGGGCATCGACAGCGTCTGGCCGAGCAGCGAAGCCTGGATGGCGACCTGGGCGTCGTGGATCGCGCGTAGGTCGGTCCCGGCCATGATCACGCCAAAGTCGGCCTTGTGGCCCGGCACGCCGAAGCACTGGAACTCGGCGATCTTGGGGTGCGAGGCCTTGTCCAGGATCAGCGCGAGCTGCTTGACCGCCTTGCGTCGCTCTCCCTTGCCTTTATGGGCGAGGGCCCCCCGATTCAGCTTGAAGTAGAGGTGCATGACGTGATAGCCGGCCTCAGGCTTCAGGGTCGCCTCGATCTTCTCGGGGGCCAGGTGACCGTGGGCTCCGGGGCGGCCCCCGGCCTGTGGGGGACGGCCCGTTGCCTTGACCTCGGCCGGGGCGTGCTCGGCCGGGCTGGGAGGAGTTTCCGCGGGAGCCTCGGGTGCGTCGGTCTCGGTTCCTTGGCTCATCGTGGCGTGCTCCGGGAGACCCTGATTGAACGCGAAACGGAAGGCCTCATTCTAGTTGCACGCAGGCGACCGGAACAGGCTGACGTCCGGCCCGATCGGCCCTGGCGCAAAAAGAGAGGCCCCCGACCGCGCGATCCGGAGGGCCCCGGATTCGAGCGGTCGGGGGCCCGTCGCGGCCCCTCGGTGGTCGAGGTCATGCCAACCAGACTTCGGGGAGCAAATCCCGGAGCCCGCGCCCGGAGATCAGGCCATGGCCGCGTATGCGGGTTCGTGATGATTCGTGGCGCCGGTCTGGAGCTGCTCGCAGAGCCTGCGGCACTCGGACAGATCGACCAGCATCGATTCGGTCAGGAAGGTGGCGGAGGAGCGGTCGGCCCACTGCAACTGCTCGTGGCAGCGGTTCATGTGCTCGATCAGATCCTTCATCCAGAGCAGTGTGTGTTGGCGATTTCGCATCGTGGTAGATCCCTGAAAAGGCGTGCCCAGGAACGTCCGGCCGGTCGCTTCCATCTCAACCTCGCCGGGTGGCCCCGGGTCGTCTCGCGTCGATTCCAGGGAGAAAGCAAGCCTCGTGCCGGAGAGCGGAAACCGGACCGAAGAACGTTCGAAGTGATTGGCTGAACGAAACTTGAGAGAAAATTTGGAATTCGCGCGGAATCTCGAGAATTGTGCGGGCCTTGTAAGAATGACAAGACAGCCCGCCAGCCGATCCCAAGCTTTCTTTCCTTCAAACGATGCGCTAAACTGAAATCGAGGCTCGCGGGCCTTGCGATGTTCTAACTCAGGGCGAGGGACCGGCGATCATGGCCGTGTCGGACGCGGCAAACAGTGCGGTCGAGACGACGGGCTGGGTGTCTCCCGGGGCCTGGCCGGGCGCCATCCGGCGCTGGCTTTCGCGCACGCCACTCAGACGCCGGGATCCTTCGCCGCCCGCTCCCGCCGTCGCCCGGTTTCGCAACCTCACCATCAGCCGTGAGGCCGGTGCGGGCGCAGGAACCCTCAGTCGACTGGTGGCGACCAGGCTCGACTGGAAGGTTTACGACCACGAACTGCTCGAAGAAATCGCGCGGCGGATGGAAGTCCCGGCCGAGGAGGTCCGCGCCACCGACGAGCTGTCTCCCAGCGTCATCCAGGACTGGCTGCTCCCCCTTCGTGAAGAGCATTACGCGCCGCAGGAGGCGTACCTCGATCACCTGGCCAAGCTCGTCGATGCCATCGGCCAGGCCGGCCAGTGCATCATCGTTGGCCGCGGCGCGGGGTTCCTGCTACCCCCCGAGTCGACCCTCAAGGTTCGGATCGTCGCCCCCTTGAAGTTCCGAGCCGCCAGGCTGGCCCAGCGGATGAACATCTCCAACCGGTCGGCGAGGGCCGCTGCGCGCGACCTCGACCGCCGTCGGGCCGCCTTTGAACGCACGATGTACCGGGTCGACGTCAACGATCTCCACAACTATGACATCGTCCTGGACACCGCAGCCCTCGGACTGACCATCGCCTCGGAGCTGGTCGTCCGGGCCATCCAGCTTGGCCTCCCCCCAAAGCCCAGACGAGCGGAATTTCTTCAGGCTGTGAGAACAGAACCTGAACCCGATGCCGATTCGAATACCCTCGCATGATTCTTCGAATCCACGGCGGAATTGTTCAAGTGCGGACCGGAGCCCGGCCGATCAAAGGAAAACGGCTGCCTCGCTCCATCGAAAGATCCGAGCCCGGCCGCCGAACACACGAGTAGGCAACCGGGAGTGCTGGGGGACGGACCGACATGGGCATCGATCTGGCGTTAGGAGCCCTGATCTTATTCGGGGCCATCCGCGGTTGGCTTCGCGGCTTTCTCTTCCCAGCAATCCGCTGGGTCTCCCTGATCGGCTGCGTCTATGCCGCCGATCCTGTGCGAGACGCCCTCCGCCCTTACCTGGCCGAGAGCCTCAGGTCGATGAAGCCGGAGCTGCTCGATCGGATGCTCTGGTGGGCCTCGGCGGTGCTTTGCTACCTCTGCTTCGTCGGGCTGGCCGGCCTGGCCGTCCGGATTCAGCGTAGGCGACCCTACGGCGAGCCCGAGCCCAATCGCCTCGACCAATTCGGCGGCCTCGTCCTGGGAACGGCCAAGGGATTCGCCTTCGCCGCTCTGATCGTCGCCGGCCTCGACCGCTTCGGTCGAGAGCAGATCAAGGGGGTCGACTGGGCCGAGCAGCAGGCGTCAACCTCCAGGTCGCTCGTCTGGAACGCGGCCTACCAGCCGGTCCCCAGAGCCTGGAATTCGCCGCCCGTTCAGGCGTTCGTCTCCAGGGTCCGCCTGCGAGGTCTGGCCGCCAGCAATCCCAACTCGCCGGACGACACCCACGAGGTTCCCCCGGCAGCGACCGCCGCGGCAAATCCGGTCAAGCTGCCCAGGCCCCTGGAATTACCGATCCCCGAGCGCGAGAGCTTGCCCAGGCCCGAGTGGGGCGACGAACTGAACTCGGCGGTGCGGCCCGACTCGCGTTGACGGATCCGGGGTCCGCCGCCACACTCCCTCGCGACGCCTGGCCGAGGCCGGCGTCCGGGGAGCCTCGCTCGATGACCGATCCCGATCCCCTTCAAGCCGCCCGGTCCCAAACCGTGGGCCGTCGTTTCGCCTGGTTCCTCGTTTTGCTCGGGCTGTACCTGACGCTTCGTGGTTACCACAGCCGTGACGGCGACCAGGCGTATCGGCTGCCGCTGCTCCTCCATCAGCAAGATCCGTCCCTCTACGCGGACGATCCCTTTGTCCGCGCTTTCGACGCCTTCAATCCCCACACGGGTGCCCTGGCGCTTCTCGACCTCGCCAGCCGCCCGCTCGGGCTATCGTTCGGACTCTTCGCCCTCTTCGTCGCCTCGTTCGGCCTGACAGCTCTGGGCATCGATCGACTCGCGCGGTGCACCTGGCCAGCTTGCGGTCCCTGGATTGGTCCGGTTGCGTTCGGATTCCTGCTGACCGCCAAGGCGGGCAACATCGGCACGAATCACCTGTTCGAGTCGATGTATCTGGACAGGCTCCTCGCGCTCGGCCTGGGATGGTACGCCCTCGCCAACGCCGTTCGCGACCCACGTCGAGTCATCTCCGCAGCCTTGCCGCTGGGCCTTGCCGCCTGCATCCATCCGTCACTTGGCCTGCAACTTGCCATGGCCTCGGCCGGTGCCCGGATCGGCTGGACGGTCGTTTTCAGGGGCGATTTCCGCACGAATGCCGTCGGACTTCTCGCCCTCGCCGGTGCCCTCTTGCCCGCGAGCCTCTACTACGGAGCCCAGTCCGGAGTTCTCTTTGAGGGGCTTCCCGAGGCTGAGTTCAGGCTGCTCGCCGTTCAGCTTCAGGGGCCGCAGCACATGCTGCCGCATCTCTGGCGAATGCCCCAGTGGCTCGCGTTCGGAGCCTACCTCATCCTCGGGATCGTCGCACTCATCCAGGGGCGCGACACCAATAACCCCGCGCGAACACGGCTTACGATCCTCCTAGCGACAACCTTGCTCGGCCTCTTCGCCGCCTGGGTCGGGATCGAGCAGATCGGACACCTGCGGCTGACCCTGTTCCAGCCCTTCAGGCTGGCAACCCTGGCCCGCGGCCTCGCCATCATTCTCATCGCCGGCCATGCCTGGGCTCTCGCGACGAGAGGCCGACGCATCGGCCGGCTTCGCGCGATCATGCTCCTCGTCGGGCTCACCGGTGACTGGACGTTGGTGGCCGTCTGTGTCGCAGAGCTTGGCTTCACCATTGGCGATCGTCTCTCCTTGACCGCATGGAAGCTCCTCGGATTCGCCGGACTCGCCTGGGGCGTCTGGTTCCTCTCATGCCACGACACTGAGTTCGGCAACCGGCGGATCCTCTACGCCCTCGCAGCGTGGGCCGTCGCCGAGCGCCTCGCCGCCCGCTTTCCCAAACTTCGTGTCCCAACCTGGAATCAAAGACGGATGGCATGGTCGATGGCGATTGCCTGGCTCATCCCGGCCATAGCCTCGACCATCCCGCTCGTCATCGAGGCCCCTTCCCTGGCCGAGCGTTACCGGTTCGCCGCGATCCCCGTCGACGACCTCGAACGGCTGGCTCTCTGGTGCCGCGATCACACGCCGTCTGGTGCCCGGTTCATTGGCCCGCCAGGGCCCAAGGCCTTCAGACTCTGGTCGAGGCGTTCCGTCGCCTTCAATCGCGCGTCCAGCCCCTATCACGCCGCGGGCCTGGCCGACTGGGCGAAGCGCTACCGCGACCATGTCGACTTCCAGGGCGACAACGCGGCCCTCGTCCAGGCCTATCTTCAGGACCGACACTGCCTGGAACGGCGATTCCAGGAACTACCGGAGACGGCCAAGGCCGACCTTGCTCGCCGCCAGGGGGCCGACTATCTCCTCGACGACGCGCCACGGGGCTTGCTCGCCGCCGATTCTCCGTTCGAACTCCTACGCGTCGAGGGCGCCGCCGCCGTCTACCGCGTCAAGCAACCTCAGGTCGCCGCCCGGCCTTCATCCATCCCTTGAAGCTCCGGTCCCGGGGAGCAGGCATCGTGCTCACCCGGGACCGATGGACTTCAGACGCCGACACCGGCGTCGGCGGGGACCGGGTAATCCTTGGTGAAGTCCTGAATTTCTCCGTGGACCCGAGTCGCCACAGCCTCGTCGTCGGCGGCCTCAAGCACTTCGATGATCCAGGCGGCCACCTGCTTGAAGGCGTCCTCGCGCAGGCCACGGGTCGTCAGCGCGGGTGTCCCCATGCGGATGCCGCTGGGGTCCATGGGCTTGCGCTTGTCGAAGGGGACCAGATTCTTGTTGACGGTGATCCCGGCTCGACCCAGAGCGGCCTCGGCGATCTTCCCGGTCAACCCCTTGCTCGTCATGTCGATGAGCACGAGGTGGTTGTCCGTGCCGCCGGAAACCAGGCGGAAGCCGGCCGAGATCAGGCTCTCGCCGAGCACCTTGGCATTGGCGACGACCTGCGCAGCATAACCCTTGAAGTCGGGGCGAAGGGCCTCGCCCGCGCAGACCGCCTTGCCAGCGATCACGTGCATCAGGGGGCCGCCTTGCAGGCCGGGGAACACGGCCGAGTCCAGCTTCTTGTGCCAGGCCTCGCGGCACATCGCCACGCCCCCGCGCGGGCCTCGCAAGGTTTTGTGGGTCGTGGTGGTCACGAAGTCAGCATAGGGGACCGGATTCTCGTGCTGGCCGCCCGCCACCAGGCCGGCAATGTGCGCCATGTCCACGAAGAGGATCGCACCAACTTCCTTGGCGATCTCGGCGAACTTTGCGAAGTCGATCGCCCTGGGATAGGCGCTGGCACCGGCCAGAATCAGCTTCGGCTTGTGCTCGCGGGCCAGTTTGACCAGCGTGTCGTAGTCGATCCGTTCAGTCTTCGGGTCCAGGCCGTAGGGCACGGTGGGGTACCAACGCCCGGAGAAGTTGAGCTTCATCCCGTGCGTCAGGTGGCCGCCCTGCGCCAGGTCCATGCCCAGCACCGTGTCGCCAATTTCCAGGGCAGCGAAGTAGACCGCCTGGTTGGCCGTGGCGCCCGAGTGCGGCTGCACGTTGACGTGATCGGCGCCGAACAGCGCCTTGATCCGATCCTGCGCCAGCCGCTCGACCGTGTCGACGTGGGTACAGCCGCCGTAATATCGCTTTCCGGGAAGGCCCTCGGCGTATTTGTTGGTCAGGACCGAGCCGACCGCTTCCTGAACCGCGGCGCTGGTGTAGTTCTCCGACGCGATCAGTTCGAGCTCATCACGCTGCCTGTTCTCTTCCGCGACGATCGCCTCGAAAATCTCGGGGTCCTGTTCCCTCAGAAAATCCATCGCGGAAATCTCCCGGCCAGTCATCGGCCATCGCATTGAAGTGTCCAGAGCCTCGCCAACTCAGTCTAGGATCGGTCCTCCCCAGTCGGCAACCACAATCGAGGCCCCTGCCTTTCCAGGCTTCGCTCCGGCGGGCTCAGCTCCCCGAAATAAATCGGGCCGGGCGGTGCGGTCGCATCCCACCCGGCTCCCGTGTGACCTCCCCGTCGCTCGTCACTTGATGCGGAGGAAGCTTTCTTCGGAGTCTCGGCTGCCGCAAAGCTTGAGGCTCCGATTGTTGCGGATGACAATCTTGATCGCGGCCTTGCCCGCGGTGGTCGTCTGCACTTCGTAGGCCGCACCCTTGGGAAACTCGTAATCCTGCCCCTCTGGCTCGTGGGCGATCACCATGTCGAAGCTGGAGTCATTGCTCAGCGTGAAGGTGCAATCCGTCGGTTCCATCGTCGTCGACCTCCGTCATTCGGGGGGAGAGGGAACGCCCTGATCGTCGAGTTTTCCCGGAATTCCTTCGGACATATCGTCGTCCGACCGTCCGGGAGAAACCCGTCCGATTCAATCATGCCCGGATCATCAGGCATGCCGCATTCTTGATCGGACAGGCCTGTTTTTGCCAGCACAAATCCAACAATTTTCAAGGCATGACGTCAATGCATGACGGGATGTGTTTGGGGCCTCGCTATCCGAACGGCACACTCCGTCGGGATTCGCGGGAAAACCTGACGGATCGAAGGCCATCCGGGCGGGGCGCAAGCTCGCGTATGTCTCTCGGCATCGGGCCGACGTCGCACGAATTAACCCCGATGTTGCCGAAATGCCCCGACGAGACGGTTCCTCATCGCAAGGCTCCCCGTTCGAGTCTGACTCATTCCACCACCGGCCTGATCCGCCTGGGTCAGAACGATTTCTTTCGGGCCTGTCGCGATGTCACCAATTGCCGTTTCGTCCGGGCGGCTCGATAGGCGGAGTATCCCGAATGCCCCGACTTAACGCGGGACCCTCTGCAATCAAACCGGATCGAGCCTCCGGCACCGCGGCGAACGCCCCGCCTTTCTGGCACCAAGCCCGTCGTATCTTCGAGTCATAAAATCCACTTATCTACAAGATTTAAATTTGTTTGGCCGGCAACGGCGATGCCGATATCGGCGAAGGTGGACGAACTGGAAGAGCGAGAGCCAGAAATCGATGCTCGGGACCCGCGGCCCGGCTTACAGAGGTTCGGCCTCTGTCGAGGCGTGAGAGATCCCTGCGTCGGGGGGCGGCCTCGTCGAGTGATCCGAGCGGGACTACCAGAACGAGTTGTCTCTCCAGAGCAGGACGGGGATTAAAATTCTAAATGGCGATCCCCATCCTTTCGCGAAACAAATCGACCTCTAATTCCTTGACGACCGCGGGGTCTCTACATTTGGGGATTTCCGCGAGAAATCTCGGGGGTTCAACCGAAGCGATCGCCCTTGATGCCCTCGGAAATTGACGGGGGACGAGCGGTCCGTTACACTCTGAGCCCGGCCTGGACAAGACATCCGCCCCGGAAAATCCCTAGCACGGTCGCCCCGGACTCGAATGGTTCGGGGGGCTCGACCCGGAACGTCCCAAGATTGGGAGTCGCATCTCGTGGCACTCGCGGTTAAAGACCTGATCGACGCCGGCGTACACTTCGGTCACCGGGCCAGCCGGTGGAATCCGAAGATGAAGCCCTACATCTACGGCAAGCGCAACCTGATCCATATCATCGACTTGAAGGAAACCGTGCGGGGCCTTCTCCGCGCGTGCAAGTACTTCCAGCGCATCGCCGCAGGCAACGGGCTCATCCTCTTCGTCGGCACCAAGCGTCAGGCCGCCGAGACCGTCATCGAGGAATGCACCCGGGCGGGCATGCCCTACGTCACCGAGCGGTGGCTGGGCGGCACGCTCACGAACTTCCGCACGATCCGCAGCCGCCTCCAGCGCCTCGAAGAGCTCGAGTCGATCCTCGACGGCGAGCAGGCGCTCAGTTATTCCAAGAAGATGATCAGCACGCTCACCCGCGAGCGCACCAAGATTCACCGCAATCTCGCCGGCATCCGTCACATGACGCGGCTGCCCGAGGCCCTGTTCATCATCGACCCGCACCGCGAGGACATCGCGGTCGCCGAGGCTCGCAAGCTGGGCATCAAGGTCGTCGCCCTGCTCGACACCGACTGCAACCCCGACCTGATCGACCTGCCGATCCCCGGCAACGACGACAGCATGCGGTCGATCGAGCTGATCATGAAGAAGCTGGCCGACGCGATCCTCGAAGGCAAGGCCGTCGCCCCCGACGAGCCCCCGCCCAAGGAATATGAGGCCCCCGGCCGCGGCGATCGGCGAGGCGGCGGTGACCGCGATCGTCGAGGCGGCGGTGGACAGGGCGGTCGAGGTGGACAGGGCATCAGCCGAGGCGGCATCCGCCCCGCAGCCCCGACCTATCCGCTTCCCCCGGTCGCCCAGGCGGCACCCAGCGAGCCCGAAACCTCGGCCGCCCCGGCCGTCGAGTCCGAGGCTCCTCAGGCCACCCACGTCGAGAACGCCCCGAGCACCGAGCCGGTCGCCGAGACGCCGGCCGCTCCGGCCTCGAACGACGTTTCGGACACCCCGCCGTCGGCCGAGTGACCCCGAGCGGCCTAGGCCGCCCGCGATGAGCGACAGGAATCCTTCGACGGCAGGCCGGGCCCCTTCGGGAAGCCCGCCTGCCGTCAAGGTGTCCCTGGACCGCACCCTCCGACCCCATCCGTCATCGAAACCTGATTTTCACGACCCAGTCAGCGATCCGAGGGAGGCCTCCCGTGGCCGAGATCACCGCCCAGGCCGTCAACGAATTCCGCAAACAGACCGGCCTCGGGCTCATGGAGTGCAAGTCGTTGCTGGCCGAGGCCGGCGGCGACGTCAAGAAGGCAACCGAGCTGGCCCGCGCCAAGCACGGCAAGAACGCCGAGAACCGCGCCGGACGCGCCACTAACGCCGGCCGCGTCGAGGTGTACATCCACCACGACGGCAAGCAAGGCGCCATGGTCCAGGTCAACTGCGAGACCGACTTCGTCGCTCGCAACGAAGAGTTCAAGACTCTCTGCAAGGACCTCGCCGTCCACATCCTGGGGGCCAACCCCAAGTACGTGAACCGCGAGGAGATGCCGGCCGCCGAGCTCGAGGCCAAGAAGGCCGAGTTCACCGCCGCCGCCGCCAACAAGCCCGAGAATATCCGCGAGAAGATCGTCGAAGGGCAGATCAGCCGATGGGCCGGCGAGAATGCCGTCCTGCTCGATCAGCCGTTCATCAAGGACGACGCCAAGACCGTGCGGAACCTCCTCCAGGAGGTCAACGCCCGCACCGGCGAGAATATCACCATCGGCCGCTACGCCCGCTTCATCGTGGGCGAGAAGACCGAAGAGGCCTGACGCCCCACACCCGGTCGTCCCCCGGCCGAGTCGCTCGGCCCGGGGCTGCCGGGGCAAGTTGCATTCTGGACCGGCCCGCTCCCCGTCGACCGCCCCCTGCCCCTCCCGGAGAGATGTTCATGGATTCGGTCGCTTCGCTCGGTCAGCCGGTCTTTCGCAGGGTGCTCCTGAAGCTCTCGGGCGAGAGCTTCTGCCGCCCCGGCGAGGGTGGCATCAGCGTCGAGGAAGTCAGCCGGATCGCCATGCAGGCCGCGCGGGTGGCCAATCGAGGGGTCGAGCTGGCCATCGTCGTGGGCGGCGGCAATATCCTCCGGGGCGCCACCTTCTCCCGCGACACCAACGTCATCAAGGAAGCGACCGCCCACTACATGGGCATGACCGCCACGGTCATCAACGGGCTGGCCCTGCAGGACGCGCTCGAGGCCATCGGTTGCCAGACCCGGCTCATGTCCACGATCCGGATGGACGAGGTCGCCGAGCCCTTCATCCGCCGCAGGGCCCTGACCCACCTGGAGCGGGGCCGAGTCGTCATCCTGGCCACCGGCACCGGCAGCCCCTTCGTGACCACCGACACCGCCGCCGCGTTACGCGGCAAGGAGCTCGGCGTCGAGGTCCTGATGAAGGCCACCCGGGTCGACGGCGTCTACTCGGCCGACCCCGAGAAGAACCCCCACGCGGTCCGCTACGATGCCCTCTCCTTCGATCAGGTGATGCGCGACGGGTTGAACGTCATGGACATGACCGCCATCGGCATGTGCCTCGACAACGACCTGCCCATCCTGGTCTTCAACTTTAAGAAGGAAGGCAACATCGAGCGGGCCATCTGCGGCGAGAACATCGGCACCTGGGTCGGCCGCTCCACCCGCCCCACGGCCATCGCCAAGGCCTGATTCCACCGCCGAGGCCGGCTCCTGTCCCTCAAGTTCGACCTATACGACACGAATGCACGCAGCCGGAGGGTTCGTCCCGTGAGCATCGAGGAGATCGCCCTAGAGGCCGAAGAGCGGATGGAGAAGAGCCTCGCCATGCTGGCCGATCAGCTCAAGGGGGTCCGCACCGGCCGGGCCAGCACCGGCCTGGTCGAGTCGATCCGCATCGACTATTACGGTTCCCCCACCCCGCTGAAGCAGGTCGCCAACCTCAGCACGCCTGAGCCGCAGCAGATCCTGATCCGCCCGTTCGACCCGACGGTCATCGGCGACATCATGAAGGCGATCCAGACCAGCGACCTGGGGCTCTCGCCCAACTCCGACAACAAGGTCGTCCGCCTGAACGTGCCTAGCCTCTCGGTAGAGCAGCGCAAGAAGCTCGTCGGCCGGGTCAAGGATCTCGCCGAGGAAGCCCGCATCTCCATCCGCAACATCCGCCGCGACGCGAACAAGCAGGCCGATCAGGAGCAGACCGACAAGCTCATGACCGAAGATGACCTGATCGCGTGCAAGGAAGAGATCCAGACGCTGACGAAGAGCTACGAAGCCAGGGTCAACGACACCGCCGAGAAGAAGTCGACCGAGATCCTCGACGTCTGAGGCCGCTCAGGGACCAGGGCCCGGGGGAAACACCCCCGGGCCGAATGAATTCGGTTTCCGATGAACCGTTATGTTTGATCTTTGCCGACGCCACGATCTCACGCTTGGTTCATCGACATGTGCGGAATCTAGAGATTTTTTTAAATCGCGAATACTTAAGCGTAATTTTGTCGAAATCTTAATTTTCGCCATGACTTTCGCCCGATGGATGTGATAACTATAAACTTACGGCGGACCGAATCCATTCGGTGATCCGACGTTTGTGCCGTCTCCTCGGCAGCATTCGGCCTCCGCTGCAATCATCCACCCCCCGGATGATGCGTGGGGTCATCGGTGGAGTGACTCCCGAGCGCCCCGGCCCCCTTGCCGCGTGCTCGAAAGCAACGCTCTGACCTCCCTCACAATCGATTTCCGTCTAGAGGGCAACTAAGCGTGATGGGACAGATTGATCGATTTCTGGCATGCCGGCGACTCGTCCTCGTGGCCTCGGCCTTCATCGCCGGCTGCGGCGGTGGCGGATCGACCGATGACCTGCCCAGGACGGCGGTTTCCGGCAAGGTGACGCTTGACGACAAGCCGCTCGAGAGCGGCTCGATCAGCTTCGATCCCGAGCCCGGGGTGAAGGACCCGGTCTCCGTGGGCGGCGTGATCGTCGACGGCACCTACTCGATTGATAAGGCAACGGGCCCGACGCCCGGCACCTACCGCGTCGCGATCCAGGCCAGCGAGGCCTCGGCCCCGATCCAGCCGGGAGTTGCCCCGGGTGCCACGCCCAAACCGGTGAAGGTCAAGCCGAAGATCCCGGCCAAGTACAACGCCAAGTCAGAACTGAAGAAGGATATCGCGGCGGGTGCGTCGAATTCATTCGATTTCGACCTGAAGAGCCGCTGATCTCGCCCGTGCATGTTCATCGTCCACCGTCGAACTCTGCGGGTTTCGCACTCACTTAAGGAGATGTCTCATCGTGATCAAATTCCGTAAGCGAGCGGGCTTCACGCTCATCGAACTGCTCGTCGTCATCAGCATTATCGCCGTCCTGATCGCCTTGTTGCTCCCCGCCGTGCAGAGCGCCCGCGAGGCCGCCAGGCGCATGCAATGCATCAACAACCTGAAGCAAATCGGGCTGGGGATGCACAATTACCAGTCGACCAACAACTGCCTGCCGCAGGGCACCCGCGGTTGCTGCTGGGGCACCTGGCTCATCCCGATCCTCCCCTTCGTCGAGCAGACCGCACTCTTCAATGCCTGGAATACCTGCGGCAATAACTCGGGCATCGCCGGCTACGTTGACGGGGAAGCCCGCTATGCCGGCGTCTACAACATTACGGTGACCTCCACCCGCGTCAACGCGTTCTTCTGCCCGAGCGACGGCAATAACACGGGCGTGTCGGGCATCGCCGTGACCGTGTTGGGCGTAGTGAAGAATGTGACCTCGCAGAACTACGTCGCCAACTTCGGCAACATCACCCACCAGCAGGGGACGCCCGGTTCGCCCTTCCTGCCCTACCTCGTCGATAACGGAATCACGACCCAGTTCCAGGGCGCCCCCTTCGGCGACATCGGTGCCCCCCTATCCGATATCACGGCTGGCACCGGCCTGGCGACCGCCAGCAGTGTCATCGACTTCGGTGCCATCACCGATGGGCTGAGCAACACCATGATGAACTCCGAGGTCATCGTCGGTGCCTCCACGGCAGCGCTCGACCTCCGAGGCTTCTCCCATTGGGCCTTTGGCTCGAGCTTCTCGGGATACCTGACGCCAAACTCGACCAAGCCCGACTGGACGCAGAACATCGCCTATTGCAACTATCCCTACAACAACAACCCGCCCTGCATCGGTGGGCCCAGTAGCATGGCGATGAACGCAGCGCGCAGCCGTCACCCTGGCGGGGTCAATGCAGCCTTCTGCGACGGCAGCGTCAAGTTCGTCAAGAATACCGTCAACCCGCTGACCTACCAGGCGCTTTCGAGCACCCGTGGCGGCGAGGTCATCAGCTCCGACGCCTACTGAGGTGAGCTGCGCCGAGTCTCGATGGATCCGGCCCGGCCCGGGGATCCGTTCCCCGGGCCGGGCCGATTCGATTATCCGATCCGGCCCGTGATGTACGCCTCGGTTCGGGGATCGCGAGGGTTGGTGAAGAGCCGGTCCGTGGGCGAAAACTCGGCGATCACGCCGCAACGCTGGCCGTCGGCCGCCTCGTCGAGCATTAAGCAGGCGGTCATGTCGCTCGATCGCCTTGCCTGCTGCATGTTATGGGTCACGATCACGATCGTGTAGTCGGCCGACAGGTCGTCCATCAGATCCTCCACACGCGCCGTGGCGATCGGGTCGAGGGCCGAGCAGGGCTCGTCCATCAGGATCACCTCGGGCTCGACGGCCAGGGTCCGGGCGATGCAGAGCCGCTGCTGCTGGCCGCCTGAGAGTTCCAGGCCAGAACGGTGGAGCTTGTTCTTGACCTCGTCCCAGAGCGCCGCGCGTCGGAGCGAGCGCTCAACCAGCTCGTCCATGTCTCCCTTGTATCCGTTGATCCGCGCCCCCCAGGCCACGTTCTGATAGATGCTCTTGGGGAACGGATTCGGCTTCTGGAAGACCATGCCGATCCGCCTCCTGAGGGCCACCGGGTCGACGTCAGGCGAGGCGAGGTCCTGCCCCTCGAATTCCAGGATCCCTTCCATTCGGGCGTTGGGCACCAGGTCATTCATCCGGTTGAAGCATCGCAAGAGCGTACTCTTGCCGCAGCCCGAAGGCCCGATGAGGGCCGTGATCTGGTTGCGCGGGATGTCGATGCTGATGTCTCGCAGCGCCCGGGTCGCCCCGTAATAAACCGACAGGTTCCGCGCCGACAGCACAATCGAGCCGGCCGCCGGCGCCGGATCGGCGTCGGGCGCGGGGGCATGGACGGGCGTGGTGGTGGGTCGGGGCTCGGCGGCCCTGGTCGTATCCATGCGAATGCGAGCCCTCAAGCCCGAGGTAGCCGGGCCGAACGGTTGCGGATCACGATCGCCGCGGCGTTCATCGTCAGGAGCATGATGAGCAGGATCAGGATGCCGCCGGCGGCCACCGACTGGAAGGCCACCGCGGGCTCCTGGGCGTAATTATAGATCTCGACCGGCAAGGCGGTATAGCGATCCCCGGGCCCCCTGGGCCGAGACCGGATCGCGCCCGCTGCGCCAACCAAAAGCAGAGGGGCAGTCTCGCCGACGGCCCTCGAAAGAGCCAGGATCGTCCCGGTCAAGATCCCGGGCATGGCCGAGGGCAGGACATGGTCCCGGACCACCTGCCACTTCGTTGCCCCCAGGGCCAGGGCCGCCTGCCTCAGCGTATTGGGCACCGTTCGCAGCGCCTCACGAGTGGCGATCACCACCGTCGGCAAGACCAGCAGGCTGAGTGTCAGGGCACCGGTCAGCAGCGAGGGCCCCAGGGCGAACGCTCGAAACCCGAACGCACGGTTGAACAGGGCTAGCCCAAGAAGACCGTAGACCACCGAGGGGACGCCCGCGAGATTGGCGATGTTCGTCTGCACGATCGACTTGAACCGACCCGGGCGAGCGTATTCTTCCAGGTAGAGGGCCGTGCCGACGCCGGTCGGGATCGCCATCAGGGCGACCAACCCGAGCAGCCAGAGGCTTCCAGCCACGCCCGCCTTGAACCCGGCACGATCGGCCTCCGAGGACGAAAATCGGCTGAGAAGTCGCATCAGGAATGAAGGCAAACCCCGCAGCGATTCGGCCAATGACTCTCCGGGTGTATGCCGCAGCGTCGAGAACAGGATCGAAGCGAGCAGCAACGCCAGCACGACCAGGCCGGTCAGTGTCGCCAGCAGGCAGGCCACCTTGAAGACCTCGCCCTTGATCCGCCTCGAGGTCCGATTCGGCTCGTAGCGTCCCGTACCCAGGCGGTTCATTGGTAGGGCTCGCGATAACGCCTGAGGACGGCCGACGAGAGGACGTTCAGCGCCAAGGTGATGGCGAAGAGCGCCGAGCCGACCGCGAACAACGAGAGATACTCGGCCGATCCCGCCGATGCCTCGCCGCTGAGCACCGAGACGATGTAGGCCGTCATCGTCTCCATCGAGGTCAGAAGATTGAAGGTGAGCTGTGGCCTGCTGCCGGCGGCCAACACGACGGCCATCGTTTCGCCGATCGCCCGGCTGATCGCCAGGATGAACGACGCGACCACGCCCGAGAGCGCCGCGGGTAGTACGATGCGAGTGGAGACCTCGTACTTCGTGGCCCCGAGGGCATAGCCCGCTTCACGTAAGCCACGCGGCACGGCGGTCAGGACGTCCTCGCTGAGTGACGAGACCATCGGGATGATCATCACCCCCACCACCACGCAGGCGCTCAGCACGTTGAAGGTCTCGACCTTCAGCCCCAGGGGTTGCAGGACCGCACGGAGCATGGGTGTGACGAGGATCAGGGCCAGAGATCCGTAAACGATCGTCGGAACCCCGGCGAGCAGCTCCAGCGAGGGCTTGAGCAATGTCCGGAGCTTTCTAGGGGCGTACTCGCTCAGGTAAAGGGCACTCAGAAGGCCGATCGGCAGCGCGATGACCGACGAGCCCACCGCCACGACGAAGGTTCCCCAGACGAGTGGGAGGATCCCAAATTTGGGGGGCTCGGCGTCAGGTGACAGCTCCGTGCCGAAGAGGAAGGCGATCGGCCCGATGCCCGAGACCCGGAAGAACTGGATTGTCTCGGACGCCAGCACGGCCACGATCCCGATCGTCGTCATGATTGTGACGATCGCGCAGAACCTCAGAAAGACCCCGACCCCCGCCTCCTGGGCTCGAAGCCAGCGCGAGGGGCCAGACCAGTTCGATCGGGCGTCGGAAATCTTCTGCTGGGTTGCCAAGGAATCGGGCCTCATCGTGTCAGCCGGCGGCCGCGGGGCTTGTTGCCGCGGCCTGGCCGAGCGCCTTTGCATTCGCCTCGACGTCGGCTGCGGTCGGCGGCACATACTGGGCGGCCTTGGAGACCTCGCCGACGTGGTCGAGGTAGAACTTGACGAACTCGGCCACCTCGGGACGCTTCAACGCTGCCGCGTGGACATAGATGTACAGCGGACGCGAGAGCGGTGAGTACGTCTTGTCGAGGATGGTCTCGGGGCTGGGGCCCACGGCGGGCTTCGATCCATCGGCGACCGAGAGCGCATTCAGTTTACCCGCGTTCGAGGCGTAGTAGGCATAGCCGAAATAGCCGATGGCGTCGACGTCGCCCGCCACGCCGCTGACGAGCTGATTGTCGTCGGCGTTGACCTGCACGTCTTTGCGCTGACTCTTCGCCTTGCCGACGACGGCCTCGGTAAAGAACTCGAACGTGCCCGAGGCGCTGTCGGGGCTATAGAGCGAAATCTTGCGGTCGGGCCAGGACGGGTCGAGGTCTTTCCAGGTCGTTAACTTGCTCTCGGGTTCCCAGAGCGCCTTGAGCTGGGCGACCGTGATCGACTTGGCGAAATCGTTCTTCTCGTTCACGGCGACCGTGATGCCGTCATAACCGACGAGGCACTCGATCCAGTCAAGGCCCTTGGCCTTGGCCTCGGCCGCCTCGTCCGCTCGGGCGGGGCGAGAGGCGTCGATGACGTCGACCTCGCCCTCCATATATCGCTTGAAACCGCCGCCGGTACCGTGCTTATCCACGACCACCTGGATCTCGGGGCGGACTTCGGAGAACCGTTCCTGCGCCGCCTTACTGATCCGGAAAACCGTGCTGGAGCCGTCGACACGGACCTCGCGGCCTGCGGACGGGGCGGTCTCATCTCCACCGCCGCAGCCTACGGGCACGACCAGGCAGAGGATTGCAAGCGTGATCGATCGCGACACGTTCGGGCGGTTCATCGTTGTTCGGGCTCTCGAATACTCGGGCCTGGACCGGATGACCGTATCCTGGACCGGGGGCCGACTCTCGGTCTCGGAGAACTGGGAGACCATCAAGATACACGCCAATTGTGAAGATTCGGTGAGGAGCGATGGAAGTTCCGCCGTTTTTCACGCGCGACGCCTCAAATCGTTTTGGCCGCAGGATTTAATATCTTCGGCAGATGGATCGAGAAGGTCGTCCCCTGGCCGAGGCGGCTCTCGACGGAGACTCGCCCCCCGAGGGCCTGGGCCAGATGTTTCACGATGGAGAGCCCGAGGCCGGTCCCCCCAAGTTCCCGGCTCCGCGCAGCGTCCACGCGATAGAACCGTTCGAAGACGCGGTCGAGCGACTCGCGAGGGATGCCGATGCCGCCGTCGGAGACGCGGATGACCACGCCCTGCTCGGTGTCTTCGACGAAGACATTGACCCAGCGTCCGGCCGACGAGTATTTGATCGCGTTGTCGACCAGGTTGTCCACGACCTGTCTCAGCGCCTCCCCGTCGGCCAGGACATAGGTTGTTGGACTGACTCCCGAGACGTCGACTGTGTAAGTGAGGCCGAGTGTCTCGGCCCGTTCTCGGTGCGCCTCGGCAAGATTTTCAAGCTCCTCGCCGATCGCGACGGGCGTGTGGTCGAAGGTGTCTCCGCCCGATTCCATCCTGGCCAGGCTGAGCAGGTCCATCACGAGGCAATTGAGCCGTTCCGACTGCTCCTCGATGCGCCTGAGGAACCGCAGATTGACGTTCTCGTCGCGGAGGGCCCCATCCAAGAGCGTCTCGGTATACGCCTTGATCGCGGCGAGCGGGGTCTTCAGCTCGTGCGAGGCATTGGCGACGAAATCTTGCCGCATTCGCTCGAGCCGCCTCAGCTCCGTCTCGTCGTGGAAGACGAGAACGGCGCCCGGGGGGGGCGAGCCGGGGAGCGGGGTGCCGGTCACGGCGAGGTGCCGACCGCTACCCAGACGCACGCCCTCGCGCTCGTTGATCGTCAGATCACCGCGATACGAGGAAGGGCCGGCGAGCGAGGCGTCGACGGCCTTCTGGACGCTCGGGCTGCGGATCAGCTCGTGGATTCGGCGGCCGACCGACCCGGAGTCGGTGCCGAAGAGGAGGTCGGCCCGTGCGTTGGCGAAGAGCAGACGCCTCCGCGCGTCCACAGCGATCACCGCGTCGGCCATCCCGCTGAGGACCGCGTGAAGCTGCTGACCGTCCCGCTCGAGTCGCCCGATACGAGCTTCAAGCTCGGGCATCGCCTCGCCGTACACTCGCACCAGCCGGGAGAGCGGCCAACTCGTCCAGGCAAGGACCGGCCGGGCCGACTTGTCGTCTCGGACTGCCTCCAGGCTCCGCCTCAACTCCTCAAGGGCGAGCAGCTGCGACCGGGCCCACGAGACGACGAAGAGCAAGACCAGGGCCGCTGTGATGATCCAACCGAAGGCCATCCAGCTCTCCCGACGCCGCGTCTCAACCACTCCTGCTTATTGACGCGTGACGATAATACGCGCCGCCACACATGGGGGACAAGCCGCAGGTCTGGCCGGAAGCCTCCAGTGATGCCGGAGGCCGATGAGGGCGGTTCACTTCGAGGTGTCGCCGTGATTGATCTCGATCACGCGGGCACGGCAAGTCCCGCAGTAGGAGTATCCGTCGGCCAGGGCTTCGTCTGCGTTGGCAAACGCCACCTTGTTCGTCTCGGAAATCTTCAAGGCCGAGGGGCACGCGGGGTGGTGGAACTTCTTCGAGTCGTGATTCGCGACGATGGAGCCCGCTGCCGCCTCGATGGCTGGGCGGGCGACGCGGTGGCGCTTCGTCGATCTGGCCCCTTCCGGGACTGGGCCGGGGGAGATCGCCCTGTGCGACTTCGCGGGAAGCTCGGAGTCGATCAAGGTGGAAATGGGCGCACTCCTGGCCCCAGGCGTCCACTCGAGGCCCTTGGAGCGGCCGGACCAGGGGATGCTCATGGCAAACCCCATCACGAGGACTGCGAGGCAGGCCACCGCCGCGGGCGCGAACGACCGCCAGTTCCTGGCCTCGAGATATTCGTCGAGGTCAACGATCAGGGCATCGGCATTCGGATAGCGGCCCATCGGATCTTCGCAGAGAGACTTCTTGCAGATCTTGAGCAGGGCCCTGGGGACCGCAGGGGCGAAGTTGCCGAAGACCAGCGCCGTCTTCGAGTCCGAGGATCGCTCGGTTCCTGAAGACCCTCGGATCGACGATCGGCTGACGGGAGTGGTGCCGCAGAGGAGCTCGTAGAGAATCATGCCCAGGCTGTAGAGGTCGCTGCGGGCGTCGGCCAGATGGCTTTGGCCATTGGCCTGCTCGGGGGACATGTACTTGGGAGTCCCCAGGACAACACCGTCGTTGGTCAGGTTCGAGTCGATGTCGAGCCGCCTGGCCAGCCCGAAGTCGGTGAGGTGCGGCCTCCCCTGCTCGTCCATGATGACGTTGGCCGGCTTCAGGTCGCGGTGGGTCACGCCCATCGAGTGCGCATGGGCCACGGCGTCGGCCAGGTCACGCACGATCGAGGCGGCCTGCGCCGGCGGTATCGGCCTCGACTCGACGAATCGGCCCAGGGTCCGGCCACCGGCATACCGGTAGGCGATCCAGCACCGGCCCTCGGCCTGACCCGCGTCATAGACGTCGACGATTCGAGAGTGGTGAAGCCGGCCGGCCGAGCGTGCCTCGCGGAAGAATCGCTCCATCGCCTTGTCCGAGACGTGCACGCTTTTGAGGATCTTGATCGCCACGTTGCGGTCGAGCCTCGGGTCATACGCCAGATAGACCTGGCCGTAGCCGCCGTCGCCCAGCAGGTCTCGGAGCTGATAGCGGCCGACCTGCCCGAGCGACCCGTCGGCCCAGGTCTTCAGCCAGCCCGACCCCTCCGCCGCATCCGACGGTATCTGCACGGTCCCGCTGCTCCGCGAGTCGAACTCCGAGGTCATGACCGCGTGCTCCCCGAGGATCTCGTGACATTCCGGGCAGCGAGGAGGCGTCCCGAGGTCGTCCCCCTCGAATGTCTCGATTTCCTTGAGGCAGCCAAGGCAAAGGCGATTCAGGGTAGGCATCATCTCGATCGCCTCGAAAACCATCCGGTGGGCTGCACGATCCCGGGTCGAAACTCGACGTGGAGAAATCTAGGTCACAATGTGTGCAATCGCGTGAGAAAACTCCCGGATGTCGATTTTTCTCTCAAGTTCCTGCGCGTCCCAGACGAAGAGTTCAGGCGAATTCGTCCTCGACCATCCAGGTTCGACCGAACAACGCGTCCAGCGGTGCATGACCGATCCAATCGATTGGTACCGAGGGAAAATCGCTGTCCGACCAACCGCAGGACCGGATCACACGGCCAACCAGCGATTCGGGCGAGACGCCGCGTTGCCGCAACGTGGTCAGCTTGATCGAGGCGTCCCGCTTGGCCAACCTTCGGCCATCCCTGCCGAACGTCAGTGGCACGTGGCCGAATCGGGGCAAGTCACGGCCGAGGGCGCGGTAGAGCAGAATCTGCCGGGGCGTGCTGGGCAGCAGATCGTCACCCCGGATGACCTGGTTGATCCTCATGGCGGCGTCGTCAACGACGACGGCCAGTTGATAGGAGATCAGGCCGTCGGACCTGCCCACGATGAAATCGCCCGAGGCCGTCGGGTTCATGGAAACCGGCCCGAGGATCGCGTCGTCCCAGACCACGGGCTCGTCGCTGACGCGGAACCGCCAGGCGTAAGGCTTGCCCCCGAGGGAGTCGGCCTCTTCGGCCGAACGCCCGGCGCAAGTGCCCGGATAAGGGGCCCCTTCCTCGCCGGGGTGCGGGGCCGAGGCGGCCCTGGCGATTTCCGCGCGGGTGCAGGTGCAGGGATAGACCAGCTCCAGACGCCTGAGATGTTCGATGGCCCCGCGATAGAGCGACTCGCGCGCCGACTGGAGGTAGGGGGCGTGCGGGCCGCCGACATCGGGGCCTTCGTTCCAGTGCAGTCCTAGCCAGCGGAGGTCTTCCAGGATTCCGGGGATGACGTCAGGTCGTACGCGAGTCCGGTCGAGGTCCTCGATCCGCAGCACAATCGTCCCGCCTGCCGAGCGTGCAGCCAGCCAGGCGACGAGGAACGTCCGGGCATGCCCGAGGTGCAGTCCGCCGGTCGGCGATGGCGCGAGCCGGCCGCGGATTCGGGCGGCGGCCGGGTCGAGATCGGGCTCGGTCGTCATCCGCGAGGTTCCGTACGATGCATCGAGGATCGCCGACATGAGCCGGTTCGTCTGGCCCGACGTCGGGCGACTGGGTTATGGTAGTGGGTCGAGCAATTCGCCAGTCTGACGCATCTCGCCCCCGGGGACGAGACAGTCACGGCCGGCCGATCGCGACGACTCTAGGGTTGACGTGCAGGCGCCGTTCGGAGTTCCCGTCGATGGATGCAGAATTGAAGCGGTCCGCGAAAAGTGTGATCGAGAAGATAGTCCATTTACGAGACTCTCTTTGACTTGGGCGACAAAACCTCCCATCGAAACGAGCTAGAAGCCCGCATGGGCGGGTCGGACTTCTGGAATGACCAGGACACGGCCAAGGAAGTGATCGCCGAGGTCAAGACGCTCAATGCGGTCTTGAAGCCGCTTGAAGCCCTCTCCAGGCAGGGTGACGATCTCGAGACCCTGATCGAGATGGGCGATGAGATCGACGACGACTCGTTCGACGAAGAAATCAAGGAGTCGATGGCTCGCGCCCTCGCCGACTTCGATTCGTTCGAGCTGCGGTCGATGCTCAACGGCCCGAACGACCACTGCGACGTCTTCCTCACCATCCATGCAGGCGCGGGCGGGACCGAGGCCTGCGACTGGGCCGAGATGATCTTGCGCATGTACCTGATGTGGGCCGAGTCGAAGAAATTCGCCACCCAGATCACTGACCGCGAAGATGGTGGCGCCGCCGGCATCCAGACGGCCACGGTGCACATCAAGGGCGACTACGCTTACGGCTATCTTAAAGGCGAGACCGGCGTCCACCGCCTCGTCAGGATCAGCCCGTACGATTCCGCTGGCCGACGTCAAACGTCGTTCGCCTCGGTGGACGTGCTCCCCGAGATCGACGACACGATCGACATCGTCCTGCGAGACGATGAGTTGAAACGCGACACGTTCCGGTCGGGCGGTCCAGGCGGGCAGCACCAGAACAAGACCGAGTCGGGGGTGCGCTACACCCATATGCCGACCGGGATTGCTGCCGAGAGCCGCAGCGAGCGTTCGCAGCACAAGAATGATGCCAATGCCCTGGCGATGCTCAAGGCCAAGCTCGTCCGCCGCGAGGAAGAGAAGCGCGAGGCCGACTTCGCCAGGAAGTATGACGAGAAGGGCGAGATCAGCTTCGGCAGCCAGATCCGCTCCTACGTCCTCCAGCCGTACCAGATCGTCAAGGACTTGCGGACCGATCACGAGGTCGGCAACCCCCGCTCAGTCCTCGACGGTGGCATCGACGGATTCATCGACGCCTATCTCCGGATGAAGCTCGCCAAGAGCTAATCCCCGAGCCTGGACGACGCGACGACCGGACCGTTCCGATCTCGGGCCGGTCGTCGCTCATTTTTCACCCATACTCTCCGCCAGGAATTCGACCGAATGTCCGACCTGTCCGTCCGGAGCACGTCCGAGGACGACTGCTGGACGATCGACGCCCATCCCCTGCGACTCGTGGTCAGGCTCGCGGGAGACCGCTGGATCCACGAACTCTCGGTTGCGACGCAGGTTGGCCTCGTCTGCTTCGCCCGATCGGTCGAGGGGAATGTCGACCGCGACTCGCCATCGAGGGTGGTGAGCCCCGCCTATCAGGAAGTCCAGGAACACCCGGGCGATTCGTTCGTCAGGCTCCTGCTCACGGGCCAGTCCACCCCGCATCACTTCTCGGCGGTCCTCACCGTGCAACGCAACGGCGGCGAGGTTCGGGCTGAATTCGACGTGGCCGACCGCTGCCGGGCCCAGGTCGAGGCGCTCGCCGCGACGTATCAACTGGACGCGGTCTCGAGCGACCTCGTCGCCGGCAGCCCCGATCGATTGATCTGGCAATGTCCCGACTGGGGCATCGGAACCCTGGAACTCGAGCCCTTGGAGGGTGCGACGACCTGCCTGGCCGAGACCGGACGCATCGGCTCGATCGCACAATGTCTTGCCCAGCTCAACCCGGCCGATTACACCCACAGGCTGCGCTATGCCTGGACCTGGAAATCCTGAGCTGCTGGCCCGACAGGCCGGAACATTCCTTCAATTTCGATCCCACCCGAGCGAACACACTGCTCGGGAATTCGCCGGGAGTTGACCCGCGGGCAGGGGCGGCCCATAATCCTCTCGGTCATTTGTCGTGGGCCGGCGACGTGGGGTGTGAGTGATTCGTTGCCTCCGCCAACGGAGAGGGAGCGGCCGTGGGATTGTTCGGTCGGACTCGAGCGATGCTCAAAGGGTGGGCGCCCGCGGCCGCGACCGAGTCGCAGTCGTATCTCGTCGCCTGCGCGCAAGGCCATCGCCTACGAGGAGATCGGGCCGAGGGATATCAGGCGATCCGCTGCCCCATCTGCGGCCTGGGGATCTTTGTCCTCCCTCGCAGTCCCCTGCCCCAGCCAATCCAGCCGGCAACCAAGGCGAATATTTCGGAGCCGCGACGCAGCGTCGCGAGTTGGGAGGTGGAGGGGCCTGTCCTCTCCGATCCACCCCTGGACGCGTACTCGGCTGGAAATCGTCCTGACTACGCCACGGATGCCGAGATCGAGTGGGAAGACGAGATCCCCGACCAGACCGGCCAGACCGTCGTTGAACCAGCTCCGTCCCTGGCTTCATCCATGGAGCCGGTCGCGCCTCAGCCCACGTCCTTCAAGACATCGGCTGTCAAGCCTGCCTCGACGGCGGACGCGTCTGGCCCGACTACTCCAAGGAGTAAGGTCGGGGCCAAGTCTGGTCGAGCACCGAAATCCCAAGCTCTCGTACCTCAGACATCGGTCAGGCCGACGATTCGCGTCGTGGTCCCCGAAACCTGGAGCGCATGGGCCGTCAGACGCCGGAATGTCCTCATCTTCGGGGGCGTCCTACTCATCGTCAGCGGGACGGTCGCCCTCCGACTCCGACGCCAGCATCTGGCCGAACTCCCGGGGATTGCCGAAATTGGCAGGATCGACGGATTGATTGCGCTCGACGCGGGCGAATTTGCCAAGGCAAAGCCGATCCTTCTCCGTGCCGCCCGCGCTGTGGACGAGATGGGTGGGGAATACGAGGGGGCCGAAGAGATCCGCCAGGGGGCCCGCGAGGCAGCTCTGTTCGCCGATCTCGTCCCTGAATCGCTGGAGACGATCCTCGACGAGGCGGGAAGCCGCGACAGCCAGGCCGATTGGCAGAAGCGATTCGAGACCCTCTACCGCGGACGCTCGATCATTCTCGATGCCCAAATCGCGGCCGTTCCGGCCGAAGGCTCGCCCAAGTCGGCCTATGATCTCGACTATCGGGTCTACTTCGGTCGGGGGCCCAAGCCGACGGGCCGAGGGCGCGTCGACCTGAGCGGATTCGAGCTTTTTGAGCTTTCGAAGCCCAAGCTCGGCGACCAGGTTCGCTTCGGCGCCAGGCTCAAGGCCATTACGTCCGACGAGTCGAGCGGCGACTGGGTCATCTCGCTCGAGCCCGAGAGCGGCGCTTTCATTACCCACGAGTCCGCTCTTACCTCGTTGGGTTGGCCCTCGGGCGAATGAACTCGTCCCGGAAACGACAGGGAGAGTTCCCTCATGCCCCATCGCCTTTCGACATACCTCCTGTTCGCCGTGATGATCATGGCAGGCCCGAAGCTCCCGGCGTACGGGCAGGCGGTCGAGGTTGACGCAGGTGAATTGACCAAGCGAGAGGACCTCGTCGGCAAGGAAGTGATCGTCGACGACCGTCTTGTCTACTTCCAGGAACACAAAGGGCGGGGTTACGACGAGATCACGCTGAAACGAACCCCGGCCCTGATTCGCCTTCCACGTAGGCTCAGGCCAGCCCAGCAGCCGAACGTAAAGACGATCAGGCTAAACGGCACGCTCGGCCACGAGGGAGGGCGATGGACGATCGATGTCCTTTCCTGGGAAGGTCTTCCGTCGGAGATCGAGCGCATCGACAAGGCCGTCGGTGCGCTCCCTCCCGGTGATTTCGAGGGGCGGGTACGCTGGGGCCAGTGGGCCGAGCGGCGTGGCCTGGCGTATCACGATGATGCCTTGGTTGGTCGCGGTCGGGAACTAGCCATCGAAGCGCTACGGATCGAGGCGGAACAGCCGGCCAGCGACAAGCCTGCGCGCTGGCTCGCGCTGGCCAGATCGGCTAAGGAACGCGGGATCGAGGAGCCTGAACCGTCTTCATTGGCACATCGGGCCTTTCGAGACCTGCTCGAGCGGGCGAAGTCGGCTGAGGCCGTCGCCCCCCTTCCCGACCGGATCGCCGAATTCTTGCCCTCATCAAGGGAACCTCGCCCCGACGCTCTGACCGCCTGGGACGCCCTCTATCGTCGAGACCCGGAGAAGGCCTACCGGTCGGCCTCTCTCGAGGCGAGAAGGTTGCTCGACCGTCGATTGATGGCGGACGCCTTGCAACGGGGCTTCGAACTCTCACTAAAGGAAAATCCTTCCGAGGGCCTGAAACTTGCCGACCGTGCCGACGAGAAGCTCCCCGATCGTCCGGATGTGGCTGCCGGTCTCAGGCTCAAGGGGATCGACTCGATCTCGAATGAACTTGGGACGCTGAGACAGGAAGAAGTTCAATCTCTGGCCAACCGGCTGCGGGTCGACTTGAAAGACCCCGATCGAGCACGCAAGCTGCTCAAAGATTGGCTCGACGAACGGCGCTCACACCGCCTTGGCTCCTCGGATTCAGAGGGAAGGACGCTCCTGGCCTCGCTCTATGAGTCGATGCTCGGAGATCGCAAGACCGCCTCCGACCTCCTCCACGAGGCCGCGAGCATCGACCCCGAGTCGAAGACAGTCGCCGATGCGTTTCGACGGCTGGGTTACCTGAAAGTCGACGGCCGCTGGACGACGACGCGAGGCGCCGATGGGCGTTCGGAGAAGCTTCCTTCGACGCCCGGCTCGCCGGCCGATGGTCCTGGCGACTTGATCGCTCGCGGGATGACCCGTTCACAGGTCATGACGAAGCTGGGAGGCAAGCCGGATCGCGTCGTGAGGAATGCAACTCAGGGACAGGTTCTGGAACAATGGATTTATCGGGGCGAACGCAGGTCCCAGATCGTGAATTTCGTCCAGCGGCCGGGAGTGCCTCAGCCGACGGTCCTGGAATATTATTCCGTCCCCTGAATCGACGTCCTCCCTGTGGCAGATGACCTCTTACACGTGCTGTCGCGATGCTGTCGCGGTTTTTTTGCATTCGCGAGTTTATTACCAGACCGCGATCACTTAACTCGTTGCGATCGAAACATCTCGAGAAACTAGGGCGATCTTTTCGTGGCTCACCATTTTTGCTGGGGAGTGAACTAAAGTAAAGAATTCGGAGTCTAAGGGTGGACGGAAATTGTGCGAGTTGATCCGGAAAGCCCGGGTCTGGAAATTCCGCGAAAAAGTGGATCCGTTCAAACCTTTATCGTCACAGTGCGTAGAACTCTCACGGAAGGTTCGGGTGTCTGACGTCCTCGCCGTTCGGCGCGTCGTATGCTAGTACGGTTCACTTCCTCGAACCGGGACCGGCTCGATGCCTTGAAGCATGAGTCGAACGGATCGTATTCGACGACGGCCGATCATCCGCCCAGCAGCTTGCACTGCCCATCCTCCGGCCGTTCGTTTTTCTCGGACCGACGCTTGATCAGGGTGTATTGGCGTCGTGCGTATACACCAGGAGGCTGTCAATGGCCCGCAAAGATGCTCTCCTCCGACTTCACGCGCGGCTGGTCACTCGCCGCGATGCCTTGCGTAAAGCCCTGAGCGGAGATGTCCAGGAATTTTACGACCTCGCCGCTTCCGACTTCGTCGGCGACCAGGTCGACGCGGCGGTCGATACCGCCAATGATGAAATCAGCACCCAGCTCGTTGAGATCGAGAGCCGGGAGCTTGGTCAGATCGAGCATGCCCTGGATCGGATTGTCAAGGGACTTTACGGTCGATGCGAGTTCTGCGGCGAGAAGATCGCCGAGGCGAGGTTGAACGCACTCCCTTACACCAACTCTTGCATCGATTGCCAGCGAGAGAATGAGCGGACCGGCGGCCGTTACGGGGCTTCAGCCTCGACGCCCGATTCGGGCCGTTGGGCGAGTGTCTTCGGCAAGTCGAGCGACGACTCCGACGGCGATTCGCCGGTGAACCTG
Source organism: Isosphaeraceae bacterium EP7 (assembly GCA_038400315.1). NCBI lineage: Bacteria > Pseudomonadati > Planctomycetota > Planctomycetia > Isosphaerales > Isosphaeraceae > Kueselia > Kueselia aquadivae. Next base: position 5,080,753 of record CP151667.1, read on the forward strand.
AGCGACTTCGAGCTCGATCTGAGTGAGACCGGGCGTTGAGGTCTAGGATCGTCTCGCCGATGTACAACAGACGGGCCACCGGGATGATACCGGCGGCCCGTCGCCGTTTGCGGCCGACTTCGACCGACAACTTTTGACTCTCCCCCTTCAAGCGATGTATATTGACCAGGGCTTGCCTTACCGTGGGCCTCATGAGATGTCGCGAATGACAGTTTCGCTCGCTTGAAAGCCCGGCTCGAAACGTCTGGATCTGGGGATCATTCCCTGCCCGACCGAGCCGAGACCAGCCGTGGCGAGTGCCCCGAAGATCCTGGAACGGAGCCGGCCGCCCATGTCGCGACCTTCCGCTTGGTTAGGGGCGATCCTCGCCCTAGGCATCGGCCTCGGGCTTGGCCTCAGCATGGGACATGGTGGCCGCTCTCTGGTCGCCCAATCCGTCGGCGTTCCCGCGGCCAACACTGAAGCGGCAACCGTCGCGAACGCGGCCCAGGCCGCCGGCCGAACGGCCGATGACGTGGCCCTCTACGGGCAGCTCAGCAAACAATATGAGCAGTTCGCCTCGGTCAATCGGACGTTCGAGCTCGTCTCACGCGCCGTCTCGCCTTCGGTCGTGCACATCGTGGCCAAGAAGTCCCACAAACGCGACGACGCCCAGAAGCTCGCGTTCGAGGAGACCGGATCGGGCGTCCTTGTCCGGGACCCAACCCGTAACGGCAGTTACGTCCTGACGAATAACCACGTCGTGGAGGGGGCCGTCGCCAATGAGATCGACGTGTTCCTGCACGATGGCCGCTCGCTCAAGCCGACGCGAGTCTGGCTCGACGCCAAGGCGGATATTGGCGTGCTCCTGCTCCCAGATTCGAGCCTTCCAGCTGCCCGACTCGGCGATAGTGACGACGTCGCCGTCGGTTCCTGGGTCCTGGCGCTAGGAAGTCCATTCGGACTCACCCATTCGGTGACCCAGGGGATTATCAGCGCCCGGGGCAGGCACGAACAGGAATTGCAGGACGACGGCGTTGAGAATCAAGACTTCTTGCAGACAGACGCGGCCATCAATCCGGGCAACTCCGGCGGCCCGCTGGTCAACATGAAGGGCGAGGTGATCGGGATCAATACGGCCATCGCCTCCAACGGCGGCGGCAGCGAAGGGGTCGGCTTCAGCATCCCGATCAATCTCGCTCGCTGGATCATGGACCAGCTGATTGCGTCGGGCAAGGTGAGCCGAGGCCGGATTGGCGTCGTCCTGGATGACGTCCGTCCCGAACAGGCCCTCAAGTTGGGCCTTCCCAGGCCAAGGGGGGCTACCGTCCTTAACGTCCAGGCCGACTCGCCAGCTTCCAAGGCGGGAATGCACGATGGCGACGTGATCCTGCGATTTAATAGCGTCGAAGTGGTGGACCTCAACCATCTGATAAACCTGGTGTCGATGGCCCCGATTGGCCGGTCGGCTCACGTGATCCTCTGGCGTGAACGCCACGAGCTGGCCGTGCAGGTCACGATCGCATCGAAGGACCAGAGCATCGCGCTCGGCCCCGACGAAGTTCCCAAGCTCGGCCGTGATGGCTTCTTGCGACGCCCGAACCGTCCAGGGCAGCCCCAGGCCCCGAAAACCGAGGAATCGCAATACCCGTGACGGCCCCTCTGCGCGACTGCCTGGCGAGGCTTGGCGCCGGGCTGAATCTCTCGACCGAAGCCGTTCGAGATGCGGTCGATTCGATCATGGCAGGGGAGGATATCTCTCCCTCGCTCATCGCCGCGTTTCTCACCGGCCTCGCCGTCAAGGGAGAGACGGCCGACGAGTTACTCGGTGTTCTCAGCGCGGTCCGAGCCCGGATGGCTTCGCCGTTCAACCCGCTCCCGGGCGACGTCCCCATCCTGGATACGTGCGGCACTGGAGGCGACCTGACCCATACATTCAACATCTCGACGGCCTCGGCCATCGTGGTTGCTGCATGCGGGGTCCGGGTGGCCAAGCACGGGAACAGGGCGGCCTCGGGCAGCTCTGGCAGCTCGGATGTCCTGAGCTGCCTTGGCCTCAAGCTCGACCCTGGCCCCGAGATTCTTCGATGCTGCCTGGAAGAACTCGGGATCGCGTTCCTTTTCGCTCCCCGATTCCACCCGTCACTCGGCGCGGTCGCCCCGGTGCGCAGGCAACTGCCATTCCGGACAGTCTTCAATCTGATCGGCCCGCTGGCCAATCCTGCCTCGCCGACTCATCAGCTAATAGGCGTGTCCGCGGCCCGTCCTGCCGACCTGATGGCGGAAGCTCTCACCCGGCTGCCAATCCGTCGGTCTGCGGTTGTGACCGGCGCAAAGGGGCTCGACGAGGTCTCGCTCGACGGGCCGACGGTGGTCAGGCTTGTGGAGGGTGGAGAGGTTAGTTGCATGACCTGGCAGCCCGAGGATTTCGGATTGCCCAGGACGGGGACTGAAGGGGTCCGCGTCGGCGGCCCAGAGGAGAGCGCCGGTATCATTCGCTCGGTCCTGGAAGGGCACGACGGCCCCGCGCGCTGGCTGGTCCTGGCCAATGCGGCGGCCGCCCTCTGGGTTGTCGATCCCTCGGGAGGTCTGACAGCCGGCGTGAAGCGCGCTCAGGAGGCCCTCGATTCGGGCCGTGCCGCGCGTCTACTCTCCGACTGGACCGCTCTCAGTCAGCGAGCGTGTTAGCCGGGACGATCCAGAGATCTTCGAACACGTCGTACCCGGCCGGATTCAGCCCGAGGGCAAGATAAGTTGCCCTTGCCGGCCCATTCTGATGCTCGACATAGAGTCGGATTCCGATGACGTCGCTGGTGGATTTGGCCGCCTCATGGACCGACCGGTAGAGGGATCGGAAAACCCCGCGGCTCCTTCCTGGCTCGGCGACGTAGACGCTTTGAAGCCACCAGATCCAGCCGCAACGCCAGTCGCTCCACTCGCGGGTGACGGCGATCTGGCCGATCACCGCTCCCTCCTCTTCAGCAACCCAGTAGCGAAGGCGCTCGGGGTCTGCGAGTGCCGCGACGAGACCACGCCTGAGAACCTGAGCGTCGAGCTCCTTGGACTCGGTCTCGGAGGCGAGGGCCCGATTGAAGACGACGAGGACGTCTATGTCTTCGGGGCGTGCGTCGCGAATGGTCCAGCGGGCCGGGCCTCGATCGATGAATGGGCTCAACGCCGTTCACCCCTGCGGTTGCGAGCCCTTCGGCTGGCTTCCTGGAGGATCCGATGATCGTCCTCGGTCAACCCAGTACGGCCTTCCCGAGCGATCTTGGCGAGCACCTCGTCGAGCTTGGCTTCGAGTTGATCTTCGGTGGCCACCACCGTGGGAGCCGATCGGGTCGACTCGGCCACCTCGGGGGTCCAGGTCGGCCCTCCGGACGAGACTCGTGTGCTGGGCATTTCCATCGGCTCGGGACGAACGATCCGGAATTTTGGCCGCCGCCGCCTGCCCAGGTCCAACCTGGAGAATCGCAGGTCGCCAACCTTGTAAAGATAGCCGTAGAGAGCGCCTCCCAAGTGCGAGGCCACGGCAACCTGACCGGCGGTCCCCTGGAAGAGTTGGAGCGTCTGGAAGCTCAGATAGATGGTCAGGAGCAGCCAGATTTCGAGGGGAAGGACGAAGAAGAGCAAGACTTCGCGGCGCGGATAATACGTGGCATACAGGACGAACAGGGCCGTGGTGGCCCCTGATGCACCGATCATCGCATGCGTACGAATGTCTGCATGCGATCCGAAATAGTCCGCCAAGGCCCAGCAGAGCGTGGAGAAGACGGCTGCGCCCAGGTACATGATGGTGAAGTCGCGACTGCCGTAGATCGATTCCAGGTCGCGGCCGAACCACCAGAGGATGAGCATGTTGAACAGGATGTGAAGCGGGTCGCGGACGTTGTGCAGGAACGTGGCGGTCAGGAGCCGCCAGACCTGAAACTGCTCGAAGATCAAGGCACTCTGTGCATCGAACGCCTGCTGCAGCGTCGGTATCAGGACGCTGGCGACGTATGCGACCACATTGATCAAAATCAGGGCCTTGCACGCGGGGGCGACCCCGGAGAAGAGCCCGAAGCCTCGCGAGTCGTCGCGGTAATACTCGCGGTCGTAGATCCCCATGATCGCTCCGGCGACGGTCGGGCCCGGTCTCGCGTGCGAGGCGGCAGCATCACGTTTATCATCGGCGCCATCGCCGCTACTGTCAACGGGTGGAAAGGCCCGGCGTGACGACCGGCGTCGGGCCGGAAAAATCGCGAGGTGAGGCCTACGTCCCCCGCACGCCTCAATCCGACAGGAGGGCGTCGATCGCCTCGCGTTTGTTGGCGTAGATCGGCCAGACCATATCGAGCGAGGTGAGGTGGAGCAGCTCGCGTGCGTGCGGAGAAACCCCCGCCAACGCGACACTCCCCCCCTTGGCGGTGGCGGACTTCCAGCATCGGAGGAGGAAGCCGATGAAGACCGAGCCGAAGTAGTTGACCCCGCTGAGGTCGAAGATAATCTGCGGCTCGGCCTCGGCCAGGACCGGACCCATGACGAGTCGCGCGGCCTGACTCTGATTCTCGAAATCCATCGTCTCGAGCGAGGGAGAGGCCGTGACGATCGTCACGTCGCCTCGCCGCTCGATGGTGAACGCGTCGGTGAGCTGCGGTTCTGCCATGGCGAGAGGCCCGGTGAGGTCGCGATGTCCGACAGTCCATTTTGTTGGACTGGATCAGACTAAGGGCGACGGGGCCCGACTCACAAGGTCAAACCAACGCTCAGGCCGAAGGGCGACTTTCGGAGAAGGCGCGGACGACCTGGTAGAGATCGTTGCTGACGAGCAGCTGGTCGTCCTCGAAGTCGCGCAGCCAGACGTAATTGTCGCGATAGGCCTGGGCCAGCAGGGCGTAAAGCTCCGCGAGGCGGATGGGGACGACCGGTAGATGATCCTCGGCGTTTGAGTCTTCGTCGGGATGCGGGAAGACGCGGAGACGAGCTGTGGCCATCGTGATAACCCCTTCCATGAGGTCGTGCTTCGGCGTCCGGCTGCCGGACACCTCCACTTTGCCAGCCCGGACCACGCGACCCGCCTCGGGGAGCATCGCCGTCGTCCGACCACCTTCTGCCATTCCGTCGAGAACTTTTATCGGGCATGGCGGAGGCCGGGCATGAATTAAAGTGCGGAAAATCCGCGCGATCGTCGCAACCGACCCCCGATCGACTCTCTCCAACGGGGAGTTTGGGAATCGCGACTCGAGCGAACTCGCGAGAAGAGGCGGGTCGCAATTGGATTCCGGCGAAAAGACGGTCATACTGGCGGGTCCGTGAAGACGCTTTCCGCCCGCCGTCGCAAGAAGCGAGTCCTCTTAGAATTACTTCGCCGATGGTCATAACCCCATCACCACGTGACACCCGGAGCCTACTCCCGATGGATCTGCCCTTCCTGCACGGCATCGTGCCCCCGCTGGCGACCGCGTTCAACTTGGACGAGTCGATCGATGTCACCTCGTACGGGGCATTCATCGAGCACCAGATCAGGAGCGGGGTCCACGGCCTCTGGGTCCTTGGGACGACCGGTAGATTCGATCTGATCCCCGACGCCAACCAGCGGATCGTCGCCGAGACGGCCATCGAGACCGCCGCGGGACGACTGCCGATGGTCCTCAACGTGTCGGACATGGGGACCAAGCGGACCCTGCAGCGGGCCGAGATGTTCGACGACCTGGCCTACGACTATTATGCCGTTCTGGCACCCTGGTATCAGCCGATGACCCAGGCTGAAGTCGTCGACTATTACACCACGGTCGCCGATCGGCTCTCAAAGCCGCTCATCATCTACAACGCCCCGTGGGTGTCCAACATGTTGGACTTCAAGCACCTGCGGCTCCTGGCCGCCCATCCCAGGATTCACGGGTGCAAGGACGTTAGCCCCAGCCTGACCCGGACCCTGGCCTGGCCGGTGGCCGAGCGGCGGGCGATGAACTTCGCCTACCTGCACGCGAACGACTCGATGTCGCTGTCGACCGAGCTTGGTTCCGACGGGTTCGTCACGGCCATGATCAACGCCTTCCCCGAGCTCATCGTGGCTCTCTGGGACGCCGCGCGTGCCGACGATGCCGAGCGGGCCTCCAGGCTCCAGCAACAGCTCACCCGGCTCTCCCTGGCCCTCGAATTCGGGCCGATGCTGGCGTGCCTGGAGTCGATCTGCCGATACAGAGGCTTCTTCCAGAAGATGTTGCCCTCCCCACTCCGCTCGCTGGACGAGGAGGCAAACCGCCGCGTGATCGAGCTCATCGAGTCGGTCGGGGTATTGCCGGAACAGCTCGCGCCCGCGGCCTGATCGCGGGGCGAAACCGGGGGCGACACGGCCCCCGCGTTCTGCTAATGTCCGCCCCGATGGGTGGCCCGGAAGGATCCAGGTTCGCCCCGACGAGAACGCCGACGTTCAATCGTCCACGGAAGGACTCAAGGGCATGGATGCTCTCGGCCTAAGCATCGGTTCGGCCCGCCGCCTGTCGGTGCTGATCCTCACCCCCGTCTTCGTCGTGATGTCTGCCGGTGCCTCCGTCCGGACGGCGAATTTCGTCGTCCACGCCGAGACGGCCGAGGTCGCCCGCGAGGTCGCGAACCAGGCCGAAAAGGATCGGGCCAAGATCGCCAAGGAATGGCTCGGGCGCGAGCTGCCCAGGTGGCCCCAGCCCTGTCCGATCAAGGTGAAGCTGACCGCGGGCGAGGCCGGAGGCCTGACCTCGTTCGGCTTCGCCGGCGGAGGAGTCACCGACCAGTCAATGAGCGTCGAAGGTCGGCTCGACCGCATCCTCGCCTCGGCGATCCCTCACGAGGTGACGCACACCGTCTTCGCAGCCTACTTCGGCGCCCCGATGCCGCGCTGGGCCGACGAGGGGGCATCGCTCCTCAGCGAGGACGACCGCGAGAAGCATCGACACGACCAGATCGCCGTGAACTTGCTGGCGAGGCGCGGCGATTGGCCCCTGGTGAAGCTCTTCGTGTTCGAAGACTATCCCAGCGACCTGATGGGCTTTTACGGGCAGGGCTACTCGATCTCCCGATTCCTGGTCGAGATCGGCGGCCGTCCGAGGTTCCTCGGCTTTGTCCGCGAAGGGATGGAGTCCGGCTGGGACAAGGCGACGCTCAAGCATTATGGGCTCGCCGACGTCCGCGAGCTGGACCGGGCCTGGCGGGCCTGGCACACCGTCTCCAACGAATCGCAGCCCGGCACGCCCGGCAATGTCGAAGTGGTCCGAGCCCAGTCGGACGCGGTGAATGACGACCTCCACGTCAGCCGCCGGTTCGCCGCGTCCCGCCGCTCAGAAAAGCGTGTAGATGAACGGGGCAGCCGCCGTCGCTGACAGGGCGATCAGGGCGCCGAGTAGCAGCAAGGCGCCCAGGATCGGGATCATCCAGAGCTTCTTGTTTGCGGTGAGGAAGCTCCAGAGCTCGGCGAGCAGCGATGGCTCGGCATCCGAAGCCGCCCTCTCGAATTCGTTCCGCGACGGCTCGGTGCCCATCGTTGTCGCCCCGTTTCCCGGCTCGTACGTTTAATACTGGCGGAAGTAAGACGAGACATCACCCGGAATTGGCTTAGGCTCCCAGTAGGAGGTCGCTGAAGGATCGGGCCCAAGGCGCAGGGGGTCGTGGCCCATCAGCCGCAACATCAGGCCGATCGGCGTGACCAGCCCATAGAAGACCAGGCCAAGCAAGACCTTCGAGACCATCCAACGGATCGGCGAGACGGCGATCATCCAGCCTACGAAGATCGGCCGGGCGATCGAGGGCAAGGCCAGGCCTGTCAGGCCCAGGGCGACCCCCGCGCCAATCCAACCCAACGGCCAGTTGCGGGCCATGCCCAGGATCAGGATCAGGCCCGTCAGCATCACCGAAAACTGGCGGAGCTGTCGCGTCGGCGGGTTGCGTGAGACCTCGGGGAAGATCAAAGCGAAAGTTCCTCGACGGATCGGGCCATGAGTTATCCGCTCGCAACCCGGGTCATTTTACCACGGCCGCATGGGGCAGGCTCGCCGTCTCAGTCAGGGGCGAACCTGGAGAGGTGGCGTTCGCGCTCGACTTCCGTCATCGAGGCGACCGACTCGCCCTTCTCGACCACCAAATTTTCCAGGACGAGCAAGTCCATCCCTGTCGTCTGGAAGCAGAGATAGGCGTCCTCAGGGGTGTTAACGATCGGCTCGCCGCGCACATTGAAGCTGGTGTTCACCAGCACGGGGCACCCTGTCAGTCGTCCGAACTCGGCGAGTAAGCGGTGGAACCGCGGATTGCGTTCGGCGTCGACGGTCTGGACACGGGCGCTCTGGTCGACGTGCGTCACGGCCGGGATCGTCGACCGGGCCACCTGCACGCGTCGCCTCAGGTCGGGGTCGTCACGCATTAACTCCTCGTCCCCGGCCGAGATGGGAACGCGGCGAGACTCGCGGACATTGGCGACCAGGAGCATGTAAGGGCTATCCTGCCCCGGCTCCAGCTCAAACCAGTCATGGGCGCTCTCGGCCAGGACGGCCGGGGCGAACGGGCGAAAGCTCTCGCGGAACTTGATTTTCAGGTTCATGGTCGACTGCATGGCCGGCGAACGGGGGTCGCCCAGAATGCTCCGCGCCCCCAGAGACCTGGGGCCGAATTCCATCCGACCCTGGAACCAACCGACGACCTTCCCCTCGGCGAGCCTGCCCGCCACGAACGCGATCAGGACCGCCTCGTCCTCGAAGGTTTGAGCCACTCCTCCCAGGAGTTCCACCCGAGCGAGGCAGTCGGCCGTCGTATAACTCGGGCCTAGCAGGGAGCCTCGCATCGCGTCCCGCCCGTTCGGTACTCTCGGCCGGTCGAGGAGCTGATGCCAGGCGAACAGGGCCGCGCCCAGGGCCCCCCCGGCGTCGCCGGCCGCGGGCTGGATCCAGAGGTCGTCGAAGCCGGACTCGCGGAGGATCCGGCCGTTGGCCACGCAGTTCAGGGCGACCCCGCCGGCCAGCACGAGCGACCGCTCGCCGGTCTTCCGGCGTAGGTGGGCGGCGATACGCAAGACGACCTCCTCCAGGACGGCCTGGATGCTCGCCGCGAGGTTCATGTGCCGCTGGTCGAGGTCGGACTCGGGCGTGCGCGGTGGTCCACCGAAGAGGGTGTGGAACCGCCGGCCGGTCATGGTCAGCCCATGCGGATAGCGGAAATAGGCCATGTTCAGGCGGAAGCTGCCGTCGGGCTTCAGGTCGATCAGCTCGCGTAGGATCAGGTCGCGATAGACCGGCCTGCCATACGGGGCCAGGCCCATCAGCTTGTATTCGCCGCTGTTGACCTTGAACCCGCAATACGTCGTGAAGGCGGAATAGAGCAGGCCCAGCGAGTGCGGGAAGCGGATCTGGTCGCTGAGCGTGATCCTGTTGCCGGATCCGATCCCCATCGTCGTGGTCGCCCACTCGCCGACGCCGTCGAGGGTCAGGATCGCCGCCCGATCGAAGGGGGATGCGAAGAAGGCGCTCGCGGCGTGGCTCTCGTGGTGATCGTTGAAGAGGAGCCGCGCGCGAGTCTCGCCGCCGAGGCCGGCCCTGATGGCCCGACGCAGGAGTAGCTTCTCGCGAAGCCAGACGGTCATCGCCATCGAGAAGCTGCCTAGACCCTGTGGGGCATAGGCCGTGTAGGTCTCGATGAGGCGGTCGAGCTTCGCCAGCGGCTTCTCGTAATAGGCCACGTAGCTGAGGTCGGCCGGAGTAAGGCCCGCCTCGCCGAGGCAAAACTCGACGGCCTGGCGTGGGAACGCGGGGTCGTGCTTGACCCGGCTGAACCGCTCTTCCTGCGCGGCCGCGACGATCTTGCCGTCCACCACCAAGGCGGCCGCGCTGTCATGATAGAACGCCGACAGCCCGAGGATCGCGGTGGTCATCGGAGCGGGTTCGCCGGCGTGTGTTGGAAAGGACCTCATCCGTCCATCACGGTAAACCTAACCTGCGATCGGCTCAAGACACCGACGCAACTGCGTCCCCACCCCGCCCCGATTCAGGAGGTTTACATTGCGTTGGACTGGAACGGGTGGGAAGCTATTCGTGGTCAATTTCGATTTCGATGCGGGCTTCCCTCCCACTTTCGAGGAGTCGGATATGTCGCAGATTCGCGGAACCTTGCTCGGCCTGGTGGCCTTTGGGACAGTATTCATGAGTCAAGACGCCAATGCGGAGCTGAAGGTCGGGGACAAGGCCCCCGACTTCTCGTTGCAGGCCTCAGACGGCAAGACGTACACGCTCGAGCAGTTCAAGGGCAAGCAGCCGGTGGTGATCGCCTGGTTCCCCAAGGCCTTCACGGGCGGGTGCACCGCTGAGTGCAAGTCGCTGCGCGAGCACAGCGCGACCCTCAAGGAGCTGAAGGCCGCCTACTTCACGGCCAGCACCGACGAGGTCGCCAAGAACACCGAGTTCGCCAAGAGCCTCGACCTCGACTACCCGATCCTCAGCGATCCCGTGAAGGACGTCGCCAAGGCCTATGGCGTGGTGCACGAAGGGCGCGCCGTGGCCGAGCGTTGGACGTTCTACATCGACAAGAACGGCGTCATCAAGGCGATCGACAAGACGATCAAGACCGCCCAGGCCGGCCCGGATGTGGCCGCGAAGATCAAGGATCTGAAGCTGGCCGACTGACCGATCGGTTGAGAACGGGTCGCCGTCCGTCCCGCGCACCGATGCGAGGATGGGCGGCGACGCCACATGCGCGTACCGCTCATTCGGCGGGCTTGCCGGTGGTCTGAACCTCGACCCAGCGGGCCTTCAGATCACCAAGGATGATCCAGAAAAGATGACTGTGCATCCGGCCTGGGACCCGCCCGCATTCCGCGGCGTTGTAAGAGTCGGGCTCGCTGTATTCGAGGTGGTGGGCCACTTCGTGCAGGAACGTGTCGAAGAGTTCTTCCAGCGGTCGACGGCCCGCACCGGTCTCGTGGGTATAGACGCGAATCAGTCGCCGCGCGCGATAATAGCTCCCCAGCCGGTTGCGGGTCGGCCGGGTGTTCATGTCGACGTCAAACGTCTCCCGGCACGGATAGACTCGGCCGAGGCGGTGAAGGAAGAGTGCGGACAGGGCCCCGATCGGGGGCTCGAACCGGAACGGGGCCCGTTCCTTGGCCGGCTTCCTGACGACGACCTCCGACCGCTCGGCCTTCTCGACGACGAGATTGCCACCGAAGTTTGTCGCACGCCTGGCCAGGTCGACGAGGTCGAATCGCATCGGGTCGATCCATTGCTTGCCGCCGTTGGGATGCACCAGCCAATACCGATCGATCATCTGTGCCCGCAACGTTTTGAAGAACCTCTGGAAGCGACCCGCCGCCATCGGCCGCCGCTTCGCCCGGCATTTGATGGCCATCAAGCTTAGCATGGGGTTCCCCTGGCGACCAAACGACGAGCCGCCGGATTTGACCGCGAGGCCTCCAGGAATTCATCGGCGTTCGGTCGCGAGAGCATCGCCTTTCGTTGCGCCGGGCCCCGTCCAGTGACGAGGGGGCTTGTTTCGATCTCCTAAGTCTTGCGATCTCGTGACACGCCGGTGACGATGTCGTCTCAAGGCCGGCCTCACCTGCGAGGCCGGCCGATGCCGCTCGAACCGTCCGAGGCACAGGCCGTGGCACTCGTCTTCACCTCGTCGCACCCCCTGGTCAAATCGAAGCTGGCTCGGTTGAGGGCGACGTCGACCCAGGCGGCCGAGTTCCGAAGCCTCGTCCGGTCGCTGGCCACCCTGCTGGCGAGCGAAGCCACCGTCGATTTGCGAACCCGCGAGGTCGACGTGCAGACGCCGCTCGGCCGGGCGCATGGCCATGTGCTGGCCGACACCATCGGCATCGTGCCAATCCTTCGAGCGGGCCTGGGCATGGCCGACGGCGTGCTCGAACTGATTCCCGACGCCGAAGTCTGGCACCTCGGGCTGTACCGCGACGAGGCGACGTTGCAGCCGACCGAGTATTACAGCAAGCTCACCTCGGCGACCCGCATCTCGCTGGCGATCATCGTCGACCCGATGCTCGCCACGGGCGGATCCGCCGTGCGGGCATGCGAGGTCCTCCGAAACGCCGGCATCTCCAACATCAAGTACGTGTCGCTGATCGCCGCTCCCGAAGGAATAGCCCGCCTTTCCGCCGCGATGCCCGAAGTGCCAATCTATGTCGGCGTCATCGATTCCCATCTCAACGACGTCGGCTACATCCATCCGGGGCTGGGCGATGCGGGCGACCGTCAATTCGCGACCGATTGAGCCTGGAGCCGTCACATGCGGGCCGTCGACCTGATCCGGAAGAAACGCGACGGTGGGCGTCTGGAAGCCGATGAGATCGGCTGGCTGGTGAGTGGGATCGGCCGTGAGGTGCCCGACTACCAGTGGTCGGCCCTGATGATGGCCATCCTCTGGCGCGGGATGGATGCCGAGGAGACGGCTTCACTGACCGATGCGATGCTCCGGTCAGGTACGGTGGTTGACCTATCGGACATCCCCGGCCTGAAGGTGGACAAGCACAGTACCGGCGGCGTCGGCGACAAGACGTCTTTGATCCTGGCGCCGATTGCAGCGGCGGCGGGCGTGGTTGTTCCGATGGTCTCCGGCCGTGGTCTGGGTCATACCGGCGGGACGCTGGACAAATTGGAGTCGATCCCGGGCTTCTCGGTTCATGCCGACCTGCACCGATACAAGGCGATTCTTCGCGAATGCGGCCTGGTCATGATCGGCCAGACGGACGAGATCGCACCGGCGGACAGGACGCTTTACGCGCTTCGAGACGCCAGCGGCAGCGTCGAGTCGCTCCCCCTAATCGCCGCCTCGATCATGTCCAAGAAGCTGGCCGAAGGGATCGACGGGCTTGTCCTCGACGTCAAAACCGGCCACGGTGCCCTGCTGCCGCCACTCGACGAGGCTCGTACGCTGGCACGCACGATGGTCTCGATCGGCAGGCTACTCGGCAAGCGAATGAGGGCCATGATTACCCGGATGGACCAGCCCCTCGGCCTGGCCGTGGGCAATGCCGTCGAGGTGGCCGAGTGCCTGGCCTGCCTCCACGGCGATGGCCCTTTGGACCTGATGGACCTGTCGATCGAGCTTGCCGCCGAGATGATCCTGATGGGCGAGCGAGCCCCCACGCTCAATGAGGCCCGCACGCTCGCCCGACGGACCATCGCCGACGGTTCCGCGCTCGGGCGATTACGCAGCCTGATCACTGCCCAGGGGGGAGACCCATCGGTGGTAGACGACACGAACCGCCTGCCCCAGCCCGACCTCTCGATCGTTGTCCCGGCCCCGCGCGGAGGCTTCGTCCATGCCGTTGAGGCCAGGACCATCGGACACGCGGCGATGTCACTCGGGGCGGGGAGGTCCCGACTCGATTCGATCATCGACCCGGCCGTCGGCGTCCTGCTCGGCAAGAAGATCGGCGATCGTGTTGAGGTTGGCGAGACCCTATTTACAGTCCTAACCAGGCGGAATGCGCCGTCGACCGAGCCTGCTATCAATAAGATTCTCGGGGCCTATCGGATCGACGACGAGCCGATCAAGGCCGAGCAACTCATCGTCGAACGTCTTTGATGCCGAGAGGAGCCCGTCGTGGATGACGATCGCGTTGCAGCGGCAGAAGAAGCCGCCAGCTGGATTCGAGGCATTGTGCCCGAACCGCCGGTCATCGCGATCGTACTCGGGTCGGGCCTGGGCGAGCTAGCGGACCGTCTCAAGGATGCGGTTCCGATCGAATACCGTGAGATCCCGCGATTTCCCCGGACGACCGTCGAAGGGCATGCCGGGAGGCTCATCGCCGGGACGCTCTCCAATCGGCGAGTCTGGATTCTCCAGGGCCGTTTCCATCACTACGAAGGGCACGACCTCGACGCCGTGACCCTGCCCGTTCGCGTCTTGCAGCGTCTCGGCGTCCAAACCCTGGTCCTCACCGCGGCCACCGGGGGCATCCGCGTCGATTGGCGTCCTGGCCAGATTGTCTGCCTCTCCGATCACCTGAATCTGCTCGGGGTGAATCCGTTGCGAGGCCCGAATGACGACCGGGTGGGACCGCGCTTCCCGGACATGACCGAAGTCTACTCCCGTGCGCTGAGAAGTCTCGCGCGAGACGAATCCAATAGGTTGGGGATCCCACTCGAAGAAGGAGTTTACGCCTGCCTTCCGGGCCCGAGTTACGAGACTCCCGCCGAGATCAAGATGCTGCGGACGCTCGGAGCGGACGTCGTCGGGATGTCCACCGTTCCCGAGGCGATCGTGGCCAGGCATGGCGGGACGGACGTGCTCGCATTCGCCCTGGTGACCAACGCGGCGGCCGGAGTCTCGGGAGCGCCGATCACCCATCAAGAGGTGATCGAGGCCGGCCGAGACGCCGGGCCCAGGCTGGGGAATCTGATCGAGGCCATTGTCGGTCGGCTCCCGGCCTAGACGCCCCTGGCCCCAGCCCCGCCGTAGGCTCTGTCGAGGAGGTCGACCGGGTGGGCCACCTCAATCGGGCTACCTGATTCCTTCACCTTACGGGCGATCTGGAGGATGCATCCGACGTTGCCGGTGGCCACGCAATCGGCCCCCGTCGCCGCGATCCGGTCCATCTTCCGCCTACCCAGGCGTTCGGACATCTCGGGCTCGGTCAGGTTGTAGGTCCCGGCTGCGCCGCAGCAGAGTTCCGACTCTTCAAGCGGGACCAACTCGACACCGGGGATCATGCCCAGCAACTGCCGGGGCTGGCTCCGGATCTGCTGGCCGTGGCAAAGGTGGCAGGCGTCGTGATAGGTGACCTTCATGGGCACCGGGACCGTCGGAGCGATGGGTCCGAGTTTGACGAGGAACTCGGTGATGTCCATCACCTTGGCGACGAATGCCTTGGCCCGCTCGTGGTCCGGCCCGTGCAGCAGGTGGTCATAATCCTTGAGCATCGCGCCGCAGCCGGCGACGTTCACGACGATCGCGTCGTAGTCTTCCGGATTGAGCGCCTGGATGTTCTGGCGGGCGAATGCGAGCGCGGGTGCTTCCGAGCCCGAGTGGTAATGGATGGCGCCACAACAGGCCTGGGCGCGGGGGATGTGCACCTCGCAGCCGTTCTTCTGGAGCACCCGGGCCGTTGCGTGATTGGTCTCAGGGAACATGGCGTCGGAGACGCAGCCCAGGAACATCGCCACGGTCGCACGCTTCGGGCCGATCGCGGGCAGGACCTCAGGGAGCGGCTTGGGCCGGGCCTTCAGGTCCGGCAACATCGACTGCATGCGCTGGAGTGTCGTGGGCAGGAGCCTGGTCAACCCAGACTTCTCGGCGAGGTTCAGTAGGCCTGTCGCCTGCATCAAGCGGGCCGGTAGCAGGCTCAGCTTGACGCGCTTGGTGTAGGGGAAGAGGTGGTGCAAGATCAGACGCTGGAGCATGCTCGCCTTCTGAGCGGGCGATGCCGAGTGGTGAAGCGCGATCTTGAACGGCTCGATGAGCTTGGCGTATTGCACGCCGGAGGGGCATGCGCTCTCGCAGGCCCGGCAGTCGAGGCAGAGATCGAGGTGATGTCGGACCTCGGGGGTGACCGCAGTCCGGCCGTCGACGACCGCACGCATGAGATAGATGCGCCCACGCGGACCGTCATTCTCGTCGCCGGTCTCGACATACGTCGGGCAACTCGAGGTGCAGAGTCCGCAGTGAATGCAATCCTGGAACTGGCGATATTCGATCTTCTCGGCCAGCCAGTTCAGGTCGACGCCGGCCTGGGCGGCGGGGACCTGTCGACCGCCGGGATCGGCCAGAATTCCGTGAGGTCCGGTGACGACCGGCCCGATGGCGGCGCTCGACATGGGGTGGGCCCGTGCGGGTTCGAGGAGAGGAGGAGTCGGCTCGGCTCGCGGCGGCGGGATCGACCGGGCGTTCCTAAATTGTACCGAGGAATCGCCCGGGGTTCATGATCCCGGCGGGGTCGAGCGCCTTCTTGATTCGTTCGGTGAGGTGCCAGTCGGGCCTGGGATCGCCCCAGACCTTGAGGGCCTCCTTGCGGTCGGCCGGGCAGCGGGTCAGCACCACGCTCCCCTTCCCTCGTGCGGCCTCGGCCCTGAGGGCCGGGATTGCGGCGTCGGCACGCTCGATGTCGCCAAGGGCATGACCCCGGAGGATGCCCGAGCCCGCGTGGGCGCCTAGCTCCCAGGCTTCGGGGTCGAGCGAGCCTGCGAGTCCGGCGACTGCCGAAGGGACGACGTTGGCGAGGAACGAGAGCGGGCCCGGCTCGGCGGCCGGGAACTCGGCCAGCGCCGACCAGAGCGGCGCCGACTCCTGATCGCGGAGTACGGACAAGCACCCGTCCAGCTCCGACTGAAGCCGGTCGACCTGCCAGTCGACAGAAGCCTTGTTATCCTCGAAGCCCACGACGAGAACCCATGCCGCTTCCGGCAGCCCAACAGGTCCGCCAACCCGCCGGGCGGCCGCGCGATTGAGCAGCTCGAGCGCGACCGGTCGAGTGCCCGACATGTTCAAGGAGGCAAGCCGCCGCTCGATCTCCGCGGGATCGTCGATGGGCCGCCAGGCGAGGGCGCAGGCCTCGGGCTTGGGCCTCACCTTCAGAGTCAGCTGGCTGATGATGCCGAGCGTCCCCATCGAGCCCGTCAGGAGCTTGGGCAGATCATAACCGGCGACGTTCTTGACGACGCGCCCTCCACCCTTGACCGGCTCGCCCGCGGCGCTCACGTAGCTGATGCCGATGATCTGGTCTCGGGGCCGGCCCCAGCCCAGGCGTTTGGGCCCGGTGGCGTTGCAGGCGAAGATGCCGCCGATCGTCGCGCGGTCGCCTTGCGGCGCGTCGACGTTCAGCCGCTGGCCGTGCTCGTCGAGCACGCCGGCGATTGCGGAAAGGGTCAGGCCGGCCTCGACGGTGATCGTCATGTCGGCGTGGGGGTAGTCGATGACCCGGTTCAAGCCCGTCGTGTCGATGATCACGCCCGGGCGACTCGGGAGGCCGCCATAGTCGAGCGACGTGCGGCCCCCTTGCGGGTAGATGGCCGTTCCGTCGGCGGCGTGTCGTCCCACAAACTGGCTGAGGGCTTCGACGGACTCGGGGCGTTCGTGGGCGATGGCGAGGCGGCTATCGCCGAGAGGGCCGGCGGCCGGCGATTCGGGCCAGATCAAAGGAATCTCTCCGGGGGCGTGGTCGGGGAAGCCTCGCCGGGCAGGTCATGATGATCCACGCCTGAGAGGATGCGATCGGCCGCCTCCTGCACCGCGCGGATGGTGGCAAGGGTCCATTCATCGAAGACGCCCGGCCAGGCGTCGGTGTGCAGAATCTGGCTTTCAAAGGCGAGACGGTAAAGGGCGTGGGCCACGCGGCGGTCGATGGCGGGCGTGTCTCGAAGTTGCACCTCGACCTCGGCCAGGGCCGCTTCCAACTCGGTCACTGAGGTGAGCGGAACGGCCTCTCCCCGACGGAGCGACGGCAGGAACGCCATCGGGTCCTCGGCGTCGTCGAGGCCGGCGTGGCGGCGGAGGGCCTGGGCGGCGGGGCTGAGGACGAAGCTCATCGGTCGAACCTCGGCGGGGTTCGCGGGATCCTGGAGCAGGCGGATCGGCGAGAAGGCTTCGCCCACCGCCGCAGTTGGCTGCATCTCGGCGGACAGCTCGGCCAGGTATTCGGGATCCTCGGAGATTGCGGTGAGACCTTCCAGGGTCCCTCGCCTCGCCTCCGACTCCTCGACCATCTGCCGCTCCTGGGCGGCCTCGATCGCGCGCCGAAGCAGGCTCGTGCAGTAGTCCTGAACGGAACCGGCGCCGGCGCGTCTCGCCTGCTCCTGGGCCCAGTCGATGAGGGTCCCGGGCAGATAGAGTGTCAGGCGAAGGGGCTCGGCGTGCGGATCTGGCAGGTGCTCGTCGCCGGTCCGATACAGGCCCGGCAGGCGCTTCCAGCGGGAATACATCGGTCGCTTGGCCAACGGGGCGGCCTCCGTACGTCGTTCGGTCGCGTGGGTCAGGCCGAGGCTCGGTGGCCCGGATGGCTGCGCTCGATGCACCCGGCGCCCCCGGGAATGACCTTATCGGGGCTGCAACGCCCGTCGGGGTTGAACGCGTTGCGAATCTTGGTCATCACCTCGAGATCGATCGGCGTGAAGAGCTTGCTCATGAACGAGATCTTCTCGACCCCAATCCCATGCTCGCCCGTCACGCTGCCGCCGAGGTTGATGCACTCGTCGAGGATCTCGTGGCTCGCTTCGAGCGCCCGCCGGACCTGATCGGGGTCGCGATCGTCGAACATCAAGATCGGATGGATGTTGCCGTCGCCTGCATGAAAGACGTTGGCAATCCGGATGTCGTGGCGCCGGCTGACCTGGTTCATAAACTCCAGAATGTCGGGCAGCTTGGTCCGCGGGACGACCCCGTCCTGGGTGCAGAACGCGGGCGTAAGCCGGCCGATGGCGCCGAAGGCCGACTTGCGACTCTTCCAGATGGCGATGTATTCCGGCTCTTTGCGGGTGTACCAGGCGATCGACCGGCTGATCGACCCCTTGCCGCCGCTGACGATGGAGGAGATCGCCTGCGCCTCGCGGTCCATGCCGGCGTCGAGGCCGTCGACCTCGATGATCAAGACGGCGCCTGCCTCGGTCGGGAACCCGAAGTGAAACGCCTTCTCGACGGCTCCGATCATGAGCTGGTCGAGCATTTCCAGGGCCGCCGGCACGATGCCCGCCGCGACGATCTGGCTCACGGTCTCGGTGGCGTCGGCCACGCTGTCGAAGACGGCAAGCAAGGTCCGGCCTGCCTCGGGGTCGCGTACCAGGTTCACCGTGATCCTGGTGACGATCCCGAAGGTTCCCTCGCTGCCGACCACCAGGCCGATCAGGTCATACCCCGGGCTGTCTTCGGCCAGGCCGCCGATCTCGACAACCTCGCCGTCAGGCAAGACTAGTTCGACGGCCCGAATGTGATTGACCGTCACCCCATATTTCAGGGTGTGGGGCCCGCCGGAATTGGTCGCCACGTTGCCGCCGATGGTGCAGGCGCCCTGGCTCGAAGGGTCGGGGGCGAAGTGCAGGCCGGTGCCGGCCAGGGCGCGGGTCAGCCAGACGTTGACGACACCGGGTTCGACCACGGCATATCGGTCGCGGGCGTTGATCTCGAGGATCTTCTTCATCCGGGTCATGCAGATCATCACACCGCCGCCGATGGCAAGCGTGCCCCCCGCCAGGCTGGTGCCGGCGCCTCTGGGGACGAACGGGATGTTGTGGCGATTGCAGGCCTTGACGACCTCGACCACCTGCTGGGTCGTGGTCGGGAAGACGACGACGTCGGGGATGCTCTTCTCGATCACGTAGCCGTCGCACTCGTAGACGAGCAGCTCGCTCTCGTGACAGATCAAGCCGTCCTTGCCGACGGCGACGGTGAGCTCGTCGATGAGCGCTCTGGGGAGAGTCGGAGTCTCGGCGACGGCCATCGTGGGGCGACCCCTTCGGTCCCGCGTGAAGCCGCGGCCCGACGGGCCCGCGACGCGATCATTGATCCTAGATTAACATCCGCCCCGGCCCGCCGCCACGCCGGCATCGCCCCGAGAACCGAGCCCGGCCCGCAGGATCGTCAGGCCTGCTTTCCCTCGACCGCCAGGAGCAGGATGACCATGGCAATCGTCAAGGGACGCGGCATGATCGAGTCCGCGTCTTGGGAAAGCTCGACGTCGAAGGATTGCGTGAACCAGTTGAAACGCCCCGCGACGGTGGCCACGTTGCGGCCGTCGACCTCGATGTGGAAGGTCTGGGGCATGAGTAGCGCGAGCATCTCGTTGAACCGGCGGAAGAATGCCTTCCAGCCGCTGTCCTCGGTGACCCGGCCGCGGACGACCCCATCGGCATCGAGGATCTCCCACTTATCCCGGAACAAGGAACTCCAGCCTTTTCGCCTGAGCGACCCGAAGCACTCGTTGGTCTGGGCGTCGTAGACATGATAGCTGGCGCTGAAGTCGATGATGCGGTCGGACTTGATTCGCAGGAGCTCATGCGATTGGGCCTCGTCGGCGAAGACCCGAATATCTTCCTTCAGCCTGAATGCCTTCTGCCGCGAGTAGGCCAGGAGAGTGCCGTCGAAGGCCCTGAGATGGAACTGGGCCCCGAGCAAGGTGAAGATCTTCCGCCTCGCCTGGAACTGGTCGACCTGATAAAGCTCGGGCGTGGTCGTCATCGTCGGGGTCTTTCCTGCCGAAAAGGGGTCCGGGGCGCGGAGCCGGCATGCGGGCGACATGATATTCGTCGGAGCCGTCCGTGTCTCGCGGCCATCGCCCGAAATCGTTGGGAAAGATCGGGGAGGCGAGCCGACGGGGGGGCCTTTGGATTGTTGCGTTGAGGAGTCGAGCCGGTTAGCCTTGGCCGTTTGCCCGGAACCTCAGATTTCCGGCCCACCTGTTTTTCTCGGGGAGCGAGACGTCGACCATGGGTGCTGAAGCGCGTATCGCCGAGCTGAATCTGGAGCTTCCCCCCGCGCCCAAGCCGGTGGCGACGTATTTGCCCGCGGTGACGACCGGCAAGTTTGTCTACGTCTCCGGCCACGGCCCGCTGCGTCCCGACGGCTCGCTTCACCAGGGAAAGCTTGGCGACGACCTCGACGTCGCGGCCGGGCAGGCCGCCGCGCGGCAAACCGGCCTGGCGATCCTGGCCACGCTCCAGTCGCACCTCGGTTCGCTCGATAAGATCAAACGCCTCGTGAAGGTCCTGGGTATGGTCAACGCCCTGCCCGACTTCGCCGACCATCCTAAGGTGATCAACGGCTTCTCCGACCTCATGGTCGAGGTCTTTGGTGACGCCGGCAAGGGCGCCCGCAGCGCCGTGGGAATGGGCTCGCTGCCCGGTGGGATCGCCGTCGAGATCGAGGCGATCTTCGAACTGGCTGACTGATCGATCGGGGCGGCCTCGGACGATTCGGTGTGTCGCGGCTTGGACTCGGAGGACAAGGCATTGTCTCGGGCAGGACGCCTTCAGGGGCTCGGGTGCCTGGTGGTCGGTGGGACGAGCGGGATCGGCCTGGCCACGGCCCGGCGATTCGTCGAAGAAGGCGCACGCGTCGTCGTGGTCGGGCGCTCGCGCGCCTCGGCCGAGGCGGCCGCCGCCTGGCTTGTCGACGAGGGTAAGTCGAGCGGCCAAAGATGCGAGGTCTTTGGACTGGCCGCCGACGTCAACGACGAGCCACGGGTCGAGGCGATCTTCGGCGAGACGCTCGAACGCCTCTCCGGCCGCCTCGATGTCCTCTTCCATGTCGCCGGCGTCAGTGGCCGCCGGTTCGGCGACGGCCCGTTGCACGAGTGCTCGGCCGAAGGTTGGGACGTGGTGCTCGGGACTAACACCCGTGGGGTTTTCCTCACGAACCGGGCCGCCGTCAGGCAGATGAGCAAGCAGTCGATCGACGAGTCGGGCCTTCGCGGGACGATCCTGAATATGGGCTCGGTCCTCTCCTGGTCGCCATCGCCCGACCTCTTCAGCACCTACGCCTACGCCGCGAGCAAGGGGGCCATCCAGGCGATGACCATCTGCGCCGCGGCCAAATATGCGCCAGAGCGTATCCGATTCAATATGATCGCACCGGCATTGATCGACACTCCCATGGCCTCGAGAGCCATCAATGACCCGGTGATCCGCGACTATCTGCGGACCAAGCAGCCGATTGCCGATGGGCCGGGTACCGTGGACGACTGCGCCGAGGCGGCTCTCTATCTCTGCGAGCCCGCCTCGCGGTTCGTCACCGGCACAATCTTGCCGGTCGACGGCGGTTGGTGCATCTCGGAAGGCAGGCGGGCGAATGGCTGAGCCGGAGAGGCGTGGCGAAGATGTCCTGACCCAGTACCTCCAAGAGGTCCGGGCGATCCTCGACGCCATCGAGGCCACACAGCTCGACCCCATTCGCCTCGCTTCGGAACGCTTCGCCCGGACGATCGCCGGGGGCCGTCTGGTTCACCTCTTCGGCACGGGCCACTCGCGGATGGCCGTCGAGGAAATGTTCCCCCGCTACGGCTCTTTCCCGGGTTTCCACCCAATCGTCGAGCTGTCGATGACCTTCCACAATCAGGTCGTCGGGGCCAACGGCCAGCGTCAGGCGATGTTCCTGGAGAACGTCCAGGGCTTCGGTCCCGTTCTCTGGCGCAACTTCATCACCAGCCCCGACGACTGCCTCCTCGCCATCTCGACCAGCGGCTGCAACGCCGTCACAATCGACGTCGCCCTGGAAGCGAAGCGACTGGGGATGTTCGTCGTCGCCCTGACCTCGCTCGCCCATGCCGGGGTGTCGACTTCGCGGCACGAATCCGGCTGCAAGCTCCATGAAGTCGCCGACCTGGTCCTCGACCAGAAGGCCCCGCCCGGCGATGCCGTCGTCTGGATCGACGGGCTCGCCTCGCCCGTTGCCCCCGTCTCGAGTATCTCAGGCTGCGCGATCATCAACCTTCTCAAGGCCGATGTTGCCCGCCGACTCGTCGACCTGGGCGCCCCGCCTCACGTCCTGACGGCCTCCTGCCACGTCGGCCCGACGCAGGCCGCCGCCATTTTCGAAGCCACATACGACGACTATCGGCGAAGGGTTGGCGTCCTCTCCAGGTGAGGAGAGAGATCCCACCGAGCCAGCCTTCTCACGGCCAGGCCAGGATTCTGGCCCGTGACGGACCTGGCCATCTCTAGACAATTGCAATTCGATTCAGGTTCGCAAGTCGTTGATTGGCAACACTTTGAAGTAAATATCTTTGAATAAACAATTGCAATTTTCAGCGATGGCATCAGCCCTGCTTTAGTTCCTCACGGGTCGAACGGAGACGAGAGTCGGAACGCTCGGCAAGGCGACGATGATCGGCGACTTTCGATGCGGGTCAAGGATCCCAGGGAGCAAACGATGAAGACTAGCATCAAGACAATCGCGTTGGGAACCCTTCTGGCCCTCGGCGGCATGGTGGCGATGGGCGGGGCCGAGGCCAAGGCTGATGGCGGTCGTGGCCAGGGCAACGGACACGGACACCACGGCGGCGGCTACAACGGCGGTCATCACCAGCATCACTCCCGCTGCGGCTGCCCGGGCTACGGCGGCGGATATCGAGGTGGCTACGGCGGCGGTTATCGCCCCGGTTACGGCGGCGGCTATGGGCCCGGCTATCCGGTCTATCGCCCCTACGTCCCGACCGGTTACGGCTACCCGGTTCCGTATCGGCCCTACGGCTACCCCGTCTATCAGCAGCCCGGCTTCTCCTTCGGCCTGAGCATCGGCCAGCCGGGCTATGGTTGGTAACGCGTCAGGATGGAATGCCCCACATGACCCCGGGAGCCGGATCGCCGGCCCCGGGGTTTCTCGCTTCGAAGGCGACCGAGGAAAGTCATTTCGAGGCGGCCGGCTCATAGGCCCGGATCTCGGGATGCATCGTGTAGAGCCTCGATTTCCCGCCCGATTCGACCAGGATCGGGCTCGACGAGTTGTTCGCCGCGATCGGATTGCCGGCGTATTTCTCCCAGTGAATCAGGTCCCTCGAGCGGGCGACATTCGAGGTCCAATCTCGCCAGGGCAAGGTCGCGTTGGCGTGATAGAACGTGTAATAGAAGCCGTCTCGCTTGATGATCTGGTTCATGGCAACGGCATGCAGGTCATAGGCCTCGGGGCCCATCGCCAGCACCGGCTCGTCCTGGACGTTGACCCAGGTCTTGCGGTCCTTCGACGTTGCCAGCCAGACGCCGCGGTCGCCTCGCTCGTAAAAAAGATACCAGACGCCCCCCTCGACCCAGATCGTCGGCGTTCCGTAAGGGCCGGCCGTGATGGGCGTCCCATCCTTGCGCAGGACCTTAAGCGGCCCTTGCTCGGTCCAGTGGATACGATCGGTGGAGGTGAGGAGATGGGCGATGTCCCCCTTCCCCTCGGCAAACATGTAATAAGTCCCGTCCTGCTTGACGACGCAGACGTCCTCGACCCAGAGGGACGTGAGCAGCGGATTAGCCGGGTCGCGGGTCCAGGTCAGCCCGTCCGGCGAGGTCGCGTGGCCGAGCATGCGGGTGGGGGAAAGCGAGTCGTTGTAGCCCGTATACCAGAGGTGATAGGTCCCATCCTCGACCAGGATGAATCCGCGTTCCCGGATCTTGTTGTCCCAGGTCGAGGCGCCCGTCCCTTTGAAGACAGCCCCCTGCGTTCGAGGGGTCCAGGAGACGAAGTCTCTAGGAAATGGGATGACCTGGGCGATCGCAGCCTGGCCGATCGAGCCGACGAGAAGGAATGCGGCCAGGGTCCGGGCGAGGGGTCGGGATCGGATCATCGGCGAGTCTCGTGGGTTCTGGGTCCGGTTGATGCGGCCGTTCGTTCATTCTAACGCCCCGCCAGTGCCCGCCCATCCTCCCTGTCCAGCTCGTCGATACGATCCAGCCAGGCGAGGGCCGAGTCGAACGCCACGATGTGGCCGAAATCGCGGACCAGCTCGCGGAAGGCCTGGCAGGCGGGCCGCTCGCGGCGGTCGAGGTCGAAAAGGCCGACCGGGTTAACAGTGCCCCGTACCTCGCGCAGGGCCACGTCCCAGTCCACCATGTCGACGAGCCCATACCAGGTGAAGCCGACGATGGGGATTTGATCTTCGCGCAATCGCCTGACGTTGGCCGCCTGCTTCCAGAGCCATTCGCTGGCCCCGTCTGGGTGGGGAAAGTTCGTCTCGGTGTGCATTACGGGAAGGTGATATCGCCGCTCGTAATCGGTCATCACCACGTAATAGCCATACACCTCGCCGCCGACGGGCGCCGTGTGGCCGTCGGCGTGGACAAACTGCTCGTTGGTCGAGTAATAATCGGTCCCCAGGATGCATCGGCCGCGGAGCGCAGGGCCCCGCCGCATGAACTCGTCGTATTCGCCCCGACTCATTCCATTGTCGTTCAGATATTGATAGATGGGCGCCTCGACGTGGCGGCCGTACGTCAGGTCGAGGGGAAGGAATCGCCTCTCATTGAGAAATGAGGCGCGGGCTTCGACGTTCGGCGAAATCGAGTGGTAATACTCGGTGCTCTCGCTCTGGATGAAGATGGCGCGGTAGTTCACCGAGAGGATCGCCTCCATGGACAGGATGCTCGCCATGCAGAGGTGTTTAACCGCCGTGACGAACGGAATCTCGGCCCCCGGCCCGGCCTCCCAGATGCCTCCCAGAGGCCGATCCTCGGAGTCTTTGCTCTCCACGCCTCGGCTGACCATCCGCTCATTCCACCATCCCAGCTCGGCGCTGAAGCGAGCGGCGATGTAGATCTCATTCACCGGAGTGTACATGCGAACCCTGCGGTAGCGGAACGCGAAATCCTTGGCATACTCGGCGAAGTAGCGGGGGAATTCGGAATTCTGGAAGCTATTCCCCAGCCAATCAGGCATGCCGAAATGGCAGAGATCGAGGATCGGCTCGAGCCCGATCTCGTGCATCCTGGCGAGGACCTCGTCGGTGAACGACCAGTCGTAATGCCCCGGCCCCAGCCATGTCCGATGAATGGGCGGGCCCCAACGGACATGGGTCAGGCCCAGGCCCCGCGCCAGGTCCAGGTCTTCCCGCCAGCGTTGGTAGTGCCCGGTCGACTCGAATAAGTCGCGACGGATTGTCCCGCCATGGCCATCGCTGATGACGGGGTAGCTCCCCTCAATTCCTACGGCGAACATGAAGCGTGCCACGGAGTCGCCTCGGGTAGACGGAGAGTCATTCGATCGTCAGGAGCCCTGAGACCCGCACATCTGACCTCGCCGGGTCACTCTAGGCTGGAACGCTTTGCCTGTGACCTTGCATCGGCAAGCCGGGGTGGCTAAGATTTCTCGAAGTCGATGGGGCGGTAGCTCAATTGGGAGAGCGTCGCGTTCGCAATGCGAAGGTTGAGGGTTCGATCCCCTTCCGCTCCACTTCCGGCCGGCTGCATTTTCGGCCCGTCCCTGGTCCTCGCCTTGATTGGATCGGGCAAAACCGACTCGGGCCTTCCGAAACGAACCGCCGATTGACGAAGGTCACGGCCAGGCGGTCCTGAGCGAGCTTTAGCGAGTGACGGACGAAGGCACAGTCACGAAGTCGGATGGTTCCTCGAAGGCCGTCGGCTTCGCCATGATCGGCCTCGTCGCGATCGCCGCGACGGTGTTCCTCACCATGCGGCCGGCCGCGACTCCGCCGCCGGCGGCCCTTGCTTCCGACCCCTTGCTCTTGCAAGGGCGTGAAGTGTTCCTTGATCGTTGCGTGAGCTGCCACGGCGCCGAAGGCCGGGGTGATGGGCCGCTCGCTAAAACCTTGACCGGTCCGCCGGTCGGCAACCTGGCGTCGGGGCGCTGGAAGCACGGCGATCGTCCCGAGGACGTCTCCGGCGTGATCGCCAAGGGAACGCCCAACACGATGATGCCGGCCTGGCTGAGCACGATTGGCTCCGAACGTGTCGGCGCTGTCACTGCATACGTTTACCATCTCGCAGGGCGTCCCATCCCCGTGTCGCTGCGAGAACGCGGCGTCCGCAAGCCCTGAAATGGCCTTAGATCACCCGGATTACCCCAAACGGAGCCAACATCGATGGCGACCTTCAAGACGCAGATCCTCGATTTGAAAGCGGGCACCGGAGCCGAGGCCAAGCCCGGCGACAACGTCACGGTGCATTACACCGGCGTGCTCGAGAACGGTACCAAGTTCGACAGTTCGCGTGACCGCGGCCAGCCCTTCTCGTTCCCGCTCGGCCAGGGACGGGTCATCCAGGGCTGGGACCACGGCGTCGCAGGCATGAAGGTCGGCGGCCAGCGCAAGCTGACGATCCCCGCCGAGGAAGGTTACGGCTCACGCGGAGCCGGTGCGGCCATCCCCCCCGGCGCCACCTTGATCTTTGACGTCGAGCTGCTCAAGGTCAACTGAGCCTGGTCGGTCGCGACTTCACCCCGCGGTTCGTCGCGTCCGGTCCCTTCGACTGGACGCACGGCCCGGGGTGGCGGACAATGGCAAGGCGGGTGAGCGGCCCGTGTAACGCCAGGCGGCCCCGGTGGCAGACATGGTCCCCGACTACTATGCGATGCTGGGCGTCGCCCCGAATGCCGACCGCTCGGAGATCGAGGCAGCCCTCTCTCGCCAGCAGCCCCTCTGGTCCTCGGGCACCCGCAACCCCAAGACCAAGCACGCCTTCCAGTCGTACCTCGACCAGATCCCCGCAATCCGCCACGCCCTGCTCGGCGATCCGTCGAACCGCGCCTCCTACGACCTCCAGATCGCGGCCGTCCGCCAGGCCGAACGCACTCGCAAACTCGACGTTCTCCAGAAGCTCGTGGTGGTCAGGGCCGCGAAGGGAGGCTTGACGGTCTCCGATCGAGCCTTGCTGCGGGACCGGGCGGCCTCGCTCGGCCTGAACGCCGAAGACCTCGACAAGCTCGCCGAGCCCTTTCCCCTCAAAGCCGAGCCACCGCCGGAGATCGACACGCCCGAGGCCCCCGTCGACGCCCTCGACCCGGCAACTCGCCGGCAGATCCGCGTCGGCCTGACCCATCTCGGGCTGCGTCATCTTTATGACGCCCTGGGCGTCCCCCGCGATGCGGCCGGCGACGCGATCGTCGCTCGTGCCGAGGAAGAACGCGGGCGCTGGATGCGGAAGTCGCAGGTAACCGCCGAGAAGACCGCCTGGCTGGAAGTGATCTCCTATGCCCAGTCCCACCTCGGGTCTCCGGCCGCAAGGTCGCGCTATGACCGCACGCTCGCCGTTGAGGCCGAGGAGGAGCTGTCGGAGTTAATCGCATTCGCCCTGGAAGGCAACGAACGGCTCGATCCCGGGACGCGGCAGATCCTGGTCGACGAAGCCTCGGCACGCGGTATCGCGCCCGTGCGTGCCGATCGCCTGATCCTGCGGGTCTGCAAGACACTCGGAGTCGCCCGCGATGCTCCGTCGCTCCTCCTTGAACCGCCAACCGCGACACGCTGGCTTCGCTGCCGTTCCTGTGGCGGCCTGAACGACCATACCCTGTTCATCCGCAGGCCCGATCAGCAGGCCCCATGCCGCCACTGCGCCATCGAACTCCGCTGGAGCTGCCCGGTCTGCCAGCGTTCGCGCTGGCCAGACGAGCCCCGTTGCTCATGCGGTTTTCCCCTGGAGCGTCGAGAAATCCTGGTCCAGACCTTCGAAGCGGCTCAGCAGGCGTTCAAGGTGCGCGACGATGACTCCGCGCTCGAATCCCTGCGCCGGGTGCAGGAGTTGGCCCCCGGTCATGTCGGGGCACGCAAGGGGATCGAGAAGATCAAGCATCGCCGGGCCGACCTGGCCAAGGTGGCCCTCGCCTGGAAGACGACCCGCGCGGCTCGTCAGTTTGTGGCTGCCCGCGAGGTGGTCTCGCAATGGGCCAAGCTGGTCGACCCTGAGACCGCCGAGTTGCAAGCGGCCTGGGCCGAACTGACCAAGGCCCTCCACGAGGCAGGCACCCTGACGGCGCGGGCAAGGCGCCTCGAATCGTCCGAACCGAACGCCGCGCGGGCCCTCTACCGCCAGGCCCTGACGCTCGTCTCGGATCTGGCCGAGGCCCGCGACGGTCTGCTCCGCAGCCCGCCCGACCCACCGACCGGTTTGACGATCGAGTCCGACGGCGACCTACTCCGGCTCCGCTGGAAACCACCCGCAGACGATGGCCTGGGCCCGCCGCGGTTCCGGGTCATGCGGATGCGCGCAGGCTCGACGAATTTTTCGGCCCCGGCCGAACTGGTTGCCGAGACCGACGCGACCTTCTGCGACGACCCGGGCGCGACGCCCGGAGATTCGGTCGCCTACTCGGTGCACAGTGTGCGCGACGGCGTCCGGTCGTTGACCTCGGCTCAGAC
The DNA here is from genome assembly GCA_038400315.1 of Isosphaeraceae bacterium EP7. NCBI lineage: Bacteria > Pseudomonadati > Planctomycetota > Planctomycetia > Isosphaerales > Isosphaeraceae > Kueselia > Kueselia aquadivae. The sequence continues at coordinate 5,109,461 of CP151667.1, forward strand.
CGGTCCGTTGCTCGTGCTGGGTGAACCTGGAAATTTCATCAGCGAAGGTCGCGACGGGGAAATCGTCCTGACCTGGTCCCTTCCGGCGAAAGCCCTGGGTGCCAGGCTGATCCGCAAGACCGGTGCGGCGCCAAACGGGCCAGAGGACGGGTTGGTCGTGGACTCCCTGCGTGAGTCCGCCCGCGACGCCGGACTATCCAACGATCAGGTCTATCATTACGCCGTGTTCGCCGAGTATCGCGGGCAGGCAGGAGCTGTGGTCCTGTCTCGCGCAACTTCGCTGGCGGCGAGCCCGCACCCGCCGATTGGTGGGCTCGATGCGCCGAAGCTGGCCCGCGAGCCCGATGGCCGGGTCCGCATCGACTGGCACCAGCCGGAGCGAGGGTCGGTGCGGATCGTCAGGTCAGAAAAGCCCCTGAATTTCGAGGCGGGCGAGCGCCTCGTCCCGGAACAGCTGAAGACGCTTTCCGCGGACTGGCTCGAAGACAGGGGGGGAAATGCGACGTTCGATTCGAGCCCTCCGGCCGCGGGCGTCTGCTATTACACGCCATTGACCTCATGGGCCGGCACCTGGACCGTTGGCGCGTCGGCCCCTTATTCATGCGTGCCGGACCCGACCGACTTGCGTGCCGTACGAGTCGGAGGCGCTGGCCGGGTTCATCTCCGCTGGCGCTGGAGCCCGCGGGTATCGCAATGCCTGGTCGTCAGCAAGCCGGGCTCGGCACCGGACGGGCCGGACGACCGGGAGGCGACGGTGCTCCAGGTTTCCGAGGGTGAGTATAGCCGGCAGGGCTACCAGACCCTGACATTGCCGACGGCGATCGCGGGCCCCTGGCACCTTGCGGTCTTCAGCCTGATGTCGTCGGACGGCGAGCGGCTCGTTTCGCCGGGATTGGAGCCGACTGCACGGACGATCGTCCCCGGTCCAAACCCCGAGGTGACCGTCTCGTATACCCTGCGCAAAGGAGGCTTTCCCGGCCGCCCCTGGTCGCTCCTGTTCCGCACCGATCCGGCCGGCTCAACGATCCCGCCGACGGCGATCGTTGCCCATCCCAGGACGATCCCGCTGTCCGTGGATGACGGCGAGATCGTGGCCCGTCTGCCGGCAACCAGGGACGGGGCGAGCTTCCCCATCCCGACGACGATCGACCTGGCCCGTCACCTGGCCCGCGTCTTCCCCGATCCGGCGGCCGACCCCGAGAGTCAGGCCCCGATCCGGCTGCGTCATCCCGACGCTGGCCAGACCCGGGCCTGATGGATCAAGGCCCGTCAATTACTCGGCCTTTGCCGCCGACGCGGTCGCCCCCTTAGCCGCTTCGGAACGTAGGATCTCGGCGGTCAGGGCTTCGACTTCCTCATTGACGAGTGCGACGCGGGCGATGGCCTGATCGAGGGCAGGTTTGCGGTCGGCGAGCGCCTTATCGGCGGCAGCCTTCGCGGCCACGACGGGGTCAAGCTCAGCCTTGCGGGCTGCCAACGCCGCTTCGAGCGGGGCGGTTGCAGCCTTGAGATCGGCGACGAGCTTCTGCTGCACGGCCTTCGCGGCGGTCGCCTGATCGACGACCGCCTTGGCATCGGCCGTCGCCTTGGCGGCGAGGCCGGCCTTCTCGGTCGCCGCGGCGAGTGCGGCGGGGGCCGCATCGCGGGCGGCGATGGCGGTTTCCAGGGCGGTCTGGGAGGCAATCTGGACCTCGCCCGCGGACGAGATCGCGGCGATCAGACCGACGGCCTGGCCCGTCTTCTTGGACAGCTCGGCGAGTGCGGCAACAGCTGCGGCTTTGGACTTCGAGTCGTTCATTGCGGCAACGGCCTCGACGAGTCCCGCGTCGGCGGCAGTCTTGTCCGCCAGGGCCTTGGTCAAGGCTACCTTGGTGGCGGCTAGTCCCTCGGCGGCGGCTTTCTCCGAGGCGATGGTCGCAGTGACGGCAGCCTCCGCAGCGGTTTTGGCGGCCACGACGGTCGCCTCACCGGCCTGGGCCGCGGTGAGCGCCGTGGTCGCGGCGGTCTCGGCGGCCGTCTGATCGACGACGGCTTTCTCGGCCGCGGCAAGCTCCGCCTTCTTGGCCGCGACGGCCTGGGCCGCGGCATCGTGAGCCTGCTGAAGAGGCGCGGTCGCGGCCTGCTTGTCGACGGCCGCTTGGGTGAGTGCCGCTAGCTCTTTTGCGGCGGCATCGGCGGCGGCCGTGGCCGTCGGGATGGACGTGCGTGCCAGATCGAGACGAACCGCGACGGGGGCCGGATTGGCGACGAGGTTCGCCAGGCGGCGGCCGTCGGCGGCGGCCCAGACGCGGACCTCGCCCGACCAGTCGCCGGCGATGATCTTGGTGTCGTCGTGGTTAAAGACGGCCTTCAGGCCGAGATCATTCTGGGCCTCGAAGTCGCGCAGCTTCCCGCCGTTCTGGTCCCAGAGGTGGGCGATCCGATCGCGGCCCGAGGTGACGAGCCGGCCGTCCTTGGCGAACCGGACCGAAGCGACCCCGCCACCGTTCGCGGCCCACGACTTGATCGCGGTGCCGTTGTCCATCTCCCAGAGCTTGACCGTGCCGTCCTCGCTGGACGAAGCGACGACATTGGAATCGAGCCGCCAGGAGACCTCGGTGATGGCCGTCGCATGGCCACGCAGATCGTAGAACTCGCGGCCGGTCTGGCTTTCCCAGACGACGAGGCCATTGCTTCGGTCTCCACTGGCGAGCAGCACACCGTCGGGGCTGAACTCAATGGCCGTGAGCCAGTCGGTGTGCTTCTTCATCTCGAACTGGAGCGAGTTGTCTGCCGTTGAATAGACGCGAAGCACCTTGCCGGGGCCGCCGAGGGCGACCTGGCCGTGGTCGGCGCTGATGTCGGCGGCCAGGACGACGTCGTATTCCTTGTCCTTGCCGATCTCGAAGACGCGTTTGCCCGTCTTCACGTCCCAGGCGACGGCAATGCCCGACTGGCCGCCTCGGCCTCCGCCGGCGAGGAGCAGTGCCCCATTCCGGCTGAACTTGAGGACGTTGACGGTCCCCTCGGGGAACGGCAGCGTGGCCAGGAGCCTGGAGGTGTCGGCCTGGTAGAGCAGGACTTGCTTGTGGCCGGAGACCGCAACCAATGGAGCCCAGGGGCTGCCGGCGAGGGCGAGGATCGCATTCGCACGGGCGCTGACGACCACCGGCTCGGTCGAGAGGTTCTCGGGCATGGCCGGCGGGCCGACCGGCTTGCCGAGGGCCGAGGGGTCGAGCTTGAACTCGAACTTGGGCTTGGCCTTCATCGCGACGACCGCGCCGGCTGTTTCGGGGGCGCCTGCCTCGATCCAGGCCTTGATGACGTCGATCTCGGCGTCGGGGATCTTGGGCGCATTGGGAGGCATGAACGGCTCTTCGGCGTGGGTGATGACGCTGAAGAGTGTGCTCGCGGCGAAGTCGCCCGGCTCGACGACCTTGCCCGAGCCGCCTCCCTGCATGGTCCCGCCGAAATTCTCCAGGTTCAGGCCGCCCTTCTGCTTGTCTGCGTTGTGGCAGGTGTTGCAGCGCTGGCGGAAGATCTGGGCCACGTCCTCAAAGCCCAGCTTCTTCTTGGCGTCCGCTGCGTTGGCCCGGACGGACAGGCAGGCCAGGGCCGCGAGGGCCACGATCCCGGTGCGAAGCGGTCTGGCAAACATGGGGCGATCTGCCTTTCGGGTCCGGTCAACGCGGGCGGGGCGGCCTGCGAGACGATGCATCTATAGGTGAAACCCGGCGCCAAGATGCGGCGCCGGGCAGGCTTTCGATCAGTGGTTGAACAGGAACTCGCGGCTGTTGAGCAGGGCCCAGAAGACGTCTTCCAGGGCCTGCGTCTGGTTAGAACCCTCGCCGAAGGAGGGCATCAGCTTGTCGATCTCGGCGCGGGTCGGCTTGCGAGCCAGGCACCGCTCATAGAGGTCGCTGATCCGTTCCTCGGGCAGCTTGCGGGTCTTCACCAGCCGCTCGACGACCCCGCCGGCCTTGATCTTGGCGTTGACGGTGTCGCCGTTGAGCAGGTGAAGGGCCTGCGAAAGCGTGGGCTCCATCTTCACCTCGCACGAGCAGACCGTCTCGCGGGTGGCCCGGCCGAAGGTGGTCAGGAAGTAGGTGGAACTACCGCCGTCGGCGAGCTGCACAGCGCGGGCACCAAGTGGGAGGCCCTGGAACTTATCCTTCGTCTCGGTCACGCCGCTGATCGTGTCGAGCAGGTTCTCGGCCTTGATGCGCCTGAGATTGGCGTGAGCGAAGTTGCGCTCGTCCAGCTCGTTGGTCGCGTTGCGGGCGGTCGAGCGTTGATACGTCCGGGAGTTGCAGATCTCGCGGACCATCGACTTGAGGTTGTATTTGGAGTCGGTGAACCGCTTGCCCAGCTCCTCGAGCAGCTCGGGGTTGGACGCGGGGTTGGAGACGCGGAAATCGTCGATCGGCTCGACGATGCCGACGCCGAAGAAGTGGGCCCAGACCCGGTTGGCGAACGAGGTGGCGAACCAGGGGTTCTTGGACGAGGCAACCCATTCGGCGAGCAGAATCCGGCGATCCTTGCCGGCGGTGTCGGGGGCCTCGGCGCCGAGGAACTTGGGCGGCATCACGCGGCCGCCGACGGGATGGTTCATCTCGCCGCCGCCGGAGTTGAAGACGATCGTCTCGCGGTAGTCCTCGCCGGTCTTGCGGCCGATCTGCGAGAAGAAGGCGGCGAATCCGTAGTAGTCGTCCTGGGTCCAGCGGTCGAACGGGTGGTTGTGGCACTGGGCGCACTGGATGCGCATGCCCATGAAGACCTGGGCCACGTTCTCGGTGAGCAGCAGGGTGTCGTTGGTCGCCTGGAAGAAGTTGGTGGCCGGGTTCTTGAAGGTGCCGCCACTGGCCCCCAGGAGCTCGCGGACCATCTGGTCCATCGGCATATCCTTGGAGACCTTCTCGACCAGCCAGTTGTAGTACAGGAACATGGCCTTGTAGCTGATCGTGATCGTGCTGCGGACCTGCAGGGCCTCGGCCCACTTGTTGACCCAGATCTCCGAGAACTCCTTGCGGCCGAGCAGCTCGTCGACCAGCTTGGATCGCTTCTCCGGGTCGGTCGAGGCGACGAACGACTCGAACTCTTCAACCGTCGGGGTCAGGCCGACGACGTCGAGGTAGACCCTGCGCACGAACGTCTGGTCGTCGCAGAGGCCCGACGGGGTGATCCTCAGTTTCTTGAGCTTGGCCGCGACAAGGCTATCAACGAAGTTGGCCTCGGGCTCTTCGGGATACTTGAAGTCGAGCCCCTTGGGCAGGACGACGAACTGAGAGCCGACGGTGAAGGTCTCATAGCGGGCCATGACGAAGGCTTCGCCGCGCTGGCCGGCGGTGACGAGCCCGTCGGGGGTGACGGCGGCGGAGGTCTCGTTGTTGGTCAGGAAGACCGCGAGCTTGGTCACGTCGCGGTCGGTGCCGTCGGAGTATTTGGCCCGGACGGTCATCTGCTGGGTGGCCCCCTGGCCGTCGAGCACCCCGCCTCGCGGGTAGAGCTCCAGGCCGATGGGCTTGGCCACTTTGGTCACGTCGTCGTTGGCGGAACCCGCGGTGATCCAGTTGAGGAGCGTGGCGTTCAGCTCACTGTCCGGCTCAAACCGCTTGCCGCCGGTGTGCGGCACGGCGCCGACGGACTTCTCGACGACCGTGCTGTCGGCGGGGACGGCCATGTTGATCCGCCGGCCGGGCATCTCGCGGGTCAGGCGGAAGTGGTCGCCGTCGGGATCGAAGCCGAAGAGGGAGAGGCGGAAGCCGTCCTTGCCGCGGGCGGCGCCGTGGCAGCTGCCGGTGTTGCAACCGGACCGCATGAAGATGGGCATGACGTCGAGCCGGAACGAGAGCGGCGGGGTGGCCGTGGCCTCGACGACCTTGACCGGCACCTTGACCTCGTGCCCGCCGTAGACCACGGCCAGCGAGGTCTCGCCGTCGGCAGCCGGGTGGAAGGTCGAACCGTCGCGGCGGAGGAGCGCCGGGTTGGCCGGGGTGATGACGGCCTCGGCGGTGATGTCGCGGGTGAGTCCGTCGGGATAGGTGGCCTGGACGACCATCGACTGGCGGTCTCGGGCGGTGCTCAGGTGGATCTCGGCCGGGTAGACCTCGATCCGGGCCGGAGCCGGGGCCGCGGGATCGGCCCAGGCCATCGCGGCAAGCGTCAAGGTGAAGGCGGCGAAAGGCATGGGCTTGAGCCTCGGGGGCCGATGCGCCCGGGGGGGCGCCGCTCGGGTTCGTTTCGTGACGGCGGGTTCGTTTCGTCACGCCGCGATGGGTTCGTTTCGCGCGGCGTGGTGGGTTTGTTCGGCGTACTGGCTTACTGGGCGGCCGAAGCGGTGGCGGGGGCCGGTGCCGGAGCAGGGCCCGGCTCGGCGGCGGCGGCCTTGGCTCGCTCGGCGTGCTCCTTGCGGAGCTTCTCCAGGCGAGTCAGTGGCTTGGGGGGGGCCGCCGCCGGTGCTGGGGCCGGTGTGGCCGCCGCGGCAACAGGGGCGGGGGCGTTGGGCTTGGCGGGAAGCGGGGCGTCGACCCGGAGGGTTCCGGTGCCGATGTTGTGGACGATCGGCTCGCCGGCCTGGGTGATGACGACCTGGCAGAAGAGGTTGGCGTGGTTGCCTGCCGGGGTCGCCGCGTCGGTCTTGATCTTGAAGATCAGGTCGGTCGAGTCCTTGGTGATCGACTTCACCTCGGTGACCGCCTTGTTGGGCAGGCCGATGAGCGTGATCTGCGCGGGGCCGTCCCAGTCGGCGGCCTTGGCCACCTTGACGAGCATGTCAACTTCCTTGCCCTGCTCCACGCTGGCCGACTGATACGTCAGGGCGACGTACGGGGCGGCGACCGAGAGCTTGGCAAGCTGCGACGAGACGTAGATGGGGCCGGTGGCGATGCCCGAGTAGCCGTTGACGACGATCTTCCAGGTCGTCAGCGGCGAGCCGCCGTCGGCATTGATCGGGATCAGGGCCTCGGTCCCCTTCTCGGGGATAACGATGCCGCCGGACGAGCTGACGCCCGGGGGGTTCCAGGGCAGGCTCACCGCGATCGGGGCGGTGAAGCCCTCTTTCCGCTTGGCGATCACCTTCAGGTTCATCGAACCGCCGCGAACCAGGGGGACCTTCGGCTCGACGATCTCGATCGAGTAGGGGCACTCGTCGGTGACGGCCACGGCCATGTTGTCCACCGTGCGTGTCCAGACCGGGATCTGGTTCTGCCCGAGGACCATGTCAACCGTGTGGGTGAACTCGTCGGGGACGATGACCTTGGGATCGACCGGCTTGCCTCGGATCGCGGCGAGCGACCCGGCGGGGGCGGCATCGGCCGTCGCGGTGAACAAGACCGGCATGGTGGCGATGGCCGCGTTCATCGCGTCGGCCTCGAAGGTGACGCCCGGGGGAAGGTTGAGGGCCTCGAACTTCAGGTCGCCCCCGAAGTCATTGCGGGCCGCGTTAAGCAGGATCGCGTAGCGGTTGCCACGCGGGACGACGGCGGCGATGTGGCCCGCGCCGCGCTGGAGCGACTCGACGGCCGGGCTGATGACCAGCTTCGCCTCGACGGGGGCGATCTCGATCCGATAGAACGAGTCGGGCGACCCTTTCTTCAGGTGATCGACGACCCAGATGACGTACTCGCCATCGTCGGGGGCGGTGAACCGGATGTAGCTGTCCGGCCCGGGGTTGTCGTCGTTGCCGACCAGCGCCCCCTGCCCTTTCTTGCCGATGAAGAGCACGGGATCGAGGGGAGAGCGGAGCGTCCTGGCGAACACGCGGACGTCGAAGACCTGCCCCTTCTTGGCGTCGAAGACGAAATGGTCTTCATCGCCGGGCTTCTCGATGACCCCATTCAGGGCGCCCGGCGCGGTGAATTTCGTCGCGATCCCGTGATTGTCGTTGGGCTCGACTTCCAGGACGTTCGTCAGCGCCGAGAGCCTGAACATATTCGGGTAGGGCGAGACCCCTTTGTCATCCTGGGCCAGCAGGCCGAAGTTGCGGTCGGCGGTCGCGGGCATGGTGACTTCGGTCGTCTTCTCGCCGAGGACGTCGCCGATCCACTTCACCGCCAGCTTCTCGCCGGGCTTGCCGCCCGCGGGGATGGTCGCGGTGAAGCGCGGGAAGTCGCCGATGTGAACGCGATAGAGGCAGGCGGCATTGCCGGCGTAGGCACTCTCGCGCACCTGGATCAGGTAGGTGCCGTCTTCGGGGGCGGTGATCGAGGCGAAGCCGTCCTGCCAGATGAGGGCCAGGTCGTCGCTGGTGGAGAGCTCGAACCGCTTGGCGTTGATGATGCCGACGTAGGGGTCGAAGGCCGAGATCCCGCCGCGGTTCCCCTCGACCTCCGCGCTGATGCGCTGGCCCTTCTTAGCCTCGACGGCGAAGTAATCGACGTCCTCGGTCTCGGCCACTCCGTTGACGCAGGTGCCCAGGGCGATGACCTGCGGCTTGGCGAAGTCGTTGTTGGGCTCGACCTCGGCGACGTCCTTATAGGGTCCGACGCTGAACGTGCGCAGCTCGCTGACTCCCGTGGCACTCCGGACCCGTAGGTCGTATAGGCCGAGGCGGGCGTCTGGGCTGATCTTGAACATCGCCTTGACGTGGCCGTCGTTAACCACCGTCAGCTTGGTGACGGAGATTCCGGGCTCGTGGAAGACAACTTCCTTGGCGTCGATCAGGCGGGCGCCCGTCAGGTTGACCTCGATCTCAACGCCGCGCTGGGCCCCGACCGGTCGGATGGCGGAGAAGCCGGGGGAGGCGGCCTGCGCGTGGGTCGCGGCGAGCAAGATGAGGGACACGCCGGAGAGGAGGGCCAGCCGATGTCGCATGGAAGTCTCTCGGGTGGGTGACGCCCCTGCGGTCGAGCGTCAATGGGGGAAGGGCCCGCTCAAGCGGGCATCGAGCGGTTGGATTCGGAACGACCGACGAGGGACGGCCCGGCAACGGCGGCGGCCGGCCCGACCCTCGCCAATCATTGGCCGGTTCAGGCCAGGAGTTCGGTGCGAACCTTGCCGCCGTCGACGATCTCGATCGGCCGGCCGCCGGGAGCCATCAATTCCTTGTCGGCGACGATCCCGAGCTGGTGGTAGACCGTCGTCGCCAGGTCTTCGGGGCCGATCGGGTCTCGTTCGGGCTCGGTCGCGGTGGCATTGGAGGCGCCATGGATATAGCCCTGCTTGAACCCACCACCGGCCATGACGACCGAGAAGACCTTGGGCCAGTGGTCGCGGCCGGCGTCTTTATTGATCTTGGGGGTACGGCCGAACTCGCTGGAGACCATGACGACCGTGCGCTCGAGCAGGCCACGACGCGAGAGGTCGTTGATCAAGGCGGCGTAGGCCTGGTCGAAGGCGGGCATCGAGCCTCGCATCCCGGCGGCGATCCCGGTGTGCATGTCCCAGCCGCCGTATTGCAGGACGACGAAGCGGGCCCCTGCCTCAACAAGCCGGCGAGCCATCAGCATCCGCTGGCCAGCCTGGTTACGGCCGTACTCGTCGCGGAGCGGTGCGGGCTCGGCGTTGATGTCGAACGCCTGCCGGGCCTTCTCCGAGCTGAGCAGGCTGTAGGCCCGGTCGTAGAAGCTGTCCATGGCGGCCAGGCCGTCGCCCTTTTCCTTCTCGGCGAAGTGGGCGTTGACCGCCTCGAGCACGTTGCGCCTGGTGGAGAACCGCGAGGTGTCGATGCCCGCGGGGAGGTCGAGGTCCTGCACCCGGAAGCCGCCGTCGGCCGGGTCGGCCCCCAGGCTGAACGGGCTGAACGAGGAGCTGAGGTAGCCGGTTCCGGCGTAGACGTTGGGGATGCTGGGGACGCAGACGTAGGGCGGCAGGTTGTTGCGCGGGCCGAACTCGTGCGATACGACGCTGCCCATGCTCGGGAATTGCAGCGCCGGGCTAGGCCTGTACCCGGTGAACATGTTGTGCGTGCCGCGCTCGTGGGCGGCTTCGCCGTGGGTCATCGACCGGATGACGGTGAGCTTGTCTGCGACCTGGGCCGTCTTGACCAGGGTCTCGGAGAAGACCTCGCCGTCGATCTTCGTCGGCACGGTCCCCAACTCGCCTCGGTATTCAACCGGCGCGAACGGCTTGGGATCGAACGTCTCCTGGTGGGCGATGCCGCCGGGCAGGAAGATGTGGATGACCGAGTCGGCCTTGGCCTTGATCGGCTCGTATTTCTTCAGGTCCGCGTGGGCCTGGTGCCGAAAGAGATCGGCGAGGGTGAGCCCCATGCCGAAGGTGCCGACGCTCAGGAAGCCGCGCCGGCCGAATGCTCGACGTGAGATACCTTCAAACATCGACTGGGTCTCCTCCGGGGTCATCCCGAAGCCCGTTGCTGACCCGGCCGGAGCGGTCGTGAGACGAGCGGCCGGTTAGGGCGAGAGCGGGATCTCGCCGGTTAGAGTCAGCGCGGGGCGAAGTCTGGGGTCGTCCGGGTGGGCTAGGGGGGCGGGCTTGGCTTGCTGGCGATCCAGGGCCGTTGTTCAACCTTTGCTTGCGGTGGCTTGCCCCTAATACGCGATGAGTGCAAGCGACGTTGGCGCCAATTCTCTGCGGATGGAAAATCAATCTTCCGGGTCGCCATACTCGTGCCGTAAATGGATGTCCGTCGCATTGTTGGGCGTCAATCGCGGAGGAGGCGATTCGATGATTGAAGGCGACTCAGGTCGAACACCGGGGTATGACCGCGACCAGGGCGCATTCGACGCCCCTGAAGTCGGTTTCTGGTCTCAGCTTGCGGCCGACGTGGGGACCGCGACGCTGGCGTTCGTCTGCTGGCGCGGGGTGCTCTTCCTGTTCCAGATGCTGGGCGTCTCGATGACCCAGCTTAATCCGGTCGCCCAGATGGACCCCGCCTACGCCTGGAAAGCCTTCCCCAATCATGAGGCGCTCGATAGCTGGGTGCGCTGGGATGCCGGCTGGTACCAGTTGATCGTCACCAAGGGCTATGCGGCGAAGGCGGGGCAGAGTTCCGTCGCCTTCTTCCCCGGGTTCCCGCTCGTGACCTCGGCCTTGACGAAGGTCATCGGCAACCACTGGGCGGCCGGCCTGATCGTGTCGAACGTTTCGCTGCTGGCGGCGCTCGTCTACATGCTGCGCATCGCTCGGCCAATGCTGGGCGACGACGGCTCGAGGCGGATGATGGCCTACATGCTGGCCTTCCCGACCTCGTTCTTCCTCTCGGCCTATTACTCCGAGGGCCTCTTCCTGCTGACGACGCTGGCCTCGTTCCACCACTACCTGTCGGGGCGTTACGCGAGGTCGGCCATCTGGGGCGCGCTCGCCACCCTGACGAGGCCCACGGGCATGGCCCTGCTGATGGCCTACGGCCTGGGGACGATCTGGAACCTGGCGCGAGGGCAGGTCAAGTTCACGCCCAGGATGCTCTGGCTGTCGTTCATCCCGGCGGGCCTGCTGACGTTCATGGCGATGCTCTATGTGAAGGTCGGCGATCCCTTGGCGTTCATTCATGCCCACGGGGCCTGGGGTCGCAGCTCGTCGCTGCCGTTCGTCCCCTTGATCCGCGCCTTGCTGGACGGAGACTGGACCTTCCCGCGCAACCTGGTCAACACGATCACGTTGATGGAGGCCATCACCGGGGTCATCTTCCTGATCCTCCCCTTCTTCCTGCTGGGGAAGGCCGACATCAGCCTGCCAATTTACTCGTGGCTCCTGATTCTGATCCCGCTGGCCACGGCCAACGTGAAGTCGCTGATGCGGCTCGAATGCGTCGCCTTCCCCGCGTTTCTGGTGCTGGCCCGGTGGGGAGAGAGTCGACGAGTCGATCGCCTGATCATCTTCGCCTCGGCCCTGTTCCTCGGGTTCTTCACGATGCAGTTCGCCAACTGGTACTGGGTCGGCTAGGCCGCTATCGGGCGTAGGTCGACCACGGGTAGGCCACGAACTTCTGGAGAAACCGGATCGATGGGTCGTTGCGGCTCTCTACCCGACTCCAGGGGTCCGTCCGCCCGCTCCAGGAATAGATCCCGCTGATGACCAGCAGCACCAGGAATAGCGCCGACACGACGGGGTTTCTCCAGCGGTCGAGTGCCGATGCCGCGAATAGCCAGACGGGTCCGACCATCGGCAGCAGGTGGCGGACCCCGAACGACTGGCCGGCGAAGTCGGTGCGGCGGACTCCCCAGACATAATAGAGGATGAGGATGACAAGGCAGGCGGTGGTCAGCCGGGCGATCGGCTGCAAAGGCTCGTCGCGCGGAGATTGGAGGAGACGGGCCATCGCGGCCAGTCCCAGCACAAGGACCGGCGTGACGGTCAACCAGCCTTGCGGTCCGATCAAAAGTTCCAGGGCGAACCGCCAGCGTGGGCCGTGCTCGACCCAGCGTCCTTCGGGGGTGGTCCAATAGGAGCCTGGATATTCCAGGGCTTGCGGATACATCTCCACCGGCAGCGGAGAGCCTGTCACCATCGACTGCAACCCGATGTGCACCAGCAGCGGGGGCAGGCAGCCGAGAAGAAAGGCAACCGGCACGTTGCGGCGACCGATGGCGAGCATCGCCAGAATTCCGGCGCAGACCAGGCCGCCGGCCGGCAGGTCGATCGTCGCGGCCAGGGACGCCAGGAACCCGGCGAGGAACGGGCGGAATTTGCGAACCGCGTCGGTTGGGATCACCAGTGCGATCGCCGCCATGATCAGGCCGGCGGCGACGCTGTGGTTGTTGAACGTGCCGGCATAGGTCCAGAGCGGCGACGCGAACCCCATCGAGAGCGCGAGAAGGTCCGAAACCCTACGCGAGAGTCGGGTCCACTGGAGCGCCAGCCGGAGCGAGACGACGGCCAGGGTCGACCCGAGGCCGACGAGCACGATGACCAGGATGCGGTCGACGCGGCTGAAATCGCGGGGCGAGCTCATGAAGCGGATGCCGGAGCGGGCCAGCGGTGCGTAAACCAGGGCCCCGATCGCGGGGAGGACCGGCGGCTTGTCGGAGTAAGTCCGGCCGCCGAAGCGGGCCAGGTCGGGCGTACCGCTCATGGCGAGCATCGGCGAATCGCCGATCGAGAGCGTGCCGCGCTCAACGATCGACTCGACGGTCATGTACCGCGAGAACACGTTTCCGCTGAGCCTGGGCTGGGTGGCGAAGGCGGCGAGAGCCAGCCAGTAGACGAGTCCGAGCCCCAGGGCGCGGTAGGCGGAGATGGGCGTGGGCATCGGTGGTTGGTCGCGCTCGGGACAGGTTTGGCCGTGCGTCCGCGGGCTCGCTGCGCCGGCCGCTGGCAGTATAATCCAGGCGGCCGGCGCGCGGCGAGTCGGGGATGGGTTCGTCGAAGAGGGTGTCGGCCATGGATCGTTCGAGAACAGCGGGTGACGGTCCGCCTACCTCCCCGGGAAGTGGCCGGAGGATGCCGGCCTGGGCTTTGGTCGGGCTGGTCGCAATCCTGGGCTTCGCGCTCTGGTGGAGGGGCCACACCTTTAGCCCAGCCTTACGCGACCGTTACGGCTTGGACGTCTGGCCCATCCACGCGGTCGCGTCGGAGCCGATTGATTGCGACGAAGCGGTTTACGTTTACGCGGGGCGTAAATTCCTGCGCGGCGACGCGATTTACCGCGACCTGACCGAGCCCAAGCCCCCCGCCGGCTACTGGCTGTTCACGCTCGCGGCCTTGCCCGGCGTGGACCCAGAATTCGTCGTCCGCCTAATCCCGATCCCCTTCGTTCTGGCCACCGTTGCCATGGTCTGGTGGCTGGGTCTGCGGCTGAGTGGCCCGGTCGCGGCATGCCTGGCGGGACTCTGCTTCGTGCTGATGAGCACCGACCCATTCCTGTTCGGCAATGGGTCGAACCTGGAACATGAGGTGAGCGCATTCTCGGTGGCGGCTCTGTCGGCCATGGTCTTCGCCTGGGGCAGGCCGGGACGGGGATCGCTCATCCTTTCTGGGGCCTGCCTGGGGCTGGCCTGCCTGTTCAAGCAGGTCGCCGTCGCCGAGTTCCCGCTGCTAATCGCGGGTGCCTGGCTCCGGCCGGTCACGAGCGGGCGGGCCGCTCGCGGGCGAATTGGCGATGTCGCTGCGGTGTTGCTCGGAGTGAGCATCCCGGTCTTGCTGGCCGCGGGGTGGCTCGCCGGGCAGGGTGCTCTCGGTGCGGCGTATGAGGAGGTCGTGCGTTATGGGCTCACGATGGCGAAGGAGACCCCGCCAGAGGCCAATGCACCGCCATTTCTGATGCGGCTCCTGACCGGCAACGCCGATCCGCAAGGGGTGCTCCCCCCGCCCTTCGGCCGGACGAATTACCTGGTCTGGTGGGGTCGTGGATGCTGGCCAGCCTGGCTGGCGTCATTGCCCGCCCTGTTCTGGCTGTCGACGGTGCGTTCGACCGGGCCACGCAGGTTGGTCGTTGCCTGGACGATTCTTGCCTGGGTGCAGGTGGCCATGCCGGGCCTGTTCTGGCAGCACTATTACTTGCTGCCAGTGCCCGGTGTGTCGGTTGCCCTGGCCCTCTGGTCGTCCGATCTGGGACACATTGCAGCGAGAGGAATCCGGCCATACCGACGTCTGGCCGCAGCCTTTCTTGCGCTCGTGCCGGCGGCGGTGCTCCTGACAACCGGCTGGATTCAAGTCCGGGAATATCTGCTTAAAGACCCCGTCAAGCTGACGATCGACGACAAAGGGGGGGGACAGTGGGTGATGCTGCGGGAGATGGGCCGCGAGATCGCCCGGCGGACGATTGGCTGGGATGATCCGAAACTCTTCCTCTGGGGCTGGCAGAGCCCGATCTTCATCTACGGAGACCTCGACGGAGTTTCGCGGCATTTTTTCGCCGACCCCTTGATGAAGGCGTTCGCCTTGAAGGGGCACCCGCTAATCGGGCCGAGGCTGGAGCGGATCATGGACGACCTGCGGAGCCGACCACCTGAGTTCGTGCTGGCCGGCGATCCCCCGTTCCCGGCGCTCAGGGCCTATCTCGAGGCGGGCTATCTGCGATCGCCGATGTTCCCACAGGCGCCGGACGGCCGTGGCTTCTGGGTGGCTCAGGGTCGATATGCGGAATTCGAACGGGCAAAGCGCCCGACGATTGCCCCTGCCCCGCGATGACCCGGAGATACGACGACCGAAGGTCGCCCATGATGGCGTGCCAGCTCTGGCTCAGGGCGTATTGCCGCGCAGCATCGGCCATTCTTCGTCGTTCGACGGCGTCATCCAGCAGTTCAGTCAGGCGATCGGCCAGCGCAGACGGAGGGGCGGCGGGCGGGATGAGCAGGCCAGTCCGGCCCTCCTTGATGGTTTCGCCCACGCCACCGGCCGCGATGCCAACGACGGGGAGGCCGCAGGACATGGCTTCTAGGACAACGTTGCCGAAGGTCTCGGTCTTGCTGGTCATGGCGAACAGGTCGCCCGACGCGAAGTGATCGGCCAGGTCGTCGCCGGTCCGGTAGCCGACAAACCGGGCTCGATCGGCGAGCGTGGCCTCCAGCGCGGGGCGGCTCGGGCCGTCGCCGACGATCAGGATTCGAGCGAGCGGCATGGCCCGCGCGACGAGGTCGAGGGCCTGGCCCAGGAATTCGACGTTCTTCTCCGGGGCGAGCCGGCCGACGTGGACGATGACGGGGGCGTCTGGGGCGAAACCCAGGGCCCGGCGAATCTCGTCTCGTTCCGGTCGATCGGGGCGGAAAAGTTGCGCGTCGACGCCACGGGGCCAGAGCACCAGGCGGCGGAATCCGCGGGCTTCGAGGTCGGCGATGGTCGAACGGGACGGGACGTAGGTCTCCGAGGTCCGATTATGGAACCACCGGAGATAGCGCCAGATCAGGCCGCCAATCCATCCGACTCGATAATGCGCCCCATATTGGTCGAAATTGGTGTGGAAGCTGGAGACGACAGGCAGCCGGCGGCGTGTGGCATGGCGAAGGACGCTCAGGCCCAGGGTGGCCTCGGTGGCGATGTGAATGAGGTCTGGCCCGAAGGCGTCGATGGCACGATGGACGGCACCGAAGGGGGGGAGGGCCAGCGAGACTTCTCGGTAGAATGGCAAGGGCCGGGTCGCGACGAGTTGATCGTGGGGAGATTCGGGGGGTCGGCCATAGTCGGGATGGATGAGCTGGACCACGTCGCCGGCGGCGCGCAGGCAGCGGACGAGCTCGCCCAGGGTGCGCGAGACGCCGTTGACTTGCGGGGCGTAGGTTTCTGAGACGAGGGTCAGCCGCATCGTCTGGGTCCGTTCTCGGCTCGGCGGTGGAAACCCGTGCGGTTCGATCGATTCGTGACCGGACGGGGCGCCGGCATCTTAGAATAGCGTGGGCCGGTGTTCCGGCCGCGAAGGTTCGGTGAGAGCTTGGAGGATGGATGCCGCATGTGCCGAGCGAGCGACTCGCGTGGGAGCTGGCCACCGAGTCGATCGTGGTCAAGATCCGCTGGTTCGGGATCGTGATGGGATACGTTCTGGTGCAGACGCGGACCGGGTTATATGACCCGAGCGCCGTGAGGGCGTTCCTCGCGCTCGGGGCCGGGTATGCGGCGCTCGACACGGTGTTCTACCGGCTAGGCGAGGTCTTCCTCAAGCGCGCTCCGCTGTTCGTTTCGCTGATGGAGTCGCTCTTCATCATGCTGCTCTGCTACCACGATACAGGGCTCGACAGCCCCTTCCGCTGGTATTATCTGCTCTCCTTGATTTGCTGTGCCATCCGCTACTCGCCCTCGATGGCCTGGCTGACACTGGGGTGCCACACCCTGAGCATCCTGGCGCTTTATTTCTCATTGAGCCCGGACCGAGGGGCGCTGGTCTCGAGCCTTCCGCAGACGCTGGCGATCCTGGCCTGGGTGACCTGGGCGAGCGCCTCGCTTGCGGGCGTCTTGCGAGACACCGGGACTCGGCTGGCGCAGACGAATCAGGCCCTGGAGGTTACCCGGGATGAGCTTGAGCGTCGGGTCCTGGAGCGATCCGAGGCGCTCAGGGCGTCCCAGGCGAGGATGATCCAGCACGAGAAGATGGCCGCCTTCGGGCTCCTCTCCGCGGGCATCGCGCACGAGGTGGGTAATCCGCTGGCTGCACTCAGCTCCCTGGTCCAGATGCTCAGGCGGCACCAACCCGATGCCTATGCAGCGGAGAAGCTCGACCTGGCCGGCAGACAGCTCGACCGGATCCAGCGCACCATCCGCGAGCTGATCACCTTCGCACGGCCCGCCTCCACGGTCGTCGCCCGGTTCGCCCTGGCCGACGCGGTGGACGATGCACTGGGGATCGCAAAGTATTACCACAGGACCAAGCAGCCGACGATCGTCAACGACCTGAGTCGCGACATCCCCCTGCTTCGGGGGGTACGCGATCACGTCACCCAGGTGATCTTGAATCTGGTCATCAACTCGATCGACGCGACGGCGAGCAAGGGTGGGACGATCCAGCTGACCGAACGAGTAGGAGACGGCTGGATCGAGCTCAGTGTCGCCGACGACGGCCAGGGGATCGCCCCTGCGGACCAGATCCGCCTGTTCCAGGCCTATTTCACCACTAAGCCGCGAGGGACGGGCCTGGGCCTGTTCGTCTGCCGTCAGATTGTCAGCGAGATGGGCGGGACGCTCGTCTTCAGAAGCGTTCAGGGAGAGGGATCGTGCTTCGTCTTGAGACTACCGACCGAGATCGCCCCGGCGCCGCATCCTCAGAGCCTGACGCCCGCGGGCATCGCGACGGGCGGAGGGGCCGACGAATGAGCCGCACAAATCCGCGAGAGTCCGGCCCGGAGCAGGGTCCGGGGCAATCGTTGAAGGGACGTATCCTCGTCATCGACGACGAGGAGGTGCTGGCGGCGATGCTCCTGGAATTCCTCCAGGGCGAGGGATTCGAGGTCTGCGCAGCGGGCGATGGCCGGACCGCCCTGGTCCTGGCCGAGTCCTTCGAGCCCGACATCGTCCTGTGCGACGTGCAACTCCCAGGGATCGACGGCCTGACCCTGCTCGACCGGATGCTTGCCATCCGGCCCGACACGCTCGTGCTGATGATCACCGCCTATGCCACCGTCGAGAACGCCGTGGCCGCGTTCCACCGCGGGGCACAAGATTACCTGATGAAGCCAGTGATCTTCGAAGAATTGCTGGCGAAGGTCGACCGCCTGATGGACCTGCGTCTCTTGATGCGTGAGAACCAGGCGCTCAGGCGCCAGCTCAACGCCCCCTACCGGGACGAGACGCTCATCGGCGACAGCCCCCCCATGAAGGCGGTCAAGAACCTGATCGCCAAGATCGGGCCGACGCGGAGCAACGTCCTCATCACGGGCGAGAGCGGGACCGGCAAGGAGCTGGTCGCCCATGCCCTGCACGCGCAGGGGGCCGACCCCGATAGCCCGTTCCTGGCCATTAACTGCGCCGCGATCCCGCATGATTTGCTGGAAAACCAGCTCTTCGGCCACGTCCGTGGCGCTTTCACCGGCGCCGACCGCGATCAGGCGGGGCTGTTCGCCGCGGCCGGCCGGGGGACCGTGTTCCTCGATGAGATCGGCGAATTGCCGCTGCTGACTCAGGCCAAGCTGCTGCGGGCGATCGAGAACAAGGAGGTGCTCCCCGTCGGGGCGATCCGGGCCCAGTCGATCGCCGCCCGGATCGTGGCCGCGACCAACAAGGACCTGGATGCCGAGGTGGCCGCCGGTCAGTTTCGCGCCGATCTGTACTATCGCCTCAACGTGGTCTCGATCGCCCTGCCCCCCCTTCGCGACCGCCGCGAAGACATCCCCGCGCTGGTCGCAGCCCTCCTCTCCAAACATTCGATCCGACTTGGTCGGCGGGCCAATGGGGTGGACAACGCGGCGATGAGGTGCCTGATGGCCGCCCCCTGGAAGGGGAATGTGCGCGAGCTGGACAACGTCCTCGAACGCGCCGTGATCCTGGGCGACGGCCCCGTGTTGGGGACCGAGGACTTGCCGCCCGGGCTCGGCGACGACGGATCGAGGGGCGGCGATTCGGACCCTCTCGACAGCGAAGACCTCCGCGCCTCGATGCGGGCGTATGAACGCGAGCACATCCGCAGGGTCCTGGGCAGGCACCCGGATGACAAGCGTGAGGCCGCGCGGCGGCTGGGCCTCGGCCTCTCGTCGCTTTACCGGAAGCTGGAAGAGCTTGGCCTTCGCGAGACCTGACGATCAACGTCCGAACGGCGATCCTCAGTGAGCCAGCCACCAATCCAGCCATTGATACGAGCGAGACTGTGCAAGTGACGGGAAGGCGTGCCCCATCCGGTGGTTGACCAGGCCGACCGCAGTCGGGGCCCCTTCCAACGCCCAGACTGGCTTGGTGGTCTCGACGTAAGGCCAACAGGCATCGCCGTCGGCCGAGTCGCCCCCAACGATGAGGAAGGAGCGGGGCGCCACAAGTGCCATCACCTGTGCGTGGTCGAGCGAAAACCCGGGGCGACGGATCGCCTCACCCAGATACCAGGGGGCTTCCCAGTTCGAATACGAGAGGCCGATTCCCCCCTCGCTGAAGACGGCCGCACGCACCCGCTCGTCGAACGCGGCGAGATACAACGCCTCCTTCGCTCCCAGCGAGTGGCCGATCGCGCCCATTTTCGAAGGGTCGACCCCGGGCCAGGCCGCCAGCACGTCCAGGGCCCTTCCCGCGTCGAAGAGCATCTTGGCCATGCCGGTGACGCCGGGGTGCCGGCGATTGAGCCAATCGACCGCCGTGCGCAGATCCTTGCGATCGCCGTACTCCCAGAGGAAACATCGGGGGCAGATGGCGACATAGCCGCGCCTCGCCAGGTGGAGGCCGATGTGCTTCTCGGCCTCGCCGGCGAGCCCCGCAGGCTGGCGGATTGTTTCGGGAGTCGTCGAGTGCAGCACCACGACTCCCGGTCGTTTCCGGGTCGCTTCGCTCGCCGGCTCGAGGATATACGCCTCCACCGGGAATCCCGGCTCGGCTTCGTAGACGACCCTCTGACGGATGACGCCGCCGTCCAACTCCTCTCGCTGGAGTACGCGCGGCCTGGGAGGGGCTTGGGGCCTGGGGATCTCTCCCAGGAATTCGAGCCAGCGGCCACGCAGGGCGGATCGGTGACGCCGCCAGTCGGCACTCGTGCCGATCGGCTTGTGCTCCTGGTCGAAGAGGAGCGGAGCAGGCCTGTCGGCGGACGCGGGCAATCGCGCCGGTTTCCGCTGAGCCTCGACGAACCAGGAGGGTTCCAGGCCTTCGTCCGGCTCGTCACGCCCTGGCATGTCGATGGCGGGTCTCAACGGATCAGACTCCCGGACGCTGTCCGAAAAGGGCCAGGCTCGCGGTGAATCCGTGGAGAAAATTCTTGCCGCCTATGGGGCCGATCTCCCCCATGGCGAAGAAGCCGGCCACGGGAATCGGTCCGTGAAGGTTCTGGACGGCCGAAATGTCGTGATTCTCGATATTGAACAAACGAGATCCGCGGCCATTGCAGCTGAACAGGAGGGCACCGGCAGGCCGCTCCGAGGGGTGGTCCAGCGCGTCACTTTCCAGCAGGTCGCGCAGATCCTCGTCAGCCGCGTCGCCGTCTCGCACGTGGAACTGGACGGTCTGACCGACCTTCACGTGATCCCCGAGCGCTAAGGCCCCCGTTTTGTCGGCCCCCATGACGTTGCGGATCAGGAAGTCGCCGCGCCCGAAGGTGTCGCGATATTCGTCGACGGCCCGGCCGACGTGAAGTCCTTCGCGGATGAGTTCCTGGTCCACGGAGTCGAGCTCCTCGAAGACCTCCTTGAGTCGTTCGAGCGCGGGGAGACCGCCTAGCTCGCGCAGCAGATTTCCTTCCACCTTGGTGACCACGAACGGCTCGCCGATCGGCCGGCACCCCTGGCTGACGACAGGTCGGACCCAGGCATTCCCGCCGATCCTGACGCCGACGGCGCCATCGAGATAGCTCTCGCGGTCGAGAATGAAGCGGTTCACGCCTGGCGCACGCCCGGCGCTGGCCATCCCGCCGAAGACGGGCAGGTGCGGCTGCCTGGTCCTGACCGCTTCGAGCCATTCCTCGGTCGGGAAGGTGAACGGGTCGCCCAGCATGATGAGCGCCTGGCCCGCGGTGTCCGCATTCGTTGCCAGCGAATCGGGCCAGCCGTCGAAGCCGCCGGCCCGATGCTCGAACCGCAGCGGTTCAAGCTCGGCACATGGGCTCTGCATGATCCAGAGGCTCAGGGCCGTCGCCCCCTCGATTTCCTGGCCCTCGCCGATGATCGATTCACTCGTGCAGCCGATGACGACCCGAGCCAGGCCATGCGCCCGGATCGCCTCGCCGATGGCCGCGAACGAGTCGGCGTGATGGGCCGAGGAGAAGACGACGGCCAGGTCGCCCGTCGCCGGCTTGCCGAGTTGGGAGGCCGCGCGCTCGAGCACCTCGGCGAGCGCCTCATCGGAATTCCTGGCGGTCGAAAGGGCCGATGCGCACTTCATCTCGGTCGGACCTCGTCGGGGGCGGGCGGTCGTGCCATCTGAAGATCAGTTTATCGACCGGCCGGCCGTCTCGGGAGTCAGGAGCGCCCCAGACCGCGCGGCCCGTCGTCTTAGGCGTGAACGCGCCTGAGATTTTGCTTGCGTCGAGCGATGTGCGCCTTTAGAACGGTTCTCCCCGGCGCGGACCGGTCGTGGCCGTGGTCCCCCCTGGGCCACGGCGGGAGTCCGCAACGCAATAGCACTGGGCCGCCCGCAGACGCCGCGCGGCGACGTGCTTCCTCGCGGCCGGGTCGAGATGACCTCGGGTGTGCCGGAAAGGGCGACGGATGAGCGATCAGAACGTGGCCGCGCAAGCTCGCGCGGCGCTGGAAGCGGGCGAAGGCATCCTCCGGCTGGCCCCCACCTGGGTCCCCCGCTCTTTCCTGATGCCAGGCGCGCGCATCAAGCTTGCTAAGCAAGACTTGTATGCCCTGGGCACCCACCGAGGAGGCATCGACGAGCGCTGGTTCTCCTCGACCACCGCCGCGGCCAACGAGGGAGCCCCCGCGGACGAGGGGCTCAGCTATGTCGTCCACGAGGGGGCCAAGTTCACACTCAAAGATGCTGTCGACGCCCATGGCCCCGAGATGATCGGCAAGCCGATCTGGGACAAGTACAAGAAGTGGCCCGTCTACAGCAAGTTCTTCGATAACCTGGGGCCGATCCCCCACCACATGCACCAGACCGCCGAGCAGGCCGCCAAGCTCGGCCGCGAGGGCAAGCCCGAGAGCTATTATTTCCCGCCCCAGCTCAACCCCAGCGGTAACAACTTCCCCTATACGTTCATGGGCTTCGAGCCCGGCACGACCAAGGAAGAGATCCGCCGCTGCCTGGAGCGTTGGAATGAGGGCGACAACGGGATCCTCGACTACTCGAAGGCCTACCGTCTCAAGCCCGGCACCGGCTGGCTGATCCCGCCGGCCGTGCTGCACGCCCCCGGCTCGCTGGTGACCTACGAGCCGCAGTGGGGCTCCGACGTCTTCGGCATGTATCAGTCGATGGTCGAAGGCCGCCGCGTCCCCTGGGACCTGCTCGTCAAAGACGTGCCCGAGGACAATCACCACGACCTCGATTACCTGGTCGAGCAGCTCGACTGGGAGAAGAACGTCGATCCCAACTTCAAGGCAAACAACTATCTGGAGCCGATCGTCCACTCGGGCGGCGAAGGCCAGGGGTATGTCGACAAGTGGATCGTCTACGGCCTTGTGGATGGCAAGCAGGTCTTCAGCGCCCGCGAGCTGACGATCGAGCCAGGCGGCAGCGCCACGATCAAGGACGACGGGGCCTCGGGCCTGATCGTCACCCAGGGGCGCGGCACCATCGGTAAGCTCGAGGTGGATTGCCCCGTCTTCATCCGCTTCGGCGAGGTGACCAAGGACGAGGTCTTCATCACGGCGACGCGTGCCAAGGAAGGGGTCACCTTCGTGAACAAAGGTGCCGATCCCTTCGTCAGCCTCCGCTACTTCGGCCCGGACGTCCACAGCGTCTTGCCGAACGTGGGCGACTACCGCAAGAAGGCCTGATCCGACAGGGCGATTTGTGATTCGCAGGCCGGCCGTCGCCGGGAACCTAGACGGCCGGCCTGCCTCGCATCGCCGCCGTGTCTTGTCCTCAGGGATGGATGTCTCACGGAACGGGATCGGTCGAAGCCATTGATTTCCGCCGCAGAAAGGCCGGACCAACGATGAGCGCCAAGCATCCGAACAACTTCCCCAAGCTCCACAACGCCGCCTGGCCCGGCGTCGTCGGCAAAGGCGAAGGCTCCGAGCCCGCCATCCCGCTCGACACGATGCTCGACCTGACGGCGGCCGCCGAAGTCGATGGCATCAAGTTCGATGGCGTGGACCTCTTCCTGTTCGCACCACACGTCGACATCGACTCGACCGCGGACGACCTGAAGGCGCTGGCCGATAAGGTCGCTTCCAAGGGCCTGGTCATCGGGTCGGTCGTCGCACCCGTCTGGCCGCCCACCGGCGGCGGTTCGGCGATGGATGAGGGCGAGGGGCGCACCAAGTTCCTGGAGCAGGTCAAGAAGGGCTGCCAGATCGCGGCGACCCTCAAGAGCCTCGGCATCCGCCCCTACGGCGTGGTCCGGATCGACACGGCGTGCAGCCCGAGCGAGTGGGCGGCTGACCCCGAGGGGAACCAGGTCAAAATCGCCAAGACCTTCAAGGAAGCCGCCAAGATCGCCCGCGGTTTCGGAGAGCGGCTGGCCGTCGAGGGCGAGATCTGCTGGGGCGGCATCCATTCGTGGAAGACGATGGTTGACCTCCTGGAACGGGTGGGCGAGCCCGAGACCGTCGGCTTCCAGGCCGACATGGCCCACACACTGCTCTACACCCTCGGCGAGAATGCCCCCGAGCACCGGATCTTGCCCGAGGGATACGACTGGTCCGACCCGGCCGTCCTCGATTCCGCCTACAAGACACTGACCGATGCCCTGCGCCCCTGGACGATCGACTTCCACATCGCCCAGAACGATGCGACAGTCTTCGGCTCGGGATCGCACGACCACACGGGACGGCATTGCCTGGCCGACGACCCCAACGGCAAGCTGGACATCACACGCCACGCTGGCTACTGGATGCGTGACGGAGCGGGACAGGTGACCAAGGCGTTCAAGCATATCTGCTGGGACGGCTGCATGTTCCCCAACGCCGTGATGCACAACCCGAAGACCTGGAATGACATCCTGGCCGCCATGATCGCCGTCCGCGACGCCCACGGCTGGAATGCCTGAGCCGACACCGAGCCGGACGGCCTTTGTCCCGCTCGATCCGAATGAATCGCCGGTACGACTCAACCCGGGCTGGCCCATCGGGCCCCGCCGATCACAGACCACCGAGGATTCGAGACTTCGATGCTCAAGCCACTGAACATCGGCCTGATCGGCTACGGCTTCATGGGCCGGACCCACTCCAACGCCTACAAGCGGGTCAACGACTTCTTCGACGTGCCGTACCGCCCGGTCCTCAAGGTCGTTTGCGGCCGGACCGCCGAGGGGGCGAAGAAGTTCGCCGAGAAGTGGCAGTACGAGGGATTTGAGACCGACTGGCGCAAGGTCATCGAGCGCAAGGATATCGACGCGATCGACATCTGCACGCCCAATGACTCGCACGCCGAGATCGCCATCGCCGCCGCGCAGGCGGGCAAGATGGTCCTCTGCGAGAAGCCGCTGGCCCGCGACCTGAAAGAGTCGCTGCCAATGGTCGAGGCGGTCGAGAAGGCGGGCGTGGCCAACACCGTCTGGTACAACTACCGCCGGGCCCCGGCCGTGACCCTGGCCAAGAAGCTGATCGACGAGGGTCGCCTGGGCCGGATCTTCCACTACCGAGCCAACTTCCTCCAGGACTGGACCATCTCGGCCGACCTGCCCCAGGGCGGTGCGGGCCTCTGGAGGCTCGACGCCACCGCGGCCGGCTCGGGCGTGACCGGCGACCTTCTCGCCCATTGCATCGACACGGCCCTCTGGCTCAACGGCAGCATCAGCACCGTTAGCGCCATGACCGAGACCTTCATCAAGGAGCGGACCCACACCGCGACGGGCAAGGTTCAGGCGGTCAAGATCGACGACGCCTGCGCCTTCCTCTGCCGGTTCGCGAATGGATCGCTCGGCCTGTTCGAGTCGACTCGCTACGCACGCGGCCACAAGGCGCTCAACACCTTCGAGATCAACGGCGAGAACGGCTCGATCAAGTGGGACCTGCACGACCTGCACCGCCTCGAATACTTCGACTACAAGGACGAGTCGATCCTCCGGGGATGGAAGTCGATCCACGTCAGCGATAGCGACCATCCCTACATGAAGAACTGGTGGGTCCCGGGCCTCCAGATCGGCTACGAGCATACCTTCGTCCATCAGGTCGCCGACTTCCTCCAGAACCTGGGCGACGGCAAGCCGACCAGCCCGACCTTCCGCGAGGCCCTGGAAACCCAGGCCGTCTGCGACGCCGTCCTCGACTCGGCCGAGGTCGGCCAGTGGCAGACCGTCGTGCCCGTTTGATTCAAGTCGCACTTTCTTCAAGGGGGTCGAGGCGTCCGCGAGGAACCTCGGCCCTCTCGTTCGTTCAAGACCTGAGATCCCGAGGAATAACCCGATGAAAACCGGCATGAACCTGCTGCTCTGGACGACCGAGGTCGGGCCCGAGCACGACGGGGTGCTCGACCAGCTCAAGGCGTTGGGCTTCGACAGCGTCGAGGTCCCCGTCTTCAACGTGGACAGCACGGCCCCCTACGAGCGGCTGGGCAAGCGGCTGAAGTCGCTCGGCCTGGGCGCCACCGCGGTGACGGTGATGGGCGAGGCGGCAAACCCGATCTCGCCCGATCCGGCGATCCGCAAGGCGGCCGTCGGGCACATGACGAAGGTGATCGAATGCTGCTCGGCGTTCGACTGCGAGATCCTCTGCGGGCCAGTCCACTCGGCGATCGGCGTCTTCTCGGGCAACGGGCCGACGGCCGAGGAGCTGGAGCACGGGGCCGAGACGATGCGCGCCTTCGGCGATGTGTCCCAGGCCGGCAAGGTGCGGATCGCGATGGAGTATCTCAACCGCTTCGAGAATTACTTCCAGACGACCGCGGCGGATATGGCGAAGTTCGTGACCAAGGTGAACCATCCGAATGTGCGGATGATGTATGACAGCTTCCACGCGCACATCGAGGAGAAGGGTCAGGCGTCGGCGATCGAGTCATGCATCGACAAGGTGATTCACATTCACTGTTCCGAGAACGACCGGGGCGTCCCGGGGACCGGCCAGGTGGACTGGGACGGCTACTTCTCGGCGATCAAGGCGAGCGGTTACGACGGCTATCTGACGATCGAAGCGTTCGGTCGGGCGTTGCCGGCCCTGGCGGCGGCAACGAAGGTCTGGCGCGACCTGTTCCCGGACGCGATGGGACTCTGCAAGGATGGGCTGGCGTTCATGAAGTCGAAGGGCGGCATCGCCTGACTCAAGGAAACCGATCCCGCCCCGAGGCTTGAGGGCCTCGGGGCGGGCGGGTGTCAGACGCTGACTTTCTTGCTGCCGCGGTCGGCCCGCTTGCGGCCGTCTTCGCTCAGGTACTTCTTGCGGAGGCGGATCTTGGTCGGGGTGATCTCGACCAGCTCGTCGGCCTCGATGTATTCAAGGGCATACTCGAGCGTGATCTGGCGCGGGGGCTTCAGCAGGACGTTCTTGTCCGAGCCGGAGGCCCGCATGTTGGTCAGCTTCTTTTCCTTGGCCGGGTTGACGACCATGTCGTCGCCCCGGACGTTCTCGGCGATGATCATCCCTTCGTAGATGTCGTCGCCGGGGGAGATGAACATCGTCCCGCGCTCTTGAAGGCTGTCCATGGCGAAGGCCACGGCGGTGCCGCGGACCATGCTGATCATGACGCCATTACCGCGGCGCGGGATGTCGCCCTTGAAGGGCTGATAGCCGTGGAAGTTGTGGTGCATGATCGCCTCGCCCTGCGTGCCGCTCATCAGGCGATTACGCAGTCCGAGCAGCCCGCGAGCGGGGATGGAGAACTCGAGGTGGGCGTAGGCCCCCTTGACGTCCATCCGGATCATCTCGCCGCGCCTGGCTCCGACGAGCTCCATGACGGGGCCCATCTGGCCGTTGGGGACGTCAACGACCAGGAACTCGTAGGGCTCGTGGACGACGCCGTCGATGTTCTTGAGGATGACCTCGGGCTTGCCGACGGCCATCTCGTAGCCCTCGCGCCGCATCGTCTCGATGAGGACCGAGAGATGCAGCAGTCCACGCCCGGAGACGGTGAAGCTGTCGCGCGTCTCGGCCTCTTCGACCCTCAGGGCGACGTTGGACCGCAGCTCGCGGTCGAGGCGTTCCTTGAGGTGGCGCGTGGTGAGGAAGTCGCCCTCGCCGGTCAACGGTGAGTCGTTGACGGTGAAGAGCATGTTGAGGGTCGGCTCGTCGATCTCGATACGCGGCAGCGCGACCGGGGTCTCGCCGTCGGCGATCGTGTCGCCGATGTTGACGTCACCGAAGCCGACCACGGCGACGATGTCGCCCGCCTCGGCCTCGGGAACCTCGACACGGCCGAGCTTCTCGAAGACCATGACGCTGTCGACGGTGCCCATCGTGATCTTGTTGTCGGCGCCCATAAGGGCAGCACGCTGGCCACGCTTGACGCGGCCCGAGCTGATCCGGCCGATGGCAATACGGCCGACGTACTCAGAGAAGTCGAGCGTCGTGCAGAGGAGCTGGAGCGGGCCGTCGAGATTAACCTCGGGGCCGGGCACCTTCTCGACGATCAGCTCGAGCAGCGGGCGGATGTCGCCGCCGGTCGCCTTGGGGTCGTGCGAGGCGAAGCCGCCGCGGCCCGAGGCGAAGATATAGGGGAAGTCGGCCTGCTCCTCGCTTGCGCCCAGTTCGAGGAAGGTGTCGAAGATTTCGTTGAGCACCTCCTCGGGGCGAGCGTCGGGGCGGTCGATCTTGTTGATGACCACGATCGGCCTGAGGTTGTTGGCAAAGGCCTTGCGGAGGACGAACTTCGTCTGGGGCATCGGCCCCTCGAAGGAATCGACCAGCACGAGGCAGCCGTCGGCCATCTGAAGGGTGCGCTCGACCTCTCCGCCGAAGTCGGCGTGGCCCGGCGTGTCGATCACGTTGATCTTGTAATCGCCGAAGTTGATGGCGATGTTCTTGGCCAAGATGGTGATGCCACGCTCGCGCTCCTGATCATTGGAGTCGAGGATGCAATCGCCCACGAGCTGGCTGGCCCGGAACTGGCCGGATTGGCGCAGCATGGCGTCGACCAGCGTGGTCTTGCCGTGGTCAACGTGGGCGATGATGGCCACGTTGCGAATATTATCGCGTCGCGTCATGGGAAAAGAGTCCACCCAGGAGGGGCGGGCCTTCACGGAAGGAGGGGTTCTGCTCGTGGGACGATCTCAGTCAAACTAACAGATCATACGGTGCCGGGCAAGCTCAGCCGGGCAGAGAGGTCACTTGACCTGGACGCCGGGTTCGTTTCGTTTTCCGAGGTCGTACGCTGGGTTCGTTTCGTATGAATGCCAGATTAATATGAAGTGATTCGATGCAAGTCGTGATAAGGATTCGAGATAGCGAATCGTTTAGCTCGGAAGTCTTCTCACAAGAGATTTGAAGGTCGTCAGGCTTTCTCGCCATCTGATTCAAATGGATGTGACCCACCATGAATTCGATGTTGAAAAATAATGGATTTCTCTCTGATTCTTTTCTTATTTCCTCAGGCTTTTGAGTGAGACAACCGCATGAATGGGTGAGGAATCAGAGACTTTCGATATGGATCCGGGCCCGGTTGGGGCGGGCCCGGATCGGCGCGACGGAGGAGTGATTAAAGGCCGTAGGCGATTCGGCCCACCATGGCGATCCGAGTGGACAACCCCGCAGAACGGAGATGCGAGGCAGTCATTGCCCGGGTTCCGAGGGTCGATCGGCGGGCCCCCGGCAGGTTCGGGCTGAACGGAGAAATGGCCTCGGGAGCCGGCGGCGGAACTTCTTCGATGGGCGAGAGTTCCGGATTCGCGGGCATCGTCTCGGGGACGATGACGTCACCCGGGACATACTCCATCCGAGGTTGGTCGGGGGTAGCGCGGCTGGGATCGATGACGATGGGCGGAATGAGGTCAATCGAAGGGCCACCGGCGTAGGCCGGACCCGGGTCGCAGATCTGGCAGTCGCCCACGCAACGATCTCCCATGCGGGCCAAGGCTTTACGGGCCTGCTTGCGGGTCGCGTGGTCGGGGTCGCGGGCGGCGGCGATCGAGACGGCCTCGTGGGCGAACGGGTCGCAGGGGGCGAGAACGGCGAGGGTCTCGGCGGCTTCCTCGCGGACTTCTTCGTGGCAGTCCTTGAGCATCGCGAAGGAGAGGGCCGCGACGGCTTCCGGATGGCACTTCGCTTTGACCTTGCGGAGTGCATGTGCGGCGTTATCGCGGTCTTGCCAGCGGGGACAGGTTTTCAGACGCGCGATCAGGCCGGCGACTCGGGCCGATTCGATCCCGCAGTCGTCACAGCAATCGGCGGCCGCCGTCTCGACCACGACAACTTTGGCGGCATGATGCCTTGGGAAGAGGCTGTGGATGCCGCCACCGACGGCGAGTTGGGCCAAGAGCGTGGCCGTGGTCAGCGAGGCGAAGATCATGGTGCCGCATCTCCCGTGGCTAGCAGTTCGTCCCACAAACGGGGACGATGGGTGTGGTTTGAATGTACCCGATGATCGGCATAACCTGCAAACTCCCAACCAAAGTTTCCAAAGTCCCCAAACTATGATTTCCGCTTTCCCCTCAACGTCCGAAATGGCTCGACAAATCCGTCTCATTTCTGGATTTCTGGGAATATTGGGTGGAATAGGATGTCTGCTCTGGAATTCTGAAGGTGCCCCGTGGTGTGGGATCATGGGGACGGGGCTCGCGGTGATCCCACTGGTCAGGGCCCGTCGGTGGGCAACGGGGACTGAACTCGGCCCTGCCCTGAACTGGGCGATGGTGGCCATGGTGATTGGCCTGATTTCCCAGTTCGTCGAATTGGGCGAAGTCGCGTCGTCAGGTCGTCCCATGGCGGGTCAGTTGGTTTATCTCATGGTGCTGGTGACGTTTGCGGCCTTGATCTCGGTGCTCAATGCGCGAAGTCCCGGCGGAGGAGCCTGGGCGTTGCTGATGGGGTTGCTGGTGCTGGTGATGCTGGTGCCCTGGCTTGAGGGCTCTGGGCTAGCAAATGCCGGAGACGCCTGGGATCGACTCCGGCTGGATGCACCCTGGACGATTTTCTTCGGGCTGCTCGTTCTGGCGGGTGGAACGAATCACCTGCCGACGAAATTCGGGCCGTCGTCGCTCGCACTCCTGACAGGATTCGGACTGGAATATCTCGCGCTAACGCAGATGGACTGGTCGAGGGAGACCCGAGGTCGGCTCTGGTCGGCGGTCCCCTTGCTGTTCGCTGGGGGGGTCTGGCTGGGAGAATGGCGGGCGGGCAGGCCGGTCGAGGGGAGCACCGAGCTGGAACGACTCTGGGGCTGGTTCCGCGATCATTGGGGCGTGGCCTGGGCCTTGCGTGTGAATGAGCGGTTCGGCAGGACGGCTCAAATCGTAAATTGGCCGTTCCGATTAAGCTGGCACGGGGTCGAGGCCGCCGAGGGTGGCCCGTTCTGCGGAGAGGTGCCCAAGGCGGCGGACGCGACCTTGAAGGGTTTGCTGAGGCGTTTTGCCGATCCTGCGCGATTGGAGCTCGAGGCCAGGAGCAGCGGCCTCGAGGGGCTGGATGTGCCGGGACGCATCCCGGGCGAGTCGGGTTGCGAGGTCGACCAAGGCGCGGGAAAATCGACGTGCAACGTGGATGAGAACGCGGCGGGACGAGGGGGAGGCGAGGCGTGAATCGGGGCACGAATTACGGGACCGCATCGCTCGTCACCCTGGCCGTCCTGGCGGTCATGGCCGCTCTCTACCTGATGAAGGTGATTCTGATCCCGATTGCGCTGGCCCTGCTGCTGGCCTGCTTACTCTCGCCGATCACCTCGTTCTTGCGCAGGGTCTTGCCGTTGGGCCCGATCGGCGCGGCGGTGATGCTGTTCCTGTTGGCCGCCTTCCTGGGCCTTTATGGGGCGAGCCTGACGGCGGAAAGCCTGGTTCAGGCGGGGAATTCGCTCCCGGCGGACGTCGAACGGCTTTCCGGCGGCCTAAGCGACCGGATCTCGGACATGATCCGCGACAAGCCTTATTTGCGCGGGATCTTGCCTGAGCCGGGGACAATCGACGTGCTGGGGGACGCGAACCGTAACCTCCTGATCGACAAGTTGAGTTACGGGCTGGCCGACCTGACCTGGGGTGTGGCGCAAGGCTTCATCGTCTTGGTCCTTGTCCTCTTCCTGCTGGCTGAGGGTGAACTTCTCAGCCCGAAATTGGTCCGATTCTTCGCCCCGACCAGCAACGACGCGGCGTCGGCGCAGGCGACCTTGAACGACCTGACGCGACAGATCAGGGCGTTCCTCGTGGCCCGGACGCTGATCAATCTGGGACTGGGCGTGGTCTTCGCCCTGATCCTCTGGGCCCTGGGGGTGAAGTTTCCGTTCGCTCTGGGGCTGCTCGCCGGACTCCTGAATTTCATCCCCTACGTGGGCCAGGCGATCGGCGGCGGGTTGCCGGCCCTGGTGGCCCTGGGGCAGTCGGGCGCGATCGGCGACGGCCTGATCGTGGCGGCGGTGTTCCTGGGGCTTGCCGGGGTCGAGGGCTATATCATCACGCCGATGGTGCTGGGCCGGTCGCTCGACCTGAATGGCACGACGATCCTGATCGCCTGCCTGTTCTGGGGATTCCTCTGGGGGCTGGTCGGCCTGATCGTGGCGATGCCGCTGACGGTCTGCATGAAGCTCGTGTTCCAGAACGTGCCCGAGATGTATCGCTGGGCGGAGTTGATGAGCAAGGTCTGGCACTCCCCACTTCCCGACCCGAGGCTTGCCGGCGACCCGACGCTGGACGGGTCGGGCGGGGCCGGCGGGCCGACCCCGGCGGTCGGCGCTGGCGAGATGATCTCGAGCTGATCATAATCGCAGAAAATCACTTTTATGATCAGGGACCATGCCAGCGTGAACAAGCCGACCGGCCGGAACGAGCCCGAAGATTCAACCCGATGCGCCCGGCCTGCCGAGGCTCCGCCCATGGCGACCGAGCCCCTGGTCCCTCCGCTGCACTTGAGCGCGGTCTACAAGATCAAAGGGCTCGACCAAGTCGACGCGCTGTATGGGGGAGAGCAGTCTGGCTACATCTACGCACGCGACGGGCATCCGAATGCGTCACAGCTTGCGGCCAAGGTCGCGTCGCTGGAAGGGGCCGAGGCGGCCCTGGTCTGTGCCTCGGGCATGGGGGCCGAGGCCGCGCCGCTGCTGGCATTGCTCGGGTCCGGCGACCACATCGCCCTGTCCGAAGGGGTTTATGGCCGGACTTCGGTGCTGGTGAACGAACTCAGCCGCTACGGCGTGACTCATTCCACGTTCGACCCCACGAGTCCTGAGAGTTTGCAGGATGCCCTCACGGGCAAGACGCGGGTGGTGTTCGCCGAGACGCTTTCCAACCCGCTGCTGCGTCTGGCCGACCTGCCGGGGCTCGCCGAGGTCGCTCGCGAGGCGGGTGCCACCTTCCTCGTCGACCATACGTTCGCCCCCCTGCTCTGTCGGCCGATCGCGCTGGGGGCCGACGCGGTGACGCATTCGGCGACGAAGCTGATTGGCGGGCATGCGGACCTGACGCAGGGGGTGCTTGCGGGTTCCAGAGAGTTGGTGACGCGGGCCGGCTCGCTGGCCTCGACGTTCGGGATGACGGGCAACCCGTTCGAGAGCTGGCTGGCGCTTCGAGGATTGTCGACGCTCGCGTTGCGGGTGGAGCGGACCTCGACGACTGCTTTGGAGCTGGCAGGGCGGCTGGAAAGGGTGAATCAGGTCTACGCGGTCCATTATCCCGGGCTGGCCGTTCACCCCGACCATGTGCGTGCCAGGTCGTTGCTGGGGACGAAGTTCGGGGCGATGTTGACCTTCGATCTGGGGAGCCGGGCCGCCGCGGATCGGTTCATCCGGACCCTGGAACATATCCCGTTCGCCCCGAGTCTAGGGGATGTCTCCACGACCCTGAGCCATCCGGTGACGACCAGCCATCGGTCGTTCACGCCCGAGCGGGCGGCGGCCCTGGGCATTACTCCGGGCCTGATCCGGCTATCCGTCGGCCTGGAAGATCCGGCGGACCTCTGGGCCGACCTGTCGCAGGCGCTCGAGGACCTGAAATGACGGCCGAGCGGAAAGGCTGGTGGATCGGCGGCGGCGTCGCGCTTCTGTTGCTTTCGGGTGTCGTCGGGCTGGCCGTCTCGACGGGCCCGGTGCGCGGGGCGGTCTCGACTTATCACAGGCTGCTGGACGCGGCCAATCGGCAGGATGTCGCCGCGGCCGTTCGGCTGTGCTCGGCCCGCTATCTCGCGGGGCATACGCTTGTCGCCTCGGACGAGGGGGGGATCATCGGGCTGCCCCGGAATATCCACAAGAATTTCCAGGCCTGGCGCGAGGGTGCCGAGGTCTGGCTCTGCCCGAGCAACCGGTTGGGGCCCGTGTATCGCCTGGTCCGGGAAGAGGGCGACTGGAAGTTTGATGGGCCGGTGGGGCTGCTGGGGTCGGGGGGTGAGATGACACCGATGTCCGAGGATGGGCTGCCTCCCTTGAAGGACGCGGGCTCGGGAAGTTGATTCGGACGTCGACGGCGTCTCCGGGCCTGGATTGACAGGTTGAGGGGGGCGGCTAGAATCGGCTCCGAGGCCGGTGTGGCCTCTTGAGGGAGCGGTGCGCCCTGAGTCGGGCACGGAGGAGTCGCCGATGTCGAAGGTTCTGGCCCGGGTGGGGCTCGGGTCGATGGGGGCCTTCGGGCCTTGCCTGGCATTGGCGCTCTGCCTGATGAGCGTCCCGTCGGAGGCGCAAGAGCCACCCGGCGCGGCGGCCAAGGCCGAGCCGGCGGCGGGTCGCGCGCGGGCAGGTATGAATGCTCCTGCGGTGGATCGGACGGCGCTGCTGAGGCATTTCAGCCGCAGCCCGATGATCTGGATGCTGGGCATCTGCTCGGTGGCGACGATGGGTTTCGCCCTGGAGCGGTTCGTCGCCCTGAGGCGGTCGCGGGTGATTCCCAAGGACTTCACCAACCGATTCCTGGAACGGCTCTCGGGCGACAAGCTCGACCGCGACCGGGCGGCGGAACTCTGCCGGTCGAATGACAGCCCGGTGGCGCGCGTCTTTGCCTCGGTCGTGCGGCACTGGGGACAGCCCTCCGCGCAAATCAGGCATGCGGTCTCGCTGGAGGCGTCCGGCGAGGTGGTCGAGCTGAAGCGGAACGTGCGGGTGCTCAACGGCACGACGACTCTTGCCCCCTTGCTGGGCCTGCTGGGGACGGTGCTGGGGATGATCGAGTCGTTCGGGGCGCTCGGCGGCAAGTCGGGCGCGGCGCGGGGCGAGGCGCTTGCGAGCGGGATCAGCCTGGCTCTCGTCTCCACGGCACTGGGGCTGGCAATCGCGATCGTGTCGGTGGTGTCCTACTACTACCTGCTGAACAAGGTGGACGTGCTCGTCAAGGCGCTCGATGACGAGGCGGCGAAGGTGATCGAGCTGGTCTCGGCCGAGGCCGGGGTGCAGGCACGCGGGCCTGAAGGCAGGAGGCCGCTGGAGATGTCGCGGCATGACGTGCGGCCTTACTGATTGATTGAAGAAGCCAAGCCGCCAGGTCTCGAACCTCCCCGGAGCGACGCCGATGCTCTCGGACCGGATGCACGCCGACGAGTTGCCTTATGTGAACATGACGCCGATGGTGGACGTCGTGCTCTGCCTGCTCGTCTTCTTCATGGCGGCGACGAAGCTGTATGACTGGGACCAGAGCGAGTTCGAGGTGAACGTCCCCGAGGTGACGAGCGCCGCGCCGCTGACGTCCGCGCCCGACGACCTCACTATCACGGTCCTGGGCCCCGGCCGGGTGGCGCTCGGCGACGAGACGACCGACCTCGCGGGGCTGGGCAAGGCGCTCGACGAGGCCAAGGCCAGGTATGCCGACCAGGGGGTGCTGGTGCGCGGGGACGCCAAGCTGGCGTACCAGGACCTGGCCGACGTGCTCTCGACGTGCAACGAGGCGGGGATCAAGAATGTCCGCCTGCCGGTCCGGCCGAGGGAAGCCGGGGCAACGACCGCGCCGGCGCCCTGATGGCGGAACCCGGGCCATTCCCCCTTCCATCCATAGCTCAAGGGATCATCGTGCAAGAGTATTTGCAACCGTTGCTTGACCTGCTGCACGCCGAGACGGTCGTGAAGGCCGGCTATGTGCTGATGACGATCATCATCTTCGTGGAGACGGGGCTGCTCATCGGCTTCTGCCTGCCGGGCGACTCGCTGCTGGTGACGGCCGGCATCTTCGCGGCGCGCGGCGACCTGAACATCTGGTGGATCAACGCGCTGCTGATCCCGGCGGCCATCCTGGGCGACACGGTCGGCTACTGGATCGGCTACCACGCGGGGGGGAGGCTGTTCCAGAAGGAAGCCTCGCTGCTGTTCAAGCCGAAGCACCTGCGGGCGGCGCACGACTACTACGAGCGGCACGGCGGCAAGACGATCGTGATCGCGCGGTTCATGCCGATCATACGCACCTTCGCGCCGGTAGTCGCCGGCATGGGCCGGATGGATTATCGCCGGTTCCTGATGTTCAACGTGGTGGGCGGCGTCGGCTGGATCGTGAGCATGTCGCTGACGGGCTATTTCCTCGGGGTCTTGTTCCCGGGCGCGGTGAAGAAGCTGGAGATCATCATCGTCGTGGTGGTCGTGATCTCGGTCTTGCCGGCGATCATCCACTTCATCAGGCACAGGCTGAAGGGGCACCCTGAGTCGTTCGTGGAGTCGCTCGCGGACCCCGAGGTGCTCGACGAGCCGGCGACGATGGCCTGAGTCGGCGGAGGCAGGGCTCTACCGGCGCGGGGCTGGCGCGTTTATGCTGAGGGGGTTCGACCTTCCCCGCCAGCCCGCCCGCCGGTCCTTCCCGCCGCCAGTCGAGGCCCCGCCGATGCATACGCCCCCGCGCCGCCCATGGGCCATGGCCCACCAGAGCTGTTTGAGAATTGCTGGATTTACGGCAATTGCGTGGATGGCCGGCGTGGCTTCGGCCCAGTTTCCCGAGCCGAAGCTGGCTGGGCTCTCGACCACCGGAGGCCGGGCCGGCGATTCGGTGTTGCTGACGATTTCGGGGACTGACCTGGAGGGGGCGAATTCCCTCTGGTTCGACCATCCGGGGTTCCGGGCCTTCCTGCTCAAAGGGGCGACCTTCCGGGTGGCGATCGGGCCCGACGTGCCCCCGGGGCATCACGACATCAGGGCGTCTGGCCCCCTGGGGATTAGCAATCCGCGGGTCTTCGTGGTGGGGGATCGGCCCGAGGCGCTCGAGGTCGAGCCCAACGAGACCAAGGCGACCGCGACTCCTCTGACGCCCAACTCGACGGTCAGCGGAGTGATCGCGACACCGACCGAGCTGGACTTTTACGCGTTCGAAGGCGTGAAAGGCCGCCGGTTATTCCTGGATCTGGCGGCCGAGCGACTTGATAGCAAGCTCGACGCGACCCTGACGCTTTATGGCCCCGATGGCCGGGCGATGGCCGAGAGCCGGGACGTGCGCGGGGTTGATCCGTTCCTCGACGTCACCCTGCCGGCGGACGGCCGGTATACCTTGCGGGTACACGACGTCGTCTACGGCGGCTCGCCCCAGCATGTCTATCGCCTGACGATCCACGAAGGGCCGCACGTCGACGCGGCGATCCCCAGGGCGCTGGAGCCGGGCAAGACGACCAAAGTCACGTTCTACGGCCGAGGTCTGGGCGGCAAAAATTCGCCGGGCCTGACCGCCGATGGGATGCCGCTGGAGCAGGTCGAGGTCGACGTGACGATCCCGGCCGACGACCTGAGCTGGCCGGGGCAGGTTGCTGGGGCGGGTTTGCTGCGTCGGGGGGCCGATTACGTCTACGCCAATGGCTCGGGACGAGCCGAGCCGATCGGCTTTGCCTTGGCGAACGTCCCGGTGACTCTCGAAGTCGAGCCGAATGACGAGACAAAGCCGCAGACGCTGACCTTGCCGGCGGAAGTCTCGGGGACGTTCGGTGAGCCCTCCGACCTGGACGTCTATCGGTTCAAGGCGAAGAAGGGAGAAGTCTACTGGATCGAGGCGACCGCGGAGAAGATCGGCTCGTCGGCCGATCCCGTGTTCGTGGTCCAGCAGGTCGACGACAAAGGGGTGGCGACGGATCTGGTCGTGGGCGACGACCTGGCCGACGCGGGGACGGCTCCGCGTGCGTTGCTCAGCTCCGTCGACCCGGCGATTCGCTGGGAGGCGCCCGCGGATGGCACGTTCCAGGTGGCGATCAGCGACCTGCTCGGCTCACAGCGCGGGGATGCCCGCCTGGCGTATGTCCTGTCGATCCGCCCCGCCAGAGCCGACTATCAACTCATGATCGCCCCCGAAAATCTGGCGCTGGCGTCGGCTCTCACCGTGCGAGCCGGCGGCAAGGCAAGCGCGAGGATTCTGGTCGCCCGCGTGGACGGGTTCAGCCGGCCGATCCGCGTCGAGGCGGTGGACCTCCCCGCAGGCCTGAAATGCGATCCGACGGTGATCGCCGCCGGGCAGGTGCAGGCCCCGATCGTCGTCGAGGCCGATCCGACCGCCAAAGAGGGGATTGTCACTCTCAAACTAGTGGGCCGATCGCTGAACGCGGACGGCAAGGCGGATCCCTCCGAAGTGGTCATGCCGGCGATGGGTGTGGGGCTGATCGCGGTTGATGTGCCGTCGAAATCGCGGCGGACACGCGGTTTCCCGCTGACGGTGATCGGTGGGGCGCCGTTCGCGGTCGCCTGGTCGGCCGACACGCTCATCGCGGCCCCCGGTCGGCGACTCGATTTCAAGGCGAACGTGACCCGATTGCCGGGGTTTGTCGAGGCAGTCGCGCTGGCGAGTGTTGACGTGCCGCCGGGGGTTCCTGCGCTCGCCCTGACGATCGCCAAGGATCAAGGCT
Organism: Isosphaeraceae bacterium EP7; assembly: GCA_038400315.1. Classification (NCBI taxonomy): domain Bacteria; kingdom Pseudomonadati; phylum Planctomycetota; class Planctomycetia; order Isosphaerales; family Isosphaeraceae; genus Kueselia; species Kueselia aquadivae. Next base: position 5,147,347 of record CP151667.1, read on the forward strand.
CGGCGACCGGATCGTTGCTCCTGCCCAAGACGGTAACGCCGGGTGTTTATGCCCTGATGGCCAGGGGATCGGGTCCGTTCCCGTTCAGCAAGGACCCGGCGGCCAAGGAAAAGCCGAACGTGACGGTCAGCGAGCCGACGAACATCCTGTTGCTCGACGTGAGGGCGGCGCCGGCGACGATGGCGGCCGTCATGCCCCCGGGGCCTCTGGCACGAGGGAGCAAGCTGGAGATCCCGCTGACGATCACGAGGGTCGTCAAAGACTGCGGGCCGGTGACGGTACGACTGATCGCGGAAGCCGACATGAAGCTGAGTGCCGAGGTCGTCGCGATTGCCGCGGATCAAGGCGCGGGCAAGCTGACGATCCTCGCGGGTGCCGATGCGCCGGAAGGGCCGAAGGCGGTTCTTCTGCGGATCTCGGCGACCGTGGATGGACAGGTGATCGAGACCGACGAGCCCCTGACCCTGACCGTCGCGCCGAAATCCTAATTCCAATGGCGAGTGATCGCGTAGGAAGACGAGCGATGAACTTTGAGGCGTCCGCGATGAAACTTCCTCTCCTGGCCTCGATCATCAGCCTCTCGCTCGCGGGGCTCTCCGCGGCGTCCGAGCCGATCCCGGTGAATCTGCCGAAACGGACGACGCCGGTCAGCTACGCCAACGATGTGGCCGACCTGCTCGCGGGCAAGTGCGTCGGCTGCCACAGCGAGGGCTCGGCCGGCGGAAAGCTCGTGATGGAAGACGTCGCCTCGATGCTTAAAGGGGGCAAACGAGGCCCGGCCCTGGTCGCGGGTAAGGCGGACGAGAGCCTCCTCTTCACGATGTCAGCGCATCGCGTCGAGCCGTCGATGCCCCCCGCGGACAAGAAGGACTCCAAGCCGCTGACCTCCGATGAGTTGGGGCTGCTCAAGCTCTGGATCGACGGCGGGGCTCTGGATGATTCCGACGCCGAGGGCAAGGCGCCCGAGTCGCTCGTGCTGGGCTCGCTGCCTCCGGGCGTTCAGCCAATCGTGGCCGTGGACATGACCGCCGACGGGGCCCGCATCGCCGCGGGTCGTGCGAACGTGGTCCACGTCTTCGACGCCGACTCCGGCATGGAGATCGTCTCGCTGGGCGGTCATCAGGACATCATCCAGTCGATCCGCTACAGCCCCGACGGCTCGATGCTTGCGGCGGGGAGTTACCAGATCGTCACCCTCTGGAGGACTCCCCGCGGGGCCCTCAAAAAGACGATGACCGGGCACACCGACGATGTCAATGCCCTGGCAATCTCGGCCGACGGCAACGTCGCCTACTCGGCCGGCTTGGACAAGACGATCCGCGCCTGGACGGTCGCCGATGGCAAGGAGACGCGGAAGATCGACCACCCTGCGGCGCAGGTGCTCGCCCTCGCCCTTTCGCCCGACGGCCTGACCCTCCTGACCGGCGGCGGTGACGGCATCCTTCGTCTCATCACCTTGGCCGACGGCAAGGAGCGTCTCGCCTTGAAGGGGCACGCCGGTCCGGTGCACGACGTCGCCTTCCTGCCCGACGGGTTGCGGGTCGCCAGCGTCTCCGAGGATGGGACCGGGCGGATCTGGGAGCTTCCCGCCGAGGGTGAAGTGCCCGGCACGCCGATCGTGCTGAACGGCCACAAAGGCCCGGTGAGGGCCCTGGTCCTCAGCAAGGATGGTCGGCGGATCTTCACAGGAGGGGACGACCACTCGATTCGCTCATGGCGCACGTTTCAAGGCGAAGCCGCAACGACTTATGGCGGGCATATCGGTCCGGTTCGTGCGCTCACACTCTCGCCCGACGGCAAAGTATTGCTCAGCGGTTCTGCGGATCGGTCGGCCAGGCTGCATGACGTCGCCAGCGGGAAAAGCCTCTCGACTCTAGGAGGGCATCCGGGCGAGGTGAATTCGGTCGCGTTCTCGCCGGACGGCAGCCGGGTGGCGACTGCGGGTGCTCAGGGAGGGGTCAAGGTCTGGGAGACGGCCACCGGCTTGGGGGTGATCGCCTTCGGCCACGCCGAGCCCGGCGTGAAGGAGGTCAAGCCGATCCGCAAGGTCGCGTTCACCGGACAGGGGACTCTGGTCACGGCCTCGGCGGAGAAGACCCTGAAGTCGTGGGCGTTCGAGGGGACGTGGTCGGCGATGAAGACGCTCGGCCCGCACGTCTTCCGTGTCCTGGCACTGGACTTCAGTCCCGACGGGACGCTCCTCGCCGCGGGAGGGGGGGAACCGTCGAGGTCGGGTGAGGTGAAGGTCTGGGAGGTGAACAAGGGGATGCTCGTCCGGTCGATGGACGAGCTGCACAGCGACACCGTCTTCGGTGTCCGCTTCAGCCCCGACGGTTCGCTTCTGGCCACGGGGTCCGCCGACAAGTTCCTCAAAGTGAGTCGTTTGCTAGGTGGGAAGGATGTTCGGATGTTTGAAGGGCACACGCATCATGTGCTGGCCGTTGACTGGGACAAGGAGGGGAAGAGGCTCGTGACGGGCGGCGCGGACAACGTCATGAAGGTCTGGGACCTGGACTCGGGCGAGCAACTCAGGACCGCGACACCGGCCGGGAAGCAGATCACAGCGGTGCGCTGGGTCCCGGGTAAGCCGACCCTGATCGCCGCTTCGGGCGATACGAACGTCCGGGCCTGGAACTCGGAGAATGGCGCGATCGAGCGGACATTCGCCGGCGAGTCCGACTACGTCTTTGGCGTGGCGACCTCGGCCGACGGGTCGCGCATCGCCGCCGGGGGGGCAGATGGGGTGCTCCTCATCTGGGATGCGAAGGACGGGCGAATCGTCCGCAAGATCGATCCGCCGGCGCCTTCACCCTGATCATCTGCCCCTGAGGTCGCCCATCGAAGGGGGACTTCGCGAGTTTCGCCGGGCGGCCCCTGGATCTCGAAGGCGTTTCGTGTCGCCGCCGAATCCGGAGCCATGGGCCAGGCCCTGGACACAGGTTGGCCGCTGGCCTAGGATTCGCTAGAACTTCGGGTTGACTCACCCTGCCGCGGGCGAGTCTGCGGCGGGGCCCGAACCCCTGTGACGCGCGGACGGCCGACCCTGGTCGAACCGACAGTCCATGTCAGGGGAAACGCACCATGGATAAGGCGCTCATCGTCGAGGACGATCTCGACCAGGCCGAGATCCTCGGCCGTCTCCTGAGGCATCGAAACCTCGAACCGATCCTGGCCCACGACGGTCGGACGGGCCTGAAGCTCGCCGCAGAGCTTTCTCCGGACGTGATCCTGCTCGACCTGATGCTCCCCGACACCGACGGGTTTCTCGTCTGTCAGGAGTTAAGACGCGACCCTCGGACGACCCGGACCCCGGTCGTCATGGTCACCGCACTTGACGATGCTCAGCATCGGGCTCGTGGATTTCGGGTCGGTGCAAATGCCTACCTGACTAAGCCTTACGACGCCGATTCGCTTTACCAGGCCGTCGATCTAGCCAGGTCCTGGAGGAAAGACCTCGACCGGCGGCGGGTCGACGGCGAGATCGTCGTCGAGCTGGACAACGAGCCTGCGTTCCTCGCCGAGGTGAACGATTTCTTGATGGGCCTGCGTCTGGCCACCCCGCTGATGCCCGAGCAGGTCTCTCAGCTGCGGCAGGCCCTGATGGAGATGGGACAGAATGCGATCGAGTGGGGAAACCGTCACCGGTCGGAAGCGCTTGTGCAGATTGTCTATCGAGTTTATCACGATCGGGTCGAGATCCTGGTGAGCGACGAGGGCGAAGGATTCGACCGCGAGGATCTTCCCCACGCGGCCTCGCCCGACGACCCGTTGAGTCACATGGACGTGCGCGAGAAATTAGGTCTTCGGGACGGCGGATTTGGGATGATGATCAGTCGAGGGATGGTCGATGACCTCGTTTATAACGAGGCCGGAAACCAGGTCACGCTTGTCAAGCGATTCCGCGCCGACTCGGTCCACTCGGGCTAATTCCGGGCCCTTCGCTTGATAAACGGGCCGCCGCGCGTCAAGCTCGTTGGTCCCATCGCTCTCCCTCGGAGTCGAGGTCACAGGGACATGACCGGCCCACGCCCCACACTCTTGGTCGTCGACGACGAGCCTGAGGTCTTGCGCTCGATGCAGGACCTCTTCCGGCCCGATTATCGCGTGATCGCGTTCGAAGGAGGCCAGGCCGCCCTCGAAGCGATGGCGGCCGAGCCCGACGTGCACGTCATCATCTCCGATCAGCAGATGCCTCGCATGTCGGGCGTGGAGTTCCTCCGCAGGGCCAGACTGATTCACCCTCAGGCCACCCGACTGTTGATGACCGGCTTCGCTGACATCCGGGCCGTCATCGGCGCGATCAACGAAGGGGGAGTCTTCCGCTACATCACCAAGCCGTGCGACCCCGATGAGCTCATCGGCCTGGTCCGACAGGGGGTCGAGCAGCATAACCTGATCACCGAGCGGACGCGGCTCGTCGACGACCTGACGCGGACGAATGCCAGCCTGGTCGAGGCCAATCGACTGAAGACGGCGTTCATCGAGGTGGCCAGTCACGAGCTCAATACGCCGGTTGCCGTGGTCCTGGGGATGAGCGAGCTCTGGCGGATGTCCCAGGGCAAGGAGGCGACGAAGGCCGAACGCGACTGGGTCGACCGGATCCACGCCGCCGGCAAGCGCCTCGCCGGCTCTGTCGAGCGTATGTTGAAGCTGCTGCGTGCCGACCGTTTCGACCGAACTCTGGACATCCAGGAAGTCGACCTCGGATCGCTCCTGGATCGTTCTCTGGCCGACCTCGACCCCTTCCTCAGGGCCCGTCATCAGCATGTGGTCGTGAATGCCGACCGTTTGGGATCGGCCGAGGTGGACCCTGCGAAGATGCACGACGTCTTCGCCAACTTGATCGTCAATGCGATCAAGTTCACGGCCGACGGCGGCACGATTCGGGTCGATGCCTGCGACGTCGGCGGGAACGCCGTCAAGTTCACGGTGATCGACGAGGGAATCGGCATCTGCGCCGACGATCGCCCGCATCTCTTCGAGCCGTTCTTTACCGGCTACGACACGATGCACCACTCCTCGGGCGACTTCCAGTACTGCAAGAAGGGGATCGGCCTGGGCCTCTGCCTGGTCAAGGCCTTCGTCGAGTTGCACGGTGGCCATGTCGCCGTGATCAGCAAGCCCGGCGAAGGCTCGACCTTCTCCTTCACGATTCCCAGGAAGCAGAAATCCTACTCGATCGAGCCGACACCCGCCGCGGCCTCGTTGCCGCTTGCCTCCTCGGTTAACCGGTCGACATCGCCGGAGAAGCCCGACGTGCTTCGAGTTGGCCTGGCATCCACGATCCGCTGATTCTTCGGGTGGGTTGATCATGGCCAGTCGTGTGGCCTCCGACCCTCAGGTTGATTCGGCCTGCGGAGGGGTCGCCGGCAGGTTGCTCGTGATGTAGTCGCGGAGATAACGCAGGAAGATGGGGAGCCCTTCGGCGTCCCAGGCGGACTCGATGGCTTCCTTGTAGCGTTGATTCTCGGATTGGAGTGCCCGGAAGCGATCGGCCTCGGGGCTGTCCGGGTCGATGAGCTGGACCTGGTCGTGGGTATTCACCGAGAGCAAGAAGCCTGCGGCATTGGGCCAGGGCTGGATCTGCAGCTTCATGTGGGGATAAGCGGCATTGCCCAGCCGCAAGGCACGAATCGTCACCGGCACCTCGCGGGTCCGGCCCGGTCGTTCGAACTGGGGGAGGTTGAGCAGCTCGCAGGCCTCCAGGTCGGATGGCCACTCGATCCGCCGCTTCACGGATGCGGGCAGTGCCGCTCCGGCATAGGCGACACGGAGGAAGGTATCGACTGCCTGCCGGAGCAGATCAACGCGAAGACCCTGGAAATCGGCGGGTTGGTTCGGGCTAGCGGTATCCATGGAACGTCCCTTGGCCGGCAGCCCCCGCCACGCGGACGGACACTCGCTGGAATGGTCCTCGGCCGGTCGGTCGATATGGCGGGCGAAAGAGCGGCGCCACCGCCCTTCCCCATCCGCCTCTATCCATCATAGCGCCCATCGGCGACATCGACCATTCTCCTGACCATGAAAACTGCCGGAGTGTCGATTTCCGCCGCGAGTCGCGTTACCCGACGGTCTGGAAGACAACTTTGAACGTGGCCATCTCGCCGTGCCCGAGGACGCGTAATCCGGCGTCGACACCCTTCGTCTGGAGATTGATCGCGTCAGTCGTCTGCGTGTAAGGTTCGAGCGAGATGACGTCGCCATCTCCCGGAGGCGTGTAGACGACCAACTCGCGGAATCCCTTGTCGAAGCTCAGGTGGAACTCGGCACCCAGTGCTTCGTCGACGAGCTTGCAGGTGCATGTGTCGCCCTCGAAGGCCAGGCCGGTGAGAACATCATCGAGCTTCAGGCCCTTGATCGGCTGGCCCGCGCGGAAGTCAAGGCCGGCGGGGACGTCGACGATCTTGCCGGTGGGCAGGAACTGATCCAGCTCCCAGAATTTGGACGCGGGGACAATGACCTTGGTCCTGGCCTGGTCCCCGCCGTCGGTGAATGGGAGGTGGAAGTAGGGATGGAAACCGAGCCCGAACGGGAACGGCTGGGCGGTCGGATTGGAGACCTCGGCCTCCAGGGTGAGCGTCCGTCCATTGAGCGTGTAGCGGATGGAGAGCACGCCATCCGTGGGCCAGTTGGGCTGCATCGCGGGCGAATTCTTGCTGATCTGGTATCGACCGGCGATCGTGGCCCCCGCATCCGTGACCTTGGCCTCGACGACATCCCAGGGGTCGGAGATGGCAAAGCCGTGAATGGCGTTGGAACCGTTGGTGGCGGGGAGCGTGTAGTCTTTCCCGCCGTAGGAGTACTTGGCGTCGCGGATGCGGTTGGGGAACGGGAAGAGGATGGGGATCCCGTTGCGGCCGAAATCTCTCGGCTTATTCGGGAAGTCGGGATAGGAGGAGAGGATTGGGCGGAGGTGGCCCCCGACGGGAAGTTTCAGGTCGAAGAGGTTGAAGCCCGACTCGGGGAGGATCGACGCCGAGGCGCCTGTGGTCGTGTCGCGCAGGTGGTAGACCTTGCGTCCCGATCGAACCTCTTCGGAAACCTGGAACGCCATGGTAGGCTCCTGATAGAGATCGGTCACTTGGAAGTCGCCTCACCTGACGAGTCGGGCGCGAGGAAGTGCAGGGATCCAATTCCTGGCGGGAGGCTCGCCGTGCCGACGATTGCAGCCGCGGAGTTGACCGAATTTGCCCAGTCGATGTTCGCCGCCGCGGGCGTCCCGCCCGGGGACGCGCGGGTGGTGGCGGAGGGCCTCGTCGGCGCGAACCTGCGCGGTCACGACTCGCACGGCGTGATGCGGGTTCCGCAGTATATCGAGTTCCTCCGAGAGGGGCACTATCGCCTCGGTGTCGACCTGATCGTCGAGCATGAGACGGCCGCCGCGGTCACTTGTGACGGCCAGTGGGGCTTCGGGCAGGTGCAGGCGCACCGGCTGCTTGGGAAGATTCTGCCCAAGGCAAAGGCCCTGGGCATTGCCGCGGGGACGGCCAGGAACTGCGGGCATATCGGCCGACTTGGCGAATATGCCGAGCGCGCCGCCGAATCGGGGATCGCCCTGATCGCCACGGTGAACAACAACGGATCGGGCCAGCGCGTGGCCCCACCCGGTGGCCTCGAAGGGCGACTGGGGACGAACCCGCTCTGCGTGGGGATTCCGACCGAGGACGGACCGGTCGTGCTCGACTTCGGCACCAGCGTGGCAGCCGAGGGGAAGGTCCGGGTTTACGCGATCAATGAGGCGCAGACTCCCGACGGCTGGCTGTTTGATTCCGATGGCAAGCCGACGAACGACCCGAACGTGCTCTATCGGGCGCCGTTCGGGACCCTCAGGCCAATGGGCGGCGATCAGGCGTACAAAGGGTTCGGACTGGCCCTGGTACTCGACATGCTGGCCGGCGGTCTCACCGGCGGTCGGGTCGCGCACGAGGGGGCCCCACCGCCACGCGGAAACAACGTGGTTTTCCTGGCGCTCGATCCCGGGCTATTCGCCGGGCGTGACGCCCTGATCGAGCAGGCAACCTCGCTGGCGCACTATGTCCGCGGGACTCCGCGTGCGGAGGGTGTCGAGGCGATCCTGCTCCCGGGCGACCCGGAGCGGATTGTGTTGGAGCGAAGGCTCGCCGAAGGGATCCCGATCGCGCCGGCGCACTGGGCAAGGCTCGCCGAGCTGGCGTTGCAACTCGGCGTGACCCCGCCGGCCTGATCGCGGGAAGGCCGGCTCAAGGAGGCGGAGAACGATGCAACGACGTCCTTCAGAAGGCGCTTCCGCAGAGGATCCGGATGTTGGCGTAGGGGGTAAATTCGGCGGTGCGGATGACCCCCTTCACGGCCAGCGACTGCTCCTTGAATTCGTGGTGCGGGACTTCGTCGATATCGACGTCGCCGAGCATCTTGACGACTTCCTGATACAGCTTCGGGCTGAACTCGGTCATCTCGGAGGCGATCGATACGGCCTCGATGACCAGCTCCTCGGCGACGGCCCGGAGGACGTCGAGGAAGCGGGGGATTCCGGGGGTCAGGGTGAGGTCGATGACGTGTCCGTCGGGCGGGAGCGGATATCCGGCATCCACGATCAGGAGTTCGTCGGTATGGCCCAGCTCGGCTAGAAGCGAGCAGATCGACGGGTTGAGGATGCCACCTTTTTTCATCGGACCAGATCCTCGTTCGCTTCGCGATTACCGGGCTGGGGCACCGCGGACGGCCCCATGCGGGCTGGCCAGGATGCCCAAGGGCTCAACCAGTGTAGCGGGTTTACCCCGCCGGGGCCACAATGACCCCGTGCCCCGATGTGCCGAAGCCCCCAAGGACTCGGAGACTTCATGAGCGGCTCGACCCGAACGATCGTCCTGACGACGCTGCTCTCACCCCTGCTTGTCTGCGCTCCGCACCTCGCACCGGCGAGGGCGTTCCAGGCCGACCCGCGGCGGGCGCCGATCAGCCTGAACGATGAACGGCTCGTCCCGCTCCGCGACGCGGTCGCCGCCTGGGACAATCGGCCCGGGCCAATTCGCAAGGTCGTCGACGTCGTCTGCCTGGTCCCCGACGTGCCGACGTTCCTCGAGGTCCTCTCGACCTGGGACGCGGACCACTGGTTCCCGATCCTGCTCGACGACGTGCCATACACCTCCAAATTCCTTCGGGCCTTCCGCCCCTCGCGGGTCGTCCGATATCCGGGACGCGTGCAGGCCTTCAAGCCCGACGTACCCTCGGAAGCCTGGAAGATTGCGGTGGCTGCGGTGCTGAAGTCGTGGTCGGGGCCCGGGGTCGCCCCTGCGGCCCCGGTCGTTGGCGACGCCATTCATCCGAAAACCGAATTCAATCCCCCAGGGGTCGTGATGTCCACGCCCGAGAGCCCGACCTTCGCGGCCTCGGCGGCGCTCGCGGCGGGTCGATTCCAGGCCCTGATGCGCTGGAGGAGCTCATTCGCGGCTGACAAGAACCTGAATCTGGACGAGGTCAATGCCCTGTCCATCTCGCTCAGGAAGCGGATCGCCGAGCACCACCCGGCGCACGGTCGGCTGGGGGATTCGTGCGATTTCGTGACCTTCGGCGTCGACATCCCCGACCGGTACACCATCCCGGGCGAGGTGAATTCCCTGGATGACCTGATCACGCGCAATCCGGACATGAGCCGCTGGGCTTACTGCGGCCGCCTGATCGGCGATCCCACCGCGAGCGTCTATCGCGCGATGTGCTCGCTGTTCCTCCAGCCCCGGTCGGCCATGCTCTTCAACGGCTATCCGCAGACCGACCAGCCCTGGATCGACTACGACCAAGAGGCGGCCTCATTGACGCTCGCCCGGGTCATGCCTGTCAGCAAGAGGTCCCGCGACGCGGCGCGGATCGAGGGATGGCATGAGGGTTTTGATTCGACAAACACGCATGGTTTGATCATGCAGAATTCTTCGGGCGGGGCCGACTACTTCTCGGTCTTGGCCGGGACCGGCCAGTCGGCCGACATCCCCGCAACCGTGCCGGCGGTCGTCGTGCCCGTCCACAGCTACTCCGCCGCGAATCCCAGGGATGCCGCGACCATCTCGGGGCGCTGGCTCGTGCACGGGGCCTTCGTCTACTTCGGGTCGATGAATGAGCCCTACCTCGACGCGTTCAGGACGCCGACACTCGTTGCCGACCTCCTCGTCCGCAAGTTGCCGATTTCGGCCGCGTTGCGCCAGGTCCCCGGCGAGCCGAGGGGCCGCGCCTGGCGACTGACCCTGATCGGAGATCCTCTCTACCGGGTCGCCCCTGACTCGGTGAAGCAACCTCGCATCGCCTCCTGGGAGCCGGTTGCAGGCTGGCCCGTCTATGTTGAATCCGAGGCACCCAAAGCGGGTGCCAGCGACGCCGATCGGCTCGCATGGGCGCTGAAGACGGCAGTCGCTCGCGCGTTCCGGACGAGGCCAAAGGGGAACGGCAGGACTCAGGACGGCTGGCTCGGACAGATCGCGACCCTGGACCGCGCGCGGATCCCGGCCGGACTGAGGCGAACCCTGGATGAGCTGACGGTCGACGCAATGCACGAATCGGGGCGGCCCGGCGATGTCCGGGAGCGGATCATGGTGATCCCGAAGGGAGAGCGATCGGTCTGGTTGCAGGCGATGCTCGAATGGTCCAGGGCCCATCAACTCATCGAGTCGGTCGGCTCGAAGGACCTGAAGGTGGCGATGACCATCTGGGATGAGGTCATGCGATCCGACGGGGCAAGGAACCTCAAGGAGCAGTCAACCGCCAGGATCCACGGCCTCGCACGGGAGGGCGCCGAGCCGATCCGGTGGCGCTCGCAGCTCCGGGCGACGATCCGGGCGATGGGCTCGTCCGCCGACGCTGAGATCGCTTCGAAGGAGCTGAAGGAGTTGGAGGAGACGAATCCGACCTTCAAGGCGGGGCGGCGATGAGCAAGTTTCAGGGGAGGGTGAGCGAGGGCCGATGCGGGCCGACGAAGGCCTCGACCACCTCGGGCAAGGCGGCCAGGTGCAGGTGAAGCAGACCGCCGACCGCGTGATGATACTTGTACATGTCAAGTTCACCGCAGAGTGGGGCGGCCCGGCCGGGGCAGCGGCCGGGGTGGTCCGCCGGACTGAATTTCCAGCGGCCCGAGCTGTAGCCCCTCACGGTCGTCCCGCGAGGGCCGAGCCACGAGTCATTCGTGAGAGTTCGGATCACGGGCCAAGGCGGGGGCTGATTCATCTGGAGGACGGCATTCAGGGGGAGGATCCCCACGCCGTTGTGGATGCGGCCATCGATGGACATCGTCTGGCCGAGATAGGCGGCCCCTCCCCCTTCGGCATAGATTCGCCGCCCATTGCAGACGTGGCTGGAGAGGGCCGTGATCATGCTGACATTCTCGGTCAGCGCCTCGATATGATTGTCCGGGAACCCGCAGCCGATCATGACGAGGTCGGGATGGTCGGGAAGCGCCCCGTCGTGAATCGGCGAGAACTCGACGAGCTCGGCCCCCAGAGAGCTGAGGGTCTCGAGGGTGTCGGGGAAGTAACCACCAAACGCTTCGTCGCGGGCATAGGCGACTCGAAATCGGCTCCGGTCGGCCCGGACGCGCGCACCGAGCTCGCCGCTCCAGCTGAACGGCCTCGAATCGGCGAGGGCGGCGATCGCCGCCCAGTCGGCGTAGGCATCGAACTCCGTCGCCAAGGCGTCGATCAGGTCGGTTGGCATGGGCATCCCCGGGGGAACTTCCATGACAGCCTGGCGGAGCTTCGGGGCCGCCGACATTCCGCCAAGGACCGCGCGGCCGCAGGTCATCCGGATGAAGGAGCGGAACTGGTCGAACTGCTCACGGGTCTCGAAGCCGTCGAGCATCAGGCCCTCGGCCTGTTCGGGGATGTGCGGCAGGTGAAGCGGGTCGTTTGGGTCGTGCTTGACGACCATGACCAGCGGGATCTGGAGCGACTGAGCCAGAGGTCCGATGCCGGAGACGTCGGCGGCGTCGAGGTTGTGCGGCGAAGTGCTCAGGCAGCTCGCCGTCGAACGGAGCCTTCCCTCGACCATGGCAAGCGTGACGGGGCCCGAGATGCCCCGGGCGAAAACCTCGCGGCGAACCTCGGGTTGCATGAGCCATGAGTCGAGATGACGGCCCGGCATTCCCGTGATCCGGCCGGCGACATCGGAGCCGAGCGGGCACGCCTGCGAGCGGAAATGCTGGATCCGGGCGCCTCGCCGCGTCAGGCCGGACAACATGGCCATCCCGAGCATATCCTGCTCGCAGATGGATGTAGAGGTGGCCAGGGCCAAACAGGGAATTCGGATCATGCGGTGCACCATCCCGGGGCGAGTCACGCGCAGAAGATCTGACACGGGAACGACACCCGTCGCGATCGACCGCGGGCCGAATTCATTTCGAGCAGTTTTGAGGGCAGAGTAATGGCAGGCACGCGGCCACCTCGCTGGGGCGACGGCGCGGGAACTCGGTTGGTTCGCCCTCAATCATAGAATTGAGCCGGCCACGGTCAAGGCCCGTCGCAGACAGTTGTCTAAGTAGCAAGCCCCGATCGACCGATTCGCCTTGCCGGGTGCAGGTGCCTTGGCTAGGGTACGCCACGACGGGACATGGATGGCCCCCACGAATCTCCGCAGGAACGTCGCCCGATGGATCGAGGCGCCCCCCTCCGCACGCGCATTGCGTCGCTGGCAATCGTGATGGCCAGCCTCGTCGCCTCGAAGGCACAGGCCGGGATGGTCGAGCCCCCCTCGCCAATTCCCCCGCCCATCCCGGCGAAATCCCCGGCGGCCCCGAAGCCGGTCGCTGCCCCGAAGGCTCAGGCCGCCGATCAATCGGTTTTGCCCATGCCGATGCCCGACAAGGCCGCCGCGGAGCCGCCTCCGACCCTGCCGCCGATCCTTCCCGAGGTCGCCACCGCCCTTCCCGACGTCGTCCGCGTCGAGACGGCCGAGGCGCTCAAGGCCCTCGAACTGCCGGCCGAAGCCGAGACGAAGGATGCCAAGCCAGCCTTGCTCAAGGAGCGACGCGAGCTGCTCGGCGAACGGCTACGGATCCTCGACGAGCTGGAGAAGGCGTCGAGGGAGCGATATGAGGTCGAACACCCCGACCCGGACCCCAAGACGCAAATCGAGCAGCTCAAAGGGGAGCTGGAAAAAACCGGGGCCCTGATCGCGCAGGCGGCCAAGGATCCCAAGGCTTTACTGCCCGAATGCTTCTCCGTCGATGAGGCCAAGATCGACGACGCGGCCCTCACGCTGATGAAGGAAGCGATCGAGGCGGCGACCGGAGAGGCCAAGGACACGGCCGCGAAGGTCGAAAAAGGTCTAGCACTCGAGCCGAACAAGTCGGCCAATGCGCTCAGGGCCGAGCGGGATAAGCTCCAGCAGCGCAGGGATTCGCTGATCGCCCGCCGCGCCGAGCGTGAGAAGACGCTCGCCAGCGCGGTGGCCGCGGATGCACGCGACCTGGCCAGGCAAAGACTGGTCAACCTCTCCTGGGAGCAGCGGCTCGAAGCGGAGCGGCAGGCAATCCTGGATGCGAAAGCCACCCTCGATCCGATCCGGGCCGAGCTGGCGGCCCTCACGGCCCAATGCGCCGAGGCCGATCTTGCCGTGGCGAGGAAAGGCCTCGAACGGATGAAGGCCAAACACCAGAAATTGGCCGACCATCAGCGCGAGAAGCTGAAACGAGAGGCCGCGATCGAGCAAACCCGGGCGAAGCGCGCCAATGACCCGCTTGAGCGGCACAAGGGCAAGCGAAAGGCCGAGATGCTCGACCTGGAAGCGGCGGTCCTCAACGACGAGAACTCCCTGGCGAATAGCAGCGGCCTATCCCTGGACGAGCTGAAGGAACGGACGGCGGTGGCGGAAAAACGCCGCGAGACTTCGAAGAAGATGGTGGAACTCGGTCGCGGGGGAGGACTGATCGCCGTCCGCCTCAAGAACGACTACAAGACGATTTCGAAAGAGCGAGAGCTGCTCAGGAAGAACGACCTTGCCTACGCCGCGGGTCGGATGGATTTCTACGAGAATCTAAGGACCGACGTCGAGATGGAGTTGCTCAACGACGGTCGTGACGACCGCTATGAGCTCGACTCGCTCCTCGAACACCTGCCCGAGTCCAGGCATGACGAGGCGACGGCGGAATTCTCGAAGATCGAGCAGGAGCATCGCAAGTTTCTGGAGCGCAGGCTGAAAGCCCTTGCCAGCCTGGCGGAGCGCTACGAGGCCATTTATGCCGAGATCCAGAAGCGGATCGAGATCCTCGACGAGCATTACGCCTACATCCGGACTCATCTCTTCTGGGTCCGCGACACCGAGCCGATCGGCGTGCAGACGATCTCGCACACTCAGCAAGAGGCGAAGCGAATTGTGCCGGCCCTCGTGGCATTGGCCCTGGAGCCCTGGGACGCGAAGCGATGGCGAGGGGTCTCGGTCGAGTTCGCCATCGCGGTCCTTGCCTGCATCGCCGCCCCGCTCCCCTTATACCGGCTGCAGAAAGCGTTGGGGCGACGCCTGCCGCATCGGATGCACCCCGTCGAAGTCCCGCTCACGCGAGTCGAACCCGCTTGACGATGGCCCCTCCCGTCAGACAGGCCATGTCCTTCCAGATCGCCCACGTCCGACTCGCGGAGATTCGCATGAGGTCGCTCAAGACGCTGCTGCTCTGCATCGCTTCCGCCACCGTCTGGCCCACCTATTTCGTGCTCGCGGCTTACATGGCCCGGATCGGCCCATGGCCTCGGGGCATCGCCCGGCCGGCCTCGTACCTCATCGCCTCCCTGGCGATCGCATTCTGGGTGAGCCAGATCGTTCGATCTCTCTTCCGCCCCGAAGGTTGGGCCGAGGAGACGCTCGGAATTCCGCGGGCCGTGACACGTCAGGTCCGCGCCGCGGTTCGGGTTCTGATCGTCGGCGGCCTGGCCTGCCTTGTGCCCCGCGGGCTCCTCGAGGGGGGCCTTCTCGCCCCGTCGGATCGGCCGATCTCGGCCTCGGTCACGGGCCACTTGCTGGGGCTGGCCTACGGCCTGGTCGTCTGGGCGGTCTGCTTCCGCCTTCTCCGGAAGAACTCGCCGCTCATTGCCTGGATCGACGAGGCCACCGAGAAGCGGGGCTGGGTCGTCCGGCATCGGAGGCAGGCGGCTTGGACCCTTCTGGGCATCGTCGCGACGATCGTGCTGCTCGATGCCTCGGGCTATGCCTACACCGCCCGGCGTCTGGCCACGGCAGGCCTCCCCTCGCTGGCGATCATCAGCCTGAGCTGGGCCGGGCGGAAGCTTGCGGTCTCGGCAATCGAGGAACACTCCTGGCGCTGGCTGTCCACCGGCAAGCTGAAGGGGGTCGTCGATAACGAGAAGTTTCCCGAGGCCCTATGCAAGCTCGTCCGCCTGGCCATTCCCGCGATCGGCCTGCTCGCCTGCGGATGGGTCTGGGAAGTCGACCTCGCACTGTTCCGGTCGATCGGTGGCATGCCGCTCTGGCCGATCGATCAGACAACCGGCCTGACGGTGGGCGACGCAACACAGGCCCTCGTCATGCTCGCCCTGACCGCCCTCGTCTGGAAGCACATTTCCACGCTGTTCGAGCTGGTCGTCTTCCCCAGGATGTCTGACGACCCCGGCACCCGCTACGCGATCCTCACGCTGGGCCGCTATCTCGCCCTGGCGATGGGGACGCTGGGAGTGCTCTCGGCGGTCAAGCTCGGCGTCAAGGAGATCGGTGTGGTGCTCGCCGCGCTCGGCGTCGGTCTTGGCTTCGGCTTGCAGGAGATTGTCTCGAACTTCGTCAGCGGCATCATCCTGTTGCTTGAGCGGCCGATCCGCGTGGGCGACCTCGTGACCGTGGCCGGCATGACGGGCACCGTGGACCGGATCAACATCCGCGCAACCACCATCAATAACGCCGACAATCACAGCATGATCGTGCCCAATCGGGCCTTCATCACCGGCGATCTCGTCAACTGGACGCTCAAGGACAAGGTGATCCGGGTGTCGATCCCGTTGCGGGTCGCCCAGGGAAGCTGCCCGGATCGCGCGACCGACCTCCTGCTGATGATCGCCCGAGAGGATGCGGACGTCCTGCGGAATCCACTGCCGATCGCCTTCATGGAGGGTTTCGGCGAGTCATCGATCAACCTGATCTTGCACGTCCATGTGCCCGACCCGAGCCTGGGCGGACGCGTGAAGCACCGGCTCTGCACCCAGATCCAGAAGCGATTCGAAGCCGCGGGGATCTTGATGCCGCCGCCCACCCGAGAGGTCACTCTCCGCCAGGCCGAATCGGCAGGCAACGACCTGACCGTGGTGAGCCGGACATCGGCGAAACCCGCGGTCGAATTCCGGGCCGACCCACCGGTCCCCACCCCGACCGCCCCGCACATGCCGCGGGCCGTCCAGCCCGCCCCGACGGCTCCTATCGAGTCACGAAACCGCTGCGAGGACGAATGAGAGCCGTGAGGCTGTCATGGATCGCGAAATCGGAGATCACCGGTCGGTAGTCTCCGGCTTGGAGATCGGTGCGGGTGCGTCGTCCAGATAGAAGACCTCGCTGAGCTTGCCCAGGAGCTTGCCGGCCGCGGAGGGGGTGACAACTTCGTTCATAGGCAGGCCGTTCAAGAAGAAGGCGAATGCCAGCTTTCGGCCGCCCGCGGTGTCAATGTAGCCGGCAAGCGCCTTGCTCGTGAGAATCGACTTGCCGTTGAGCGAGTTGCCCACGAAGTAGGTTCCCGTCTTCGCCTTCACGTGGCCAATCGCGGGGCTATCCGACGGAACCGCACTGGCGAGGGTGCCTGTTCCGCCCAGGATCGGGAGGGCATCCTCGTAGGCCGGAAAGTCGTCGCGAGCGGCCATCGTGCGGAGCAAGGCAACGGTCCCCCTGGGCGTCACCATGTCGGCTCGCTCGCCCCCGGCACCGCCGCCGAAGGAGGCCGAGCCGGGAGCGACGCCCAGATGCTGGAGAATCTGGCCTTCGCGCCTCAGACCCTCGCGGGCCGTGCGCTCGCCGTGATGGGCCGCGATCAGGAGCGGCAGGGTGCTGGCGTGCAGGTTGTGGCTGACTTTGAGAATGACTCGTACGAATTCCTTGAGCGGCGGTGAAGTGTACTCGGCCACCTTGGGCAAGCCGGCGACCTCCGCCTGGCTGGGCAGGTCCTTCTCCTCGTTCGAACCGAGCGGCGAGACCGAGACTTCGACGCCGCGGCGGCGCAATGTCTCGATGAAGACGGCGCGGGCAAACGACGCGGGCTGATCGGCTTCATAGATCGCCACGACCGGGCCGTGACCGGCAGGAACCTTACCTTTGACGACGAACCGTCGAGGGCCGGCGACCTCGATCGAGATCGACGGCTTCGTTCCAGATTCCTCTGTGACGACGCGAGACTCGTAGGTCACGTAGGACGTCGGTGGGACGATCGAGACTTCGGCGGCATCGCCCGGCTTGGCACCCGCTTTGACCACGACGTCGATCAGGTTGTCGTTGATGACGATCGGCGAGACGTTTTCCGGTCCGCTTCCCGAACTCTTCGCCGGGGCGAAGTAGCGATCGTCGACCAGCACGTTGCCTTCGACCTTGGTGATCCCGGCGGCCTTCACGCCATCGGCCAGCTCGATCAGGCCCGCGAGCGGGTCGGCATCGATCAGCTTGGCGCCCGAGTAGATGTGATCATCGCCGTTGAACAGGAGCCGGCCATCGGAGCCGGTGCGCCCCCCCATGCTCAGGTCGCCCTTGGCGACGAGGATCAGGTCGCCTTTAAGCGTCCCGTCGACCACGTCGCCCTTGCGCACGACGGGGGTCTTGAACCGGTAGTCTGGCCCCAGGTCGCTCCAGGCGGCGGCGGTGCTGAAGAGCTTGGTGACCGAGGCCGGCCCGAACATCTGGTCGGGGTTGCGGGCGTAAATCGTGGCGCCCGACGAAACGTCGACGACGAGAAGTCCCCAGTGGGCGTCGCGAAAGGACGGAGTTCCGAGGACAGTCTCGACCCGACTCTCCAGCGATTCTCGCGGTGCCGTCGGGGTCTGGGCGTGGGCGCCCACACCGAGGGCCAGTACCAGGATCGATCCCAGCCGGGTCGCGGAATGTACCTTCATCGGAGCCCTCCCCATCACGGTCGGTCAAATCGTGGAACCGGCGGGCGTCGATCCGCCGATGTCGAAGCCCCGGAGAGATGGGGCACTCCGCATCGAACCTTCGGGACGTACGAAGCCCGGCGGCCGGATCCGTCTCGTCCGGCTGCCGGGCTATCCATGTGCTGATCGGATGTCAGGACTCGAGGATATGCAGGGCGTCGTCGGTGTGGACGCTGCCCGTGAGTAACGCCCGCTTCACTTCCTGGATCGCCTGCGTGACCTTGATGTCGCGCGGGCAGGCGCTGGTGCAATTGAAGACCGTGCGGCAGCGCCAGACGCCCTCGGCATCATTCAGGATGTCGAGTCGTTCGGCGGCCCCGCGGTCGCGGGAGTCGAAGATGAAGCGGTGAGCATTGACGATGGCGGCGGGGCCGACGTATTTCTGGTCGCCCCAGAACGGCGGGCAGGCGGTGGTGCAGCAGGCGCAGAGGATGCACTTGGTGGTGTCGTCGAACCGAGCCCGTTCCTCGGGCGTCTGGATGCGCTCCGTGGTGGGCGGCGGGTCGTCATTGACCAGGTAGGGCATCACGGCCTTGTAGTGGTCGAAGAACGGCTTCATGTCGACGATCAGGTCCTTGATCACCGGCAGGCCGAGGATCGGCTCGACGGTGAGGGTGTCGCCTCGCACGTTCTTCACCAGGATCTTGCACGCCAGGGCGTTGACGCCATTGATGCGCATGGCATCGGAGCCGCAGACGCCGTGGGCGCACGAGCGTCGCAGGCCGAGGCTATCGTCGTGCAGCCACTTCACATTCTGGATGACGTCGAGGACCCGGTCGAGCGGGTCGGCCTCGATGTCGTATTCTTCCCAGCGCGGGGGCTGGTCCAGCTCAGGGTCGTACCGCTTGATCCGGACCTTGAGCGTGCGGGTCGCGGCTGCGATGGACATGGGTGGTGAATCCTGCTCGGGCGGTTCGTGTGTGCGAGTGCAACGCTCGACGCGGTCGGGCCTTCAACTCAGTATTTGCGGATTTCGAGTGGGTATTTGGAGACCTGCTGGCCGTCCTTCTCGACGTAGATGATGTCGACCGGCATGTAGTCGACCTTCGTCCCGCCATCGGGGGCCTGCGAGACCATGCTGTGCGCGAAGAAATCGACGTCATTGCGGTCCGGGAAGTCTTCTCGCGAATGACCGCCGCGGCTCTCGCGCCTGGCCAGGGCGCTGGCGACGGTGGCCTCGGCGAGGTCGAGCAAGCAACCGAGCTCGAGCACTTCCAGCAGGCCGGTATTGAAGATCGAGCCCTTGTCCTGCACGCCGACGCGAGAGTACGCCTCTTTGAGGCGGGCGATGTCTGACTTCGCCTTCTCCAGGGTCTCGGCCGTGCGGTAGACGCCGCAGTTGTCCATCATGGTGGACTGCATCTCGTCGCGAATTTTGACCCACGGCTCGGACCTGGGCCTCGACAGCAGGGCGTCGATCGCGGCCCTCGTCGGGGCTTCGGGATTGGGGGGCAGTTCGCCGAAATTCACCGAATGGGCATGTTCGGCCATGTGGCGGCCAGCCCGCTTGCCGTAGACGACGAGGTCGACAAGGCTGTTTGTGCCTAGCCGATTCGCGCCATGCACGCTGACGCAGGCCGATTCGCCTGCGGCGTAGAGCCCCTTGACAATCCCTCCCGAGGCATTGCTGCGGACCCGGCCGTGGATATCCGTAGGCACCCCGCCCATGGCGTAGTGCGCCGTCGGCTGGATGGGCATCGGCTCCTTGATGGGATCGACGCCCAGATAGGTGCGGGCGAATTCGATAATGTCGGGGAGACGTCGCTCCACCCAGGCGTCGTCCACGTCGTGGCCGGTCGGGCTGGTCTTGTACCGGTTGATCGTCTGGGCCCGGATGTCCAGGTGGACGAAATCCTTGCCGTCGACCCCGCGGCCAGCTCGGACTTCCTGATATATCGAGCGCGAGCAGACATCGCGGCTGGCCAGGTCCTTCAGGTTCGGAGCGTAAGTCTCCATGAACCTCTCGCCCTTGCCGTTGAACATCACCCCGCCGTCGCCGCGGCAGGCTTCCGACAGCAAGATCCCCAGGCGATAGATGCCCGTCGGGTGGAACTGGTAGAACTCCATGTCCTCCAGCGGTAGCCCATGCCGATAGGCGATCGCCGGGCCGTCGCCGGTGAGGGCGTAGGCGTTGGAGGAGACTTTGAACATCCTGCCGAACCCGCCGGTGGCCAGCAACACGCTCTTGGCGTGGAACGTGTGCAATTGTCCGGTGGCGATCTCGATCGCGACGATTCCGCGGCACTCCCCATCCTCGATGATGAGGTCGAGCATGTGGAATTCGTCGAAGAAGGTGACCCCCTGCTTGATGCACTGCTGATAGAGGGTCTGCAGGATCATGTGACCGGTTCGGTCGGCGGCGTGACAGGCACGCATGACTGGAACGCGAGGCTTGGCGGCCTCGGTGCCGGGGGCCGCTGAGGGGTCGTACTTGGGGTTCGGCTTGGTGTGGCCGCCGAACCGACGCTGGCTGATCCGCCCGTCCGCGGTGCGGTCGAATGGCAGGCCCATATGCTCGAGGTCATAAATCGCGTCGACGGCCTCGCGGCAGAGGATCTCCGCCGCGGTCTGGTCGACCATGAAGTCGCCGCCCTTGATCGTGTCGTAGGCGTGATTCTCCCAGGAATCGCTCTCGAGGTTGGAAAGCGCCGCGGCGATTCCCCCCTGGGCGGCCCCGGTATGCGAGCGGACGGGGTAAAGCTTGCTGACGACGGCGGTGCCGACTCGCTTGCTCGACTCGAGCGCGGCCATCATGCCCGCGCCGCCGGCCCCGACGATGATGTTGTCGAATCTGTGGTAATTCATAGAGTCTTGATTGACGCGAACGTGTCGCGGGAATGGGTGAATCGATCGGTCGCGGGCGGGCGATCGGGCGGGCGGCATAGGTTGGCGGATGAGTCAGGGCCGGCGATCGAGGCCGACCTCGATCCGGGCCGGATGAGAGGTGGTAGCGGCGGGGGCTGAAACGACGGAGCCGGCCCGCTCAGCCTTCCACTTCTCGATGTATTCCTTGTCCTGCTGGAAAAGCAAGATGGCATAGGAGCCGATGACAATCAGGCCGATGGTGGCGGTCCAGATCAAGGTGTGCACCACGACCCGCCGGCCCGGTCGACTGATGTACTCGTCGAGGATCTGGCGCAGTCCGTTGAATCCGTGGAACACGGCCAGATTGATCATCGTCAGGTCCCAGAGCCGCCAGAAGACGCCGGTCTTCGGGTCGGCCCAACGGGAGGCGACGAAGTAGTAATTGATGTTCTCGACGTTGTTCAAAATGTGGGTGATGAACAGATGACCCAGGGCCAGGAAGACGAGGAACAGGCCCGAGATCCGCATGAAGAACCAGGCGAACAGCTCGAAGCCGCCTGCCGGCTTGATCCGTCGCCCCGCGTTGGAACGCGCCACGAGTGTCACCCCTTTATCGACTGTGTCTGTGCGAGACGGAAGGTCTCGATCGTCGGTGGATCGTCAGACCGAAGGCCCGCCGAGGGCATTCCTGGCTCAGTGACCGGCGCCGATGGGCGCGAGCGTGGCACCGCCGCCGACGGGCGCGGTGGCCGCGGCCCCGTGGTGAGCCGGAGGCTGCATGAGCGAGTAGAAGACCCAGGCGGTGACCGGCAGCATGATGGCCACGAACAGGCCCAGGACCACCGTGAAGATCTGCTTCTGGTGCGCCACGGCGCCCGGCCAGAAGTCGAACAGGATGATCCGGACCCCGTTGATTGCGTGGAAGAGCACGCAGGCGATCAACCCAAGCTCGGCGAACCGGAAGCCCCAGCGGAGGCTCCACCAGTAACCGTTGAGCCCGATCCAGTCCGGGAGCCCCCCGACCGTGCCGCCATAGATCGCCACCGTGTGGTCGTAGAGGCCCGGATAGGCCACGACGAAAAACGTGTCGATGATGTGGATGATCAGGAAGAACAGGATGCCCAGCCCGGTGATCCGGTGGACGAGCCAGGACCACTGGCCGATCCCGCCCCCGTAGCGAAGGCCTTCAACAATCCGCGCCAGGGTGCCGCGTTTGTAGGCCTGCGGGCGATGCAAAGTCTGTGACATGAAAGGCGGGTGTCCCGATGGCTCGGGCCGGTCTTCGGGCGAGGCGTTGACCCAATGAACTGTGGGTCGCCCGATCCGAATTACGTTCCGGGGAAGGGCGGCGGGCGGAAGGGCGCCTTCGCCTCTAATTCCGCCGCAGCGATCCCGATCTCGACCCGGCTCCGTCCCTGTTTTTGTAAGTGGACGGCGACCTAGGGTCAAGAGGGCGGCGAGATTTCCCCGGCGATCGAACTCGTCAACGGTTCAGTTGCAACGATGAAGCACGAAAGAGGCCGCCGATCGTCTTACGCACGACCGCCGAGACCGGGCTGCCGTGGCAGAGATTTTCCCTGAGGTCTTCGAGCCACCCGCTGTCGGGGACGAGCGAAGGTTCCGCCTCGACGATGAGCAGATCCTTGGGACGGCCACGAGGGACGACTTGGAGCACCAGTCGAGTACGAGTCCCCCTGGAGGGGGCACCTTCGACCCAGGAATCGACGATGGCGCCTTTGACGATCTGTTCTGGGTTCATGCCGTCGCTCCCAACAAGTCATGAGCCGTCTCATGACGAGTTCGATCGGATTTCCGGTCAATGCATCCATCGTATTTCACGGACACCCGCCGGACAAGTCAGATCGTTGAAAAAGGAAGAAAGTTTCGGGCCATTCCCGCAACGGCAACGTAGGTTGGAAGAATGTCCCGGATCCATCCCGGGCAAGCAAGAGAATCTTATTTGAGCGAGGACGTGGTGGGCCGGTAAGCCGGATTCTGTCGGGAGGATTTGAGCCCTCCCGGATGACCATTTCTCTAGGACACCGGTTGCCCGGCGCCTCAAGCGACCTACCCGAGAGTCATAACGGGCCGGGCCAACCCGCGGACCCCGTTGCATCTCTCGATACCCCGAGATCACTGCTCTCCTATTTGGTCTTGCTCCCGATGGGGTTTACCTAGCCAGGCCGGTCACCCGATCTGCTGGTGAGCTCTTACCTCACCGTTTCACCCTTACCTCGGCGACTGCCCCGAGAGGCGTTTGCCGAGGCGGTTTATTTTCTGTGGCACTGTCCCTACCCGAAAACGGGCGGTGGGCGTTACCCACCATCGCGCCCTGCGGAGTCCGGACTTTCCTCCCCGGCATGCCCGAGTTAACTGGCCTAGAAGACCAATCTACCCGCGCCGAGGCGGTCATCAGGCCCACCACGACCCAGCATAGAACAGTCTACCCTCTCGATTCCGCCGAGCAATCCCAGTGATCGAATCTAAGCTCCTTTCGTGACGGCTTTTCCGTTGAGATATCCGAGTCATTTCGTGGATGTCAAACGCGAAAACCGCAATTTGATTCGCCGAAAGTCGTGTCGGACACGACGTCCGCAGCTCGATTCATTTTATCTTAGCCGGGTGAGATCGAAACTCATTCTCTGAAATCGACTCTCTAAGAAGCCGAGATCGACCTAGATCACGACTCTCGATCTTGCCCGTCAAGAATGGGTTTAATTCGACATCCCCTAAATGTAAGTGTTGAGGGAAAGCCACAACGCTCAAGTCACGGCCGGCGAATTGATCCGTCAGTTCAACAATCGTACACGGGAACCGATTTGGTGCTTGAATTCGGCGGGACTTGAGAAAAACTTACAAGGATCTCGGGGCGCGACCCGAGAAATCGCCCAGGCCAGTCTGTCGTCACGAGAAATCCAATCAGCTCAAACTACCCAAGCCTCCGAAATAGTCTATATTGACAGGGGCTGGTTCGCCATATGGACCACCACGGCGATCGCGACTGAGAGGAGCGCCCTCGATGTTCATCCGCGAATACTTGACGACCCAGCACGTCCGCTTTGAAATTCTCCTCCACCGGCCGGTCGCATCAGCGACTCGACTGGCGCACAGCGTCCATGTCCCGGGGCGGAGTGTGGTTAAGGTGGTGGTCATCTGCGCAGGAGAGCGGATGGTCCTGGCCGTCTTGCCATCGACGCATCGTGTCGACCTGGGCCTTCTTGGAACTCATCTCGGGGAGACGGCTCGACTCGCGACTCCTGATGAGCTCGCCGACTTGTTCGCGGACTGCGAGCCAGGGGCGCTTCCCCCCTTCGGCCGGCTCTACGGGCTCGAGACTGTGGTGGATCGAAGCTTGTCCGGCGGCCCAGTGATCGTCTTCGAGGCCAACACACGTTTCGAAGGGGTCCGGATGCGCTACGAGGATTACGAAGCGATCGAGCGGCCGACGCTCGCAGCGTTCGCCTCGGCGATTGACCCCAAGCGTCCAACGGCCGCTGAGCGTAAGGCCGGCTGATCTCCAAGAGCGGTTTAAAGCCCCGTGCCAATCGACTCAGTACCGACCGGATCGTCTTCGGGAGCGAACCCTCGTCGGAGTGTGTTCTCGGTCACGGTACGAGTCAAAAGGAATTCTCGGAGATAATCGGATCCACCCGCCTTTGTGCCGATGCCCGAGAGCTTGAAGCCGCCGAATGGCTGCCGGTCGACGATTGCGCCGGTGATCGGGCGGTTGATGTAGAGGTTCCCGACTCGGAACGATCGGCGGATACGCTCGATGTTCGCAGGACTTCGCGAATAGATTCCGCCCGTCAGGGCGTAGGACGTCCCATTGGCAATCTCGATCGCGTCCGCTAAGTCTGAAGCTCGCAAAACAACGACTACCGGACCGAAAATTTCCTCCCGGGCTAGGCGGGCCGAGGGAAGCACGTCGGCAACTACGATCGGCGCAACAAAGTGGCCGTGTTGCACAAGCGGGCCAGGATTTCCACGTGCCACGACGCGGCCCTCGGTCTCGGCGAGACCGGAGTACATGCGGATCCGATCGGCGGCTTCGGCATCAATGAGGGGGCCGACGACAGTCTCGGGGTCTTCGGCCTGGCCGATCACGACGGCACGTGCGGCCTCGGCCAGACGCACGACGAACGCCTCGTAGATCCGGTCGAGGACGATGACCCGAGAGCAGGCCGAGCATTTCTGGCCCGAATAACCGAATGCGCTACGCACGACCCCGAGAACCGCCTCGTCGAGGTCGGCGTCATCATCGATGATGATTGCATTCTTCCCTCCCATCTCGGCGATGACCCGCTTGACGTGATCCATGCCCGGGCGCGATTGCGCCGCAGATCGGTTGATTTCGAGCCCAACCTTGACCGAGCCGGTGAACGCGATCAGGTCGACACCCGGATCCTCGACGAGCGCGCGGCCGATGTCCTCGCCTTCGCCCGGGAGGAACTGAAGGACTCCCGGAGGTAGGCCTGCCTCTCCAAGGATTTCAGCCAGGTGCCAGGCGATCGTTGGGGACTGCTCGGCGGGCTTGAGGATCACAGGGTTGCCTGCGACGAGGGCTGCGACCGTCATGCCGCAGGGGATCGCGAGCGGGAAATTCCAGGGTGGAATCACCACGGCCACACCCCTTGGGATGACCTCGATGCGGTTGGTCTCGCCGGGGACGTCGCGGACCACCGGTTGGGCGAGCCTGAGCATCTCGCGAGCATAGAACTCGCAGAAGTCGATCGCCTCGGCGACGTCACCGTCGGCCTCGCGCCAGGGCTTGGCACACTCGTAAACTTCCCAGGCGGCGAGATCGAATTTTCGCTCGCGGAGGATGACCGCGGCCCGCATCAGGACGGCCGCTCGATCGGAGGCCGGTGTCGCGGCCCAGCCGGGCGCCGCCTCGCGGGCGATTCGCACTGCCAGGGATGCGTGATCGGCGGTTGCCATGGCAAACCGACCGACCAGGCGAGAGGAACGCCCCGGGTCGGTCGAATCGAGCGTGCCGGTGCTCCTGATCTCATTTCCATCGAGCCTGAGCGGGTATGTCCGCCCCAACGCGCCCTCGACGCGTTTCAGTGCGGCGAGCATAGCCTCGCGGGCAGGTCTTCGCGTGAAATCCGTCAACGGTTCGTTGCAGAAGGGGGCCTGGATGACGACGGCCGGTGTCGCCTTCGTCCGTCGTCGGATTCCGAGCATGGTGCCGACCTCTTCAGGGTTTCTGAGCAAGTCGTCGACCTCGCGGCGATCGACGAAGCTGGCCTTGAGGAACGACTCGTTCGACGTATTTTCCAGGAGCCGACGCACGAGGTAGGCCATTCCAGGCAAGATAGCCCCATATGGCGTGTAAACTCGCACCCGATATTCTGAGGCCACAAGCGCGCGGGCGATTGGCTCCCCCATACCGTGAAGCACCTGGAGCTCATACGCGTTCTTGGGCACGCCCAGAGACTCGGCGACGGCCAACCCGGCGGCCAGGCTGCGGACGTTATGACTCGCCAGGGCCGGGCGAAGGACCCGTGAATTCTCCATGAGAAAGCGGGAACATCGCTCGAAATTGGCGTCGGATTGCCACTTCTCGGTGTAGACCGGGACTGGCCAGCCTGCCTCCTGTGCGTGGATGACCTCGTAATCCCAATAAGCACCCTTCACCAACCGGATCGTCACCGGCGTTCCTCGAGCCTCCGCCCAGTCCCGCAGGCCTTTTAGATCGTCGAACGTCTCCGCCAGATAAGCCTGGGCGACGATGCCGACATCCGGCCAGTTCAGGAATTCGGGTTCGGACAGGACCCGTCGGAAGATCTCTAGGGTCAGGTCTTTGTGGGCATATTGCTCCATGTCGACGTGAACGTAGGCGCCGAGCCGTTGCGCCTCGCGAAGGATCGGCCGCAAACGACCGCAAACGGCTGCCGCGGTCGCCTCCGCATGAAGCGCATCGAAATCGGTTGTCAGGCTGGTCAGTTTGATCGAGAGATTCACCCTGGGCACGGGCCCATCAAAACCGCGGTCGATCCCAGGCCGTTCGGGCTCGTCGTCCAGGGAGCCGACTAATCCGCTGATCAAGCTGAGGCATGATTGCTGGTAGATGTCGGCTTCAGCCTCACTGATGACGGCCTCTCCGAGGAGGTCCGCAGTGAATCCGATTCCTCGCTGGCGTAGGCGAAGCACCGTCTGCAAGGCCTCTCGCGGATCCGAGCCGGCGATGAACCTTCGAGCCATGTTCGTGGCTGCCCAGGTTGCCGT
The DNA here is from genome assembly GCA_038400315.1 of Isosphaeraceae bacterium EP7. Classification (NCBI taxonomy): domain Bacteria; kingdom Pseudomonadati; phylum Planctomycetota; class Planctomycetia; order Isosphaerales; family Isosphaeraceae; genus Kueselia; species Kueselia aquadivae. The sequence goes on from CP151667.1 coordinate 5,174,463, forward strand.
CGCCGCGAGGAGTTCGGCACGCATCGAGCCCTCGGGGGCGAGATCGACGGCGACGTTCATCCAACTTGGAACCTTCGCCCCGGCCTCATCTAAAAACTCGCGAAGGTGGCGACGGACCGAGGTCGCGTCCTTCAGGGCTGGCAGGGCATCGATGAAGCGAAACAGCTGGACCTTGACGGCGGGATCGCCCATGGTCAGGCCCATGAACTTGTCGTCCCACCAGGCGCGTTGAAAGGGAGTCGCACCCCGGCCGATCCGGCGGAAGAGGTCGCGGCCGATCTCCCGTACTCGAGCCTCGATCTCGACCGGAGTTATTGCGGATGGGGAGTCTCCCCGGCTTCCCGTCGCGATCGCCATCGGCTCCCTCCGCCTGCGGGATTTCCGCCGACCTTGTTGATGGATGGTTTCGACCTTCTCGGGCTCGGCGTCAGGGGATTCGCTGGAACTCCTCAAAGAGCCAGCACAATCAAGAGTCTCGCCCCCCAGTTGTAGTTTATTGGGTCGTCATCCGAAGGAAAGCCTCGCTAGAAAGAGCTAATCGGCTCAAAGCCTCTCGCATTACCTTTCGGCGTTGCTGGCGGTACTCAGGCGAATTTGGTGTTAAATGGCGGGTTCGAGGCGACCAGCAACGGTGCCGGGCTTCAATTCGATGCCACACCGTCGGCCGATTCCTGAACGCCGAGAGAACGTCCTTTACGCTTCGGGGAACGCGAACACAACGGGTGTCACGGGCCTATGTGGGAGGCTTCAACTGGTTCTGGGCATGCGTGGATCGACGGCTTAATCGGGACCCACGACCCAACTGGCTGACGACCTACGGAATCAAGGTAAAAGAGCTGGATTCATTGGCCGGGTACCTGGCCTATCGACTGCTCGCGACGACTCTGCCGCTCGTCGTGTCTCGGGGAGAATTTCAGCGGCCAGTGCCGGATCGCCACTTGTCCTGAGGATCGGAGGCCCTTCGGCCGGTCGACCTGCACAACAGGCTTCATCGGGCTGGAGGATCTCGACCGGGCCGCTTGACCTTGGTGGGCCGTGGTTGTAGAGTTGGGGCATCATAATTCGGTGCGCTTCTTATCCAGAGTGGCTGAGGGACGGGCCCTGCGACGCCACAGCAACCGGTCCACCATCGCGGTGGATGCTGGTGCTAACTCCTGCCCTGTGCTCCTTGATGGACCTGCTGCGATCTTCGGATCGCCTGCGGGTGTCGGGTGTGCCGATGGGACAGATAAGAACGCCTGAGCTGTGCGGCATTCCTTGCCGTCCGGCGAGGGCACTCTCTTAGACTGCCTCCGGCCCCCCCGCATTCATCGGGATTCGCCGGGTACGGCCTGCCCTTCCCACGGACATCAACCTCGCGTTGGTGCGGTCGATCCGCCTTAGGGTCGACCTCCGTGGGCTCGCGTTTGCTGGATGAGAGCGCCCGGGGATGAGTTTCCGCGGCACGTCAGCGATGACGGTCCGCGGGAGTCGTCCTCGAGACGGATTCGCCATCCTCTGCAAGCGTGGAGAATATCCGGTGCAAGAAGAATTCGCCCTCGGCTTGAAGTGTCGCCTCTGCGGCAAGATGTACCCCAAGCAGGCCCTGAACTTCTGCACCGACGACTTCGGTCCGCTCGAAGTGGTCTATGACTACGACGCCGTCGGCCGGTCGATGACCCGCGAGTCCATCGCCTCGCGGCCCCATACGATGTGGCGCTATCGGGAACTGCTGCCCATCGACGGCGAGCCGACCGTGGGCAAGCACGTCGGCGGCACCCCGCTGATCAAGGCCGATCGGCTGGCCAAGGCGCTGGGGGTGGCCGAGCTCTACATCAAGAATGATGCGGTGAATCACCCGTCCCTGTCGTTCAAGGATCGCGTCGTCGCCGTGGCGCTCTCCAAGGCGGTCGAGCTGGGGTTCAAGACCGTCGGCTGCGCGTCCACCGGAAACCTGGCCGGCAGCGTTGCGGCCAATGCCGCGGCGGCGGGCCTGGAAGCGTATATCTTGATCCCGCACGACCTCGAGGCCGGCAAGGTGCTGGGGGCGACGGTCTACGGCTCCAAGGTCATCGCGATCCGGGGGAATTACGACCACGTCAACCGGCTCTGCTCGCAGATCGCCTTCCGGTACGGCTGGGGCTTCGTCAACGTGAACCTCAGGCCGTTCTACGCCGAGGGATCGAAGACGATGGGCTTCGAGATCGCCGAGGACCTGGGCTGGCGGACGCCGGACCACGTCGTGGCGCCGATGGCCGGCGGCAGCCTGATCGGCAAGATCCACAAGTCGTTCAAGGAATTCGAGCGGCTCGGATTCGTCGGGCCTGTGACCACGAAGATGTTCGGGGCGCAGGCGACCGGGTGCAACCCGATCACCAATACGGTAAAGACCGAGGCCCTGAAAGTTCGGCCAGTGAAGAACCCGAACACGATTGCCAAGAGCCTGGCCATCGGCGACCCGGCCGACGGCTATTTCGCCTCTCGCCTGATGCACGAAACGGGCGGATGGGGCGAAGACGTCGATGATGACCTGATCATCGAGGGGATGAAGCTGCTGGCGGAGACCGAAGGGGTCTTCACCGAGACCGCCGGCGGTGTGACCGTGGCCGTCCTGCGCAAGCTGATCGAGCAAGGGCGGATCGACCGCGATGGCTCGACGGTGATCTGCATCACCGGCAACGGCCTGAAGACGCAGGAAGCCCTCAAGGGCAAGATCGACGAGCCGGTCGTGATCCGGCCGACCATGGATGACTTCGAAGCCCTGGTTGGCGCCGCCGTCTGCGAGACGGCCCTGCTCGGCGCCGGGGCCTGACTTTTCACGCAATGACAGGATACGTCGGAGACCCGCGGCCGGATGGGTCGCGGGCCCGACTTTCGACGGCCAGCATCGACACTCTGAAACGACAGGAACCGAGAGCCATGCCCATCGTCCGCATCCCGACCCCGCTTCGGCCTCACTCGGGCGGCAAAGATAGCGTGGACGCCACCGGCGCCACCGTCGGCGCCGTGCTCGGCCACCTCGGCGAGCAGTTCCCCGCGATCCGCGAGCGGCTCTTCGATGGCGCCGACCTACGCCGATTCGTCAATGTCTACGTGAACAACGAAGACATCCGCTTCCTGGAAGACCTCGAGACGCCCGTCACCGACAAGGACGAGGTCAGCATCATTCCGGCCGTGGCGGGCGGCTGATCCGTTGAACCTGGGCAGCTCGGACCGACTTCGAGGGGGCCTCGGCACGGGGCGGGAAGAGGGCGTTCATGGCGACTGAAGCGGGATCGTTGGATCGATACAGCCGGCAGGTCCGCTTCCCGGCGCTTGGCGAAGCGGGCCAGCGCAAGTTGATGGCCTCGCGGGTCACCATCTGCGGATGCGGGGCGTTAGGGACGGTGCTCGCCAATCATCTGGTTCGCGCCGGGGTTGGGTTCGTCCGGATCATCGACCGCGACTTTATCGAGCTGCACAATCTCCAGCGGCAGATCCTGTTCGATGAGGACGACGTCGCCGCCAACCTCCCCAAGTCCGAGGCCGCCGCCCGGAAGCTTCGCGCGATCAACAGCGCCGTGACGATCGAGGCGGTGGTCACCGACATCGATCACACGAACATCCTCGACCTCGTCTCCGACGCCGACCTGATCCTGGACGGGACCGACAACTTCGAGACCCGTTACCTCATCAACGACGCCGCAGTGAAGCTGAATAAGCCCTGGATCTTCGGCGGTGTGATCGGCAGCGAAGGGCAGTCGATGACGATCCGGCCGGGTATCACTCCTTGCCTACGCTGTTTGATCGAGGACAACCCGCCGCCGGGCATGACCCCCACCTGCGAGACCGCCGGTGTGCTGGGCCCCGCTGTGGCCGTGATCGCCTCGTTCGAGGCGGTCGAGGCGATCAAGATCCTCTCGGGGGCCTATGATGCGCTCAATACCGAGCTGATCATGGTTGACCTCTGGGACTGGAATTTCCGCCGCCTGAAAGTCGCCGGCCTGCTGGGCAAGGTCGACTGTCCGTGTTGTCAGCGTCGGAACTTCGAATGGCTCGACGGTGCCCTCGGATCGCATACCACGACGCTCTGCGGGCGCAATGCCGTGCAGGTCGCGACGCGGCGCACCGACCTGATCAACTTCTCCGAGATGGCAGGACGACTGACCCACCTAGGGGACGTCCGGCACAACGCTTTCATGATGAAATTCCAGGCCGAAGGGCACGAATTCACCGTCTTTCCGGACGGCCGGGCCATCATCAAGGGGACGAACGACGTCTCCAAGGCCCGATCGCTTTACGCCCAGTTCGTCGGCAGTTGACCGCCATACGCAGGTCGCCTTGAGCCGGACACTCGCCACATGATTTATCTCGACAATGCCGCCACCAGCTTTCCCAAGCCCGAGCCCGTCTATCGCGCGCTCGACACCTTCGCTCGCTCCAGCCTGGCGAACCCTGGACGCGCCGGGCACAAGATGGCGGTCGGCGCCGAGCGTTCTCTCGACGCCTGTCGGCATGCCCTGAACGTGATGTTTCACGGCGAGAATCCCGACCGCTGGATCTTCACGTACAACTGCACCGACGGCCTGAACATGGCCATCAAGGGGACCTTGAAGGCCGGCGATCACGCCATCACGTCGGATCTGGAACATAACTCCGTGAGCCGTCCGCTCCAGGCCCTGGAACGTGCCGGCCTCATCACACTGACCCGCCTGACGTCGAGCGGCGGCTATCTCGACCCGGACGAGGTCCGCAAGGCCTTCACGCCTTCAACCCGACTGGTGGCGCTGACGCACGCCTCCAACGTGCTGGGAACCTTGCAGCCGATCGCCGAGATCGGCGCCATCGTCCGCGAGGCGGGGGCCCTCTTCCTTGTCGACGCGGCCCAGTCCGCCGGCATCGTGCCGATTGACCTCAAGGCGACCGCTATCGACCTGCTCGCCTTCCCGGGTCACAAGGCCCTCTACGGCCCGACCGGCACGGGTGCTTTGTATGTTGGCCCGCGCACTCGCCTGCGCCCCTGGCGTGAAGGCGGCACGGGCGGAGACTCGGCCAGTGAGACGCAGCCCGAGCAATTCCCGTTCTTCCTCGAAGGGGGGACGCCCAACGTGCTCGGCGTCGCGGGCCTGGCCGCGGGGATCGCCTGGGTCAGCGAGCAAGGTCAGGAAAACCTCAGGCGGCATGAGGTCGAGCTGCTCACGCGCGTCGTCGACTGGGCCGAGGGGACCGAGGGCTGGAAGGTGGCCGGCACGTGGGACCCCGCCCGTCACGTCGGCGCCCTCTCGCTGATCGGCCCCGAAGAACTGCCGCCGCAGGACATCGGGGCGATCCTGGACTCCAGCTTCGACATCGCCATCCGCCCCGGCCTGCATTGCTCGCCGTACGTGCACCGCAACCTGGGGACCTTCCCCGATGGGACGATCCGGGTCAGCCCCGGTCCGTTCAGCACAGTCGCCGACATTGACGCCTTTGTCGGTGCCCTCTCCGAGATTACGGCGGGGGTGCTCTGAGTCGTGAAATTGTCTGCGAGGTTGATCTTGCCCGAACTTCGTTGCTTCGCTAAGATCCGACGCTCCGCAGACATTGCCGCCGTAGCCAAGTGGTAAGGCAGAGGTCTGCAAAACCTCCACCGGCAGTTCGAATCTGCCCGGCGGCTCTGATCAACATTGACCCCTGCCTGGCAGGGGTTTTTGTTTGCGCCAGACGAATCGATTCGCTCATCGAATTTCTAATCTGGGCTCGCCGATATGACCGGCTCTCCGGAAGATCTGGCCGACGATTTCGGGCTCGACTCCGACCGGCTTGCCAGGGTCGACTCCCTGCTCGAGACCTGGACCTCGACCGGGGTCATCCCCGCGGCCAGTTACATTCTGGGGCGTCACGGCCGAGTTATCGCGCCCAGATTTTTCGGCCATGTGGATGGCCAAAACCTCTTCCTCTCGGCTTCGATCACCAAGCCCCTGACCGTACTCGCTGCGATGATGCTCGTCGAACGGGGCTCGTTGACGCTCGATGATCGGGTGGCCGACATCCTCCCTACCTTCGCTCAGGCGGGGAAAGGCGAGGTGCGCATCCGCCACCTGATGACCCACACATCGGGCCTTCCCGACATGCTCCCAGAGAACGATGCGCTCCGGGCCGAGCACGCGACCACCGAGGAATTCCAGGCGGCCATCGACGCGACTCCCTTGCGCTTCGTCCCCGGGACCCAGGTGCGGTATCAGAGCATGGGGACCGCCACGCTCGGCTCGATCGTGAGGGCCGTCAGCGGAACGACCCTACCCAGCTTCCTCACATCCGAAGTCTTCGGCCCGCTCGGGATGCACGATACCTGGCTCGGCACCCCCCTCGCCGAGCAATCACGGGTTGCCCCGGTGCGGATCAGCCCGGAGCAAGCCGCAACCGACTGGCATTGGAATAGTGCTTACTGGCTGGGCTTCGGAGCCCCCTGGGGTGGCCTGACCACGACCGCGTCGGACTATGGCAAGCTCTGCCGTCTCATGCTCGACCAGGGTCGTGTTGGCGCAACCAGACTCATCGCTCCCGCGACGGTCGGGGCGATGACGCGGAACCAGATCGCTCCGATGGTGACGATTCCCGAACTCGACCGGCAGCATCGCCCCTGGGGCCTGGGCTGGCGCCTGAGTTGGCCGGGCAGTTCGGCGTTCTTCGGCGATCTGCTAGGCCCACGAGCGTATGGACACTGGGGCGCGACCGGGACGCTCTGCTGGATCGATCCCGACGCGGATGCGTTTGCCGTCGTGCTCACCACGCTTCCCCCCGGCGACCAGGGCACGCACCTCGCGCGGATCTCGAATGCGCTGGCCGCTTGCCTGACCTGACCGGTCAGGTCTGACGGCGGCCTCCCCGGGCCTCGGCCTTGGCGGTCAGCGGGTCTTCCGGCCATGAATGCTTGGGATAACGGTTTCTCAGATCTTTGCGCACCTGGAAATAGGCGTTCGACCAGAAGCTGGCCAGATCGTCGGTCACCTGCACCGGACGATAATTGGGACCGAGCAGGTGGACGACCACCGCGACTCGGCCGCCGGCGAGCTTCGGCGTCTTCGTCCAGCCGAAGAGTTCCTGCAATCGGGCGGCAAGGACCGGGGGGCGGCCGGCCTCGTAGCTCAGGCGGGCCCGATTGCCGCTCGGCAGAAGGAGCGACTCAGGCGCCTGCTCGTCGAGAATCCTCCCCTGCGCGTGCGTCAAGAGCCCACGCACCATCGAAGCGAGCGGTTGCTTACAAACCTCCTGGAGACTCCGACGCCCCTGGCAGGCCGACTCCAGGATCGCACCAACCGCCTGATCGTCGATGAGGGGAATGCCGGCGTCCGGCATCGATTCGGCGAGGAACGCCAGGCGATCGAGCAAGCCTGCCGCCGCCTCGTCTTCACGAAGGAACGCGAGCGCTCGTCCTTTGAGGAAGTCGGAGAGCGCTCGGCTTGTCTCGCCCGCGTCGGTCTGGGAATGCTCGACCTGTCGCAGCAGGAGATCGCGATACCAGGTGGAGGTCGTCGTGACGACCTTGCCTCGCGCCTCATCAAAGTGGGTCGCCATCTCGCGGCGAATTGCATCCGGAAAGTCTTCCTCCAGCCATTCTGGGAGGATCGCACATGCAAGGCGGCAGCGTGACTCCGCGACGCCCCCGCGACGATCCTCGCGGGGGTCAAGTGCCAGGAAGAATTCCGAGTCGCGCACGACCGAGTCCGGCGCGAGCCGCACGCCACGCCCACCGACCAGGACCCCGGCGAGCGGATCCCCTGCCCTCCTCCTGGCAACGCGGTCGGGATAGGCGAGCAAGATCATCCGGGCAAGCGTCGCCTCGTCGGCCTGTCCTCCTCGGTCTCGGCCACGGGAAATCGTGCGAGCGGCCCTGGAGAGTTGGTCACGGGCCTGCGACACCCGCCGGGCCGCATGCGGGTCAATGCCTCGCTGCCTCAACGTTGGGCTGAATCGTGCCTGCTCGGCCTGATCGAGGCGATCCAGGCGATCGAAGAGATCGGACGTACCCGCGGAGCTCGCCTTGCGAGGTCCACGGAAACCCTCGCCGGGCGTCGACTCGACCGCGACGTCTTTTTCCGAGAGTAATGCCGCGAGGGCCGCCCCTTCGCGCGGAAATCCGGCATCCGACGCGGCGATGAGGAGTCGTGCGAGCCGCGGATGCGCCGGGAACTCGAGCATCCGCCGGCCCAGAGGGGTGATCATCCCGAGGCGGTCGTCGACGGCCCCCAGGTCGGCCAGAAATTTCCGGGCGGCGTCGAGCCGCTCGATCGGCGGGGCCTCGAACCAGCCGAATCGGGTCGGGTCGGACTGCCCCCATGCGTGGAGGGCCAAGGTCGCCGCGGTCAGGTCAACGCGTCGAATTTCCGGGACGTCGTTTTCGGCCATGCCACGCTGCTCGCCCTCGGACCAGAGTCGGATGCACCGACCAGGCCCGATTCGTCCGGCACGCCCCGCGCGCTGGGTCGCCGACGCCCTGCTGATCCGTCCCAGTTCGAGCCGGTCGAGGCCTCGAACCGGATCGAATGACGCCTCGCGCACCATTCCGCTGTCGATCACGGTGGTGACCCCCTCGATCGTCAGCGAGGTCTCGGCGATGTTGGTCGCCAGGATGATCTTGCGACGCCCGGCCGGCCTGAGCGCCAGATCCTGCTGCTCCGTGGGCAATTGCCCGTGCAGGGGCGCGATCAGCACACCCGTCCGCTCGGAGAATGTTTCCAGCGACCGGGCGACTCTGCGGATCTCCTCGGCGCCGGGCAGGAAGACGAGCACGTCTCCCGCAAGGTCGTCCTCTAATGCGTCGACGACTGCCGCGGCCACGGCATCGAGGCGCCCGGCCGGCGGTGTCGGTCGATATTTGATCTCGACCGGGAATGAACGGCCGGGCGCCTCGATGACGGGCGCATCCCGCAGGAACGCGGACACGGGGGCGGCGTCCATGGTCGCAGACATGACGAGGAGAATCAGGTCCGGGCGCACGGATTCCTGGATTTCTCGGAGGAGGCCCAGGGCGAGGTCGGCATGCAGGCTCCGCTCGTGGAACTCGTCGAGGACGACCGCGCCCACACCGTCCAGGAACGCATCGGCCAGCAGCAGGCGGTTGAGCAGGCCTTCAGTGAGCACCCTCACAAGGGTCTTCGGCCCGAGCTTTCGCTCGAAGCGGACGTGATATCCGACCTCGTGTCCGAGGGTCCAGCCCCGCTCGTCGGCAATCCTGGAGGCAACCGCTCGGGCCGCGACACGCCTCGGCTGGAGCACGATGACCGCCGGGTGCGACCGGTCGAGCAGCCCAGCCCGCAACATGGCCGGCGGCACCCTCGTCGACTTGCCGGCGCCTGGAGGCGCGATCAGGATCCCGCGTCTCGACGCGGCGAGCGTGTCGAGGAGCGGGGCGATGGCCGAATCGATTCGGAGAGTCTTCATTCGAGAGTCTTTTAAACGGGCCGCGATGAGATCGATCAAGCCGAGGCAATTTCCGGAGTGGATCTCTCTTGCCAACCGGGACCAACGGCAGATAATAACAGGCGTATGACGAAGTGCAGGCCCGGAACCGGACGCGCGAGTCGATGCTAACCCCCCTCATCCTCACGCTCGGCTTCTTACTGAACCGTCCCGGCATCGCGCCGGATGCGGCCAGCGGGTTGCACGCCCCTCACTCCTCGGCTTGCTTCCGACTCTCCTCCGACGTCACCCAAGACGAAGATTTCCCGGCACCCGAGCCGGCGAATGATGATTCCGAGTCGGAATCGTTCTTCGAACGACTCGACGGCGAGGATGACGACTCGCACTTGTTTGTCGCTCGATTCGACAATTTCGCGAGGTCTGAGCAACTGGGCCCTTACGCCTGGTTCGATTCGACACGACCGTCGCCCCACCCCTCGCCCTTCCGCAATCCGTTCTTACGCTGCTGAGTCGTCGCCGCGTTCGATCCGGAGGGTATCCGTGCGTCGTCGAGGAATCGACGGCATAGGGTCAATCTCCGGGCATCGGGCCGGGTACGCGTCGCGACTCACTCTCCCTGCGCCGCGCCTCGCTCCCTATCAATCGCATTGCGAATGCATCGGATCGTGTCCACTCGTTGAGATGATCATCTCGTCGAGATACATGGAACTCGTCATCCGTTCCGAGTAAGGCGCCTGATCGGCCGCCCCCTCGACGCGTACGTCTATCGCGCCGACGGTCGGTGAGAGCGTGGGCTGATTCGGTCGAGGAGACCGTAATCTAGGGAGACTCTGCGCGATGGCCATGCTGCACGACTTCTGGGAAAATTTCCGACACAACCTGTTCAAGCCATTACTCCTCTTCTTCTACATGGGCTTCCTGGTCCCCATCCTCGGTGTGGAGCTCGATTTCCCTCATGTCATCTATCAAGGGTTGACGATCTACCTCCTTCTCGCGATTGGCTGGAAAGGGGGCGAGGAGCTCGCGGAGCTTGCCGGCAGCAAGCTGGGCGAGGCGGCCAGCTTCATGGGCGTCGGGTTCGTCACGAATTTCATCATCGGCATCGCAGCCTATTTCGCCCTCCGGGCCTTCACCAGGCTCAGGAAGATCGATGCAGCCACGGTGGCCGGCTATTACGGCTCGGACTCGGCCGGCACATTCGTGACTTGCGTCGGCGTGCTCACTTCGATCAACATGGCCTATGATGCCTATATGCCCGTCATGTTGGCGATCATGGAGATCCCCGGCTGTCTGGTGGCCCTCTACCTCGTCTCCAGGCTCCGTAATGAGGGCATGGATGCGCTCGGAAACATGCCCTTCGAGCCTGGTTACAATCCCAACGCCAAGCCGATCGTGCTGGAACATCTTGGCCACGGTCACGTTCACGATGTGAGCGAGGCCGAGGCCGAGCGTCGCGAGCAGTTGCTGGCCGAGGATGCACTTTCGCTCCAGACCAATGGGAACCAGAGCAAGCCGAAAAAGGGCTTCAGCCCCGAGCTGCTTCACGAAGTCTTCCTGAATCCGGGGCTATACCTGCTGTTCGGCGGAATCATCATCGGTTTCATCGCCCGGAAACAGGGCGAAAAGGTGACGCACGACGACGATAACCTGTTCCTCAGCCTCTTTCAGGGCCTCCTCTGCCTCTTCCTCCTCGAGATGGGGATGACGGCCTCGAAGAAGCTGAAGGACCTGAGGGCGGCAGGCTGGCCATTCATCGCCTTCGCCCTGATCGCCCCCAACGTGTTCGCCACGTTCGGCATCTGCGTCGCCCACGCTTACTGCTTATTCACCGGGCATCAGCTGGAGCCGGGCACCTACGTCATCTTCGCCGTCCTCTGCGGAGCGGCGTCGTATATCGCAGTGCCGGCGGTCCAACGCCTCGCCATCCCGGAGGCAAGCCCGACACTCCCGCTCGCCGCTTCCTTGGGATTGACGTTCTCCTATAACGTCACGATCGGCATCCCGGTGTATATTCAGATCGCTAAGCTCGTCACCGCCGCGTTCCCGCACAGCTGACCGGTCTGGAGTACGCCGGGATCGAGACATCGAGGTTGCCAGGGGCGGCCCGGCGGCCCCGGCCTGTGGCCTGATTCTATGTCCCCGGGGGGGAAGACATGGAGTCGGTCGCGGGTCGGGGCCCCCGGGCCGCCCGACTTGATGACTGGCAGCCTAAGGGCCGTCCCTTCGCGATCGTTCGGGGCCCTGCCTGCGGCCGCCAGGCAGGGCTCGAACGTCATTCCTCGGATTCGAGCGTGGCGACGGTTTCCTTCAGGCCCTGGCTGTAAGGCTGGATCTTCAGGGCCTGGCGGAAGGTCGCAAGGGCCTTGTCGCGCTGGCCTAGCCTGAGGTAGCACTGCCCCATGCCCTGCAAGGCGCCGAAGTGGTATGGGTTCAGCTTCAGGACCGTCCGACAATCGGCGGCGCTCTCTTCGATCTGGCCGAGTAAGAAGCGAGCGATGGCCCGCTGGTTGTAGGCCTCGGCAAACTTCGGGGCTCTCTCGATCAGCTTGTCTGCCAGCTCGATGGATGTGGCGAAGCGCTGGCGATTGTTCATCGAGCGGACCGCTTCGAGGGCCTCGTTATTCTCCGGGCTGTCGGCACGGAACCAGATGGCCCAAAGTGCATTGTCGGCGAGGTTCCGCACCGTGGGGTCAGGATCGCACATCCCCTTGGCAACGGCGCCGTTGGACTCGAAGCTACCGGTCAGGCCAAGAGCAAGGACCGCGGCCCTGCGTGCATTGACTTCACCGTTCTGGACCATCCGGCAGAGCGTCCCCTCGTTGTAGCGAGCCGAGACATTCTCGCGGAACGCCTCGATATCGTGATTACGGAGGAATGCCTCGTAACAGTCGACCAAGAGGGAGCCGGCTTGGGGTCCGGGCATGACGAGGGCTCCGGGGCGGGAAGGCGTGTCGGCGGCGAGGGTGGGATTGACGAGGAGGCAGGTCATCAAGATCAGCGGGCCCGGGGACCACCCGGGACGCGTACGTGCGGAAGTCGCCTCGCGTGACGCGGCGGCAGATCCGCGCCTGACCGGGTAGGCGTCCATCGTTGGCAGCTCCGTGGTGGGTGCCTGGCAAGCGGAGGAAGGAAGCCGGGCGAGGAAGGCCAGGGCGGGGCGTGGGGCAAGCCGGATCATAACCCGCCCGACGTAGGTCGGTCGACGGGTCAGAATGAGGATTTCGCCCCGAGTGATCTCGGGCTTCAATCACGGATCAGCGCCGGGAACAGCTCGAGACGCGGCGATCGACGAGGACTGATCAAGGCCCGTGAGGGAGATTGCCCAGGGCTTTCAACGAGGAAATCGAACTTTCGGAGATGATGAGCGCCCGTCCGTCATCCAATTCGAACGTCAGTGAATGCCCCAAAGTGAGGTCAATGAGTCGACCTTGGTGGACGCCCTCGCGATGGGTCACCTCGACTCGAGTGTTGAGATGCTCGCTCAGGTCGCGCCAGGGAAGGCCTAGCGGATGCCGTCCAACATCGAGCCCTTCACAATAGAGTTCGTCCAGGTTCATCATGAGGGCTCGAGCGAGATCGGAGCGATCGAGGGACGATCCGACCAGTTGCGAGAGCGAGGTCGCCACATCCCTGAACTCCTCCGGGAAATCTAGCTCGACCAGGTTCACATTCAGGCCGATCCCGACGACAACGCCGGGGCGTGCCCCTCGCTCGACCAGGATCCCCGCCACCTTCAGGCCATCGATGCGGACGTCATTGGGCCACTTGATCCGCGGGCTTAACCCTGTGGTCACGGCAATGGTCCTTGCCACAGCGACCGCTCCCAGCGCCGTGAGCCACGAGGGATCGGCCAGAGGCGGAGGGGGGAAGATCAGGACGGACATCAGGATCGCGGCCTTCGGGGGTGCAGACCACGACCGGCCTCGTCGCCCTCGGCCTGCAGACTGGCTCTCGGCCATCACGACCAGTCCGTCGTTTGCGACGGAACTCGCCGCGCGTGCGGCCAGGTCGTTCGTGCTCACGACCCGATCCCAGACCGCGATCCGCCGGCCGATGTGTCGGGGTTGCCATCCCCACTCGATCTGATCGGGGCAAAGCCGCGTCGCGGGGCCTCGATAGGCCGACCCTCGATACGGGTGCCGCTCGATGCCATAGCCGAACTCGGACAGCTCATCCAGCTCGCGAGCAAGATGAGCGGGATCGTTCCCGAGGAGCGCGTCGGGCAGGAATTCTCCCCCGGCACCTCGCAGGCGTTGAAGCAGATCGATGTTCACGGCCTTCGAGGCTCGTCGAAATCCAGGCCGATGTCGAGCGCGGGGGCTGAATGCGTCAGGGCACCGACGCTGATCCGATCGACGCCGCTTTCTGCCAGGGCGCGAACCGTTTCAAGCCTGACGCCGCCCGAAGCCTCGAGCCGCACCGTCGGGGCGACCTGGTCGCGTCTCCTGACGGCCTCGCGGAGCGCCTCGGGGCCGAGATTGTCCACCAGGATGATGTCGGGCCGGCACTGCAAGGCACGGTCGAGCTGCTCGAGCGAGTCGACTTCGACCTCGACGAAGGTTCGCGGAGGAACGAAATTTCTGGCTGCCTCGATGGCCCGGCCGATCGGATCACCGGTTTGCGCCAGGCTCGCCAGATGATTGTCCTTGATCAAGACCATGTCATAGAGACCAATTCGATGGTTCGAGCCACCGCCGCAGCGGACGGCATATTTCTCCAGGGCCCGCCAACCGGGGGTCGTCTTGCGGGTATCGAGGATTTGCGCACGAGTCCCACGGACCTCGTCGACGAATCGACCGGTGAGGGTTGCAATGCCGCTCAGCCGTTGCAGGAAGTTCAGGGCGGTCCGCTCCAGGCCGAGCAAGCTGCGCATCGGCCCCTCGAGGTGAGCGATGACGTCTCCGGCGCTGAGCACATCGCCATCGCTCTTCAACGCCGACCAGTCGCGTCCCAGGCTGAAGCGATCGACGATCTGCTCCACGACCGGTAGTCCCGCGAGGATCCCCGGATGTCTGGCCCTGAACTGGACCGAGCCGACGATGGATGCAGAGAGCGTGGAGAGCGACGTGACGTCGCCGCTCTCACCGAAATCCTCGGCCAGCGCCAGATCGATGAGTGACCCGGCATTCGCCCGCTCCGCGGGTCCGAAGCCTGGCCAAGCGTTGATAGGATCGGGGGTGGCTGGCATGGGTCGGGACGACTCCATTCGACGAAAAAGCAGACTTATCCGGGCGAACTCAGGCCGGTTTGGGGCGGGCCGCTCGGCCTTTTCCCTTGGGACCTTCGGCCCTCGCCTTGGCGCGTGCCGACTTCCCCTGCGGGCTGGCCGCGGGTCGGGCCGGTCCGCCATCGCGCGAGGACTTCAGCTGCATGATCCGGTCGCGGAGGGCGGCTGCACGCTCGAATTCGAGCGACTCGGCGGCCTTGAGCATCTCGGCTTCCAGCTCGTTGAGATATTCCTGCGTGACGGCCTCTTCCTCATCGCCGACGACGCTGCGCTCGATGGCTCGGGCCTGAACCTCTTCCTCGATGCCGCGGCGGATCGCCTTGACGATGCCCGCCGGCGTGATGCCGTGCTCCGCGTTGTAGGCCAGTTGCAAGTCTCGGCGTCGGTTCGTCTCGTCGATCGCCCTCTGCATTGAGCGTGTCACCGTGTCGGCGTAGAGCACAACCTGGGCGTTGACGTGGCGGGCCGCGCGGCCGATCGTCTGGATGAGCGAGGTCTCGCTCCGCAGGAAGCCTTCCTTGTCGGCGTCGAGGATACAAACCATCGACACCTCGGGAAGGTCGAGCCCCTCACGCAAGAGATTCACGCCGATCAGGGCATCAAAGGCCCCCTCGCGTAACTCCCTGAGAATCGTCACGCGCTCGATCGCATCGAGCTCGGAGTGGAGCCACTTGCACCTCACCCCCTGCTCTTTCAGGAAACGCGTGAGGTCCTCGGACAGGCGTTTCGTCAGGGTCGTGACCAGGACCCGCTCGCCACGTGCCGAGCGGATCTTGATCTCGTTGAGCAGCGCCGGAACCTGGCCACGGGCCGGCTCGACCCGGATCACAGGATCGACCAGGCCAGTCGGGCGGATGACCTGCTCGACCACCTCTCCCCCGGACATGGCGATCTCGTAGTCGGCCGGGGTGGCCGAGACGTAGATACGCATCCCGAGCTTCGCCTCCCACTCGTCGAACCGGAGGGGACGGTTGTCAAGCGCGCTGGGGAGCCGGAAGCCGTGCTCGACGAGCGTCCCTTTTCGGCTGAAGTCGCCGGCAAACATCCCGCGCACCTGGGGGATGGTCACGTGCGACTCATCAATGAAGAGCAGGCTATCCTTCGGGAAGAAGTCGAGAAGGGTGTTCGGTGTTTCTCCCGGACCGCGTCCCGAGAGGTGGCGGCTGTAGTTCTCGATGCCCGAACAATAACCGACCTCGAGGAGCATCTCGATGTCGTACCGGGTCCGTGCCGCCAGGCGTTGGGCTTCGAGCAGCTTCCCCTGCTCCTTGAATTGCTCCAGCCGTTCGTCCAGTTCCTTGCGGATCGCGGCGACGGCGCCCTCGATGCGTTCTTCCGGCAGCACGAAGTGCTTGGCGGGATAAACATACATGTCGGGCTTCTTCTCGATCACGGCGCCCGAGACGGGATCGATGACGGCCAGGCTCTCGATCTCGTCGCCGAAGAGCTCGATCCGATAGGCGACCTCTTCGTATGCGGGCCAGAGCTCGACCACATCGCCCCGGACCCGGAACTTCCCGCGCTCGAAGCTGACGTCATTGCGGCCGTACTGGATCTCGACGAACTTCATCAGCATCGCATCGCGGTCGAGCCAATCTCCGACCTTCAGGTGCACCATCATCTTGCGATAATCTTCGGGCGAGCCGAGCCCGTAGATGCACGAGACGCTGGCGATGACGATGACGTCATTGCGGCTCACCAGGGCACTCGTCGCCGCCAGCCTCAGACGCTCGATCTCGTCATTGATCGCCGCGTCCTTCTCGATGTAGATGTCGCGCTGGGGGATGTAGGCTTCGGGCTGATAGTAGTCGTAGTAGCTGACGAAGTAGCGGACGGCGTTCTCGGGGAAGAACTCCTTGAACTCGCCGTAGAGCTGGGCCGCCAGCGTCTTGTTATGAGACAGGACGAGCGCCGGCCGACCCGAACGCGCGATCACGTTGGCCATCGTGAACGTCTTGCCAGAGCCCGTGACCCCCAGCAAAGTTTGATGCGGACGGCGATCGTCAATCCCGGCGACGAGCTTATCGATCGCCTCAGGCTGGTCGCCAGCCGGCTGGTAGGGCGCCGCGAGCTTGAATTCCGGCATCGTTGGACGACCTCGCTCGCGTCAGGGCTCGGACGTGGGCAGGCCGTTTGCGGGCGGCCCGTTGTCATCGAATTGGAGATGGGGGAGGAGGGCGGCGGCGGTAACCGGGCCAATCCTAGAAACACGAGCACGAAGGTCTTCGATCGAGCGGAACCGCGTTTCGCCTCGCGCCTTCACGATCGCCGAGGCGATCACCGGACCGACTCTGGGCAGCGCCTCAACCACCGGTCCGGGGACCTGATTGAGACGAATGACCAGCTCGGGAGGGACGGGACGAGTTCTGTACCCCGTCCCTCCGGCGAACACCAGAATGAGCAAGCCGCCGGAAAGTGCCGCGGCGCCGAGCCCGAGCGACCTTCGTGCGAGGCCCTTCGGGGTCCGATCATCCGACGTTTCGATTGCGCGTGTTGAGCCAACGGGCACCATGAAGGGCCCTCCGGTGCATTGTCGTCCGTACAGCATATCGAGTCGCTCGAGGGCGCTCAAGGTGCTCGCTCAGGCGATCCGCTCTTCGGGGTCGATCCAGATCCAGGAAGCCACCCCGACAAGGCAAAAGAGGCTGCCGAGGCTAATCGCGGCCGGCCAGCCAAAGCGCTCGCCGACCACAGCTGTCAGGAATGGCGCCAGCGTCCCGCCTGCATTCCCTCCGGTGTTGCAGATCGCGCCGCTGAGGCCACCTCGCTTCCCTCCGATCTCCACGGACGACATCCAGATCGGCCCTTCGGTCAGTCCGATCACCCCCATGGCCAGAGAGAACCACGTGACGATCCAGCCCGGCGAGCTCGCCAACAGGCCGAGCCAGAGCAGGCCGGCGCTGGCGATCATCCCCCCCGCCCCGACCAGGGCCCTCGCGCGACGGGCGCCCAACGTCTCGGAAAGACGGTCCGACAGCCAACCTCCTAGCGGGATGCCGACGGCCAGAGACATCGGCAGATAGGTGGAGTAGGTGTCGCTCAGTTCCGCCGGTAGCTTCAGCACGGTCTGGAAGTAATAGTGCATCCAGTAGAAGAAGAGATACTCAAAGTAGCTGACCGTCGCATAGCAAAGGGTCAGCAACACCAGGCTCCGATTGCGCAGCAAGGCCCAGACCGGGACCATGCCACCGACGGGCTCTCTGGAGCTGGGTTCGAGGACAGTTCGCACCTCTTTCGGACGATCCGAGACATAAATGAGCCAGCCGATTGCAACCGAGGCCGTGACAAGGCCCTGGACGGCGAAGGCACCAGGCCCGCCCAGCCAGCGAAGCAGCGGGCCGAAGACCAGGAATGTGCAAGCGATCCCGATCGGCGCCGCGCAGACGATCAGGCTCATGGCCGTGACGCGCCGCCCGGGGGCGACCCAGCTGACCACAGCGGCGCCCGCGCCCGGATAAAGCGGGGCCGAAGCCATCCCCATCGCTCCACGGATCAGTGTCAGGCTCAGGAGCAACATCCCGGCCGTCGAAGCGAGGCCGCCGGCGGCGCCTGTCCCGATCGCGAGGACTCCGGTGATCAGCCCGACGAGTCCGACGGAGAGGCGGGGCCCAATCCGATCGACCAGCCAGCCTCCGGGAGTCATCGCCGCCGTGTAGGCGAAGAGGAACGCCGAGTAGATCGCCCCCAGCTCGGTCGGCGAGAGATGGAACTGGTCCAACAACCAACCGTCGCCGGCGATCGCCATGCTCGTCCGGTTGGAGTGATTCAGGAAGCTGAACGCCATCAGGAAAACGACGATCGTGACGCGGGGGCCCACCCGTTCCGGAGGCTCGACCCTGACTTCTCCAGGTGATGCGACAACGGGTCTGATCGCTTCGAATTCCGAGTCCGACTTAGAGATCGTGGACAAGGGCCGGCCTCCCGAGATCGGATCGAGCGTAGATGGGGACCCTCGGATGCGCGGCCGGGCCACTCGCCGAGGTCCAATGGACCACCGCGGTGTGGGGGGACCGGGCGGCTCGTAGCTGCCCGCATGGATCGGAAACTGCGATCGGAAGAGGCGACACTGCCAGGGGTTGGGAGTGTCACCGAAGGCGACTCGGGCCGAGGGAGAGCGGGCAGGGCAGAGTCTGTTGCCGGGCCAGCGCGAAGTCAAACGAAAAACGAAACGAGCCACGATCCGCCATCGTGCGCAAGGACGCCGGGCTCGTTGACTTCGGCGGACGGTCTGCCTATGGTGGGCGCCGGTAGACTTCTGCCGCCCGTGGCGCGGCGGAATACCTGCCAAAGCACACCCAGAGCCAGACTCAACCGAGGGAGTTCGACACCGATGGCCCGCCCCGTCACCCTGTTCACCGGCCAGTGGGCCGACCTACCCCTCGAGTCGATCTGCAAGAAGGCCGGTGGCTGGGGCTACGACGGGATCGAGCTCCCCTGCTGGGGCGACCATTTCAACGTCCAGAAGGCGCTCAAGGACGACAATTACTGCCAGGAACGCCACGACCTGCTGGGTCGCTATGGCCTGAAGTGCTGGGCGATCTCCAATCATCTCGTCGGCCAGCTCGTCCTCGACGTGCTCGATGCCAGGACCGACGACTGGGCCCCGGCCGAAGTCCGGGGCAACTCGGAGAAGAAGCGGGCCTGGGCCATCCAGGAGATGAAAGACACCGCCCGCGCCGCCCAGAAGATGGGGATCAAGGTCGTCAACGGATTCACCGGCAGCCCGATCTGGCACCTCCTGTACTCGTTCCCCCCGGTGCCCGACTCGACCATCTCCGATGGCTTCAAGCTGCTGGCCGACCTCTGGAACCCGATTCTCGACGTCTTCGACGAGTGCGGCGTGAAGTTCGGCCTGGAAGTTCACCCGACCGAGATCGCCTTCGACCTCTACTCGGCCGAGACGGCCTTGAAGGCGCTCGACCATCGGCCGGCCTTTGGCTTCAACTTCGACCCCAGCCACCTGCTCTGGCAGTTCGTCGACCCCGTCGCGTTCATCCGCGCATTCCCGGACCGGATCTATCACGTCCACGTCAAGGACGCGGCCAGGACGCTCGACGGCAAGACGGGCATCCTGGGATCGCACCTGAATTTCGGCGACATCCGGCGCGGATGGGACTTCCGGTCGCCGGGTCGCGGCCAGGTCGACTTCGAAGAGATTGCCCGCGCCCTGAACGTGATCGGCTATGAAGGGCCGCTCTCCGTCGAGTGGGAAGACCCCGGCATGGATCGCGAGTACGGCGCGGCTGAAGCCGCCAAGTTCGTCAAGTCGAAGATGGGCTTCATACCGATCGCCCGAGGCTTCGACAGCGCCTTCGCCGAGGCGCAGGCGAAGAAGGCCTGATCTCGAGAGACCGAACTGAGCATGATGAAGATCTGGCGGGGATGCGACACAGATTGTCTCATCCCCGCCCGTCAGTTCGAAGGTCGGTCAACGCAGTCCGGAATGGCTCTCTCCGACCGCCCCTGTGCCTTCCAGATACGAGATCCCGCCCTGCCTGTTCTGGACTTTATAGGCCAGATGCTCGAACTGGACGCTCAGGTCGACGCCCACGACGCTCACGCCCGGCGGAACCACGAGCGGCAACGGGGCGAAATTCAGGAGGCCGACGATCCCGCTTGCAACGACCTGATCGGCGACGGCTTGCGCGACCTCGGCCGGTACGGCAAGGACCGCCAGGCTGATATTCAGCGACTGGACCACCTTGGCCATGGAGTCGAGGGGGTGGACGACCATCCCATCAATCGTCTCGCCGATCTTCGAAGGGTCGTTGTCGAAGAGCGCGACGATGTGGAAGCCTCGGGACCGGAAGCCCCGGTAGCGGATCAGAGCCCGGCCGAGATTGCCGAGGCCCACCAGCGCCGATGGCCATTCGCGATCAATGCCGAGGATACGCCGCAACGCGTCGATCAATTCCTCGATCCGATAGCCAACACCCGGGTGGCCGAATTGGCCGAAGAAGGCGAGATCCTTTCTCACCTGGGCATCGCTGATCGTCAGCGAGGTCCCGAGTTGATTGCTCGAGATCGTGATTAGACCCTGGCGCTGGAAGAGTTCGAGCTGCCTTAGATAGAGGCTGACCCGGCCCACAACTGCCTTGGGGGCAAGTTTTTCCTTATCAGGCGAGGGGTCGCGTCGTGGCTCCCTCACGAGGATCCTCATTCCGGAAAGGCCGGCCTGTGTCATCGATCGACGGCATTCGTTGCCTTAATGGATGATATCGTCGGACCTTGGGTCGGGTCAAGCTCGGCCGAATTCCGCCAGGGAGCTGAGAGCGTCCCCCGAATCCGAACATCGCCGTCGAGGATCTCGTACCGGCAATCGACAAGCCGACGAGCTTCGGACATCAAAGCGGATCCTCGGCCGAGCATCGGCCCTCGGCCGTGCTCGCCCCCTTCGAGGATTGGGGCGAGATAAGCGTCCAGTTCGTCGATCTGGCCGGCGTCGAAGAACGAGCCGATCACCCTTCCGCCTCCTTCGACGAGCAAATTCGTCATTCCTCGGTCACCAAGCGTCTTGAGCAACGCCAGGATGGGCACACTCCCCATTCCGCCGAACTCAATCACCTCACACCCGGCATCGATCAGGCTGGACCTGCGATCGGACGGGGCCCGGTCCGTCACCCCGACGATGACGGGAATCTCTCGGGCCGAACGGGCCAGACGACCGGTCGGCGGCAGAAGGGCCTGGCTGTCGAGCACGACACGCGCGGGCGTGCGGGGCCCGGGCGGCCGTGCGGTCAACTCCGGATCGTCCGCCAGGGCGGTCCCGATCCCGATGACAATCGCATCCACCCGCCCCCGCAGTTCGTGAACCCGGAGCCTCGACGCCGGCCCGGAGATCCACCGGCTATCGCCGTCTGCCGTCGCGATCTTGCCGTCGAGAGTCATCGCCCATTTGGCCGTGACGTACGGTAAGCCCGTCAACACGCGTTTGAAGAACGGCCCGTTGAGGCGGATCGTTTCGGGGCTGAGCAGCCCGATCTCGACCTGGATCCCCGCGGAACGCAGCCGAGCGAACCCTCCGCCCGCCACTCGTGGGAACGGGTCGCGCATGGCCGCGACGACCCGGATTACCCCGGCCCCAACGACCGCATCGGCGCAGGGGGGCGTCTTCCCGAAGTGACAGCACGGCTCGAGGGTGACGTAAAGCGTCGAACCTCGTGCATCGACCCCCGCGCGAGACAGTGCCTCGACCTCGGCGTGAGGCCCACCGAACTTTCGGTGATGTCCGACGGAGATCAGCCGGCCGTCGCGGACGATGACGGCGCCGACCATCGGATTCGGTTCGACGTGGCCCAGTCCACGCGCGGCCTCCGCGAGAGCCCGGCTCATCCAGAATGAGTCTTCGTCGGAAAATCCCGCGGTCGTCCCGTGAATGATGGGTGGCCCGCCAACAATCCCTTCGTGGCCGGTCAAAAGGCCACTCCGTCGGGCGAGCGTGGTGCGACCGGAACGGTGATGAGCGGGCCTTTGGCCGGTACTTTCGTGATCGGCATCTCGGATGGCGACGGGTAGGCAAGACGATAGATTCGGCTCATACGGAGCCTTGCCTCGGCCGGCGGGAGGGAGTCGAACGAGATTCGGAGCCACTCGGGAATCGAGTCTTCGAATCGCCTGAGATTCGCCTCGTTGACCTGCATAGGCTGCCTCTGGTGTTCCGCCAGCCAGAACGCATCGGCCAAATGGCCCAGCAAATTTTTCAGGATTGGCCGAGCGACCTTACCGCTCGCCGCCTGCTTCTCCGCGGCCTTCTCCAGGATCCTGTCGAACCGTGCGCCGTTCGTGAATTCGCGCAGGAAGATCGCGTCTGATGCCCGCCTCCTCAGTCGTTCGGTCTCCTCGGCGGGGCGAGCCTCGACCTCGATATTCAGCTGTTTGCCTAGATCGGCCAGCTTTCGGGCCCGTGCCGCGATCCCGGCGCCTCCCTTGGGGCTCTCGACTTGTTTCTGCTGCTCGTCGGTCAGCGCCTGCCAGGTCTTAATCAGGTAAGCGAGATCGAACGGTGAACGGCCGAGCAAGTACGAAGGCTCGATGGGCGCCCCGGAGCCGCGAGCGGCGGCCGATGGGCGGCTCTTCGCCAGCGACTGGGCGATCGTCCGGATTCGATCCTCCGTCGCCCCTTCCACGGACGCGGTCCTGATTGCCTCGGGCTGCTCGCGGAGCCAGACGTGATAGTGCCTGATCAGCGCCAGGAATCGGTCGCGATCAGCGGCGTCGAGCGAGGCAATCTTGCCATCCAGCTCGCGGACGGCCAGCTGGCGGTCGCGGGGTAACGATCCGAATTCTCTCAGCTTGGCGGCGAGCTCTTCCCGGCGGGAGAGCGGAAGATTCTGGAGCCGCGTCCAGGAATTCACGCCGGGGCCATCGCCCTGAGCGTGGGGGATGAACGCGAGTGAGATGGCCATCAGAGCGACGGCCCTGGTATGGGTCATCGGGCAGAGTCGCATGCACCTACCTCGATCGGTCGGGATGGATGAAGGACGGATCTCGCGTGCTCGATTAATCTTGATTGAATTCGGGAAGCTTGTCGAGCTGCTCGAGGAACTCGAACGATCCTGCCTCGAGATACTCATCCAGGTGCTCGGCGATCGAGAGGTCATCCGCCAGGCGCTCGGTGGGGTGTGGCCAGACTATCGTCGTCGCCGCGTACCCTCCGGCGAACGTTGCCGCAGTCCCGAGGACGATGAGGGCGGCGGCAAAGACCCGATGGGTCAGGCGACGCGCGGCCCCGAATTGGTCCGCTCCAGGTCGATTCAGCCCTTCAGCCTCGGAAAGGGTCCGGGCCGTGAAGTCGGACTTCGCTTTGGGCATCGGCAGCTGGTCGAGCAGCTTCCAGGTCAGCTCGAAAAGTTCGACCTCGCGTCGAGCCGTGACGCTATGGGTCAACTTCGTCGAGATCACCCTCGACTCCGCCTCGTTCAGCTCGCCATCGATGTAGGCCACGAGATTGGAGCGTTCGGCAGGGCTCAACCGCTGCTGGTCGGGTCCCATGGAATCGCCGCTCCGGAGGAACGTCTCGCGTGCGTCTCGGGAAATCGAAAAGCCCGGCCGACATTGTCGGGCCGGGCCATTCTTTAGACAAGATCCATCCGGCTCATCGAGTGTTGTTCGCATACGGGATGGACGGTCCGGTCGTCCGGCGATGAGCAGGTGCGACATACTGATTCGCGCCTCGGCCGGTTCTGGCATTCGGGAAGTAGTGGACCACCCGGTTGTAATGCTGAGGGGGGCCGGCGCCGTTGACATGGTTAAAGGGCAAACTACGAGTCGAGCTCAGGCGTGGCATCCGCTCGCCCGGGCGACGGGTCCCCGCGAAGACCCCCGAATCGCTGAACGGATCGTCGGCGCCGGCGAACGGGTTGCCGGGATCGGTCAGGCTACCCTGGTTCGTCACGGCGTAGCTTTGACGGGCTGCGACGTTCTCGTTGATCGTGGCCTCGGGGCCTGGCTGATTCGCGAGCGCTTGCTGCCTTGGCAGGAAGAACCCGAAATAGAGCGCAAATGGGTCATTACTGAACGGCGTCGTCTGGGCCCGGGACTCGGAGGCCGTCAGACCCGCCAGCATGACCAAAAGTGTGAACCATCGAAATCGCATCTTCCACGACCCTCCTTGTGATTGGCCGGGAACTCTGACGGGAGAGGTTGATTCGATACGTCGTGTCCGACGCTCGGATCCTTCGCAGGTCACATCGAACTTGCCCGCAACTCCCGAACTCCATAATCTAGCACGCGAACTGCGGCAAGCAAGCGACAGCGAAAATGTGGAAAGCTCGATTCAGCGATATGTTGGCGGCGAGCAACATCGGCCGATGCAAACCCGTGATGATCGACGCCGATCGAAGGGCCATCCTCAGTCGGTCCGATTCCATCGGTGATCCCCCGGTGCCGCGAAGGTTTTGCGAACGCCCGAGAGCAATTCCATGAGCTTGAACCTCGCCTTGATCTGGGCCCAGGCCCGAATCCCGCTCTCCGCCAGGCCCGTGGTCACCTCGTCCTGGCTCTGGAATTGGGCCGCCGCGGCGGTCCTGGGGTTGGGAATTATCATCGGCGTGATCGTTATTTATTATTTGCGACGAGATGTTTCCCAGGCCGATGACCCGATCTCCGTCACCGAGGAAGAACAACTCGCCGAGTTCGAACGTGCGTATGAAGCGGGCGAGATGGACGAACTCGAGATCCGCAAGGTCCGCGACATCTTGCGGCGCAGGCAAGGTCTCGAGAGCCTGCCGAGCGCAACGCTCGAGCAACTTTCGCCGGGGCCAGAATTTGGCCGCGGCGGGGCTGATGAGGCCAGCCCGAACGCCCCCGAATCGACCTGAAGTCCGGGCCAGCTCGTGGGTTCAGGGCTTGGTCGTCTCACGGGTCGCGGTCCAACCGAACTCCTCGGGCTGGCCATTCACCTGGACGGTCACCTTCCCATTGATCGTGTCCGGCCCGTCGAACTTGCCCGAATATTCGGCCCTACGCTCCCCCCGCACGACAATAAATGTGACCTTCTTGCCGTCGACCTTGAGCGACTCGGCCTTGACCGGCTGCGAGTCGTCGAAGCGTTCTCGGGCCGCGAGCTTGGAAGGCTCGCCTTCGACCTCCAGGACATGGCGATGGGTCTCCCCCTCGCCGTCCTTCCACTTCCAGGTCCAGGTGCCGACGAACTTCGGCGGATCGTCGGCCGCGAGCGACTCGGACGGTGACATGAGGCCAACCGCCAAGCCCAGGCCGATCAATCCCATCCAGGTGAAAGCCATGTTTCGCAATTTCATCTGAGACAAAACTCCCCTGGGGATCGTGGTCGTGACGCTCTCTCACAAACTCAGCAACCGGCGTGCCCGGGCAGATCGAACTCGGGCGGGTTGCAAGCTCGAGATGTGTGCGAGAGGTCATCCCACGATCGCCTAGAGCTCAAATCCAGCGGTCTGTGGGAGCCCCTTCAACCGCCTCCAGGTCGAGAATTGGCCGAGATGGCCGGCCTCGTGCGTGCTGAGCAGATGGGCGATCAGGTCTCCGACCGTGGGCAGGGTTTTGCGGATCAGCTCCATCCCGAGGGTATGCTTTTCCGCGAGCCTGTCAGGGTCAAGCTGGGTCGCCGCCTGCAAGGCCCTCTCGTGGCCGGCGGTGAGGGCATTCATCAGCTCAGCCACACCCGGGCGAACCGAGCCCTCGGCCAAGGGCATTGAACCCGGCCCGAACGAACGATGCCAGGCTTCCGGCAAGGCCATCGGCAGGCCACAGGTGCTCAAGACGTAGTCGGTGCAGATGGCCAGATGACCCAGGATCCAGATCGGCGGGTTGATCCCGGGGCTGGGGATCTGGGCGATCTCCGCATCATCCAGCCCATCCACCAGCCGCCGCGTGTACTCCAGGTTATAGGCGTAGAGATTTCGCTCGCGCTCGAACATGGCTCGCGTCCCCCGTCCGTCTACGGATAAGTGTACCGGCGTATCGCCAGAATTTCAGTTGGCGAAGCGGGCGAAGGGAATCGACTTGTAGAGGACCATCCGCCCGAGCACCAGACTGCGGGCCCCTGCGCTCGAGGGGACGAAGTAGACGACGTCACCTTTGCGGATCGTCGACCAGGTCCCGAGGGTCACCTGAGTCATGGTGATCCCGTTGTTGCCGGGCACGACCGTCCAGACCTGATTTCCACCGATGCTGAACTGGAGGGGGTCGGAGTCGACCACACTGCCGACGAACGTCGGGATGTTGGGGGCGCCCCAGATTCCGGCCATCCCGGGGTTGTTGGGCCCGCTGATGCTGGACCTGCCCAGTCCGACCGGGCTCAGGACGAGGCTGAAACCCTGGTTAATCTCGGTCGTGGGAGTGACCATGTTGCGAGCGGGCCCTTCGAACACGTCGACGTGGTCGGTCATGATCTGGTTCGACGCGACGTCGCTGCCGGTCACCTCGATCATGGAGGCCCTCGTCAGCGCGTCGGCCGAGGTGGGCCAGCGAGTCATGAAGGATCCGACGCTATCCATGGCGACGGGGAACTGCTGCCCCTGCTGGTTCTGGATGACGATCCATTTGGCGTTGACCATGATGATCTCGCCCCAACTGCCGCGTTGGGGCATTTCGGGCCGGGCGAACCCACTGACGTTCGAATGATAGAGGAATCCGTCGCCGAAATAGCTGGAGTCGGCCATCTGGGCGAATGACGCGGGGGCCAGGCCCGCCAGCATTGCGAACAGGACCAGCGACCTCGCGAGCAGCTGGCTGAAGCGTTTTTGACCGCGTCGAATCATGGTCGTCGCCTCCAAGAGGGCGGGAAGCCCCGCCATTTCGCCCCGGTCGCGAATTCAGACGCCAGGCACGAGGGCATCATCACGCCGTCGAGGGGGGCGTGTGCGGGCGGTCCGCCACTTCGAGTGTAGCATCGAAGGGTCGTGCCTTCGACCACCGGGGACTGTAATCCGTACTCGATGGTGTCAACCGCCCTGGACGATCGCTGCGGTCGGGAATAGGCGAGACGCCGGCCGATCCGTACACTGGAGGGCGAGATCCACTCGCGGCCCCCCTCCATGACGTGTGGCCCACCCACCCGCCGATCGGACCGACCGATGCCCGACAACCAAGCGAAGCCGAGAGCCTTGCCCGACCCCGCGGCGACGGCCGGGAATGCCGGCCTCTCCTCGACCGGGATCCCCGTCGCGCCGACTCGCGACTTGACCGGCTCGATGCTGGGCGATTTTCAGGTCGAACGACTCCTGGGCCGGGGAGGCATGGGCGAAGTCTATCTTGCCCGCCAGCTCAGCCTGAATCGCGAGGTGGCGCTGAAGGTGCTGCGGGCCGACCTGATTTCCAACGCCACCTACCAGGCCCGCTTCGAGGTGGAAGCCTGGGCCGCGGCCAAGCTGAATCACGCCAACATTGTCCACATATACACCCTCGGCTCGTTCGAGAATCTGCGGTTCATCGCCATGGAGTACGTGCAGGGGACCAACCTGCGCGAATATCTCACCCGCAAGGGGACGATCGACCTGCCTCTGGCGATGTCGATCATGCGCCAGTCTGCCCTGGCCATCGGCGCCGCCGGCGAGCTGGGCCTGATCCACCGGGATATCAAGCCCGAAAACCTGATGCTCACGAAGAAGGCGCAGGTCAAGGTCGCCGACTTCGGCCTCTGCCGCGACCTGGAGCACGACCACCACATCACCCAGGACGGGGTGACCCTCGGCACGCCGATGTACATGAGCCCCGAGCAGGTCCAGGGACACCCGCTCGACCACCGGAGCGACCTCTACTCCCTGGGCGTGACGTATTATCACATGCTCGCCGGCGCCCCGCCGTTTCGCGCCGAGACGGCCCTGGCCCTGGCCCTGAAGCATCTGAAGGATACCCCCGTCAATCTGGCGGTCCACCGGCCCGACCTCCCGCCCGAACTCACGGCGCTCGTCATGCGGCTGATGGCCAAGTCTCCCAACGACCGCTATCAGTCGGCCGCCGAGATGTTGCGCGACCTGGCAAGGGTGCGCGAGAAGCTCAACCTCGGCTCCGCTCGGGCCGAGACGGGCGAGATCAGCACGATCCCGGCGAACGAGGCATTCCCGAAGCTTGCCGCCGAGTCTGCAAGCTCCAGGTCGCTCAAAACGACCGAGCCCTCGCTCGTCATGGCGGCCTTGTCTTCGTCGATGGTCGCGATCCGGAAGGCGAGGCCTAGCCGTGGGATGGCCGCGGCCTGCCTCGTCGGCGGGTTGCTGGCCGGGGCCATCGCGGGCTGGTCCGGTCGGAGGCCCGATTTGCTCGACGTCCGATCCGCATCGCCGAAGGGGAGCCCGGCCCTCTGGATGGCCCCCGAATGGCGCTCGATCCCCCATCAGGCGACGTCATCGGCCCAGTATCGACAGGCCCAGATGAGGACCGTGCCGGCCGAGCTGGACGCCGCCTGGCTGGCCGTGCCGGGCTTCCACCCCGGCCAGCACGAATGGGCGCTCAGGGCCTATACTCAGTTCGCCAGATCGCTGTTCCGTCGCCGCGATTCCGAGCGGTTGGCCATGCTGGCCGACGCGCTCGACGGCTCAGAACGGGAGGGCGATCGGGCCTACGCCGAGATCTTCAGGGGCGGGGTCGCCGCGCTCCGGAAGGATGCCGCGGGAACCGAGCGGCTGCTCGCCGGAAGGGCCGAGCAACTCACCGACCCGGGGCTCGTCGAGCTCGGCGCGGAGATCGCCGTGGACGTGACCCGACGCCCGGCCGGCCCCGAGGCGACCCTCGCGGCGCGGGCGAAATTCCTCGAACTCCAGTCCAAGTACATGGCCCGACTGCTCCAGATCGAGATGGCCAACGCCGGCGAGCCGGGACGCCCCGGATGACTCCGATGGACGAGAACGACCCGGCCGGCGGGCCGGCATCCCCCCGGACGTTATTTCCCGCCATCCCATCGAACCGGACACGCAGAACCGCTCCTCGTCGTCACGCAGGCCCCACGGAGCGACTCGAATGGCGATCCTGAAGCGAGTGACCGGCAACCCGTCGGGCCAGATCATCGAGCTCAAGACCGAGACCATCGTCATCGGCCGTTCGCCCGAATGCCAGATCATCCTCGACCCCAACGGCGTCAGCCGGCGGCATGCCGAGATCATCCGGCAGGCCGACGAGTTCTTCATCGCCGACCTCCGATCGAGGAACAAGACGAAGGTCAACGGCGCCGACCTCGACCCATCGAAGAAGCACAAGCTCAAGCCCGGCGACCGGATCAACATCTGCGACGTCGAATTCGTCTATTACCTCACCCCGCCGAAGGGCCCGGCCGCCGGCGACGAACTGGTGCTCACCGACGGCCAGGACGACCCGGCCATCCACACCCTCGACGCATCGAGGTCGAGCACGCTGGCCAGCGCCGTCCGCCCCGAGGTCAAGCTCAAGGCCATCCTGGAGATCGCCCGCAGCCTCTCCACCGAGCTGCGCGTCGACTCGCTGGCCCCCAAGATCCTCACCTCCTTGATGGACCTTTTCCCCCAGTCGGAACGCCTCTTCCTGATCCTCCAGGACCCCGAGACCAAGCGCCTCATCCGCAAGGCGTTCAAGTTCAGGCCCACCCGCCGCCCGTTCGGACTGAACCACGACGACGAGGTGCCGATGAGCATCAGCCGCTCGATCGTCAACCACGTCCTCGTTAACAAGCGGGCCGTTCTCAGCCAGGACGCCGGCGAGGACAAGAACTTGCCGACGAGCATGTCCATCGCCGACCTGAAGATCAGGTCGGTGATGTGCGTGCCGCTGCTGACGCCCGACGGCCAGGCGCTTGGGATCATCCAGCTCGACACCAGCGACCGCAAGCAGTTCCACCAGGATGACCTGGACGTGCTGGCCGCCGTCGCCAGCCAGGCAGCCATCGCCATCCAGAACGCCGCCTTGCACGAGGGGCTCATCGCCCGCGAGCGGATCGAGCGCGACCTGAAGATCGCCGAGCAGGTGCAGAAGAGCTTCCTGCCCAGTTCCGTGCCCAAGATTCCCCGCTACGAATTCTTCGCCCACTACAACCCCGCCTACGAGGTGGGGGGCGACTATTACGACTTCGTCCCCCTGCCCGGCAACAAATGGGCCATCGCCCTGGCCGACGTCTCGGGCAAGGGGGTGGCCGCCGCCCTGATGATGGCCAAATTCTCCGGCGACACTCGCTACTGCATCCTCACCGAAGACAGCCTGGGCAAGGCGGCAGGTGCCCTGAATGACCTGCTCTGCGAGGCCGGCATCGAGGAGAAGTTCATCACGATGAGCCTGAACCTCCTCGACCCAGCGAGCGACACCCTGACCCTCTGCTCGGCGGGGCATATCCCCGTGCTCGTGCGGCGGGCCAACGGCACGCTCGAAGAGGTTGGAGAGGAGATCGCCGGCTTCCCGCTGGGAATCCTTCCCGGGACGGAATACGGCCAGACCCAGATCAAGCTCCATCCCGGGGACATCGTCATTATCTACTCCGACGGCGTGACCGATGCCCGGAGCCCCAAGGAAGAGCTGTTCGACACCCGCGAGAATCGCCGGGTCCTCAAGCGAGTCGCCGAGCTCTCCGGCTCGCCCGAGTCGGTCGGCAAGGCGATCCTCCAGGACATCCGCGAGTTTTCCGACGGCCACCCGCAGGCCGACGACATCACTTTGATCTGCTTCGGGCTCCTAGCCACCTGACAGAGACGCCCCGAGATCGACCGATTATCCGAACGACCGCCGCCCGCTCCGCACGAAGACCCGAGGCCCGTCCGATGTCCCTGAAAGTTGCCAACGTCCGCCTGGAGCTGGGCGAGCCCGAAGACATCCTCCCCGAGAAGCTCGCCGGCCGCCTGGGCCTGCCGGCGGGCGAGATCGCGCGTTGGCGAATCCTCCGCAAGAGCCTCGACGCGCGCCGGCACGACGACATCCATTTTGTCTATGCCGCCGAGGTCGATCTCCCCGAGGTCGAGGCCGACGGCCGATTGATGGGGCCGGGTATCGAGCCCTTCGTCGCCGATCATTTCGACTGGCCGCAGGTCGGAACAGCTCCCCTTGAGCATCGCCCCGTCATCATCGGCGCCGGCCCCGCGGGGCTGTTCGCCGGGTACATGCTCGCCATCGACGGCTACCGCCCCATCGTTTTGGAACGCGGCCAGGACGTGAAGCAGCGGGTGGCCGACGTCCGCGCGTTCGACTCCGGCGGCCCCGTCAATTCGGAGAGCAATTATCTCTTCGGTGAGGGGGGCGCCGGCACCTTCAGCGACGGCAAGCTGACCAGCCGAGGTACCGGCCCCGACGTCCAGCGTGTGCTCGAGATCCTGGCCGAGTGCCACGGCAAACCCTCGATCGTCTACGAGCACAGGCCCCACCTCGGCTCCAACCGGCTCCCCCTGATCGTCCGCACGATCAGGCGGAAGATGGAAGACCTGGGGGGCGAAGTCCGCTTCAATTGCCGGGTCGAAGACTTCGACATCGCCGATGGCCGCCTGAAGGGGCTCTCGACCAGCTCGGGCTACCTGGCCTGCGACCTCGCCGTGCTCGCCATCGGCCACAGCGCCCGCGATACCTACCACGCCCTGCTCCGCTCCGGCGTCCCGCTGGAAGCCAAGGCCTTCCAGATGGGCGTGCGCATCGAGCAGCCCCAGAAGCAGGTCAATGAAGCCCGCTACGGCCGTCAGGCCGAGGCCTCGGCCCTGGGCGCGGCCGACTACAACCTGGTGGCCCACGCCGGGCGCAAAGACCTCTTCACGTTCTGCATGTGCGCCGGCGGTTATGTCATGCCCAGCGTCAGCGAGCCCGGCTATTTCTGCACCAACGGGATGAGCGAGAGCCGGCACGACTCCCCGTTCGCCAATAGCGGGATCGTCGTGACCGTGACCCCCGAGGACACCGGCAGCCACCATCCCCTCGCCGGGATCCACTACCAGCAACGCGCCGAACGCATGGCCTACCTCGCCGCGGGGCGCAACTACAACGCACCCATCCAGCGTGCGAGCGACTTCCTGAAAGGGCGGGCCAGCCGGGGCAAGCTCCCGTCGAGCTATCCGCGAGGGACCACACCCATGGACCTAGGCACGTTCCTCCCGCCCCTGGTGCTGGAGGCCCTCGAACGCGGATTGCCGATCATGGATCGGAAATTCTCGAACCTCTTCCTCCGCGACGCCACGCTGACCGGCCCCGAGTCCCGCGGCAGTTCCCCCGTACGGATTCCACGAGACGACGAGACCCGTCAGAGCCCGATCGTCGCCGGGCTCTACCCCTGCGGCGAGGGGGCCGGGTATGCCGGCGGAATCATCAGCGCGGCCGTCGACGGCCTGCGCACGGCCCGCTCGATCGTCGCCCGCCATGCAAGGGCGGGCGGCTGAATCGGGATCAGAAGAACTCGCGGATCGGCTCGCCGCCGCCGTCGACGATGAATCGGGGGCGGCCGCTGCCGTCGACATACGTCGTCTCGAGCGGCACGCCCATGTGTCGATAAATCGTGGCGGCGATGTCACCGGGAGTCACGGGCCGGTCTTTGATGTGGCCGCCGTCCAGCTCGGTCGAGCCGATGACCTGGCCATGCCGCAACCCGCCGCCGGCGACGATCATCGACATGACGTAAGGCCAGTGGTCGCGGCCGTCGGTGCTCCCCTGGGTCCCCATGTTGGGAGTCCGCCCGAACTCACCCATGCCCAGGACGAGTGTGTCGTCCAGCAAACCGCGCTCGTCCAAGTCGTCCACCAGGGTCGTGAACAGGTGGTCGAACAGCGGCAGGAGCGGCTTCAACCCCTTGGAGATGCCGCCGTACGGGGGGATGTTGTCGCCGTGGGTATCCCAGGTCCCTGAGGCGGTATGATAGCTGAGGTCAAGGGTCACGAACGCGACTCCCGCTTCCACCAGACGCCGGGCGAGCAGCGCCTGCTGAGTCCAGAGGTGCTTTCCGTAGCGTTCGCGGACCGACCGAGGTTCGAGGTCGATATCGAACGCGTCGCGGGCCCGTCGTCCGACCAGCATCTCGACCGCCTGCTGGCCGTAGTCATCTAGCGCAGCCATCGAAGGCGACGCGTCGAGCTGCGCCCTCAGCAAATCGAGATCGCCGAGCAGCGACCGCCGGCCGGACAGCCGATCGCGGTCGACACCCGCGGGGAGCCTGAAGAAGTCGGCCCCGGTCATCTGACCGCTATCCACGCCGACGTCGTTGTAGACCGGTAGCTTGCAGGCGGAATTGGCGATGAACGGGTCAAACTTCTTGCCTAGAAAGCCCGCGTGCGCCACGTGCGACCGCGACGTCTGGAAGGCGACGTAAGCGGGGATGCCCGGCCGATTTGCCCCGTGTTCCCGGGCGATGACCGAGCCGAACGACGGGTACATGTCGCCGCTGGCGGGATTCAGCCTCGGCTCGGCATCGAGGTTCGCCGTCTGCATCACCTTGTTCGGCTCGTGATTGCTGAACCGGCAATCGACCGACCGGATCACGCTGAACTTATCGAGCATCGCGGCCGATTTCGGCAGATGCTCGCAGAAGTGGACGCCAGGCACCTTCGTCGGGATGACGCCGAACGGCCCGCGGTTCTCCAGAGGGCGCGACGGCTTCGGGTCCCAGGTGTCGATCTGGCTCGGGCCCCCCGCCATCCAAAGCAGGATCACGCTCTTGCCCGCCGACGCGCGACCGGTCTTCTCCCCGGCGCCGAGTGCCCGACGCCTGAGAAGCTCCGGCAGGCTCAGCCCGGCCAGCCCCGCCAGGCTCGCCTTGAGCATCCCTCGGCGACTGCCCACCACCAACCCTTCACGCTCGCGCGCCCTGAGCGAGGAGAACGCGTGGGAATGGTCGTGTCGCGGAGTCGAACGGCCTGATCCGGGCATCGGGCTCCCCCTCGCTCAAGAAGTCGGCGGGTGGCATTGCGGAGCAGATCGTCGTGCAACCCTCGATTGCCAGATCTTTCTGGGGAGAGGACAGAAAGCTTATCAAATATTCAACCTAGATCAAGCTCTGCATGGCTGAACCGTCCGACTCGCGCAGGTCGAGCGACGCCCAGAGACTCGGGTCTTCACCGACCGGGAACTCGCGGCCGATCCCCAGATAAAGGTCGTCCCGCTCCTGATCGGTCACCTGGATGAGCAGCCCGAGTCTGCGGTTCGTCTCGGGGTCGAAGCCGTGCAGGGCCGTCGACCACAGGAACATCTCCAGCCTCCAGCCCCCTTTGAAGATCTCGGACCGGGCTTCGATGCTCCCCTTGACCGAGGTCGGCGCATCGGCGATCGCCCGCGCAATTGTCTTCTGGACGAACTCCACATCCTTGCCAGCACCGACAAGCGTCGCCTGGAATCGGTGGCAGAAGCGGCTGCCGCGATGGATGTCGCGCGTGTCTCGGGTGTCAACCCAGACGCCGACGCCCTCGCTCTGGATCCGATAAGGGTCGGCGGAGACGGCCTTCTTCTTGCCGGTCACCTCGACGGAGACCGCCAGCCCGTTGGGATTCCAGGCCACCCGGATGTCGGCCCACGAGTCCTTGCCGTCGAGCTGCGACAGCGAAGGGAGCCGGCACGACTCGGGCAGGTCGAGGAATCGCCCCTTGAGCGAAGGGCGCGGGATGCCGTCGACGCGCGGGCACGACAGGGCCATCCGGAACCAGAACGACTGGGGGATGAGCGGCACGGTGGACATGCGGTTGCCTCAGCGATCGGTGGACGCCCCGATCAAGGCCGGGGTCGGTTCATTCCAGGCGATTGTCGACCTCGGGCTTGGCATGCGGCGAGGGCCTGAATAGCGCCCCGAACAAGGCCGCGACCCCCAGCATGCCGAAGAAGGCGGCCATACTGTAACCCGTCAGGGCCCAGAGCCCGATGCCGATCGACCAGATGCTCGCCTCCATCGCGTACCACCAGCCACGGCCCTGGAGCAGGCACTGGACGATGGACGAGGCGCCGATGACGAACATGATGCCCGGCCACCAGCGACCCGTGTAGAACAAGGCCGCCATCCCGAGCAGCCAGATGGCCGAGCTGATCTGGCCAGCACGTCCTTCGTCGTCGATCGGATCCATCGGACTGATCTCCCGCGCCCGTCGAGCCCCGCATCCCCGATGCGAGGCATTCGCCCGGCGTCGGCAAATCTTGGCCTTCAGCCCCCGGAAATCGAGGCCAGCAGGTTGACCATCTCGATCGCGGCCAGGGCCGACTCCTGCCCCTTGTTGCCCGACTTCAGGCCCGAACGGTTGAGCGCCTGCTCGACGGTGTCGGTCGTCAGCACGCCGAAGATGATCGGCACCCCGGTCGCCAGCGACGCCTGCATCAGGCCCGAGGTGACCCCCCCGGCGACGTGATCATAATGACCCGTCTCGCCGCGAATCACGGCCCCCAGGCAGACCACCGCCGCGTACTTCCCCCCCTCGGCCAGCTTGCGCGCGACCAATGGGATCTCGAATGAACCGGGTACATAGGCCACGTCGACACGGTCGGCCGAGACGCCGTGGCGCTCGAAGCCGTCGCGGCATCCGGCGAGCAAGGCCTCGGTCACGAGGCTATTGAACCGGGCGACCACGATGGCGAATCGCCCGGCGGGTGGCGAGAAATCGCCCTGGAACAGCGGCATCGGAGACCTCACGGCGAGATTCGGCGGCCGTGCGTGCGGGCGTTGGAAGGCCCGCACGCACGGGGAGATTCAGGAGAGATTCATGCTGATGAGGAACTCGGCGTTCGACTTCGACTTGCGCATCCGGCCGGTCAGCAGCTCCATCGCCTCGACCGGGTTCATGTCGTTCAGGACCCGGCGGAGGATCCAGACCCGGCGCAGCTCGTCGGGGTCCATCAGCAGCTCTTCGCGGCGGGTGCCCGAGCGGTTGACGTCGATGGCCGGCCAGACCCGCTTGTCGACCAGTCGTCGGTCGAGGTGCAGCTCCATGTTGCCGGTCCCCTTGAACTCCTCGAAGATGACGTCGTCCATCCGGCTGCCGGTCTCGATGAGCGCGGTGGCCAGGATGGTCAGGCTGCCGGCTTCTTCGATCTTGCGGGCGGCGCCGAAGAATCGCTTGGGCTTCTGCAAGGCCGACGCGTCGATGCCGCCGGTGAGGATCTTGCCCGAGTGCGGGGCCTCGGTGTTATATGCGCGGGCGAGCCGGGTGATCGAGTCGAGCAAGATCACGACGTCCCGGCCGTACTCCACCATCCGCTTGGCCTTCTCGATGACCATCTCGGCCACCTGGATGTGGCGGCTGGCGGGCTCGTCGAAGGTCGAGCTGATGACCTCGGCGGTCGGCCCCTTGACCGACCGTTCCATGTCGGTCACTTCTTCGGGCCGCTCGTCGATGAGCAGGACCATCACGTAGGCATCGGGGTGATTGGCCAGGATGCTGTTGGCGATCTTCTGGAGCAGGATGGTCTTGCCGGTGCGCGGGGGGGCGACGATCAGGCCGCGCTGCCCCTTGCCAATCGGGGTCACCATATCGACGACCCGCATGTTCAGGTCGTCGGGCCCCGTCTCCAGGATCAGGCGGCCGGTCGGGTGCATCGCGGTCAGGTCGTCGAATCCGACCTTCTCGCTCAACTTGTCGGGGTCTTCGTAATTGATCGCCTCGACCCGCAGGAGGGCGAAGTAACGCTCGTTCTCCTTGGGGGGGCGGATCTGGCCGGCGACGATCGCACCGGTCTTCAGGCCGAAGCGGCGGATCTGGCTGGGCGAGACGTAGATGTCGTCCGGGCAGGGAAGATAGTTGTAGTCGGGGCTGCGCAGGAAGCCGAAACCGTCGGGCAGGACCTCGAGCGTCCCCTCGCCGAACATCAGGCCGTTCTGCTTGACCCGTTCCTTGAGGATCTTGAAGATCAGGTCCTGCTTCTTCAGGCCCGTGTACTCGGCCACACCCTCCGCCTTGGCGGTGCGAATGAGCTGCGGCATCGTCATCTTCTGCAGTTCGGTGAGATGGATCTCCCCGCGCTTGATGTCCTCGTAGCGGTCGTGGATCTCGGTGTCGCCGAACGCGTCCTCGTCGCCTTCGAACTCCGCGTCCTCCTCGAACCCGTCAGCCGGCGAGCGTTCGTCCTGGGGGTGCCCGGCGTGCACCTGGGCCGCCGCGTGCTGATCGGCTCGGGGGGCGTGCGAGGCGGGCATCGAGTCGCGGACGACCCGAACGGCGGGCCCATCGGAGTGCGAGCCGAAGCCGTCCTTCTGCGGCGCCTGGCCGTCCCGCTGGGGGGCCTGGATCTCGCGCTGCGGGGCCTGGGCGTCGCGCTGCGGAGTGGGGAGGGGCCGGGTCCTGCCGATGGGCGAGGCGGCGACCTCGCGCTCGACCCGATCTCGATTGAGCCGGTCGCGGATGCTCATCCCCCCCTCGCGGGGCCGGTCGATGTACCTCGGCGCCGGCTCGCGCTCGGGCGCCGGTCGAGCCTCGGCGCCGTGGACGGGCCGTGCCTCGACCTCGGCAACTGCGGGGGCGGGGACGGGGGGCAGTTCGACCGGCTCGGGCGACGGCGCAACGGCCGAGTCGTCCGCGGGCGACGGCGTCGAGACGGCGGTCTTGCGGAGGCGAGGCGAGCCGGACGACTCCCGGCGTGGACGCGTCTCGTTGGCCATGTCGATCGGAGCTCCTCGTTGGCAATCATCGCGACCCGGGGCGGCCGAGGCGGCCGGGCCGGGGGCAAGGGCGGGGGGGCCGCGGAGAGCCAGGACGGCGCCGCGGGTGGGTTCGGAGTCGGTCGTGCGGGAGACGTGATCGGGTCGATGCGTGGAGGAGATTTCAGGAGCCGGAATTGCCGCGCCCCGAGGAACGCCTGGGACCGCCCGGGGGCTTGAAGCGTCGTCCGCCCCTCGTGGGGGCCCCGCTCCCGCCCGGGCCAGGAGTCGGGCCACTCCGGTCGGCCCGCTTGGCGGCCGCGACCTGGCGGCGGATGGCCGCCTCGCCGTGCTTCTTGCGGTTCTCCGCCTTCAGGTCGGCCCAGAATTGATCGACGGTGGCGCGAAGTTGCTCCTCATCCCCATGGTTCAGCAGCACCCGGTCGACACTCACCCGCTTGCGATCGACGGAGAGCTGAGAGGCCTCGCGGCGCTTCAGCTCATCGGCCGTCCAGCCCCTCGAGGTGGCCACCCGCTCGATCCGAGCCGACTCGGGTGAGTCGACGAAGATGACCAGGTCGCACAGGTCGGCCCAGCCGGCTTCGAGCAGCACCGCGGCGTCGAGGATGATCATCCGGTGCTGCTTGCGTCGCAGCACACGGCCGATCGCCTTCTCGAAGGTCCGACGCATGGCCGGGTGGAGGATGTCCTCCAGCGCGAGCCGCTCGTTCGGATTGGAGAAGACGATCCGCCCGAGCGCCTTGCGGTCGACCTTGGCGAGCTCGTCGGGCCCTTCGGGCTCGGCGAAAACCGAGGGGCCGAAGTGCTCGCGAATCGAGTCGCGTGCCGGCGACTGATCGAGCAAGGCGTGCCCGACCTTGTCGGCATCGATGACGAAGCCGTCGTGCTCGGCCAGCAGCGCAGCGACCCGGCTCTTGCCGGAACCGATGCCGCCGATCAGGCCGATGACGGGGATCAGGCCGTGGAGCCAGGGGCCGGGCGAGCTGCGCGGCGATTCAGATTCGTTGCGGGTGGGGTGGGCCATGAGCCGTGGTCGAATTGGGAGATCGGATGGATGTGAATTGGTG
This sequence comes from Isosphaeraceae bacterium EP7, assembly GCA_038400315.1. NCBI lineage: Bacteria > Pseudomonadati > Planctomycetota > Planctomycetia > Isosphaerales > Isosphaeraceae > Kueselia > Kueselia aquadivae. The sequence continues at coordinate 5,213,086 of CP151667.1, forward strand.
TGGAGACGCGGGCAGGGGTCGATGCGGAATCGAAGTCTTCGCGAGAACGCCGGATCGACAACTGACGAAGAATCGTCGCACGACCTGTCTTGATTCTTGCAGGCAGCCTCACCCGTCGCAGGGTCGAGGAAGCTCGTCACCGAGGCCGGTGTTCAGTTGAAGTGAATCGAAAGGCGGTAGTGAACGTGAGAAAGTCCCGAGATGATCAACCCCGACCCGGGGCACGGTCAGAGCGAGGCGCTCAACCGGAGATCATGATGGGCGGTGCAAGACCGTTGAGCGGGAAGCAAGCAGACGATGTCTCTTTATACCCCGGTGGCATCGCGCTCGCAACTCCATTCCGTGGCACGGACCAATTTGTCACATGAAAACCCGGAATTTCAGGCGGGCCGCACATCCAGCCAGTTGGGCCCGACGGAGACGTCGACTTTGAGGGGGACATCCAGCGTCAGCGCCGTCGTCATCGACCGCCGCACCAGCTCCGTCAGCGCCGGAATCTCCTCGTCGGGGGCCTCGAACAGCAACTCGTCGTGGATCTGAAGCATCAGGCGGGCCTTGAGCCCCTGCCGCCTCAGCTCGGAGTCGACCAGCAGCATCGCCTTCTTGATCAGGTCGGCCGCAGACCCCTGGATCACCGTGTTCACCGCGAATCGCTCGGCCTGCGTCTTCATCCGCTCCGACGTGTTCTTGATCCCCTGGATTGGTCGCCGTCGTCCCAGAATCGTCTCCACCCGCCCGGTCGCCTGAGCAGACTCAAGCGTTCGGCGTATGAAAGCCGCAACCCCCTCATACTCGCGGAAATAAGCGTCAATGAATGCACCGGCATCCTTCTGACTGATCCCCAGTCGGGCGGCCAGTCCGAACGCCTGGATCCCGTAGATCACGCCGAAGTTGACCGTCTTGGCCATCCGCCGCTGGGCGCTCGTCACCTCGGCCTCGGGCACGCCGAAGATCCGCCCGGCGACCGCCGCGTGGATGTCGTGGTCGCTGGCGAACGCGTGCACCAGCGCCGGATCCTTCGAAAAATGCGCGAGCACCCGCAGCTCGATCTGCGAATAGTCGGCCGTCAGGATCGACCACCCCGGATGGCCCGCGACGAACGCCTGGCGGATTTGCCGGCCGTCCTCGGTTCGCACCGGGATGTTCTGCAAGTTCGGGTCGCTGGAGCTGAGCCGACCGGTCGCCGTCACCACCTGGTTGAACGACGCGTGGACGCGGGCGTCGACCGGGTGGACCAGGGTCGGCAGGGCGTCCAGGTACGTCGACTTCAGCTTGCTCAGCTGCCGGTGGTCGATCAGGAGCCTGGGGAGCGGGTGCAGCGGGGCGAGTTCTTCCAGGACGTCGGCCGCGGTGCTCGCCTCTCCGCCTGGTGTCTTCTTCGGCGAAGGCAGCTTGAGCTCATCGAAGAGCACCTGACGGAGTTGCAGAGTGGAGCCGATGTTGAACGGATGCCCCGCCAGCGCATAGATCTTCTCCTCGATCTCGGCGATCCTGCCGGCGAACTCGACGGAAAGCTCCGCCAGCCGCGCGATGTCCACCTTCACGCCCACGTCTTCCATCGCCGTCAGCACGGCGATCAAAGGCCGCTCGACCTCATCATAGAGCATCCAGAGCCCCTCCTCGCGCACCTTGGGCGCCAGGATCGCCTCGATCCGCCAGGTCGCGTCGGCATCCTCGCCGGCGTACTCGGCCACCTTGGCCACGTCCACCTTGTCAATCGTCGTCTGCGTCTTCCCTTTGCCGATCAAGGCCGTGATCGGGATCATCGAGTGGTCGAGCAGCCGCATCGAGAGCTGGTCGAGGTTATGGTTCCGCTCGCCGCTTTCCAGCAGGTAGCTCAGCACCATCGTGTCGGAAATCGGCGCCGTGATGTGCAGCCCAGCCCTGCCCAGCACCAGCATGTCATACTTGATGTTCTGGCCGATCTTCTCGACCATCGGATCGGTCAAGATCGGCCTGATCGCATCCAGCGTCGTCGCCAGGTCGAGCACCCTGGCCCCCTCGGGCCCCTTCACAGGCAGGTAATAGGCCTTGCCCTGCTCCCAGCAGAACGAGAGCCCCACTAGCTCGGCTTGCAGCGGGTCGATCGACGTCGTCTCGGTGTCAACCGAGATCCTCGGCTGTTTTCTCAGCTCGACCAGGAACGCATCAAACGCCTCGGGCGTGTCCACCGACACATACTCGGCCACCCACGCGGCTTGTTCGGGGCGTGGAGCATCCCCCAGGTCACGCAAGAATGTATGGAACCCGCATTCCATGCAGAGCGTCCGCAGCGCCGGAATGTTCGCCTGGCTGACCTTCAGGTCGTCCCAGTCGATCCCCAACTCAAGGTCATCCTTCAGCTCGATCAGCACCCGCCCCCGGCGAGCCGTCTCGGCATGCTCACGCAAATTCTCCTTGCGCTTGGCCCCCGCCACCTTGTCGATATTGGCGAGCAGGTTGTCCAGGGTCCCGAACTGCTGGAGCAGCGTCGTCGCGGTCTTCAGGCCGATCCCCGGAATCCCCGGCACATTGTCGACCGTGTCGCCCGTCAGCGAGAGCAGGTCCACCACCTGATCGGGCCTGATCCCCCAGTCGGCCAGCAGCGCCGCCGGGTCCATGATCTCATCCTTGCGCAAATTCACGATCTTGACGTGATCCGACAGGAGCTGCCGAGCGTCCTTGTCGGCCGTGCAGATGTAAACGTCCATCCCGCGCGCCTCGCCCTGCCTGGCAAGCGTGGCGATGACGTCATCGGCCTCGTACCCGGGCTGGATCAAGACCGGCACGTCGAAGCCTTCGAACACCCGACGGATCACCGGAATCTGCGAGACCAACTCGACCGGCATCTCGGCCCGCTGCCCCTTGTACTCCGGGAAAATGTCCGACCTGAGCAGCTTCCCCCCGCCGTCGAACGCCGCCGCCAGATAATCCGGCTTCCGCTTGCTGAGCAGGCTCAAAACATCCCTGAACATCCCGAACGTCGCATTCGTCGGCTGCCCACCCGGCCCCGCCATCTCCTTGGGAATGGCGTGGAAGTTCTGGAAGATCAGCGAATACGCATCCAGAACATAGAAGACGGGTCGGGCAGTCATTGGGCAATTCTTCTGGGGAGAAGGGAAAGGCCGGACGCGAACGGCAGGCTATCTCTCCGCCCGATGACCGTCAAGGCAAGCAGAGTCAACGTCAGGATCGAGCGGGAATCGTCGTCGCAGCACGAATAAGCCTCTGGCCCATCCAGGCTGAGGAAAAAGGCTTCTCTCGACCTCGTCAGAACATCTAAAACCGAAGCCCAAGGGAATCGATCTCTGCAATATTCTCGATAATATTCACCGTTGCTTATCCTTGCGACCATTTCGAAATCGCCGAAGGAAGCCAGGGAAGGATCGCGATCGTCGGCTCAGGTCGATGGCCCGAGACCGTGAGATCCCTGAGGACAGGCTCGCCCGGCCGTTTGGCGAAGGGCCCTATTGCGGGTTGCCGAGAAATAAGCCGCAGTGTTTGCAGTATGCCGTCGGCACCGTGTTATACCACGACTGGGCAAAACTCTTATCACAGCAAGGGCAGCGAAAGTGGATGATTGAGTACCATGTGACGAGGCAGACAACCCAGCATGTGAAGAACCCAACGACGAAGAGGGCGATCAGAACGAAGCGGCTGGCTAGGCCGAACTCGTCCTGGAATTTCATGAACAGGGCCACGCCGCCGATGAGAGCCCCGGCGCCGAGGGAGCTCCGCCAGTAACGCCGTCGAAGGACGGCGTACCGCCGAGCAGCGTCGGCCACGAGGTTGGCATCGAGGTCCTTCATAGTGTCGGCAGCCTGGCTTGGGTTGGTCGGGCGAGAAGACGTGACGAGACACGAGTTCGATGCGCATCATCGCAAATCACTCGGCATAGGAAAGGGGTCGTTTAACATCTCACGCGATTTCATTCGAGACCCGAGCGATTGATCATTCCTGTCGCTCAAATCTCGCGCGCCAGGATCGATTCTGACCACGCGGAGTCCGACCATTCGTTGGCGTGACATTGCCGGCCTGGGCAGGTTGGCCGGAATAATTTTCCCATTTCGTCCATTAATCAGGGAGATATTGTCCCGCTTAAGGGATAATATTCAAATAGGAGGCCCACCACTCGCGCGACGCCGCGCGGGCCTCGCACTTGATGAATCCGCACCCGGGAAGCGACGCAGCACCATGGGGAAGCTCGAAGTCAGCCAGCGCCGGATCGACGCCAATCGCCGCAATGCTCAGAAGAGCACCGGGCCGAGGACGGAGGAGGGCAAGGCCCAATCCCGCCGCAATAGCCTGATTCACGGGCTGGCCGGCGACGGCGTCGTGGTCCCGCAACGTGAGACCGAGGCCGCACGCGAGCGGGCCGAGCAGTGGAACTCGTCGCTCCGGCCGACCAACGCGTTCGAGGTGGGGCTGGTCGAGACGATCGCCATCGAGAGCGTGCGCATCGACCGCTGCCGTATCGAGGAGCGGCTGGCCCGCGACCTCCGGGGGCGGGAGGCCGGGGCCTGCTGGGCCGACCTGCGCAAGTCCGAAGCCGCCAGGCTCGGACGCACGCTCGCCGAGCAGCCCGAGGAGATCGCGCCGAAGCTGGCGAGCACGTCGGCCGGCTGCGACTGGCTCATCGCTCGCTGGGTCGGGCTGGGCAAGAGGCTCGACAAGTGCGGGGCCTGGAGTGAGTCGCAGGCAGGGCTGGCGCTCGACCTGCTCGGCGTCGCGGCCGACATGCGTGAGCTGGACAATCCGCTGGACGTGCCGGAGGGGGTCGAGCCGCTTTCCCACCTGCGGGAGATCGTCGGCGACGAACTGGAGGCGCTGCTCGACCGGAAAGAGGAGGCCCTCGACTCGGTCGACGACGAACGACGCGAGGCGACGACGCTGGGCCTGATCGCCGCGGATGACCCGACGCTGATCCTGTTGCGCCGGTACGAGACGGCCAGCTTCCGGCGGATGCGATGGGCGCTGGACTTGATGCGCCGGGGGAAAGCAAAATCAGACGATCACGGCTTCGGCAAGCGGGACTTCGACCCGCCCGCCTGGCGCGGGCCCAATCCGGCCGCCGTGGCCACGTTCCCAGCGCCCAGGCCCGACCCCGGTCCTCCTCCGCCGACACCCGGCACGCCCGGCCCCGGTGGCTCCCATCGGCCGGGCCAAGTCCCCGACTCGGGACAAGGCCAGCCGGTCATCGATCGCGGAACTCACTTTGGGCGAATCCCGCTTTCCAAACTCGGCACATTCGCGGGACGAACCCATCTTGAAGGCCGACTCCGCAGTCTGGCGCGGTCGCTTGGGGTGGCGAAGGCGGCCCCGATCGCCTCGAAATCGGCCGGCAGGCTCCAGGCTCGCCCCGTCGGCCAACTGATCAGGCCTGCTACGAGACCGACCCGGCCGGTTCGATCGCCCCAGATCCGTCTCATGAGCGCCCCGGCCGCCTGAAAACCGGCCGGCGGCCCGATGGTATCGCTCGGCTCTTTCTCAATTCGGTCTGAACCGGAAGATTCCGCGCGTCGGGGAACGATCGCCGTTGCGCCACGGGATTCCGACCGGCTGCGGCACGGTCCCGCCACGAGGATAGGCACCGGATGAGTCCGGCGGTAGAATGAAAGGTCAGCCGGCTAACCCGGCCGGCGCCTTGCTTGTCTGCTGCTTGAGCCACTACGAACGCCCGCGGGCCGACCAGGCGCCACCCGGGGCGGCCGATGACTTGATGGGATTGGATCGAGCCTGATGGCCGAGACCGAAGCCGAACCGCGTAACGAAGAAACCGAACTCCCCAAGCCGGTCAATTCCGACCGGCCCAGCAACGGGATTCCGACGCGCACGCTCCGCAAGATCGACCAGGACGACGTGCCGCATCACGCGGTCGCCCGCAGCTCGCCTACCCGGCTTGCCAAGGCCCTGGAGCTATCCAAGGCCTGCGCCCGGATCGCCGACGACAACCGGGCCAAGGACATCCTCGTCCTCGACCTCCGGCCGGGCTCGCCGCTAGTCGACTTCTTCGTCATCGCCACCGCCACCTCGCGTCGATCCGCCTCGGCGATCGCCGTAGAGGTCGATATCGAGATGAAGAAGATCGGCGAGAAGAAGCTCGGGATGGAAGGCTCCGAGGAAGGGCGCTGGACCCTGATCGACTACGGCGACTTCGTCGTACACCTCTTCTCCGAGGACGCGCGGTCGTACTACGCCCTCGAAGACATCTGGAACGACGCCCCGCGCATCGACTGGCAGGACCCGTCGAGCGTCGTCGGCGAGCTGAAGGTGCGCCCCCTCAGGGGCCAGAAGCCCGCGACCGACGCGCCCGCCGTTGACGAAGCGGAGACGGCCGTCGCCGACGAAACGGAAACGCCCGCCGCCGATGAGGCGGAGAGCCCCGTCGCCGAGTAAGTTTTCAACCGCCCACCGGTGCCCTGCCCCGAACCGCCCGCCGTTCGCGGGCGGGCCACCCCCAGCCGCCGACCGGACCTCATGAACGTCCTCCAACGCCTGCGCATCGCCTTCGCCGCCGCCACCCCCGAGGGAGGCGACCCCGTCGCGTTTGCCGAGGCCGTGCGCCAGAGCACCGACGCCAAGTTCGGCGACTACCAGGCCAACGGCTGCATGGCCATCGCCAAGGCGGCCAAGCTCAACCCGCGCCAGGTCGCCCAGCAAGTGCTCGATGAAGTCAACCTTGCGCCGCTGGCCGGGCCCCCCGAGATCGCCGGCCCTGGGTTCCTTAACGTCCGACTCTTCGACGAGTGGCTCGCCGGGGAACTCGGCACGCTGCTCGCCGACCCAAAGCTTGGGCTCGTCCCCCCGGCGAACCCGCTCACCGTCGTCATCGACTACTCCTCCCCCAACGTCGCCAAGCCGATGCATGTCGGCCACGTCCGGTCGACCGTCATCGGCGAGTCCTTGGCGCGGATCCACGAGGCCCTCGGCCACAACGTGATCCGCGACAATCATCTGGGCGACTGGGGCTCCCAGTTCGGCATGATCCTCTGGGGCTGGAAAAATCACCGGGATGACGCCGCCTACGAGGCGAATCCGGTCGCCGAGCTGGCCCGGCTCTACCGCCTGGCGCAAGCCTCGATCAAGCCGGGCGAGACCTTGAGCGAGACGTTCAAGAAGCCGCTTGAACTGAGCGCACTCGGGCAGGCCGAGCCCGCGGCGGCCCTCTTCGCCAAGCTCGCCGAGGGGACCGACATGACGCTTGAAGGGGTGAAGTCGCAGATCGCGGCCAGCCGCAAGGTGTCCGATGACACCAGGGCCGAAACCGCGAAGCTGCACTCAGGCGACCCCGAGAACCGGGCGCTCTGGGCCCAGTTCATGCCCCACTGCCTCAAGGCGCTCGAGGCCGTCTATGTACGCCTGGGCGTGAAGTTCGACGTCCAGCTCGGCGAGAGCTTCTACGACCCGATGCTCGCCGATATCGTGGCCGACCTGGAGGCCGCCGGCCTGGCCGTCCCCAGCGAGGGGGCCACCGTCGTCTTCACCGAGGGGAGCAAGGCCCCCTTCATCGTCCGCAAGCGTGACGGCGCCTTCAACTACGCCACAACCGACCTGGCCACCATCCGATACCGCGACCGGACCTGGGACCCCGACCTCGTCCTCTACGTGGTCGACCATCGCCAGGGGGACCACTTCAAGCAGCTCTTCGCCGTATCCAGGAAATGGGGCCAGACCCGGGCCAGGCTCGAGCACGTCGCCTTCGGCACGATCATGGGCCCCGACCGACGCCCCTACAAGACCCGCGACGGCGACGTCATCGGCCTGGAATCGTTGCTCGACGAGGCCGTCGTCGAGGCCCGTAAGGTCGTCGATGAGAGCAGCCCAGACCTCACCGCCGAAGAACGAGACCGCGTCTCCGAGGTCGTCGGCCTGGGGGGGATCAAATATGCCGACCTCTCGCAGAACCGGCTCAGCGATTATGTGTTCGACTGGTCCAAAATGATGGCCCGAAACGGGAACACTGGCGCCTATCTCCAGTATGCCTACGCCCGGATCCGTAGCATCTTCCGCAAGGGAGATTTCGCCCCGGAAGCGATCCGCGCCGCAGCCCCCGCAATCTACCTGTCCAACCCGGCCGAGCGAGCCCTCGGCCTGCGCCTTCTCCAGTTCCCCGAGGCGTTGGAATTAGCCGCGGCCGAGCTGAAGGCGAACATCCTGACCGACTACCTGTTCGACCTGGCCAACCGTTTCAGCTCCTTCTTCGAGGAATGCCCTGTCTTGAAGGCCGAGTCCGCCGAGCGCCGGGACAGCCGCCTGGCCCTCTGCGACCTGACCGCCCGGACGTTGAAGTTTGGACTGAACCTGCTGGGGATCGAGGTCGTCGAGCGGATGTGACGCCGGCCGGGCCGGGCACCCCGGGTGGAGAAGACTCGACGGCCGGGATATGCTACTTGAAGCCGATCTCGACCTGATCGAACTCGCCCCGCCCCTCGCACTGCCCGTCCCGCCCACCCGGAGTCAACGGCGATGCCCAGCCCGCAGTCCAGCCTCGGTCCGATCGGACGCACGCTCGCCGGATGGCTCCTGCTGACCCTCGCGGCCCAGGGCGCGGAAGCGCCGCATCGCTCGCCGGTCGCGCTTTCCCTGTCAACCGACGGTTCCAGGCTGCTGACCGCCAACCAGACCTCCGGCTCGGTCTCGCTGGTCGATCCCCGCGCCGGCGAGGTCCTGCACGAGCTCGCGACCGGCGACAAGCCCGCTGGGGTCGCCTTCTCCGCCGACGCGACCCGCGCCGCGGTGACCCACTGGTACGGCTATGACCTCGTCAGGCTCGACATCAAGGACGACCGGCTCGCTATCGGCGGAAGGGTCGAAGTCGGTCCCGAACCGCGCGGTGTGGTCGTCTCTCCCGACGGCAAGACCGCGTATGTGGCCGTGGGTGTCGCCAATGAGGTGGTCCGGGTCGACCTCGATGCGATGAAGGTCACCGGCCGCGTCGCCGTCGGTCGCGAGCCCCGATCGCTGGCCCTCACCCCGGATGGTTCTCGCCTGATCGCGGCCAACTCGCGGGGCAGGACGCTGAGCTTCATCGATCCGGCGACCTTCCAGGTCGTCAACATGGCCGAGACCGAGGGCGACAACCAGCGCCAGTTGGCCATCGATTCCAGGGGCGAATACGCCTACGTCGTCCACATGAAGAATCGCGGCTTCGCCACCACTCGCAACAGCATCGACCAGGGCTGGGTGCTCGGCCAGCGGCTGACACGCGTCAAGTTGACCGGGGATGAGACATTCGAGTCGCTGGCCCTCGACCCCCAGGGCGAGGCACTCGGCGATGTTCACGGCGTGGCGATCACACGCGACGGCTCGACGGTCGCGGTCTCGGCCGGAGGCACCCACGAGGTTGTGATCCTGGGCGATGCCCGGACGCTCCCGTATCGCACGGGTGGCTCCCGCGACCTGATCCCCGGGTCGCTCCTTCGCGAGAAGGGCCGCGTGCGGCGGATCCCGCTGGGAGGACGTCCCACCGAGCTGGCCTTCGCCCCCGACGGGCCGACCCTCTACGCCGCGAATTACCTGTCCGACTCCGTCCAGGTCATCGACGCCGCAACCGGAACCCTGACGAAGACGATCGCGCTGGGAGGTCCCTCGGAACCGGGCCTGGCCCGACGCGGCGAGATGCTGTTCCACGACGCCAAGCGCTCGTTCAACCAGTGGTACAGCTGCAACACCTGCCACAGCGACGGTCATACCAACGGGCTCGACTACGACACGCTCAATGATGGCAGCCAGGACTTGAGCACCGCACACCTGCGGAGCCGCAAGAAGGCCCCCACGCTTCGAGGCGTCGCCTCAACCGGCCCCTGGACCTGGCACGGCTGGCAGACAAGTCTGGAAGACGCGACGATCGAATCGTTCACCAAAAGCATGCAGGGCAAGGCCCCAACCGACGAAGAGGTCAAGGCCTTGGTCGCTTACCTTGGCACCCTGGATCATCCCAAGAACCCGAACCTCGCCCCCGACGGCTCGCTCACCGAGTCCGCACGTCGCGGCGAGGATATCTACCGATCGCCCAAGGCGGCCTGCAACACCTGCCACGGCGGGGCGAACCTGACCGACGGCAAGGTCCACCTCACCGGCCTCGAAGAGCCCGGCGACGCCTACCGAGGCTACAACCCGCCCTCGCTCAAGGGGGCCTACGACAAGGCCCCCTACCTTCACGACGGCCGTTCCGAGACGCTGCGAGACGCCCTGAAAGGCCCACATAGCCCCGAAGAAGTGACCGGCCTGGGCGAGCTCACCGAGCAGGAACTCGACGACCTGATCGCCTATGTCAAGTCGCTCTGACCCACCGCAATCCCCGCAAGCTCAGACAGCTTGTGGGGTTGCGATCGGAGCGGGCATCTCGTCGTGAGGCTCGTTCGCATAGAGACGCTTCGGCTGACGCAGCAGATAAGCCCAGTAGAGGACCGCGCCGGCAAGCAGCCCCACGCTCACCAGTTGCGAGATGGTCATCCCCATGAAGAAGACCCCCTCGTCATTGCGAAGGTGCTCGACCAGGAATCGCGAGATGGGGTAGAGGATCATGAGCACGCCCATGACCTCGCCATCCCGGCGACGGAGCGGGAAATACGCGTTCAGGATCAGGAGCAGGAATAGGCCGTCGACGGCCGCATAGATCTGGGTCGGATGCACCGGCAGCGACCGCAGCGCCGTGGGGCTGAGTAGACCTCGTGCGACCTGGCTCTCCCAGGGGCCGGTGCCCGCCGGGAAGGTCACACCGATTGGCAAGTCGCACGCATCTCCGTAGCAGCAGCCATTCAGGAAGCAGCCCATCCGGCCCAGCGCGATGCCGATTGCCAACGCCGGTGCGACCACGTCGAGCATCGGCCGCAGAGGGAACCGCCTGAGAAACCAGTAAAGGAAGAACGCCGCGGCGCCCCCCATGATGCTCCCGTAGAAGACGATGCCCCCCTGCCAGATCATGAAGATCTCCAGCGGGCTGCGGATCCGGGTCCCCCAGTACTGCCAGACGTAGAACGCCCGGGCACCGGCCAGGCCGCCGATGAACAGCCAGAGCGCCAGGTCGTAGACGACGTCGACGTCGAGGTTCTCGCGCTTGGCTCGCCAGGCGGCAATCCTCATCGAGCCGAGGAAGGCCAGGAACAGCATCAGGCCGTAGCCGTAGATCTTGATCGGCGTGCCTGGGATCTGGAACAAGACCTGCCACATGGCGTTGACTCTCCTCCGTGTCGTCTCGGTCAGGCCCAGGCGGGCACCACGTCGCCCACGGGGGGATAGTCGATCTGCTCGACGATCCGGTTCCTGAGATCCAGGGCCACCACCCTGGGCTGATGCCCGGGGACCTCGGATGGCTCCAACTCGGCGAAAGCCATCACGATGATCCGGTCGCCCACACCGCCCAGCCGGGCCATCGCGCCGTTCAGGCCGATCTCGCCCGAGCCCCGCCGTCCTGACAGCGCATACGTCTGCGCACGCAGGCCCGTCGCGGTATTGCTGACGAGGATCGCCTCGTAGGGATGCAGGCCCACGGCGTCCATCAGGTCGGGGTCGATCGTCAGGCTGCCATGATAGTGCAGGTCGGCCTGAGTCACGGTCGCCATGTGGAGCTTACTTTTCAGCAGCGTCAGCCGCATCGCGTCTGGTCCCCGGCAAAATCGCGTTATCGATGAGCCGGGCGGGCCCGACCCGGACGGCCAGGAGCGCAACCGCCTCGCGGCCTTCCCCCAGCGTGGCCAGGGGCTCCAGCGTCTCGGCATCGGCCACTTCGGCGTAATCGAGCTTCGCCAGCCCTTCCGATTCTATCTCTTCCACCAAAATCTGTCGAACCCGGTCGGCCCGCCGCTCTCCCGACTGGGTCGCCTCCATCGCCAGGCCGAGGGCCCTCGATAAGACCACGGCCGCCCTACGTTCTTCGACATTCAGGTACCGATTGCGGCTACTCATCGCCAGGCCGTCGGCCTCGCGCACCGTGTCGACGCCCACGATTCGCACCGGCACGTCGAGGTCTGCGACCATTCGCCGGACGACGAGCAATTGCTGATAATCTTTCCTGCCGAAATGCGCCAGGTCGGGCCCGACGAGGTTCAGGAGCTTCATAACCACCGTCGCGACCCCTCGGAAATGCCCCGGCCGGCTCGCCCCTTCCAGCCGAGCGGTCACCCCGGGCACGTCGACGAACGTCGTCTCCGCCGTCCCTCTCGGATAGATCGCCTCGGCCAAGGGCGCGAAGACAACGTCGGCCCCGCCGAGCTCGCAGGCGGCGAGGTCGGCGTCGAGGGTCCTTGGATACTTCGTAAAGTCTTCGGTCGGGCCGAATTGGGTCGGATTCACGAAGACCGAAACGACCACGAAGTCAGAGTCGGCACGGCAGCGGCGGATCAACTCGACGTGGCCGGCGTGCAGGGCACCCATCGTCGGCACGAGGCCGATCGATTTCCCCGCAGCTCGTGCCCGCGCAACCTGCTCGCGGACCTCGGCAACGCCACGAACCAGCGAGATCTTGGGCGTTTCGGCCATCAGATAGACGCCTTCGCCCGATGCGGGCACGACGGGTTGTTCAGGCAGTCTTCGATGATGTGGAGATCTTCGACGATCTCGCCCCCCACGATCGTCCGGTCGACGATCCGGGCCGCGTCCTCGGGCCCGACATGGCCGTACCAGATGTTCTGCGGATAGATCACGACAACCGGGCCGTGCTCGCACTGGTCCAGGCAGCCGGCGGGGTTGGCGCGCACGCTGGACCCGACCCCTGCCGTCTTGAGCGCCTTCTTGAAGGCATCGCGCAGGACCTGCGATTGCTCGGTGCCGCAACTGCCCCGAGGGTGGTCAGTCGCGCGGGCATTGCCGCAGATGAAGATGTGGTGGGTGAACGATGCCATCAGTCGATTCCAGAGGACCGCAATCGCCGGCCGCCACGTCGCGTCCGGCACCGCTCATCGTTCGCCCGAAAGTCGGGCGGGTCAAGCTCAGGCGGACGTCACCTTCAGGCGCGAGCACGACGTGTGGGCCGCCAGGTCATCGGCCATGTCACGGATTGCCCGCTCGATGGCCCCCTGCCAGTTGGCGCGGAACGTCTCACGGTAAGCGGGGCGGTTGTAGGCGAACGTAAGCCCTCGAGAACTGTTGACGATCGCCCCCAGGCCTCGGTCGTCGAAGGCGCCGGCGACCTCGGCGGCGGTCCCCCCCTGGGCTCCGTAGCCTGGGACGAGGAACAGGACACCCGGCAAGGTCTCGCGAAGCTCAACGAGCTGCTCGGGATAGGTGGCACCGACAACCGCGCCGACCAGGCTGTAACCGCCCACGCCGCGCTGGGGCTCGGCCCAGCCGGCGAGGTGGTCGGCGACGTGGCGGTAGATCGGCTTGCCGTCGCAGATCAGGTCCTGAAAGTCGCCGGCCGACGCGTTGCTGGTCCTCACCAGCACGAAGAGGCCCTTCTCCTCGCGGGCTGCGACGTTGATGAACGGGTCGATCCCGTCCCGGCCCAGGTAAGGGTTCACCGTCAGCGCATCGGCCCACCAGCTCGATTCGAACCGATCGCCGAACGGGACCTTGCCCAGGTAGGCCCGGGCGTAAGCCTCGGCCGTCGAGCCGATGTCGTTACGCTTGCCGTCGATCAGCACGATCAGGCCACGCTCATGCGCGTATTCGGCCGTCTCGTGCAGCGCCGTCATCCCCGCTGGGCCATAGGCCTCGTAGAACGCCGCCTGGAATTTGACGACCGGGGCCAGCGACGTGGCAACATCGACGACCGACCGGCCGAACAACGCAAAGGCGGCCGCGATGCCCGCATGATCGGCGGAAAATCTGTCCAGAACGCCTGCGGGCAAGTCCTCGGGCCTTGGGTCGATGCCCACGCAGACCGCGTTGCCGATCCGCCTGATGGCCCCTTCAAGTCGATCGGCGAAATGCACGACGATGCTCCGGTTCCGGCAGGACGAGGGAATGGACGACAAACCAGGTGATTTTAGCTTCGAGGCATGCTGGCCGGTAGACCAACGGAGCCTGGGCGACGCCCAATCCCGGCCCGACCGCCCCGGATTGGGGGGGCAATCTAGTGCGGTGCTCTGATCGAAGTCCGAGATCGAAGCTCGATCGCGGCTCGAAGTTTGTGGTGGAGTGACGCATGTTCCCTTCGCGCGGGGACTGGCATCGGCGCGGACCCCGCCGCAATAATAGGAGGGTCACGTCTCCGGCCGGACCTTGAGGAAACTCTTGAAGTTCAGGCTCGGGGAGGCCTATTTTCTCTCGGCGTCGGCAGGCCGCGCGGGCTTTGAACCTGTCCGCGCGGGGGGAGTTTTTCTCGATGATGCGGTGCAGGATTTTCTCGATCGCTTCGGCCGGGCTCCTGGCCTTTTCCGGCTGCGATGGTCCGCCCCAGATCGTGCCGGTGGGCCCTCCCGGCACGGAATTTGTCCGCGTCCCGGTGACACCCGACACCGATGCGGCCGCGCTGGGCGAGTCGGCCACTCAGGCGAAGTCGCTGCCCACCACGCCGGAAGCCTCAAACGTCCCGCCGGCATTGCCCACGAAAGTCGGCGAGACGGTCACCCGCGACTCGGGCCTGAAATACACCACGCTCGTCGAGGGGACTGGGGCCGAGTGCAAGTCGGGCCAGACGATCTCGATCCACTATGTCGGCACCTTGGCGAGCAACGGCAACGAGTTCGATAGCTCGGTTGGCAGCGGCAAGCCGTTGTCGACCAGGATCGGCGTGGGCGCGGTCATCCCTGGCTGGGATGAGGGAGTCCCTGGGATGAAGGTCGGCGAGAAGCGCAAGCTCGAAATTCCCGCCAAGCTGGCCTACGGTGATCAGGCTCAGGGGGAGAAGATCCCGGCCAATTCGGACCTCGTCTTCGTGGTCGAGCTGGTCAGCGTCCAGTAAGTACGATGCACCGGGCGGTCCGGGCGATCGACCTCGACCGGACACGCCTGGATCATTCCCAGCCCGAGGCCAGGGCCATCAGGCCCACGCCGGCGAGCAACGCGGCCGACAGCTTGAGTCGATCGTGAGCGTGGAACTGGAGTTCCGGCAGCAGGTCGCTCAGCGCGATGCACAAGAATGTGCCCGCGGAGAAGGCCAATGCATTGGCCGTCAAGGCGTCCGACTTGCCGGGGCCGGTGAGCCCGATTCCCGCGAAGAAAAGCAGCACTCCCAGCGGGATCATCAGGGAGAAGCCCAGGTTGACCGTGTGGACCACGTTGCGTGGGACGCCCGCGCGGAGCATCAGGCTGACGATCGTCAGGGCGTCGGCCGGCTTGTGGAGCACGGTCGCGAGGAAGACGCCCCACGAAGTCATCCCCAGCCTCGTATCGCCGAGCGCATTGTCTGCGGCCACGGCGCTGGCCAGGGCGATCCCACCGGCGATTGTGTGGGCGGTCAGGCCGATCGCGGCAGCCCCCCAGTGGAGCGAAACTCCCTTGGTCCCCGGCCCGATGCCGCCTGGAGCAGCCTCGTCGACGAGCCCTGCGGCATGCCCGCGGCCGTCGCCATGCTCGTGGAGATGCGTCGGGCAGGGCTCGTGCGGGTCGGCCGGCGCTTCGTGATGGTGGAACGCGAAGAAGCGTTCCAGGAAGAAGAGCGAGAGCAGGCCCGCGGCCGTCCAGGCGAGCGCATTCTGATCGCCGCCGCCGGCCAGCTCGATGGCCTCGGGCAGCATGTGGAAGAAAACGGCTCCTAGCATCGTCCCAGCGGCGAAGCTCAGGTAGACCTGGAGCCTGGTGTGAGTGAGCGAGGCGGCCAGGGGGAAGCAGCCCCCGAAGAGGCTCGCCACGACCACCGAGACGCTGAAGAGCGCAAGCCGGGCCACCATCGAACGAACTCCAAGCCGGCATCGATCGGTCGGAGGGGCGCCGCCCGTAGTCCGCCGCAAGCCGGTCCATTCGCGGGCACACCGGAGCTGTTGCCGGCTTCCCGGAGAAATCCACGACCGAATGTTCCCGGCCACGCCGGGAGGTCGAGGAACCTCGACGAATCGAGGACGATCGCCGGAACCCCGGGGCCGCGTTCGGCCCTGGGTCCCGGAATCTGCCCGCGTCAGGCGGGGCGCAGGGGGCCCGACTGGCCGGGGGCGAGTCTGCGATATTTGGTCTTGGGCAGGTTGTAGACGCCCTTCTCGGGGGTCCACTTGTCGTCCTCTTGCAGCAGGGCCATCCGCTCGGCCCGCTTCAGGACGTTGCGGGACCTGGCCAGGCCGCCCGCCTTCTTCAAGCTCTTGTCAATCGACATCGACCCCGACTCCCTCGCAAGCGACCCGGACACGGCCCGGCCTCGGTCATCGAAATGCGGGTGGCATCCTCGACCCGGCCGGCCGTCGAAACGAAGCGAACATTGTGTCACCCGCGGCAGATCGATGCAAGCCGAACCCTTGAGCACGTTAAGCCCGATGTGCCGCGGAGGCCGGCCCGTCGACGCACGAAGGCCGCCGGGGAGAGTCCCCGGCGGCCTGCCGCGTTGAGAAGAGTCAACCTGAGCCCGGCGGGCCCTCCACGTCAGTTGGAGAGCGTCGGCGGGATGCCCAGCTTCTCTTCCTCCTCCTCGAGGATCACGATCCGGGGGGTGACCATGAGCATGAGGCTCTCAGTCGTCCGCCCGATCCCGATGTTGCGGAACAGGCGGTTGATCAGCGGGGTCTTGGCCAGCACGGGAACGCCGTACTCCTTGCGTTCCTCACGCATCCGCTTCACACCACCCAGGAGAACCGTACCGCCGTCGGGCACGGTCACCGTGGTGCTGATCTGCGTGATGGTGATCACCGGCAGCTGAATCTGGCCGGTGATCGACCCGCCGCCGCCGGCGAGGCCGAAGCTTGCCACCGCGGCGGGGACCGGGAAGGTCTGGAACTCCGCGAAGGTCTGGAACGTCGGGGACATCGTCAGCCGGACGTAACGGCGGTCGGAGGAGACGACCGGGGTCACGCTCAGGAAGACGCCGTCGAGAAGCGGGGCGGGGGTCGGCAGGAAGGCGACCGAGCCGGCACCCACGACCGGGGTGACCTGGGCGACGTAGTAACGCGTCACGCTGTCGGTGATCGAGGCGAACGCACCGTTGAACGTCGTGATCTTGGGGGCCTGCACGATGTTCGACCGGGTGTCGCCCTGGGCGGCCGTGAGGAAGAGGAAGACCTCAAGGTCGCTGAGGAACGAGATGCCGAAGGTCGCACCGGCGTTGGTCAGGGCGTTGAACGGCGAGATCAGGTTGGCACTCCCCTGGGTGAAGGGGATGGCCAGGTCCGGCGTAATGTTGCCCGGATCGCCCGAGCTTGCCCGGCCGACGACCAACGGGGCGTTGTTGCCGTAAGCGTGGTCTCGCTGGGTGTTGAGGATGTAGGGCTGAACTCCGGTCCCACCGCCGGCTCCGCCCGCGGCCCCGCCGCCCGTGCCGAGCCCGCCGCCGACGCCGCCGACGCCGCCGGCCGCTCCGCCGCCGACTCCGCCGCCCGTGCCGCCGCCACCGACGCCGCCGCCGGTCCCGGCGTTACCGCCGATACCGCCCGTGCCGCCCGTGCCGCCACCGACGCCACCCGTGCCGCCGCCGACGCCGCCCGTGCCACCGCCTGCGGTGAATCCGGAGCCGTTGGGGATGGCGAAGGACGACTTCTTGCCGACGACGTCGGACTGGATGTTGAAGTCGAAGTCGACCCCGATCTCCTCGAAGAAGCTGTCACTGACGGTGATGAACCGGACTTCGATCGACACCTGCAGGTCCTGCAACTTACGGAGCTGGCGGAGCAGGTCTTCGATCTCGCCGTGCACCTCCGCCGTGTGGCGGATGATCAGGCTGATGCTGAGGAAGAAGGGCATGATCGAGCCGACCGGCTCGGGCGTGTCATTCAAGCCGCCCGCACCGCCGAACCCGCCGCCCAGCCCGTAGGCTGCGCTGTTCTCCTTGCCATTCTCGTCGTACACCCTCCAGGTGCCCGGCGCGACTGACGCGACGATCAGCTGGATGAGCGGGGTCATGTCGGCGTTGGGCCGTTCACCGACCACCGGGGTGGTGCTGTTGTCCGCCATGCCGCCGACGGGCATCGCGAAGTTGGGGACCTTCTGACCGTCGCCGCCGACGGCCGCGGCCGCCTGGTCGGGGCTGAGGGGGCCCTTCACCGGCATGACCAGGTCGCCGACATAGTGCGGCTGGGCGTAGGTAGCCTGAGTCATCGACTGAGGGCTGGTGATCATCAGCACGTCGTCGGTGACCTTGTAGGTCAGGCCGAGCGGGCCGAGCAGCAGCTTCAGGGCGCTCTTCAGGCGGATGTTGTTGACCTGAAGGTTGACGGGAGACTCGTTGGTCAGCCCCTCTTCCATCAGGGCCTTGCTGTCGGTGACGATGTTCAGGCCCGTGTACTTGCGGAGGAAGTCCACCGCCTCGCTCAGGGGCTGGTTGGCCATGTTCAGCGAGATCGACTCACCCAGCTTGGACTCGATGTCCAGGGTGCGCTGGTCACGCTTGGGAGCGGTGCGGGCCAGGAATTCGCGGCGACGCTTGGTGAGGTCGCCGAAGTCCTTGGCGAAGGCGAAGCCCTTCATCTGGACTTCGGGGTCCATGATGCTGGCGGCGTCGGCCTCCTGGAAGGCGACCATCGCACCCGCTTCCTTGTCACGCTTGATCTCCTCGTCCCGGGTGTAGCTCCGCTGGACGCGGGCCTTCCAGGCGATGGCGGTCGCGGTGACGTCGGTGGGATCGATTTCCACGGCGCGGCGGGCGAGGGTCTCGGCCTCCGCGTACTTGCCGTCGGCCAGGGCCTTCTGGGCCTTGTCCATCAGGCCCTTCATCTGCTCCTTCTTGGCCTTGTCGGCCTCGAGGATCCGCAGCCGCTTCCGCTCGATCTCGGCGCGGAAGGTCTTATCCTTCATCTTAACGTCGAAGGAGACCTTGTCCTTCTTGGCCAGCTCGATGGCGACCTCGAGCCTGCGGTTCATGGTCTTGGCGACCGAGGCGTCGATGTCGGCGGCCTTGACGGCCTCCCGCATCTCTTCGAGGGCCTTGATGGCCTTCTCGGGGTCGGTCTCGAGCAGGCGACGAGCCTCGGCGACCTTGGTGCCGACCTCGGCGTTCAGCTTCTGGGCGGCCAGGGCGTGGGCGTCGTCGCGGGCCAGGTCGGAGGCGGTTGCCTTGCCGGCGGGCTCGCCGTCCTTGGGCAGGGTGGCCAGCAGCTGCTGGACCTTCTGCGTGGTGGACTCGTCGATGGTGACGCCGCTGTTGGACAGCTCATTCAGGAGGGCACGGGCCCGGGAGGTGTCGCCCTTGCGGACGGCGTCGAGGGCGGCCTCGTACAGGCTGAGGGCACCACCCTGCTCGGAGAGGGCGATCTGGGCGATCAGCTCGTCGGCCGGGCCGTCGACCCCGCCGGCGGCCTTGGCCTGGGCGGCCTTGGCCTTAGCCTCGGCGAAGTTGCCCGCACCCAGCATCATCGTGGACTGTTCCAGCAGGACCTCGCCGGGCGAGGTGCCCGCGGGGGCCGCCGGTGCGGCTTCAGGGGCGTCGGTCGCGGGCGGGGCGACCGCGTCGGGGACGGCCAACGCAGCCGGGGCATCCAGCGGGGCCGGTGCCTCGGGGGTGGTCAGCGTCAGGGGCGCGGCGGCCACGTCCTCGGCGGTGGCCTGAACCTGGCGGACGGCCGGGTCGCTCGGCGTGGCGAACTTCGCCACGACGGCGTCGCGGGAGGCGACCAGTTCCTGAGTCGGGGAGGCACCGCGAGCGCGGGCCATCTCGACGTCGTGCAGCACAGCTTCGGCGCGGTCGGCGTTCAGGGCCGGGGTCACGTCCATCAGCTGGGCCTTGCGGGCCTTCGTCTCGGCGTCGTCGAACTTGCCGGCCGCGACCAGCTCGCGGGACTCCTTCACCAGCATCTCGTAGATGGCCAGGCTCGGCAGGTTCTTGGCCGACGTGTTGCGAGCCAGGTCACGCTTACGCAGGGCACGGGCGGCGGAGGCGACCTTCGCGGGGCTGTCCTCGACCAGGCCGTAGCTCAGGTTCCAGGTGCCAACCTCCAAGGCCAGGGCCTCGGCCTTCTCGTAGTCGTCCTTCGAGAGGAGCGTGCGGGCTTCCTTCAGCTTGGCGCGGGCCGCGACCTTCGCCTGGCGGGCGTCGGTCGGCTTCGCCGAGCCGCTCGCCGTCGGGCTGCCCGTCTTGGGCCTCGCCTTGGCCAGGGCCTCGGCGACCCGCGTCGGGGTGTCTCCGAAGAGGCCCCACTTGACGTTGAGGGCGCGGGCCTCGTTGAGCTTCTGCTCGGCCGCGTCATAATTGCCCGCACCGATCTGCTCGCGGGACGAGCGGAGCAGCCAGTCGGCTTTCTGCTTCGCGTCGGCCGTCGAGGTTCGGGGCTCGGCCGTGACGGTGGCCGCCGGGCTCGAGGGGCTCGGCGTCGTGGTCACCGTCGAGGCGGGAACCACCGCGGAGTCGGTCGGGGCCGGCATCTTGCTGAGGTAGTCGTCGAGGACGACCAGCTCATTGGGGGTTAGCTGATCCCGATAGTCGGAGGCGGCCTTGAAATACTTCGCCGCGAGCGCGGACTGGCCCTTGTTGAAGAGCTGTGCCCCGGCCTCGAGGTACTTTGACGGTGGCACGGGTGCGGCCGGCCGCGTTGCCGGTGTGGCAGCATCGGGGGGCGCGCCATCCGTGGGCGCTCCCCAAGCGCCGAGAATCAAGAGGATTGCAGTCGTTCTGAGACTTCCCAACGCGACCTCCTTCCGCCGCACGCTCAGACGATCGCCGACTTCCGTGGCGACGATCTCTGACGAGTCCAAGCGTGTGACACGTAATGTGCGAACCATTGCTCGGGCCATCGCCCGCAGGGGCGGCGGCTGTCGTACCCGGTTTCACCCGAGGTGCGGATGGGCGTCGGGGGTGATTCAAGGGTGAGGAAACAGGGGACGCGTCCGGGGACGGGGGAAAGTCGGTGCGGACAATTACTCCGATCGCAAGATCCGGTCAACCTGAGTTATCGTCACAACCGGCCACGGACTTTCCCTTTCCTCCCGATTCGATGACCCGATTTCCGGGAAAGTCGACAAACTCGCGCACGTCGCCGTCGAGGCGAAGAGCTATCTTAAAGCGGAATGGATTCGCCAGCCGAAGCGGTCCACCGATCGACCGGGAGCCGGACCCGATGACGACCAACGCCATGCTCAGCCGCCGCGCCGCCCTCATCACAGGTTTCGCCACGCTTGCCTCGCCGTTTTCCAGGCTCGCGCGTGCGGACGCGCCCGACGAGACGGCGAAGCCCTCGACGCTCGACGCGGCCGGGCAACTCGATCAGGTCCGCGAGATCGCCCGCAAGGAGAAGCTGGGCAAGCTCCACCTCGTCAAGAGCACCCTCTTCCAGGTGATCGGCGACGGCGACGCCCAGTTCCTCCGCAACACGGCCATCGACTGCGAGGCGGTGGCGTTCGACTTCGTCGAACATTACCGGGCCAAGGGGTTCCACGTCACACCCCCCAAGCAGCACCTGACCGTCGTCGCAGCCTCCGGCCGGCGATCGTTCGTCGCGTTCCTGGGAGCCAACCCCGGCCCCAGCGTCGGCGGGATCTACGATCGGGCCTCCAACCGGCTCATCGTCTTCGACTTCCGACCGGAAGGAGAGTCGGCCCCGCTCCGGCCCGGTTACGCCAATATGCTGACCCTCGCCCACGAGGCCACCCACCAGCTCACCTACAACACCGGCATCCTCTCGCGCGAGGCCGATAACCCCTACGCGATCGTCGAGGGGATGGCCATGTATGGCGAGGTCCGCAAGTTCAGCGGGAGCACGCCCCCGGGCGGGATCAACAATATGCGGATGGAGGACCTGGTTCGCCAGCGAAGGCTCAAGGGCAACGACTGGATCCCCCTGGACCGGATGCTCCGCAACGACGACGTCCTCCGTGGTGTCGTCGGTACCATCGACCGGCGCCTCCAAGGCTATTCCCAGAGCTGGCTCCTCGTCTATCACCTCATGTCCGACCCCCAATTGCTCCCCCGCTTCCGCGACCTGCTCGAAGCCCTCAAAGGGACCGATCCCAGGGCCAACCCAGATCGCCTGGCGCTCTGCTCCAAGTATCTGGGGCCGATCGACCGGCTCGACGCCGATTTGCAGGAACTGGCGATCCGCTTGCTGAAGCGCAACCCGGGAGCGTGAGTTCCGCCCGGCCGACTAACCACGCTCGCCCTCGAGAATCGTGGCCTTCCCTTTCGAGCGGGAAGTTCCCATGATCCAGCGGTCGCTCGGGAGAGGATCCGGAATTGCCCGGTCCGCTCGCGCCCGCCCCATTCGTTCGCAGGCTCAAGGACGGCAGCCCGTCCCGAGACGTGCTCATGATATCGTTTTATAACCGCATCGCGGGCCGGAGCGTCGAACGCCTGGCCGCGCTCAGCGACAGCATCTTTTCCGTGGCGATGACCCTTCTCGTCCTGGACCTGCACGTCCCCGAGATCGCCAACGTCCATTCCGAGCACGATCTGTGGGTGGCGCTCACCGCACTCACACCCCGCCTGATCATGTTCGCCATGAGCTTCATCACGCTCGGCATCTTCTGGACGAGCCAGCAGACTCAGCTCAATCAGTTCGCCCAGTGCGACCGCCATCTCGCCTGGATCCACATGAGCTACCTCTTCGGCGTCTCGATCATGCCGTTCTCGACCAAGCTCCTGTCCGAGTTTCACGACTACCGGATTGCCCTGGTCCTTTACTGGCTCAACATTCTCTCACTCGGACTTCTGCTGCTCACGAGCTGGGCCTATGCCACCGGGGCCGGCCACCTCAAGCCCGGCATCGACCCTCAAATCCGACCGGCCATCTACAATCGGCTTATCAGCTCGCAACTGCTCTATGCCCTGGGGGCCCTGCTCTGCCTGTTTGACAACGCCTTCAGTATTGGCTTCATCATCCTGATCCAGCTCGCCTATGCCTTCGGCCCGGGACTTCGAGGAATCAGGCTGTTCTCCGAGTCCGCGACCGAACCGACCCCTGCCGGCCGAATCCCGACCGTGGACGAGGCATTCTCGCAAAGCCCGCCGACTCAAGGCCCTCGTTCCTAGGCCCCGAATCAAGGTCCGCGAACCCAGGAGTAGCCCGAGACGGAAGGCCTTCCGGGCTGCACAAATCCTGGAACGACAAAATCGCCCCAATCCCCCCGCTCTTCCCAATTTTACGTGCTAGATTTGGGTGCCAACACCAGGAGTGACACCCATGATCTCGTCCGCACGCACTCAACCGACCGTCATGTCGACTCAGTCGGTCGATGAAGCCTCCGTCCCCGCCGAGCTCATGGCTTTGCGCGAGCGAATTGCCGCGCTTCCCGCAGAATGGACCAGGGATTTGCAGCCCCTCATTGATGAGGTCTGCGACGACGCCCGTTTCCGAGGCCGTGTGCTGGCCGTGGCAAAGGCCGCCCTGGAAAATCTCCACCTCGAACTTTCGGCCGCCAGATTCGATCTGGAAGTCACCCGTCGGGAACGTGATGCCCTGCGACGGGGCGGACGTTGAATTTCGTCGGGCAGTTCGCGACTCCCTCAAGGGCTCATTCCAATCTGCGGGCGGCAGTGCGAATTCGAGGAACAGAACGTTGCTCGGGAAAGGCGGTGTTGCTGATCACGTCAATCATTCACACGGCGATCTCGTCCTGATCGGGCGTGCCGCCTCTGATTTCTCACCCTTGATCTTCCACGTTACCTTGATGTCCCGACCTTAGCCTCCGTGCGACGCCCGGCCCCCGTTGCGGTCAATCTCTCGCTGGCCTTCGGGGTCCATCGCGGCGAACCCTAGGCGATTGTGCTCGGGGGCGCTTCGACTGAGTTCGTGGGCGGCGCGAGCGTTCCTGTGGCCCGGCTCGTTGTCACCTGCCTGTTAACGCTTGGCAGCCTTCCGGTAACGGTGTGTGGCCGACTCGTGGTGGGGCGTGGCGTCGTGGTGCGAAGCCTCGCCTCCTTTTCGTCCGATCTCCGCCATGTGCCGACGGTCCCGGCTCACGACCTCGCCGCCGCGGCGACCGGCCTCGGACGCTTCCTGCGAGTCGAACTCGTGTGCCCCCCCATTGCGGTGCGAGGCGCGGCCGCCCTCCCTGGCAATCTCACGCTGCTGTTCGGGATCCATCGCGGCAAAACCGCGTTTGCTCTTCTCAGCCATGGGACCGAACTCCCTTCATTGCGCCCCCCAAGCCGAGTCTAAACGCTCGGCCAAGGCGCGACGTCCTCCACCGCTCGGACCCACTGAGGGATGAGGGACGACATTCCTGAAAATCCGCGATTCGCGATCGAACCGGCGCGTCTGATCGAGGCGAAAGCACGCCTCTTCCTGCCCATTTCATGGGAGGCAACGACCAACTTCAGGTTGGGGAGGAACGAGCTCGCTACTCGTCGGCGTAAACGACCGCAAAGTCCATACCATTCCAGCACGGTTTAGATTGGTCACCTGTCTTTGCATCAGAATGCAAGATTTCATCAGCCCCCACAAGGAGCGATGTCGCCGAGAGACGAAACAACCTGCGACGAGCCCCGGCGCGTCAAGCGACCCCGGGACGATGCAGTCGGACTACGGCTGCGGCACAGGCAAGCGTCACTCCCCCGTTCTCCGCATCAACCGAGTAAGGCCCGCCTCAGGAGCCCAGTCGCCGCGTCCTCACGACCGCACAGGGCCGTCTCGGAACTCGGCGGTCAGCGTCGACGGGTCGTCTTGGGTAACGCGAGCCAGGCCGTCACGACCCGGCCGACTTCTTCCAGGCTCTCGGCCGAGCACTTGTCAGGCGTGTCCTTGGCCGTGTGCCAGTGCGGGTAGTCGAAGTCGATGATGTCGATGGCCGGGATCCCGGCATTATTCAGGGGGAGATGGTCGTCCATCACGGCCTGCCCAACCCTGGTCTTGAACGACTTCGCACGGAGGCGAGTCGCGACCGACCAGACGCTCCGGACGAGGTTGGGGGCGAACTCCAGGCTGTAAGGCTCCTGGTTGATGAGCAGGTCCTTGTCGCCGATCATGTCGAGCACCAGCGCCGCGACATAATGGGGCTGCCCGGCCTTGGTCCGGTCGACCTCGGCATACTTCTTGGCGAACTCTTTCGAGCCCAGGAAGTAATCGCCTTCCTGGTCATAGACGAGCTCTTCGCCGTCGAAGAGGACGAGGTCAACACCCCAGGGTGTGTCCATCGTCTTGAGGTGCTCGGCGATCTCCATGAGCAGGGCAACGCCCGAGGCCCCGTCATTGGCGCCCAGGAACGGTCCTTTGCGCTTGACCGGATCCTGGTCCATGTCGGGATGAGGTCGGGTGTCGTAGTGCACGCCGAGCAGCACCCGCTCGGTCCGCTCGGGGAACCACGAGCCGATCAGGTTCGCCATGCGGACGTCCTTGCCGCTCAACGGATCCTTCGCCGTGAACGGCTGCTCGCGCACGGCCCCACCGAGCTTGGTGAAATGGGCCGCGACCAGCGCACGCTGGGCCGTGTTGGCCGCGGTCCCGGCGATCCTGGGCCCCATCGCGCAGATGTCGACGAGATGCTTGTAGGCCCGCTTGCCGTCGATGGGGGCGGGTGCCATCATCGCGACGGATTCCGGATCAAACATGATCGAACTCGATTCGACGGCCGTGGGCCGCAGCGACAGGGAGAGCAAGCCGAGCAGGCCCACGGCCAGGCTCAGTGCGGCCAGGCGAGACCAGGTAAGTACGCGGCTCTGTCCCATGTCGTCCCATCCCCGCTCATGATCGCTATTTGACCTTCCCGGATCCCGATGATAGCCGGTTCAGGCCCCCGGCGTCACGCCCGACCACGACCTCAGCAGCCCGGCCAGCCGTTCCATGGGCAAACCGACAACGTTCGACCAGCTCCCCCGAACGACACGGACGAATGGATCGTCATCCTGCACCCCATAAGCCCCAGCCTTGCCCTCCCAGCGCCCGGTGTCGAGGAACGCCTCGCGCTCGGAGTCGCTCAGAACCAGGAACCGGCAGATGCTGACCTCGATCGCGCCTGTCCACTCATGCGTCCCAGCCCGGTAAAGGCACATCCCGGTCAGAACCTCGGTGTCCCGCCCCTCCTGGAGCCGGATCATCCGCCTGGCATCGTCGCGGTCGACCGGCTTGTTGAGGATCTGCCCCTCGACGGAGCAGGCCGTATCCGCGGCCACTACCAACCCCGTTCCACGCCGCAAGGCCACCGACCGCGCCTTCTTCCACGCCAGATCGGCCACATACCAGGCCACGTCCGTCCCCGCGGGCGGCTCGGGCTCGGGGATGTCCGAGGGGTCAATCTCGAAGGCATACCCCGCCTCCAGCAAAAGCTGCCTTCTCCTGGGTGACGCGCTGGCAAGGATGAAGGACGGCACAGCCACAATATCACCCACGCATGCAAATTGTCCAAGAATCAGTGACCCTCGATTCTCCCCTCGCCCCCGGCTAGAATCAAGCCGAACCTTGCCGTTACGAAACGAACCCGGCGCGTCCTAACCCCTTGCCCGGCACCAACCAATGCGCGAGATCCTGAGACAACTGATCGCCGCCCTGGAGCAAGGCAAGGAGCGGTTGGTCTGCCAGGTCGTCGAGACCAAGGGCTCGACCCCGCAGAAGGCCGGCGCCTTGATGGTCGTCGATCCCGATGGTGGGCAGCTTGGGACCCTGGGTGGCGGCTGCGTCGAGGCCGAGGTCAAGCAATCGGCCATGCGTCGCCTCGGCCGCACAGGCGTCGAGCTCTCCAGCTTCGTGCTTGACCACGACTACGCCTGGGCCGACGGCTTGATCTGCGGCGGCAAGATGGTCATCCTGACCGAAGCCCTCCGCGGCCCCGTCCCCCTGCCCTATCTCCGCGCCCATCAAGGGCTGCTGGAAGCCGGCGAGGGCTACACCGAGGCCGTGATTGTGGATCCCGCCCGAGCCGGCGGCGTCCTGGGCTCGCGGTTCCTCTTCGGATTCGACGGCCAGCTTGCCGGCGCATGGCCGGCCCAGGACGGCTCGAATTCGGCCTCGGAGCAGCTCGTGCCGCTCGCCGACCGCCCTCGACCCACTTGCCGGGCAGGAGTCGCCATGCTGCCGACCCTGCCGAGGATTCGCCTGGTGATCGTGGGAGCCGGCCACGTCGGCCAGGCCGTCGCTGAACTCGCCGCGCGCGCCGATTTCGATGTCTGGGTCGTCGACGACCGTCGTCAGTACGCCAACCCCGAGCGCTTTCCCACCGCCGAGCGATGCCTCGTCGGTCCGATCGAGATCACCCTCGGATCGCTGGAGGTCACCCTCAATACCTACGCGCTCATCGTGACCAGAGGCCATGGTCACGACCAGGAAGCATTGCACCTGCTGGCCCCAACGATCGCCCCTTATGTCGGCTTGATCGGTAGCTCTCGCAAGATCAGGATGATTTTCGAGGCCCTGCGCGACGCGGGGATCGACGAGGCGAGCCTGGCCCGGGTCTCGTCGCCGGTGGGGCTTGATATCGGCTCGCAGACCGTCCCCGAGATCGCCATCAGCATCGTTGCCGAGCTGATCGCCCGCCGAAATCTCGGGGCTGTCCCGGCCTCGGCCGGCCGCCACCTTCCCCCCGGCGCGGTCCGCGCATGATCGCCGCGGTGGTGGCCGCGGCCGGCAAGAGCCTTCGAATGGGCCGGCCCAAGCTGATCCTCCCCCTCGCCGGCCGCTCCGTCATCGGCCGACTGATTCATGCATTGAAGGAAGGCGGAGCGGACCCCGTCCTCGCCGTCGTCCCGCCCAATGGCGACGAGATCGAGGCCGAGTGCCTCGGCGCCGGGGCCCAGACCTTGAGGCTGGCAAGCCCGACGGCCGACATGAGGGCCACGATCGAGGCTGGTCTTCGTTTGCTCATGTCGCGAGCCGAGACTCCCGAGGCCATCCTCATCTGCCCTGGCGATAGCCCCGGGACCACGGCCCGCCTCGTCTCAAACCTGATCGCCCACTGGCACGAGTCCCCTGCTTCGATCGTGATGCCGGAACACCAGGGCAAGCGTGGCCATCCGCTCCTGCTGCCCTGGTCGGTTGCCCTGGAAATCCAGGCGTTGCCACATGATGTCGGCATCAATACCCTCGTCCGGAACCATTCCTCGATCGCCCGGCCGCTCCAGGTCGGTGACGACCTGGCCGCGGCCGATCTAGACACCCCCGAGGACTACTTGAAGTGGCAGGACAGGCTCGGCGACGCCCCGTGAACGCGGCCCTTTCCGTCGCGATGGGGTGAGGTTAGACTGTTGTCATTGACCCCCATTCGATCGGGCGAAGAACGAGGGACGCACCTTGCGAACGAGAGCGTGTCGATCTCGCTTGGCCCTGCCCTCCTGGCTCCTCCTCGGCCTCGTCGCGCTGGCGCCCGCCGCGACAGCCCAGATCACCGAGCAGGAGGAACAGCTTCTTCAAAAACTCGGCGATGCACCGATCAAGGAGACCGCGGAGCAGGTGAAGCTGCGGGCCCCATTCGAGGTCTTCCGCACCCAGGTCGCGCCGTTCGACGTCCTGCCCTACGTCAAGCCCTCTCATTGGAGCACCCTGAGCGTCGAGTTGCGGGCCAATCACGATGATTACGATGGGCTGGTCCAGACGGCCGAGATTCCCCTGCTCGGCCTACCCACAGCCATGGTCTATCGCCGCGACGCCAGGCTCGTCAGAGAAGCGAGGTCGCGGGTCAGTTTCCAGGCGTTCCTTCCCATTGTGCCCAAGGAGCTGAGCCTCGCGCTGGTCAGACCCGACTCGGTGAGACCCGACGAGCAGTGGCTCTCGCCGATGAAGGTTCTCGAGCCGCATCAGATGGTCATCGTGGTCATGAGCCGCGAGACCACCGACGGCTATGCCCGCTGGAATCAGTTCCGCGCGCTCCAGCCCCTCTATCTCGAAGACCCGACCAATGCCACCGCCGTCGAGGCCGCCCGCTATTACCGGCTTGTGCTCCCCCTGGAAGCCGGCAAGCCGCTGGTCTCGCCGCATCCCGGATCGTGGTCAACCATCAGCCACATCCTCTGGGACAACATGGCTCCCGAGGCCCTGAGCCCCGCGCAGCAGCAGGCGATGCTCGACTGGCTCCACTGGGGGGGGCAGCTCATCCTCCTCGGCGGGTCGGGACCTTCGTTTGGCTCGCTCCGCGACAGCTTCCTCCAGCCCTATCTCCCAGGCGAGTCGTCCGGCGAGAGCGCGCTGCTTAACGCCGCCGACCTGAAGCCGCTCTCCGAGGCCTACCAGCCATTGAACCGGCCCAGCGACCTCGATGACCCGCAACCGCAGCCGCTCTCGCCGCAAGAGGCGATCGAGCGAATGGGGAGCCAGTACCGCGAACCTGTCCCGATCTTGCCGGCCAGCAACCGGCCGATCTTCCTCGATCTTATCAAGCCAAGGCCCGGTGCGACTCCGATTGCGCTGGATGCTAGCACGGGGCGGATCATAGGCGCCGAGCATCGCGTTGGCCGCGGGCGGGTCTTGATGCTGGGGCTCCACCCCACCGACCCGGCGATGATCGCCTGGCCCGGGCTCGACACCTTCGTCCGACGGGTCATCCTCCGCAGACCCGACGAAATCAAGATCGACCATCAGCCACGGTTCACGCCCTCGGGCGAGCTTCTGGCGCCGCGATATCGTCACCTGGCCGGCGGCGATCTGAGCTGGTATCGGATCCTGGCGAGAGACGCGTCCGCCCCGACCGAGATCCGGGCAGAGCTATTCCCGCAATCCAAGCGAATCTCCAGCCCTGGGGAATCCGCTCCCGGCAATGTTCCGATCGTGCCTCCACAATCCGATGGATCGTTCCTTTCGCGCCTCAGCCCGACCTGGGCACAGGGAATGTCGGCCACGGAACGACCCACAACGGAGCCCCCGGTGGCGTCCTGGATCGATGCGAACGACTTCCCCAGGCTCTGTCGGTCGAGCCTCGAGACCGCCTCAGGAATCTCGATCCCGAGTTCCCGGTTCGTGCTCAAGATCGTCGTCTCCTACATCCTGGCCGTCATCCCTTTGAACTGGCTGCTATGCCGGTTCGTGCTGAAGCGGAAGGAGTGGGCCTGGCTGTTCGTGCCGATCCTCGCCCTTGGCTTTGCAGTCGGAGTCGAGCGGGCCGCAGCCTACGACCTGGGCTATGACCTGGCCTGCGATGAGATCAACCTGATCGAGGTCCAACCCGGATACACCCGAGCCCACCTGACGCGGATCGGCAGCCTGTCGACGAGCGGTCGAGTCCGGTTCTCGATGAGCTTTCCCAACGATCCCCTGGCGCTCGCCCTTCCGTTCGACCACGGCCGATCGCTGCGTGGCGAGGAGGTGACCGAGTCGATCTGGCAGTCCAGCCCCGTGCCCCTGCTCGGCGAAATCCGCGTCCAGCCGAGGACACTCTCGATGTTCCGTGCCGAGCAGTACGTGGACCTGGGCGGATCGATCCGGATCGTGGCCGACGGCAAGGGTCGGAGGATCGACAACGGATCGGGTCTGGAACTGAAGGACGCCCGGGTCCTTGAAAAGACTGAGGCTGGAAGTCGCAGCTTCCCGGTCGGAACGCTTGCGCCAGGCGCATCGGCGGTACTGCCTGAGGCCGGTGAAGAGGGTGACACGCCGGCGAAATTCGACGGCCCCCTCGATCCCAACCCCTATCTCCGTCTCCTCGGCCACTCGATCGGCGAACGGCCTGAGGAAAGGGGTGAGGTCCGGCTGGTCGCCTGGCTGCCTGGCCATCAACCTGGCTCCAGGCTCGATCCCGAGGTCGACCGTCACCGTGGCCTGACGATGGTCGTCGTCCATCTGGCCTATCCGGCCGTCCCGGGCCCCGACGGGCCTCGATTCGACGGCCGGATGATATCGACGATTGCGGAGCCGCCCGCCGAACAGGAACCCGAGCCCAGGATCCAGGATCACGTGGCCGAGCCCGATCCAAACTCGAAGATCGTCCCATGAATCAGGGCTTCCCCAGACTGACGACGCCTTCGCCCCCAGATCTCCGATGCGCCTGGAGTCGCACAACCTATGATCGAGGTGACCCATTTCACCAAGCGCTACGGAGACTTCCTCGCCGTCGACGATCTGAACCTGTCGATCGGCAAGGGCGAGGTCTTCGGCTTCATCGGCCCTAACGGCGCCGGCAAGAGCACGACGATCCGGTTCCTGGCCACGCTCCTGCGACCCACGTCGGGCGAGGGTCACATCGGTGGCCACTCGGTCGTCGACGATCCGATGGCCGTACGCAGGCTGATCGGCTTCATGCCCGACGACTTCGGCGTCTACGACGGGATGAAGGTCTGGGAATTCCTCGATTTCTTCGCCGTCGCCTATGAGATCCCCCGCGCCCGCCGCAAACCGATCATCGCGCAGGTGCTCGAGTTGCTCGACCTGACCCACAAGCGAGATGACTACGTCAATGGGCTGTCGAAGGGGATGAAGCAGCGGCTCTGCCTGGCCAAGACGCTGGTCCACGACCCGCCCGTCCTGATCCTCGACGAGCCGGCCTCGGGACTCGATCCTCGTGCCCGGTTGGAGATGAAGGCCTTGCTCAGCGAGCTGAGAGGCATGGGCAAGACGATCCTCATCTCCAGCCATATTCTCTCGGAGCTTGCCGACTTCTGCACGTCGATCGGTATCATCGAGCGAGGGAGGCTCCTGGCCGCCGGCAGCATCGCCGACATCACCCGCCAGCTGCGAAATCATCGGGTCTTGCGGGTCAAGATCGGCCATCAGGTGACCACCGATGCCGCCGCGGCCATCCTACGCGACGACGGCCGGGTGCGCGAGATCAAGTCGTTCGACCACACCCTCACCGCCGAGTTCGAAGGCGAAGAGGGGGAGATGGCCGACCTTCTGATGCGACTCGTCGGCGCGGGGGTCCCCGTGAGCTCATTCTCCGAGGAGCAGCTCTCGCTCGAGGAGGTGTTCATGATGATCACCAAGGGCATCGTCAATTGACCACGACGGGCATGGGGCACGCATGATCTTCCGCGACAACCCGGTCCTGATCCGCGAGCTGCTGGTCAATCTGCGATCCCCTCGCGCATTCCTCCTGCAACTGGCCTACGTGCTCTTCCTGGGCGCGGTGGTCTACTTCGCCTGGCCGGCCGGCGAGGAGGGATCCAGGCAGGTCGGTGCCGGTGCGGCCCAGCGCCTCTTCGACCTCTTCTTCCTGGGCCAGTTCTTCCTGGTCGCCCTGGTCGCGCCCACCTTCGCCGCGGGCAGCATCACCGGCGAGAAAGAACGAAAGACCTATGAGATGCTCCTGGCCAGCCCCCTCGAACCCCCTCGGATCCTGGTAGGCAAGCTGCTCAGCTCGTTGACCTACCTGGTCATCCTGATCCTCTCCAGCCTGCCGCTGATGATCCTCTGCTTCCTGCTCGGCGGGATCTTGATGTCCGAGATCGTCCGCGCCTACCTGCTTTTGATCCTCGCCGCGGGGACGTTCGGCCTGCTGAGCGTCGCCTGCTCGAGCGTCTTCAGCCGGACAAGCTCGGCCCTGCTCGTCAGCTACCTGGTCATCCTGCCGCTCGCCGTGACCTCGGTCGCCCTGACCCGCACCGATGACACCGTGGCGCGTGACTTCGTCTCGATCGCCATCCTTCCGCCGTGGTGCCTGGCCATCTGGACCGTGCTGGTCATCGCCATCAATCGCCGCCTCCTCAGGCCGCCCGACGTGGGCAGCGAGGGGAAGGATGTGGTCGACGAAGAGCAGGAGATGAAGTTCGCCATCGGCGTGATCATCGACCGGGACATGTTCCCGGATAAGCTCTTCGCGCCAGCAAAGCGCACCGACCTGATGCCCGACGGCACCAATCCGGTGCTCGACAAGGAGCTGCGTAGCGAGATCTTCGCCCAGGGCACCTTGATGCTCCGGGTAGTCATCCAGGTGAGCATGCTTCTGTCGATCCCCCTGATGGCGGCCCTGCTCTTCCTCAGACCGCAAAACACGGGCTACTACGTTGCCTATGTTCTCACCTTCAACTTCCTCGTCGGCCCCGTCTTCTCGGCCGGGAGCATCACCCAGGAACGAGAGCGCCAGACGCTCGGCCTGCTGCTGACGACTCTCCTGACGCCCGGCAAGATCATCTTCGCCAAGCTGATCGCGGCACTCCGGGTCTCGACCGTCCTGACGTTCCTCCTGGTCGAGCAACTGGTGCTGGCCTATCTCCTGGTGCAAGAGCTACGCGACCGTCCCTGGACGTTCTTCGTCTACCTGCTCATCATCGCCACCACCTGCCTGGTGACGACCTCCATCGGCCTGCTCTGCTCGTCGCTGGCGCGCAAGACCAGCGCGGCCCTTGTGATGACGTACATGACGCTCCTGGTCCTGTTCGCCGGGCCGGTAGGTCTGAGCCAGTTCCTGCTCGGCTTCACCGAGATCAACGAAGAGCGGCTCGCCGGCCTGACGATGATCAGCCCCTTTGCCGCCGCCCTGAGCGTCCCCGCCACCGCCGACCGTCCCACTGTCTACGTGACCTTGGCTCCTCCCTGGGAGCAGCCTTCGCGGCGAAATGGGCCCGATAACGCTTCGCAGGATTCAGGAATTGTGAACACGGCGACGGCCCGCCCCGGGGCATTGATCAGTGATGGTTCGTGGCGGATCCCGGTCTGGGTCGGGTTCCTCGCCATCTATCCTCCCGCATGCCTTGTGCTCTACGGGATCACCTACCAGGTCTTCCGATGGCGATGGTGGCGGGCCTCGGCCTGAGCCGAACTCCGACGAGGTCCGAATGCGAATCTCCGCCTCGATGCAGCTGATCCTCGCCCTGGCACTGGGACTGACCCTCGCGACTGGCCAGGCGACCGAGCCGGTCATGCTGGCCCAGCTCCGGGGCGCCCCGCTCGGCGCCTGGTTGAGGGTCCTCGGCGGGAACATGCTCACCGCAGCGGCGATCGTCGGAGGCCTGAGCCTCGCCGTCGAGTTCCTCAGAGGGCAGTTCCCCGTGTCGTGGGGCCTCGGTCGATGGACATGGTCGATGGCGATGATCTATGCCGGCTTGAACATCGGGACCATCGTTGCGGCCATCGTCGCCAGCCAGGTAAGAAGGCGTGGCGAGTGCCCCACCTGGGAGGTCCTCCGACGAGTCTCGCTCCAGGCTTCGACCGACCAGTTCCTCGGCCCATTCGCCTGGGCCTGGCTGGCCTTCGTCCTCACCGCTCGACTCGCCGGGGGTCCTGGGGGCTCTCCGACGAACGACCTCCGCGAGCGGCTCGGCTTCGAATTTGGGGCACTCACCGCTGCGACGGCCTTGATCGTCCGGGCCTTCGAGTCCGTCGGCATCTGAGTGCGGACCTCAGCCCTTTGGAAGTGTCCCGTCGTCTAGATACCACATCCGGTCCGGCCCGCGCACCAGGCTGGCGCTTCCCTTGACCACCTCAATCGGCCCGTCGGCCCGCTTCCCCCGGAGGAAAACCGCAACCTGATACGTCGCGTTGATCTCCGTCTCCCCCGCGCTCTTGGCCGCCTTGAAATTCTGGAGTTCGAACTGTACCGGAGTCCAACTCGACGCACGACCATGACGCATCCTCGTCAGCGTCTCATTCCAATACGCCTTGAACCCCTCAAACGAACCGAATCGGGTCCCCGTCCGGCCTTCGTTGCTCAAGAGCAGCCACATCCGGCGAAAATGCGGCCTGTGATGTGACAGGGCTTCGTAGTAATCCTTCAAAGCCTGTTCCGGCGTGATCCGAACGGGTCGTTCCAGAGTGATGAGCACGGGATAGGCCAGCCACATCAGCAACAGGCCGCCGACGACCAGGATCAGCAAGGCCAGGCCGATCTCGCCCGACAAGACCATATTCCCAAAGAGATAGAGAATTGGCAGAAATACGAGCACGATCTTGACGAAATCTCCCCCCGACTCACCCCAGCGGCTCCAGACCTCTCCCACCGTTTCCTCAGCCTCAAGACCCCGACGACGGGGCTTGCTCGCTCGGGAATCGGTACGTTCCGAAGGTTCCTCACTCCGAGCCTGCTGGGCCCGCGCCGGGATCGGAGGAACAATCGGCGTGACGTCCTCTTCATCGATCGGGTCGGGCCCTTCGAGATCGTAGCCACCGCCGCTCGAGTCGGGACCGGGCGATTGGTTGAACTTCCCTTGCACGTCGCTCCCCTTCGCTGAAAACGCGGGCATTCACGCCGTCTTGACTCGAAGACGACCAGATCATCGAACGACCCCATCGCGGGCCCAGGACAAATGACTCACGAGCAATGATCCTCCAACGATGACAACGCGCGACCCTCGCGAAGGCAAGCGGAGAGTGTTGAACACGCCCCTCAGACCGAAACTTGGTCACCTCGACCTTGACAATCATGGGGATCTGGACGAAACTAGCCCTGCAAATTGGGGATTGGTGTAACGGTAGCACGACTGACTCTGAATCAGTTAGTCCAGGTTCGAATCCTGGATCCCCAACTACTGACAGCGTAGGGAGTTGCGGCCGGCGACGGCTGGGGCGACGGCTCCCAAGTGCAGGAAAAGTGCAGGAACCCTGGTTCCGCAAGCAGACCAACGCTTGGTACGTCGAGATCGACGGCGTCCAGACCAGGCTCGGCCCGCATCCCGCCGATCGCCCGCCCGTCAAGGGCAAGCGCGGCTGGGCCCCGCCGCCGGAGATCGTCGAGGCCTGGCACGTCCGGATGCGCGAGGGGGGCCTGGCCCCCGCCACCAAGGCGATCAACGCCGCCCGACTCTTCGACGAGTTCCTCGCTTTCGTCGACGAGACCGGCAAGGCCAAGACCCGGGACTGGTACCGGTTCTTCCTCCAGGACTTCAAGGACCGGCACCCGGCGATCGACGCCGCGGCCGTCGACGAGTCCCACGTCGAGCGCTGGCTCCGCGCCAAGCGGAAGCGGACCTGGGGTCAGTCGACCCGCCGGGGCGCAATCACCGCGCTGAAGCGGGTCATGAGCTGGGCAGTCAAGACCCGTCGCCTGACCGAGAGCCCCATCGCCCACATGAGCCGCCCGGCAGTCGTGCGTCGCGAGCGAATCCTCACCGCGCCCGAGCGGGGCGACATCCTCGCCCTATACCCCGAGGGCGACCCCTTCTGAGACCTGCTCGTCGCGCTGGCCGAGTCGGGGGCACGCTCCGGGGAGGTCATCCGCCTGACCGCCGCCGACGTCGACCTCCCCGGCGGCGTGGCCACCCTGGCCGACCACAAGACCGGCGGCAAGACCGGGGCGGCCCGGTTCATCTACCTGACCGCGGACCTCGCCGCGGTCCTCGCCCGCCTGGTCATCCTGCACCCGTCGGGCCTGCTCTTCCGCAACGCCGTCGGCAACCCCTGGACCCTGCAGGCGATCAACTGCCGGTTCCGCCGCAAGCGGGCCCGCAAGGTCGACCCCCTGGACGCCGATGTGACCGCCTACGTCTACCGCTCCAGCTGGACGACCGACGCCCTCGAGAACGAGGTGCCCATCGCCACCGTCGCGGAGCTGCTGGGCCACACCAGCACCGCGATGGTCTCGAAGCACTACTCGAAGCTCGCCGCCAAGAAGGACTACCTGCGGAGGGCGGCCCAGCAGGCGGTCAAGAAGCCCGGCGGCGACCCGCCTACTTGATCCACTTCAGCGGCCCGACGGCGTCGACCTCGGCGCCGCGGGTGTAGGCCGTCAGGTGCTCGTCGGTGATCCGGATCGTCCCCCGGCCCAGGCCGTGCCGCGCGCACCTCAGCCGCTTCGACCGGATCAGCGCGTAGACCGTGCCGACGCTGATCTCAAGCTTCTCCGCCGCCTGCTTCACCCGCATCGTCGCCATCCTCCCGGGGGTCCACTCCGTTCACATCTTCAACGATAGCGCCCCTTCGCGGCACGCGCAAGCTCGCCCCGTAATCAATACCTGCGAGCCACTGGCATTGAGGCCGATGCCTGCAATGCCGCCCTCGCCGATGCCGCGGCCGTCCCCGCCCACGTCGAGGGCTTCCACGCCGGCCAGCAGGCCCTCTCCCAGCTCACCCCCGAGGCCGTCGCCACCCAGGCAGCTACCCCCGAGGGCAAGGCCCAGCTAGAGTCCACCGTCAAGCAGAGCATCACCAAGATGCTGCCGGCGCTGGAGACCTCGACCGGGAAGAAGGGCCCGGAGATCCTCGACAACTTCATGAAGGAGGGCCCCGAGAAGGCCATGCAGCGGGCGGTCGCCTCCACCAGCCCCGACGAGATGGCCAAGCAGTTCCAAGCCGTCGGCTACGACACCAGCAAGGCTCAGGACGGCGGCGACCTGACCAAGATGTTCGACGACTTCTTCGGCAAGATGGACGGCCCCAGCCAGCTGGCCGTGTCGCTGGGCATCCCCCTGGCCGTAGTCGGCCTGATCAGCTCATTCATGGGCGGCGGACTGATGTCGATGCTCGGCGGCGGCGCGGCCGTCGCGGGCGGCACCGGCCTGCTCACCCAGCTGATGGGCGGGTCCGAGGGCGCACCCGCGGCCAGCGCGGCGGCTCCTGGCCCTGCGGCCGCCGCGCCCCAGACTGCCGCACAGCCCCCGACCCAGGACGCCACCGACGCGGCCTACGTCAAGGGGCTGCCCGTGGCCGACCAGACGAACCTGATCAACTTCTCGCAGGAGCAGGACCCGGTCAAGCTCGAGGCCCTGCGTGCCCAGGTCGCCCCCCACCTGGACAAGATCAACCACGGCTGGCTGCCGACGAGCTGGGGAGGGAGCGGCGACATTCAGCAGCGGATGCTCCCCAGGGTCCGCGCGCTCAAGGCCGAGCAGGGCCCCCTGCTGGAGGCCCTCAACAAGGTCAAGTGACCGGGTCGGGGTCGACGCGCTGGGAGTAGCGACCCATCGCGAAGATCCCCGCGGCGGCGACGTAGCAGAGGCCGCCTGTCGGCGCGCGCCAACTGCCCGGCATGCCGTATCGTGCCGCGAGGAACATGGCGACGAGCTGTAGCGCAATGGCGCCCCAGAGCAGCATCGTCTTCTTCCGGATCGTCAACGTCATCGGTGACCGTCCCCGTCGTCTGCCTGATCTCGAGGCGCGGCCATTGTAAACCGGACGACCGGTTGCACATATGGCGTTGCCTGGAAACCCCAAACGACAACGCCCCGGGGCTCTACCCGGGGCGTTGTCGTTTGTCGTAAGACCGTACAGGTCAACCTATTGCCGGCAATCAGGCGTTCGCCTCGGCCAGCGCCTGCTCGTGCTCCTTCACGTAACGCTCGCGCTCCGCCGGCGTCCACCTCGGCGGGAACTGGGCCGTCGGGTCGCCCTTGAAGTAGCGGGCGAGCCGGACCTTGTCGTCGCGGCTCGACGCGTCGTAGCCGCCCACCTCTGTGTAGAAGAAGGGGAAGTCCCTGATCAGGTCGTCGTGGTCCATCGGGATGAAGCCCTCGGCGGTCTGCGCCCCGGGGTCCGAGCCGATGGCACAGTCGGGCCGATCGGCGTCGTCCTCGAAGGTGATCTGGGCGGGGACGTCGAAGCTGGCAACGAGCCTGGGGCCGGCGGGCACCACGAAGGGGTGACGGGTCGCGGCGATGCTGCCGAGGGTCTCGGTGCAGTCCTGCTTCTTCCGGCGCTGGGTCGCCAGCGTGTCCCAGAGCTGGCCGAGGCGGGCGCGGATCCGGTCGTTCTCGACCTTCGCGGCCTGCCTCAGGTCCGCCTCTTCCTTCGCGCGGGCCGCAGCCGCGGCCGCGGCGGCCAGGGCCTCCCGCTCCTCGGCGGGCAGCTCGTCGACCTTGGCCTTCTCCTCGAGGATCGACCTCAGCTTGGTCACGTGGTACGGGGCGATGGAGTCGGGCTTGCTCGAGCCGAGGGGCAGGTCGTCGACGACGGCAGCGGCCTCCGAGGCCGCCTGCGGGACGGGCCTGTCGATCAGGTCCCAGCAGCCGTCGACCTGACGGACGGTCTTGCCTTTCTGGCGACCCAGGTAGGTCGAAGCCCGCTTCCTGCGGACGGCGAGGTCCTCCAGCCCCGGATAATCCAAGGCGTGGACGGCGTCGTCGACGGCCGGAGAGGTAAGAGGACCGCCCGCGGCCGTGAGCGCGGCGACGATCGCCTCCGGCCACCAGCTGCCGCTCTTTCTGGGCTCCGAGGGCCTCTCGTCGTCCTCGGCGGAGCGCTCAATGTGGGCCCCGTCGGCCAGGTAGCCGACGAGCTCGGCGCGGAACAGGTCCAGTCTCCTGAGCATCTCGGCGCAGCGGGCCGCGAAGGCGTCGGGCATCGTTTGATCCAGCGTACGTGTCG
The DNA here is from genome assembly GCA_038400315.1 of Isosphaeraceae bacterium EP7. Lineage (NCBI taxonomy): Bacteria > Pseudomonadati > Planctomycetota > Planctomycetia > Isosphaerales > Isosphaeraceae > Kueselia > Kueselia aquadivae. The sequence goes on from CP151667.1 coordinate 5,252,094, forward strand.
AGGAATGGCGGGCGGATCGCCAGTAGAGCGCTATCAGGACACACCGCGCAAGGCCCCAATGGAATTACCTGTGATCTGGGCCGGACATGTTGAATCATGGATACATCGTAAATCTAACCAGTCGAACGAGTTGGGCACGTGGACACACCAGGACACTGGGACCGCGATCAATCTGGGGCCAGGACGTGATTGGTTGTGGGCAACCTGTGGTTAGGGCGTGATCGCCGCGTGGTTGCGTGCGGTCAGAGGTGTGAACGGCACAGTCATATCGGCATGCAACTGGTCCAAAGGCGGTGAAATCGGGCCAGGGCATCACCAGCACCAGGTAAATGCTTATGGTATGGAAAGTGATCATGCACGCGTTCACTTTTACGCGCCCGCGCGTTTTTCTAGTATTTCATACTAGAAAGGACACCCACCTCGGGGGGTGGTGTGCCCATCCCATCCAGAGTCTTGGAAGAGAGATTAAGAAAAGAATTCTGAGGACGCAGTTGCTGATCCCCTCTCTCGGCCTGCGGCCTTCGAGGGGATCAGCAACCCGTAGGGTGGGTGCAGGGTGCCCGCCTCGGTGACTGCCCCGCCCACCGTTCCTCTGATTCTGGCCACGGCCCACTGGTCACCAGGTTAGCCGGCGGCACGAGCAAACGCCCTGCTCCTGTGCTGGTGGGCGCACGATCACCTCCGACGCACAGCTAGACGTCCGACCTCGCCAGCGCCACCACGGGCCTCCCAGGGCCTTTCCCGGGCATACCTAAATAATCGTCGTTTGCGGGGCATCTATGGTTTCGACCGCCGTCGTCGTCATCAACAGGTCTAGACAACGCGGATTGTGGCCGGGGTGGGTCCACCTAAATCCGCTAAGTCATCCTATTTACGATATCCGCATGCGTGATATCCCGGCCCCCGGAGATCCAATGGATGGTGAGGCAATCGAAAAGGTTTCCCGGTTACGCTGCACATTGGAAACCTTTCCTTGGATTATCGCGAATTGCGATTATATTACCAATGGGCCCCTCGGGGAGCCGATCAGACTCGCATGAAGATCACCGGTAGGTCTTGAATCGAGGACTTCCTCGGCCTGCGCATTGCCGACTCACGGCGGGCGCGCATCGATTTCGACAGCTGGATCGCCATCGCCAAGGACGTGTCCTGGTCGAACTGGGGCCAGCTGAAGCAGACTTTCGGTAAGACCGACGCTGTCGGTCATTGCATCGTTTTTGACGTCGTCAACAACAGGTACAGGTTGATCGCACGCGTCGATTACCGGGCCCAGCAGATCCATGTCTGCGCGGCGATGGACCACGCCGAGTACGACAAGCGACGCTGGTTGACCCGATGCAGTTGCTACGAGCCCGCCGACAAACCAGGGACTGTCTGAGCCCAGGGGCATCGGCCCCGGGTTCCTAAAAGCGATAGGACGTGCGCTATGGCGACGGCGATCGAAAACTACGCTCCGACCAATACTTACATCGCGCTGGTGAACGACTTTAAGCTCGCCCATATTCGCGACGCCGCGCACTTGGCGGCGGCCCTGGGCGTCGTGGACGGCCTCCTCTGTTGCGAGCTCGACGAGGGGGGCCGGGAGTATCTCGGCGCGCTTACCGACCTGATCGAGGTCTACGAGAATGCGACCATTCCCTCGCCGACGGCAGCCGTCCACGAGGTCATCCGCGCGCTAGTCGAGGGCAGCGACAGGAGCCAGGCCGAGCTGGCCGACGAGCTCGATATCTCCCAGTCGACGATCTCCGCGCTCGTCCGCGGGCAGCGGGCACCGACCTCCGAGCACATCGCCGTCCTCTCGAAGCGGTTCGGTGTCTCGCCGCGACTGCTCCTGCCCCGCTGATTGAGATGAGCTGAGCCGATTCACGAAGGCCGCCAGCCCCCACCCAGGGGCTGGCGGCCTTTCTTCGTTTCAAACCCGCCCGATAACGCCCTTCCCGGGCACACCTAGAGCGGTTTCACTTTGACTGAGCCGGTTGTCCCTTGTTATCCCTTCCTGGATGGAGGGCATGGGGATGAAGGCTTATTCGACCGACCTGCGCGAGCGGGTCCTCGCCGCCTGCGACCGGCGCGACGGCACCCGCGAGCAGATCGCCGCGCGGTTCTCCGTCAGCGTCACCTGGATTGGCAAGCTGGTGCGGCCGCGGCGCGACACCGGCTCGATCGCCCCCCGGCCGCACGGCGGCGGGCGGGCCCCGGCCTTCGACGGCGAGGCCGCGGGGCGACTCCGCGAGGCGGTCCGGGCCGACGACGACGCCACGCTCGCGCCGTTGGCCGAGGCCGCCGGCGTGGGCTGCTGCCCGTCGGCCGTGCACCGGGCGCGGAGGCGACTGGGCATCACGCCGCCAAAAAAGTCGCGGCGGGCGGCCGAGCGGGATCGCCCCGAGTTGAAGGCGCACCGGCGGGCCTGGCGCGAGGAGTTCGCCGCGGTCAACCCGGGGCGGCTGGTCTTCCTCGACGAGAGCGGCGCCAGCACGGCGATGGACCGTACCCACGGCCGGGCCCCCAGCGGGGTCCGCGTCGACGGCCCGGTGCCGCACGGCCACTGGAAGGTCACGACGCTGACCGCCGCGGTTCGCCTCGACGGCGTGCCGGCGGCGGCCTGCCTGGCCTTCGACGGGGCGACCAACGCCGCCTGCTTCGAGGCCGACATCGGCCGGTGCCTGGCCCCGACGCTCCGTCCGGGCGACGTCGTGATCATCGACAACTTGCCGTGCCACAAGACGGCCGAGGTCGGCCGGCTGATCGCGGCGGCCGGGGCCGAGGTGCGGTACCTGCCGCCGTACAGTCCGGACCTCAGCCCGATCGAGTCGATGTTCTCCAAGCTGAAGCCGCACCTGAGGTCGGCCAAGGCGCGGACGGCCGAGGCGCGGATCGGTGCGATGGGCGACGGCCTGAGGGCCGTCGAGCCGGGCGACCTCCGCGGCTGGTTCGGCCACTGCGGATACCGGAGCGGGGTAGAGGCGTCAACCGACACGCTCAAAGGAAAACCGGGCTAGGATCGTCCGTCGCCTCGAAGTCCTCAACCTCTCCGCCCTTGCACGATCCGTAGGACCCGACAATCGACCGTCAGAATCACCCGCCGGACGCACGATGGGTCTGGAGCGGTTCCCCGGCGACCTTCACACAAGGGAAGAGCGGGGCAGGCACCTTCGCTTCACCGCGGAGCCGGTCCCCTTTTCTTTGACCGCGCCAAGCAACCTGGAACTGCTCCGATGGCCTGGGCTGGGGCGGAAGACACGGAGGCCATTAAACGCCCCTCGCCCTACCCCTGGTGGTGGAGATGTCGTGGGAGGCGGCCCATAGACCGAGGTCGCTCCGCGAGAGGGCGGCCCCCATCAGGTCCGGGAAGAGATCCGGCGTGCAGGCGAAGACCGGGATGCCCAGGTCGGCCATACTCTGCGCGTTGGCGTGGTCGTAGCTCGGCGCGCCTTCGTCGTTCAGGGCGAGGAGCCCGATGGCCTGGACACCCGAAGCGACAAGGCCGCCGAGGAGTTTGAGCATCTCCTCGCTCCCCGACCCTTCGTACAGGTCGCTGATCAGGATCAGGATCGTCTCCGCCGGGCGGGTGATCAGGCCGGCGCAATACGTCAGTGCCCTCGGCGTGTCGTTTCCCCCCCCGAGCTGAGTGCCGAAGAGGAGGTCGACCGGGTCGTGCAGTTCGGCCGTCAGGTCCACGACGGCCGTGTCGTAGACGACGACGTGGGTCTTAAGCGCGGGCAGGCTCGCGAGGACCGCGCCGAAGATCCCCGCGTAGACGACCGAGGTCGCCATCGAGCCGCTTTGGTCGATGCAGAGGATCACCTCACGCATGGCCCGCCGCCTGCGGCCGAAGCCGATCCGCGTCTCGGGGATGATCGTGCGGTACTCGGCCTGGTAATGCCGGAGATTCGCCCGGATCGTCCGGTTCCAGTCGATCTCGTGATGCCGGGGCCGCCGGCTGCGCGAGGATCGGTCGAGGCTGCCCGAGACCGCCTGGCGCATCGGCTCGGCGAGCCTGCGCTCCAGTTGGTCGACGACCGTGCGGACGACCGACCGGGCCGTCTCCCGGGCTTCGGGCGGGAGCACCGATCGCAAGGAGAGGAGGTTCGCGACGAGGTGCACGTCGGGCTGCACAGCGCGGAGCAACTCGGGCTGCTTGAGCATCTGCCGCAGGTCCAGCCTCTCCAGCGCGTCCTTCTGGAGCATCTGCACGACCGACGTCGGGAAGAACTTGCGGATGTCGCCCAGCCAGCGTGCGACCTTTGGCGCGGACTTGCTCATGCCGACGCGGCCCGACTTGTCGGCGTCGTAGAGCAGGGACAGGGCGCCGTCCATCGCCAAGTCGTCGTCGCCCAGGGCGATGCCGGTGCCGTCGGCCGAGTCGCCGCCGAGGATCAGCCGCCAGCGTCGAAGGCGTTCGTCATTGGATGGCGGGCCGCTCATCGATCCGTCCCTCCGCCCAGGCCCAGGAGCTTCGCGACCAGGGGGAGCACGGTCGCGGCCCGCTCGACGTCGAGGTCGACCGCCGGGGTCGCCGAAGGACGCGAGGAAGTTGACGGCGAAATGGACCCTTTCGCCCGTTCGCCCAGGCTGCGGCGGAGCGGGGAGTCGAACGTGCCGAAGGTCCGGCGGAGCATCGGCAAGAGGATCGGGAACGCCTCGGGAGAGAGCGCGGCGAGCCAGCCGTCGAAGATGCCGAACAGGGCGTCGTCGTGATAGAGGACCTCGCCGCTCTGACGTAGGAACCCCTCGATCCAGGCGGCTGCGCGGGGCGGATCGGCGGCCGGAGAGACGGCCAGGTTCATCAGCCGGGCCGCCTCATCGGCGTCCCGCTCGCGGGCGTCGAGCAGGATTCGCACGCTGCGTCCGGCGATGAGCCCGTGGATCGTGTCGGAATCGGCGAGCCTCGCGAACGTGGTGTGCCAGGCCTCCCGGTCCTGTGCCTCGTCCATTAAGCCGATCGCCGCGTCGGCGCGGAGGATCGCGTCGAACATCGCCGAGGCCGCTGAATCGTCGAGCGACGAGCAGGCCAGCGGCAGGCCGACGCAGATCCTCGCGACCATGCCCGAAGCGGCGTGCCCCACCATTGCCGAATCGGTCCTGCGCACGCTGCCGTAGCGCGTCAGATTCGCCAGCGGCGGAAGTGCGTCCATCAGCTGTGTCACGTCGGCAGCGACCGCAGCCTGCGACTCGACCCTCGTCATGATCGACTCGGTGGCGGCGGGGAGGTCGGCGAGAATCGCTCGGTCGAGCAGGGCCGTCAACGCTGGCAGTTCCTCCTCGCGGCCGGCGCGGTCCGCGGCCAGTGCCGTCGCGGCATCCTCGACGGTCGCTCCCCAGATGCTTGCCTCGATCAAGGAGACAGCAAGCTCGGGCTTCCACTGGAGTTGCCAGGCTTCCTTGAACGTGCCCTTCCCCGAGACATGCGCCGGCGACCCCCAGGCGATGCCCAGTAGAGAAAGCCGATGCAGGAGGCGGCTGCGCTCTAGGTCCGTCGGCTCGCGCAGGTCGAGCGTCTTCGTCGTTTGCGAGGGTTCGGGGGCGAGCTTCAATCGCTTTTGGAGACGGTTGAGGTCCTGCTGCAACGGGACCGACGGGGTCTCCGCGGGCACGGCTCCGAGACGTTCGCCGACGACGAGCTTCCGGCGGATCAGTCGCATCGGTGCTTCCTCGCCCGAGCAGAGGACGGACCGAGTCGCCTCGTCCAGGTCGGACAAGTCGGGCAGCGGACGGCCGCGCATCGTCGCCAGGGCATCAGCCAGGCGGACCGCCTCGATCACCGAGGCCGAGGAAGCATCCAGGCGCTCGTCCCTGAGAAGGCGGGCGACCCGGGTCAGCCATCGCTCGATCACCTGATCCGGGGCGGTCCAGAGGTGGTCATACCAGCCCGGCGACACGATGCCCGCACCGTAGCCGCTGTCGCGCATCAGTCGGCCGTAAGTCCAAGGCACCCAGGTGGCGGCGACCTTCGTCCTGGGGAGGCCCTTTAACAAGGCCGCATCGTCCCTGGCGGGTGGCCAGGCCTCGACGGCGAGCGCCGGGGCATGCCACGCGCCGCAGATGACGGCGATCGAGCGATGGCCTTCGCCTTGCGCACCACGGATGGTCTGTCGCATGTGGGCCTCGCGTCGGATTTCCCTCAGATCGTTCTCAACGGGGACGCTGGACCGGACCTCCGCCATCGCGTCGAGGATCGCGGCGAACAGGTCCGCGCCGTCTCGGCGGCCCTCGACGACATACTCCCACCATCGCTCGCCATCGTCGAACCCGGCGGCCTGGGCGAGCATCCCGAGCGGATCGACGGGACGGCGCGTGGGGGGCGACGGCTCGCCTGCAGTGGCCGGCTCGGACGCTTCGTCCTTCCCCTCGCCGAGTTGATGGGCGATGGGTAGGTCCATGAACCGGGCGGGGATACCGCGATCAAGCGCGTATTTGAGCGCCTGCCATTCGGGCGAGAACTCTGCGAACGGGTAGTAGACCGAATCCCTCGGCTGGTCGGGACGGTACACCAGCAACGCGACCGGCGGGATCATCTCAGGATGGACCAGGAGCGGGATCATCGCGTCGGCGTCGGGCGGGCCTTCGACGAGAACGATGTCAGGCTCGATCGCCTCGAGCGCTCTGCATACGCTCCGGGCCGAGCCAGGGCCGTGGTGACGCACACCGAGGACGTGGATGACGGGGGCGGTCGTCGACCGCGAGGGTGTGAGGGTGGTCATCGGCGATCGGTCCTCGATTGCTCAGACGACCTCACGGCACGCCCTGTACAAGTCCTTCCAGCCGTCCCGCTCCTTCACGACCGTCTCCAGGTATTCGAGCCAGACGACGCGATCCTGCACGGGATCCTTGACGACCGCGCCGACGAGGCCCGAGGCGAGGTCGGCCGATCGCATGACTCCGTCGCCGAAGTGGGCGGCCAAGGCGAGCCCCTGATTCATGACGGAGATTGCCTCGGCCGTGCTCATCGTGCCGCTCGGCTGCTTGACCTTCACCTTGCCGTCGGCCGTCTGTCCCTCCCGCAGCTCGCGGAAGATCGTGACGACGCGGAGGAGCTCCTGAAGTCCCGGCGGCTCGGCCGGGAACGCCAGCGCTCGGCCGAGCGACTCGACACGGAGTCGGACGATCTCCACCTCCTCGTCGGCCGTCTCTGGTGTGGGAAGCACAACCGTATTGAACCGCCGCTTCAGGGCGCTCGACAGCTCATTGACCCCCTTGTCGCGATTGTTCGCCGTGGCGATCAGGTTGAAGCCCTTCGATCCCTGGACCTCGGAATTCAGCTCGGGGACGGGCAGCGTCTTCTCGGAGAGGATCGTGATCAAAGAGTCTTGGACGTCCGCCGGAATGCGCGTCAGCTCCTCGACGCGGGCGATCTTCCCTTCTTTCATGGCTCTCATCATCGGGCTCGGGACGAGGGCCTTCATGGACGGGCCTTCGGCGAGCAGGAGGGCGTAATTCCAGCCGTAGCGGATCGCCTCCTCGCTCGTCCCGGCCGTCCCCTGCACCAGCAGGGTCGAGTCGCCCGCGATAGCCGCCGCGATGTGCTCGGAGACCCAGCTCTTGGCCGTGCCTGGCACGCCGAGGAGCAGCAGGGCGCGATCGGTCGCGAGGGTGGCGACGGCGACCTCCATCAGGCGACGATTGCCGATGTATTTGGGCGTGACCTTGAAGCCGTCGTCCAGAGTCCCGCCGAGCAGATAGGTCGAGACGGCCCAGGGCGAGAGCTTCCATCGCGGCGGGCGCGGCCGGGTGTCGCCCCTGGCGAGCGCCTCCAGTTCCTCGGCGAACTGCTCCTCGGCATGGCGGCGCAGAACAGTCGACAACGAGTCGTCCTGCCCGTTCGCAGCCGGGGTATCGGACCCGGGGGCGCCCGCACCGCTCTTGGTCCGGCTCATGAGTCGAACTCCCTGTGCATGTCGCGGCGGAATCGGAGTCGGTCGATCATCGTCGCATAGGCGGCGGCGTATGCGCCACGCGGGCCTTCTTCGTCGCCCACCCCACCGGCGGCCTCGTCGGCGAGCTCGAACGGGAGGACCTCGGCCAGGGCATGGATCAACGCGATCGTCGGATGGTCGTGATACTGCGGATCGTACTCCCGGCCCGACCATTTCTGCAGCGTCGCCATGCGAGCGGGATCGGCGAACCGTACGCGCTGCTCGCCGACGATCGGCCGCACTCGCCCGAGGATCTCGCGGGCGACCGGCACTCCGACCGGGCCGTTGAGCGAACCGACTAGGCCGAAGGCCGGGTGTGAAGGGCGGAGGGGACCGGGCTCGGCCCGGAGGCGGCGTAACAGGAACGCATCCCGACGATCGGGCGGCAGGACCGCGAGGAGTCCCTGGTCTTGCGAGTGCCCGCCGAGGTCCGAGGGCTTGCCGGGACCGGCCTCCAGCAGCGCCTCGGCCCACTCCGCGTCGCGCTGGCGGATCGCCGAGGTCGCCCAGGCCGTCCGCAGGACTACCTCCCATTCCCCGCCGCGGTTCGCCTCGACGACCTGCGCTGGCCCGTGCTCCAGGATCGCGGCGATCGCCTTCGTCGGGACGCTTGACACGATCTCGTGCAGCCACCAGCCCCGCTCGCCAAGCTTGAGATAGGCCGGCGGCTTCGGCTCCACGCCATCGCGGATCGTCGCCTTGTCGCAGGATGTCGGGGGGGCGACGACGAGGGTCCCGCGTCCCAGCCCGAGCATCGCGCGTTTCCAGTCCAATGCGACTCGGGCACGATCAATCATGCGGAGGCAGAGCCTCGACTCCGGTAGGCTCCGCAAATGTTCGGCGGCCTGGCGACGGACCTCCTTGCTCCGGTCGTCGAGCGCGGCCTCGAGGAACGGCTCGTCCTCCATCGACAGGCCGCGCGCGAACTCTCCGACGAACGCGGCGCGGCGGTCGGCTGCATCCGCCGTGAAGGTCGAGGCGACGAGTTCGCGGGCGCGTCCGGGGTCGCTGGCACGCAGGCCCCTAAGGACGGCCATCCGCTCGTGCAATGCGCCGGTCTCCCAGGTGATCGTCGGGTCGGCGGCCTCGTCGCTCCGCGCGTGCTTCCTCCACCTGGGACGCTTCGCCGCGAGCCAGCCGCCCCGGACGCCCAGGATTTCTCTCAACGACTTCGGGGCGACCTCGTGATTCTCGCACCAGGAGAGCACCCCCACGATCGCGTCGTCGTTCAGCCTCCTGCCCGAGGCCGCCAGTCGCTCGATCCAGTCGGGCAGACATTCCGGGTGATCACCCCCTAACATCCTCCGCAGCCTTGCGGCAGCTGCCGGCTGGCACGCAGGCTGGTCATCGGTCGGGCAGACGTCGGGCGGGGATGACGGGTCGATCGCGGGCTTGCGGCCGACGCGGCCGTAGAGGCTCGAAGCCACCGCGATGGATAGAAGGCGAGAGGGAAGATCCTTCGCGTCCAGCCCTGGGAGTGCCCGACCGATCGGGTCGTCGGCCGAGGGCAATGGGGGCGGCCGTCGATCGATCCCCAGCAGCGCCGAAGCTGTCGCCTCGTCCATCAGCGGGAGGGGAACCGGCGTCGAGCTCGCCGAGGACGGCGATGGGGACGTCTCCGGAGTGACCAGAGGCAAGAACCTTCCGCCCGCCCGGGCGCCCAGGGGATCGAGCGTTGTGCCGTCGAACTCGCCACAGATCGTCAGCGGCCCGCCGCCTTCGAGGGCCAGCAGGTCCCAGCCCCCCTGGAATCGCTTCGAGAGGGGGACGACCGCTCCCGAGATATCTCGCGCCGACCACGTCCCGTCGACCTCTTGGAGCACGACATCGTCGAGGATGATCGGATAAAGCTCCAGCCAGGGGTTCTGCGCCAGTGCAACACCGTAGGCCGCGAAGGCCGAGGCGATCGTCGCCCCGGCGGAGAGAGCTTCGAAGGGCGTCGGCGTTGCGTGGCGTTCTTTCACCAGGGCCCGGAGCGGAGCCGAGCCCGGGAAAAAGGCGAGTTCTGCGTCGATCAGGACTCCGGGCGGAAGGCTCAGGTCAAGCGGCCTTCCGCCGGCGGAGAAGTCGAGAACCAGCGCAGGGCGGCCCGTGTCGCGACCAATCATCCACGTACGTAGGATCGTCAACTGATCTTCGATCGAGACGGCCCGGCCGATGACCTGCCAGCGATCTCGGACCCCGAACCCGGCGCGGATCACGTCAAGGTCGGCGGTGTACCCGATCGCGGCGCGAACGTCCTCGGCGACCTCGGTTGGTAGCTCGGCCAGCCTCCGGAACCCCTCGACGAGGAGGTGGATTCGCGACAGATGGTCGAGAAGATTGGCCTGCCAGCCCTCGCCGGCCATGGACATCGCGTCGACCTGTCTGAGCCTCCTTGCCACGCCGGGCGCCTGGGCGTCGATCATCCGACGGGCCCGGTCCTCCCAGAGATTCCCGGACTTCGCGCCGAGCGAGGCGAACCCCTGACGAACGAGGTCCGCGATCCAGAGTGAGAGGTCGTCGAGCCCGGCTGCGACCTTGGCGTTGCGGGCCGCGTCGCGCTTCGCCCTGGCGGCGAGGTCGGCGGGAGCCGGCCCACGCTCCGACTTCGACTTCGCCTGCTCGGCCTTCTTCTCGCGGTTCTCCTTCCAGGAGATGACCCATGCAGGGGGCGCCCCCCGGGTGAACGAGGCCGGCTCGGATGCCCAGATTAGTGACAGCCCGAGGCCGTGCTTGCACGGGAATTTGCGGCTCGGGCAGGAGCAGGAGAATGCCGGACCGTCCAGGTCGACCTTAGTCTGATAAGGGTTCGCGCCGCTGCCATGGCACTCGCCCCAGATCAGGCCGTCGCCCGCCCCGAGGCTCGCCCATTTCCTCGCGGAGGCCAGGCCCTGCCCCGCCTTGGCCGATGCTGGGTCAGGCGCCAGCGCCAAAACCGTTGCCTCGTCCCAGTTGGACGTCACGAGGATTCCTCGCGGCTCGAGCGCTGGGGTCGCGTGAGAATCCCAATTTGCGACGAAAGGGCCGATCCGGGCGAGCCGCATCCCCGCTTACTTACCTGGAGCGAGCCCCGAGCCCGCCACGATAACATATTTCGACGCCCTGATCGGGAAGTCACCGGTGGGTCCCATCCCGCGGCCATGCTCGCCTCGCCCGTAGATCCAGCGGGTAGTTGAAGCGACGGGATGGCTCGATTCAAGAGAATTCCTGCCGACCCTCTCAAGAGTTCGTCGTCACCATGCCGGCCGGAAGTTTGGTTTCGATCCCCTCGATATCACGAAGGCTGTGGTTCGCGGGACCTTTCCGCCGCCGTGTGTCTCTTCGATCGATATTGGGTCCGCTAGGTCGAGCAAGCCGAAGTTATTGTCCTTTCAGGTAGTCAGGTTTTTGTTTCGTCGGCATCTCGCCCGTAACGTCTTGGGATGCCAAGCACCCGATCTCCGTCCGAGCTCGAGGCCCGACGCCGCCTGGCGGTGACGCGGGTCAATGAGGGCTGGAAGCAGAAGGATGTCGCCGCGTTCCTGGGCGTCTCGCTCAAGGCCGTCGGCAAGTGGATGGCCGCCTATCGCGCCGCCGGCGAGGACGGTCTCAAGGGCAAGCCGCACCCGGGGCCCGCTCCGAAGCTGTCGCGCAGGCAGGAGCGGTCGGTCTTGTCCTGGCTGGCCGTCAGCCCCGAGGCCTTCGGCGACAAGACCCAGCTCTGGACCACCCGCAGGCTGGCCGAGGTGATCGCCCAGCGGTACGGCGTCCGCTTCAACTCCAACTGCCTGGCCGAGTGGCTCAGCCGCCGCGGCCACTCGCCGCAGAAGCCCGTGACCACGGCGGTGGAGCGCGACAACCCGGCCATCGCCCGCTGGGCCGCCGAGGACTGGCCGCGGATCAAAAAAAAGCCCGGGACGAGCGGGCCCACGTCGTCCTGATCGACGAGAGCGGGTTCTTCCTCAACCCGACGCTACGTCGGACCTGGGCGCCGAGGGGCCGGACACCGGTGCTGACGGGGTTCGGCCGGCACCGCGACAAGGTCTCGACGATTGCGGCGATCTCCGTCGCCCCGCGGCGACGCCGTGTCGGCCTCTACTGGCGGACCGACCCGGCGCATTACATCGACGGGGCGGCGGTCGTGGCATTCCTGCGCGATCTGCTGCGGCACCTGCGCGGCGCGGTCGTGGTGATCTGGGACGGCGGCAGCAACCACAAGGGGCCATTGATGCGGGGTCTCCTGTCGGAGTTCCCCCGGCTGCACCTGGAGCGGCTGCCGGGGTACGCCCCGGACCTCAACCCGGTGGAGAGGATCTGGGGCTACCTGAAGCACGGCCTGCTGGCGAACTTCGTGCCCCGCGACGTGGGCCACCTCGACCGGGTCGTCCGCGCTCACCTGGCCGAACTCCGCGGCCATCCGGCACGGATCCGGGCCCTCTGGGCGGGGTCAAAGCTGCCCTACCCCGACAAGAACCTGGCAACCTGAAGGTCAATAACCAGCTAACGGAGTAGCATTAGAAATCGTTTCATAACGGTCGCATCGTGATCAGCATGCAGGCCAGGTGAAAGAACGCCCGGTACATCCGCGGCGTCCGCTCGTGCCGGACCAGCAGCCGGCGGAAGTTGCCCAGCCAGGCGAACGTCCGCTCCACCCGCCACCGCCGCCTGTAGTAACGACGCAGCCGGCCCGCCCGCTGAGTCGCCGGCCTCCTGCGGTTCCTGCGGTGCGGGCAGACCATCTCGATCCCCCGCGCGGCCAGCCGGTCCCGCAGCGGGTCGCTCTCGTAGGCCCGGTCCAGGATCAGCAGCCTCGGGCGTGGCGTCGTCCCATCCCGCCGGCGCTTGATGCTCACGTTGTCGAGCGTCCGCTCCACCTCCGATGGGCGGGCCGAGTCGAGGTGGCAGGCCAGCGGGACGCCGTCGCCGTCGACGACGAGCATCCACTTGGTCCCCTTGCCCTTCTTGGTGGGACCGACGCCGCCGCCCCCTTCTTCGCCGGGGCGAAGGACCCATCGGCGCAGCACTCGTCCCATCGCAGCCGCATCCGGTCGTCGAGCGCGCCGAGGAAGGCCCGCCGGGCGGCGACCCAGGTGCCGTCGGCCTCGCACGCGGAGATCCGTCGCCGGCGCCGGGAAGCCCTCGGGCATCGCCCTCCATCGGGCGCCGTTGCGGAGGATCCAGAGGATGCCCTCGACGACCGGGCGGTTGGGGACCGGCCTGGGACCGGCCCTGGCCGAGGCCCGGGGCTCGGGGAGGTGGGGTGCGAGCAGGGCCCATTCCTCGTCGGCCAGCTCGGGCTGGCGGATGCAGATGATGCGTTTGCGGGCCATGCGACGCCTCCCGGGGTAGAGACATCGTACGCAAGGGGTCGGTGTGACTGAAGTTGCGTGCAGACGGTTAGGAAACGACCTGCTTCGGCAAGGAATCCCAGGATGAGGATCACGAGGGAGAATCCGAGCACCGGTAGCGTTCCGGAAGGCTAAGTGTACGCGTTTACGAGTTGAGGAGAGAGGCCCCACTGCATACGAATACGCTGATATTGGGAGGGGGACGGCAGTGGCGTCCGGCCTCATTCGGCATGAAAAGCAAAGTTCCAAAGCCAGTCTTCGACTGCTTGCACTATCTCTGCCTTCGAGCAGCGCTCCAACATTCTCAGCGGATTAGCCCAAGAAGCTCGCATTTCCTCGTCGTTGGGGCATCTCCGAATCGCGAGAAGGCGGAAGGTGCCATTCGGGTCGCCGTCAGGATACCACCCAAGGTCGAGCAGGACCGAATTCCGCTCATGTGATAGTTGGAGGAGATCCTCGCCGAATCCAATCAAAGCCTGATCGCCGGCTTCAAACCTGGTCTCGGTATCAAGGAACATATTTCATTCAACCTCCCAGCCGGTTGGAATCCGGAGCGGCTGGAGAGGCGGGTCCGTCCTGATAGGCATCATGCGTTCCTCCGATGCAAGCACAGCCCTGGCGGAGAGCTATGAGCCCCTCGTTAATAGCGAGGGAGCGGCATTGCTTCCCAGGTGGGCTCGGCGGGAGGCAACTGACGGCTGGGACAAGTCATGGTGCGAACGGCTAGGGCCAGGAGGTCGCCCGCAAGTTCCGACAAAGGCGGGCGAAGTCGTGATGGATGACAAACACGTCGCCCCTTTGCAGCGACCTGGCTCCGCTACCAGCCTGACGGCAAGGCGTCGGAGTGCGAAGCGATCGCCGGTTAGATGCCCAACACCGAAATCCTGAATTTTCTGGCGAATCGGTGAATTTTACCTGATCCACAGAGTCGACTTAATCCGAAGTATCACACTACAGGAAACTTCGCCGCATCCCGAGCAGGCGGGGAGCTGTGTCGCGAATTTAGCAACCCCCGAAATGACGAGATCGTTCCATGTTACGCATTTTGACAGGCCGATCCTCCGTCATTCGACCTGCGGTCCGGAAGCGTCGCTCGTTTCTGTCCCTGGAAAATCTGGAGACGCGGGAACTCCTCAGCACTGGAGCCGTGATTTCCTGGGAGATGGCCCCACGAATTGCTCTCAACCCGGCACATGGCAATGCTCCCGCCCTCCCCAATACCTCGGCCTACGCGAGCCCTGCCGGCGGGTATCAGGTCCTGCTCGACGCCTCAAAGACCCAAGCGTTGAAGGCGAACTCGACCTTCACTTGGACGATCAGCGAGTCGGGCCAGGCCGTCGCCAGCGTTCGAGGGAAGAAACCAAGCGTGACCCTGCCCGAAGGCCAATACTCCGTCCAGCTCACCGTGAATGGCGTGCGAGGGGCTTCCGGCCCCGTGGTTGCCGAGCAGGACATCGTGATCAAAAATGTCCTGATCGTTTCGATCGGCGATTCCTATGCCTCGGGGGAGGGCAATCCGGTCGTCAACGGATTGTATTTCCTCAGGTCGCCGGAGTGGGCCTATTCTCCGGATCCGGCCATGAATCTCCAGAACGCCAAGGCTCACCGGTCGACCCTTTCCGCCCCGGCTCAATTTGCCCTGGCTCTTGAAAAGAGCGATCCGCACACGTCAGTCACCTTTATCTCGGTGGCTGATTCAGGGGCGACGATCGACGAGGGGCTGCTTGCACCGATGGCCAGCGTCGTCGACCCAGCTTACACGCTACCGGGTCAGATCGCGCAAGCTCGCCAGATCGTCGGCTCGCAACCCATCGATGTCCTGACGATTTCCATTGGGGGGAACGATATCGGTTTCTCGACCAGGATCGAAGATCTGGCCTCCAACACGCTCAACGAGACGACGCCATTGTCCGAGATCCAGAGTCAGGTGAGCACCGACCTGGCGACTCTCCCTCAGAAATACGAGTCGTTGGGCCAGGCGATCCAGGGCCTCGACCCCGACAAAGTCCTCATCACGCAGTACCCCGATCTGACCCGGAACCAGCGTGGTCAATTTGCCCCGATCAGATTTGCGGGCATCGAGGCCATCAGCAAGGCGAATGTCCAGTTCGCGTACCAGAACATCCTCCTCCCTCTCAACCAAAGCATCGCGACAGCGGCCGCCGCCAATGGCTGGACTGCCGTGGGGGATCCGAACGAGTCGTTCCGAACCCATGGATACTCCTCGACCGATTCCTGGTTCCGAAGTGTCGGAGAATCCCTGAGGTACGAGTCGGCCAGAATCGGCGCTTTTCATCCCAACGTCAAGGGACACCAGGCAATCGCTAACCAACTCCTTTCGGTGTACAGTCAGACAATAGTCTCGGCAAAGAATTAAATACCTTTGATATGACACGAATCAACTCAAGGGCCGAGGCGGCTTCGTCTCGGTTCACGAAGAGCCCGCCCGGACGCTCAAGCTCAGATCCAAGTGAACCAAACGACGCCTCCCTCGTCTCCTCCTCACCGCCCTCATCCCGGTTAGAATCAAGGCCATGACCTCGGAGGGTAACGATGGAACTGGTCACTCTCGAGGATGGCGGCCTGACAATCGAAGAAGGCCAGCCCGGCGAGGCCTTCATTACCGGCCCCGGCGACGTCGACCTCATCATCGAAGCCTGCTTCGCGTCCGGTGCCCGCGCAGCACTCCTCTACGCGGAGAACCTGCCCGTCGGGCTCTTCGACCTCAGCTCCTGTCAAGCCGGTTCCATCCTCCAGAAGCTGCGGCAGTACCGCATCCGTCTGGCGGTCGTGGGCGGTTTCGAGCGCTTCAGCTCCCGCTTCGGCGAGATGGTCGCCGAGGAGAGCAAGGGCAGCGACTTTAGGGTGTTCGAGACGCGGGAGGCGGCGAGGGAGTGGTTGCTGGGGTAACGAACCCGCCTCGCCCGATGGTCCACGCCAGGCGGAGGCCTGGATCATCTGATCGAAGCGAAGCCCCGGCTAACCGGTCCCCAAACACCTTCTGGAATTCAGTCAGACACAGTGGGACCATGTAGCTCAAATTGAGCCGTGTTGCCGCCGGATCCAGGCGCCTGCCATGCCAGACCCCGTCGTGCTCAGCCCCGGACGCCTGAAATGGGCCGCCGTCGGGCTGCTCTTCATCCTGCTCACGGGTGTTGGCGTCTGGATTGGTATGACGGGCGACAAGTTCGGCTGGTGGATCGCCGCCTTCTTCGGTCTTGGGATACTCCTCACTGTCGTCGTCCTGCTTCCCGGCGCGATCTACCTGAATCTCACGGACGAGGACTTCACCATGTGCACCCTATATCGGTACCACACCTAAGGCTGGGACGACGTCTCCGGGTTCGAGGTCGGCTGCGTGATCCGGAACAAGA
Source organism: Isosphaeraceae bacterium EP7 (assembly GCA_038400315.1). Lineage (NCBI taxonomy): Bacteria > Pseudomonadati > Planctomycetota > Planctomycetia > Isosphaerales > Isosphaeraceae > Kueselia > Kueselia aquadivae. The sequence continues at coordinate 5,268,690 of CP151667.1, forward strand.
TGGTGATGTTCAACTTCGAGCCGGGCTATCAGAGGGCTCCCGGCCTGCGATCGACGAACGTCGGCCTGGTCGGGTACTACGCGGGCCTCCCCGACAATTACGGGCTCTCACACGCAAAACTCGCGGACCTGATGAACCAGTTCAAAGCCGCCCACGAGCTTCAGCGTTCGACGGGGAGCTGAGGCCTGCGTTCCGTGCAGTGAGTCTCGTCCTTCGGCAAGGAGTATCATGCGACGTATTGGCTTCAGCCTCCTCGGGACGATCGGTGGCTATATTCTCGGGGCCGTGGCAGGGTACGTGCTGATCTCCCGGGCTTCCGGCAACACACACGACAGCCCGGTCGAGGCGGCAATGACGGGTGCCTTCGTTACCGCGCCGCTCGGCGTGATTGTGGGTGGTGTGGCCGGATTTCTGCTCGGGAGGCGGCGGGGCTAAATCCTCGGCGGCCTCGCCAATGGATCGTCACTCAATCGGGATGCCGAGTTGCAAGATCCAACAAGCCCGGTCCCAGTACCCTTGCTGGTACCGGATCTGCCCCTCGACGACGTGAAAGAAGCCGCAACCCCTGAGCTTGAACGTCTTCCCGTTCGGTTGTCTTCTTGAGAATTCTCCTCGCCATGTCGCCCCACCCGACCATTCGATCATGACAAAATCCCCGTCCTGGTGCATGGCCTCCAAGGTCGTGTAGCTATCCGGGAAGGCCGCGAAGAATCCCCGCGAGTCGCTGATGATGGCATCGCGCCCGACCACGGGCTCCCCGGCTGCCACTTGGTGGTTCGTCGCGTCAGGATGGTAGAGGGGAATCAGGGCATCCGCGTCCCGTCGGTTGAACGCATCGACCCAGGCAAGCAGCACGTCTTTGGCGTTCATGGATCACCCCGATTTTTCTGATGAATTCCGGGACACTCGCGGCGATTCGGTGGTTCGCCAGATGGGGAGATACCCCGGACAAAATGCAGGAAAAGAGGATTGCGGCCCGCACTGCCACCGACCCGATTCCCCCGGCTACCCGCTTTGATATCATCCGAGTTGACCGCTCTCCAGGTCGAACACGGAGCCGCCGATGAACCGATTGATCTGCCTGATCGCCCTCGCATGGGCCCCGATAGCTAACTCTCAGGCGCCTTCAGAGATTCCCCTATACCCTGGTACTGCCCCGGGTTCGGAGAAATGGGACTGGCAGGAGAAGTCCGTCACCACGGGCAACGGCCTGCCGATCGTCACAGACGTCGTGAAGCCTGTCCTGATCCACTATCCGGCCGAGAAGGGCAAGGCCGTGGGAACGGCCATGATCGTCGCCCCCGGCGGCGGGTTCCGCGCCCTGATGATGAGCTACGAAGGGGCGGATATCGCCAAACGGCTCAACGCGATGGGCGTCGATGCCTTCGTCCTGAAATACCGGCTCGTTCACAATGCCCCGGGGGCCCCCACGAGGGAGGAAGTCGTCAAGCTGGCGGCCGAGGACGGACGACAGGCTGTGAAGTTTGTCCGAGAAAAGGCCGACGAGTTCGGCTACCAACCGGAGCGGGTCGGCATGATCGGCTTCTCGGCGGGTGGCATGGTCACGTCCGAGGCGCTCTTCGGTCCGAAGGAAACGCGGCCGGACTTCGTGGCGCTCATTTACGGGATTCGCGAGATAAAGGAGATCCCGGACCCCGCACCGCCGCTCTTCCTGGCGGTCGCGGCCGATGATGCCGGTTTCGTCGCCCAGTCGGTCGATCTGTTCACCGCCTACCGCAAGGCGAAGGGGCAGGCCGAGCTGCACGTCTTCCAGTCGGGCGCGCACGGCTTCGTGAACAAGGGCGGCGGAGCCGACCACTTCATGGACCGGCTTGAGGAGTGGCTGCGGGTTAACAAGCTTCTGATGAAGCCCGGGGATGGCAAGTGACCGACTTCCAGGCCGGAGGACGCACCATGGGCGAGGTGAAGCGCATACTCGCGGAACTCATGGAACGGGACGTCGGCCAGCGGCGTGAGCACGACCCCGAATGGCCCTCGCCGTGCGAATACGGTGAGATTGATAGCGAGGGAATGACCCGTTGGCGGCCGGTCGAGATGATCCCGCCGCCCGACTTCCGCGACGTCGAGGAAGCGACCGGTGTGGTCTTGTCCCAAGACATCAGGGAGGTCTTCGGCAGCTACCACGGCTGGACGGAGAAGAGTGGGTTTCGGGGAATGTCGGTCTCGCTCTATACGAGCTGGAACCCGGAAGAATTCGCGAACTTCAAGCGGAAGATTATCCAGCACATCCGGCTCTGTCCGTCGATCCCTGCACTCTTGAGCGTCTATTTCGCCAATACCGACTCCGACCCTTTCTACAGCGTCGATCTCGCGACGGGAGAGATCTTGCTGGAGGAACCCGACTGGCCACGGACGACGGTAATCGCCCCCTCGCTTGCGGCCTTCCTCAGCGAGCTATAGCCACCCCGTGGTCGATAACCGAAAAGGAGGGGGTCGATGACGGAGGACGAGTGGTGGGCCTGCCGCAACCCGGATTTGATGGTACCCCTGATCCCAGTCGAGCGTTACCAGCGCGAACTCCGGCGCTTTGCCACTGCCTGCGTTTGCAGGATCTGGCATCTGCTCCCCGAAGCCTCCAGGTCGGCAGTAGAGGCTTCTGAGCGATTCGCGGTTGGAGAGATCGACGAGGCGGAGCTGGGCAAGCTGATAGTCGAGGCGATGGAGGTCAGTGAGGCTGCATTCCCCGGCCATTCGGCCCCCGATGCTCTGGCTTATGCGACCTCGGCAGCGGCCGATGCATCGTCCGTGTGGCCTCGGACGGCCTCGAATGTCCTGGCGTCCACGTCATGCGCCGCGTCTGCGGCCGGGTGCGCTGCAGGCGAGGCCGTGACCGATGAATCGGAATACGACGCGGCGTGCGAGTCGGAGATGCGAGAGGAACTGGCGGTCCAGGCGAGCTTGTTGCGCGGACTCGTAGAATTCCCCGGATAATCGGTTCTCCTCAGTCCTCCCTCCGCACCCGCTCCACCCTGAGCAGTTCTAGCACCCAGAACGGCACCGGCGTCTTGCCCGGCGCCCAGCGGCGGACGGTGCTACCCACTCTCACGCCGCCCTCTGCTTCTCCAGCTTCGCCGAGATCTGCTCGATAGCAGCCTCCAGCGAGGCCTTGCTGTCGAGCGTCACGTCCGAATCGTCAAACTCTCCGATCGAGATCGTGATGCTGGCTCCCTGCTGCTTGAGCCATGCATCCCCGTTGAACTCATCGTCGGCGGATTCGGAGAAATCGCTGCCGCATGATGGTCGTAGGTATTTGCCATTGTCCGCAATTGGTTTCTGCACACGGATATGATCCGGGTGCGAAAAAACCGCCGCCTTGGACATCCCTGAATGGTACATCTCACGCTGCATCACCGCGGCGTAGCCTTGTAGAGGAATTGCCACACCTGGCTTACTGATTCAGAGTAGAAGTCGATTCATAACGGTCGCATCGTGATCAGCATGCAGGCCAGGTGAAAGAACGCCCGGTACATCCGCGGCGTCCGCTCGTGCCGGACCAGCAGCCGGCGGAAGTTGCCCAGCCAGGCGAACGTCCGCTCCACCCGCCACCGCCGCCTGTAGTAACGACGCAGCCGGCCCGCCCGCTGAGTCGCCGGCCTCCTGCGGTTCCTGCGGTGCGGGCAGACCATCTCGATCCCCCGCGCGGCCAGCCGGTCCCGCAGCGGGTCGCTCTCGTAGGCCCGGTCCAGGGACCGCCCCTGGCCGAGGCCCGGGGCTCGGGGAGGTGGGGTGCGAGCAGGGCCCATTCCTCGTCGGTCAGCTCGGGCTGGCGGATGCAGATGGTGCGTTTGCGGGCCATGCGACGCCTCCAGGGGTAAAGACATCGTACGCAAGGGGTCGGTGTGACGGAAGTTGCGTGCAGACGGTTAGGAAACGACCTCTATTTCTCCCAGATTGTGCATATCTGGACTTTGCCAGTAGTGAAGCCGGTCATCCGGCCAGCCGTGTGATGCGATCGAACAGCGGCATGATTTTCTCCCTGAGCGTGTTCGGGACGCCCAGGCGCCGATATTCTTCCCGCCACATGGCTTGCCGCAACGCTCGGCGACGATCCGCATGCGAGGGGCGGCGGTTCGCATCATCCCACGGCCGATCCCGCCGGTCGCTGAGCTCCGAGGTGGCCTGCTTCCAGGCCCACACCTCCGTCAGCGTGTGGACCCACATTCCCAGGTGGAACGCCCCCACGTTGGCCCACACCCGACGCAACTGCACCTCGCCAACCCGCTCGACCTGCTTCAAGTCCCGGTAGTTCGCCTCGATACTCCAGCGGTCATGCACCGCCTGGACGATCGACTCGACGCTGGCATCCCGGTCGGTGCTCAGGAAGGCCCGCCACGAGTCGTCTTCGCCTTGAGGATCACCCCCGGATCACCTCGCCGGCCGGTCGCCACGTCGCCAGGAACGTCTTGAAACACTCGGTCACCTCTCGGCCCGAGGCGGTGGTGCTCTTCAGCTCGGCCCAGCCTCGCTTCTGGCCGGCTCGTTTGGCCAGGCTCACGACATTCTTGCCGTAGATCGGCGGGCGGCCACGGGCCCGCTTGGTCCCCGGCGCCAGGACGGGTGGTAGGTCCGTGAGGGCGGCGTCCTTGCGGAGTCGGGCCACGACGTCGAAGCCGGCCATGAAGGCCGGCTTGAGGAACTCCCGGTTGGCATAGGCGCCATCGACGACAACCCGGGGTCGGTGATCGGACTTGGGCAGCCCCGAGGCCATGGCCGTGAGCATCTCGGCGGCCTGCCGAAGCTTGGTGCGGAAGAGGATCTTGGCCAGCTCGGGGAGCTTGGGGACATCGGCCTTACGGACGTACAACCGGGCCAGCAGCGGCAGGCCGATGACGCCGACGAGGGTCTGACGCACGACTCGGCTGAGGGTCACCCAGTTGTGACCCTAGAGGAACCTCGAGCCGGCCGTCCCCGGGGTGGGGTTGTGGTGGATGCCGGCCCCCTGGACCTTGGGGCCGTACCGCCTGGTGGGCGTGTCATCCAGGGCGAAGAGCAACGGTTTCGAGTCGAGGACCTCCCGGGCGACGAGACGCAGCAGCACCAGGGCGATGGCGTCGGCGTTGTGTCCCACGGCATCGAGGAAGTAGTAATAGGACCTCAAGCCCGTGGCGATCCGGGCGACTCGCCACCAACTCGTGGCGGTGCGTCGGCCCGAGGCCAGGACCAGGCCGGTGACGACGATCGGCAGCCGCCAGGCGAGCCGGCGATGCAACGGGACGGCCAGGGCGGCGACCCAGCCCCGCCACGAGTCGAGCAAGATCCAGGCAGACACCCTCGTCCCTCTTCGGTGTGACCGTGGCCGTGTAGCAACCAAGATCGTGCCGGGAGGGCGGGGGCTAACTCAAGGGGTAGGCGATGGCCAAGTCTCGCCTGCGCGATTTCTTCGACCCGGGAGCGGACATCTGCCTCTGGTCGTCGAACGATGCGGCAAATCAGGAGTTCGGCTACGCCGTCGATGCCCGGACTCTGCCACTGCCCGAGAACATTGGCGTCGGGTCACATACATCAACGCCTGGTGGGACACGGACATCGATTGGAACTACCCGCCCGGCCCGTCGCGTTGGGGTGATGCGGAGCGGCAGCGATTCAATGCCGAAGCCCGCAAGCTGCTGGCGATCCTGAGGGAACAGTTGGGTCCGGAGTTCGAGATCGAGGACGAGTCTGGCACAGCCGGGTAGCAGGACTCAGACCTTCGTCAGAACTGGCAAAGTGCAGGCATATGGTAATGAGCGTTTTCCGGGTCGGTTTATACTCCATCGCCGGACCTGGTCCCCTTCCCCGCCTGAATTACGTCGGATTGTTCGGTCCGGCCTGGGAGAAAAGTCAACTTGTGGTAAGCGATCGCCAGGATCAGGCCACAACTTCCTCGCGACGCCCCGGGCCCGGGTTGAACCACGGGTAGATCGCCGGAAGGACGATCAGCTTCAGCAGCGTCGAGGTCAGCAGGCCGCCGATCACCACCGTAGCCAGGGGACGCTGAACCTCGGCGCCCGAGCCGTGCGAGAACGCCATGGGGACGAATCCGAGGCTGGCCACCAGGCCGGTCATCAGGATCGGCCGCAGCCGAGACATCGACGCTTCGAAGACCGACTCCCTGACCGGCCTGCCGTCTTCGATCAAACCGCGGATCGCCGACACCAGCACCAGGCCGTCGAGGACCGCCACGCCCGAGAGCGCGATGAATCCGACGCCTGCGGAGATGCTGAAGTTCAGGTCGCGGAGCCACAATGCCAGGATACCGCCGATGGCCCCGAGGGGGACAGACACGAAGATCAGCAGGCCCAGCTTGACCGACTGGAAGGTCGCATACAGCAAGAGGAAGATTAGCATCAGGGCCACCGGCACCACGATCGTCAGCCGCTTAGTTGCCGATTGGAGGTTCTCGAACGTGCCGCCCCACTCCACTCGATATCCCCTCGGCATCTCGACCTGGCTAGCGACCGCGGCCTGAGCCTCCGCTACGAAACCGGCCAGGTCACGGCCGCGTACGTTGGATTGAACCATGATCCGACGCTCGCGATCCTTCCGCCAGATCTCGTAGACGCCATTCTCCACGGAGATGTCGGCCATTTCCTCGAGGGGGATCAGCCGACCCTGCGGATCGCCGACCCTGAGCCGTTTGATCGCTTCGACGTCGTTGCGTGTCGTGGGGTCGAATCGCACCTGGAGGTCGAACCGCCGCTGTCCCTCGACCACCTGACCCACGACCTTACCCCCTAGCGTCGCGCCGACGTCGAGCGTCTCGGCGACGTTGATCCCGAAGCGGGCCATGCGGTCGCGGTCGATCTCGACCCTGAGAAACGGCAGCCCCTCGACATTTTGAGCTTTCACGTCGGTCGCGCCCGGGACTTTGGACAGGACCGTTGCCAGGGCGTTAGCCTTCTCCTGGAGTACGCCGAGGTCGGCGCCGAAGAGGCTCAGCCCCACGTCGGCACGGACGCCGGCCAACAGGTCATTGAACCTCAGCTCAATCGGCTGGGTGAAATTCAGGAATGTCCCGGGCAGAACCTCGCCGGCGATCCGCTCGATCTTGACGATCAACTCTTCGCGAGAGTGCACCTTGTTCCAGCGCTCAGGCGGGTGCAGCAGGACGAACACGTCAGTGAGGTTGACTCCCGCCGGGTCGATGCCAATCTCGGGGCGTCCCGTGCGGCTGACGACGGTGCGGATCTCGTCGGGCAGGCCGGAACGCAATGCCTTCTCGAACCGGGTCGTGTCCTCCAGACCCTCGTCGAGCGACGCGCTCGGGGGACGGACCAGGACAACGACGAGGTCACCCTCGTCGAGCTTGGGGATGAATTCGCCCCCTAGACTCATCGCGAAAGGGATGCAGCATGCGAACGCCATCAATGCCAACAGGGCCACGCGTCGCGGGCGATGCGTCGTCCAATTCAGGGTCGGCTCGTAAAGCCGCTTGGCCAGGCGGATGGGCAGCGTGTCCTTCTCGGCGAGCCCTGGCTTCAGGAAGAAGGACGCCAGCACCGGTGTGGCCGTCAGCGAAAGCAACAGAGAACCGGTCAGGGCGAAGATCACCGTCAACGCCATCGGCCGGAACATCTTCCCCTCGACCCCCTCAAGGGCCAGCAAAGGCAGGTGCACAATCGTAATGATTCCGACGCCGAAAACGACCGGCTTACGTACCTCAAGCGTCGCCCGCCGCACCACTTCGCGCGACGACTCGCCCGGGTTCGCGTGAGCGAGACGTGTGACGCAGTTCTCGATGACAATAACTCCGCTGTCAACGATCAATCCGAAGTCAATAGCCCCGAGACTCATCAGACTACCTGCGACCCCCGATGCGACCATCAGGTTGCCTGCAAAGAGCATGGACAGCGGGATAGCAAGGGCGACGATCAGCCCGGCTCTGAGGTTGCCCAGGAGGACCAGGAGCACGGCGACGACCAGGACTCCGCCCTCGGCCAGATTCCGGGCCACTGTCGCGATCGTCCGCTCGATGAGCGCCGCGCGGTCGTAGAAGAGGTCGACCTCGACACCCGGAGGAAGGCCGGCGCGGATCTGCTCGAGCTTCGCTTTTACTCGGTCGACGACCAGACGTGAATTCTCGCCGGAGAGCATTAGCACAGTCGCGGTGGCGGCCTCGCCCCGCCCGTCGCGGGTCACGGCGCCATTGCGGATCATCGGCGCCAGCATCGCCTTGCCTACGTCGCGGATAAAAATCGCCGTTCCGTCGGAGTTGACTGCGAGGACCACCGACTCGAGGTCCTGGATGGAATCGACCAGGCCGACGAAGCGAATCACCCGCTGCTCTCCATTCTTCTGGATATAGCCGCCGCCGGAATTGCCATTGTTGGCGCGGATCGCCTCAATGACCCGGCCGATCGAGATCCCTCGTGAGGTCAGCCGGACCGGGTCGAGCCGGACTTCATAGGTCTTCAACTCACCACCGAAGGCATTGACCTCGACGACCCCTGGCACGCTCTTGAGCGGTCGGGCGACCTCCCAGTCGAGGATCGTTCTCAGATCCATTAAGGACCTAGGCTCCTCGGCGTCGGCGGCGTTGCGGACCTCGAATTGGATCACCTCGCCCAGGCCCGTTGCAATCGGCCCCATCTCGGGCTGGCCGAACTCCGCCGGGATCTGCGACCTGACCTGCGCCAGCCGCTCACCGACCTGCTGGCGGGCCCAGTAGATGTCGGTGCCGTCCTCGAAGATGACGGTCACCCCCGAGATGCCATATTGCGAGAACGATCGGACCTCCTTGACGGAGGGGATGCCATTCATTGCGTTCTCGACCGGCACTGTGATGAACTGCTCAATCTCCTCCGGGCCGAGCGCCGAGGCATTGGTCAGAGCCATCACCTGAACGTTGGTGATATCGGGCACGGCGTCGATCGGCAGCACGAACAGCGAATAGCTGCCCGTTCCGACGAGCGCCACAATCGCCAGAAAGACGAGCGCGCGAGCGCGGAGGGATGCCTCGATCAGGCGGTCGAACATGGGGGGACCTCGGACGAGTGAGTCGGAAGGGAGGACTCGCGCATGATTCCGTGAGAGGAACCCAGCCCGAGGCGTGCGACGTCGGGCGGGGAACCGCGGCCCGCGCCGAGGGGCGACGGCCCGGATCACGCGCAGCATGGTGCCCGGCCAAGAACGAGCGAGAAGAAGCGCCCGGTCATCGGCTTAGCAGCGGATCGCCACCGAACGCGAGCGGAGGGTGCAGAATTGAGGAGCAGGAGGGGGGGAAACGGACAGGGCGAGGGGCAGCCCGGACGGGATCAGCGTGAGGAAGTCCAGGAAGGACAAGGCTGTCGCCGTGAAGGACTTCAGCCGCCGTTGCCTCAGATCGAGCGTGTCGTCGGGGGAGACGGAATCGTCGGTCGAAGCCGGCTCACACTCGACTTCGTCGTCATCGGGCGTGCTGGAGGTCTGGCCTCGGGTCCAGATTCCGGCGGGGTCGAGTTGGACCGGTACGTCGAGACCCGGCAACCCTACGATCGCATTGCCGATCGATTCCAGCCCAAGAATCGTATTAATGGGACGGGAGGTGTTGCTGTAAGGGACCAATCCTGACGGCTGGACTCGGGCATGGTGGGTGGAGAACTGCGTGAGGCCGCCGTCGACCATCATCAAGATGGTCAGTGCGAGCTTCGCCAGCCAGCAGTTCCGGGGGTTCACCATTGTCCTCGAGCTTCGGGGGTTGGAGGGCGCGAGGTGCTTGAGAGTAATTTGAAACACGGATCGCCGTCAAGCGATTGGACTCACACCCTGGTGCTCCAGTTACACTTGAAGTTGCGGCCTCAAAACGTGTTAAATCTGGTGGCCGAATCATGTCACCCAAGCCGACGGCGATGGACATATGCCATCGAGCCGATGAGGTAGTCGCCTTGGACGATCGGCTGGCCTGCTGCTTCGCCCGGTCCGAGCCGCGGAAGCGGGCCCTCAGTCTCTCCGAGGACTGCTCTCTGGCGTCGATCGCAAGTACAGCTGAAAGCTCACCGAGCAGACCGCTGGCTCGTCGCGCCAGGACATCCAACACTTGGTCGGCCGCATCGACTGGGACGCTGCCAATCGGGGCCGCGACGACTTGGCGGCCTATCTCCGCGACACCTGGCCGAATCGCGCGGCGAGTTGATCATGGACCAGACCGAGGTCCTCAAGAAGAGGAACACGTCCCCCGGACTGCAGTGGCACGATTCGCCAGGGCGAGGCGGGAGCGGGCCGTCACCGCTGGGGTGCGGGCGGTCCAGCACTGCTCGTGAACATCAAGTTGACGCCCGTCTGTAACCAGCCCTCCTGTGTGACCACCATCGGTCAATCGAGGTCCCAGGGGAATGCCAAGGAAGGCGAGTTGATGTAACGCTTTACCTTAAATTTGAGCCTGGTGCCTGCACCGGGAGAGAGACGGACGGTGAGGTCGGGACCGCCGATTGGAGTCGATATCCCTTCGACCATCACGGATTCCCAGAGGTGTTCGGCATAGGCGCCCGCGTGGATGACGACTTCGCGGGAGTCGGACTGATCGACATTCACGAGAGTCAGGACGGTCTCGTCGACCGAGAGCTCCTCGACCAGCGCGGCGACGTCGGGGGGAAGCCCGGCGCGACGTTGTGCAGGGTCGAAGTAGCGGACACGGGAATGCAACGCATTCGTCATGTTACCCACGGGAAGACCACCGAGCGTCAGGCGAACGAGCGCGTCGACGGTCGCCGGGTTGAACGGAAGCGGGTCATCGGCCAGTCTCGTGTCGGGAGTAGACGAGTCGACGCGCATTGAGGCGACTTTGCCCCGGATCGACTCGAGGTCGGATAGCAATGCACGCTCGGGATAGCCTGGATCCTTGCGGTCGAGGAAGGCAATCCATGGGTCGTCAGCAACGCGGGCTCGGTCGTCGGCTCGCATCGACCAGAAAGCGATCTCGCTCGCCCCGTGTTGATATTTCTTCGGCGTGAAATGATACCATCCCTGGTCACCGAACATCGTCGGGTATTGAAGCTGGCCGTCGACCAACTTTGCTTGTGCGTTAATTTGATCGATTTGCTTGCGCCACGGGTCGAGGAATCGATCGTCGCCTGTGAGCAGATAGGCATTGCCGAATCCGATCAGGGCGAGATGATGGAGGTTCCGATGCACCGGACGCTTCGTCGCGGGGTCGATCACGCTGAATCCCCAGCCGTAAACGCCTCCATACCATTTGCCACCCGCGGTGCTGCCGATCTTACCGTCGAGGCCGATATTCGTGGGGATGATCCCGCCGTTGTCGGCCATCCGCCCTCGCCAGGCATCCATATAGCCGATGAGCCAGTCCTTGTATTTTCCCTCCTGCGTGAGCATAAAGGCATTGAGGGGCAAGCATGTGGCGACGAGATTCTCGGGGTGGTCACCGACGATGTCATTGTAGTCCCGGAAGTGCTCGATCATCTGTGCGTAGGAACTCTCGCCGTGGCGAGGCCTGAACCGATTCGCAACCTCGATCGGATCGCCAGCCCAATCGAGCGCGGTCGCCTTCCGGAGCAGCGGGCCTCGGCTGCCGGTGAAAAGGCTCCGGATGATCTTGCGTTCGGGGTCATAGTTGGGTGCGCTCGGATCTTCGTTCAGATAGAATCCGGCGTAGCGGACCACACGGCGCCGAAATTGGGCGTCATCGGGGTCGGAAAGCCCCTGCTGCTGGAACGGGCCGAGCCCCTCGCCGTTGTGAAGCCAATCGAACATCACAGGAAATTCTTTGAAATACATCCCTTCTCGCGCGAATGGGACATCCGTCGTCCTGGCCGCCGCGAACTGTCGTAGGTGACCCTCCCAGCCTTTCTTATATGCGAGAAGGACCGAGTCCGCCGCGCCGAGCGCGTGCAGGACCGTCCAGTTGGTGAAATTCTCGCTCGCGTCATCCGGGCCATCGTCTCCCCCCCAGCGTTCGACGCATTCGAGGAACCCTCGGTCGTCGAAGTAGCGGTTGAAAAACTCTTCGCAGGCCTTCTCGTTGGCCCGGAAGAGTTGTCGTTCCAGGAGCGCCCAGGCCGGTGGTGCCATCGGGCGATCCACATAAATTGCGACCGTCCCCCGCGTGCGATCCCCTGCCCAGGCTGTTGAGGTCGCTTGTAACTCCGCAGAGAATAGGACCGCAATAAGTAGCCCCAAGACCCTCGCCCCGTCCCTGCGCTTCATGCAACAATCCTCCCGTTGGTGCTGCCTACCGATTGTCAAAGATTGATGGGGCGAGAATAGCCCGAGCGGAGGACATGCTCAAGCGCCGCGATCCCCGGTGTCTGTGACTCCAACCAGCCCTCAGCCCGGTGCGACCGGAAGCGAAGCGAGCCCCGCAACTCGCTCTTGCACGGTCGATGTGAACAGTTAAGGTGCCTCGGATTCTTCGTCTGTCCACCGAAGCGGGCTTGTTGAAAGACCCAGATTTGCCATCCTCGGCCCGCCGGCGTCGCTTCTCCGATTGGTCGAAGCGTCTGCCAAGATGACACGCATCAGAGCGTTCCGGTCGCATGCATCACGACCGAGAGCCGAAATAAAATCCGACGAACGACGCCAGGAGATGCTCCGGGCCGAACCGCCCGAAGTGGATCCACCTCGCGAACAGTGCGTCGGCTTGTTCCGGCGGAAAGTAGGGGAACAGTCGGTTCCAGACCAAACCGACAAGTGCGACAGCCGCCGCCATCGCGCCCAGGGCCCGCACGTCCTCGAAACCCCGGTGACGCAGGTGGCCCCGCTCCCTCCATCGTGTGGCCAGCCCGTTGGCGACCACGCCGATGAGGAATCCTCCGACCAGCAGTAGCGTGACCACTCCTGGGTTACGATCCACCTCCGTCAATTGGCCACGCCGGTAGAGCAAGGCGGCCACCGCCGCGCAACCCGCCAGGAGCACCAATCGGATGGTCCCGCTGGGGAGCCAGAGTGGCGGGGGCCCGGATTCCGGCTCCTGGCCGTGCTCGGCGCGGTGTCGGCTCGCGAAGTAGTGCCCCATGATAATGAAGAGAAGGTTGGCCAGATAATCCGGCACCTCCTGCGACGGCCTGAGCACCAGCATGCCCCAGGTCGTTGCGAAGATCATGACCGCGAGCAGCGCCCGGATGCTTCCCGATGGCAGTCCTAACGCGTGGATCCGCCGCCAGTCGTCGGCGGATCGGTTTCCCTGACTTCCGTCGCCCATAGATTCGCCCCTCGTTCCCATCTCATCAAGGTGAGCGACCCCGCCCCTTGCGCATTGCGATTCGCTCGCACCCCGGTTTTATTGAACGATGTCACATCATGGGTCGCTTGTCGCGGGCCGGGGTAATGTTCCGAACCGACGCCCCAATATTTGCGACCTCTTTCCATCTTATGGATGGAGAGGTGTCTGCTAAGCTTGATCGTGACCACTGGGGACTATCTCCGATCCCCGATGGTCGCGGTCACCTCACATTAACGCCCGAGTCCGTGTCGCATTCGCTTCGAAAGTCGATCACTTGAGTCGAGCATAGGCCTCCGCTACTCTTGCCTCTGCCTGAATTGAGAGGAAGGGGTGGTGAAATGACGGCGACGATCCTGATTCTGGTTACCTGCGTGTCGGCCTACCCGGCGGAGGACCGAGACTTACCGAAGCCGGAAGCCAGCCGCGCCGCCGTCGCGAAGGCTTTGCCCCTGCTCCTGAGGAGCACGGGGCAGTACCCGGAGAGCCGCGACTGCTTCTCGTGTCACCATCAGGCAGTCCCGGTCCTCGCCCTCGTGACGGCGAAGGGGCATGGCTTCGTCGTTCCGGATGGGGCAATCGAGGATCCGGTGGAGCTTACCGAGACTGACCTTCGCGGCGCAATGGACAGCTACCGCAAGGGAAACGGTCAGGGAGGCGGCGTCACCAGGGCGGGATATGCCCTGCTCACCATGGAGGTCGGCGGCAAGGCGGCCGGCGAGTTAACCGACACCGTGGCCGGATACTTGCTGCAGAAGGACGAATCCCGCGATCACTGGCGGGGCTCGTCGGACCGCCCGCCGTCGGAGGCGAGCGATTTCACCGCGACCTACCTCGCCCTCCGCGCCCTGGCGGCTTACGGCAAGGAGAGCCAGAAAGATCGGATTGAAGCCCGCGTGAGCAAGGCGAGGCGATGGTTGGAAGCGACCGCTCCGAAGGACACGGAGGACCGGGTGTTCCGCCTGATGGCGATGAAAGCGGCCTCCTCTCCGGAAGAACTCATCCGGAAGGCGGCCGACGATCTGCTCGCGACCCGGCGCGACGACGGGGGTTGGTCGCAACTCGACGGCGGCTCCTCGGACGCCTACGCGACGGGCTCGGCCCTCGTCGCACTCCAGTGGTCGGGGCGGCTGGCGACGGATAGTCCAGAATATCGGGGCGGGTTGGCATTCCTTATTGCCGACCAACGCGCGGACGGGTCGTGGTTCGTCGTCTCGCGAAGCAAGCCATTCCAACCCTACTTTGAAAGCGGGTTCCCCTATGGAAAGGATCAATTTATCTCGATGGCGGCGACCTCATGGGCGGTCACGGCGTTATCGCTTGCATGCTCGACGAATTAATCAGGCCGTAACGTCCTTGACCGACCGATGTGGCTTGGGTGACGTAGTCTCCCTCTTCCGATGAGATTCATAAACATCGGAAATTCCTGGCAATTCGACTCTCCGTCACTGTGTCGAATGGCGCTCCGCTCAAGGCAACAAGGAGTTCGGAGAAATCACCGAGTAAGATGTAGCACGCTGGTACCGAACTCCTTGGAACCAATCGCCGCGGTCATCGATCAGCTTGCGATGGAGATTTGAAATGCGGTCTGGAGATATACACTGGATCCGAATCCGTTGAGACGCGAGGGGTCGGTGCGTTCTCCTCAAATCAACTCCCTGGTAGGCTGAGATGCCATAGTCCTGGGGGAATACAACGCCGCTCATCGGCCTTCCGCCCTCTTCTATGCGAGCGCAACGCCGGTTAACCTCGCCTCCTCTCCCGCCTTCCGGCGGACACTCGGTTTGGCGTCGATGCGAGGTAGGTCATGCGCCGCACTTTCATGTCCGTTCTGAGCATTGCCGCCCTCGGGGCCTTGGCGGGCCTAGATTCTCGGGCGCACTCGGCTGATGCTCGCGTCCTCCTCCGCCCCGATCGGGTCTACGACGGGAAGAACGAGATGCCGCACGATGGCTGGGTCGTCCTCGTACGAGGCGAACTCATCGAGGGCGTTGGAACGCCCGCCGAGGTGAGAGCGCCGGCCGACACACGAGTCATCGAACTGGCCGGAACGACCTTGATGCCGGGTCTCATCGATGCCCACACCCACGTCCTGCTCCACCCCTACGACGAGGCACCGTGGGACGACCAGGTCCTGAAGGAGCCATTGGCCCTGCGTGTCTGCCGCGCGACCAACCACCTCCGCTTGGTGCTCGACTCCGGGTTCACCACAATCCGCGACCTGGGAACCGAGGGGGCCGGCTACGCGGATGTCGGGCTAAGGAAGGCCGTCGCCGAAGGCATCGTGCCGGGGCCGAGGATGCTGGTCGCGACCCGATCGATCGTCGCCACCGGCTGCTACGCGCCGAAGGGATTCGCCCCCGAACTGACTATCCCGCAGGGAGCCGAGGAAGCAGACGGGGGAGATTCGCTGGTACATGCCGTCCGCGACCAGATCGGCCGAGGCGCCGACTGGGTCAAGGTCTATGCTGATTCCGCGATGGGAGGCCGGGAGGTGCGGCCGTCGTTCACCATCGAGGAGTTGAAGCGGCTCGTCGAGACGGCCTCCTCGGCCGGTGTCCCGGTGGCCGCTCACGCGATGTCTAAGGAGGGGATGCGGCGGGCGACTCTGGCGGGTGTGGAGACGATCGAGCACGGCAACGGCGGCGACGCCGAAGTGTTTGCGTTGATGGCCGAGCGAAAGGTCGCGCTCTGCCCAACTCTAGCCGCGGCTGAGGCGTTGGGCCGGTACAACGGCTGGCGGCCGGGGACCACCCCCGAGCCGGACGACTTACGCTCGGCAAAGGCGGCGGTCCGCTCCGCGATCAAGGCTGGCGTCACCATCATTAATGGCAGCGACATGGGGGTATTCGCCCACGGCGGGGGTGTCCGCGAACTCGAACTACTCGTCAAGTGCGGGCTGACACCGTCCATGGCTCTCCGTGCGGCCACCTCCGACGCGTCGCGGGCGCTGCACCTGGGCAACCGACTGGGGGCGGTCTCACCCGGCCTGAAGGCCGATCTGATCTCCGTCGAAGGTGACCCGACCAAGGAGATCGGGGCCCTCCGACGAGTCCGCCTGGTGATGAAGGATGGCAGGATTGTGATGGAGAAGAGGGATTGATGACGCCAAGGCCCTCATGATTCGAGTGGCGTCAGGGGTACACCTGCTGGGGGCCGGAGCGAATCCGTGGAAGATGGCAGCGCGGTCCGGGCATGATCTCCATGCACGGGGCAACCTGAGCCGGTATTGTCTTATCCTTACGGATCGAGCTAGCCCTGTGCGAGCCAAGTTGAGAACGATCCGAACTGAGCCGAGGGAGTACCTGCGGAGGTCGTCATGGGAACTTTCACCGCCTTCAGATGAGGTTCTAGGTCGGGCAACCAGGACGTCCGCACGGTTTCGGGGATACAGTGAGTGGGGCGACAGATCAATCAGGTGATGAGTCGGTACGAGACTCTGACGACCTGGCCGCCGGTACGACCCACTCAGGAGGGGCGTCGAGGAAAGAGACGACGCCCGGGCCCATGATCGTTGTACTCGCCGAGAAGCCGTCGGTCGCCCGCGAGTTGGCCTCGTTTCTCGGTGCCAGCTCTCGCCACGAAGGATACTTCGAAGGGCGGGGCTATCAGGTGACCTGGGCCTTGGGTCACCTCGTCACCCTCAAGGAACCGCAGGACTACGACCCGGCGTTGAAACGCTGGTCTCTCGAGACCCTGCCGATCGTCCCCGAGAGGTTCGGTCTCAAGCCTCTAGATGAGAAGGGGTCTGGAAAGCAACTGGCGGTGGTTCGACGCCTCTTCCGCTCCTCCGACGAGCTGATTTGCGCCACCGACGCCGGCCGCGAGGGCGAGCTGATCTTCCGCTACATCCTGGAACTGACCGGCTGCGAGGCCAAGCCGGCCCGAAGGCTCTGGCTCAGCTCACTGACCACCGAGGCGATCCGAGACGCCTTCGCCCGACTGCGACCCCTGTCCGACTACAACGCGCTGTTCGCGGCGGCCCGTTGCCGGAGCGAGGCGGACTGGGTCGTCGGCCTGAATGCGACCCGATACTACACGGTGCGCCATCGGGTTGGGGGGCTACTCTGGAGCGTGGGACGGGTTCAGACGCCGGTCCTCGCTCTGATCGTCCGACGCGACGACGAGATCCGCGCGTTCAAGCCCGAGCCATTTTGGGAGCTGCAAACTCGCCACAGATCCGTCGTCTTCAAATTCACCGGCGACCGCTTCACCAAGGAAGATCCCGCGCGTGAGCTGCTACTCCGCGTGGAGGGCCAACCACTCACAATCCTGGGCATCGATCGCAAGCCGGAGCGGGTCCCGCCGCCGCAGCTTTACGACCTGACCGACTTGCAGCGTGACATGAACCGCCGCTTCGGCCTGTCGGCGGACGCCACACTCAAAGCGGCGCAGTCGCTTTACGAGGCCAAGCTGATCAGCTATCCGAGGACAGACTCGCGGCACGTGGGCGCCGACATGAGGCGGAAAATCCCTGGAATTCTCGCCGACCTGCAAGCCCTGAAACCGGCCGAGATCGGCAAGCTTAACCTGGACGCCCTGCCCTTCACTGGGAGGATTGTCGACGGCTCGAAGGTGAGCGACCATCACGCGATCCTCCCTACGGGCAAACGGCCGGGCGACCTGCCGCCCGGGACGAAGAAAGTCTTCGATGCCGTCGTCAACAGGCTCATCGCCGCCTTCTATCCCGCGTGCGTGAAGGAGGTGACGACTGTCTCCGGCACGTCGGCTGAAGTCCCGTTCCGGGCGCGGGGAGTTCGGATCGTCGAGCCCGGCTGGACGGTGCTCGATCCTCGAAAAGAGGATGCCAGAAAGGCCGACGAGCCCCAGGATATGCCCGCATTTCAGCCCGGCGAGAGCGGACCTCACGAGCCGTTCGTCAGCAGGGGCGAGACAGCTGCGCCGAAGCCCTTCACCGAGGACAGCCTGCTGGGGGCGATGGAGACGGCCGGGAGGCTGGTCGACGACGACCAGCTCCGAGAGGCGTTGAAGGAGCGGGGCCTTGGCACACCCGCGACGCGGGCGGCGATCATCGAGACCCTACTGACGCGAGGCTACATCGCCCGCAGCGGAAAGACGTTGACGGCGACCGACCCGGGCCGATATCTCGTCGCCGTGATCAGGGATCGGGGCCTGAAATCCCCCGAATTAACGGGTGAGTGGGAGGCCAAGCTCCGGAAAATCGAGAGAGGCCAGCTCGACCCGCGCCAATTCATGTCGGAGATCGCCCGCTACACGGGCGAGATCGTCCGACCCGGCGACTCCTCGGCGATCGACCCTGCACGTCTCGGTGAGTGCCCGCGCTGCAAGCGTCCTGTGATCCAGGGCAATCGAGGGTTCGGCTGCTCGGGATGGCGAGAGGGATGCCCGTTTGTCCTCTGGCGAGAGCACGACGGCCGTTCGCTCGATGTTGACCAGATTCGGGCCCTGTTGCAGCATCGGACACTCTCCCCCACCAACGAGTCGGGCGGGACCAGCCCGACGATCCTCCACCTTACAGATCAAGGCGAATTGACTTCGATCCCGATCCCCTCCGGCGGGCCGAGACGCACCGCAGGTAAGCCGGGTCGCCGACCTGCCGGCGTGAAGGCCGGGCCGATAGCGAAGCGTCGCAAGTCGACCGCCAGCAAGCTCGAGGATAAGCTCCCCGGGGAACCGGCAAAGGGTTTTACGCAGGGCTCCTTCGGTGCGTGTCCCATCTGCGGAGCCGAGGTTGTAGAGCAGGAGAAATCCTACGGCTGCAGCGGATGGCGAAAGGGTTGCAAATTCGCGATCTGGAAGTCAATCGCCGGCAAGCGGATCACGGCCCGCATGGCCCAGACGCTCCTGCGACAAGGAATGACTTCGGTCATAAAAGGATTCGTGTCGAAGTCCGGGAAGCCATTCGAGGCACGATTAAAGCTGGACGCTGGCGAGGTCCACTTTGAATTTTGACCGACCTTTTTATAGTCCTTTTCTTTCGCCTAAACCAGTGGCGCGGACTGCTACTTCAGGATATCGTCCATAGCCAAGTTCAGCCTCGCTGCCACCCGCCCACCTCGGTCAGGGGTTGCATGGCGATGCGATCGGCACACGTCCCTGCGGAATAGTCGGGGGCATTGCACGATTGGAACCGATCGCTGCGCTTCGTCGCCCGTAGCCATGTCGAGGCGGTACGCCGGCCTCGACACTGGACCACGCCGAGAAATTGGAGACCGAGGCCTAGAGCGGCCCGACGCTTCATGGACAAAGCGAGTTAAGCGAATCCAACGGCACAGAACGGGTGTCTGTATTAAGGATGACTTCAGGGGTCGCCTCCATGAGTGGCGCCTGACTGGGCAGCCTTCTTCTTCCTGATAGGCCGGTCTCCGACGACTCATCGCGACTATGGAGATGGTGGCCTCTATGGCCTCAGCCGAGCGGCGGGCACGCCTGGTGTCTCGCCTGAAAGAACAGTATATTATACCATTTCCATAACATTTAAGATGAGCGTCAGCGGCTTGACGGTGACGCGGTCCTTGAGGACTTCGTTAATCCCGGATGCATCGAGGCGAAGCGGAGACGCAGGGAAGGGTTGCTCACCATCACCAAGCAGCGCCACGCCGGCACCTTCATCGTCGGGAGACCTCCGCGGGTCAGCAGAGCGCCTCGTGATCAGCAATCCTCCGGCCAACCTTTCAGAATCAGGTCATTATTAACCCAGCGGTTCGATGCCCAGTGTGAGTTGGCCGATCTTGGACTGGAGTCGGGCCACCAACTCGTCGCAATGGTCGAACGGGCGACTCTTCATGTCAGGGCCGTGATTGTTGAGGAAGGCGCTCCGCCATCCCGAGAGAGTGGCGGAGTTGAAGCCCAGAACGTGTGAGAGAAGATCAGGTCTTCGCCACTCCTGAAAGGGTGGGGAATGGCCTCGGCCTAGCGATTGGCTGAGAATCATTCGCGATCTTGAGTATCACATGGAGTGCCATTTTTGGGCTTCTGGGCACTCCTTCCAGGGTCATTATGGGACCAGAGAAAAGCTTCGGCCAAGGAATCGAGACCTCGCCATCGATGCCCTCCTCGCGGAATTAGCATGCTCATATCCGCGTGCGATGTTCGTGGGAAAATCCAAAACCTCAAACTCATCCGATCAGTTCAGCAATTGGTTTACCGTGATCCACAATCGGTGTGGGGCGTCCATTGAAGTCATTGATCAGGACTTTCGAGCCGTCAATACCCAGGTGGTGATAGATTGTCGCCAGGAAGTCGCCGGGGCTGCAGACGCGCTCGATTACGTCCTCACCCCGCTTGTCGGTGGCGCCGATGACGCGTCCGGTGGGTATGCCGCCGCCGGCCCAGAGGTTGGAGAAAGCACGCGGCCAGTGGTCACGGCCTGGCTGTACGGTGCCCGCCGTGGCGCTCGCGTCGCCGGCGCCAGTGCTGCGGTCGTATTCGATCTTTGGAGTGCGGCCGAACTCGCCGGTGACAACAACGAGAACTCGCTTGTCCAGGCCACGCGCGTAGACATCCTCGATGAGCGCCGTCACGGCCTGATCGTAGGCCGCGGCGCGGAATCGCATGGCATCGAAGACGTGATGATTCACCGCGTGATCGTCCCAGTTGTTGACCCTGCCGCAGAGGGGTCCGCTCAGGCTACTGGTGATGATCTCTGCGCCGGCTTCAACGAGCCGGCGGGCCAGAAGGAGTTGCTGCCCCCACCGATTTCGCCCGTATCGGTCGCGGATGCGCGGATCCTCCTCGCTCAGGTCGAACGCCTTCCGAGTCTGCGGATTGGTCAAAAGTGTCATTGCTTGCGTTTCAAACTGATCTAGCGCACCGAGTTCACCCTCGCGGTCGAAGCTCCGCTCCAGATTATCGATGCTCTGACGAAGGGCCACGCGATCGCCCAACCGGATCGCCTCGGCAGGATTGGCGAGGCCGATGTTGGGTACCTCGAAATTCTCTCGATTGGGGTCGTCCAGCACCGAGAAAGGTGAGTACGCATCGCCGAGATAGGCAGGCCCATTGTATTCCAATGGGGGGTTCACCCCTACGTACCTGGGGAGGGGGTTGGTGCGTTCCTGACCCTTCGAACGCAGGTAATTGGCGACTGACATCCAGTCCGGGAGCTTTGGCTTCGTTTTGTCACGTTCATCGATGTCACCCGAGAGCATTTGCATGGATCCAGCCGGGTGGCCCGGACCCCTGTGGCTCATCGAGCGCAGGATTGTGAACTTGTCCGCGATCTGCGCGTGAAGCGGTAAGAGCTCCGTGAACTGCAAGCCGGGAACCTTCGTGTCGATCGTCTTGAACGGTCCACGGTACTCACTGCCGATATCAGGCTTGGGGTCGTAGCTATCAAGGTGCGAACAACCGCCCGGCAGCCAGACCATGATCACCGCTGACTTTTCAGTGCTAGATGGTAGTGGGTTCGCCGCGCGTAGTTGCATCAGGCCCGGCCAACTCAGGCTTGCGAAGCCCGTCAGTCCCAGACGCATGAAGCCGCGACGACCGAAAGGACCAGGGCAAGGGGCGTTGGGTCGAGATCGGGTAGATGATGTTGACATAGGTTTACGCCGGTAAGAGTTCGAGAAACCAACGGACCCCGGTGTTCGACGGTACTCACGGAGATTTCGGGGGCGACTCGGCACCGAATACGGCCAGTTCTTGCCCCGTCGTCCCATTCCATACTCGAAGCAGGCTGTCCTCGCCGCCACCGATGATGATGTTCGCAGTTGCCGAACTGGCCGCCGATTGCATGAAGTCGGGGAGATTGGGCATGGCCCGAATCTGTGCTCCGCCTTCGTCCACGATGCGGACCAGGTTGTCCCCGGACGACGTGAGGATCTGATTGGTCGCTCCGATGAACTGGACCGATGTCACTTCCTTACTCCAGCCTTCGACCTTCCTCTTACGCTCCCCCGAAATCATGTCCCACATGACCACGACGGTGTCCGCGCCAGAGGTGGCGAGCACTCTCCCGTCCGCGCGGAACGACACCCCAAGGACATGATGTGTGTGCCCTTCGAGCGTATTCATGAGTTTGCCGCTTGCTATGTCCGTCACTCGTGCGATTTTGTCCGCTGCACCGGAGGCGAGTAGTTTACCGTCGGGAGAAAAGTCGAGGCTGAGCACCGCATCGGAATGACGTTCCTTCCACTCGTTGATCAACGTGCCATTCTCGAGATCCCAGAGACTGATGTCACCGGAACGCGTCGGCTCCCCCCCGCCTGCTGCGAGCGTCTTTCCGTCGGGGCTGAACCGCAATGCGTTCACGCGATCAACAAACGGCGACGCTGCGGTCTCACCGCCGATCGTACGCTCCAGGATCCAGCGGGATGGGGTACTGACGCGGCTTGTCAAACCATCCGCAGTGGAGGTCGTGATCGCACCATTGGCGCATGATTCGAGGGAAACAGCCGCAGTCATACCGCTGCTTGCCAAGTGCTGAATCGGCAAGCCAGATGCAACGGCCCAGATCCGGAGCGATCCGTCACTGTATGCGGCGGCGACGGTCTCTGTATCCGAGGAGAAACGCACGGCCAGCGGCTGAACCTTCCTGGACAGCGCAGCTTTCCTGGTCAAGGCCGAATCCGCCGACGCCTTGTCCTTCGAGGCGTTTGCTTTCGTCAGGGCAGCGTTGACCGCGTCGACAGCACTCTTGTTCCGAGCTTGGGCCGCCGAGTAATTCTGGGCTTCGATTTCCGCATCCTTGAGGTGGATCTTTCGGGACTTGAATGATGCCAACGACGTGCTCTCTGCCAAGGTTGCGGCCATGAGCTTCATCCGGGAGTCAGTCAGAGACTTCTCGAGTGCGGCATCGGGCTTCCCGCCAGGAGACTTCGCAATCTGGTCCGTGACCGTGGCAACAAGATTCTGCGCCGCCTCCCTAGCTTCGCTCGTCTGCTTTAGCTCGTTCTGCTTTTCGACCAGGTCCTTTCGTACAGTTGCGATGGTCTCGTTCGCCTTCTTGAGCAGTTCTTCCAACGCCTTGTTCTGGGTCTCGATGCGTGCCACTTCTTGTTTCTGAAACGCCATCTCGAGCCCCTCCGCCGCAACGACCCTGTCCAGTGCGGCCATTTGCGCGTTGGTATCCACGTCGCCGCTCAGCTCGATGATGGGCTTCCCCGCCGAAAGCTCCCAGACCTGCAGAGTTCCGTCGGCACGGCCCGCGGCGAATCGCTTGTCGTCGCCAGACAGCCCGAGAGTCACGACACCGTCGATCGCCAGCTCACGGCGAGCCGGCTTAACCTCGGAAGTGTTCCACAAATGCACCTTGCCATCCGTACTCGCGGCGAGGAGCAATGCGGATCCGGTTTCGATCGCCGTGATGACTCCGGTCGCACCCTCGAGTTCCTTCGAGACGACTAGCCCCGACTTCTCCCCGGCAGGCCAGGACCAGATACGCGCGATCTTGTCCTGTCCCCCCGTGGCGATCGCTTTGCCATCGCGTGTCCACGCCAGGCTACGAACGCCGGCAAGTCCCTCTTTACTAGCAATGCGATCACCCGCCACGAGATCCCAGAGGCTAAGCGACCCGTCGGTTCTGTAGACTGCGGCCATCGAGGCATCTGGCGAGAGTCTCAGCAGCGTGATCCTACCCTGGCTCCCCGTCGGGATTGTTTTGAGCGACATCCCGTTTGCAGCATCGAGCACATGAAGGATCCCTTGCATGTCGGCACTAACGACCTGAGTGCCGTTTGCAGAAAGCACGGAGAGAACAGCGCCAAGTGCCGGGTCGCCCTTTCGGGTTGTGACGATCGAGTTTTCCCGCCGCCAGATTTTCACCTCGCGGAAACTTCCCGAGGCGAGCCTCAGACCGTCGGGACTTAACGCGAGCGACTGCACTATCGCTCGATGGGCGACTCCCGTAATTTGAGGAGACCCCGGCTTGCTGAGCGAATCATCCGCAAGTCGGGTCACCAATTGCCGAGTCGCCAGATCGTAAATGAAGACCTGATTCGCCCGGCCGCAGGCGGCGAGCCGGCCGTCCCGGCTCATCGCCACGCTATAAATCGGATTAACGCCCGGCGGCAAGGGTTGCCAGACAACTTGCCTCGCCTGATTGAGCGAGCTCTTTGCACCCTGGTCAATCCATGCCTTGAGCAACTCGAGTTCTTTGGGCGTGAGCTTCGAGGCGCCGCTCTTGTTTCCCTTCGGCGGCATCTCGACGTCCCCGGTGTGCGCCGCAGCCTGAAATATCAGGCTCTCCGCCCCGTTGCCAGGGATCACCCCTTCACCCGAGTCGCCCCCTTTGCGCATCGTCTCCGGCGTCTCCATATTCAGAGCCGCCTTGGTGATCGTTTTGTTATGACAGGCGATGCAGTTGGACTTCAGAACCGGATAGACATCGCGATAGAAGTCGATTTCCGAGCCGGTCGCGAAGGGATTGACCAAGCACAAACAGACGCCAACGATGGCGCCGACGGAGAACGGGCGAATGGGGCGTTGCCGAGGGGGCGCACTCATTTCTGATCCTTGGGCGTGACAAGAATTCGAATGGGTTTCGCCACCACGATATCGACGATGTCCTTGGGCGCGGCCGCATCGGTCGCGGCCTTCATACGCTTGGCGGCCTCGACCTTGGCAACTTCGGCCGACTTCCGCTTTCCGACAGCAGCGATCGCGAGATTCTCGGCTTCCAACTTCTTGTTGGGTGGAGCAACCTGCGCCTCGTCAGCGAGCTTCTTGGCGGCCTCGGCAATGGCGATTGCTTCTAGCTCAGCCTTCTTCTGCTCCTCTTCGGCCAGCCTCACGGCCTCGGGATTGTAGCGGTATTTGGCCACGGCACTGCCGTACAAGACGAGCGCATACTCTCCGGGCGGCATCGTCGAAGACGTCAGGTCAATTACGACCTCCGAGCCGGCGGCCTTGAGCGGAATGTCGATCGCGCCGACGCTTGGGAAGTCTGCTCCCAAGGGGCTCAGCTTGATCGACGTGCCCGTGAAATCGCTCCTCCAAGTGACCTTGAGAGGGATCGTGAGCTTATCCCCCACCTTGGCCTCCCAGACCTTGTTCTCGGCCGGTGCGATTGTGACGGGCGCGCCCTCCGACCGACAGACCGAGACCGGCACATCGGCGACCAGGCGCGGGTTCGGAATCTCCTGACTCGCGTCATACACCGGCCAGACCATCGAAGCGAGACGGCCGGGTCGCGTCACCGTTTTCCCGTCGACCTGAGCGAGGCCAAAAATTTTCGCGGCGCCTAACGAACGAGGGGCATCATCATCGGCACTGATCAGCAACGTCCCCACGGACTTGCCGGCCGGGATCTTCAAGCCGCAGGCGGACACACCTTCGGGGAGATCGGACATACCAAGCTCGATCTCGCCGTCGAACCCATCTCGACGTACGACCACAACCTCAAGGGCCATCGTCGACCCCGCGCGGAGCGCGATCGGTTTCGAGACTGCGTTGCGATCACCGTTCCTCAGGTTCATATGAAGAGCCCACGCGGCCAGTGCGAAATCGGGCGCCGGCTTGCGGATGATCAGCCGGTAGACGTGGCGAGCTTCGCTGCGTGTGCCGCCGAACAGGTCACGCAACTGGAGGCGATACACCCCGTCTTCTTTGATCTCAAGCTTCCCGAGAGAGTCCGCGGACCCGGCGTCGTAGACCGGTCCATCGTACGAATACCCGTTGCTCGATGGCTTGATCGGGCTGGGGATATCGTTGAATTCCGCCACGTCGTCGAGCTTCTCGCCCGAACCGTCAGGCGTCACCCGCTGCACGAGGACGAAAGGATCCGTGGGCAATCCGAGACGCTCCGACGCGACTTCCACCCACCACACCTCACCCTTCTTCGCCGCGAACTCGAACGTGTCGACGTCCGCGGCCGGGAAGAACTTGCCCTCGATCTCGCAGGGAAGCGCGATCTTCTGCGACTGGGCGTGCTGATTGTTGGGTTCCGTCTCCGCGACCTTAGAGAGGTTTGACACCACATCCGGGACCCAGGAGAACGAACTCACGGTCGACGTCGAGGGCTGTCGCGGCGCGGGACCGGTGCCGGGTTTTTCGAGAATGGCCAGCCGATAGAAGTGCGCGGGACCACCTTGAAACGTCAGGCCGTGGACCTTGACGAGATACCGGCCCTCGTCCGGGGCCGTGAAATCCAGGAGGCCACTGCGGCGATCGGCCAGCAGGTCGCGCCCCTTGGAATCGGCGATGATCAACACCGGCTTCAGCTTCGAGTCGATCCCGAGCGCGGCGCATTCCACCACGTAGCGCCGGCCTTTCGCAGCCTGGAAGGAATAGAAATCCACGCTTTTCGGGCTCATCACCGCATTGCAGATCGAATTCGACTCGAGCCCCAGAGCAGTTTCGAGCGAGGAATTCGGCTTCACTCGGGTTACCTCCGGCAATCCACTCACCGAGAAGGCCCGAGAGGACGAGACGCCCAACCGCGACACCACTCGGGCGTCGTACACGCCCAGGGGGATGTCGGCGGCGATAGTGACGACAAACACGTTGGCATCCGCGGTCCCCGCCTCGGTAACCTTCCGTCTCGAGGTGATAGCGGGATGGGAGAATCGCAGATCGTCCGCCCCGTCGATACTCTCGCCCGTGATCGAGACCTCGAAGCTGGAACCAGCCCTCCCCCCCATCGGCATGATCGTGAGCAGACGAGGCGCGGGGAGGCAAACCTCCTGGGAGAGCGCCACGACGCGGAGGCAGAGTCCCATCATGCCGGCAGCGAAACGAATGAGTGTTTTTTTGCGCATGATATTAGTGATTGTAGAGGTACTCTTTGGTGTTGATAATCGCCCAGAGCAGGTCTTCATAGGCATCGCGTTTGGCCCTTTCGGGCTCGATCGGATTGCCTTGCGAGTCGACCCGCACCTTGGCGAGATACGCCTCGGCCACCTTGATCTCCTCAGCACGCGGCTCGCGCGAATAGGCGGCCAGGTAGAGTTCTCGCACCTTCTCGGACTCCGGCTTGTTCGATTTCGACAAGAGGTCCGCGCGTCCGCCGGGCGTGTTGAGTTTCGACTTCACATCGGCCGCGTTCATCAGATGCAGGCTCTGCGCCAGACTCGGCGACTGGACCCGCTCGCACTCGCAAACGCTCGCCCCCTCGGGCCTGCCGAAGACCTGCAAGAATGGCGAACTTCGGTTGTAGCTGTTGTCGGGAAGCGAGATCGCGCGCGTGCCGGGAGGCAGATCGGCGAAGTCGGTGACTGAGCCGGTGAGCCGGTCGAGCGCATCCAGCAGCACCTCGGCTTGCAGTCGCTTGGGATAGTAGTGCGAGAAGTTCTGTCGATCGATGCCATTGGATGCGTTGGGCATCGCGCTCAACTGGTACGTCTGCGATTGGGTGATCACGCGGACCACGGCCTTCAGGTCGTAGCCGCTGGCGACGAAGTGGTTGGCCAAGGCATCCAAAAGCTCGGGATTCGTCGCCGGGTTCGTTTCTCGGATGTCGTCCTCGGGCTCGACGAGGCCCCGCTTGAAGAAGTGCTTCCAGTAGCGATTCACCAACGACTTCGCGAAGAAAGGATTCGACTTGTCGCTCATCCAATCGGCCAGTTTCAGACGCGGATCCTCGTCCTGGCCGATCGCCAGAGCCTGCCCTCCCAGTACTGCGGGTTTGACCGGGATCTTCGTCTTCTTGTTCTCCAACTGGGCCATGCCGCGCTTGTGAAAGATCACGTCCTCGCCACGAGTTGAGGTCGGCTTCCGTCCGACTCGGCTGAAGAATGCCCCGAGACTGTAGTAGTCATTCTGGCTCCATCGCTCGAATGGATGATGGTGGCATTGTGCGCATTGCATTCGCACGCCGAGGAAGAGCTGCGCCACGTCTTCGAGCTGCTGTTGAGGCTCTAGGACCCGCTTGTACCAGGCCACGGCCGGGTTATCCGCGATCGTCCCGGTCGCAGCCAGTAGCTCACGCACCATCTGGTCATAAGGCTTGTTCGCCAAGAGACCGTCGCGCACCCAGGAGTGGAAGGCGAAGTTTGCCGTGATGTCGCTGGTGTCATCTCGCTTGTTCCGAAGGAGCGCGGTCCACTTGTTGGCGAAGTAGTCCGCATAGTCCGGGCTGCTCAGCAGCGACTCAATCAGCCGGTCGCGCTTGTCCGACTCCGTGCTCGAGAGGAATGCAGTCGTTTCTTCCACCGTAGGTAAGCGGCCAGCGATATCCAGCGAGACGCGACGGAGAAACGTGGCATCCTCGCTGACTGGGGACGGTGGAACGCCCACCTGCTTCAGGTTGGAAAAGACGAGCGCATCGACAAAGTTCTTCTCGGCGGGCATTTGCGTGACGGCCACGCCCAGCGGAATGGAGGCGATGTAGACGGACACCATTCCTTGGTAGCGCACCATCACGGCCACGTTGCCGGGCACGTCGAGAATCTTGACGAGGCCATCCTCGTCCGACTCTGCCATCCCCTTGTCATTGGGCTCGTAGAGCGCCATTCGGGTGACATCCCGAGCATGGCCGTCCGAATAGTGGGCTAGCACCTTGAGCTGCTGTTTCCCGTGAATCGCCATCACGTTCCGCTTCGGCTGCACCTCGATCGACTTGAGTGATGGGTCGCTCTTTTCGCCGTAGGCCATGCCTTCGCTGATCCAGCGGGCCAACTGTTGGTAGGACTCCGAACTTGGATCGAGTCTCTTGCCGCCGCCGTGAGGGACGACGTTCGCGGCCTTCAAGAGCAGCAAGCTCTGATCCGGAGCCGCCGGAAACACCCTCCGGCCGTGCCCCTCCTTCACAATATGCTCGTAGTCCTCCAGGGGTTCAAAGCCGAGCAACGACAGTCGAAACCCATTCTGCCCGTTTCCCGCCTTTGCGTGGCAGCCCCCCGCATTGCACGAGGCCTTGGTCAGTATGGGCATCACATCATCAACGAAGCTGAGCCTTCGGGCTGTCTCGCCCGCGAATCCGGGGGTTACATGCAACGCCAGGGCGGCGACGAAGGCGAGCTTCAGGCAAACGGTTCTTAGGCAATTCCGTCTCATTGGCCCGCTCTTTCCCTGGTAGAGAGCACGCATTTCCGCCGCCCTATCCCCCAGACACGACATAAGCTTATCTCTCACAAAAAGTTGGCGTCAGGGGGCCGTCTAGTGAAGCGCGACCTGAAGGTCGACTCGCGCGAGCGGACAACCAATCGAGAGATCCACATTCTGAATCCTCGGCATCAGGCTTCGTTTGGATCGGTACGCCAACGTAGTAGGAAGGGGCAGTCAGGCAAGTCCGCAGGAAGGACACCGAATCTTCTAAGGGAGGGATGGCTCGATCGAAAAAAGAATGACCGATTTCCTCGGCGTTTGTGCAGAATAAGTTTAACATCCGAGAAGCTCAGGTGTGAGCTCGATCTCTCCGGCGTTTACTGATCGAGACACCTGCCTCGTCTAGCCACCAGCTGTAGGTGGGCTCGATAAGCCTGCGGATGCAGAGCCCGTTCACTCTTTTGCTTCCGCAACAAAACGAGTTGAGGTCCTCGCTTCACGGATCGGGGGTCTACGGGATGGCCCTCCATGTCTACCCAGAACCGACCGTGGCGAATCAATCCCGTCAGAGACGAAATTCGCCGATTCCTCGTCCACCTTGATCAGAAGAGTTCCTCGATCGGTTTACCCGCCCCGACGATAGAGACTGGCCGTCCCGAGGCGTCGGGGAAGTGGAGGTCGAGCGGGATGTCGAGGGATCGATAGATCGTGGCCAGTACGTCCTGCGGGCTCACCGGTCGCTCCCTCACGTCTCCCCCACGCGACTCGCTGGCGCCGACGATTCGCCCGCCGTTCAGGCCACCGCCGCCGAGGACGACCGTGAAACAGTTGGCCCAGTGATCGCGTCCTGCATTGCCGTTGATGATTGGCGTGCGTCCGAATTCGCCGGCGCAGAGGATCAGAACGTCGTCGAGCATTCCGCGCTGATCGAGGTCTTCCACGAGGGTGGCGATGGCTTGGTCGAGGGGAGTCAGGTGCTCTTCGAGGTTCTTCTCGATGTCGGTGTGATGGTCCCAGTAGCCCGTGTTCACAGTAACGCACGTACTCCCCGCTTCGATCAGGCGGCGGGCCAGCAGGGCACCTTGGCCGTAGAGGTGGCGGCCGTAGCGATCGCGCAGGCGCGGATCTTCCTCCCGGATGTCGAATGCTCGACGGACATGGTCGCCGGTGACCATCTCAAGTGCCTGCGTTTTGAAGGCATCAAGACCTTTCAGGACGCCGCTGGTGTCGATGTCGCGTCTAAGGGAGTCGAACTCCCGAAGTGCGGCGGACCGAGACCGTACCGCGTCGAGCGTAAGACCATCAGGAAGTGCAAGATTGGCGACCCGAAAATCGGCCGAGTTAGGGTCGGCCCCGACCTCAAATGGCTGGCTCGCCGCCCCCAGATAGAGGGAACCCTGATAGCCGAAGGCTTCCGATTTAGGGATCGTCACATACGCGGGCATCTCTGGCGATCGGGGCCCGGCGGCACGGGCGATCACCGAGCCGAACGAAGGCTTCTGGGGCGCGTTGCGTGCCAGGGTCGGACCGAAATAGCCGGTCTGCATCCAGTGCGCGGAGGGGGCGTGGATCGCGTTGCCATGCTGGACAGACCGGACCAGGGAGAGGCGGTCCATGACCTGCGCCTGGCGGGGGAACCGCTCCGTGACGAAAACTCCGGGGGCAGTGGTCGGGATCGGTCGATACGGCCCGCGAAACTGTGCCGGGGCGTCCGGCTTCATATCGTAGGTATCTTGCTGACTTAAGCCACCGTGTGTCCAGAAGACGATCAGCGACCGCTTACGCGCGGACGATGACGGGATGTTCGTCCGTGCGACCGCCCGTGCTCTAAGGACGTCGGCAAGGCCCATCCCGAACGCCGGAACGCCGAATTGGAGCAGCCGGCGCCGGCTGACCGCACGATTCAAAGGGTGGATTCCGCCGGGGTTCGGCATGGCCCCTCCTCGATTCAATGATTGAACAGAAACTCGGCGGAAACCAGCAGCGACCAGACCAGCGACTCGAACGCGTCGCGGCGATCCGCCCCGGACTCAAGGAACCGCCGAGCCTTCACGACCTCGCCGGGACGCGCCGGTCGGCCTAGGACACGAACGAACAGGTCATCGACGACCTCCGCGACAAGACGAACGTCGTTCGCCATGCGAGTTGGCAGCCCGTCCTTGGCCTTCAGTTTTTGTTCCAGGATCGGCGAGCCGATCAGCGCGAGTGCCTGACCGAGTGACGCCTCGTCGACACGTTCGCATTCGCACGCCGAAGAGCGAGCAGGGCGGCCGAATACGTCGAGGAATGTGCTTGGTACCGTCTCGTCGGGCAGGTCGAGTGCTCGAGTCCCCGCCGGGAACTTGCCCGGGCTGCCCGCGAACTCGGTGGCGACACCGAGGGCGTCACTGAACGCATCCAGGAGCACCTCGGCCTGGAGGCGTTTGGGATAAAAACGGGCGAACGTCTGATGGTCTTCCCCATTGGTCCCGTTCGGCTCCGCGCTCGAGGCATAGGCTTCGGAGTTGCAGCAGACTCGGATCAGGTGCTTGATGTCGTAGCCGCTCCGGGCAAAATCGCGGGCCAGAGTGTCGAGCAGCTCGGGGTGACTCGGCGGATTCGTGCTTCTGGCATCATCGATCGGGTGGATCAGTCCCCGGCCGAAGAAGTGGCCCCAGATCCGGTTGGCCATCGTGCGGGCGAAGAAGGGATTTCCCGGGTCGGTCATCCAGTGCGCCAGGCTCGCACGAGGATCGTCGTACGGACCTACTGAGAACTCCGGCCCGCCCAGCGGGCGGGGGGTCATCGTTCGCTTCGTGCGGGGATTCTTAACCCGACCCTCCGACGCCACGAAGATCGTTTGATTGGTGGGGACCTCCGCGTCGGCAAACCCTCCCTTGCGCCCAACGCGGGCGAAGACCGCAGCCAGACCGTAGTAGTCGTCTTGACTCCAGCGCTCGGCGGGATGGTGGTGACACTGAGCACACTGCACGCGGACGCCGAGGAAGGCCTGGGAGATCGATTCGACATAATCCTGCGATGTACGCACCGATCGATACCAGACCGTCGGAGGGTTATTCTCCTGGCTGCCGACGGCCGTGAGGATCTCGGAGGCGAAGCGGTCATAGGGCATGTTCGACCCTACCGCCTCGCGAATCCAGGCAGCAAAGAGGGTCGTGCCGGCTCGCTGTTGACTGGTAGAATAACCGCCGCCTCGATTCTTAAGGATGTCAGCCCACTTAAGGCCGAACAGGCTGGCGTACTCGGGTCGTTCAAGGAGGCGATCGATCAATCTGGCTCGCTTGTCGGGGCGGGCATCGACAAGGTAGGTGCGAACTTCCTCGGGCGTCGGAATCGTGCCGCAGATGTCCAGGCTTGCGCGACGGAGGAAAGTCGCGTCATCGGCAGGCGGCGACGGCTCAATGCCCAGGCGCCGCCACTGCTGTCGCAAGAGCCGGTCAACCCACGTCCCGCCCTGCTCTGCCTCGGACGTCGAGGCAAACGATTTCGGGGTGTGATATGGCACGGTTCCATGGAACACGCCGAACTGGTCGCCGTAACGAACCATCACGGCGAAGAGGCCGCCACGATCCTTCGTCTGGATCTCTCCCGAGGCGCTTACCTCTGCCACATCGGGCTCGTTCGACTCAAACAGCGCCAGACGGGTCACGTCACGGGTCGAGCCGTCGGAGAGCGACGCCCGCACCCGCAGAGACACGCGGACATTCCTCGACAATACGGAGTCGCCAGGTTCGATTTCGACACGCTGGACGACAGGATCGTCGTGACGAGGGGGTGGTGCTCCCTGTTCGACCCAGCGACGTAGGACGCCATAGTCCTCCGAATCCGGTGTGATGAGTCGCCCGCCGCCGTGGGGGACGATCCCGGTTGCCTTGAGAAGTATCAGGCTCCCCTCGGGCGACGCGGGGAAGATCCGCCGTCCGCGCGCCTCGAGGACCATCGCCTCATAATCTTCAGCGGGCTCGTAACCGAGCAGCGAGAGCTTGAAGCCATTCTGGCCGGTGTCCTTGCCATGACACCCGCCGCTGTTGCAACCAAACTTCGTGAGTAACGGGCTCACGTCGGTGGTGAATGCGACTCGCAGGCCGATCGAGGGTTCACCACCAAGAGCTTGCCAAGCCGGCAGTCCGAGCAACGCCGAGAAGACGACGAGCCATCCCGCCGCGCCCTGTGTCAGGTACGTTCTCGAAATGGCCCTTCGATCCGGGTCGTTCATCGGATGATCTCCATGTCGATGAAGCATCCGACGTGGTGGATCGGTTCGTCCTCGAGGGTACCGACCGCCTCGAGCCGCAGCGTCGACTGCCGGCCGAGCGGGGCGTCGTCCGAGGCGACAACCTGAAGGACGCCGCTCTCGGTCTGGCCGACGAACGTGACGCCCATCGCCCGCAAACCGGTCGCACCTTCTGGCGCGTACAGCTCTGTATGAATCTTGCCGATGAAACCGTTCCGCCGGAGTGCCCGGTAGTGGATCTGAACTGTCTCCCCACGCTTGATCGTCTTGGGGGTCTTAGGGTCGACTCGAAGATCGATGGCCCCGGGCCCCACCTCGACCGTCACGGAATCCGAATAAGCGATGATTGCCTGAGTACTCGGCTTCGTTCCCGGCATTTCGGAGGGAGCGGTCACCTCCAAATCAGCCCGGACCGCGAACGTGTAGGGGCCCGGCGAAAGCCGCTCAGGGACACGAAGGCTAACCCAAATCTTGGAGGGATCAGCGGAATCGCGGAAGATCCGATCGACTGGGTCTGCGGGGATGCCGACTCCGGTTAATGCGACCGTGCCCAACTTCCATCCAGGGGAGACATCCAACTGGACCAGGACGTCCATGACTGTTCCCTGGGAAACGGACGTCCGGCTCGGCGTCGCAGAGACCAGGCCGAGGGCCTCGGGCCCGGTCGCAGCCACGATACGGCCGGTCAGGCGTGTGGAAGCGGTCGGCGGACCGGTTGAAACTACGGTCGCCCCACGCGCCTGATGCACGACCTCGACCCCGCCCAGGTCGGCACGGCCGGTCAGCGTGAATGCTCTCGGTTCCCGGCTCGCATCGAGGCTCGAAGAGACAATCAAAGGAACGCGAGTCACGCCCGGCCCCAGCCAGACGTCCGGACAGTCGAAGCCATCGGGGAGTCCGGAAGCCGTCACTCGAATAGGCCGCGACAAGCCTCGATTACGTGTGGCGACGAGTTCGATCATCGCCCGACCTCCTCGGGGCACGCTCCACCCGACGGAGCCCTGGTCGCCCCCGGGAGCAGCCAGGAGCTGGAAGTCGGCCTCCTCGCGTCGGACGCTCAGCCGGTAGAGCCGGCGGGGGTCCCGACGCGTGCCTCCGATCAGGTTTCGCACCAAGATCCAGTAATCGCCTGTCGCCGGCGCGACCCAGCGTCCGGAGGGATCGGAGTGGCCGGTCTTGATCACGCCTGCTTCCGGATCGACCAGGGTATCGGTCAGGTGGAGGAGCTCGCGTTCGGTACGGGCGTCGAGCACGGACAGGTCCAGATCGACTGGGGCGCCAATACGTTCGCCAAAGAGTTCCAACCAGACGACCTCGCCCCGATCGGCGTGAATGAGATACCAGTCTTTCTCATCACCGGCTTCGAGCCGCCCGCAAACCTCGCTCGGCCAGGAGATCTGCTGGGCCTTCGTGGGCTTATGGTTCTTCTCGGTGTCGAGAAGGACGGGAACGTCGGTGATTCCCACCAAAACCGGCGCGGGCGCGCCCGGAAAATCGACAGGGAATTCATCGACCGAGAATCGCGACGGACGCTCAAACGTTCGCGTCAGGGGCGATGCTCCGGGCGCCGGCGGGGTCACGTCGACCTCGACCTGATCGAACTGAGACGGATCGGATCCGGCACTACCGGCTCGTCCCAGATTGCGTCCGAACAGGGTCACACGCGTCGTTCTGCCCCGCTCGACGACGTTCGGCCACGCGGAATCCACGCGCGGGCCTGTGTCGATATCGACCCGATAGACGTGTTCGGGACTTCCCGTATTCGTGAGATCAGACACGTGGACCACGTATTGGCCGTCGGCAGGCGCGAGGAAGTCGATCAGGGGATCGAGTCCCTCGTATCCTCGGCTCGAACCCAGGCGAAGGCCTCGCTCGTCGTCCAGTTCCAGCACCGCGCGGAGCTTCGAGTCGAGCCGTTCTGCCCACCCTTCGATCACCACGCGCTGGCCTGACCGAGCGTGGAAGCGAAAGACATCAACTTCGCCCGGATTTTTGATCCTCCCGCAGAGCGACACGTCGAGCTCGACCACCTGAGCTTTCAATCCAATTCCCTTCGACTCACTTTCCGAGAGAGTCGCACGAGGGCTCACGAAAAAGCCGCGTGGGCAACTCAGGCCGTTTGCACCGAGAGCGCGGAGATCGTAGAGGCCGGGAGAAATGTCGGCCGGGATCTCAATTGTGAATCGCGATTCGCCACGTTTCATCGCCTTGATGCGCGGCTCGTCGCAAAGCAGCGTCGAAAGCCCTTCGAGGCCTGTGCCGCTCACCTGCACATCGACCGAGGTGCCGACCCTTCCCCCGGGTGGAAAGACGATGGTCAGGAGGGGCGAGGACCCGTCGGCGATCGCCGAACGTCCAAGTCCTGCCTGGGCGAAGGTCAGGAATGTCGCGACTGAGATGAGCCAACGAAGGACTGGTTGGAGCATTGGCGGCGCCTCAGATCATTCGAAACCGAAGGTCTCTGGAGTAAGCGAGGCGTACGGCGAGGCGAACGGAGGGAGTCGTGGTGGGTTTTAGGCAGGGTTTCGTTAGTCTGCCGTGACTGCGGCTACTTAATGCCAACCGACATGAGGCAATCCGGTCGATTGAACTCACCCCAGGAACTCCGGAAGCTGAGCCCGGATGACACGAGGCAAACTATTGTTTAGCACCTCGGAGCCGCGGGGTCCAGGGGCGAGTATCGTCGATCCAACGTCCGCTCCTTGGCTGATCGAACCTGGTGATCACCGACGGCTGGGGAATCGAGAGCATCCTGGCAGGAGTCCGCCCGAATTGGGTGGTGCGATCAAAGCTAGGTGAACGGGAGAGCCCGGCCGCGACGGCAATGAGGCACGTTGTGAGGAACGCGGCGACGTCGCAGGTCGTAGTCAAGCAAGCCTGTACCCTCATGGACAATCACCAGGAGGTCAGGCCTTTGGACCGCCATCGGACGAGCCAGATTTGGGACCTACTCGATCATCTGGGTGTGGGAAGCAGGACGTCGGATTTCGGCATCGTCGGGGAATTCTTCGTGGGTCTCGAAGCGATGCGATCAGCTGACAGGTCCAGGTGGAGGTTCCTCGACGGATTCTACTCCCTGATGTGGCAAGACGGGGTGCCCTGGTCCAGGATGTCCCAACAGCAGCAAGTTGCTCGATAACCCAACCCGTCCGGGTTACCCTCTCCTCGGCTCACGAAGGGTTTCGAATCAACTAGCCGCCTGCCTTGGCCGCGAGTCACGAAACCGGACGTGTGACGGGGCGTCGGGCACGAGACGAACTTTCCTAGATCCGCTGGAGGTCCTCATGCGCTGGAAACTACTGCTGTCGCTACTTTTCGTTGGTGTGCCCGCCTTAGCAGAGGACCGCGGCCTGATTGCTCACTGGAATTTCTCCGGCGATACAAATGACACCTCGGGACATGGCAACCACGGACGGGCCTTCTCGGTCGACCTGACCTCGCCCGGCCCCGATGGATCCCCTCGCGGCGCGGCGAGGTTCGATGGGAAGTCGTCCTATCTCGAAGTCCCTGCGAATCCCTCGCTGAACCTCGGCAAAAGCGACTTCACACTCGCCACCTGGGTGCAAACAGAAGAATCGCTCGATGATGTCCTGGGCGATTTGGTGAGCAAATACGACCCCGTCGCCCGACGCGGGCTGAACTGGTGCATTAAAAGCGGAGCCGGATCGACGAACAGTCAGGCCAACGACCGCAATGTCCATCTCGGCATCGACAGCGGCACCGAGCCCGTCTGGACCGACCGCGGGCGGCCCGGCAATGCCGTCTACGTCATAGCAATGGCGGTCCACGACGGGAAGCTGTTCGTGGGAACCTGTGAGGTCGGTCCGGGCGAGGCGGGACACGTCTACCGATACGACGGCGGGTCGAGGTGGGTCGACTGCGGTCGCCCCGACAGCAGCAATGCCGTCACCTCACTCGCTGCTCACGGCGGCAAGCTCTACGCCGGCACAGGTCGTTACCGCCTTGCGGGTTCTGCCTTGCCCGAGTCGACGAACGCGAATCTAGGCGGCAAGATCGCCCGCTACGACGGCGATGGAAACTGGGCCGACTGCGGCCGGCTGCCCGACACAGAAGCCGTGGGCGGTATGGTGGTCTTCCGCGGCGAGCTCTACGCCTCGTCCCTGTACAAGCCGGCCGGATTCTTTCGTTATCAGGGGGGCGACAAGTGGCAGAGAAGTCCCCTGCCCGACGACGGTCGCCGGGTCGTCGCCCTCGGAGTCTATAATGGACATCTTTACGCGGGGTCTTACGATACCTGCTCCGTCAGCCGATTTGACGGCAAGACCTGGAAATCCTTCCCCGCCCTGGAAACCTCCGGTCAGACGTATTCGTTCGAGGTTTTCGCGGGTGAACTCTATGTCGGGACCTGGCCTAACGGGCGAGTATTCCGGCTCGATCGAGGTGAACGCTGGATCTCAGCCGGCCGATTGGGTGAGGAGTTAGAAGTCATGGGAATGGCCGTCCACAACGGTAAACTTTATGGAGGCACGCTCCCGCTCGCGGAGGTCTATCGGCTCGACGACGACACCCGCTGGACCAAGACAGGCCGGCTCGACCTGACCCCCGACGCGAGCTACCGCCGGGCATGGTCGATGGCGATCTTCGACGGCCGCCTCTTTTGCGGAACACTCCCATCTGGGCGTGTCCACGCTCTGGAGGTCGGCCAGAGTCTGACACTCGACCGTGCGCTCGAACCTGGCTGGAAGCACCTCTCCGCCGTTCGCCAGGGAGGGAGGCTCTCACTTTACGTCGACGGAACACAAGTCGCGTCATCGTCCTTGCAGGGACCACCCCTGGATCTGACCAATCAATCTCCGATGCGAATCGGTTTCGGAATGCACGATTATTTCCGAGGCAGCCTGAGCGACCTGCGCGTGTATAACCGGGCAATCTCGGCAGCTGAGATCGCAGCCCTGGCGAAACGGGGTGACGTGACGACGCTGCCATGACGGGCGAGATATTAAGGGCATCGAATCGTCAATAATTCGAATGTTCACGAACTGGGCCTTCAGCCGGACTAACCTAGCTGATTTCGATCCTCGGGCTGTTCGGCATGGTCCCCGCCGCGCAGTCCGGTGGACCGGAATAGAACCGGATCGTTTCGCATAGCGGAGCGTCCTCGATTACAACGCCCGCAGGTACGTGATCGGCATAGTAGCCTCTGATCCCTCCCGGCGATCGACGGATCACTTCGAGACGGCCAGCGAATTAATCGTCAAAGTTGGCAGCACATTAATGATCGTGGTTGGTATCGCGCCGTACTTCGGCCAATCCTACGGGGTCAGGCCAGGGACATTAGGCCGCTGCCTCTTCAGCTGCACTTTCAGGGAGATTGTGCATGTCACGCGGCCAAGCTAAGCAGCCTTTTGCCGGTCGCCCGCATTTCGGCCTCGGTAGTCCCCGGGTGTAGAAACGCACGAATCTCTTCGCCCAGCAATTCACCGCGGCAGGCCCTCCGCTTATCCGAGTGGCTCGGGCGACGCGCCGAACTGTCCCATGGCGAGGCCGATCGGTCCACCAACTCCTTGTCCTTGCGGCCCCAAGCCCATGCCTCGGTCATCGTGAACGTCCACAGGCAGAGGTGGAACGACCCGATATTCGCCCAGATGAACCGCACCTGCTGCTGGCCCGCTCCCACGACCTGCTTGCACTCGCGGAAGGTGATCTCCAGGCTGAGCCAATCGGTCGCCATGCCCAGGATGTCGGCCACGGTCTCCGTGGGATCGGTGCAGAAGTACGCCCGCCAGCCGGTCGGCTCGTCCACTAGCACCACCCGGAACACGCCGTCGGCCGGCCTCCAGGTCGCCTGGAACGTCTTGTACGTCTTGATCTCCTTATCGCCGTACAGGTCGGACGTGTCGGACGACCAGTCGCGCCGCTGGCCACCCCGCTTGGCCAGGTCAATCTTGCCCTCTCCGTAGGTTCGTAGCCAGCCTCGCTTCCCCGCCGGCTTGGAGCCGGGCAAGTTCCGCAGGACTGCGTCCTTGCGAAGACGACTAACGACGGTCATCACCAGGGCCGCCGCCGGCTTGAGGAGGTCCCGCTTGGCATATGCCCCGTAGGCCACCACCCAGATCGGCTTGCCGAGCAGGCCGAGCCAGGGCTTGGCCCAACGGATCAGCTCGACGGCCAACTCCAGGTTGGTGCGGAAGGCCGGCCGATGCTTCGGGTCCATGGCCGGTAGGTCTTTCTTGCGGAGGTACGGCCGGGCCAGCAGCGGCAGGGCGATCGTGCCCCAGGTCCCGTGGGCGACGAGCAGGCCGAGGACGGCGAAGACGTGCCCATCGACATAAGGCGAGCCGGATGGGCCGGGTGCCAGGTTTTGGTGGATGCCGGACCTATGGACGTATGGCCCGTATCTCTTCGTCGGGGTGTCGTCCAGGGCCAGCGTCAGACGCTCGGCCCGGCCAACAGCGGGGTGACCACCTTGGTCAGAAGACGCCAGGCAATGCGATCGGTTCGCTTACCGGCGTTGACGGCGATGTATCAGGACTGAAACCGATCGCTACGTTTGCCCGCCCTGACCCAGGTCGTAACGGTGCGCCGGCCCCGGGCCAGGACGGCGCGGAGGAACAGCAGGGCGAGCCGAGGGGCGGAGCGGGGGTCGAGGGCGGCGGCGAGCCACGAGGACCACTGGCACGGGACGGGAAGCTGGTGCGAAGATGTAATCGAGGGCCGGCTCCGTTCGGGGAGTTAGGCTGGTGTGGTAACCGCAATCGACCCGATCGGGCCTGACCCCGTCTACTCGATGCTGATGAGGTGCCTGTCCGTGCGATGGTACGCTCCCAAGGACCCGACGCCGCGCGAGCAATGCCCCTGCTGGCTGCGTCACGCTCCCGGAACGCGGCATGAGTCTGATCCACCCGGTCTGCTTCTGGGAGGGCGACGCCTTCGTTAGCGACCGCTTGGAAGAGCGTTCGCTCTGCAACAAGATGACCCTGCGCCAAGGCCACGCCAACTTCGTCTCATTCGGGGCGTGCGACCGAGAGATGCTCATTCACGTGGCGACGCCAGAGCAGCGGTCTCGGTACGCTCGCAAGCCGCTCCAGGCGGAATAGCCCCTTACGTAGCCGGGGGCGTCGCGAACGTCGGCTCGGTAACTCGCTTCTCGACTCACGAGCGTGCACGCCGGACCTGGGCCAATTTGAGCTATTCGCGGAGGACAGCAAGCGAATTAACACATTAATTTTCGTAAATTGCTTGAAGTTGAGAGATCGGCCCAACACCAGGTCGAAGCGGGAAATTGATGCCCACTTGGCTAACATCGCTCGGGAGTTGTGGGGGAGACTCGATCGGGACGCCACGGCGGAGCGCTCGACCAGCAATAGACCGGCGAAATCACGTCCCGACTACGAATGTCAAAAGTCCTGGACTCATCCCCAGAACCGCAGTGATTGATTCGATTCAGAAGAAAGGACGATTTCCATGAAAAAATCGCTCATCGTACTCGGGATGGTGAACGTCCTCTCGATTCTGGGGATCGCGGCGCGCGGAGAAGACTTGAAGCGGAAGCCGCCTGATCCCGGAGCTTCGCTTGTCCGCGTGATCACCCTCGGAGATTCCATCACGAAGGGCGTGCGATCCGGCGTTGGCCCCGAAGAGACGTTCGCCGCTCTCGCTGAACGCGCCTTGAAGGCTGACGGGATCGACACCGAGATCGTCAACCTCGGCGTGGGCGGCGAGCGAACTGACCAGGCACTGAAGCGATTAAACATCGTCGCGGAACACCGGCCTAGGGTCGTCACCGTCATGTATGGGACGAACGACAGCTACGTTGACCAAGGCGCGAGCGCGAGCCGGATCTCAGTGCAGGAATACAAGTCGAATCTGAAAGCGATCGTCGCGTTCCTGCTCCTCCATGGAATCGAGCCGGTTCTCATGACAGAGCCGCGCTGGGCCGACGACGCCCCCGTTAACGGTCTCGGAGAGAACCCCAACGTCCGGCTCATACCATACATGAAGGCGTGCCGCGAAGTCGCAATCGAGTGTCAGATCCCACTGGTTGACCATTTCGCCCACTGGAACGTCGCGAACTCAAAAGGCCAGTCTCTGGGCGAATGGACGACCGATGGTTGCCATCCTAACCCAAAGGGTCACCGGGAGATCGCCAAGGCCCTGCTGCCCGCACTCCGCGACGCATTCCGTCCCGCTCCTCGGCCCGTTAACTTCAAGACGACCCTCGAGACCGTGCTTACGCACGACGACGGCCAGTTCCTGTGGTACCACCCCAGAGCGACCGCCGTACCGAAGGCCAACGGCGACGCCGATCCCGATGTCCTGATTACTCTCCAGAAGCACTTGAGCACATCTGACCACTACTCCGGCCTGAGTGTCCTGGACAGCGCCGACATGGGGCGGACCTGGACCGGACCGCGGCCTGTCGCAGAACTGGATTGGGTCCGACAACCGGGGGGAGTCGATCTCGCTGTGGCCGACGTAACTCCCATGTTCCATCCCAGCTCGGGGAAGGTCATCGCCGTGGGTGCACAGGTCCGTTATAGCGAAAGAGGCGAGCAACTCGACGATCAACCCCGTGCCCACCAGACGGCCTATGCAGTGTTCGACCCGAAAACGGGGAGATGGACAGGCTGGCGGCGGATCGAAATGCCAGCTGACGAATCGTTCAATTTCGCTCACAGCGCCTGCGCCCAGTTCGTCGTCGAGGCCGATGGATCTGTCCTGCTGCCGTTCTACATCACCCGATCGGCCGACGCCCCGTTCAGTGTCACTGCAGTTCGGTGCACCTTCGACGGCGATAAGCTAACCTACCGCGAACATGGCGACGTGCTGGGCCTGAACGTGGAGCGTGGGCTCTACGAGCCGTCGCTCATCCGTTCCGGCAGCCGCTATTTCCTGACGATCCGCAATGACCGGAAAGGGTACGTCTCGGCGAGCGGCGACGGCCTGCACTACCGCCCCGTGAAGCCCTGGAGTTTCGATGACGGCGAGGATCTTGGGAGCTACAACACGCAGCAGCATTGGCTAGCCCACGGCAAGACGTTGTTCCTCGTCTATACTCGCCGCGGGGCAAACAACGACCACATCGTGCGCCATCGCGCTCCCCTCTTCATTGCCCAGGTTGATCCCGATCGGTTGTGCGTGATCCGCTCAACCGAGAAGGTGCTCGTCCCGGAGCGGGGCGCCGAGCTGGGAAATTTCGGAGCTGCAGCCATCACCGCTCGCGAAGCTTGGGTGACGGTGGCGGAGGGGATCTGGAACGACAAGGAACGCAGCCGAGGGGCTAAGGGCGCGGTGTTTACGGCCCGGGTCGCCTGGGACGATTCATTGTGGGGGCCGACCCTTCCGAAGACGATGGACACCCTGGAATCTGGCGGGCCCGTCCGCGTCGTTTGCTTCGGAGACAGCGTGACCGGGGTTTATTACCACACCGGTTCTCGCCGCTCTTATACCGATATGCTCGCGATTGCGCTGCGGAGGACTTATCCCCGAGTCGATGTCTCCACGATCAACGCCGGCATCAGCGGTAACACCACTCGCGACGCCCTGGCACGCATCGGCCCCGACGTCCTGGACCACAAGCCAACCCTGGTCACAGTCATGTTCGGACTGAACGACATGACGCGCGTGCCACTCGACGAATACCGCAAAAACCTAGGCGAGATCGTGGCGAAATGCCGGGCGGCCGGTGCCGAGGTAATGTTCTCCACACCGAATAACGTGATCAGTACCTCCGACCGGCCGACCGAACGCTTGCGAGTTTACTGCGACGCGATGCGCGAAGAGGGCCGACGTCTGGGGCTTCCCGTCTGCGACGTTTATGCAGATCTGGAGGCCCTAAAGGATCGCGATCCGGCTTCGTGGCGGCTCTTGCTGAGTGATGAGATCCATCCGAATATGGAAGGCCACAAGCGGGTCGCCGAATCACTGTCTCGGACGATCACCGGGCGTCCGATCGACCTTTCGGACGTCCCACCGCCCGAGCCGGCTTTACCCCAAACGGCTGAACGACTCGCGCGTGGCGAGGTGATCAAGGTCTTGGCCATGCCGCCGATCGACGAATGGATCGGACGTGCAATTCAGTCCGAGGTACCCGGCGCCCGAGTGGATGTGACACGCTGGCCGATCGACGGG
This sequence comes from Isosphaeraceae bacterium EP7, assembly GCA_038400315.1. Taxonomy (NCBI): domain Bacteria; kingdom Pseudomonadati; phylum Planctomycetota; class Planctomycetia; order Isosphaerales; family Isosphaeraceae; genus Kueselia; species Kueselia aquadivae. The sequence continues at coordinate 5,312,075 of CP151667.1, forward strand.
AAGAGCCTGAGGGAGTTGGAGCAAGATGCCCGGGAGCGGGTTCGACCGATGGCACCCGACTTAGTTGTCATCGCCTTGCCACGAACGGCGAAGGCTGACTCCCTTGAATCCTTCATTCATGGTCACTCCTGGATTATGAACTCATCCTTGAACTTCGGTGCTGGTGGCTGGGATTGCGTGGTCGTCCACCCCACGCTCTTGGAGCCCGATCCGAACCAGGGAGATGGTCGAGACTCGCTCATACGCAAACTAGTCAAAGCTCAGGACCTGACCCTGATCGATCGTCGCCCCGACGAGAATCGAGCCGCAGAAGAAGTTTTTCGCGACTGGATCCGACGCCATCCGTGGCGGCGTGAATGAATCGACCGCCAAGAGACACGGACCACTGACCTCCTTCGAGTATGAACGGCCGAAGCCCGTTCTCCCTCAACTGTCTCCGGCGGGCGCTCGAAGTCGTCGCGACCTGCTAGGTGGACATGCCTGCGTCGCAGTCGGCCATGACGGTTTCGTAGAGACCAGCGATGAGGACATCAAGGTGGACCGCACGAGGTAGGACGTGTCGCTTAGTCCTACCCAATCAGGAGAGAAGTCGAGACACCGACCCGAACACCGCTCGTGAGGTTCTCGATAGGTGGGACGGAACGATCATCGAGATCGAGGCTCGCCTCCACTCCTTCGAGCCGAGTTCCCGCAGGATCGAGCCTTTTTGTTGTAGCGATCGAGCAAAGGCCGGTCACCGCTCTGCGGATGCGCGGAGGCGACTGGTAGTCCCATTTTTGGAACTTCGCAGTCGTTGGTCGTCAGGAGCTTTCAACGAGATTGACCGAAGAAGGGCCACGACTTGCGAATCGTAGCTTAGCGGATGTGGACCGAGGGTTAGAACGCCGCTCATCGGCTGCTGCGCGTACTACTGTCTTCGAAACCGCCCCATAGATCCCATTTTCGAACCCCCGCTTGAACGCCAACTTGACCCGACGATCCTCGCCCGAGTGGAAGGTCAGGATGGCGATTCGTCCACCAGGGCGCAGGCAGGATGGAAGAACACGAAGGAACGCATCCAGCGAACCAAACTCGTCGTTGACGGCAATCCTAATTGCCTGGAACGCGCGACGGACGGCTTCATCCGCAGCTGCTCCAGGAAGGAGGTCTCGACCTCGGAATGCGTTACGCACGGCCGCAGCCAATGATTGCGTCGTTGTCAGAGGTGCTCGCCCTTGGGCACGCAGAATCGCGCCTGCAACTTCGTGGGGCTGGGTTTCGTCCGCGTTCTCGACGAGAAGGCTGGCCAATTCGACGATTCCCCACTCAGCAAGCCGCTCGGAAGCAGGCTTGCCTTGTCTGGGATTCATCCTCATGTCGAGCGGACCTTCGGACTTGAACGTGAAGCCTCGTCCGGGGTCGTCGATTTGCATCGAGGAGAGGCCGAGATCGGCCAGAATGACGTCGACTCCGGCGGGCGCTTCGGCCGCAAGCACCTGGGCGATTCCGGCATAATTCGTCCGCCTGACGACGAGTGAATCTTCCGGGAACCCAAGGCCTCGTAGTCTAGCTTCGGTCACGGGCAGCTCGATCGGATCGATGTCGATTGCAATCAGCCGCCCGTTGGGCTGGACTGCGGCAAGCAATTCCTGAGAGTGCCCACCGTAACCCAGGGTGCAGTCAACCGCCGTTTCTCCGGGCCTCGGCGAGAGCACTTCCATGATCTCTCGAACAAGGATGGGCCGGTGGGTCCCGGCGGGCGTCCTGCCCCTCGCGAGGACCTTTGCCGCTTCATCGGTGTAAAGTTCCGGTCGAAGCTCTTTGTATTTTTCGTGGAACTGCCTGGGATTTTTGCCCGAATAGCGAGGCCGACGTCCGGGTTTGCTCGAGTCGGAGTCCGTCATCCGGGCAGGCCTCAAGTGCGTTCAGGCGAGTTCCGCCTTGATGGGTCGAACCGCCCCCTTTTCGCCGAGCAAATGGAGGCGGCATGGACCGTTCTGCACAAGCGTTCGAGCTTGTCAGGCGCCGAATTTCTGGAGTCGACCGGCATGCGCCAAGGCCAAGGGAATCAGGTCCTTTGCGAGAAATTGGCCCAAGCCTCCCTGCAGGCAAGGCCGCTCGCCGAACGTGGTGACGAAATCCGGCCGGACCCTCTCGGGTGCCCAGAGGAGGGTCGGAACCGGGTGGAAGCTGTGCGACTTCATCCGGCTTGGGGTCGAGTGGTCTCCAGTCACGATCAAGACGTCGGGGTTGAGGGCCCGGAGTTGCGGGATTTCCGCGTCGAGTGCCTCGATCATCGCGACCTTGCGGGCGAAGTCGCCGTCTTCACCGGTGCTGTCGGTATACTTGTAGTGGATGAAGAAGAAGTCATACTTCTCCCAATTCTCTCGCGCCACCTCGAATTGGTCGGCCAGTGTCTTGCCCGGTTCGACGACCGTCATGCCCACGAGTCGCGCCAGGCCTCGATACATCGGATAGACAGCGATCGCCACCGACTTCAGGCCGTAAACGGCCTCCATTGTCTCGATCTTGGGGAAGGTGGCGAAACCGCGGAGCATCAGGAAGTTCGCCGGGTGCTCGTCCTTCAAAATTTCCTTGGCCTGCCTGAGGAATTCCGCGGCGATCGCAGCCGTCTTTTCCGAGGCCTTATCGCCGGCCAGCGGCTCCAGGGTCTGCAAGCCTGCAGTCAGCGGGTCAGTATCCGCAACATTGTCCGACAGGCCATCGGCGCGGAAACGGACGACCAGGCGATATTCCCTCACCGGTTCGACCAGGACCTCAACGCCCTCGATCGCCACACCGGCTCGAAGCTTGGCAACGAGTTGTTCGCAGACCTCGGTCGGAATGCGACCGGCCCGTCGGTCCGTGACCCGGCCTTCGGCGTCGATCGTGCAGAAGTTGCCGCGGATCGCCACGTCGCGTGGGCCGACCTCGACACCGATGCCCAACGCCTCAAGCACCCCGCGGCCGATATTATTCGTGAGGGGATCGTAGCCGAAGAGTCCCAGATGGCCCGGGCCGGAGCCGGGGGTAATCCCAGGCGCCACAGGGGTGCTCAGGCCGACGGTCCCCTCGGCTGCCAGGGCGTCCAGGTTCGGGGTCCGGGCCGCTTCCAACTCGGTTTTCCCGCCCGCTTCGATCGGAAGCCCGCCCAGGCCATCGGCCACGAGCATGACGATTTTACTTCCGTTAGACTCTCGAAGCTGGCGGATCAGGTCGTGCATCGACATGGGCAAGGGCTCGTAAAGCGTCGGGTCCGTCGTTGGCTCGTATTCTCACGGCTGCCTTAGCGCCGGTCAACCGAGCTTTCTAGGTGCGGGTTTCATCGATCCAGATGATCGATGGAGACTTCTCTTTCGCCTCCAATGCACTGGGCCTGCGATTCACACCTCTTGAGAGCCGATGGTTCTCCTGAACCTGAGTTGGCACCCCAGACGACGACCGCACCTGTCACTCGTGTACTTCGCCCGGGTAGCTCAAATTCCAGTCACGGCGCAGGGTATCCATCAGCTTCAGGACGCCAAGCGTATCGCCCAGTGGCATGCGATCGCTCTCCGTTATGCCTTCCCGCAGGCAACGCATCGCCTCGGCCGCCTCGTGGTGGTATCCGTTGCCGTTATCCGGCCGGAAAATCGTCCGGCTTTTCCCACCACGCCCTCTTGAAGCTAGGAGACGCTGCCCCAAGGCACTTTCCTTGACCGCGAGGAGGAGCTTTTGCTTGGTCGACAGTGCGGCGGGAAGCTCAGTAGGGGTCGGCGTCGCCGGCTTGCGGACGGTGATCGTCAAGCGGGTGGGGTGATAGAAAGGGGCGTGGATGCGTATCTCTCCGGTCGCCCCGGTGATCACCGCCTCGTTAGAAGTCATGGCGATGAGGGTCGAAGTGAGGACCGCGAGGGGCCCGTCAGCGTATTTCAGAACGATCCCCACGCTCCGATCCACTCCGCCGGCCGTCATCGTCGCTTGGCCGCTTACGGAGGAGGGATTGCCGAAAAGCTGATAGGCCAGCGAGAGTGGATAGATTCCGCGATCCAGCAAGCACCCGCCCGCGAGCGAGCGGTCGAACAGGCGGTCCTTCGGGTCGTAAGCTGCGGCGTAGCCGAAGTCGGCCGTCAGCAACTCCGGGCGGCCGATGGCTCCGTCAGAGATCAAAGCCTTCACCTCGGCGATGAGAGGCATGAACCGCATCCACATTGCTTCCATGCAGAAAAGGCCCTTGGAGCGGGCCAGGGCGATGACCGACCCGGCCTCGATCGCGCTCACCGCGAACGGCTTCTCGCACAGGACGGGCTTTCCGGCTTCCAGGACAAGCCGGCAGTCTCGTGCATGCCGGATGTGCGGGGTCGCGACGTAGATGATGTCGACTTCGGGATCGGCTGCCAGCGCCTCGTAGCTGCCGTGAACTTTGGGGATCCCGTATGCGTCCGCGAACAACTTTGCGGAGGACAGGTTGCGGGAACCGACGGCCATCAGCTCGGCGTCCGGGAGGACTGACAGGCCGCGGGCGAACTGCTGCGCAACGCGGCCGGTCGCCAAAATTCCCCAGCGGATTTTTTGTTTGGGCATGGTCGGTCATCGCATCTGTGTGAGGAACCGTCGTGCTCAGGCCAGCGGAAGAGGCTGCAGGGGCTCGAACGAGGTGGTGAGACGTACTGTGTCGCTGAGTTCGAGGGCGTGATGGATCGCCAGGGCGATCTCATTGTTGTGCAAGCAATAATCCATCGGAATTGGGCTAGGCTGCTTTGCCTCGATTGCCGCAGCCATCAACGCCGGGGCGCGACTGAACTCCATGGGGTGCGCCTTTCGGATCGGCGCCGGGATCCCACTCAGTCGGACGAGCGGATATTTTCGCCCGAATGGTGAGACGAGAAGCTTGCGGCGGATGCGGATCAACTTGCTTACCCGAACGGGCTCGCGATAATTCCAGGCGTGTTTGGTGGAGAGGATTCCCTCGTCGCCGAAGAACCGCAACCTCTGGTCCTCGGGAGCAATCAGGCTGCACGTCAGTCGGGCCACGGTCCCGGATGCAAACCGGATGCACGCAACGGAAAAATCCGGCGAGAGCTGATCGAGAGGCTCTCCCGGTGTCTTATCGGGGTAGAGACAAGACGAGAAGGCCGTGACCGAAGTGGCTGGCCCGAAAAATGCCGTCAGCCAATTTACGTAGTAGCCGGCGTGCTCGAGAGTACAGCCCACCTCGAACTCGTCCTTGTACGGCCAGGGAGTTCCCGAGCTGCTCTTCCAGTGCTGGTAGGGGGCCTTGAAGACCATCCCGTCGTCCATCTCGGCATAGACGAGCCTGACGTTGCCGACGACGTTCGCTCGAAGCGCGTGCCAGATCGACTGGGCCGTCTCACCCAGAATGCTCCCGGGCGCGCACGCGATCTGCACCCCGGTCTTCTCGGCAAGAACGACAAGTTCTCTGGCTTGATCGAACTCCATCGCGAGCGGCTTCTCGCTATAAACACTCTTTCCTGAGGTCAGGCAGGCCTTCGATATGGCATAATGATCGCGTGGATTCGTCAGATTCAGGACGAGGTCGATCGACCGATCATCAAGAATTTCGTCGAGCGAAGTGTAGACCCGCCCGACACTGTAAAAGGCCGCGAATCTCCGGCCTCGAGCGAGGTCGCGATCGAAGACCCCTTCCAGCTCTAACGACGGGTAGAGGCGTAGCGACTGCAGATAGAAATCCGCCACGAACCCGCAGCCGATGATCGCAATTTTCATAGATGCAGATCTGCCTGGATCAATCGATCAGACGACGTCGTCTCCCTCAGCACCGATTCGGGCGCTCCGAATCTCGTGCGGAAGGGGCCGGTTTCTTAAGCTCGTCGATCCTACTCGAACAGAGTTGCCAGTGCCAATCAAAGTCACGAATCCAAGCCGTGCTTTGCGGCTCATTTCGACTTCTAGATCGCGACAGGCTGCCGCCGAAGGAGATCTAGCTTATAAAATAAATATATAGAGAGGAACCAAGAGACTGAATCAGATAAAAGAATCGATCACCGACCTAAGAGCCATGGAATTCCCGGTGGGAGAATTCCAGAAGACTTATAAGTGGAGGATAGGGGATTTGAACCCCTGACCTCTTGCATGCCATGCAAGCGCTCTCCCAGCTGAGCTAATCCCCCTGTGGAGGACAGAATTTAATGCTCCAGGGTGTCAGTGTCAAGCGTCCTGTGGCCAGGATAGCGAAATTCCGCGAAGTTGCTCCGAGAGCTAGCATGGGGATGGATTCATGTTCCTTCTGACGAATGATGATGGGATCGATGCTCCGGGCCTGGCGGCACTCGAAGCGGCCGTCCTTGGGCTGGGGCCGGCCTCGGTGGTGGCGCCGGCCTCCGCATACTCGGGGTGCGGGCATGTGGTCACGACTCATGGGGCGATCGCATACGAGGGGAGAGGCGATGGACGGACGGCAGTCCATGGAACTCCGGCGGATTGTGTCAGGCTGGCACTCCATGGGCTGACGCGGGGAGTGACATGGATCCTTTCAGGGATCAATTCGGGCGGGAATCTTGGTGCCGACATCCATCATTCGGGGACCGTTGCGGCCGTGCGTGAAGGAGTCCTGCACGGAATCCCGGGGGTGGCCTTCTCTCATTATCTGGTGCGAGGGCGGACGGTCGACTGGGAACAGGCGTCGCGCTGGACGGCTCTCGTCCTGCAAACGCTGCGCTCGCGGCCCCCTGCTCCTGGAAGTTTCTGGAACGTCAATTTCCCGCACCCCGCGAGTCTCGATCCGGAACAGTCGATCCCCGAAATTGTCTTCTGCGAGGCCGATCCATCCCCGCTACCCCTGGATTATCTGATCGACGAGGGAAAAGCGTTCTATCGTGGAGATTATCACACGAGGCAGAGGCGGCCCGGGTTGGACGTGGATGTTTGCTTCGGAGGACGAATTGCGATCTCGAACGTCCTGGCTTTGGGGGCGGGTCCGGACACAACTGACCGGGATGGAGCGAGGGACTGAGTTCCGATCCGATCGAAAAACGGGCTGCCGGGGGACAATTCGCGGCCGCTTGTTCCATTCGATCTAGCTCGAAAGCGGGCCGCAAGCGGCCCGAGGCTTGATCGTCGGATCGTTTGAGGTAAAGTAGATCTCGTCAGGCACCCGTAGCTCAATTGGATAGAGTACCGGTCTTCGGAACCGAGGGTTGGGGGTTCAAATCCCTCCGGGTGCACTTGCGAGCCGTCAGTCTTTGGACTTCTGTCGCTGCGAGGATGAGCCATCCTTGTCGGCGATGAAGACCCGTTCGTGCGGGAAACGTTCGAAGAGCGTTTCCGGCTTGCTGAAGTTCGTCGAAAGGACCTGCGTAGGATTTCCCGCAATCCACGTCGAGAGGTCGATGGCCTGATAGTGACCGGTGTTGAAGCCGATCAGCACCCGGCAGGGCTTGCTCCCGACATTCTCGATCGAGTGGCCGTAGCCCTGCGGGATGTAGCCGACGTCGCCCTTGTCGAGGGTCTCGGTGCGGTAGCGTCCGTGTGAGCCGAACAGAGTTACCGAGACGTGGCCCTCGATGACGTACTGCCACTCATCGGCGTTTGGGTGCCAATGCAGCTCGCGGAGACCGCCCGGCTCGAGGTCGAGAATCACGCCGGTAACCGTCCTGGCGATCGGGAATCGGTCCTGACCGAGACGCCACTCACGGCCTCCCTTGTGGACCGAGTGCGGCTCCTGCGCGAGGAGTTGGAATTTATGACTCTCCGGCGGCGAGACCATGGCCCCCTGTAGGTTGGGGGGTGTGGATTCGTCGGGGATTGGACCTCTCGCGAAGTAAACCTCATCCGTCGGGAAGCCGTCGAAGGCCGATTCCGGGAGCCCGAAGTTCTTGGCCAGGAGCGTCTTGGGGACGTGTCCCAGCCAGTCGGTGATGCTGAATGTGCCGAACTCGGAGAAATAGCCGTTGTCGAAGATGAGGATGAAGTGACAGGGCTTTTCGCCAAGACACTGGAGCATATGGCCGTGGCCACGGGGGAAGTACCAGACGTCGCCAGGCTCGAACTCGTTCGTCTCGGAGTTCCCTTCGGGACTGATCGCAGTGGTCCTCACGCGGCCCTCGATGACGAAGGCCCACTCGGCGGCGGTGGCGTGCCAGTGCATCTCGCGCATCGCGCCAGGCTCGAGGCGCATTGAGACGCCGGCGAGGCCCTTGGAGATGGGGAGTTGCTTGACGGTCGCCTCCTTGCCGGAGGATCCGCCGATCACCTTCCCTTCGGACTTCTCGAGCTCAAATTTGAAGGTCGGCAGCTCTTTGCCGGCGAGGATCTCATCCGGCACGTTGTTCTGGAAACTGGTGTCACCGGCCTCGGCCTTCGATACGGCGGCCAGCAGGCTCGCCGCGGCCGCGGTCCCGAAAAATCCCCTTCTCGAGACTTCCGACATCGACCTTGCTCCTAGAGAGGTCTCTCCAGAGACGAGAATGGGCGGACTTCGATCGCGGAGGCCACCCCCGAGGTAAATGAACAGCATCCCCGCGCATCCACATCACCCGAGGCCAGGGTCGCCCTGGCGAAGTTTGGAATCCTCGCCAGGGTGATTGTCAGGAGCAATTCGCCTGGACAACGATCGAATCAGCGGAGATTCGGCGATGAGGCGACACCGGGACCGTAGATTCGGCGGATAGGACCCAGGAGAGAAACGGAAGAGCGGGCCTAAATCGATCGTACGGCGTCGTAATCCGTGGGGTATGTTCGATCAAGGCTTGGCGAGATAGGAGTCGAAAACGCGAACCTTCTCGAAAGAAGCCTTGTTCTCCTCGACGAACCGGTCATGACGCGGATGTTCGAGATAATGGGCTTTCGCCGCCTTATTCTCGAAGACGACGTGCAGGGCGATGTCGAAATCCTTGACGCTGACCCCCGCCTCTTCGACGTCATCAGCATAGGTGCCGACGGAGAAATAAGTGACCCCTTCATGGTTGGTCAAGTTCTTCTGGCACGAGGCGATGAAGGCATCTCGGGCAGCCTGGCTGTGGTCCTTCAAGGTGAAGAACACCATGTGGGCCAGGGGGACATTGTCCGCCCGGGGAAGCAGCCTCGCGCCGGCGTCGACAGCCAGGCCGACCGTGAGCAATAAGGGCAGGACGAGGAAGACAGTCGGGGTCATCGCACGCATCATCCAACCCTCCGAAATTCGAGCCGAGCGGCCGAAGGCCAACATCCGGCTGGCCATCATGAACGGTCAAAGGGGCCGCCGCAAGCGATCCGGGCGACCATCAATCGGCCATGCCCTCAAGCCTCTCCCAACGCGCATAAGCAATCGCCAGGTCGGCCTGGATCCTGGACAGCTGCGCCGTGGTCTCGGCGATCTCGGCGCGATCCTTCCGATAGAAGGACGGGTCGCCCATCAGACCCTGGTGACGCGTCAATTCGGCTTCCATGGCCTCGATCTTGGCCGGGAAGGCTTCCAGTTCGACTTTTTCCTTGTAGCCGAGTTTTCTGCTCTTTCCTTTTTCTGCGCGCGGTGAAGAGGCATTCTTTGCGGGGGTCGCCTCCTGGATGGTCGCGGCACGCTGACGGAGATAGTCTTCATAGCCGCCGTCGTACTCGCGGACCTCTCCGCCGGGCTCGAACGCAAGGGTGCTCGTGACAACCTCATCGAGGAAGGCGCGGTCGTGGCTGACGATCAGCACAGTCCCGTCATAGTCGACGATCAGCGACTCGAGAAGTTCCAGGGTCTCGACGTCGAGATCATTGGTCGGCTCGTCCAGCACAAGGACGTTGGAGGGCTTGGTGAAAAGCTTGGCGAGCAGGAGACGGGTGCGCTCGCCGCCCGAGAGGGTGCGTACCAGGCTCCTGGCGCGTTCGGGGCTGAAGAGGAAATCCTGAAGATAGCCCATGATGTGGCGGGGCTGGCCGTTGATCAGGATCGAATCGTATTCGCTGACATTCCGCTGGACGGTCTCCTCATCGTCGAGGGTCGCTTTGAGCTGGTCGAAGTAGGCGACCTCGAGTTTCGTCCCCTGGCGGATTGATCCCGAGGTCGGCTCCAACTGGCCCAGCAGGAGCCGCAGTAGGGTCGTCTTGCCGGCGCCGTTGGGCCCGATGATGCCGACCTTATCGCCGCGCATCAGCGTCGTCGTCAGGCCGGACACGATCGGCGTACTTCCATACTGAAAGGCGACGTCCTTGGCCTCGACGACGAGCGTGCCGGATCGCTCGGCCTCCTGAACCTGGACGCGGGCGATCCCCTGCTTCTCGCGGCGCTGGAGGCGTTGGTCGCGCATCGCCTTCAGGGCACGGACACGCCCTTCGTTGCGGGTCCGGCGGGCCTCGACCCCTTTGCGGATCCAGACTTCTTCCTGGGCGAGCCGCTTGTCGAAGAGGGCCTGCTGGCGGGTCTCGGCGTGGAGGACTTCCTCGCGCCGAACGAGGAAGGTGGGGTAGTCGCACGCCCAGTCGTACAACTTGCCGCGGTCCAGCTCGACGATCCGAGTGGCCAGCCTCGACAGGAAAGCTCGGTCGTGGGTGACGAAGACGAGGGTGCCGTCAAACCGGAGGAGGAAGTTCTCCAGCCAGGCAATCGAGTCGATGTCCAGGTGGTTCGTCGGCTCGTCGAGCAGGAGGATATCGGGCTCGGCGGCAATCGAGCGGGCGAGCAGCGCCCGGCGTTTCATTCCCGAGGAGAGCGAGTCGAACGCCACGTCGGGGTCGAGCCCAATCCGTGAGAGAATCGTCTGGACGCGGTGGTCCTCGGCGAGCCGTGGGTGGCCGTCTTCTGGCAGGCCTTCGGCCACGACCTCGCCGACCGACTTGCTCAAGCCCTCGGGCACCTGCTGCGGGAGGCGAGCAACGCGGAGGCCGGACTGGCGTAGAACCTCGCCTTCGTCGGCGATCAGATCGCCCTCAACCAGGCGTAGGAGGGTGCTCTTCCCCTCGCCATTGCGGCCGAGCAGGCAGAGACGATCGCCCCGGGCGATCTGGAGGTCGACGTGATCGAGCAGCTTGGGGCCGCCGAAGGAGAGGGTGACTTCGCGGAGACTCAATAAGGACATCAGGCCGAACCTCTCCCCTACCTCGCGGCGTGCACGTTCGTTCCAGTACCGCATAGGGTAGCAGAATTCGGGGTGCGGCTTCGACCCCGACACGACGGCACATTGCGGAAGCTCCGCTGTCGGGATAGCCTCGACGGCTCCCGCGGGTCGAAGTCCCGCGTCGAGCCGCGACGATCGCGGCACCCTACCGCCTCAAGAGAGATGTCGATCATGCCGGCGATTTCCGGATGGCAGACGCGGTTCCTTCGCCAGTCGACCTGGTTTTTTTCGGCGTGTCTTCTCCTCAATGGTCCCGCGAGGACCGAGGTGCCCGCGGCCGAGGTGCCCGCGATTGACCTGACGAACGCGATCGTCTACCGGCCGCCTTCGTTGAGCAAGACCGAGCGTAAGGCGGTCGATCTTCTCGTCGACGAGGTCGCCCGGAGATCGCAGCTCCGCTGGGAGATCCTGGACATTTGGCCCCTCAAGGTCGGCCGGCCCGTGATCGCCGTCGGTAAGGCGAATGACCTTGCGGGCACGTCGACGCTTGATGGCTGGCTGGGTCAGCTTGCTGAGGCGAAGGGGGCCGAGGGATATCGCGTTGCTGTCGAGCCCGGCGGTGTCCTGATTGCCGGAAATGACTCCCGAGGAGTCCTTTTCGGCGTGGGCCGACTGCTTCGTGAGTTGAGGATCGATCGCGGGAAGGTCGTGGTCCCGGGTTCGTTTCGTATTGCCAGCGCCCCCGCAACGAAGCTGCGCGGGCACCAGTTGGGATACCGGCCGAAGACGAACTCTTACGACGCCTGGGATGTCGACCGCTGGGAACGATACATCCGAGACATGGCGATTTTCGGCTGCAATGCGATCGAACTGGTCCCTCCCCGCAGCGACGACGACGCTGACAGCCCGCACTTCCCCAGGCCGCCCATGGCCATGATGGTCGAGATGTCCCGGCTGGCGGATGAGTACGGGCTCGACGTCTGGGTCTGGTATCCGGCGATGGACGCTGACTATTCGGATCCCGCAACGGTCGCGTTTGCCTTGCGAGAATGGTCCGACGTGCTCGGTAAGCTCCCCAGGGTCGACGCCGTCTTCGTGCCGGGAGGTGACCCGGGGCATACCCGACCGAAGTTCCTGATGGACCTGCTGGAGAAACAGGCCGCCACACTGAGGAAACTCCATCCGAAATTGCAGATGTGGGTTTCACCCCAGAGCTTCGACGCCACCTGGCACGAGGAGTTCCTGTCCCTGGTTCGAGCGGAGCCGAAGTGGCTCGACGGAATCGTATTCGGGCCACAGGTCCGCGTAGGCCTTCCTGAACTTCGCCAGCAGATCCCCTCGCGTTACCCGATCCGCAACTATCCCGACATCACCCACACCCTGAAATGCCAGTACCCGGTGCCCGACTGGGACGTGGCCTTCGCCCTGACGCAGGACCGCGAAGTCATCAATCCGCGCCCACTGGGACAGGCGGCCATTTTCCGCGCCTGTCGGGCTGACTCGATGGGGTTCCTTACGTACTCCGAAGGCTGCCATGACGACGTGAACAAGATCGTCTGGAGCGGCCTGGGGTGGGACCCGGATGCCTCCGTTCTCACCATCCTGCGTGAGTACGGCCGATATTTCCTGGGCCATCAGTACGCCGACACGTTCGCGAATGGATTACTCGCGCTGGAACGAAACTGGCAAGGGCCGCTGGCGACGAATTCCGAGGTCGAGCGCACCCTCCATCGATTCCAGGACATGGAGCGGGCTGCCTCACCTGCCCTCCTGCGCAACTGGCGATTCCAGCAAGCCCTCTACCGGGCGTATTACGACGCAGCGTTGCGAGACCGGCTCATCGTCGAGACGGCAACTCAGCGAGAGGCCTACATGTGGCTGGGCCGTGCGGAGCGAATCGGTTCGACCCTGGCGATCGAAGGGGCCCGGCAAGCATTGCGGAGTGATGCGACCAATTCTGCTTCGGCGGATCGTCGCGGGCGTGTCTTCGAGCTGGCCGAGGCCCTCTTCCAGAGCATCGGCCTGCAGATGAGCGTGGGAAGGTACGGGGCGATCGCCCTCGGGCGCGGCACGCATCTGGACACGATCGACCTGCCCTTGAACGAACGCCCATGGCTGGAATTGAAATTCGCCGAGATCGGCAAGATGGCCAACGAAGGCGATCGCCTGAAAGCCATCGACGCGATCGTGCGCCGGACCGATCCCGGTCCGGGTGGGTTTTATGACAACTTGGGCGAACTCACCCGCCAGCCTCATCTGGTGCGGGGCATGGGATTCGAGGCAGATCCCGATTTCCGCCACTCGGCGGTTGTCGGGTTCGCCCGTCATCTCGACGGGCCGCTCGCCTGGTGCCGCAACGCCCAGAGCTTGTACGACCAGCCGCTGGAGATGCTCTATGAAGGGCTCGATCCCGAGTCCAGCTATCGCCTGCGAGTGAGCTATGCCGGCGACTCGCCCAAGGTCCCGATCGGCTTAGAGGCCGAGGGAACTCCGATCCACCCGATCCAGGCCAAGCCCGACCCAGTCGGTCCGATTGAGTTCGAGCTGCCATTGAAGTTGACCGAAGACGGGACACTTCGCCTGAAGTGGTCGGCGCAGCCCGGCCGCGGGGGAAACGGCCGAGGCTGCCACGTCACGGAAGTCTGGTTGATCCGGTCGAATCGCTGAGTGGCCAGGTCAACTTCACCAGATCAGGGCTTGGAGGCATTGGCGGGGGGATCGAGCACGCCGAGCGTTCGGAGCCATTGCTCGGCGAACTGGGGCCATTTTGCGACGTTGAACGACGACGGTCGCAGGCCATATCCATGGCCGCCCTTTGCATAAAGGTGCATCTCTGCTTCGACCTTGGCGTCTCTGAGCGACCTGTAGTAGATCAGGGCGCTCTCCACGCCCACGACATCGTCTTCGGTCATGACGATGAAGGTGTGAGGGGTCTGGCTGGTCACTTTCAGCTCGGGCGAGAGGGCGAAGTCTTTGGTGACCAGATAGGCGGGATAGATGAGGAGAGTGAAGTCAGGTCGGCAGCTCACCTTGTCCGTGACATCCACCTCGGGGTAGCCCCGCACGCCGTAGTTTGTGCTAATGGCCGCGGCAAGATGGCCGCCCGCCGAGAACCCGATCACGCCGATGCGGTCGGGCTTGATCCCGAGCTCGGTGGCCTTCGCGCGGACGATTCCCAGGGCACGCTGGGCATCCTGGAGCGCCGGCGTATGCCGCACGATCCCCTCAGGTGGGGGAACTCGATATTTGACCACGATCGCGGTTATGCCGAGCGAATTGAGCCAGGCGGCGACCTCGGTCCCTTCGAGGTCGATCGCCAGCACCCTGTAACCGCCACCGGGGAAGATGAGAACCGCCGTGCCGTTGGACTTCGATGGCTCGGGCCGGTGGATGGTTAAAGTCGGCTCAGTGATGTTGGAGAGGAGCAGAGTCGGCGCTCCCGCATTAATTGTCCTAGAGGTTTCTGGAGCCGCGTCTCCCGTCTGGCCGGGAGCCTTACCAGGCCAGAGGGGGATCGGCTTCTCCGCGGCTCTCAACGGCCCCGAGAGAAGCAGGGAAGGAATCATCGCGAGAACCAGTCGTCGCATCGTGTGTCGCTCCGAGGCAATTCCGGGAGCCGATGCGATCCGCACCGGACTCCGGACAACCGAGACGGACGCATGCCCGGAAAGATCTTGCTTGCGTGGGACTCGCGAAGTCACGGGACTTTTCGCGGAAATCCAAGTTTTCGCAGAACTTTCGGCGAGAACGAGACTTTAAGGTGTAGATGACGCTCCGATCATCGCGAAGCCCTCGATCCGGCTTGTCCGGGCATGATGTGCCGGATAAGTTCGTCGACGACTTCGGGCCTAAGCCGGCCATCGCGCCTCACGAAGAGGCGGCCCTTCGCCGGGCGAGAAGTTCCAGGCCTCAGTTACGTGGAGAGTTGCCGTGAGCACCCGCCGCAAATTCCTGTCCGCCATCCTCCCCGCCTTCGTCGCCGTCGGACTCATCGCCGGAGCGGCCTTCGCCGACGAGCTCTTCGGCGTCCTGACCGAGGTCGACCTCGACGCCAAGAAAGTGACCGTCGTCGAGAAGGGGACCGACAAGGAAGTCATCGTCACCGTGACCCCCGACACCGAATACGTCACGCCCAAGGGCTCGAGCAAGGCCGAGCTGAAGAAGGTGGCCAAGGCCGTCGAGAAGGCCAAGGAGAAGGGTGCCAAGGGGATTCAGGTCAAGGTCGAGCATAAGGGTGGCGTCGCCTCGACGATCACCGCGGCCCCGCGCAAGAAGGCCCAGCCGAAGGATTGATCCCAGATCAATCGGACAGCCTTCTGTCCAGGCGAAACGGGCCGCGCCATTAAGGCGCGGCCCGCTGCCGTTTCACGATCGTCGTCGACCGGATGACCCAACCAGGCCGGCGACTTTCGCCGCGACCAAGGCATCGACCTCGGCGATGGCCGCGTCCGTATCGGCCTGGACGGCGTTCAGCGATCCGCGTCCGCGCGAGACGATCTGCTTGCGAGAGTCCTGGCGGATCCCCCGGATGGCGATCTTGGCCTGCTCCCCGAGCGACTTGACGTGCCTGGCCACCTCATCCTGCTGTTCCACGCTGGCCGGCGGCACGCCGACGCAGACGGTGCTCGGGTTGAGGGCGTAGGCGTTCATCTTCGCCTCGACGAGCGTCCTGACGATGGCAGGGACCGTCGCGGGATCGAACGGGCTGATGTGCACCTGATCCCCCTGGACACGCATCGCACCAAGCTTGCCGATCGGGACGAGATTCCCTCGGATCGAGACGCGAAAGGTCTCCAGGAAGCCGACCCCGACCTTTCCGGGCCGGATGCCCGCAATCTGCTCGGCGAATAGCTTGATCGTCGATTTCATGCGCCCGGACCAGTCGCTCACGATGCATTTTCCCCGGATGAATCCGTTGGCTTGACCTGAGAGGCCAAAAAGCACTCGCGGCCTGACGTCGATCTTGCCAAGATGAGAGTGTTGCGTTCGAAGTGCGACGACGCAATCCCGCCCGCCCCACCAGCGCCGATCGATCTCCGCCTGGCTCGCCCCGACTCGACGAGGTGCCCGCGATGCGTCCTAAACGTGTTTGCCAGTCGGCGTCCGCCGCGATGGCGTTCTTCGTCATGGCCCTGTCCGGCTCATCCGCCTCCAGCGGCGGCGAACTGGCCCGGATCCCGACGACCCGCGAGCAGCGGACGCTGGAATTTCGGTCGCTCCCGCCCGTCCCTGATCCTCCGACACCGGCGGGTGAGAACCCGATCGACTCGATCCTGGCAGGCTGGCGTAAGGCCCAGAAGACCGAGCTCAGGGCTCCGGTCGATGCGTCGCTGTTCGCACGCAAGATCCACCTCGATCTGATCGGGCTTCTCCCAACGCCGGGCGATGTCGAGGTCTACAAGGCCCGTCCGGATCCGGCAAAGACGGCCGACGCTCTTCTGGGCGACACCCGGGGCTATGCCGAACACTGGATGACGTTCTGGAATGACCTGCTGCGCAATGACGAGCAGACGAGCATCGACGGCCTGCGCAAGCCCATCACCCCATGGCTTTACCGGTCTCTGGTCGAGAACAAGCCCTATGACCAGATGGTCGAGGAGCTTCTGAGCCCCGGGCCAGGCGGTCCCGACGGCTACCTGATGGGCGTGAACTGGAGAGGACGGGTCAACCTGAGCCAGCGGCCACCCGTCCAGGCGGCCCAGAATGTCGCGCAGGTCTTCCTCGCCACGTCCATCCGCTGCGCCTCGTGCCACGACGGATTCACGACCCCCTGGAAGCTGAAGGACGCTTACGGACTCGCGGCCTTCTTTTCCGAGGGGACCCTCGAGACTGCCCGCTGCGAGAAGCCGACGGGCGTCTTCGCCCCGGCGAAATTCCTCTACGACGGCCTCGGAGACGTGGCTGCCGATGCCGACTTATCTACCCGACGGGCCGCCGTCGCCGGGATGGTCACCCGGCCCAAGAATCCTCGCTTCGCCAGGGTTCTGGTCAATCGCCTCTGGGATCGCCTGATGGGCCGGGCCCTGGCCGAGCCGATCGACGAGATGACCGAGCCGACCTGCGCCGAGCTACTCGACTGGCTGGCGTATGACTTCATGGGGCATGACTACGACCTCAAGCACACCATCAAGCTGATTGTCACCTCCAAGGCGTATGCCCAGTCGGTTGCCGAGGGAGAGGCCGTGGGAGAGCCCAACGAGCTAGGCCCGGTCCCGCGTCGCCTTTCTGCCGAGCAGTTCATTGATGCCTTCTCACGGCTGACTGGCTACTGGGCCCGCCCCGCCGAGTTGATGAACATCCCGCTTGACGGTCCCGAAGTCAGGGCCTGGCGTCATCGGAGGCCGAGCCCGCTGGCCGTTGCTCTGGGGCGGCCCACGCGTGAGCAGGTGACGACCAAACGCGTCGAATCGGCCACCGTGTTGCAGGCCCTGGAAGCGACCAACGGCAAGACCCTGGGCGACCTGGTCTCGAAAGGCGCCGAGACACTCCTGGCCTCGGATTGGGCCAAGGACGCAGACGCAGTCAAGGCCGCGAACTTGCTCTTCCTCCGTGCTTATTCCCGCCCCGCGAGCCCCGAGGAGCTCGCCTTCGTCGGGCCGATGCTGGGGCACCCCGGAGACCCGGTGGAAGCCCGGCGCGAAGGGCTGGAAGACTTGCTCTGGATCGTCATCAACAGCCCTGAATTCCAGGTCATTCGTTAATCGGCATCGCAATCGACTCGAACCTTGGAGCAAACTCATGCTCGATCCGAACTCGAACCCGCGGGACGGCCGACGCGAATTCCTCAAATCCATCGGGCTGGGCGCGGCGACCGTCGCCACCTTCGGCGGCCGTGCCTGGGCCGAGGATGGGCCGGCGAAGGATAAGGACGCGCCCGCGGCGACAGCCGACTCGATGATCCTCCTCTGGATGGCCGGCGGCCAGGCGCACACCGAGACCTGGGACCCGAAGACGTACACCCCTTATGTGAAGGGGATGGAGTCGAAGGCGGTCATCTCGACGTTTGATTCGATCCCGACCTCCGTCGACGGCCTGCGCATCTCCGAGGGGCTCCCCGAGTGCGCCAAGGTGATGCACAAGGGAACCCTGATCAAGACCTTCCAGGCGCCCGATCTGGGGAAGATCCTCCACTCCCGTCACCAGTTCCACTGGCACACGGGCTACGTCCCGCCGCAGTCGGTCAACGTGCCGTCAATCGGCGGGTTCATGGCCAGGACGCTCGGGTCGAGGTCCAAGGGAGCCCCCGCCTACGTAGACATCGGCCAGCGGTTTGATGTGGGCGGCGAGGATTTTGAGGTCAAGGCGTTTCACACCGCCGGGTTCCTGGGCGACGACTACGGCCCCTTCTTCGTGCCGCAGCCCGCCGAGGCCACGACCGTCGTCCGGCCCCCCACGGGCATGTCTCGCAAGCGGTTCCGCGACCGGATGGAACGGTTCCACAAGCTTCAGGCCCTCAAAGTCGCCGGCTCATCGAGCAAACTGGGCGACGAATATATCAAGCGAATCGACTCCGCCTTCGAGCTGATGGAATCGCCCGCGGCGAGCGCCTTCGACCTCTCGCTGGAGCCGAAAGAAGTCTACGACAAGTACAATACCGGCCGATTCGGCCTGGGCTGCCTGCTCGCCCGCAGACTGGTCGAGGCGGGCTCTCGATTCATCGAAGTCACCACCGAATATATTCCCTTCTTTGGCTGGGACACCCACGAGGACGGCCATGCCCGACTCGTCGAGATGATGAGGTCGATCGACATGCCGATCGCTCAGCTCATCCGCGACCTCGACGAACGAGGTCTCCTCAAGCGGACACTCGTCGTCGTCGCCTCGGAGTTCAGCCGCGACATGCTAATGGAGGGAAAACCCGGCGAGCCGGTCGACGATCAGGTGGTGGTCCCCGACCTCGTCACCGAGCCGAAGCACTACGGGATGCACCGTCATTTCACCGGAGCCGGCTCGGTTGTCGTCTTCGGCGGTGGCGCCAAGCAGGGCCACGTCCACGGCGAGACCGCCGACGAGCGGCCGTTCACCAGCGTGAAAGACCCGGTGACGATTTCCGAGCTGCACGCCACCTTCTTCACCATGATGGGTATTCGCCCCGACCACGCTTACGAGATCGACGAGCGGCCTGTCTACGCGACCGAGGACGGCAAAGGCAAGCCGATCCGGGGGATTCTCGCGTAAATTGCAGCTCGATCAGGCCCCGGCCCGGCGAGAGGGCCGGGCGAGGTCGATCCATTCGATCGCGGCAAGGCTCGCCGGAACCGATTGCGCATTGGCCTGATGCGGGACGACCCCGAGTAACGGGACATCGCGCAGCCAACGGACGAGTTCCAGCGGGTTGGTCTCGCCGGCGACGCCGAGATCGCCCGACGTTGGCTGGGTCAGGACGACCCCGGCGATTCGGAGGCCGCGGAGACGCGCGGCCTCGACCGTCAGGATCGTGTGATTGAGCGTCCCCAGGCCGAGCCGGCCGACGATGATGAGCGGGTAGTCCAGGTGCGACGCGAGGTCGGCCAGCGTCGCATCCTCGGCGATCGGACAGAGCAGGCCGCCGATCCCCTCGACAATCAAGACCTCGGAACGCGTCGTCCAGGCAGCGACCGCCGCATCGGTCCGGTCGAAGATGAGCTGGCGCGTGAGCCGCCAGCCGGCCCTGCGAGCCGCGACGGGCGGGGCCAGCGGCTCGTCGAGCAGGATCGGGACGACGTGCGAAAGCTCGACTCCGGGACGCGGTCCCAGCGCATCCATCAAGAACCGTGCATCCTCCGGAATTCCATCCTTCCGATCGATGACCGCCCCAGTGGCCAACGGCTTGAGCGCACCGGCAGCGATCCCGCTCAACCCGAGCGATCGGAGGATGGCCGAGGCGACGAAGGTTTTGCCCACGTCGGTATCGGTCCCTGTGACGAGCAAGCCTGGAAGGCTCATCGGGAATTTTCCTCGGTAATCCGCCTGACGCAATCGATCAACGCATCAATAAGCAGATCGATGTGCTCAATCTCGGCGGCGAGGGGGAGCATCACGACGAGGACGTCGCCGAGCGGACGAATCAGGACGCCCGACTCGCGGGCGAGGCGGCAGACGCGAGCCCCGACCTGATCGGAGAAGGCGTATCGTTCTCGGGTGGCCCGGTCCTTGACGAGTTCAATGCCGGCAATGAAGCCTTTACGGCGGACGTCACCGACGTGCACAAGCTGCGCGAGGTCGACCAGGCGAGCGGCGAGGTGGTCCATCTTGGGAACGAGGGTTTCAAGCGTCCGCTCTTCATCAAAGACGGACAGGTTGGCCAGCGCCACGGCCGCCCCGAGCGGATTTCCGCCGTAAGTGTGCCCGTGATAGAACGTCTTCCCATCCGCCGGGGTGCCGTAGAACGCAGAAGAGATCCGATCGGTCGTCAGGGTCGCCGCGAGCGGCAGATAGCCGCCGGTGATCCCCTTGGCCAGGCAGAGGAAGTCGGGCCGCACCGATTCCTGTTCGCAGGCGAAGAGAGTCCCGGTCCGGCCGAAGCCGACGGCAACCTCGTCGGCGATGAGCAGAGTGTCGTGCTCGCGGCAGAGTCGTTCGACCCCTTTCAGATAGCCGTCGGGCTGGACGATCATCCCGGCGGCGCACTGCACGGTGGGCTCGATGACGACGGCCGCGACCTGACCGCGATGCTCGCGCAAAACCTTGTCCATCTCCGACAGGCAGGCAAGGCCACAGGTCTCGCGGGCCTGGCCGAGCGGGCAGCGATAACAGTTCGGCGAGGGCGCACGCAGGCTTGGAAAAAGGATATCGCCGAACATCGCGTGGAACCGATCGACGCCGCCGACGCTCACGTCGCCCAGGGTATCGCCGTGGTAGGCGTCGGTAAGCGAGAGGAACAGGGTCCGCGCGGGCTCCGGATCGGGCTTCTGGCGCCAATATTGATAAGCCATCTTCAGGGCAACTTCGACCGCCGTGGCGCCGTCGTCGGAGTAGAAGACGCGATTCAGGCCCGCGGGAGCACGTTCGACCAGCTCACGCGCCAGGCGGATCGCCGTCGGATGGGTCAGGCCCAGCATCGTGGTGTGGGCGATCTGGTCAATCTGATCACGCAGGGCGGCATCGAGTTTCGAATGACGATGGCCGTGGACGTTGCACCAGAGAGAGCTGACGCCGTCAAGGTAACGGCGACCCTCGGAATCTTCGAGATAGACCCCCTCGCCCCGCTCGATAATGAGCGGAGTCGACTCGGCCCAGGCAGCCTGAGGGGTGAACGGGTGCCAGAGGTGGGCGAGATCCCAGGCCCGGAGCGTGGCGTCGTCTGGCGTGCGAAGGTTCATCGATGGGTCTCGAGGCGGAAGCGGACGGGAGTCCCTGGCCCTGCGCCGAGCAAGGCTGCGGCGTCGCCATTGACGACGGCCACCTCGACACGGTCGGTGCTGCCGAACAAGGCGATCAGGGTGCCCGGGAGGGATTCGCCGTAGGTAGGTGCAAACGAGTCAATGGTCGTTCCGGCGATCTCGATTCGCCACGCCCGTCCGGCCAGCATTCGGGCATCGACATTCGTGATGAGGTTGCCGAAACGATCGCGGTAGAGGACCTGGCCGAGGATTCCGCCGGGTGCTTCGCACGGTTCGAGGCCCGGCAGCGACATGAGTTGCGTGAGAGCCGGGCCAAGTTCGCGGGCGTCGCCGCCGATCAGGAGATGGGCGGCGGCCGGGGCGAAAATATCTCGGCCGTGGAACGTGGCGGAAACTACGGGCCGACGCAACGCCGGGTTGACCAGTTCGACGATGAGTTCCACGCTCCGTCCGGTCAGCAATCCCCCCAGCAGGCCGTTATCGGGCGCGACGAACCAGTGGCCGTCGATCCGGGCGGCGATCGGGAGGCGATCGGTCCCCACGCCAGGGTCGACGACCGCGAGGTGGACAGTTCCCGCGGGAAAGACGTCGATCAATCCGGAGAGGACAAAGGCCCCCTCCGCGATATTCTGGGGCGAAATACCATGGCTGACGTCGACGAACTGGGTACTGGGGGCAAGCCCGAGTACGACCCCCTTCATCTGAGCGACGTAGGGGCCATCGCTCCCGAAGTCGGTCGTCAGCGTCAAGATGCCCGGCTTCATCGGCGGCTCGCTTCGAAAGTCGAGGATTCAGCGAGGGCCGCCTCCCCCCGTCCTGGGCGTACCGACCTGGTCGAGGTCTGGTCCCCACCCTAGCCCTGGATCAGGCCTTGGCCTGGTGCCGGGCAGTGATCTTTGAGGATATTCCCCCCCTCGGCGTGAACTGGCCAACGACCGTCATGCTTCGAGGCTGACAGGCGGCGACAAGATCGTCGAGGATCGAATTGATCGAATGCTCGTAGAAGATCCCCCGGTCGCGGAATGCATTCAAGTAAAGTTTGAGGCTCTTCAGCTCGATGCAAGTGGCGGCCGGGACGTAGGTAATGAGAATCGTGCCGAAGTCGGGCTGGCCTGTCTTGGGGCAGACCGCGGTGAACTCAGGGCAGGTAATCTCGATCTCGTACTCGCGATCGGGGAACTGATTCGGGAACACTTCGAGGGACATCGAGTCGACTCCGGTCCGGGTGCGGCGCGGCCCCAGAGGCCACGTCACGAAACGGGACCGGGTCATTTTATCGAGGAGCCGCCGACGGCGTCTCCCCGACTTCGACGAATCCCTATCGCCGTAGCTCGACGACCAGAGATCCCGGGGGCTCGTCTCCCACCGTCACTGCCCCGTACGTCTTGGGCTCCACTCCGTGGTCGGCCGAGTAGTCGGTCACGCGTGTGAAGCCGGCCTCGCGAGCGAACGCTTCGAGGATCTCCGCCGTGTAGGCGTATTTGTGCTGCCCCTCGCAGAAGAGGTAGTTGACCGCCTGCGAGGCAGGTTCCCGGAAGGCCCTGGGCCAGTCTTCGATCACCTCGCCCCGGGCGACGGCCAGAGCGTGTTGGAAGCTGGGAACGGCAATCCGGGCAACTCCATCGTCCTTGAGGATCCGGCGGATCTCCTTGAGGAGCGCCACCGCCTCGTAAGGGAAGAGATGCTCGATCGTGTGCGACGAGTAGACCAGCGTGCAGCTCGCGTCGGGGAACGGCAACGTGTTACGCAAGTCGATCCAGAGGTCGATCTTGCGCAGGACATTACCGTCTGCGTTGATCAGGCCGTCGAGATATTTATGCCCGCAGCCGAGGTGCACATAATGTCCCTCGGGGTGCTTGGATCCGCCAAGGCGATAGCGGGCCGAAGCATACCAGGTGGCGGGAAGGCAGGCGTAACGGGAAAAGAAGAAGCAGACATCCTTGATGCTCTGGCGGATCATCCTGGGCTCATTGAGGCTGAATTCAATTGACCGGGCCGCATCCGAGGGAGGACGCATGCAGACAATCCGCCGCGCCGGGCCCGAGGAGCCGGATTATGCCCCGGTCAGTCCGTGCGGGTCCAGAGGTTTATCTGACCCTGTCGGTCCAGCCTCGGATCAGGGGAGGGTTGAAGCCACCGAGCTTCGCGTGCCAGCGAGTTCGATGGCATGCTCCAGGCGAGCGAGATTCATCGGTGTCGCGCCGGAATCTCTCCAGAGGATGACACCACTTCGGTTCACCAGGACCATGGTAGGATAGACCTGAATGTGGAGCAAATCTTGGATCTTGGACGGAACCTCAGCATCATCGAGGAGGACCGAATAGTTGACGCCCAGCTTCTTTGCGACTGCGGCGACATTCTTAGCCCGGGAATCAATCGGCCCCTTCTCGCAAGCGATGCCCACAACCTGCAACGTCTTGGGACCGTATCGCTTCTGTAGGGCCGCCAGCCTGGGAATCGATTCGAGACATGGCGCGCACCAGGTGCCCCAGAAGTCGATCAGAATCAGGTCGGAGTCGAAGTCTTTGAACTGAACGGTCTGGCCTTCGAGATTGGGCAGGCTGAAATTGACGATGCGCTGGTTATTCGGGTCGATGGCGGCGGTCGTGGTGCCGGCCTGTGGCGAGGGTTTCCCCTTGGCTCCCGCTCGAGCGAAGCCGAAGCGGCGTCGCGTTGAAACCGGCTTCGGCCCGACGGTCGCGACAGGGGTGGGTAAACCGGTAATTTCTGTTGGGGCCGGACCTTCGGCAATCTTGATCGGGGGTTTCGTCCCAGACGCGAGTTTAGTCGAGGGCTTCGCGACAGGCTTCGGAAGTTCGCCCCAGGATGGACGCTGACGCTCAGTCTCGACGTCTGATTCACTAGCCGGAAAATTCGCCAGCACAACCGGATCGGCGGTCGGCTCGGGTTTCGCGACCGCGAGCGATTTGTCGGGACTAACGTCCTCGTCCGGAGTAGCATCGGCAACCGAGGGCGGCGCTGTGGGCTCGGGGACCGGAAGCTCCGCGACCTTCACCTCGGCGACGGGGACGACCTGGGGAGGCGGGGCCTTGCTTGAGGTGCGAAAGGCTCGCTCGATCAGGGCCGTCTCTTCGGCGTCTGGCCTCTTTGGCGTCGTCGCTTCGGATCGCGCGGGGGGAGCGACCTCCTCCGGCTCGTCGTCGGGAAGGATTGGATCGGGATCGGGAGAAGAGACGCGTCTCGACTGCCCTTGATCCTCGGCGTCTTTGCGGTCCAGGACCTCCGCAGCACCCTTGCGCCAGGCGTTGACAGTCTCCGCATCGGCCTGGGGCGGGACGTCTTCATCCGACTCGCGACGGGCGACTCGCGTCCGACGCGCGGGGGGCAAATCCTCGTCATTGGCCATGACGGAGTCGTCGATTATATCGGACTCCTCGACCGACACCTCTGGATCGGGCTCACTCGCTTCGCTTGCCCGCTTAATCGACTTGCCGGAATGAACAGAGCGGACTTCCCGGAGAGAAATCCGTACACCCGATTCGGGGGCGTTGGCCTCGATCCTCCCACCGAATCGGCGCTCGCCGTCTTCGGTGTCTGCGAGGAGCGTATAGGTCTCGCCGGTTTCGAGGCCACGGATCGTGAAACCGCCCGCTCGATCGGTCTTCGTTTCCTTGACGCGGCCGCCCTGCACGGAGCCGTCCGCCACGCGAACCCGGACGCCTTCGAGCGGGGATCCCTGCTCGTCGACGACTCGGCCCGAGATCCTGTCACCTCGTGGAGTATTGGCTTCCAGCGGGGATCGATCGGCGGTGACGCTCAGGCCGGGCTCGCCTGACACGGCGGGAAGCGGGCTATCGCCGATGGAGGCGACGGTCGAGATGCCATCGGGTGCGGTCGTGACCACTTCGGGGCGCAAGCCACGCGTGGACGAGCAGCCGGCGCAGCAGGCCAAAGCAATCGAGAACAACTGGCTCAGGTGAAGCATCGCGCGACGTGAGGACATTGGGGGACATCTCCTCCTGAGCAAGCCCAACCGGCGTCGTACGGCTGAGGGCCAGGGTCTCGCGAGATTGAACCCGCGCGGACGCCAGGCCCCGTCCTTCCTCCGCGCCGGAGGTGACCAGGGTGGTTTGAATCCCGGTTGATGTCTCGTCTGATGATCGGCGGTTTGAAACGGGCGACTTGAGCAAGTCCGAGGTGGGTTTGCGGGCAAGGTATCCGAACGAGCGTCTTTAGCCCAGGCGAATTCTTACCGTCAATTCCTCCGGGCGATCTCACGCATCGACAACCCGATCAACGACCGGATCTCCTCGGCATCGTCGGCGTCGGGGACGGCTTGCAGGTAGGCATTGAACGCCCTGATCGCCTCGCCCGGCCGGTCAGTCCTGACGCAGACGAGCCCGAGGTCTCGCTGCTCGATGGGGTTGCAACGATCGATCGCCACAAGCCGCTCGATGACGCGGCGTGCGGCGGCGTAGTCGTCGCGGCGGAGTAGCTGCATTTTCAGGTTGCGGAGCATCCTGGCCACGATCGATTGCGGACGAGCGGGGGCCAATTGGAATGCACTCAGCTCGACCGGCTTGCCGACAACCCGGGAGATCTGGCGGGCACAGCCCGGGGGGTCCAGGAGGGCCCCCGAGTGGAATGCGTCGACGTAGATGGGGAAATCTCCGTCGATCCTGAGCATGAAGTGGGCGGGCAGGTTCACGCCGTCCATCTCCAGGCCGAGTCGTTCGGCCACGGCGCGATAAAGGAGGCAGAGGCTGATGGGAATCCCTGTCTTCCGTTCCATGACCTCATGGAGATAGCTGTTGCGCGGGTCGTCGTATTCGTCCTCGTTGCCGGTGTACCCTTCCTCAATGAAGAGCACCCAGTTGATCTGGCCCAGGACGTGCGCGGTCCGGCAACCGGCGGGGCAACGGGCGCGGACTCGCTCGGAGAGGTCGTCGATCTTGGAGACATAGTCCCCGAGGGTAATCGTCGGGTCGGCGTCGCGCCCGATCTCCAGCGCGATGAGGGTGAGATCGGCGGCGGGGTCGCCCGCGAGCAGCTTGCGGAACTCGGGGCTGTGCTCGAACTTGGTTGGCACGCGACGGCTCCCTCCGTGTCGACGATCCCGGGCCTCCCGAGGGGAAGGGTACGGACGTTCTCGTCTGGATCTCAAGGATAATCGTTCGACGCCATCGGAGCAATCGCCGGACATGCGGGGATGGCCGGGGTCGGCCCCCCCTTGCAAGGCGAAGGGCTGGAACGTAGCCTGAATCGCGCGGGGTAGTTGGCCCGATTGGCCCGCCCGAACGTCCTAGCGGAGAACTCCGACGTGTCCGAGTCGCTCGATGCCCTGATCTCGCGGGCCAAGACCATCCGTCAAGACATCGTCCGGATGACGACCGAGGCCGGCTCGGGGCACCCGAGCAGTTCGCTCTCCGCGACAGAAGTCGTCACGGCGATCTACTTCGGCGGGTTCCTGAACTTCGACGTGAAGAACCCGACCTGGCCCGACCGGGATCGCTTCATCCTGTCCAAGGGGCACGCCGCCCCGGTCCTCTACGCCGCCATGGCCGAGGCCGGCTACTTCCCCAGGGAAGAGCTGATGACCTTGCGCAAGCTGGGCAGCCCGCTCGAAGGGCACCCCAACATGCTGCGTCTGCCGGGAATCGAAGCCTCAACGGGCTCGCTCGGCCAGGGCCTGTCGATGGGCGTGGGTTACTCATTGGCCGCGCGGGTCGACAAAAAGGACTATCACACCTACGTCCTGACCGGCGACGGCGAGCTCGGCGAGGGGCAGATCTGGGAGGCCGCCGCTTCGGCCTCCAAGTATCGCCTGGATAACCTCACCGTCATCGTCGACCGCAACCATTATCAGCAAACAGGCGCCGCCGAAACCGTCCTTGACATGGACCCGATCGACGGCAAGTTCGCCGCCTTCGGCTGGCACACGCAGGCGATCAACGGCAACGACATGGGCGAAGTCGTGACCGCCCTGCAGCGGGCCCGCGAGGTCAAGGGCCAGCCGACTTGCATCCTCTCTCTGACTCACAAGGGTCAGGGGATCCTCAAGCTGCTCGAAAGCCTGGGCGACCTGAACTTCCACGGCAAGCCCTTGCCCGCGAAGAACCTGGACGCCGCCCTGGCCGAGATCGGCTGACACAAGACAAGTTGGGTCCGCGGCCGAAACCTTGACGGGGAGGCCGTGGATCGACGCGCGCGGACATTGGGCAACGGCACACACGCTCGACTGACAAAGGTGGTAAGACGATGGCCGGAGCCGGCTCGGCGATCCAATCCAAGCGGGAAATTGGCAAGGCCACGCGCGACGCCTTCGGGCGAGCGCTTGAAGCACTCGGCGGGGTACATACCGACCTCGTGGTGGTCGACGCCGACGTGAGCAACTCGACCCGGACCGAGTGGTTCGGCAAGAAATACCCCGACCGGTTCTTCAACGTCGGCATCGCCGAGAGCAACCAGGTGGGAGTCGCCGCCGGCATCGCGGCCACGGGCAAGATCGGCCTGGTCTCCAGCTTCGCCGCGTTCATCACCTGCAACGCCTACGACCAGTTGCGGATGTCGGTCGCTTACCCCCGACTGAACGTCAAGGTCGTCGGCAGCCACGCCGGGATCTCGATCGGCGAAGACGGCGCCAGCCAGATGGGCATCGAGGACGTCTCCCTGATGTGCTCGCTGCCCGGCTTCGTGGTCGTGGTCCCTTCCGACGAGGAGTCGGCCAAGGCGGCTACTAAGGCGATGCTCGAGCACAAAGGCCCGGTCTATCTCCGCGTCGGCCGCCCCGACGTGCCGAAGATCTATGCCGAAGGCAAGTGCGACTTTACGCTCGGCAAGGCTATCGTCCTGCGTGAAGGTAAGGACGTCACCTTGGTGGCAAACGGCCTGATGGTCGCCGCCTGCCTGGACGCCGCCGACTCACTTGCCGGTCAGGGCATCGAGGCCCGCGTCCTCGACATGCACACCGTCAAGCCGATCGACCGCGACGCCCTGCTCGCCTCCGCCAAGGCGACCGGCGCGTTCGTCGTGGCCGAAGAGCACCTCGCCCACGGCGGCCTGGGCAGTGCTGTGGCGATGACGCTCGCCGAATTGCACCCGTCGCCGATCCGCTACGTCAATCTGGGCGACCAGTTCGGCGAGAGCGGCACGCCCGACCAGCTGATCGAGAAGTTCGGCATGACTCCGGCCAAGGTCATTGAGGCCGCCCATGCGGTCATCGCCGCCAAGAAGGCCTGAACCGACATCGTTCTTCATCGAGCAACGAGCCGCGGCCGTCGTGAATATCACGACGGCCGCGGCTCGTTGCATCGAGTCCATCGCTCAGTCCGATCGCGACGCCAATCCTTGATTGGTCTCGGCAGGTCGGCCAATGTGGTTACGCACATCGCCGAGCGGATTCACGCGTAACGGGAAATTGGGCCGATGAACGGCCGAACGGGCCAGGTCCGTTCGCAATCGTCGACGTCCTGCAAGGTCGCGCCCGAGTAGGCTCAGGGCGTCGCATTTCCCCCGCCAGAATGGCCCGAATCGACCGCGCATCAGCCTGGCCAGGCCTTGAGCCATGACGAATCCGGCATGCGGGACGACCGAGATCGCCAGCCAGGTCCTCGTCAGATTGGCCCAATACACCAGCTCGGCATTGCGTGCCATCTGCCGCTGTAAGCCGGGTCGGGCGTGGTCGAACGTGGCCGAGATGGCGTGCAGGATCCGGCACGAAGGGGCGAACTCACATTCGTATCCCGCCCATCGCAGCCTGAAGGCGAGGTCAACGTCCTCGTAATAGGACCCGAAGCTCGGGTCGAGCAGGCCCGATCGGCGCAGCGCCGATGCGCGATAGATGGCCGCTGCCCCGCTTGCTCCGAAGACGCGATCAGCCGGCCTGACGGCCCATTCGGCCGCGGACTCACCGTGCCCTCGCTTGGTCGGCCAGCCGAAGAACGCGTATGAGTCTCCCGCCGAGTCGACCCGATCCGGCTCGGACAGGACGAGCACCAACGGGGCAACCGAGCCGACGGCCGGGTTTTCAAACGGCCGTAGGGCCGCTTCGTACCATCCTTCGGTCACTTCCGTATCATTATTCAGGAGCTGGACGAATTCGCCTTTTGCGGCCGCGAGTCCGGCGTTCGCCGTCGTACAGAAGCCGCCGTTCTTCTCCATCCTGAGCAGGCGGACGGCCGGATGAATCGCGGAAATCCACTCGGCTGTTCCGTCCGTCGAAGCGTCGTCGATGACGAGAATCTCGACCCCCGGCGGCGAGTGCTGGTCCAGGCTGGCCAGGCATCGCTCCAGAAGCGCGCGGCCGTTGTAGGTCGGGATGACGACGGAAAGTCTCGGCGACGACCGCTCGATCAACGACGCCCCCTCCTCGTCCGCGCCGAGAGGCCCCGAAGCGGCTCGGGCTTGCCCCAGCTGGTCCTGCTCCAGCAGACGTGCTCGATGGTCATGACAAGGACCTTCAAGTCGAGCCAGAAATTCCAACGCTGGATGTAGTCGAGGTCATACTGCACCCGCTTGCGAAGCGACGTCCGGCCTCTCCAACCGTGCACCTGGGCCCAGCCGGTCATGCCGCCCGGCATGGCGTGGCGGAGGTCGTAATCGGGGACGGCCGTGCGGAACTGATCGACGAAGATGGGCCGTTCAGGTCTCGGGCCAACCAAACTCATATCACCCATCACGACATTCATAAGCTGGGGCAGCTCGTCGATGTTCGACCGCCTGAGCCACGAACCGACCCTGGTGCACCGCTGGTCGTAATTCGACGCCCAGATCGGTCCGGTCGCACCCTCGGCGTCGACGCTCATGCTGCGGAACTTGAAGAGCTTGAAGACGCGTCCCCCCTGCCCGACCCGTTCCTGGGTGTAGAGGATCGGCCTGCCGGACGTTACCCAGATGATCAAGGCCACGGTTAACAGAAGGGGGCTCAACAGCAGCAGGCCCAGAAGCGACGCGGTCGCGTCGAGGACCCGTTTCGCCAGGCGATCCCATCGCCAGCTGGCGTGGGTGTGGGGCGAATGGTATGGGGAGTGGCCCATCGGCCCGGCTTTTCGGTCCTCGCCCACCCAATGGACGCTGACCTCGGCGCGGTTCAGGCTGCTCAGGGCGGGCTCGAGCCGCTTGCCTTGCGGCCCGGACATGGCGACGACCAGGTGGGTGGCGCCCGAGCGAGTCACCACCTCGGCGAGGCTGTCGAGCCGGCCCAGGACGGGGACCGGCTCGGACTGCGAGTGCAAGGCGAGTTGCCGCCCGCGGCTCGGGCCGCCAGAATGGCGGGGGTGGCCGGCGTCGACGAAGCCGATGACGGGGAGATCCAGCCAGGGGCCGTCCCGAAGACTACGAGCCACGCGACGGCTGTCGCGATGGAAGCCGACGATCAGGACGCGGCCGGTGGCCACGGCCGGACTCGGCCATCTCCACCAGCGATTCCTGTCCAGGGGATTGTCCATGAGTCTCCACCGATCCATCGGCGTGGGATTCGGGGGCGGGGCGGGCCGGCGACGACTCTCCCTCACACCGCGAGCTGTCTGGCCATCCGTGGCGAAGCTCACTCGGATTTCCCTCAAGGCACTCCATCGGACGATCCGACGCTTGATTCCAGTTATTCCGAGAAACTCGGCCGTGCCGCCTTCCCCGCGGCCGGCCCGACAGGGCCATCAAGCGTGACGACTCGTCCCCCGGCGACGGTCCGACTTTCGGTCGTGATCGTCAACTACAACAGTTGGCCCGACACCCTGCGACTCGTCGGAGAGTTAGCCAACGCGCCCGAGGTTCGCTCGGGCCTCTGCGAAGTCGTCATCGTCGACAACGCGTCGGCTGGCCCTCCTCCCTCGGAACTCGACGCGGCCAATGCCAGCGTCAGGCTCGTCGAGCGAGAGGACAACGGCGGGTTTGCGGCGGGGGTCAACGACGGGGTGCGGGCCGCGCATGGGGCGCGAATCCTGGTCTTGAACCCCGACGTTGTCACCGCGCCCGACTTCCTGTCCAGGGTCTTCCGCCGGCTCGATGGCGACGAGAAGTCCGGGGCCAGGCCACCGGGCGTGGTCGGCTTTGCGCTGGTCAACTCCGATGGATCGCGACAGGGATCCGTCGGGGCCTTCCCCGACCTGGCCCGGGTCGTCTGGGAGCAGTTCATACCTCGGAGTCGGCGGAAATACCAGGCCGATTGGCGTCCGGAGGGGGGTTCTGTCGATTGGGTTACAGGGGCCTGCATGCTGCTCTCGCGGGACATGCTCGACGAGATTGGCGGGATGGACGAGGACTTCTTTCTGTATCACGAAGAGGTCGCCCTCTGTCGGGTGGCACGAGACGCCGGCTGGCGCGTGGAATATGACCCCTCGGCCGAGGTCGTCCATCGAGATCCCTTGCAAAATCGGGCACTTTCCCCCAAGATGCGCCTGATTACCAGGCACAGCAAGCTCCTCTATTTCCGCAAGCACTTACCACGTTGGCAGTTCCTCATTTTATCCTGGGTCGTCACGCTGGAGTCGGGTTGTGCCCTGCTCTGGCTCAGAGCCCGCGAAGAAACGCAGGAGACGCGATCGTGGGCCCGGATCGGCGAAGTCGCCAGGGCATTGCGGAACGGCGAGACGCCGGGAGGAGGGACGGTCCGACGCCTCGCCGAAGCGGTGGAGGAGACCGGGCCGGATGACGGTGGGGCGTCGAAGCCCACCTCGGGCCTGGGCGCACACCGTCGGAACTGAGCATCGCTCCGGGAAGAAAGTCGATCGGCCGCCGGATGCTGGCCGCGTCTCCCCGAATCTAAGGATGGATCTCGTGAGACCGACCCAACACGCCACACGCATGGCCGCCCTGATGATCCTCGCCGCGGGCCTGCTCGGCTGGCTGGCCAGGCACACCGAGATCCTCTTCGCCGACGGCCTGCGCTACGTCGCCCAGGCGAAGCTCATCGACCAAGGGACCTGGCGGGAGGGTCTCGTCAGATCGGTCGACCACCCGATCTACCCCATGGCGATCGCGGCGGTTCACCAAGTCGTCGGCGGTACGAGCCCCGACGACTGGCAGTTTGCGGCCCAACTGGCCTCGATCCTCGCCGGCGTGCTGCTGGTGATCCCGCTCTACCTGGTCTCGGCCGAACTCTTCGGCGACGAGACGGCCTGGCTCGCCTGTATCCTGGCGTTCCTCGTGCCGATCACCGGCCACGTCTTCGCCGACGCCCTGAGTGAGTCGACATTCCTCCTCTTCTGGAGTTGGGGCTTCTGGGCGGGCCTGCGCTTCCTCCGTCAGGGGAAGTTCGGCTGGCTCCCCCTGAGCGTCGCGTTCGGCGGGCTTGCGTACCTCTGCCGGCCAGAGGGGCTACTTCTACCGGCGGCGCTGGCGTGCACCCTGCTGCTGATGCCGCTGACCCAATCGACCCGAATGTACTGGCCTCGCTGGTGGGCGGCGATCGCGTTCCTGATTCTGGGCCCAGCCCTGGTTGCCGGCCCGTTCGTGCTTGCACGCGGCGGCCTGGCGACCAAGCCGGCGGTCGGGCGACTGCTCGGCCTGACGGCCAAATCGGGAACTCTGGCCGTGGAGCGTGAACGTCCGCTCGAGCCGGACCAGAGCGTGGCCAAGACCTACGCCCTGGCCTTTCGCTCGGTCGCCCGAGCGATCCGCGATGCGGTCTCGCTCCCTCTGCTCCCGCTCGTCGCCTTCGGTCTCTGGATCGCCTGGCCACCCCGCGAGCGCTCGAGGCTCTGGCTCTTCGTCATGGTTGTCGAAGGTGCCGCATTCCTCGGCCTGATGCGACTGCACGCGACCGGAGGCTACTGCACGCCGAGGCACGCGATGCTCGCGGTCCTGCCGATGTTTGGAGCGGCGGCGCTCGGCCTTTCGACCCTCATCCGCGCGATCGTCATTCCGGGTCGCTGGTTCGGCCAGCCCGAGACGACGTTCCGCCCCGGCCCGATCATCTGGGCCATGGCGTTTGCTGCGATCGTCACCATGCAGACCGATGGCCTGCTCGCGCCGGTCAATGATCGCTTCGGCAGCTACAAGGATGCCGGCGGCTGGGTCTCTGCCCACGTCCCCGAGGGCGCCAAGATCGTCGACGTCACCGGCTGGTCGCAGTTCTACTCGGGACGGCCCGGATATACGTTCGCCGACCTGCACGACGCCCGCCCTTCGGGCTCGGCCCGCTGGATTGTGGTGCGTGACGCCCACCTGAAGGGGCCCTGGATCTACTGCGACTGGCTCCGCGAGATGGTCGCCGGCCGGACCCCGGTCGCTTCCTTCCCCCCCGAGCCCGTCCGCGGCGTGGCCCAGGTCTACATCTTCGACCGAGAGACCCCTCCCGCGCAAGCCGCCGCGGTTGGTGCCGCCCCCGAGCGTCGTTGATCACGGTTCTGTTCCAGGCACAACGCTCCGGAGGGTCGGCGTGCACGATTCGACGCAGCCCACACCGAGATGGCCCGGCACGCGAAGCTTGTTGATGGCGCTGGCGGGATATTTTGTCGCGCTCATCGCGGCCACATATCCCGCGCTTCTCAGCCCGACGACCCGCATCCCGGGACATCCCACCGATCCCCTCGTGCATCTCTGGACGATGCGAAACACCCAGGCCGGCATGGGGGGCGATCGCTCTCCTTACTTCTCCGACGGCCTGAACTACCCGACCGGCCTGCCGCTGGGCTTCAACCCGACGATGCACCTTCAGACCGTCGGTTTCATGGCCCTTTCGGCCTTCACCGACAACGACATCCTCAGATTCAACATCCTCTGGACCTTCGGCTTTCTCTCGACGGGCATCGGCGCGTTCCTGCTCGGATTTCGGGTGAGTCGGAGCCGCTGCGCCGCCTGGCTCGCCGGCCTGGCGACGATGCTCAGCGGCCCGATGATGCTGCACGCGCACGGTCACGTCGAGTTGATTCAGATGGGCGCGGTCTCGCTCTTCCTGATGGCCTGGATCGACTTCATCGAGAGACCTAAGGTCGGGAGGATGCTGGTCGCCGGCGTTTTCTATCTGGCGATGGTCTTCAGCTGTCCCTATCTCGCGGTCCTCGGCCTCATACCCGCCACCTGGTATCTCGCGTGGGCCACCTGGCAGCAGGTTAGGTCACAGAGACTGGGCTGGCTCAGGTTGCGACTCCGCTGGTCGCTGGCGCTTTCCGCCCTCCTCGTTGGGCCGCTTGCATTAGCCTTCGCTGGCCAGGTGTGGGCGGTCTCGGCCGGCTATTCGATGCAACGCCCTCGCACCGCCTTCGACCGCTTCGGCGCCGCGGCCTGGAGCTATGCCGTCCCCACTCCCGAGCATGGCCTGGGGAAGATCCTCTTGAATCTGGGCGGGACCTTCTTCGACGATCGGGTCTACGAGTGCGGTTCCTATCTAGGCCTGGTTTCAATCGGACTCCTGCTGGTCGCAGCCCGAAGTTCGGGCCGCTCGCGCTTGCCGAATGCCGGTTTCTGGTGGTCGGTCCTGGGGCTTATGTTCGTCCTTTCCCTGGGCTCACGGCTCGACGTGTTCGGGCTGAACGTCCCGCTGCCCGCCGGTTGGTTGTGGACGTTGCTGCCACCGATGCGATTGCTCCGCGTGCCGGCCCGTTTCAACCTTCTTGTGGCCGTCGCCGCCGCCGCGCCCGTGGCCATCGGTGCCAGAATGCTGCTGGAACACCTGGACCTTCGTCGGCGACTTGCCGCCACCTTGGTCCTCGCAGTCCTCATCGTGGTCGATCTCAGCATGGTCTTTTTTCCGACCGCTGCCATCCCGGACGTCCCCGACTACTACCGCACTCTGGCCGGACGAGAGGGCAGCCGCTCCTTGATCGACGCCCCCTTGTTCGATTCTTCCGAGGGCCTGCCGCAATCCTCGCTCTGGGGCTACTGGCAGTCGAAGCACGGCATCTGCTCCACGGCCGGTTACAGCGCCCACCCCAATCGTGCGTTCGACGCCGCCATCATTCACCCCTCGCCATTCTGGTCGGAACGCAATCGGGCCGGGGCCGAACATCCGGAAAGCTCGGCCGACCTGCGCGACGAGGTCTGGCTCTATCTCACGATCCATAGCTTCGATCACGTCGTGCTGCATCGCGCCGAGCCATTCGAGCTTGCAATACCCATGGAATTCGGACCTCTGGAACGGGCCCTCGCGAGTGCCGAGATTCACCGGGACTCCGCCGTCACCATCTGGTCGCGCGAGAAGCTCGCGTCGCCAATCCGGCCGATGCTGCTCCGGCTCGACGGCTGGAAGATTCGCCCCGACACCAGGCAGGACGGCGAGTGGGTGGCCGGCCGAACCTCGAAGCTGGCCCTGTTCGTCCCGCCGGATTCGGGCCCGATTGCGCTTCAGTCGTCCATGAGGGTCGACGGTGAGGATCGCCCGGTCCGATTGTCGGAAGACGATCGGACGCTGGCCGAGTGGACAGCCAGCTCGACCCGAGAGGTGCTGTTCACCACGGCCGATCTTAAGATTCGACCGGGCCTGCATCATCTGACCCTGTCCGTCGCCGATGGGAGCTCGAGGTCTCGACGAGCCGATGATTTTCCCGTCCTCAAGGTTCGCGGACTCACTGTCTCCAACGGCTTGAAGCCCGCTCAACTGGCCAGCCCGGGGCGATCGCCCGACCGGGAGGCGACGCGATGAGAGTCGCCTGGTTCACGCACCGATATGCACCGGTTATCGGCGGATCCGAGAATTACGCCCGCGCGATGGTGCGCCGGATGGTGGGCGAAGGGCATGAGGTCGATGTCTTCACGACTGATGCCGACGACCTCGCACGCTTCACGAGCCCCGCAGGCCGAGCAATCGAAGCCGATTCTCGAACAAACATCGACGGGGCGCGGATCACCAGGTTCCGGCCTCGTCACGTCCCTGGACAGCGCTACGCGGGAAAGCTGCTAGGCTACGCACCACTTCCGTCGATCCGCAGTCAATTCGCCTCGTTCTTCCCGATCCTGCCCGGGATTAATCGCGTAAGAGGCGAATACGACCTGGTCTGCTCGATTGCGTTCCCTTACACAAATTTCACTTACGCGGCGCTCCGTACGGCAAGGGC
Source organism: Isosphaeraceae bacterium EP7 (assembly GCA_038400315.1). Lineage (NCBI taxonomy): Bacteria > Pseudomonadati > Planctomycetota > Planctomycetia > Isosphaerales > Isosphaeraceae > Kueselia > Kueselia aquadivae. The sequence continues at coordinate 5,348,306 of CP151667.1, forward strand.
CGCCGGTGCCCCGCTCGTGGTCACCCCGTTCCTCCACCTCGCGACCCCCGGCGACCCGGTCCATCGGGCCTACACACGATCGCATCAACGCTGGCTTCTCTCCCAGGCGGACCTCGTGGTTGCCGCCACGCGGCTGGAGGCCGACACCATTGTCTCGTGGGGCATCAATCGGTCTCGACTTCTCACTCTGCCGATGGCCATCGAGCACGCGGATGTTACCGGAGGGGATGGTTTGGATTTTCGAGCCAGACTCGGCCTCGACGCATCCACGCCCCTCGTCGGCCAACTCGGCGCGCTTGACCTCGACAAGGGGACCGTCGACTTGGTGAACGCCCTTTCTCGGATCAACGCATCTCGGGTTGGAACGCCCGTTCAGCTCGCCCTCGCCGGGCGGGCGACACCCAGGTTCGCCGAGTTCCTGGGCACCCTTGAACACTCCCCCTGGCTGCACCACATCGGACCGATCACGACGGAGGAGTGTCGCGGGTTCTTCGACGCGATCGACATTTTCGCCATGCCGTCCCGGACCGACTCCTTCGGCATCGTTTTCCTGGAGGCCTGGGCCAACGGCAAACCCGTCGTCGCCGCACGCGCGGGTGGGGTCGCCGAGGTGGTTCAGGATGGGGTCAACGGGCTGCTCGTCCCGTTCGGCCAGCCCGGCGACCTTGCCGCCGCAATCGGCCGTCTGGTCGCAAGCCCCTCGCTCGGGCAAACTCTGGGAGCGACCGGGAAGCAGCAGGTCGAGACGGGCTACACTTGGGATGACCGCTATCGGACGCTCACCGGCCGGATCGAAACGCTGACCTCGGTCGATCGCCGAACGAGATCGTCCCGAATCGCCTCGGGAAGCCCCCTCGCCACGAATCCGTCTGGCAGCGTGCTCGGGTCGTAGAATGCCGGTTCTTTGCAGGGCCGATCGGGTAGAATCAGTGCTTCAAGGCGTGAGTCAGCACCGACCGAACCCCTCGGCCCGCGATGGCGTATTCTAGAGTGGGGCATTGAGTCGACTTGCTTCCGCACTCGGCCCGCCCCAGGAGTGCATCATGTTCTTCCACTTCGACTATATGTACCTCGTCTTCGTCGCGCCGGCCATGTTGCTCGCCATGTGGGCGCAGGCACGGGTCTCATCCGCCTATGCCAGGGGCTCACAGGTCAATTCTTCCTCGGGGATTACCGGGGCGGAGGCCGCGCGACGGATCATGGAAGGTGACGGAATCTACGACGTCCCCATCGAGCCCGTGGCCGGGCACTTGACGGACCATTACGACCCTTCGAACAAGGTACTCAGGCTCTCGCAGGATAATTTCTACGGCACCTCGCTCTCCGCCCTCGGCGTGGCGGCCCATGAAGCGGGGCACGCCATCCAGGACGCGCATCGTTATCCGTTGATGGTCGTCCGCGGCCTGATGGTCCCGATCGCCAGCTTCGGATCGAGCGCCGCCTGGATCACGATGATCGCCGGCTTCATGCTGTCGATGACCCCGTTGATTCTCGCCGGCGTCATCCTGTTCAGTACGACGGTCGTCTTCCAGCTCGTCAATCTTCCGGTCGAGTTCGACGCCAGCCGCCGGGCCAGGGCTAATCTCGCCGTGACCGGCCTGATCCGTCCCGAGGAAGACAAGGTCGTCGGGGACGTCCTCAACGCGGCAGCCTGGACCTATGTGGCCGCCACGTTGTCCAGCGTGCTCACCCTCCTGTACTACCTGTATCGCCTCGGCCTGCTCGGCGGCCGGAGCGACGACTGACTTCCGCGGCAGCATGCGGCCTGGAAGCGATGTGATGCGGCGTCGGAACGGCCGAGGGTTGCCGACGCTGGGAGGCGACCTCGGCGAGGAGGTCAAGCAACCGATTTCGGAACTGGGAGAGGCTGAATCCGTCGGCTCGACGTCGCGCCTCTCCGGCGTCGTGCGGCATTCCGTCGGCTTCCCATGTGTCCAGTGCTGCCTGAAGTGACCCCGTCGTGGGTTCGGGATAGACCCGGCCCACGCGGTCGTTCACCGTCTCGGCGACGCCGCCTCGCCCAAGTGCGATGACCGGACAACCGCAGGCCAGAGCTTCCATGGGCACGATGCCGAAGTCTTCCTCACCGGGGAAGATCAGTGCCCGGCAAGTCTGATATTGCTCGCGGATCACCTCGTCGGGTTGCCACCCCAGGAACCGGACATTGGGCCCGGCGATCCGCTCCAGGCGTGCCCGCTCGGGACCTTCTCCGATGATCGTCAGGGCTCGTCCCGTCTTGATGCAGGCTTCGATCGCCTGATCGATTCGCTTGTAAGGCACCAGCGCGGAGACACAGAGATAGCCTTGCGACCGCTGGACGGGCTCGGCCGACGGGCGGTAGAAGTCGGTGTCGACGGGGGGCTGGATGACGCGACTTTCGCGATCGTAGCATCGCGCGATCCGGTCGCGGATCGTCTCGGAGATCGAGACGAAGTGGGTCACCCGGGCCGCTGAGCCTCGGTCCCACCGACGCAAACGGTCGAGCAGAAAGCCCGCCAGTGCTTTGCGTAGCGGCTTACCCTCATAGGAGGCCAGATAAGCTTCGCGTCCATCCCAGACGTAGCGCATCGGGGTGAAGCAGTAGCAGACGTGAGGCACGCCGGCCGGCACGCTGACCGATTTAGCCACGCAATGGCTCAGGCTGACGACGAGGTCGACATCGCCCACATTCAGGCGGCCAGCTGCCAGGGGCATGATCGGTAGGAGCTTGCGATAGTGCCGGAAGATCCCCGGCAGGCGTTGCAGGGGCGATGTCCTGATCGACATCGCCTCGATGGCCGGGCTGAGCCGGCCTTCGCGATGAATCAAGGTATGCAACGTGGCGTCGGGAAACGCGCGACAGAGGACTTCGAGGCACTTCTCGCCTCCGCGCATCCCGGTCAGCCAGTCGTGGACCAGGGCGATCCGCAGACCTTCGAAAGCGGTCGGGCTGTGCGCGGACGGGCGGCGCGTGCGGGGAGATCCCGCCCTTCGGGTGCTGGCGTCCATGCCCGCTCCAATCGTGGTCAAGGGGGCGGCGAGTCCTTGCCGGCTCCCCTCGGATGCGCGGGAATGTACTCCAGACCCGGAGATCAATCAAGCCGGGCCGGCTCGTCCATCAGGCGCCGCGACAGGCATTCACGGCGTTGCGGAAGATGCGCAAGCCATCCCCCTCGAGTGTCGGGTTGATCCGACGAGTCCAGCGGGGGTGATGCAGCGGGTCGATATGTCGCTCGGGGTGCGGCATCAGGCCGAAGATTCGCCCGGTCGGGTCGCAGACGCCCGCGACGGCTCCTGGCGATCCGTTCGGATTGGCCGGATGCCCTTCGGTCGGCTCGCCCGACTCGTCGACGTAGCGCAGCACGACCTGGCCGGATCCGAATAACGAAGTGAGTCCATCGCCGGCCGCGAGGAACTTGCCCTCGCCGTGCGCCACCGGCAGTTCGATCGGCTCGTCATCGGCGAGGAACGGTGTGACGCCTCCCTTGGGTCGGAGGCGGACCCATCGCGACTCGAAGCGGCCCGAGTCATTGTGTGTCAGCGTGGCAGAAGAGGCTTCGCCTTCGCCTCCTGGCAGTAGGCCAGCACGTACGAGCACCTGGAATCCGTTGCAGATCCCCAGGATCAGGCCGCCGCGATCGCGAAATCGGCGCAAGGCTTCGCCTAATCCGGCCTGGAGACGCGTGGCCAGGATCCGCCCCGCGCCCAGGTCGTCGCCGTAGGAGAAGCCACCGGGGATGGTCAGAATCTGGAAGGCGTCGAGGCCGGCAGAATCCTCGACCAGGCGGTTGATGTGGCAGGTCTCGACCTCGGCCCCCGCCTTCGTCCAGGCCAGGGCGGTCTCTTCGTCGCAGTTGATCCCGGGGGCGCGCAGGACGAGAACTCGGGGCGTCGGCATCGGTCGGGCATCTCCCTCTCGGGCCGGAGTCGAATGGAATTCGGGTCGACCCCGGCCTGATTCCTCTGGACTCAGTATCCGCCGTCGCCCGGGTTGGAATAGCCGGTCGACTGGTAGTCGGGCTCGGCCCGATAGCCGAGATTCCGACGGATCAGGTCGGCCTCGTAGATCTGCACCACGAAATCGGCCGCGATTTTCAGGCGGGACGAGGCGCCCTTGGTCGGGAAGTCTGCCGCCGACCCGCGACGGAATTCGACCACGCCGACGTGCTTCGACCGGCTCTTGACGTAGTTGATACCGGGGATGCCATCGGCATCGCCCGAGATCAGCAGCGCGATGTCATAAGTATCCTGCAACGCCACCATGTCGACGGCCAGGCTGGTATCCAGGCCCTTCTCGTTCAGGGTGTGGTGCAGCAGGTCGACCTTCCAGTGCCCTTCCTGGCGGATCTCGACGAAGTCGGTTGCCGACTGCACGCCGTGGTAGAACCGCTTCTTTCGCTCGAGGGCCCGTCGCTTGTTCTCGTACCAGTCGCGAGTCTCGGCGAAGCAGATGCTCCAGGCCTCCTCGCTGCGATGGTCTGGCGACATGTCTGGCATGCGCCGGGCCAAGTCCTCGATGTAGGAGTCGCGTAGCCTCGGGTTCAGCTCGAACCGGGAACGGAGCCGGGACTCGGCCTTGGGATCATTCAGGTCCCACTCATCCATCTTGCCGACGACATACCAGTAGATCCTGGAATGCTGCGCCGAGGGCCAGGGGGAGCCTTCCGCGAACGTCCTGCCCCAGTAATGCACGCTTTGTTCGAAGATATGCCGGTAGAACGAGCCGTAGTCGTCCACTCGCAAATTCAGATGCTTCAGCACGCCATCCAGATTCGAGCCGTCGACGAATGTGATGAATCGGAGCATCGGACCTTCCTCAACAAGACCATACCGAGAAATCCAAGGTTGAACGGGTCGGACGCCGGGGCGTCTTCACCAACGCAATGGGGCCTGCCAGGCGGACTTCATCGCGGAGACTTCGAGTTCAACGGCCGCCTGACCGTCGAGACCCAGCACACGGAGGGGAAACTCGGACTTAACCACATCGCCAAGTCGACCGAGCGGCAGCCCTTCGAAGAGCTCGACGACCGCGCTGACATTCTCGGGGGCAACCTCGAGCACGAACCTCGACGGACTCTCGGAGAAGAGGAGGATGGCATCCTCGGCCGCATCATCATCGCACGGGATGTCGCGCACGGAGACTTCGGCCCCAAGCCCGCCCGCGATGGCCATCTCGGCCAGGGTGACCGCCAGCCCCCCCTCGCTCAGGTCGTGACAGCTGCGAATGAGACCTCGTCCAATCGCCGCGTGGACCGCGCGGAACAGGGAAAGGCCCAGCTCGGGGGCGACCTCGGGGACGCGACCACCTTCCAGGATAGCGACCTCGGACCAGAGCGACCCGCCCAGCTCGTTCCGCGTGTGGCCGGCGATGAAGAGGACGTTACCCGGCTCCTTCAGGTCCATCGTCACGCAGTGGCGGACGTCCGGCACCTGCCCCATCGCGCTGATGAGCAGCGTGGGCGGAATCGCCAGGCTCTTCCCCTCGTGAGTGTATTCATTGTAAAGGCTGTCCTTGCCAGAGACGAACGGAGTGCCGTAAGCCAGGGCCAGGTCATGGCATCCCTGGGCGGCCAGGACCAGGGAGCCGAGCGTCTCGGGACGCTCGGTGTTGCCCCAGCAGAAATTATCCAGCAGCGCGATCCTCGAGGGATCGGCACCCACTGCCACGCAGTTACGGATCGCCTCGTCAACCACCAAAGTGGCCATCGCATAAGGGTTCAGACGTCCGTAGCGTGGATTGATCCCGCAGGAGATCGCTAGCCCTCGGTACGAACCGTGAACCGGCAGGACCACCGACGCATCTCCGGGGCCGTCGTCCTTGACGCCGACCAGCGGCTTGATGACCGTCCGTGCCTGCACCTCGTGGTCGTACTGGCGGACGATCCATTCCTTACTGCAAACGTCCCAATGTCCGAGGAGCTTCAGGAGGTCCGTGTTGAATTCCGTTCGATCCGGCAGGTCCAGCTCGACGTACGGAGGCGGGGTGAACGTGGCAGCACGGATGACTTTGGGGCGACCCTCGTGGAGGAATTCCATAGACAGGTCGCCGACGACTTCACCGTTGTACCGCAGGGTGAGCCGGCCCGTGGCTTCGAAGACCCCCAGGTCGGTCGCCTCGACCCCTTCAGCGGCGCAGAGGTCGAGCAGGGCGCCGAGGTTCTCGGGCGGGACGGCCATGACCATCCGTTCCTGGGCCTCGCTGATCCAGATCTCGGTGTAGGAGAGGCCCGCGTATTTGAGCGGAGCCCGGTCGAGGTCGACGGCCGCCCCCATCTCGGCGCCCATCTCGCCTACGGCCGAGCTGAAGCCGCCCGCACCGCAGTCGGTAATCGACCGGAAGAGGCCACGTTCGCGTGCCTGCATGATGACATCGAGCACCATCTTCTCGGTGATCGCGTCGCCGATCTGGACCGCACCGCCGGAGATCGACTCCGAATCCGCGGTCAGCTCGGCAGAGCTGAACGTGGCGCCATGAATGCCATCGCGCCCGGTCCGGCCGCCGACGGCTACGATCCGGTCGCCGTGCTCGACGTGCTTCTCGGACATCCCGCGCGGGATCACTCCGACGGTTCCGCAGAAGACGAGCGGGTTGGCCAGATAGCCCGGGTTGACCACCAACGCGCCGTTGACCGTCGGAATGCCCATCCTGTTGCCGTAATCGCGCACCCCGGCGACGACCCCGGTCAGGACCCGCTTGGGGTGCAGCACGCCCTGAGGCAGCATATCGGGGGGGAAATCCGGGGGCGCGACGCAGAAGACGTCGGTGTTGCAGATCGGCTTGGCACCCAGCCCGGTCCCCATCGGGTCGCGGATCACGCCGCCGAGCCCGGTATTGGCCCCTCCGAACGGGTCGATCGCCGAGGGGTGATTATGCGTCTCGACCTTGAAGCAGACGTCCACCTCGTCATCGAACCGGACGACCCCGGCGTTGTCGGCGAAAACGCTGACGAGCCAGTCGAGGTTTAGCTTCTGGGTGGCTGCGAAGATCGTCTGCTTGAGCAGGTTCTTGATCGAGACGCCTTCGAAGTCGATGTCCCCCCGCAGCGTCTTGTGCGAGCAGTGCTCGCTCCAGGTCTGGGCCAGGGTCTCCAGCTCGCAATCGGTGGGGTTGCGCCCCTGACTCTCGAAGTGGTCGCGTATCTGCCGCATCTCGGCCGGACTGAGATAGAGCTGGCCTTCCTTACTCAGCTTCGCCAGGGCGAGGTCGTCCATGCCACGGATCGGCACCTCGACGCGCCGGAAATCATAGGATTGTCCGCCGCCGAGCTTGGTCAGCGACAGGGCCCCGATCACCGACTGCTCGACGGCGTCGTTGGCCAGGACCTTGCGGATGAGTTCGCCGATCTTGCCGTCGGGCCCTTCGACATGATATGTCCGGATCGTCCGGACGTTTTCGACGGCATAGCCCAGCTCGCGCAAGATCGCGCGCCCGCTCTCGGCCTCGGGATCGGTCACGCCCGTATGGCGGAAAACGTGCACCAGCGTGGCCTTGCCTTCCGAGGCATCGGCCGGATCTCCGGACGCGTGAATCTGCGAGATTTCGGCCACCGGATCGACAAGGATCGACCGGGCCGCCTTCTCGACTCCCGCGCGGTCGATCTCGCCTTCCAGCAGGAATCCGCGAGATGAGCCGATGGACCAAGGCCCTGCCAGGCCGAGTTCTTCGGCCACGGCGGCGAGGCGTTCACCTTGATGGTCGGCGAGCCCGGGGGCGGGCAAGATCCGCAGATGCCAAAGCATGCTTCTGTCCACTTTCCGATCCAAAGGACGATTTTAAGCGACGATCTTCCGGCAAATGCCCCGCATCACGAGTCGAGCAGGGCCTGTCCGTCTGCCTCACGGTACTGAACGCGTGACGATCGCCCTTCTTCCCAACAACGTTCTAATCTTCCCGGCTCGGAGGATTCGAGCGCACGACGAAAAGCCTCGATCCGTTCTTCGAAGCCGTCGAGCGCGGCAAGTAGATGCTCGCGATTTTCGCGGAAAATACCCGCCCAGAGCGAGCCGTCGGAGGCCGCCACTCGCGTGCCATCCCGGTAGGCACCGGCGGCCATCGGCAGGCAGCCCGCGGGGATCGCGGCCGCGAGGGCCGAGGCAACGACGTGCGGAAGGTGGCTCGTCAGGGAGAGGATCCGGTCGTGCTCCTCGGGGCTGGTGCATTCCACCCGACAGCCCAGGGATGACCAGAACGCCTTGGCACGGGCGACCCGGTCGTCAGGGGTCGATACGGTTGGTGTCAGGACACAGAGCCGACCTTCAAAAAGGTCGGGCATCGCGTGGGCGACTCCCTTCCGCTCGGACCCGGCAATCGGGTGGGCGCCGACGAACGCGTCGCGGGCCGCCGGTTCACGCTCGATGCGTCCGACCAGCCCTCGCTTTGTGCTCCCGGCGTCGGTCAACAGGACGTCACGAGGCGCGGCTTTCGCTGCGGCGATGATGTCCTCGGCGATCCTCGTGACGGGCGTGCAGACAACGACGATCTCGGCGCCAGCAACCCCGGCGGCCAGGTCAGTCGTCCCCTCATCGAGGGCCCCCAGCGAAATGGCGAGGTCCAGCGAACGGGAGTCGCGGCCAATGCCGACGACATGCCTGGCCAGCGACCGTTTGCGCAGTGCCAGGCCGATCGACCCGCCAATCAGGCCGACGCCCACGATCGCCACCGTCCCGGGTCGCTCCAACAGACACGCCTCCCTACCCACGATCGGATCGACCGAACGCGCAGCAAATAGCCTAACACACCGCAAGCTTCGCGACGAGGGTCAAGCTCATCCGGGCTCGTCGACGAACGGGCGAAGAGCCTCGTACATGGCCGCCGCCGACTTCCAGCGGTCGCGAGGCTGCTTCTCCATTGCCTTCCGCAAAACGCGATCGAACCCCTCGGGCACGTCGGGCCGATGTGCCCGGATCGGCACCGTCGGATACTCCAGGATCATATTGTAGGCGTCTGCGCGGCTCGGATCGAAATTCAGGTACGGATAGTGCCCGGACATCATGTAATAGAGCGTGGTGGCCGCGCTATAGATGTCGGCCGGCTCCTTCACCTGGCGGAAGTCGCGAATGTGGTCGGGCGAGATGAACCCGACCGAGCCGCCGATGTCGCCCTGATGCGTCAGGCCGACGAAGCCCGCATCGTCGCGGAAACTCTTGGCCAGTCCGAAATCCGAAAGTTTCACCTTGGGCCGCACACCGCCGCCACCGACCAGCAAATTCGACGGCTTGATGTCGCGGTGAACGTACCCCTTTGCATGCGCATGGTCCAGCGCCGCAAGAAGTTGCAGCCCAACCCGCGCCGCAGTTCCCGTCGAGATCGGCCTCGATAGGCTCCCGACCCACTCAAGTGCATTCTTGCCGTCGACGTATTCCATGATGATCTGGAATTGGCCGTCGATTTCTTCCATGTCGATGAAGGCGACGATGTTCGGATGGCGGAGATCCTTCATCACCTCCTGCTCGCGCCGGAATCGCTCCTTGGCGTGCCGGCTGGCGGCCACGGTGGGAATCATCGTCTTGATGGCGAACGGCTGCTGGTCAGACCGGCGCCAGGCTAGGAAGACTTCACCCATCCCCCCGCCGCCAATTCGCCGCTCGATCCTGAAGCCCTCGGGCGGCGTGGGATAGCGCCTGCGCTGGTCGACACAACGGTCGCAGTACCATTCGACTTTCTGGTCGACCGCGGTGGTGGCCACCATCAGGTCAGACGGGGCTTTCTGGCCGCAGTCGAGACAGCGGATCGACATCGCGTCGACCGACGACTCTTCAGCGACGACTTCGAAGGAGGTCCCGCCCGCCGAGATGATGTCGCCATTCTTCAGTCGGGCCGAGCCCACGCGAACGCCGTTGAGCTTCGTGCCGTTGGTGCTCCCCAGGTCTTTGAGGTAGCAGGCCGGGGGATTGAACTCGACGAGAAAGTGATTGCGCGACAGGAAGCCGTCGTCCGGCAGTGGGAACTGGACGTGCGACGATCGCCCCACGACGAACGTGGAATGGCGGTCAAAGAGATACTCTTTGCCGGTTCTCGGTCCCGAGGTGACTCGGAGGATGACGTGCATCCGCGCCCCCGCGCCGTCGTGAAGTCTCGGAGTTTCGTGAGTTCGACGACTCTTGAGAGTCTAACACCGAGGGCCTTCTCCTGGTAATACCCGACGCGATTTGGCACGACTTGTGAACCGATTCAAGCCTATCCGGCCCCTTGCAAAGCCAGCTCCTTCATTCTTCGAAGGTCGATCTTGCCCGAGGCCAGCACCGGAATTGCGTCCACCTTTCGAAAATCGGACGCCGACGGAAGCCAGAGTTTGGGCAGATCGGTTGCCGACATTTTTCGGCAAATCTCCTCGGGCGTCCCGCCTAAATCGGTATACAGCACGACGAGGCGTTCTCCCCTCTTCGGATCGGGAATGGACGTCACTGCCACGGTCTGATCGATCCGACCAATCGCCTGGATCAGGGCCGACTCAACCTTCTCGTGAGGCACCATCTCGCCGCCGATCTTGGAGAACCGGCTCAGGCGACCCGTGATATGGAGAAAGCCGTCGGAGTCCTGGTAGCCCAGGTCTCCGGTCCGATACCACCCGTCGCGCAGGACAACCGCCGTCTCGGCCGGCTTGTTGAGGTAACCGACCATGACCTGAGGACCCTTGATGTGGACCATCCCCTCGACTCCTGGCGCGAGGTCATCCCCGGTCTCCGGGTTGGTCGTCTTCACGGACGTGCCGGGCATCAGCAAGCCCACCGTCCCGGGCCGGTTTCCCTCCAAGGTTTTGCCGTGGCAGTTGACCGCGGGATAGGGCTTGTTCACCGACGCGACCGGCGAGGTCTCCGTGCAGCCGTAGCCTTCCAGAGGCTCGATCTTGATTGACTCGCGGATCTCTCGCGCGAGTTCGGGCTTGAGCTTCTCCGCGCCAAGGAGAAGGTGGACCAATGTGCTGAACTGGCTCGCCTTGCAGCGCTGGATGTAGGTGCGCATGAAGGTTGGAGTCGCGGTCATCAGCGTGACCTTGTGTTTCTCACAAAGCTCGCCGACGATCTTGGCGTCCAGTGGGTTGCTGTGAAACGCCACCTTCTTGCCCAGCGTCAGCACCGTCCAGATCGAGATCGTGTAACCGAACGAGTGGAAGAAGGGCAAGACTCCAAGGACCACTTCGTCGTCGCTCAGATTCAGGTGGGAGTTGACCTGATGCACGTTGGACAGGATGTTCTCCTGCGAGAGCACGACACCTTTCGGATCGCCCGTCGAGCCCGACGTGAAGATGACCGTCGCGATATTGCTCAGCCGTTCGTCGTTCATGCCCGGGAGGAAGCGGCCGAGCATCGAGGTCGGCACGAGTCTCGCAACGAACAGCGCCCAGGCCTTGTCCGCGAGCGTGATCTTCGCCTTCACGTCTTCCAGATAGATCAGTGTCCCTGGCGGAGTCAGCTGAACCTTATCGACCACCTTGTGCGAGGTCACGACGTGGGTGATGCCGCACTGCCCGATCGCGGAGTCGAGGACTGGCTGGCCCGAAGCATAGTTCAGGTTGACGGCGATCTTGCCCCAGAGCGCCAGTGCCACGTTGACCACCGCCGCGGGCACGCAGGGGGGCACCATCACGCCGACGTACTTCGAAGAACCCACCTCGCGGGACAGGTAACGGCCCAGCGCCAGCGAGCGGACCAGAACTTCGCCATAGGTGAGGCTCGCCTTCGTGCTGTCGACCATGGCCACCTTGCCGCGATGTGCCCGGGCGCTCTGCACGAAGGCGCGTGCCAGCGACGTCCAGCCGGGCGGTAACGGCGGCAACGGGACGGAGCACGCAGCCTCGACCTGGGCCGAGGGCTTCTCGATCGGAGCAGTCATCATCGAGTCAGTTCCGCAGGAGGGGGCCATCCCGCACCCGTCGAGGGCGGCGAGATGGTTCGGGGAGCCGACGACCACGGCCCACGACCGCCGTCGGGACGGGGACTGGCGACTTCGCCCATCCGGTCGTCCCGCCGAGATCCGAATGCTTGGATCGGGCGATCGCAATTCCCAAGGTAAACAAACCCGGCGGTTTTGCAACGAGGCACCCGCCCGAAGCGACGAAGGGTTGTCGACTCTCACGTGGACTAACCTCCCGAACGATGATGCGCTCCCCCCACTGACGAGGGCCGGATTAACTGCCGTTGGAACGGACTCGATAGAATTGATCTCCCATCGAGCCCGAAGGTTTCTGGCCTACGTCTCGTCTCTCCTCCCAGGAGGTCCCCCCATGCGACGCGTTCTCTTCGTCCCCGAAGGCGAGGCATTCGGCCTGAAGATCATCGATTTCCCTTCGCCCGAGCTGAAAGCCGGCGAGGTCCGCATCCGAGTCCGTGCCACTTCACTCAATTACCGGGATCTCATCGCCCTGCGGAACATGGCCGGACGAAAAGTCGCGGGAATCGTCCCTCTGTCCGATGGAGCCGGGGAGGTCGTCGAGATCGGTGAGGGGGTGAGTCGTGTCGGCGTCGGCCAGAAGGTCGCTGGTTGCTTCTTCCAGGGTTGGGTCGACGGCCCATTCCAGATGGCCTACCACAAGGCCGACCTCGGCGGAACGATCGATGGAATGCTCGCCGAGGAGGTCATCCTCAATGAGCAGGGGATCGTGAGAATCCCCGACTCCCTCTCCTTCGAGGAGGCCGCCTGTCTCCCGTGCGCGGGCCTTACGGCCTGGACCGCCCTGACATCTCGGGGCGGCCTGAAGCCCGGAGCGACCGTCTTGGTGCTGGGGACCGGAGGCGTCTCGATGTTCGCCCTCCAATTCGCGACGGCCCTTGGGGCCAGTGTGATCGTCACTTCCAGCAGCGACGAGAAGCTGGAACGTGCCCGGTCGTTGGGCGCATCCCATACGATCAACTACAAGACCACCCCCGATTGGGATGCCGAGGTCTGGCGGCACACGGAGAAGAGTGGTGTCGACCACGTCATCGAGGTCGGCGGCCCCGGTACGCTGGAGAAGTCGATCAATAGCCTGAAGGCAGGCGGTCAGATCGCCTTGATCGGCGTCCTCACGGGCTTTGGCGCGACGACGGCCAGCCTCTTCCCGCTGATGGCCCGCAACGCACGGATCGACGGGATCTACGTTGGCCCTCGTGTCGATTTCGAATGGATGGTCGCCCACCTCGTCGAGACGGACGCGAAGCCGATCATCGATCGAGTTTTCGACTTCGAGCAGGCCGCCGAGGCGTTCCAATACATGGAGTCTGGCCAGCACTTCGGCAAGGTTGTGATCAGGATCTGAAGTAAGCCCGCTCCGCCTGGGCCCGCGATCAAGGCGACTGCGGGCCCACGGATACCTCGATCAGCCGTGCTGATGACGCCGGAAAAGGGGACAGCGACTGTGTTTCTCATCAAGCGTCACGGACGTTTTTCACACCTTGACGCACGTCATCTTAGGCGTCCAGGGCTTCATGTCGCGGATCATCGCGTTGGCGATCGTCAGGAGTTTTCGCGACACCGCCGTCAGGGCGACTTTGGGCGCTTTGCCGGCCTCCCTCAGACGCTTGTAGAATGACTGCAAATCGGGGTTGTACCGCGCCGCGGAGACGGAGGCCATATACAACGCCGTGCGGACCTCGGCACGGCCACCGAAGGATTGTTCGGGCCCCCTTGACCGAGCCGCTGTCGCGGGCGCGGGGGGCCAGGCCCGCCAGCGCCGAGACCTGTTTGCCTGTCAGTTGGCCCAGCTCGGGCAGCAGGCCCAGCAACGCTCGCGAGGTTTGCGGCCCGATCCCCGGCACGCTTCGCAGCACCTCGTCGCGGAGCTTCCACTCCGTCTTGGCCTCGATCCGCTCGCCGATCGATCGATCCATCGGTTCAACCTGATCGGACAGGTAGGTGATGTGGGCTTTCAGGTCGGCTTTCACCGCGACGGTTGACGTCTGTTTGAGCCGATTCTGCTCGGAGACCCGCATGGCCACCAGTTGGCGTCGCCGATCCAGCAGGGCCTGCAGGTCGCGTGTTTGCTCGTCGGGCAGTTCGCGGGCCTCGGGGCGGACGGCCTCGGCGAAGTGGGCCAGGACGCGTGCATCGAGGGCGTCGGTCTTGGAGTGCTGGCCGATGGAGCGGGCGAAGTGGCGGACGCGAGCCGGGTCGACGATCCGGGTCGGCAGGCCGGCCTCGGCCAGGGCGACGGCCGCCGCCCGCTCCAGGCCGCCGGTGGCTTCCAGCAAGACCAGAGCGGGTGGTGACGCGCTGAGCTGGCCGACCAGCGAAGCAATTCCTGCGGGGCTGTTGGGCAGACGCACCTCGAGCCCGTCGGGTCGCGAGGCGACGTCGAGGTGGGCCTTGGAGACGTCGATGCCGACGAAGCGGGGTGTGGGTTGCATGGCGATTTCCCGATGTCCGGCGGACGACATCCCGGCGTGGCCCAGCCTTGCGAATCCGGTGTGATCCGGGCGACTGTTCCGGCTCAAGTCCGGGAAGAAACACCGCGACGACCAAGCTGTCCCACGGCCTACAATGGCCAAGGCACAAACGGACTATCGCGGCGAGTCGCCTTCCGTGGAATCATACAAGGCACCTGCGCTTCGCTGCGGAGCCAGTCCCCTTTTCCTCAATCGCGCCGAACTAGCGAGAATCGCACTCAAAGAACTAAGTGCCGGCAACGAAGTCCGATTTCTCGTCGTTGAGACCGAATATTCGCTTCTCCGCGTTTCATTCTCAAGGTACTGGCGCGCACATCGTCCCGGCTGCATCGCTTACCCAGTCGTCGGGATCGATTCGGAATGCAGTCAGCCCGCGAGCCTTCAAACTCGTCAAAATGACCTCGACAGGACTTGCCAAGTCTTTATTGTTCCGGTCCGTCGAGATGGATTTCGGCAGGATTAGCCCGGTATCCCCCCGCCCGTCGCCGTCTGCTACGCCCTGGCTTGACAAGATCGCACCTGAGACGAGCGTGAGCGTCGGGACATCTCAACACAGGGAGGTGTTTCGCATGATCTTCGCCTACTTCGGCCCCGAGACCACCCTTCCGTTGACATCGGCCCTGGCCGCGATTTTCGGATTCGTGCTCATGTTCGGCCAGCGGGTCCGATTTTTCCTCGTCGACCTGATCAGAAGCAGGCGTGAGGTTAAGGCTCATCGGCCGGTTGCCATCGCCCGTAATGCCGGCGATCGAATTCGCCGTCCGGGCAATCGTGCTGATTCGACGTTGGCCGCCCCGTCGGCTAATCAGTCTAGGGTCACCTCCTGATGGCCCTCCGAGCCGTGGTCGACCGGGTGATCGTGATCGGCCTGGATGGGCTGGAGCCGAAGGTGGCTGCGCCCCTTCTGCATGCCGGCGAGTTGCCCAACCTTGCCCGACTGGCCTCGCATGGGAGCGGCCTGGCGCGAGTCGCCACCACCTCCCCGGCGCAGACGCCTGTCGCCTGGTCGACATTCGCCACGGGCCTGAACCCCGGCGGCCACGGTATCTTCGACTTCATCCGCCGCGACCCCCTGACCTACCGCCCCGACCTCTCCCTGAACCGCTACGAGCAGGCCGCCGCCTGGCTCCCACCCAAGGCGGTGAATCTCCGCGGCGGGACGCCGGTCTGGGACCTCCTGGCCAAGGCGGGCATCCCCTCGACCATCCTCCGCTGCCCTTGCACCTATCCGCCGGCCATCGGCCGGGGCCGGATGCTCGCCGGGATGGGCGTGCCCGACCTGCGCGGGGGGCTCGGGACACCGACCTGGATGACGAGCGCGAGCGACCCCGTGACCGAAGAATCGGAGGTCGTCGTTCCTCTAATCGAATCGGGCGACGGGACCTATCGGGGCGAGCTGCTCGGGCCCCGCGGGGGCAAGGATCAAGCACCGCTCCGATTCGAGCTGGAACTCAGGCCGGCTCCCGATGGCCAGACTGCCGTCGTCCGTTCGGCTGGCTCCCCCTCGGAAAACGTCCTCACCCTCGGTGAGTGGAGCGGCTGGCTGAAGGTTCACTTCAAGGCCGGCCTGCTCCAGACCGTCCGTGGAATGATCCGGCTCTACCTCGCCGGCACTTCGCCCGACGTGAACCTGTATGCATCGCCGATCAACTTCGACCCCGACCAGCCCCTCTTCCCGATCGCCGCACCGGCCTCCTACGCCCGCGAGCTGGCCGGCGTGCTTGGACCCTACTACACCACGGGGATGGTCGAGGACCACTCCGGCCTTAACAACGGCCGGATCGACGAGTATGCGTTCCTCGACCAGTGCGCCGACGCCTGGGACGAGCGAGAGGCGATGCTGCTCCACGAGCTGAACCGGCACGAGGCGGGCCTCCTCTACTGCCTGTTCGACACACCCGACCGCGTCCAGCATATGTTCTGGCGGTTCCGCGAGCCCGACCACCCCGCGAACAAGGGGCGTGGCTACCCCGCCGAGTTCGGCCGGGTCGTCGAGGACCAGTACCGCAGGGCCGACCGCGTCGTCGGGCACGCACTGGAATCGGCCGATGACCGAACGCTGGTGATCGCGCTGAGCGACCACGGCTTCACGACGTTCAGGCGCGGATTTCACATCAATAACTGGCTGCGTGACAACGGCCTGCTGGCGTATCGAGACGATGGCGGAAGCTTCCCCGACCGAGTCGATTGGTCGAAGACCCGCGCCTATGCGCTCGGTTTGGGGGGACTCTACCTGAATCTGCAAGGCCGCGAGGGTCAGGGAACCGTGACGCCCGCGGACGCCGTGCGGCTGAAGTCCGAAATCGTCGCGGGCCTCTCGGGCCTGGTCGACGCCGAGACCGGCACGGTAGCCGTTCGTGAGGTCAAAACGCGCGAGCAACTCTATCGCGGGCCGCTCGCCGAGGGAGCCCCCGACCTGATGGTCCACCTGGCCGATCGCTATCGGATCTCGTGGGACTCGTCGCTGGGGGGTGGAGGCGAGGCGACCGGCTTGTTCGAAGACAACACACGAAAGTGGGGGGGCGACCACATCATCGACCCCGCGCTGGTGCCCGGCTGCCTGCTGATGAACCGCCCGTTTTTGAGCGAGTCGGCCCGCCTGCTCGACCTCGCGCCGACGATCCTCGAGGCCCTGGGGCAACACCCAGAGCCGGCCATGGAAGGGAGAAGCCTGCTGCCATGAAGGTACTCGTCGTCGGTCTTGATTGCGCCGCCCCAGAGATCCTCTTCGGCGACGATCAGCTCGTCAACTTCCGCCGGATGATGGCCGCGGGCCTCCACGGCAAGATGGAGAGCGTCAAGCCCCCCATCACCGTCCCGGCCTGGATGTGCATGTCGACCGGCATGGACCCCGGGACCCTGGGTGTTTACGGGTTCCGCAACCGCCGGGATCACTCCTACGACGGCCTCAAGGTCGTCGACTCCCGCTCCATCACCGACCTGGCCATCTGGGATCAGGTCGCCCGCGAGGGGAATCGGTCGACAGTCATCGCCGTCCCGCCCAACTACCCCCCCCGCAAAGTTAACGGTACCTCCGTCGGCTGCTTCCTCACGCCCGACTCGTCCAAGGACGTGTTCACCTATCCCGCCTCCGCGAGCGACGAGATTCGGAGCCTGGTGGGCTCCTATCCGGTCGACGTCAAAGGCTTCCGCACCGGCAACAAGGCGAAGCTGCTCGACGACATCTACGCGATGAGCCGGGCCCACTTCGAGGTGGTGCGCCACTACCTGAAGCGTGGCGACTGGGACTACTTCCAGCTCGTCGAGATCGGACTCGACCGCATCCACCACGGCTTCTGGCGTTACCACGACCCGCTTCACGTCCTGCACGAGCCCGACAGTCCGTTCACGCACGCCATCCGCGACTACTACCGTTACCTCGACGAAGAGCTCGGCTCCGTCCTGGAACTGCTCGACGAGGAAACCGTCATCCTGGTCGTCTCCGACCACGGCGCTACCAGGCTCGACGGCGGCTTCTGCGTCAACGAGTGGCTCGTCCGCGAGGGGCTCCTCAAGCTGAACAGCTACCCTGAGAAGGTCACGCCGTTCTCGGGCCTCGACGTCGACTGGGACAACACCGTCGCCTGGAGCGAGGGGGGCTACTATGCCCGCGTCTTCCTGAACGTCCAGGGACGTGAGCCCCGCGGCCTCATCCCCGCCGGCGACTACGAGCGTGTCCGCGACGACGTCCGCGACCGCCTGCTGGCCACCGCCGGCCCCGATGGCACACCGCTCGGCACGCTCGTCTTCAAGCCGGAAGAGATCTACAAGTCGATCAAGAACGTCGCACCCGACCTGATTGCTCACTTCGGCGCGCTCCAGTGGCGTTCCGTCGGCGGCGTGGGGTATCCGACGATCCACGTCCAGGAAAACGACACGGGCCCCGACGACTGCAATCACGCCCAGCACGGCGCGTTCATCCTGGCCGGCCCGGGGGTTCCCTCGATCGGCGAGATCCGCGGCGCCCACCTCCTCGACGTCGCCCCGACACTGCTTGAACTGGGCGGCTATGACGTCCCCCAGAATATGAGGCAATCCACCCCCTTCCGCGACATCGCCGGCGCCGTCGCCGAGGTCGGCGCGGCATCGGGCTACTCGCCCGGCGGCGAGGACCTCGTCCGCGAGCGTCTCAGCGGCCTCGGGTATATCTGAGCCGGAGAGAGATGCTGTTCTTCCAGGGTGCGAGGCCTACGCTTAAGCCGAAGCCTGGCTCCCGGGAAGCTTCTCCCGTCCCAGCGTCGTGACCCAACCGGGAAGAGTCCGATGGACTCCGTCGCACCCGGCTTCGAGCCGCGATGCGTCATCCGGCGCGACGTTCCAAGTGCGCCAACGCCCGGCCCACCGGGATCGAGACGAGCATGACGACCGTGTCCGAGCCGAAGGCCGAGTGCCGAGCCGAGGCCTCACGCATCCTGGCCCGTGCCGCCTGGTTCGGTCTAGTTGCCGGCCTGGGCGAGGTCACCACGCTGACGATCCAGCACGTCAGCTCGACCTCGTCGACGCTGGGTGCGCTGCAGATGAACCGCCATTTCATCTGGATGATCCCGGCCACCCACCTCGCCGTCGCGTTGGTCGTCACCGTCCCTTTCCTCGCGGCCTCGTTCCGCTGGCCCGCCGCGGCAAGAATCGGTTCGATCCGCACGCTACTCGCGCTCACGTTGGGCTCGCTGCTGCTCCTGGTCGCCGGATTGCACGCAGGCGCGGTTGCGGTGCTGACGCTCGGCATCGCCTTCCGCGTCGCTCCGATGATCGAACGCCGCGCAGACGGCTTTGCCAGGGTTGTCCGCTACACGCTGCCTGCACTCTTCCTCATCTTCGCCGGCCTTGGTGCCGTCTCTTATCACCGGACCACGCTGGCCGAAAAGCGTGCGCTGGCCGCCTTGCCCCAGGCCTCGGCCGATGCCCCCAATGTGCTGCTCTTGGTGCTCGACACCGTACGTGCGGACCGCCTCAGCCTGCACGGGGCCGACCGCGAGACGACTCCCAACCTCGCCAGGTTGGCCGAGCAAGGGGTCACCTTCAACGAGGCACGCTCCGCCGCACCCTGGACCTACCCCTCGCACGCGAGCCTGTTCACGGGCCGCTGGCCCCGCGAGCTCAGGATCGCCGACGAGCGTCCCCTCGACTCAACCTTCCCCACGATGGCCGAATATCTCGGCGCGCATGGCTACGCCACGGCCGGCTTCATCGCCAATACCTACTATTGCAACTCCTGGTTCGGCCTGAATCGTGGCTTCGCCCATTACGAAGACTACTACGAGGCCAATGTCGTCGTCTCGATCGATGAGTCCCTCCGCTGCTCAGCCATCGGACGCAGGATCATCAAGGCTGTCTGCACTCTCGACGGCTCCCGCCCGGGCGCGCACTTCGAGACCAAGGACGCCGCCCACATCAATCACTCTTTCCTGAGTTGGCTCGACAAGCCCCGCCCCAAAGGTGCTCCCTTCTTCGCATTCCTCAATTACATGGATGCGCACGACCCGTATAGCGCGGAGCGCGAGGACGGCAAGCACTTCGGCGCCGTCCCGGAATCCCCCGAAGAGGAGGAGTTCGTCCGGGCCTGGCACCTTGCCCCCAAGAAAGTCCTCAATCCCCGCCAGGTCGACCTCGTCCGCGATCGCTACGATGACTGCATTCACTCACTCGACGAGCAACTCGGCCATCTCTTGGACGACCTGAAAACGCGAGGGCTGATGGAGAAGACCCTCATCGTCGTCACCTCGGACCACGGAGAAGGGTTCGGCGAGCATGGGTTATTCCTCCACGGCCATAGCGTCTACAGCCAGGAAACCCACGTTCCCCTGCTCATCGTGGGGCCCGGCGTCCAGCCCAGGAACCTCGACGTCGACCAACCGGTCAGCACACGCGACGTCGCCGCGACCGTCGTCGATCGCCTCAAGATCGCCGATGGCTCCCCGTTCCCCGGCCGCAGCCTCGCCCGGTTCTGGGATGCAGGCGCCATCTCACCCGGCCAGCCGGAAGAGCCCATCTTCAGCGAAGGCATGGTCCGGACCAAGATCGCCAAGAACCCCAACCGCCCCCCCGCCCAGCGCGGGCCGCTCGCCTCGGTCATCGTCGATCGTCTGCACTACATCCGCGACGCCCACGGTCGTGAGGAGTTGTACGACATCACCGTCGATCCCCACGAGGAGGTCAACCTCGTCGACGACGCGGTCCACCGGACCGCGCTCGAACGAGGCCGAGTTACCCTGGAACAGTTCGGCGGATCAGACGTCAATCGTCGCTGACCATCTCGCTCGTCGGCGGCCTGAGCGACTCGGGCACTCGACGTGGTCGGCCGCTGCTCGGGTCGATGGCCACCCAGACGCTCCGCATCCGGGCAAGGACCTCGCCCCCGACCTTGCCGATCTCGATGAATCGCTCCATCGTCGCCCCACCGGCCTTGCCGATCCAGGTCCGGGCTTCGAGGTTGTCGCCGGGGTAGGCCGGCTTAAGGTAGTCGATCTCGTGCCGCCTGACGAACCAGGCCACCCCTTCGCGGACCTCGGGCGGCACCGCCGTCATCCAGTGCGCCACGGCCGCATCCTGCGCATAACGCAAGTAGACCACGTTGTTCACATGTCCCTGGATGTCGATATCCTCGGGCTGCACCTCGATAGGGTGCACGTACACTTCGGGGTCTGCCATCCGTGCCTCGCAGCGGGCCGGCCCGCGCGACAGTCGCGCGGGCCGGCCAGGGGTGTCCCGACTGAACTCAGACGCCATTCTTCTTGAACCAGGCGAGCATCTTCGCCCAGGCGTCGTCGGCCGCTCCCTTGCGGTAGCTCGGCCGATAGTCGGCATAGAAGGCATGAGGCGTGTCGGGGTAGACGATGATCTCCGACTTCTTCTCGCCCTTCTTAAAGGCCTCTCGCAGCTTCTCCACGGTGGCGACCGGTATGCCCGTGTCGGCTGCGCCATAGAGACCTAGGACCGGCACGTCGATCTTGTCGGCGACGTCGATGGGGTGCTTCGGCTGAAGTTCCGTCGGTTCGCCCACGATCCGGCCGTACCAGGCGGCGCCCGCCTTCAGCTTCGGGTTGTGTGCCGAGTAGAGCCAGACGATGCGCCCGCCCCAGCAGAATCCCGTCGCCGCCAGCCGCTCTGTGTCCGCCTTGGCCGTCGACTTGGCGTAGGCGACCGCCGCGTCCAGGTCTGACATCACCTGGGCATCGGGGACCTTCGAGACGACCTTGGCGAAGATCTCTTTGAAATCCTGGATCTGAGAGACATCCCCCTGGCGGGCGTACAACTCAGGTGCAATGGCGAAGTAACCAAGTTTGGCAAGGCGTCGGCAGATATCCTTGATGTGCTCGTGGACCCCGAAGATCTCCTGAATGACTAGGACCGTGGGGAACGGCCCGGCGCCCTCGGGCAAAGCCCGGTAGGCGGGGATCTCGCCATCGGCGGTGGGCACCTTCACTTCGCCCGCATCGATCCCGTTGGTATCCGTCGTGATGGTCTGAGCCGAGACGGGCTGCACCGACATGGCGAACCCCGCCGCCAGGCCCGTCATCACGAATCCACGCCTGGAAACTTCCAGGCCGGGCAGCAAGCTGAGAATCTCGTCGTGCATCAGTCGTGCCTCCAGATCCCACCGACAGCCCCGGCCGACGACCCCCCGTCGAAACCAAGGCCGGAGCCATCCTAACGACCCTCATCGACCCGGGCGAGCCCGCGACGGGTTCAACCTCCCGCCGGCCCCCAGAGCGGTTCGGCCAGGGTGTTGCTCCAGGCCTTCCATTCCGCATCCAGCGACTTGACCAGGTCGGGCCGCTGGGCGCTCAGGTCCAAGGTTTCGCCGATGTCTTCCGACAAGTTGTAGAGCTTCGCCTCAGTAACGACCGCCCGCGCCCCTTTTGTCACGGGCTCGCCCGCCCTTGCGTCGACGTTCCGGTCATAGCGCACGAGCTTCCAGTCCCCCCGTCGGATCGCCGTCTGCTCTCCGAGACGCCAGAAAAGAACCTCGTGTGGCGTCCCTTCGCGGTCACCTTTCAGGAACGGGAGAACATCCACGCCGTCCAGCTTCCAATCGGGCGAGACCTCGACCCCGGCCAGGGCCAGCGCCGTCGGCAAGACATCAAGCTGGACGAGCGGCTTGTCATAGACCTTACCGGCCGGCAGGACACCCTTCCAGCTCCAGACGAAGGGCACCCTCACGCCCCCTTCGAGGGTCGTCCGCTTCGAGCCGCGTAACGGCGTATTGATCGACCCGTTGATCGTCGTGCCACCCATCGTCGGCCCGCCGTTGTCCGAGAAGAAGATGACCAGGGTGTTCTCCTCGAGCCCCTTCTCCCGCAACTTCGCCATCACGCGGCCCACCGCGTCGTCCATCGCCGAGAGCATCGCCGCGTAGGCACGCCGCCTCGGATTGCTGATCGAGGCGAACTTCGCCTCGCGCTCGGCGGTCGCCTGCATCGGCGTGTGAACCGCGTTGAAAGTGATTTCCAGGAAGAACGGCTTCTCGCCGCTCGCCTGGCGGTCGAGGAACGCGGCGGCCTCACGCCCGATCGCGTCGGTCAGGTATTCCGTCTCTTTCACGACCTCTTCGCCGCGAAAGATCGGGGCCCCTTCGCCAGGCTGGTACGGGTGGGCCCCGCCCAGGAAGCCGTAGAACTCGCCGAAGCCTCGCTTCAGCGGATGGAACTTGGGCGCACCGCCTAGATGCCACTTGCCGATCAGGGCCGTTGCATAGCCCGCTTTCGTCAGGCGATCGGCGATGGTCACCTCGGACGTCGGCAGCCCGGAGGTCGGCCCGCTCGGGTTGAACTCATGCCCGAATCGCTGCTGATACCGGCCCGTCAGCAAGCCCGCACGCGTCGGGCTGCAATAGGGACCGGTCACATAGCCATTCGAGCACCGGACACCCCCCGCGGCCAGCGCGTCGATGTGCGGCGTCGGGATCTCCTGACCCGCCTGGAATCCGAGGTCGGAGTATCCCAGGTCATCCGCCACGATCAGCACGATGTTAGGCGTCTTCGCCGCATGCACCTCGCCTGACGCGACACCCAGCCCGATGACTAGCCCCGAAATCAATCGCTTCAGTCCGCCGCCAATCAACATCAAAGCCTCCCAATCGGCCATCCTGAATGAGATGCCCGAAGTTCCGCAGAAGTATGCAAGTCTCGGGGTGAGGCCGGTCGCACTGTCGAAAGAATGACCGACGGGCCACACCCCGCTCCTCCGTCGAGCTTGCCGCGAACTCCGTCGGACCCCGCCGATCGGCAACATCCTGTTGACGGCCGTCGGAACGAGGGGGTCGATCTCGGGACATGGTCTGGACTTCCAGCACATGCCAACCCCCCCGCCGGCGTGGACGCGTCGCACTCCACGAAGAAACAAGGTGCGGCTCGCTCGAGTTCAAACGCAGATCTCGTGGCAAGCTGCCGCCCGCAAGACGCGAGGCGGGCACAAGCACCCGCGAGAATCCGCAATGTTCAGCGGAAGGGGACGATCAATTCGCCTGGCTCACGGCAAACGCCGGCCGACAACCTGCGGCGGAGTCCACGGTCTCGCGGGCGACCAGGCCCGTCAGCCGATCGAGCCGCCGAGTCGGCGAGCCCGCGTCGAGGAATTCGGAGTTGACCCGGAGCCAACGCAAGACCGAGCGGGCCTCGAGGCCCGTCAGCCTGACCTCGCAACGCGCATCTCCCGCCTGGCCCGAGAACCCGAGCCGGAGCTGGGGACCGTCCGAATCGGTCTCGACGACCGCATAGGCCAGGAGCGAAGGATTGATCAGCACGTCACCCGCCGCCAGAAAGCTCTTCATGGCATCGTCATCCCTATCCGCAAGCCGCAGGATTGGACTACGTCCGCCCGACCGACCATCACCACGACCTCGAACCACGAAGTCGTGCAACCCGAAACAAAACCACCCTCGCCATGTCGAGGCCAACGCATCTTTGGCTTCGATTGGCAGAAAATCAACCCCTTTATTCACAATCTCGATCGTAATTATCGAGATTTGAATTGTGTCGCCTCTAGATTTGCTTCAGGCATCTCTTTGCGTGCTTGAACCGATACCAGGCCAACATTACCCGGGGCCATTGTTCCCTTTGACGAAGACGGCGTAGATTTCCCGTGAACCTGGCGATTTCCTTGCGCATGCTCGGTCCAGGTCGCGAGCGGACTGGGAGACAATCGATTCACGGTTGCGCGAAATGGCTTTAGGACTTCGATCCAAAGTAGCCGGTTTCGAATCTTCAACTGGAAGGGACGAGTTCACCCGAACGGTGTTCGGCTCTCGCGTCAGCGTGTAACCCTGGCCTCGCCCTGCGATCGGTGGAGGTAAAGATGGGCCTGGATCCCTGCCCTCACTGCAAATCGATTCGAACGACCCTGGGCCATCTCACCGCTCAAGAGCAAACACCGGCCTCGAACTTCATTCCTTCCAAGACCCGATTTTCCTTCCAAAGTTTCCTGCCGGTCGAGCTCACGGATCCAATGGTCCATGCCTGCATAAATTTGCGGGCTTGTCTGGTCAGAAGTCTCCCCGACATCGCTGTTGAGCGTCATCGAAAAGAATGGGCGCGAGGTCGCCCGACAGGTCATCGACGACCGACTTCCCGTCATCAAAGACCCTAACTTTGAAGTCGTCCTCGACCCAATCCGAGAGGTTGACTGTCTCATTCTGTACAACCAGGCCCCAACCGCCCCCCGACACCTTCGGGAGACGGCACCCATCATCTGGGATCAGGCAATCGAAGCCGTTCGTCACTGGGCCGACATGCCGCGTGAGGCGAATACGCCCTCTATGGCTGGGAAACAAAATCGTTCGTCGACGATGAGCTTGCCTGATGGAGGGACCACGGCTCGAAAATTTAGATCACCACGTCCTTGCACGCGAAGATCGGCCCTTCCAGGCAGACGCGCCGCAGGTCGGTCGAGCCGTCGGGCTGGCGGATCGGCGTCACGCAACTGAAACAGGCTCCGAAGCCGCAGGCCATGCTGTTCTCGAGAGATAAGTCGCAGTCCAGATCGTGTCGAATCGCGATTTTCGAGAGCGCCGACAGCATCGGGGCCGGGCCGCAGCCGATCACCTTGGCCGGCTTCGAGCCCGCCTCCAACCGTTTCGCCAACAAGTCGGTCACGTATCCGCGAGTTCCGGCCGATCCGTCGTCGGTCGCGACCTCGACCTCCAGGCCACCGGTGGCAAAGTCAGCGAGGCCAGCGAGCAGGCCGGCATCCCGGGCCCCATAAAGCAGCGTGGCCGACGTCGAGGCGGTATTGCCTTGGTAAGTACGACCGGCATAGGCCTGCCGGCCCAGCCACCACTTGCCCAGGGCCAGGAACGGCGTCTGACCGATACCGCCCGCGACGAACACCGCATGCCCGCCCGCCTTGGGTGGCCCGAACCCATTGCCCAGCGGCCCCCAGACGAGCACTTGGTCGCCGGACCTTCGCATGGCCAGCGCCGAAGTCCCCCGACCCACAACGAGATAGACGACGTCGATCGCCCAGGGCTCTCCGCTCGCATCCTCGACCACGTCGTAGAGCGCAAACGGTCTTCCGAGCAACGGATCGGTCGATCCGTTCGGCCGGATCATCACGAACTGGCCGGGCTGGATCGCCCGAGCCAGCACCGGAACTTCGAGTCGGATCCGATAGGTATCCCGCGCAACGGCGACATTCTCGACGACGGTCGCCATGACGCGGGTGGCCTGAGACGCAACGAGTTCTGCCGCCACGTCCTTGATCTCCCGACCTCGACTGAATCCGAATCTCGACGCCCAGCGACCACTGGCCCGAGGCCCACGGGACTGGCCATTCTGACCAGGCCGTCGCCCCCCGACAATGCGAAACGGGCCGATCGCGGCAGCCTTGGCTGGCGCGATCGGCCCGTCGTCGGATGATCTCGTCTCGTCCCGCGAGGATCGATCAGTTATTGGTCGCGCCGACAAGTTCGGGCTCGCCGTCCGTATGACTTTTGCGTAGGCCCTTGGCCTTGGGCTTCGACTCCGCGGCGAGCCTCACGGCGTCGAGCGGGGCGGGCTCATTCAATTCTGATTTGGGGGTCACCTTGGCGTACTTGACCGATTTTGCCAGGCCAACCATCTGCATCGCCCGGATGGCGATGTAGGTGGTGTCGATCTCCCACCAGGCCAGGCCGTGGGCGGCCGAGGTCTGGAAGGCGTGGTGGTTGTTGTGCCAGCCTTCGCCGTAGGTGATCAGGGCGACCCACCAGAGATTCGTCGACTTGTCGCGGGTCTCGTAGCTGCGGTAGCCCCAGACGTGCGTGGCCGAGTTCACCAGCCAGGTGGCGTGCTGCACCAGGATGGTCCGGACAAAAAAGCCCCAAACCAGGTAGGGCATCCCGCCGATTGCGAAGAGCGCACCAGCCAGCGCGATCGGGAACAGGATGTTCCACTTCTCGATCCAGCGCAGGACCGGGTCGCGGTACAGGTCGGGAGCCCAGCGGTTGAAGTACTCGGGCGAATGCGCGGCGTCGGCGTCGGGCAACATGAACCAGATCATGTGGGCCCAGCCGAAACCACGCGGGTTGGGGCTGTGGACGTCGTTCTCTTCATCGGAAAAGGCGTGGTGCCTGCGGTGGTCGGACACCCAGGCGATCGGGCCGCCTTCCGAGGCGGTCGTGCCGATGATCACCAGCACATATTCGAGCCACTTGGGCCTGGTGGCGAAGCTCCGGTGCGTCAGCAGCCGGTGGTACGTCATGCAGATCCCGATGCCGCCACTGAGCCAGTGCAGGAAGAGGCAGACGAGCAGGGCGTTCCAGGAGAAATACGCCGGATTGAACGCGAGCAAGGCGCCAATATGTAACGCCGCGATCCAGATCAGAGGGCCCCAGGCGACTCCGCTCGACTCCGGCCGGCTAACGGTCTGTGTCGACATGCTGATCCTTCGATGGTTCGAAAAGGCAGGGGGCGCGATCAGGGCGGTGGACCGACTCTCGGGGGCTACTTCCCCGAGCCGAGTCGCGCCGCGAAGCGGGCTCACATTCGTCGCCGGGACCAGACCCAACCTCCGGGATGACCCGGACGAGGGGCGATCGACACGCCGCTCCAACCGTATAAGGACACGACCGACGAACGAAATCGCTTGGCCCCAGCATTTTGGCGGCCCATCCCCGTCCACGCAACCCCGCTCGCCACGTCCTGTTCCGCCATCAGCGAAATTTTTTCTGCAAATTTGACAAAAGAAAACGGAGGGTTACATCAAATCGTCGATGGCTTTGGCCCACAGAGCCACAGAAGTTCACTGACGTCGGGAAATGATCCAGCAAGTCCCACTGATCTTTCAGACCAGTCAGAAGTTCCCTGGAACAATTTCTCCCATCGATCATCGAGCCGGGTAAACTTTCAAATCGCCTCGAACTCAACGATCCAACTCTTCGCGCTGAGCATTTCGATTCATTTCCGCTCAAAAACGAACAAATTAAACCGTCCTCGAGGAATTGACTCGACTCAGGCGAAAGGACGGGACAAACCCGATCAAACTTGGAACTTCCAAAAATTCCCCTTTATACTTCACGGCGCGACCCGCTCGAGGATCGTCACGCGGTTGCATTCTTGCCGACATCCCACCGGCTCGCCGAGATTTCCGCGGGTCGCAATTTTGGGGCTCGGCAAATCCCAACTTGCAAGAGATAAAATTCATGCGTGGATGTTTCTGTGACGGGAGGTCCATCCGGCTCCGAACCGATCTGCCCGAACCGGTCCCCGCCGCCGGGGAGGTCCGCCTCAAGGTCAGGCGTGTCGGGATCTGCGACACGGACATTCAGCTCGCCCGCGGATACATGGGGTTCCGGGGGATCCTCGGCCATGAATTCGTGGCCGAGACCGAGGACGGCCGACGCGTCACGGCCGAGATCAACAACGCATGCCACAGTTGTCCCACCTGCCTGGCCGGACGGCCGGGTCACTGCCCCAATCGCACGGTGCTCGGGATTCTCGGGCACGACGGGGCCATGGCCGATCTCGTCTGCGTGCCCGGGCGTAATCTGCACCCGATCCCCGACCATGTGTCCGATGACCTGGCCGTCTTCATCGAGCCGCTCGCCGCCGCATTTCGCATCGCCGAGCAGGTCGACCTGGATCCGTCCGTGAGGGTGGCGATCCTCGGAGACGGCAAGCTCGGCCTGCTCTGCGCCTGGGCCACTCGCCTGACGGGTGCCCAAGTCGAACTGATCGGCAAGCACCCGGCGAAGCTCGCGCTGGCCGGGCCCGGCATCGCCGTGCACACCCTCGAAGAGGCCGAGACGCTAGCCCATACCTTCGACGTCGTGGTCGACTGCACCGGCTCGCCTACGGGCCTGGCGGGTGCCCTTAAGCTGGTCCGGCCATGCGGAACCGTGGTCCTGAAGACGACGGTGGCCGGCGAACATTCCTTGAACCTCGCGCCGGCCGTGGTCGACGAGGTCCGGATCGTCGGATCCCGCTGTGGGCCCTTCTCAAGGGCCATCGCCGCACTGGCAGCGGGCGAAGTTGACGTTCGCCCGCTGATCGAGGCCGAATATCGTCTGGACGACGTCGAGGAGGCCTTCCGTGTCGCGAGCCGGAACGGGGCCCGCAAAGTGATCCTCTCCGTTCTCTAGCCGGACCTCAGATGTCGATGTCCTTGGCGGTGTAGGCCTCGGCCATGATGAACTTGAACCGGGGCTCGGCCTCTTTACCCATCAGGTCGGAGACCGTCCGGTCGGTGAACGGGCGGTCGGCGTCGGGCACGGTCACTCTCAGCAGCCGCCGCCTGGCCGGGTCGAGCGTGGTTTCGAACAGAAGCGACGCCGGCATCTCGCCCAGGCCTTTGAACCGAGTGATATTGGGCTTCGCGTTCGCCGGCAGCTTGGCGATCGCACGGTCGCGGCTGGCATCGTCGGCCGCCCAGAAGGTCTCCTGTCCCCAGCTGATCTTGTACAGCGGGGGGCAGGCCAGGAAGAGCCGCCCTTCGGCCAGCAGATTCGGCAGATGCCGGTAGAAGAAGGTCATCAGAAGGGTGGCGATGTGGTGCCCGTCGCTGTCGGCGTCGGTGAGCAGGATCACCTTGCCGTACCGCAGTCGGCTGGCGTCGTACTGGTCGTCCATCCCGCAGCCGAGGGCGCTGACGAGGTCGGTCAGCTCCTTGTTGTCCAGCATCTTGGCCCGGCCCGCCTGCTCGACGTTGAGCACCTTTCCTTTGAGGGGCAAGATCGCCTGCACATCGCGGTCTCGCCCCTGCTTGGCCGAACCGCCGGCCGAGTCACCCTCGACGATGAACAGCTCGGACTCCTCGGGGTTCGTGCTGTCGCAGTCGTGGAGCTTGCCCGGCAGGTTCAATCGAGTCGAGATCGCCGTCTTGCGGCGGACCTGCGAGGCCGCGGCGCGGCTGGCCTCGCGGGCCTTGGCCGCCTGGATGACGCGCATCGCCACCGCGTCGCCGACCGACTTGTTCTTCAGCAGGAAGTCTTCCAGCCGAGGTCGGATCAACGACTCGACCAGTCCTTTAACCTCGGGATTATTCAGCCGCCCCTTGGTCTGACCCTGGAACTGAGGCTCGTGGACGAAGATGGAGAGGATCGCCGTCAGCCCCTCGCGGATGTCCTCCCCCTTGATCTCGGTCCCCTTCTTCACCAGGTCGTGGGCCGCCATGAACTTCTGGACCGCCGCGCGCACCGCCTGGCCAAGCCCCTGCTCGTGGGTGCCGCCGTCGACGGTGGGGATCGTGTTGACGAACGACTTGACCGCCTCGTCGGTCGACTCGGTCCAGGCCAGGGCGACGTGGCAGCGGATTCCATCGGCCACTTCTTCTCGTTCCAGGACGAACGGCAAGGCCGCGACGCGCTGGTCGGCGCGGCTCTCGTTCATGGCCGCCAAGAAGTCGACCACGCCCCCGTCGTGCCGGTACTCGGTCGACGTCCCCGCCTTGAGGTCCTGGAACTGGATCACCAGACCCTTGTTCAGGAAGGTTTTGACCTCGAGCCGCTCGGCGATCAGCGACGCGTCGTAATGGACGTCCCTGAAGATTTCGGGGTCGGGCGTGAACGTGACGGAGGTTCCCGTCCCGCGCGCCGGCTCCCCCTTCTGCACCGGCCCCTGCACCTTCCCCTTGCGGAAGTGCTGGGTGAACACGAATCCGTCGCGTCGGACCTGGACCTCCAGGTGGCTGCTCAGCGCATTGACCACGCTGGCCCCGACCCCGTGCAAGCCGCCGGCCACCTTGTAGGCGTCGTTGTCGAACTTACCGCCGGCGTGCAGGGTGGTGAAGACCGTTTCCAGGGCGCTGATGCCCGTCTTGGAGTGGGCGTCGACGGGGATCCCTCGGCCATTGTCGACGACCGTCAGAGACTTACCGTCGGCTGCCAGGGTCACCGAGATCCGGGTGGCGTGGCCGTTCATGACCTCGTCCACGGAGTTGTCGACGATCTCCCAGAGCAGGTGGTGGAGGCCCGTCTTCTCGGTCCCACCGATGTACATGCCGGGGCGGCGTCTGACGGCCTCGAGGCCCTCCAGTACGGTGATCGAATCGGCGGTATAGGCTCCCGAGGACATCGCTCTTCCTTTCAGCCACTTCGGGCCAACCTCATCGAATGGCCCGATTGGCCAGCAACGGCACGTCAACTTCGATCAAAGATCCATCACGTCCTCGACGGGCGGGATCGGCTTGGCGTCCTCGTGGACGACCGCGTCGAGCGTGCCGCGCTGGAGGACGCCGTAGCCCTTGCCGCCTCGGGAGGTGACCGGATACTTGGTCGCCCGGACGAACTGGATCGCCCCTCGGCTCGTCCGGACCTGCAATCCTTCGCGTTTCCGGTCGGCCAGCGTGAAACCGAGCACCTTGTCGTCGGCGTCGAGCTTGATCGCCCCGACCCCTTTGGCGGTGCCCGAGACCACGTTGACTTCCTGGACGTGGAAGATGAGAACCCGTGCCGACCGGGTCGCCAGGCAAATGTTCTCGGTGCCGTCGGAGCACTCGACGCCCACGACCAGGTCATCGGGCCTCGTCGCGTCGAGCCGAATGACCGACCTGCCCTTACGGGTCGAGACCGTGGAATGGGCCGCGAGCGAGCATCGCAGGACCTTGCCGCCTGCCGTCATCGCCACCGCGTAGGGGGGCGGCGGGACGTCGGGAGCATGGCCGTTTGTCCCCTCGCCGTTGACCTTCGACAGCTCACCGCCGAGGAGCTTCTGCACGGGGCTGGTCGGGGTGACTGCGGTGCTGGAGACCCTGGGCAGGCACCTGGGATCGTGGCAGGCGACGCCGACAATGTGCTCGTTGTCCTCGAAGGCGAAGACGGTCCGGATCGGCTCGCCGTGACCGGTCGTCTGCGGAATGTCGTTGACCCGCATCGTGTAGGCCACGCCCCGATCGGTGAAGAACGTGATCGTCTGGCGGGCACGGGCGCGATAGACCCAGCCGACCCGGTCTTCCTCGCGGACCCGGATCGACGGCACATCGGCGAACGACTTCTGGCGCTTGAACCAGCCGTCGCGGGTGACGATGACCCAGGAGTCGTCGTCGACGATGTAATCTTCCTCGCGGAACTCGACCACCGGTGGCGGGCCGGAGAGCGTCGTCCGTCGTTCGTCGCCGTAGGCCCTGGAGATCTCTCGCAGCTCGACGCGGATGATCTGCCAGCGCGCCGGCTCGTCGGCCAGAAGCCGCTGGATCTCGGCGGCGCGGTCCCGGCGGGCTTTCAGCTCGTCGCGGATCTCCTGGATCTCGAGCTTTCCCAGGCGGTAGAGCTTCGTCTCCAGGATCGCGTCGGCCTGCAGGTCGCTCAGGCCGAAGCGGTCGATCAGCTTGGGCGCGGCGTCGGGCTTGCCGTCGCTCGCCCGGATGATCCGGATTGCCTCGTCGAGGTGGTCGAAGACGATCTCGAAGCCTTCGAGAATGTGGATCCGTCGGAGCAGGTTGTTCAGCTCGTTCGTCAGCCTGCGGGTGACGATCTCCAGCCTGAAATCGAGGAAATGCAGCAGCATTCCGCGCAAGTCGAGCCGCTCGGGCACTGCGACCTCGGCCCCGGCCGACGGCAGCAGGCAGGTCATGTTGACGTTGAAGTTCGTCTGGAGCGGCGTGTTCTTGAACAGATACGCCAGCGCGGCCTCGGCGTTGGCCCCGGGCCGCAGCTCGAGCTGGATCCGGATGTCCTCGGTGCTCAGATCCTTAACGTTTGTGAGCTGCGGAACCTGACCTTTGCCGATCAGCTCACCGATGCGCAAGACCAAGGCGTCCTTCTCGACGCTGTACGGGATCGACGTGATGATCAGAGTATTCGCGCGATCTCCATCGGGCTCGTAGGTCCCCCGCAGCTTGATCGAACCCTGGCCAGTCGCGTAGATCGATCGGAGCTCGTCGGCGGAGTTAAGGATGACCCCGCCGGTGGGGAAGTCCGGGCCTGGGATGTGCTGGGTGAGGATTTCGAGTGGGGTTTCGCGGTCGGTCATCAGGACGTCGAGCGCCTTGCAGAGCTCTTTCAGGTTGTGCGGCGGGATGTTCGTCGCCATCCCCACCGCAATGCCCGTCGCCCCGTTGAGCAGAAGGTTGGGGAACTGGGCCGGCAGGACCTCGGGCTCTTCGGTCGTCGACGCGTAGTTTGGCCTGAGATCGACGGTCCGATCACGCAATTCCTCGAGCAGTTCCTCGGCAATCGGCATCAGGCGGCATTCGGTGTACCGCATCGCCGCGGGCGGGTCGCCGTCGATCGACCCGAAGTTGCCGTACCCCTCGACCAGGGGGTAGCGCAGGCTGAAGGACTGGGCCATGCGGACGAGGGCGTCGTAGATCGACTGGTCCCCGTGGGGGTGATAGCTCTTCATCACCTCGCCGACGACCGCGGCCGACTTCATGTAGCGGCCGTCGGAGGTGATCCGCAGGTCGGTGGCCATGGCGTACAAGATGCGCCGCTGCACCGGCTTGAGTCCGTCGCGGACGTCGGGCAGGGCTCTCGACGTGATGACGCTCAGCGCGTAATTGAGGTAGCGCGAGCGAGTCGCCTCGGCGAGCGAAACATCCTCGACGATGGGCTTGGGCTTCGGCTCGCCCACGCCCATCCCGCCACCACCCTGTCGCCTTGTCCGCTTGGCCATAACTGCCGCGATCCTTCAACTAGCGTCCATACCGTGCGGGGTACCCGCCCCAAATCGGCCGGTCCCTCAATACCCTAACATCGGACGCGGCGTCCAGACAATGAAGTGACCTGTACAAAAATTCCGTTGTGAAATTCCGTCGACTCCGACGGAGTTCGCCGCGGGATTCTCCGGGTTTCGATCCCGAGAATCGGGCTAAATCCCTCATCAATGCTGGAATGGCAACACCACTTCGGCGATCATCTCCGGTCCTGGGCGCGCTGCGCCGGGCGAAATTGCAACCCGCCAAACCGCATAGGGAGACCCACCATTGAAAAAAGCTCTCGTCGAACTGATCGGAACATTCTTTCTCGTGTTTACGGTCGGGATGACTGTCATCGCCCCCGGTGCCGGGGATCTCGCCCCGCTAGCGATCGGCTCGGTCTTGATGGTCATGGTCTACATGGGGGGGCACTACTCCGGCGGGCACTTTAATCCGGCCGTGACCCTGGCGGCAACGCTCCGCGGCCGATGCCCGGTCGCCGATGCGCCGGTCTACATGATCGCGCAGGTCCTGGGGGCCGCCGCGGCCTCGTTCCTGGTGCTCTACCTGAAGCCCGCCTCGACAACCACTCCGGCCGAGATTCCGGTCGTTCCGTCGTTGATCGTCGAGTTCCTCTTCACCTTCGCGCTCTGCTTCGTCGTCCTGACCACGGCCACCACCAAGGCGACCGCGGGCAATTCCTACTACGGCCTGGCCATCGGCTTCACGGTTCTCGCCGGGGCGTTCGCCGTCGGCGGAATCTCGGGCGGTGCGTTCAATCCGGCGGTTGCCGTCGGCCTGGTCCTGATGAAGATCAAGGCGATCTCGGCGATCTGGATTTATCTCGTCGCCGATTTCCTCGGCGGCCTCGTCGCCGCCCTGCTCTTCCGCTTCCTTTACGAAGACGACCTTGCCCCGCTCGCCTGACCGAAATCTCGGAAGTTCCGCTGGCCGGCCGAGTGTCGGTCAGCGGGCCTCATCCAGGGCTCGAGTCAGGCATTCGATGCTCTGCTTCGCCGTCTCGACGGCCCCTGGGCTGTAGTCGAAGACCTCGACCGAGACCCAGCGGTCGTAACCCGATTCGACCAGGGATTTCATGATCGGGCCGAAGTCAACTCGGCCCATCCCGGGCCCTCTCAGATTGGTGTCCTGAGCGTGGAAGTGGCCGGCGCCCGCGGCATGGCGGCGGATCAAGTCGGGGACCGTCTGGCCCTCCTCGGCGCTCTGGGCCTTCACGTCCATGTGCAGCTTGAAGTTGGGATGGCCGACCGCGGCGATTATCGCCTCGGCCTCGTCGCAGGTGTTGAGGAAGTTTGTGTCGTCGGGGGCCAGCGGTTCCAGGCAGAGGTCGACACCGAGGTCGCCGACCGTGGGCATGATCGATCGGAAGACGTCGACGGCGTACTTATTCGCCTCTTCGCGGGTCACACCCGGGAGCAAGTCACGCTGTTTGGGCGAACCCAGGACCATGATCGAGCCGCCCAGGTCGCGGGTCGCCTCGGCCAGCGCGAGGAAGTAATCAGCGGTCTTCTGCCGTGTCTCCTCGTCGGGGCTAGTCAGGTAGAATCCTTCGGTCTTGGCGAGAAGCCAGTGCAGGCCGATGGTCTGGAGCCCCCAATCCTCGACAATCGACTTGAGGTCACGCCGCCGGCCGGGCTTCAGGTCGGTGATTCGCGGGGCGAGGGTGAACGGAGCAATCTCGATTCCGTGATAGCCAAGCCGCTTGATCGTCCTGCAGATATCGGGGAAGTTCCAGCCGTCGAACAGCTCGTTGCAGATCCCGAACTGGATCATCGAGGGGCCTCTTTGTCTCGTGTAGAAGCGGGCACGCTGAGCCTGGCGGCATCGAGCGTGTTTCGAAGCAGCATGGCCACCGTCATCGGTCCGACGCCGCCGGGGACGGGGCTGATCCAGGAGGCGACTTCTGAGGCCTCTTTGAAGTCCACGTCGCCGCAAAGCTTACCGTCGGCCTTCTTATGAATTCCGACGTCGATGACGACCGCCCCCGGCTTGATCCAGTCCCCTTTGACCTGCTCCGGCCGTCCCACTGCGGCAACGAGAATGTCGGCCCGTCGGGTGAACTCGGGGACATCCCTGGTCGCCGTATGGCAAACGGTCACCGTGGCATCGCCCCCGGGTCCTTTCTGCAAGAGCAGCAGGGCCATCGACTTACCGACGATCTGCGACCGGCCGAGAACCACGGCGTGGGCACCTCGGGTCTCGATGCCCAGCTCGATGAGCAGTTCGCGGACGCCCAGGGGGGTGCACGGGACGAATCGAGGGGTGCCAATGGCGAGCAGGCCGGCGTTAACCGGATGGAAGCCGTCGACATCCTTCAACGGGTCGATTCGCTCGATGACCCGTCGGTCGTCGATGTGCTTCGGCAGCGGAAGCTGGACCAGAATTCCGTGGACCGACGGATCGGCGTTGAGTCGGTCGATGGTGTCGAGGACGAGGGACTCGGGGGAGTCGGCGGCAAGACGGATGATCTCGCCACTCATCCCGGCGGCAGCACATGCGGAATGCTTGCTCTTGACGTAGACCTTGCTCGCCGGATCCTCGCCGACCAGGACCACGGTGAGCCCCGGCACAATCCCGGAGTCGGCCTTGAGCTGGGCGACACCGCGAGCGACCTCGTCGCGGACGCGCTGCGCGACCGCCTTTCCGTCGATGATGCGGGCCGGCACGTAAAGCATCTCCGCGAGGCATTGGACAGGGTGAGTCGCGGCCGGGGATTCGACGACCGCGTGCGACCGCCTATGATAATCGGCGTCGAGGCCAATGTCTCGCGGTGATCAGTCCGTTGACCTCGAACCGGTTCGGGAGTTGAGTGACGTGCCGACACCCGCCCCGAGCAATTCAGAGGCAAAGTCCGCCCGAAATCACGAGCCCATGCCTTTGAAGGAACAACCGATCGGCTGGCGGATTTTCCGGCTCGCCGGTCCTGTGCTCGTCGAGCAAGTCTCCCTCTACTTTGTGGGGCTTTCGGACACGGTGCTCACCGGGCGAATGTTCTCGGAGAGCCACCTAGCCGCGGTGACCGTATCGAGTTACCTGATCTGGGTCGTGAGCGCCGTGATGTCGATCGTCTCCGTCGGCGCCACGGCGTTGGTGGCCCGGATGGTCGGCGGGGGTGACTGGTCGGGGGCCAATTCGATTGCGAGGCAGGCGGTGGGGATGTCGCTCATCGTCGGTCTGATGGTCTTGATCGTCGGCATCGGCGGCTCGACGACGGTCATCGACGCGATGAATCTAGAGGGCGAGACGGCCGAGCGGGCCGCCCTGTTCCTACGGATCGTGCTCCTGTCGGCCCCTCTCATCGCCTGCACGTCGGCGGGCCTGGCCTGCCTGCGAGGCGCGGGCGACACGCGGACCGGAATGTGGGTGATGGTCCTGGTCGACGTGCTGAACATCGGCCTGAGCTGGGGCCTGATCGGTGGGTTCGGCCCCCTGCCGGCGCTCGGATTCGCCGGGATCGCTGCGGGCACAGCGATCAGCGAGTCGATCGGGGGCCTGATCATCCTGGCTGTCCTGGCCGCGGGCCGTTCGGGCCTCAGCCTGACGACATCCGGAATGATCCCACGCCTCGAATCCACGCGTCGTCTGCTGCGGATCAGCCTACCCGCGGCCGGCGAGAGCCTGACGAGCGTGGGCTGTCAGCTCTGGTTCGTCGGCCTGATCAACCGACTGGGTCCGACCGCCACGGCGGCCCACGGGGTGGCGATCCGCTGCGAGGCGATGGCCTTCCTCACCATCTCCGCGTTCGCCGTCGCAGCCAGCACCCTCACGGGACAGTCGCTCGGGGCGGGCCGTCCCGATCTCGCGGCACGAGCCGTGCGTTTGTCATGGTTCGCGGGCGTCACGACCCTCTCGGCGATGGGGGTCTTCCTCTACTGGCAGGCGCCCAATTTGTTCGACCTCTTCCTTGGGGGTCGGCAGTCGGAGGTGACGCGTGAGGGGGTGACCGTGCTGCGGATCGTGGTCTTCGCCATGCCCGCGCTCGCGACTCTGAATGTGCTGAACGGGGCCTTACGAGGGGCGGGCGACACGCGCTGGCCCTGGCTCGTCGTCATCCTCGGCTGCCTATTCGTCAGAATCCCGCTGACTTATCTGTTCACCCTGCCCGAGAGCTCGGGCGGAATGGGCCTGGGCCTGGCGGGAGCCTGGTACGCGATGTTACTCGACCTCTGGGTCCGGAGCGCCATCGTGACGGCCCGATTCCTCCAGGGGGGGTGGAAGCGGGTGCGCGTCTGACCGGATTCATCCGGAGAAGGCGGGGCGGGCTGGGTCTTGCGTGTTCAGACGTGTTCCATTGCCTCGCGGAGGTCGCGGTCGACCCCGAAGAGGCGGTCGAGATTGGACGTGCGGAAGACACCCTGCACCGTCGGGGTCATCTCGCAGAGGCGGAACTTTCCGCCTGCCCCCTCGACCCGACGTTGGAGCAGCACGAGCTTGCCCAGGAATGAGCTGCTGATCAGCTCGACGCCTGAGAAGTCGAGGACCAGACGCACGGGCGGCCCTTCGGCGGGAATCGCCGCGTGAATCTGCTCGCCGACCTCGCGGACGATGCGCTCGTCGAAGAGCCGCGGCTCCAGGAAGCGGATGACCGTCACACCATCGAAGTCGAGGGCCGTGACTCGGGTTGTCGTCGGCATGTCGCTCAGGCTCCGGAATGGCTCGAGAAGGGGGACTTCATCCATTCAGTCTAAAGGTTTACGGCGACCCCGACGCAGGGAGGCATTGGCGTCGCCTGCGGGTGGCTTCCGATCCGCCTGGCCCGCCGCATCATTCAGACTGGACATAGGCGTTTGCTCCGAGTGCCCGGCCGGCTTCCCCGCCGCCTCGGCGATGGCCCGGGCCGCGGCCACGTCGGGCACGAAGGTGAAGAAGGGGTCGAGCTTGCTCACCCGGAACACTTCGAAGACGTTGGCGTCGACGTTGCAGAAGATGAGCCGGCCCCCGGCCCCTTTCGCCACTTTATGAAGTGCGAGGAACCCACCCAGCGACGAGGATCCGGCGAAGGTGATGCCGTTGAGGTCGACGACAAGAACGGGAAGGCCGCCCGACTTCAGATGCGCCTCGTATTTGGCCCGAAGGTCTTTGACGGGGGCCGGATCGAGCCTGAGGCAATCCCAGAACTCGGCGACCATGACCCCGTGTTCGGTCGCGACCTCGACTCTCGGTTTCAGCATGATGGCGGTGGCGACCTCACCTGGATCGGACGTTTCAAACCGGCGTGGCCCAGCAGTCGTTCCTCGTCGCTCGACAACCGACACGTCCGCCGAACAGAACATCCTAACATCCATCGGGTGTCCAAGGAAGACAGACTCCTGCCAGGGTACGGGCACGGGCCGACGCCTCAACGCACCCGACGTCCCTCGCATCTGACTTGCCGCATCACGGAACCGGCGCATGCCCCGGCCGCGGATGTGGTATGATCCTTCAATGGACGACTCGGGCGCGGCCCGGTCCGCCCCGCCCTCCGGCGCATCCCGAGGGCGGTTTGACGCGACACCTTGGCCCGATCAGCGGCGACCGGCAGACGCACTCGTCGGACTCCCGGAGACATCCCGAGTCCCGGGGCGTGCTCGCGGAGGCTCACACAAGCCGGGACGATCGTAGGGACGCCGATCGGCGGACCCACGGCCAGGGGAGATTCCCATGCGTCGCTTCACCTTCGGGCTGATCGCTTGCGGCTTGCTCGGGCTCGCCCCGGCTCCGGCCTCGGCACAGGCCCCGGACTGGGCCAGCACGATCATCGCCCAGCGTTCGTTCGACTTCGGCACGGTGGCCCGCGGCTCGAAGGTGCGCCACACCTTCAAGCTGGTCAACACGACTCCCCAATCGATCCACATCGCCACCTGGCAGACCAAATGCGGCTGCACCGAGGTCCGCGTTGGCTCGCAGGACGTGCCCCCCGGCACGCAGACCACCGTCGAGGCGGTCATCGACACCACCAAATTCGAAGGCTACAAGGCCTCGGGTTTGACCCTCGTCATTGACAAGCCGACGTTTGCGAATATCGACCTGAACTTGACCTGCTTCATCCGGGGCGACCTGACTTTGAACCCCGGCCTGGTCGACTTCGGCGTCGTCACGCGGACGTCCAAGCCGATGGTCGCCCTGAACCTGACTTATGCCGGCGGCCAGCCCGATTGGGCGATCACCAAGATGGAGACGATCGACTCACACGTCACGGCCAAGCTTCAGGAAGTGGGGCGTTCGCCGGGCGGGCAGGTGCAGTATGTGCTCTCGGCCACGCTTAACCCGAGCGTCCCGGGCGGGTTCTTCAAGGATGCGATCACCCTGCATACTAATGACCCGAAGAGCCCGACTATCCCGGTCTCGGTGGTCGCCAACGTCCAGTCGAGCGTGGTCGTCTCGCCCTCGGTGATCAACCTGGGCCAGGTCAAGCCGGGCACCGAGGTGAAGAAGACGCTGATCGTCCGGTCGTCGCAGCCATTCAAGCTGACCGACCTGAAGTCGACCCGCCCCGAGCTGACCACGGTCACGGCCGCAATCGCCGACGACAAGCCCAAGACGCTGCACACCGTGGTCGTCAGCTTCAAGGCCCCCGCCGAGCTCGGCCCGTTCTCCGCCTGGTTCGAGATTGGCACCGACCTGAAGGATGAGACGCCGACGAAGTTGACCGCCTACGCCGTCGTCACCCCCTGACGCCCCGGGCCAAGCCCGCTTCGTCGATGCAATGAAACGAGCCCCGCGCCGATCGAGATCGGCGCGGGGCTCGTTCGTTTCAAAGTCCGGCCCGTCATCGGCAAGCCGATGGCGGGCGACGGATCAGAAGCCCTGCTTGCTCGGGGCAACCGGGGTGGCGTAGACGGGGGCGGACTGGGACGTGGGGTACACGGCCGGGGTGTCGCAAGCGACCGGCGCGGCGGCGTAAACAACCGGCTCGCACTTGGCCTTGCGGTGCTTGACCTTGGCGACCTTCACCTTGTGGTGCTTGACCTTGACCGGCTTGGGGCAAGGGGCCGAAACCACAACCGGGGCCGGGGCGGCGCAAACCACCGGGGCCGGGGCGGGGGCACAGGCGGCCTTCTTATGGCCGTGGAGGCCGCCGGTGACTGCCATCGCGGTCAGCAAGATCAGGTGCTGCATGGAATCGAACCTTTCTCAAGATGCGGGCGTCGGATTCAAACCGCCTGCGGACGCCCGCGGCGGTTGGTGCGTCCCTGCAACTGGCAAGGACGAGCATGATCCCGATCGGTCCCTTCGCGGCCGCGGTTTCCCGGCGGCTCTGAGGGGCCCATCGCCCTGAAGCTCGTTGTTTCCGGGCACCCCTCCCGCCATGAATCCACGGCAGTCGGGGCACACACGAGCACGGATTGTAGGGGCCAACCCGCCGAGCGCCAACCGGCACGCCCGTGGTTTGCGGGATTTTTCCCGATTTCGTCGATTGCAAGCCCTTCGCATTCCTGGGCATCTGGAGACTCTTTGACGTGACGATCGCCGCCTTTCATTCCGCGAGAAATTACCAATTTTATTGGATCTAAATCAATACAATAAAACGACTTGAGTCATTAATTCCGGAATCCTTGCCGTCTCGCTTGCATCCATTCCATCAAGACACCCGTGTTTCACCTCCCATTTGTCCAGGTGCCCAAGAACCCGCGAGGAAATTCTGCCCGAGTCCCACCCTGGAATCCGGGTGCGCCGGGCGTGCGTCTCGTGCCGCTGAAAAAGGCACGGCCCAGGCAGGTCTTCCAGGCGCGAATCCGCAGGGCCAAGCCCTCAGCACTGAACGCACGTTCTTGACGTGTTCCTTCGTTCAGAATAGACTCCCGTCCATGAGCGCAAACCCGCAAGCCGTTGGACACCTGGATGCCGACTGCTTCTACGTGTCGGCAGAGCGGGTTCGCGACGGCTTCCTGAAGGAGAAGGCGGTGGGGGTGCTGGGCAACCAGGGTGCGTGCGTCATCGCCAAGAGCTACGAGATGAAGGCGGCGGGGGTGAAAACTGGCGAGCCGATCTGGGAGGCGCTGGTGAAGTGCCCCGAGGGGATTTACGTCAAGCGCGACTTCCGCTGGTACGAGGTGCTCAGCCGCCTGATGCTCGACGTCATGCGCGAGTTCTCGCCCCGGGTCGAGTACTACTCGATTGACGAGTTCTTCTTCCAGGCGGTCCCCCTGCCTGGCAAGACGCTGCAGGAGACGGCCGTCGTGATCCGCGACCGGATTAACGAGCAGATCGGCGTGCCGGTGTCGGTGGGCATCGCGCGATCGAGGACGCTGGCCAAGCTGATCTCCGACACAGTCAAGCCGTTCGGCGCCATCGCGACCCTGGAGCGCGAGGCGGAGGAGGAGCTGCTGGCGGAGAACCCGGTCACCGAGATCACCGGCATCGCGGGTCGCCGCGCCGCACGGCTGGGGCACTGGGGCATCCGCACCTGCCTGGACCTGGCGCGGGCCGACCGGACTTTGATCCGCGAACTGCTGACGGCCTCGGGCGAGGCGCTCTGGTGGGAGCTGAACGGCGACCCGGTACGGCCGATCCTGCCGCAACGCCCCCGCCACAAGGCGCTGTCGCGTGGGGGAAGCTTCGGCGAGGCGACCGATGACCCGGTGGTGCTCTATGCCTGGCTGGTGCGTAACACTGAGCGGCTGATCGAGGAGCTGCATTACCACGGAGTCATCGCCGGCCGCCTGTCGGTCTGGGTGTCGTACAAGGACGGGACGTCCGGGCTGGGCCAGGCGAATCTGGCGCTGCCGACGGACCGCTTCGACCTGCTGCTGGACGCCGCGCGCCCCTGCCTGCGCAAGGCCTGGCGGCCCCGGGCCCGCGCCGAGCGGATGCAGCTGATCGCCGAGCGGCTGGGCCCCCGCGACGGCGCCCCGCTGGGGCTGTTCGATCCCCCTTCGGTGCAGGCCGAGGTACTGGCCCGCGTGAAGCGCGAGATCAACAGTCACCATGGCCGATTCCTCGTCCGCAGCGCCGCCACGCTACCGCTGGCCCCGATCTACGGAGACTCGGCCAACGGCTATGACATCTGCGACATTCGCGGCAAGAGTTGCTTCTGAATCCGACTCGGTCTCGCGTGCTCAGGTTCTCGGTTGCAGCAAGGGGACGGCCGGAGGGCTTGGGCCAGACTCAAACCGATGTGCGTAGGCGTGTCTCTAGCATGGAGCGAATTGCCCAGGGATCTGATCGGGCGACACGGCCTAGAGCGCCGCGTCCACGACCGCGGAGGCGAGCCGGAGATCCGCTTTCATTATCGCGACCGGATCCCCCGCATCCCGGTCTGGCGAGACGGCCGGCTGCAAGTGGTGCGCTGGGGCAACGGCCGGGGCCAGAGCCGGGCTCTGCCGCGGACGGGCTGGACCTGGCTGTCGACGATCGAGGAGGGGGGCTGGCGCAACTCAGGCGCGGTGCCGGTCGACATCCCGGCGTCGCTGGCCATGGAGCGCGGGGTCTGGTATCGCGTCCGCCAGGGGGTGCGCGGGCTGCTGGTGCCGGATGAGCGCGGCTTCGCGGTGGCCTATGTCATCTGCGAGCCGGCGAGCCACTACTACCAGGTGATGACCCGATCCGACCGCATGCCCGTCCTGATCCAGGAGCAGATCTGAAGCGGGGCGGCGCCGTTCCGAAGGCCGCCC
Organism: Isosphaeraceae bacterium EP7; assembly: GCA_038400315.1. NCBI lineage: Bacteria > Pseudomonadati > Planctomycetota > Planctomycetia > Isosphaerales > Isosphaeraceae > Kueselia > Kueselia aquadivae. Next base: position 5,391,304 of record CP151667.1, read on the forward strand.
GCGGATGCTACAGTCCTCACCTGGTCTTGCGGTCGAGGATCGAGCCAGCCCAAGAACGTCCGGAGCGCCCTGACATGCCGCCGGGACAGCCCCCCACCAAGAAGCCCGACCCCTCACGCCAGGGTCCGCCGCAGCAACCGCAGGGGCGGCCCGCGCAGGCGCCCCAGAAGCGCCCGCCCATTCTGACCCCCACGCCGCCGGTCATCGCCGCGCCCGGCGGCTCGGGAGAGCTAGGACTCGGCATCGCCGTCGCGCCCGACGCCGGCACCGGCACGGTCACCGCCCGCAAGGCGGGGGGTCTGCGCGACATGGGCCTCGTGGTCGACCCCGCCAAGGTTGGCCTCCGCGCGGCCTTGCAGCACCTGGCCAAGGCGGTGAACATCGCCTTCCAGGTCGACTACGGCGAGAACGACCTGGAGGCCGTCTATCAGGCCGCGATCGTCCGCAACGGCGAGATCCGCATCATCCACCGCGAGTATTTCGGCTTCGGAGACACCTGGTTCAGCCAGTTCGGCCGCCTGCTCCGCTCGCTCTCGCTGTCGTTTGAAGGGCCCGACCCCGCCTCGCCCGAGGGGCAGCGGCGCTTTGCCGAGAAGGGCGCCTCGAGCATCCGCGGGCTACTCAGCGTGGTGGGCCGCAAGCTCGACCTGGTCACCGAGTACGAAGATCGCGTCCCCGCGTCGGTCGAGCAGATGTTCGACCGCCTGGAAGCCTCGGGGATCATCGTCGGCTGGAGCCGAGACGACTGGGAGATCCGGACCACCTCCATCGGACTGGATGTCCTGATCACGCCAAAGCTGACCCTAGCAGACCGCGCCGCGTCGCGCTGAAACCGGCGCCAAGGTTCCACGCTTCTCCAACCCCTCCCACCCCGAATCGCCAACGTCCGAGGTCCCCGCATATGACCGTCCACGCGATGCCGGTGATGCTCGGCGTTCTAGCCGTGCTTGCCGTCGCCTATCGATACTACAGCGCATTCCTGGCTGCCCGGGTGGCGGTGCTCGACGGCACGCGAGTGACGCCGGCGCACGAGTTCAACGACGGCCAGAACTTCCACCCGACGAACCGTTGGGTCCTCTTTGGCCACCATTTCGCGGCGATCTCGGGGGCGGGGCCACTCATCGGGCCGGTCCTGGCAATCCAGTTCGGCTACATGCCGGGCCTCATCTGGCTGATCGTGGGCGTCTGCCTGGCCGGCGCGGTTCAGGACATGATGGTTCTGGCCGCCTCGACCCGCCTGAAGGGGATGAGCCTGGCGGGGATCGCCCGCGCGGAGGTCGGTAAGGCCGCCGGCACCGCGACGACGGTCGCCATTCTCTACGTCATCGTCATCGCCCTGGCAGGCCTGGGCATCGTCGTGGTCAAGGCGCTCGGCGGTGAGGAAGTCGCGATGAAGGCGGGAACCTCGCTCTTCTTCCCGGCCGATGCCGCCATCACCAAGCGCATCGACCGCGACGGAACCCGGATCTACGACGTCCCCCCGGGCACCGACTACGAGTACGCCCCGGGCGAACACATGAAGTTCAACGAGGGATTCAAGCTGGCGGTGGGTCGGGAGGAGCCCAAGGCGGACGACGCCAAGAAGGCTCCCGGGTTCGTCCTGCCGGCGAAGTCTCGTCGGCTGGTGCCGGGGAGTTCGTGGGGAACATTCACGATCGCCTGCACCATCCCCATCGCGCTGCTGGTGGGGCTTTATATGTACAAGATCCGCAAGGGGCGGGTCGTCGAGGCCTCGATCCTGGGCGCCATCGGGGTGCTGGGGGCGACGGTGGCGGGTGCCTGGATCCCGGGCTCCGACCTGGAGTCGACCTTCTCGCTGACGAGGGAACAGACAATCTACGCCATCGCGGGCTACGGCTTCGTCGCGTCGATCCTGCCGGTCTGGCTGCTGCTCTGCCCGCGAGACTACCTGTCGAGCTTCCTCAAGATCGGCACGATCGCACTGCTGGTGGGGGGCGTGATCGTCGCCAACCCCGAGTTGAAGGCGCCCGCCGTCAACGTCCACTTCCAGAATGGCGGCGGGCCCTACTTCGACGGCCCCATCTTCCCTTACGTCTTCATCTGCATCATGTGCGGGGCGATCTCGGGCTTCCACGCGCTCGTCGCCTCGGGCACCACGCCGAAGATGATCGGCAACGAACGCGAGATCCGCATGATCGGCTACGGCGCGATGCTCACCGAGGGGCTCGTCGGTATCGTCGCCCTGATCGCCGCGGCCAGCCTGCCGAACAAGATGTACTATGACATCAACATCGACCTGGCCAACAGGCCCAAATACGTGAACGTCCTCAAGCTCATGGATGCCGACATCCACGGGCATATCGAGGCGCCGGGGTCCAGCCTGGTCGAGGTCGAGAAGGAGGTCGGCGAGTCGTTGCACGGCCGGACCGGTGGGGCCGTGACCCTGGCCGTGGGCATGGCACGAATCTTCACCGAGGCCATGCCGCGCATCGAAGGCGTGGTCAAATACTGGTATCACTTCGCCATCATGTTCGAGGCCCTCTTCATCCTGACAACGATCGACACCGGCACGCGGATCGGCCGGTTCATGGTGCAGGAAAGCCTCGGCAAGATCTGGAAACCGTTGGGCGACCTGGACTGGCTGCCAGCGTCGGTCCTGGCGACGGCCCTGATCGTCTTCGGCTGGGGCTACTTCATCTGGACCGGGTCGATCGAGACGATCTGGCCGATGTTCGGCATGGCCAACCAGTTACTCGCGGTGATCGCGCTGGCGGTGGTGACGGCCTACCTGTTCAACCGGGGCCGTTGGCGATATGCCTGGGTGACCGTGCTGCCGCTCCTGTTCGTAACCGCGACGACGGGGACGGCCGCCTACGACCAAGTCACAGGGCGGTTCTACCGGATGACGCAAGTCCCCGAGACCTACGTCAAAGGGGCACTGAATATCGGCCTCACGCTGATGCTGCTGACCTGCGTGCTCGTCGTCCTGGTTTCCGTGGCCGTCCGCTGCGTCCGGAGCACGAGGGCCGAGCACTCCACTCCCCAGGCTGTCTGAAGTTCACGCCCAGGTTCTCCCCGAGCGACGGATCCATAAAAACGAACAACGCCCCCGAGGGAGGGGGCGTTGTTCGTTTGTTATTCGGGAGCAAGTCATCAAGGCTCGATCAGGGATCAGACCAACTCGCCGGTTGGCTGCTCGGTCTTGATCTTGCCGAGGTGGCTGTGATGCGCACCGTAAAGGAAGTAGATCACCAGGCCGATGCCCAGCCAGATGATCAGGCGGATCCAGGACTCCCAGGGGAGGCTGAGCATCAGGCCGACCGAGGTCAGGACGCCCATCGGGGCGGTGAACCAGACGAACGGGACGCGGAAGGGGCGATGGATCTCGGGCCTGCGGATGCGCAGGGCCAGCACGCCGGCCGAGACGACGGCGAAAGCGAACAAGGTGCCAATCGAGGTCATCTCATTGACGAGCGTGCGCGGCAGGAACCCGCCGCCGAACATCACAATGACGCCGGTGATGATCGTGGTGATGTAGGGGGTGCGGAACCGCGGGTGGATCTTCGAGGCCGACTCGGGGAGCAGCCCGTCCTTGGACATGGCGAAGAAGATCCGGGGCTGGCTCATCAGCATGACCAGGATGACCGACGTCAGGCCGGCGATGGCACCCAGCTTGATGAACTTCGACAGCCAGGGCATGTGGATCGCCTCGATAGCGACGGCGACGGGGTCGGGCACGTTGAGCTGCTTGTAGCTGACGATCCCGGTCAGGACCACGGCCGCCAGCACATAGAGCAGCGTGCAGATGGCAAGTGACCCGAGGATGCCGATGGGCATGTCGCGCTGGGGATTCCTGGCCTCCTGAGCGGTCGTGGACACGGCGTCGAAGCCGATATAAGCGAAGAAGGTCAGGCCGGCCGCGCGGAAGATCCCGCTATAGCCGAACTCGCCGAACTTACCGGTATTCGGCGGGATGAACTGTCCGCCCCAGTTGTCCATCGACACGTAGCTGATGCCGAAGCCGATGAAGAGCAGGATCACGACGATCTTGATCGCGACGATGACATTATTGAACCTGGCCGACTCCTGGATGCCCACCACCAGCAGGGCTGTGATCAGCACGACGATGATCATGGCGGGAAGGTTGAACATCGCGGTCGCGGTGGAGAACGAGGAGAAGTCGACGTTGGCGTCCTTGAACAATTTCTCGACCGACTCGAGCGCCTGCCAGCCCCCGCGCATGTTGAGCTTATGGGCAATGGCGTCGGGCACGTCGACGATCTTCAACCCCGGCGAGGCGGTGAGCCTGGGCGGGACGGTGATGCCCATGTCGTGCAGGATGCTGACCATGTAGCCGGACCATCCGATCGAGACGGTGATGGCCCCGCACATATATTCGAGGATGAGGTCCCAGCCGATGATCCAGGCGACGAGTTCGCCCATTGTGGCATACGCATAGGTATAGGCCGAACCCGCGACCGGCACGGTCGAGGCCATCTCGGCGTAGCAGAGCCCCGCGAAGGCGCAGACAATGCCGCCGACGACGAAGGCCAGCGCGACGGCCGGCCCCGCATGCTTGGCGGCGGCCTCGCCGGTGAGGACGAAGAAGCCGGCCCCGATGACCGCGCCGATACCCAGGGTCGTCAGGTTCAGGGCCGAGAGCGATCGTTTGAAGCCGGCGTCATCGTGTGCTTCGGCCTCCGCTTTGAGCGACTCGATCGATTTGCGTGCGTACATATTCGGCATGGTCACGTCACCTCGGGTCCGACGGGCTGGCTGTTCGTCGTGGGTGGGAGGGGGAGACGGGAGAAGACTCGGCCCGATCGCGGGGAGAGGGGGCGGCCGGGAAGCCGCTGGCATGACCGGGCTTACGCCCGTTCCGCTGAGTCCAACAGTCTGCCCTCTGCCGCGACTCGAATCCAGACCCGGCCGCGAGGTGGGCCTGATTTTCGTCCGAACCTCCCCAGACCGACGAAGGCTCGAATCGTCGGGCTGGGACGACCCGCCTCCGGCGAGTACGATCGACGGCCCCGCACCTTGAACGCTGGCAACCCAGCCGGCGGCGAGGCACGAAGCCCAGGTAGCCCGAGATGAACGCAACGACCGACGCTGAAACCGCTTCCGGGAACATCGAGACAACCACGCTCGCCGATCCCGCGGGCGAATACTCCCGGAGGCTGGCCGACCGTCGGGCCGTCGTCGACCGCCTGGATCGGGGCCAGAAGCGACTGGGAGATGTCCGCCTCGTCACCTTTGGCCTGGCACTCCTGATCGGCTGGCTGGCCTATTCCGGGTCGATCCACCCAGGCTGGCTCGTCTTACCGCTTGCGGCCTTTGTCCCCCTGACGCTGGGGATTGCGCGTTATGGGCGATCTCTGCTGGGGGCCCGCCGCGCCGTGGTCTATTACGAGGCGGGAATGGCGCGGCTGGAAGATCGCTGGGCGGGAACCGGCGATGCCGGCGAGCGTTATCGCGACCCTCTGCACCCGTATGCCGACGACCTGGATCTCTTCGGTCTCGGATCGCTGTTCGAGCGCCTCTGCGGGGCCAGGACGCGATCGGGCCAGGACCGCCTGGCGGGCTGGCTACTCGCGCCGGCGACGCCGGCGACCCTGGAAGACCGGAGATCGGCGGTCGTCGAGCTTCGTTCCAGGCTCGACCTGCGCGAAGACCTGGCGGGGCTCGGCTTCGAGATCCCGGCGTCGCTCGACCTGCAAGCCCTGGCGGCGTGGGGGAAATCGCCGAGGCTTTTGCGCGGTCAGATCCCCCGAGTCTTGGCGTTGCTGCTGGTCGCCGGGACGGTCGTATCGATGATCGCGGTCTTCGGCTTCGATGCCAAGCCGGGGCCGATGTACGCGTTCTGGCTGGGCGAAGCCCTGTTCTCGGCCTGGTATCGACGACGTGTCCGGACCGTCGTCGGGCCGGTGGAAGGAATGGCCGGCGGGCTCGGATTTCTGTCCGAGATCGCCGGAAGGCTGGAGCGCGAGACGTTCGACTCGCGCATCCTGGCCGGTGTGGGAGCCACGTTGACCGCGGACGGCGAGCCGGCATCGCGGAGCATCGAGAAGTTGCGCGGGATGGCCGATCGCCTGGCGGCGAATCACAATGTCTACTTCGCGCTCCTCGCCCCGTTCTTGCTCTGGAAAACCCGCATTGCCTTCGAGGTCGAGGCCTGGCGAGCGGTCAGGGGTGCCCGGATCGAATCATGGATCGACGTGATCGCCGAGGTCGAAGCGCTCGCGTCGGTGGCTTCTTACGCGTATGAATGTCCGGCCGACCCCTTCGCGGAGATCGACACCGAGGGGACGAGCGTCGAGGCGATCGGGCTGGGCCATCCGCTGCTACCCGTCTCGAAATCGGTGCGTAATGACCTGTCGCTCGGCGGACCGGTCTCGACCAGGGTCCTGGTCGTCAGCGGCTCCAACATGTCGGGCAAGAGCACCTGGCTGCGGACGGTGGGGGTGAACGTGGTGCTGGCCCAGGCCGGGGTGCCGGTGCGGGCCGTTCGCATGCGTGTCTCGCCGCTGTCCATCGGAGCGACCTTACGCGTGCAAGACTCGCTACAGTCGGGGGCCTCGCGGTTCTACGCCGAGATCAAGCGGATCAAGCAGGTGGTCGACCTGGCCTCGGGGTCGCGTCCGCTCCTGTTCCTGCTCGACGAGATTCTCCACGGGACGAATTCGCATGACCGCCGTCAGGGGGCCGAGGCGATTGTGCGTGGGCTGCTCGACCGAGGTGCAATCGGCCTGATCACGACGCACGATCTGGCACTGGCGGACATCGCCGAGGGGCTCTCCCCGGTCGCGACGAATGTCCATTTCGCCGACGCCTTCGACGGCGGCACCTTGCACTTCGACTACACCATGCGGCCCGGCGTGGTCCGCGAGAGCAACGCCCTGGCTCTCATGAGGTCGGTCGGCCTGGCCGTGGGCGATACGGGGCCGACCCCCGGGAAATCATGGGACGCCGACCGAAAATAACGAAAAGGGGGCGGGATTTCTCCCGCCCCCTCGCCGTCGCTGCGTGACCTGGCGCCTGCTCAGCTCGCCTTCCGCCGATCGCGGAGGCTCTTGCGAGTTGGCTTCGTAGTTGGGGCAGCCTTCTTGGTGGCGTCGCCGGCCGCTGCCGGATCCGCGGGCTTAGTCTCGGCCTTTGCCTTGTCCGCGGAATCTTTCTGGGCCTCGTTCTTGTCATAAGGCTTGCGGAGGCGGGACATGTCGAACGGCGCGCCGAGCAAGGCGTCGAAGGACTGACGCTGGTTCTTGCGGAGAATCTGCCCGGCGGCCTGCATCTGGGCGGCTGCGGACTGATCGTCCCAGGTCCTGGCCTGGGCAATCGCCTGGGCCGGGGTCCGTTGGACTCCGACTGGCCCCGGGATCGCTGTCGCCTCGATCGAGCCGTCTTCGTTGACGAAGACCGGGGTCTCGTTCTGCACTTGCTGTTGGAGGAATTCCTGCTGCTCGTTGTTGAGGCGCTGTTCCCCGGTCTCGCCGAAGACCTCGTGGATCTGCATGACCTGCTCCTCGGTCATCTTCAGTCGATTGATGACGTCGGGGCGGAGCAAGGCTCGGGCCCCTGCGTTGCGCAGGACGAGTTGATTCAATCGCTGCTTCTGCTTGGCGTCGAGCGACTTGGTGAGGCTGGCCTCGGCCTCCTCGTCGGTTGTCACGTTCGATTCGCCTTCATTCTGGGCGCTACGCCCCTCCGACCCTCGGCGACGGCGGCGAGAAAGGTCGGAGATGGCCCGGTCGATGGACTGCTTCTGGGCATCCTTGAGGTCCAGCTCGTCACGCACCTCGGGTCGCGTGAGCAGCGCCCCTGCACCGGCACCCAGAGGGATCCCTTGAAGCGTGCGGGCCTGTTCCTCGCCCTCATTCCGTCCACGCCCAGTGCGGCCCCGATCGCGGGCTTCGACCTTGGGTGCCGGTGAGGGACGCGACTGAGCCTGTGCCGTCGATGAGTCGAAGGCATCGAGCGTGAGCATCAAGCCCAGGGCAAGAGGCAGCTTGCGTGGGATCTTCATCGGGGCGACCTCCGGACATATCGGGGCTTGGACCGCCCCTGGAAGTGACGGCTGAAAGGGAGCTGAAGGGAGCAGAATGCCCCGGCTCTCGATCGGTTGAATTGACGGCCGATCAATTCTACGCCGTTCTTTGGACGCTCTGGCGCGAATTCGGTTCCGAATCGCGGATCGACGGCCAACCGATGACCCCGGATCGTCGAGCGGCGACCGCCTCGTCAGGCACGCTTCGTTTTGTAGCCCAGAGCACGAAGACACGCTTCTGCGGCGTCGAAATGTGCCCCTTGCAGTTCAATCTGGCCGTCCTTCAACGTCCCGCCCGTGCCGCACTTCCCCTTGAGGGTGGCCGCGAGCGCGGTCAGGTCATTTCCGGCAGGGTCGAGGCCGTGGACGACGGTGACGACCTTCCCCTTAGGCCTCTTCTCGACGCGAAGGCGTGCCGTCTGCTGCTCAGGAGGAGTGCGCGGGACCTCGATGACCTCGGGGGGGCAGGTACATTCGGCATCCAGCTTGTCGCAGCGGTCGCATCGAGGTGGGCGATCCCAGGCGGTCCCGGCGAAGAGGCGTCCCATCGTTCGTGGTCCCTATCGCTCAGTGGAACGAGTAACGGGGCTGGATCGCCACGCCGATGCTGGCACGCTTGGCGTAGAGAAATCTCAGGTGATGGTCCAGGTGGCTGACGTAGCCGGCGACCAGCTCGGCCAGTGTGAGTGGGCCTCGCTCGGTGTGGAGGCCCGACCTCGAATAGTCCGTGTCGGGGAGTCCCCGCAGGATCCGGGCCATCCACCGCCGATTGTCGACGAACATCCGAACGGCTTCGTCGACGGGCATCGCGTGAGAGTCGAGACGGGCAATCCAGGCGTCCTGGTCGAACGCCAGGAGGGTCGGGTTCTCTTCGGCGATGACCCGCTTCATCCGGTCGGAACCGACGAGATCGGCGTCGAGAAGGTGCGCCACCAGCTCGGCGATGCTCCAGGCCCCCGGCCCCGATCGGGCGATGGCGTGGGACAGCTCCAATCCGGTGACGGCATAGGCGAGCAGCGGGCCGCCGACTTCGTATCGATCGATCAGGTCTTGCACGCTCATGACGTCCGGTTACCCTCGGCCAGATCACCCTTACGCCAGATTGCCAGGCGGGTATTGGCGTATTCGACGAACCAGATTTCTTCCTCGATCCCCAGCTCCTCGGCGAACCGATGAGCGACGAGGTAGTTGATCACCTCGAGCGAGGCGCCGAGGAAGTCGGGCTGATTCTCGCGTACAGGGCCGGGGTTGTGGAAGATGAAACGGATGGCAAGCACGCGCTCGTCGACGGCCCCGGTGGGAGAGAGGTATCGCCCATCCATCTCGTAGATAGAATATCCACGCGAGGCCTGGCAGAGCGTCTTGACCCATCCCTGGTCATCAAAGGCGGGGTCGACCTTGCGGCTCTGCGCGATTGAGTCTCGGATGAAGGGCACGTCGCGGATCGCCTTCTCGTCGAAGAGGTCTTCCAGCACTTCCTGGATCTTGCCGAAGTAGCCGAGCTTCTTGGGCAGGATCACCTCATACATCCGGGCCTCTTTGGGCCCTTCCAGGTTGTATCCAGGCTTGACCTCGGCGGCGGCCCGAGGGCGGGCACGAGGCGTTTCACGCTTGCTCCGCTTCTTCACGTTCGACCTCGGAAGAAGGTTCGCGCCGACCAATCGAGGGATTGGTCGGCGGCGGTCGAATCGTCAAGGAAGCTCGATCACCTCGACCTTGCGGATCGTCACCTTGCTGCCCGGGTCGTGCTGCTGGAAGGCGAAGTGGCCCGAGGCAAACAGACGGTCGTGGTCGAGATACTCATAAAGGATCTCGCCGTTGATCTTCACCACAATCCGTGTGACGGTCTTCCCGCGGTAGGGGATGTCCGACGCCTCGATCTCCTGGGTGAAGTAGGTGTCGGCGGGCGCCGGAGTCTTGTAGATGTGGACCAAGGTGTAGAGCGACCCCGTCCGGATCGGGTCGGTATGGGTGGCGTTCACCTGGACCTCGTAGCCCTGGGTGAACGTCGCCTTCTTGGGCGCCCGGATGTACATGCCGGAATTGCCCTTGTCGCTGATCTTCAGCTCGGCACGATAGCGGAAGTTCTTATAATCCCCGCGCGGGCTGAACAGCATCGAGGCGTCGCCTGTGCCCACGATGGTACCGTCCTTAACCTCCCAGTTCGTCTTGGCACCGGCCTGCAGCGGCAGGAAGGTCCAGCCGCTGAGCGTCTTGCCGTCGAACAGCGGCGTCCACTTCTCCTGGGCCTGAGCCCCAAGCGGGGCGGCGAGGCCGAGGGCAATCCAGGCGTAGGCGGCGAGTCGCGTCGTTCGAAGCATCGTCTAGGATCCTTGGGTTCGTTCCGCGCGTCGCGTGCGGAGAGTCGGTTATCTCGGCGTCGGTCCGTTCGAGGGAGGATACCCCCCTCGTCGGCCGAAATCCTAAACCAAGCCGGGGCTCGTTGCCAGGATCCCGGGGCGACCGACGGAGTCTGACCGATGGCCCACCACAAGCCCACGGAGAACGAGCCGGAAATCCGGCGATCGGCCGTCGACCGGCGTACCGCCCTGCGATTCGATCTCAAACGCGATGTCGACGACTCAACGCTCCGGGTCGTTCTGGACGCGGCGACCCGTGCCCCGTCCCCTTATAATCTTCAGCCCTGGCGATTCGTCCTGATCCGGGCCGCCAGAAATCGACGGCGGCTTCGCGACTGTGCCTACGGGCAGACCTGGCTGGCCGAGGCCCCGGCGGTGGTGCTCGTTCTGGGATACCTGCATCCCGAGACGGTCCGGCTCGATCGCGTCATCGAGGAGCAGCGGTCCGGAGGCTTGCTGGACGAACAGGCCGCTGGGGCGGCGAGGTCCAGGGCGTTGCGCAGCTTCGCCCAGAGGGATGACGCCGGGCGGGCGCTCTGGGCAACGCGTTCGGCCATGCTTGCGGCAGCCTCTTTGATGCACGCCGCGCAGGAACTGGGCCTCGCACCCATTCCCTCGGAGGAATTCGACATGGTGCGGCTGCGGACGACGTTCGGGATCCCGGACGACCACCTTCCTTGCCTGATGATCGGCCTGGGATACGCCGCCGAGCGTTCGCCGGCCGCCGGTCGCCTGGCGCTGGACGAGGTCTGCGATCTCGAACATTTCGGCGCCCCCTGGCCTCAGGCCGGCGGCCCGCTGGATTCGGCCGGCCCACCCCATTAGGATGCGTCCGATTCAGTCCGACTCCAAAGTCGTGACGACGCTCTCCCGACGAGGTACAGACGATGATCCGCTTCCGCAGCGTTCTCACCGCCACCCTGCTGGCAACCCTGTCGCCGATGCTCGCCGGTGCGCAAGAGGTCCCCAAGAACAACGCGATCGAGCCCGCCTCGCGCGAGGGCTGGTGGATGAAGATGCACGAGGCCTTCCTCGAACGCGCCAAGAAGCCCGTCGACGTGCTCTTCCTGGGAGACTCGATCACCCAGGGCTGGGCCGGCGAGGACAAGGATGGTCACGGCCCGATCGAGGTCTGGAACCGCTATTACACCCCCCGCAACGCCGCCAACTTCGGCATCGGCGGCGACCAGACTCAGCACGTCCTCTGGAGGCTGGACCACGGCGAGGTCGACAGCATCAAACCCAAGCTCGCCGTCCTCATGATCGGCACCAACAACGCCGGATCGAACTCCGCCGAGCAGATCAGCGAGGGGATCACCGCCATCGTCAAGAAGCTCAAAGAGAAGCTCCCCGAGACCAAGATCCTCCTGCTCGGCGTCTTCCCACGCAGCGAGAAGCCCGACCAATTCCGCGCCAAGCTCAGCGCCGTGAATGAGACCATCAAGTCGCTCGATGACGGCAAGACGGTCCATTATCTGGACATCAGCAAGTCGTTCCTGAAGGATGACGGTTCGATCTCCCAGGACATCATGCCCGACTACCTCCACCTCAGCCGCGCCGGCTACCGCATCTGGGCCGATGCCATCGAGCCGAAGGTCTGGAGCCTCGTCGAGGGCAACTGACCTGTCCCTCTCCGAGCAGACGTGGCAATCAAGGCGCCCCGACGCGTCTGGCCATGACCGCACGCCTGCCCCGAGGGGCCTCGATCAAGAACATCGAGATCTTGCCGGGACCGTGCGGTTTGAGCTCTTGCCTGAGGGTCGCCGGCACGATCGCGACGCCCCTCGGCTTGATCTCCACTTCGCCGATTTCCCGCTCCGCAAGCCAGGCACGCACCAGCTTGCGGTCGAAGGGCAAGACCTCGATCACCTCGAATGCGGCGAGGAACGGGGAGTCGACTCGATCTGCCGAGGTCAGCGCATCCCGCCTCGTCCCGATCCGACTCAGCCCATGAAAACCCGCGAACCCGTCGAGCAAGCTCGAGCGGTCGAGCGTCGGGTCGGGGTCATAGAACCACGCCAGAGGGGCCTCAGCCGACCTCGGCCGCAAGCCGGCAGGCGTGTCTCGATCGGTCCAGGTGGCCCCGGCCGGCAGGCAGCTCGCCCGCTTGCGGCAGCCGGCCAGCGAACCGAACCAGACCGTCGCCTCCTTGCATTCCCCCTTCAGGCTGATCAGCTCCACCTCGAAGCCCGCACCGCTGAAATGCTCGTCGAAGTCACTGATCGGGCTGACCTTGAACGCCCCTCCCTCCACGGTCCTGGAGAGTTCCAGCAACTGTTCCAGGCCCGGCGAATAGTTTTCGACGGAGCGAACCCGGGTTGAGCCGACGGGACGACGGTCGGGGTCGACATGCACCAGGGTCGTCTCCCCGATCGGCGAGTGCTCGACCCGGCCCAAGATCGGGATGAGTCGTTCCTGTACCCCGTAAACTTCGGCATTCCACTTCAACCGACGGGTCATCCCGGGGTCGGCATCGAGGGCCACGACCCGGCTTGCGACCTCGGCGAACGCGATCGCGTCACCCCCCAGGCCGCTGCAAAAATCGGTGACCTCCTGGCCGGCGAAGCGACGGGCTTTCCAGCGGGCGACGACTTCGGAGGTCGATTGTTCCAGGCCGACCGGGTCCATCCACATCGAGCCGGCTCGGGTGAATTTGGCCAGGCCCCGACGCCTCCCCTCGGCCAGCCGGATCGCGGCCGAGACACGCTCCGGGGAGTGCGTCCGCCTCCAGCGGACGAGGTCGGCGGGCAGCGGCGTGGGATGCTCGCCCGCCTCAGCCAGCAGGGCCAGCCCCTCGGGCTCGGTGAGTGCCCAGAATTCGCTCTCCCAATCAACCTTGGACTGCAATGCGTCGCCTCCTGGGCTCGGCTCGTCGGGGAACTTGCAAGCGGCTAGACTGGACGGGACGCACAACGACGAGCGCCCGGAGCCAGACCTTGGACGAACGCCACGATCGGGACACGCCAACCCCGCCCTCCATCACGCGCGAGCCGCTCTGCATCGGCAACGTGCCCATCCCGTCGCGCTTCTTTCTCGCGCCGCTCGCCGGATATACCGGCCTGGCTTACCGTTCTACCATCCGCGGGCTGGGCGGCCTGGGACTGGCGACCACCGACCTGGTGAATGCCCGCTCTTTGCTCGAGAACCGCCAGAGATCGCAGGAACTGACCGAGACCGACGACCTCGACCGGCCGGTCTCGATGCAGATCTATGGCGCCGCGACCGACGAGATGCGGGCCGCGGCCCGCCGGGTCGTCGAGCTGGGCGCGACGATCGTCGACATCAACATGGGCTGTCCCGTCAACAAGGTCGTCAAGTCGGGCGGCGGGTCGGCCCTGATGTGCCAGGTTGATGCCGCCGTCTCGCTGGTGGCCGGGGTCGTCGACTCGGTGGACGTCCCCGTCACGGTGAAGATGCGCCTGGGCTGGGATGACAACGACCTGAGCGCCCCGGGGCTGGCCGCCGCCTTCGAGCAGGTAGGCGTCGCGGCCGTCATCATTCATGGACGGAGCCGCGAGCAGGCGTTTCGAGGCGTCGTGAATCGAGACGGAATTCGCGCCGTGGTCGAGGCGGTGAAGTCGATGCCCATCATCGGCAACGGCGACGTGCGGACGATTGCCGACGCCGATCGGATGTTCCGCGAGACCGGGTGCGCCGCAGTATCCATCGGCCGAGGGTCGCTGGGCAATCCGTTCATCTTCCGCCAGCTCGCCCACTGGACCGAGCACGGCGAGCCGGGCCCGAGCCCCTCCTTCGAAGAGCGTCTTGACGTCATGCACGGCCACTTTCACGGGCTGCGACACTACCGGGGCGAGCGCCTGGCGTGCCTCCAGTTCCGCAAGGTGTTGAAGTGGTACAGCCATTTCATCAAGCCGCCGAAGGAGTTGTATCACCGCCTGATCAATCTCCCGAGCGCCGCCCGCTTCGACGAAGTCGTCGCGGCCATTCGCCTGGCCGGCCCATCGGCCCCCCTGCCCGGCCACTTCGACCCCAAGATTCCCGTCCCCACCGGGCCGATCGAGCATTGGTGAGGAACCATTCGGCTAGCCCTGGGCCATGATCGGTTGGCCCACGTTGCCGCTCTCGATGATCTCGGCCTCGGGGCTGGGGCGGACGACGACCTTGGGCTCGGGACCGGGGCCGAAGACGTTGCCGGTGATGGCGCACTGACGGACGAACGGGCCAATCTCGACGCCGATCCGCATATTCGGCTCGCGGGCGCGGGCGAACTGACAGCCGACGATGCTCGCCCGATGAACCCAGTTCGGCCCGCCGCCAAATCGGATGTAGGGGACCGGCTTATTGCCCACGCCGCCCAGTTCGCAGGCCGAGATGATGATGCCCTCGGCCTCGTCGCAGTGAATCGCGGGCGCCGAGTTACTCTGCATCCGCGCCCCGATCAGCCGCAAGCTGCTGGACCGGCCCCGCACGAGGATCCCCTCGTGCTCATTGAGGAAGTCACCGCCAAGCACGTTCAGCCGGGTGTCTCCGGTGATCTGCCAGCCCCGGACACAATTGTCGGTGGCGCAGTCGACATACGTTCCATACGTCCCCTTGCCGTGGCGGGGCGAGTCGCCGAACGCGAAGCCCAGCGTGCATCCATACGTAAAGAGCCTCTGTCCGTGCACCTCGTCGTTGTAGCCGAAACGGAAGCCCGCGCCCCGGCTGGGGCCCAGGTTGCACCAGACCTCGATGTTGCGCAACGTCGCCAGGTCGGCCGTGTTGGTGATCGTCAGGCCGTCACGGCCGGGCGAGATGACGAAGACGTTCTCGATATTCGTCCGGCCGTTGGACGTGGCGTCGTCCATCACGATGCCGTCATAGGGCAGCATGATCTTGACGTTGGTGATCGTCGCCTGCCCCTGAACCAAGATGGCCGGCGGCCTGGGCGTGAACCGCCTCTCCGCGTCCTGGACCAGCCCTCCCCGCGCATCGTGGCTGACGCAATCCTGGATGGCGATCCCATGCACCGTCGCGCCATGGCCGACGGAGATCGCGGGCCCTTCGGTGTGCATCACGACCAGCGTGGGCAGGACCATCTCGTCGGGATTCCAGCCGCCGGCAACGTGGCCGATGAGGTGCTGACGGGCGAGATCCAGGGGCCGTCGAAGGATGTAGGTGCCCATCGGCACACGAACGACGGCCCCGTTGATCCGCGAGGCCTTCAGGGCGGCCAGGAACGCCTCGGTATCTCGATCCGCGCTCTCGGGCCGTCCGTCCCCGATCGCGCCGAAGTCGCGGACGTTGAAGACCAGGGGCTCCGACTCGCCCACCGGCCCTGGGGCCGCCAGGGCCTCGCGGGGCAAGGCTCCAAGCCCGAGGGCCGTCGCCGAGCTCGCCAACCAACGCCTGCGCGGGAATGTGGACACGAAACGACTCCGGGGGCGGAAGGCTCGGTGTCGAGGGCTAACGACGCGTCCATCCGGCCGAGGCCCGCCAGGGAGATGATAGCGTCACGGACGTCGGAGATGCCATGCGAGGAGAGTGATCAATGGCCGCCTCTCTGCCCCTGACGGCTTGAGCGGCCGGCGACACTTCGTAAGATGGGAGGTGGTGCGTGGCGGCGGGTTTGCGAGCCCCGACGCCTTAACGCAGCGTCCGCAACGGACACGCGGCCCGTTCGGCCGACCCTCACTCAAGACCGGGAGAGCGAACCATGGCCACGGCCACCGAGCCCAGGCGATCCCCGACACTCCGATCGTTCCAGACCAAGCTGCTCATCGACGGGCAATGGCGCGACAGCGTCAGCGGCAAGACATTCCAGACGTTCAATCCCGCCACCGAGCAAGTCATCGCCGAAGTCGCCGAGGGCGGCGCCGCCGATATCGATCTGGCCGTCAAGGCCGCGCGCAAGGCCTTCGAATCAAAAGCCTGGCGCACGATGGACGCCCGCGATCGCGGACGTCTGATGTACAAGCTGGCCGACCTCATCGAGGCCGAGATCGACGAGCTGGCCGAGTTGGAGACCCTCGACAACGGCAAGCCCATCTCCGAGAGCCGGAATGCCGACCTGCCGCTCGTCATCGACTGCTTTCGCTACTACGCCGGCTGGGCCGACAAGATCGCCGGCCAGACCCTCCCCGTTCGCGGCAATTTCTTCACCTACACCAAGCGCGAGCCGCTGGGGGTGGCCGGCCAGATCATCCCCTGGAACTTCCCGCTCCTGATGGTCGCCTGGAAGTGGTCGCCCGCGCTGGCCGCCGGCTGCACGATCGTGCTGAAGCCCGCCGAGCAGACCCCGCTAAGCGCCCTGCGACTGGGCGAGCTGGCCCTCGAGGCCGGATTCCCCGCCGGCGTCATCAACATCGTCAACGGCTTCGGCGAGACTGCCGGCGATGCCCTGGTGAAGCACAAGGGGTGCGACAAGATCGCCTTCACCGGCGAGGGTCGCACCGCCGAGATCATCATGAAGAACGCCGCCGACAGCCTGAAGCGGATCACCTTCGAGCTCGGTGGCAAGAGCCCCAACATCGTCTTTGACGACGCCGACCTCGACGCCGCAGTCGACGGCTCGATCGTGGGGATGTTCCTGAATCAGGGCCAGTGCTGCTGCGCCGGTACCCGCCTGTTCGTCCAGGAAGGGGTCTACGACGCCTTCGTTGAGAAGCTCGCGGACAAGGTCAAGACCCGCCGCGTTGGCGACCCGTTCGACCCCCAGACCGAGATGGGCCCGCAGGTCGACCAGGCCCAATTCGACAAGATCTTGAAGTACATCGGCCACGGCCAGGACCAGGGCGCCCGGTGCGTGACCGGCGGCAAGCGTCACGGTGACACCGGCTTCTTCGTCCAGCCAACCGTTTTCGCCGACGTCCGCGACGACATGGCAATCGCCACCGACGAGATCTTCGGGCCCGTCCTGTCGGTCCTGAAGTTCAAGACCCTCGACGAGGTCGTTGACCGGGCCAACGCGACCGAATACGGGCTCGCCGCGGCGGTCTGGACCCGCGACATTGGCAAGGCCCACTCCATCGCCAACCGCGTCCGCGCCGGCACCGTCTGGGTGAATTGCTACGACGTCTTCGACGCCGCGGCCCCCTTCGGCGGCTTCAAGCGGAGCGGGATCGGCCGCGAGCTGGGCGAGAAGGCGCTCGACAACTACACCGAGCTGAAGACGGTCACCGTCAAGCTCGACTGATCGGATCATCCCGATCTGACTCAACGAGAAGGGGGGGGCGGGACACTTGGTCCCGCCCCCCCCTTCTCATTTCAAGATCTCAGCCAGAGTCATTCAGAACGACAACCAGGGGGGATTCTCGTCCGCCCCTGGCAGGCTGATCAGGCTGACGCTGAGGATGTCGGGGTGGGCCTTCACCTCTTCGATGGCGGCCTCCGACGGCATCACATCCAGATTGACCACGCCAATCGCGTCGCCGCCCGGACGTTCGCGGCCGACGTTCATCTGCGCGATGTTCACGCCATGCCGGCCGAACGTCGTGCCGATGAAGCCGATCAGGCCCGGCACGTCGCGGTGCGTGAAGACGAACAGGGTACCGTCCAGGTGGGCGTCCAGCCGATACGGGCCGAGCTTCACCAGGCGGACAAACTGCTTGCCGAAGAGGGTGCCGGCAGCGATGTAGCTCTTGCGCTCTGTCTCGACCTCTGCCTGGATCATCGTGCCAAAGTCGCCCGGGTCGGTCGACTTCTCCTCGATGATCGTGATGCCGCGCTCCTTGGCCAGCATCTCGGCGTTGATAAGGTTGACCTGCCCTTCCAGGGCCGTCTCCATCCAGCCTGCGGCGAAGCTCGCGGTGATGAGCCGCGTGTTCTTGCTCGCCACCTCGCCTCGATAGCGAAGCGTGGCCGACTTGACCGCGCCACGGTCCATCTGGGCGTGCAGCATGCCCAGGCGACGGGCCAGGTCGAGATAGAGCCGCAGGTCTTCCAGCTCGGCGCGATCGAGGGTCGGCACGTTCACCGAGAACTTGATCTTGCCGCCGCGGAAAAAGTCGCCCAGGAGCTGCGCGGCCTCGACGGCCACGGAGATCTGCGCCTCCTCGGTGGAGGCGGCCAGGTGGGGGGTCACCAGCACGAGCGGGTGCTTGATGAGCGGCAGGTCGGCGGGCGGGGGCTCGGGGTCGAAGACGTCGACGGCGGCGCCGGCGATCTTGCCCGAGTCGAGCGCCGCGATGAGCGCCGCTTCATCGATCAGCCCGCCGCGGGCGCAATTGATGATGCGGGCGCCGGTCTTCATCAAGGCCAGCTCACGCTCGCCCACGATGTTTCGGGTCTCGGCCGAAAGCGGGGTGTGCAAGGTCAGGTAGTCGCAGCGGCCCCACAGATCGTCCAGGGAGGCGACCGCCTCAATGCCGTATTCGGCCGCGCGGTCGGCCGACAGGAAGGGGTCGAAGCCGACCACCTGCATGTCGAACCCCTGGGCCCGCTTGGCCACCGCAAGGCCTACACGGCCCAGGCCGACGATGCCCAGCGTCTTGCCGCCGAGTTGGGTGCCGGTGAACTTGTTGCGCTCCCACTTTCCGGCCTTCAGGCTGTCATTGGCCCGGGCCACATTGCGCGACAGGGCGAGCATGAGGGCCATGGTGTGCTCGGCGGTCGACACCGTGTTGCCGCCGGGGGTGTTCATCACCACGATCCCCTGGCGCGTGGCCGTGGGGACGTCGATGTTGTCCACGCCGACGCCAGCCCGGACGATCGCCTTGAGCCTGGGCTGATCGCGCAGGGCCTCGGCGGTCAGCTGGGTGCCGGAACGGATCACGATCCCGTCGGCCTGGGCCAGCTCGGCCCTCAAGGTCGCCAGGTCAAGCTTGGTCTTGACCACGACCTCCAGCCCGGGCTCGGCGCGGAGCAGGGCAAGTCCTTCTTCAGCAAGTGTATCGGTCACCAGAACGCGATGCGGCACGGTCTCCGTCTCCTCTCGGGCGAACCCCTTCGTCCACAGGCCCGACGCGGCGTCTTCGACGCCCCGCCTGCCCATCCGTCGCCGCCGGTTCGCCCCGGCCGGCCACGGTCCTCGATCCATTTCACGATTGAATAACTCTGGCTCAAACGGTCGCGACCCGCTTCTGCCCCAGCAACACGCGCTGGGCGGCGGTCACGGCGCGGCCGGGCTCGACCTCATATCCGAGCTCATCGAGAACCATCTCCAGGGCCGCGAGCCCCGAGATCACGTCGAGCTCGTCCATATAGCCCATGTGGCCGACCCGGATGATCTTCCCCTTGAGCTTGTCCTGGCCGCCGATCGTCGTGATGCCGAACCGATCGGAGAGCCCGCCCCGGATCGCCGAATCGGTCAGTCCTTCCGGGATCACGAATGCGGTCAGTCCCTCGGCAGGACTCGCGCTGAAGAGTTCCAGGCCGATCGCGGCAAGACCGGCGCGGCAGGCTTCGCTCATCAGCCGGTGCCGTCGCCAGACCTCCTCGATCCCTTCCGCGCGGATTTGCTGCAAGGCCTTGCGCAGGCCCAGGAAGTAGACGTGATTCGGGGTGAAAGGCGTGTCGGAATCGTCCAGCTTCTTCCTGGCCAGTTTCAGGCTGAGGTAATAGCAGGGGGCCTCGAAGGCGTCGATTCTGGCCCAGGCCTTCGGGCTCACGGCGACGAAGGCCAGGCCGGGAGGCAGCATCAGGGCCTTCTGCGAGCCGACGCAGAGCACGTCGATGTTCCAGGCATCGGTGCGACACTTCATCGCGCCGACGCCGCTGATCCCGTCGACGACAAACAACGCATCAGTCCGCGCGACCACCCGGCCGATCGCCTCGACGGGGTGGCCGGTGGCCGTCGACGTCTCGCTGAGGGTGCCGAAGACGCAGGCCACGTCGGGGTGTTGGGCCAGGGCATTCGCCACCGTCTCGGGGTCAACCGCCTGGCCCCACTCGGTCGTCAGGACGATCGGCTCGATGCCATAGGCCCTGCAAATCGTCGCCCAGCGCTCGGAGAACCAGCCGGCGGCCAGCACCAGGGCCTTACCGCCGCGAGGCACCGTGTTGACCACCGCCGCGTCCATCGAGCCGGTGCCCGAGGCGGTCAGCAGGATGACGTCGTTGACCGTCTGGAAGACGTACTTCAGGCCCTCGGTCACCTCGGCGACCACGGCTTTCGCCTCGGCCGAACGGTGATGGATGACCGGCCTGGCGAGTTCGAGCAAGACATCGGCGGGGACCGGTGCCGGCCCTGGAGTCATCAGTCGCGGCTTACGCATCAACCCCCGCCCTTCCAGGCTCGGAGCCCTGCCCCGAAGTCGGGTCGGCCCGGATCAATCCAAGCAGTGTACGCCCCGACGCCGCCTCGTAGGAAGACGGTTCGGCGGCCCGTCGCCTCGCCCTGCGTCACGCGGGACAGTCGAAAGCTTTTGGACGGTCGCGAGGAAATTCCGATCAATCGACATAAACCAAAATAAATTACCGACTTACAACCGCCCATCTTCAGACGGTCGGCTTGCCGTAAGCAAGCTCTGGGCTGAAGACAGGAGCTTCGGTCACGCGAAGGTCTCCCTCGCCATCCACCTCGCGGAAGAAGCACGACCGATAACCTTCGTGGCAGGCGCCCCCCACCTGACGGGCCCGGATGAGCAGGACATCGCCATCGCAGTCGACACGGATCGAGTGGACATGCTGGACATGCCCCGACGTCCCACCCTTGTGCCAGGCGGACTTGCGCGAGCGCGAGTAGAAGTGCGTCTGGCCGGTGGCCAAGGTCTGTCGGACGGCGTCGGCGTCCATCCAGGCCATCATCAGGACGTCGCCATTCTCGGAGTCCTGCACGATAGCCGCCACGAGGCCGTCGGCGGTCCATTTCAGATTGGCCAGGAACGTGGGGTCGGTCGGGGCTTCGGTCACGTCGGGCTCGCGTCGAGGAGTTCTAGCAGGCGTTGGGCACGCTGGCCTAGTTCGGGCTGGCCGGACTTTGTGGCCCGGAGGATGGCGATGTCGAGCAAGGTGCGAGCCGCCTCCTCCTCGTCGTTATCGATCAGGGTCTCGGCGCCGTCGACGGCCGTGGCCACGTCGTTGGGATCGGCCTCGAGCACCTCGCTGTAGACACGCGAGGCGGCCTCGGGTTCGCCCGACCGGGCATAGACCTCGGCCTTCCAGATCGTCAGCACCTTGAACATCCGGCCCCCCTGCTCGGCCGCATCGACGGCGATGGCGCGGTCGATCTGGTCGAGGGCGAGATCAGGGTCGTCGGCCGCAAGCGCGAGCCGGACCAGCGTGGCGGCCGCGGCCTGCAAGCTCGCCCCAGCTGCGATCGAGGCAGGCCGCAGCAAGACTTCGTCGGCAAAGCGGGCCGAACGAATGTCATCCCTGAGTGCCTCGGCCGAGGCGAAGGCGTCGGCGAGCCGGGCGACTTCGAGGGTCGCAGGGTCGAGGGCGTCAAGCTCCTCGGGCCCGAGGCAAGACTCGTCGGCCCCTTCCACAGCGGTGGGGTCGCGGAGCGGGACCGAGAGACGGCGCCGAAGCCGATCGAACGGGTACCCTTGATAGAGCGCCGCCGTCCTGGGACGGTCTCCAAGCTGCTCGCGCATCAGGATCACACCCGCGAGTTTTGCCCGCAGAGTCGCATCACCGCCGACGGCACGTCGAGAAGCCTCGAGTGGTGTCAGGCCGTCGAGCCCATGCCGGGCGCGTCGGATCCAGATCGACTCATAATAATGCTCGACCTCGGCCCGGTAGAGCGGTCCGCGGTGCTCGGCCTCCAGCCCTTCGGGCAGCCGGAACGACCAGACGGCGGCATCGAGCAGGGTGAGCTGGAGCGGCGTGGCCGAGCGCTCAACGTCGCAGCCGGCGAACATTCCGACCTCATCCAGCGCCTCGATGGCCTCATCTAGGCCGAGCGGCTCGGGGCTGGAGAATCGCAAGGATCCGGATGACGCGACGCCCATCGCGAGCAGACGGGGAATGTCTTCGACGCCGGTCGCCGCGTGAAGATCCTCACCAAACGGCCGGTCGAGCCACTCGAACACACGGGTCTCGCCGGTGCCAGCAACCCCGATCTCGGCGGCCCCTGGAGTGCGAACCAGCCGCGCGGCGCCATGTTCGGCGGCGAACTCGAGGACCTCGTCGGAATCGATCGGGCCGACCACCTGGACCGCGTAATTCAGATCATCTGCCACGTCCTCGGCGCCAGCCCCTTGCCTGAGCAGGTCGGAGAGCGCCCAGGCGTGGGTGGCGAAGGCGAAGTCGGCGTCGGCAAGAAGCTGAACGACGACGTCGAGTGCGTCGATGGCATCGAGGTTCCGGCCCAGCCAGGCGAAGCAAAGGGCCTGGTTATAGGCCGCCTGGGCATCTCGGCCGCCGGCAAGCTCGCCAAAAGCCGCGGCGGCGACCTCTAGGTCGGAGACGTCGCGACCTCGGAGAGCTTTGTCCCAGCGGGATCGTCGGGCGGGATCGCGCGGGTTCTGGAATGCCAGGGCGCTCCTGGCCAGTGCGGGAAGGTCGGGGGCCGTCGACAGGCGATCGAGGGCTTCGGTCGCCGCGACATTCTCCGGGTTGAGCCTGAGGGCCCGCTGCCAGCAGGCCCAGGCGGCCAGCGGTCGCTGGAGGCGCAAGTGGTCCCAGCCCCGATGGACCAGGTTCAACAGATCGTCATCCGCTTCGATCGGGGCCGGAGCCACTTCGGTTCGCCTCGTTATGCCCACAGCTCAGCGGCCGGGGATGATCAGCTTGGGTTTCTCGCCGCCGGCCGCCGGGCTGCCCGAGCCTGGTGTCCAGAGGCCACCGCCGCCGCCCTGGTTGGAACCGGGCGTCCAGATTTCCTGCTTGGTCGCCGAGACGCCGAGCTGGCCCGACGCCGTGGTGACCTTGGGGCCGAAGCGTTGGAGCAGCATCTGAAGGCCGCGGGGGTCGACCATGTACCCCTGCGCCGGATCTTCGCTGGGCAGCATCCGGACGATGCCCATCTCGATCAGGTTGAGCAGGATGACCTGATTGGCCTCGGGGCTCTGCTGATAGCGTTCCAGCACGATCGCCAGGTCGGGCACCCAGGTTTCGGGAGTCTCGGACCGGGCTCGGAGCCGGACCTCCAGCATGTCCCAGACGGGTGCATTGCGGGACTTGGTCGCCTGCGGCTCCAGGCCACGCCCCTTCTTGATCCATTCCAGGGCGGTCGCCAAATCGCCCTTCTCGGCGGCCATCGAGGCCAGGTCGCCATACAGCGAGGTGGCGGCCAGCTTGCCGGACTGGACCACGGCCGGGCGGCTGACGAGCGCCTGGGCCGCGTTGTGCATCGCAACGGTCAGGGCCAGGCGCCTCGACTTGCGATAGAAGTCGACCAGCGTCGTGTCGTCGAACCTGGACGGATCGACCCGATGATAGCGGCCGTAATTGAGCCGGCTCAGGTCGAGCCCATCGGCGGAGATTTCGGGCTCGGCCTTCAGGCCAAGCTTCTGCCGCAGTGGTGTAAGGTCGATCGAGTCGGGGCCATCCTCGAACAGGCAGAGGGCGGCCCGGAGCGCGACGACCGAATCACCGGCGGAAGCGGCCTTCAGCGGCGAACGCCCCTTGAAGGCGGGATTCGGCACCTCGGGCCAGACGTCGTTGATCGTCGTACGCCGCCGCTCGTCGGTCAGGCGGGCGAGCGTCGGTCGGTCGATCCCCTCGGGCGGCAGCCATTCCCAGGTCAGGGTCAGCACGGCTCGTTCGAGCTTGGCGACGACCTTCGTCTTGGGGTGCGAAGGGGGGACGGCCGTCCCGGCGACCGCCGTGAAGCGGCCGGTCAGGTTGTCCAGCTCGCCGTCGTCGTTCGCTTCGAGAATCGCCTGGGTGGGTCCGACCAGGATCCGTCCGACGATCTGCGGGATGTCGGTGGCCTTGAGCGTTGCATAGTCCACCGTCCCCAGCGCGGGGCGGTCGAGGAGGGCGAAGGCCTGGACCTCGGGCGAGTCTTCCTCGGCGGGGTCCAGCTGCGTCGTCCCCTCTTCGAGGACGTCGCCGATGGCCCTCAAGTTGGACAGCAGGCGTTCGCGGTCACGCAGGGGCCAGGTGAGCTGGACCCGCTCGACGAGATCGGCCGAGCTGGGGGGGGCAACCTGCTGGCAGAGCGCCTCGAGGTCGACGGCCTCGTCGGTCTCTCCCGCGGTGGCGATCCAGCGGCGCAAGGCCAGAACGGCGCCAGCGTCGTCGGCGATCCAAAGGCGGCAGAGCCCCGCGTTACGATCGCTCTCGGGGCCGCCGGTGCCGGCCGCGGACAGCGACTCGAAGAGTGCCGCGGCAGTCGACCAGAGTCCCTGCTCGGCCCAGTTGAGGGCTTCCTGGAACCGGCCACGGGCCGAGGAAGCGACGGCCGGGCCGGGCTCCGACAGCTCGTAGGGGTTCTTCAGCCAGGGGGAAACCGACGGGTTGCTCTCCAGGTTCAGCAGGGCCGATTCGATCGCCTGGTCGACCTCTCCGCCCAGCGCCGCGGCCAGCTCCAGGTGCTTGCGAGCCGCCTGGTACTGGTGCAGGTCGCCAAGCATCAGGCCGGCGACCCGGAACAGCAGTCCGAGTGCGCCTCGACGCTCGGCCGGGCAGGCCGCCAGGGCGAGCTGGAGCTGTGCGGCGCCTTCGACGGGCCCTTCGGTCTCCAGCACGGCCCGGGTCAGCAAGAGCTGCGCGCCGAGGTGTCCGGGATTGGTCGACAACACCTCGCGAAGTGTGGCCTTGCAGGCGTCAGGCTGATCGGACCTGAGCTGGATAAGGGCCTTGCGGGTCAGAAGCCAGGGGTTGGCCGGCTCCTTCTTCAGGCCGTCATCGAGCGCGCCGATCGCGGCCTCAACCTGGCCGTTTTCGAACAGCTTCTGGGCCCGGTCGGCATAGGCCTCGACCTTATGGCAGCACCACTTGAACTTCTGCCCGCTCCCGCAGGGGCAGGGAGCGTAGGGGTCGAGCGCAGCCATCGGGCGGGTTCCTGAAAGTCGGGGGTGCCACCATGGGCAGAGCGAATCAGGGTAGCAGGTTGCGGCCCGTCGCGCCAACGGCGGACGACCCGCGAAGGCGTGGGTCGGCCCCCGGAAGAGGCCTCGTCGCGCCGCCCGTCGACGATGCCCTTGTGGCCGAGATCCGTCGAGACCAAAGTATTAGGGCGAGTCGCGGCTTCCCGACGCGGCACGGGCCCAGACGACGAGGAACCGACGATGACCGCCTCCCGCAATGCGCCCCGCACCCTGATTCTCCTCTGCCTGGCCGTCTCGATGTTGGCAAGCTCGGCGACCGAGGCCGTCGCCTGGGGGCCGGTCGGTCATCGTGCGAGCGCCATGATCGCCGAGTTCCGGCTTTCGAAAGAAGCGAGGGCGGCCATCCGCGACCTGCTCGAGCCCGGCGAATCGTTGGCCGACGCCTCGACCTGGGCCGACGAGATCCGCGGCGAGCGCCGCGAGACCGGCAGCTGGCACTACGTGAATGTTCCCATCACCGACAAGGCCTACTCCCCCCGCCACTGCTCGCGCGGGGCGTGCGTTGTCTCCAAGATCGAGCATTACCGCGATGTGCTGGGGAACAAGTCGGCCACGAAGCTCCAGCGCCGCGAAGCCCTTCGCTTCCTCGTCCATTTCATCCAGGACATCCACCAGCCCCTGCACGTCGGCGACCGCCACGACAAGGGGGGCAATGACTTGCAGCTCGATTACAACCGCCGCCAGGCCAACATGCACCAGATCTGGGATTCGGGCCTCATCCGCGGTGTGGACGAGGTGACCCTCGCGCGCGCGCTGGTCGGCAAGCTCAACCCCGAGGACACCGAGAAGTGGGCCGCCGAGGAATCGGTCGAAGTCTGGGCGAATGAAAGCCTGGAGGCCGCCCGTGACGCCTACATCAATCCCGAGAACGGTGCCCCGCTCCGCGAAGGCGATAGGCTCGGCCCGGCTTACACCGAACGGCAGCGTCCGATGGCCCATCGGCGAATCAGCCAGGCCGGGGTCCGCACCGCCGCGGTCCTCAATGAGATCTTCGGCGGCGAGGCCCCCCAGATCGCGCCGGCCCGCGAGGCGGGCGCGGCGGCGACCGCACGCTAGGCCTCAGTCAAGTTCCTTGATCTTCACATTCTTGTACCAGCAGTCCGAGCCGTGGTCCTGGAATCCGAGATAGCCCTTGCGGGGGAGGTCCTTCACGACGACCTTCGAGAACTTGTGCTTCGAGCCGTCGGGGCGTTCCCCGGCGGCCGTCCACTTGTCCAGGTCGATCGTCGTGACCACGTCCTCATTCAGCTCGACGTCGATGCGCGGCCCCTTGGCCGAGATCGACATGTGGTTCCACTGGCCCACCGGCTTCTGGGCATTGATCCTCGGCGGGACCAGGTCATAGAAGGCCCCGGTGTCGTGCACGCCGGTGCCCTTGGTGTCGTCGATCGCCACCTCGATGCCGGTGTTGACCGGGTCCTTCAGGTCGCCGACGCGGAGGAAGACGCCCGAGTTGCAGCCGGGGGTTAGCTTGTAGTCGAAGCTGAGCACGAAGTCTCCGTGCGGCTTCTCATGGACGGTGATGTAGCCGCCCGACTTGTGCGGGTTCAGCCCGTCCTGCTGGACATTAGCGGAGGGGAGCGGCTTCCCCTCGGCGACGATCCAGCCCGACGGTGACTTACCGTCGAAGATCGTCGTGAACGCGTCGTCGGCGGCGACCCCCGCCGCCAGGGCGACGAGGGCGAGGGCACCACGCTTGAAGGTCATCAGTCGCATCAGATCTTCCTCTTGGATTCGATCGATCTCGTCCGCGGATCGGTGATCAGTGTGCGGTCGTCTGCAACTTCGTTTCCTCGGCGGAGGCGGCGAGTTCGAGCTCCATCTCGCGGAATTCCTTGCTCTCGGTCTTCGACCGCCAGACGGCCCAGATGATCGCCGCGACCCCGATCAGCCCGAACACCTGAAGCATCCAGGCTGAGGGCCCGCCCGACAGCGCGAGGATGGGCCCGATGGCCAGCAGGGCCACCATGTTCATCACTTTGATGAGCGGGTTCAGCGCCGGGCCGGCGGTGTCTTTCAGAGGGTCGCCCACCGTGTCGCCGGTGATGCTGGCCTTGTGGGCTTCCGAGCCCTTGCCTCCGTAAAGGCCGTCCTCGATCGTCTTCTTGGCGTTGTCCCAGGCCCCGCCAGCATTGGCCATGAACACCGCGAGGAGCTGGCCGACCACGATCATCCCGGCCAGAAATCCGCCCAACGCATAGGGCCCGAGGTAGATGCCCACCAGGATTGGGGCGAAAATCGCCATCAATCCGGGGCCGATCAATTCGCCCTGCGCGGCCTGGGTGCAGATGTTGACCACCCGGCCGTAGTCGGGCGTCTTCGTCCCCGCCCAGATCTCGGGGTCGCGGAACTGGGCGCGGCATTCCTTGACGATCAGGAACGCCGCGCGGCCCACGGCGCGGATCAGCATGGAGCTGAACAGAAACGGCACGGCGCCCCCGAGCAGCATGCCGACGAAGACCGTCGGGTCGGCCACCGACAGCCGGCCGGCCTCCGCGGCATATTGCGCCGCGGTCATCAGGCCGATTTTCGACTCGCTCCCCACGGCGATCACCGCGATGAAGCTGGCGAACAAGCTCACCGCCGCGATCACGGCACTGCCGATGGCGATCCCTTTCGTCTCGGCCTTGGTCGTGTTGCCCACCGCGTCCAGGTCGGCCAGGATCTGCCTGGCCCGCTTGTAGTTCTCCTCGCCCATCTCCTCGCGGTCGTAGCCCATCTCGCCGATCCCGTTGCTGTTGTCGGCCACCGGCCCGAAGACGTCCATGCTGATCGTGTTGCCCGAGAGCGTCAGCATGCCGATCCCGCACATCGCCACACCGTAAGCCACGAAGATCGGGCCCGATCCCGCGTAGATCAGGACCGACATCATCAGGGCCGACGCGATGATCAGGACGGCCACCACGGTCGACTCGTACCCGAGGGCGAACCCCTGGATGATGTTGGTCGCGTGCCCCGTCTGGCAGGCCTTCGCAAGCCCCTTCACGGGCTCGTGGCTCGTGTGGGTGTAGTAGCTCGTCCCCTTGTTCAGGGCCACCGCCAGGATGATGCCCACCAGGCACGTCAATGCCGGCCTCATGTCCAGCGTGGACACGCCGAAGCTAGCCCAGGACGGCAGGCGTCGATCGGCCAGGATCTGCTCGTGGTAGTCCTTCACGAACGTGCGGAAGGCGAGGGCCGTCGCCTCGGCGTTCTCAGGGGTGATGGGATGCGCCGCGTCGAAGGCCTTGCGTGCCGCCTGGAACTCGGCGGTCGTCGCGTAGCCTTCGAGCATCTGCGGGTGCTCACGCACCGCGTCATCGTCGAAGTGGAGGTAGCTCAGCCCCAGCAGGAAGAATCCCGCGACGCTGATGTAGGAGCCGAGCAGGAATCCCTTGTGGACCGCCCCCAGAGCCTCGTCACTTGAACTATCCGGCCCGGCCTTCACGCTGTAGGTGCTGATGATCGAGCCGATCACGCCGATGGCCCGCACCAAAAGGGGGAAGATGACCCCTTTGTGGCCGAAGCTGGCGTAGCCCAGGATCATCGCGGCGACGATGGTCACCTCGTAGCTCTCGAAGATGTCGGCCGCCATGCCGGCGCAATCGCCCACGTTGTCGCCCACATTGTCGGCGATCGTCGCGGCGTTTCGCGGGTCGTCCTCGGGGATGTTGGCCTCGATCTTGCCGACGAGGTCGGCCCCCACGTCGGCCGCCTTCGTGTAGATCCCGCCGCCGACTCGCATGAACAGGGCGAGCAGGGTGCCGCCGAAGCCGAAGCCGAGCAGCACCTCATAGGCGTGTTCCCCGTAGATCATGAAGATCAAGGTGCCTCCGAGCAGCCCCAGGCCGTCGGTGAGCATCCCGGTCACGGTACCCGTGCGATACCCGAGTCGGAGGGCCCCGCCGTAGCTGGTGCGGGCGGCCGCCGCCACGCGGAGATTCCCCCGCACGGCCAGGCTCATCCCCACATAGCCGACGGTCCACGAGAAGGCAGCACCGGCGAAGAAGGCGACGGACCTGCCGATGGCGATCGAGGCGGCGCTCTCCCCGCCGGCGGTCAGGAAGTAGAGGAGGGCAGAGATCAGGAGGACCAGGGTGATGATCGCCTTGAACTGCCGGCCGAGGTAGGCGTTGGCCCCCTTGCGGATCGCGTCGGCTACCTCGCGCATTTTCGGAGTGCCCTGGTCGGCGCCCAGGACCTCGCCGACGAGAAGGCCAGCATAGGCCAGGCCCAAGACGGCGATGCCCAAGACCGTCCAGAGGGCGGCGCGCTCGAACGAGTCGTACCGGGGGTCGTGCATGAACCCGAACGGTTCGAAGGAGACCTCATTGGCGGGTGCGACGGCGGCAGGCGCCGGACCCCCTTGTTTCATCACGGCGGCGTCCAGGCGGGCGGCGGAGGCCGCGGCCAGGCCGATCAGGGCGATCAGGGCGGGGATGACCAATCGACGTCGCATCGGGGGGAGCCTCCGCATCGAGAGGTGACTCGGGCGTCGGGACGCCGCGGCCGGACGTCGGGCCCGGCGGCTTGAAGCCATCCGGCCACGCCTCTTGAGGGCCTGCCGCATTCATCCCGGGTACGCGTCTGAGGGTCGGCAACCCGGATTAAACACCACCCGTCGCGCCCCCGGAAGGGGGACGAGCCGCGGACTCCCCCGAAGGGCCCCGTCTCTGGCGTAGAGAGCCCGGCCGTCAGCGAGTCGGACGCGGGAATTTGCGGACGTCGACGTAGCGGTAGACGCCCCCGGTCGACTTCGCCAGGTCCTGCAACGGCCCCTGATGCCGCAGGTCCTCGCCCAGTCCGAACTCCACGGCCTGGATCCTGATCTTGCCCGCCTCGGCCCGCAGCTCGGCCGCGTCGCGGGTGGTCATCAGGTCGCCGTCGCTCAAAAAAAAGATCACCTCGGGCCTCAGGTCGAACCCCGTGCGCAGGGCCAGCATGTGGTCGGTGCCGCCGTCGGGCGAGACGCTGGAAAGCAGGGAACGCACCCGCTCCTTGTTCGCCGCCGTCGCCGTCATCAATGAGGCGCGGCCCTGGGAGTCGGTGAAGACCGTGGCCCTCAGGTTATAGAAGACCACGCCGAACCGCGCGTCCGGCGGCAATTGAGACAGGCTGGCCATCAGCTCGCGCTTGGCGAGGTCCAGGGCGCCGCGAGATTGCATGCTGCCCGAACAATCGATGACATAAGCGAACGAGCCGGCGCGTTCCGCGACGTTGAAGAACGTCGTCCCCGGCCCAGTCCCCCGGCCGATCCCCCCACCCGATCCTCCGCCGCTCCCCCCTCCGCCCCCGGTCCCGGGGCCCGGAAGTGTCCCCAGCCCGCTCGTCGCCGGGCCGGGCAAGGCCCTCGGCGAGGGGGCAGACGCGGTCATCGGCGCGGGCATCGCCTCGGCAAGCAAGGCATCGGCGGGGTCGACGGAATCTCCCCCTTCGGGCACCACCGCCACGGTCTCCTCGATCCCGAGGGCCCCGAGCTCGCCGGGATTGCCGCCGCCCAGGGACCCACCGGCCCGGTTGTCCACCGGGCCGAGCTCTCCCTGAATCTCGGGGGCAGGCTGTTCCTGGCCCGGGCGGATCACCTGGAAGGCCGCCCACGAGGCCAGGAGCATGAGCAGCGAGTGCACGACGAACGAACTCGACAGCGACCGAAGGTCGGTCATCGGTGACTCACCCAGCTTCAAGCGTTGCGCCGGCATGGGACATGACCTCGGCTCGGGACCTGGCTCCTTGAGGGCGTGCCCCACAATTCTAGGGGAGAAGTGTCCGCCCGGCGAGCCCGCCCGCGTGAGGCGGCGCCCCACGCGAGACGGCCCGGCCCTCCGCGTCGTCGCGGGAGGGCCGGGCCGTCAGCAAATTTTCAAGTCGAGGTGGGAGGCTCGACGGATCAGCGGGCCCCGGGGGTCACCGTCGGAAGCGTCGGCGTCGTCGCCGCACCCGTGCTGACCGGGGCACTGAGGGCCTGGACTCCTCGGGCCGCGAACGAGTAGGTGAAGATGTTGTTGATGACCGTCGAGAATGGTGCCGCGAGGCGGTCGAGGAAGATCGTGCCGCGGACGATCGGGTCGCGATAGACCACGACGCGGTCGCCGGGCATGAGCTGATAGTTCGTCGTCGAGTCGCCCGTGCTGGTGATCGCGTGCAGGTTCACCGGCAGGACCTGCTCGCAGCAGGCACCGGGCGGGGCCGGCCGAACCAGGCGGATGTTCCGCGGGGCGGCCGTCGGGATCAGGCCACCGGCGAAGACGATGGCGTCGAGGACCGTCTCGTTGCCGGTGATCGGCAGGCGACCGGGCGTGCCGACGTCCCCCTGCACATAGTAGAATTTGCTGTTATACGCCGAGACGTCCACGATGACGGTGTCCGAGTCGGCCGGGTCGATTTCCTTCGGCTCGCCGGTCTCCTCATCCTCCTGCACCAGGCCCAGGTACTCGTCGCTGAGGTACTTGCGCAGGTGGAGGACGATCTTCTCCTTGGCCTCACGCAGCGTCAGGCCGGCCACGTACACCGTGCCGTAATAGCCGAGCGAGACCTTGCCGTCGGGCCGGACCAGGGTCTCCCCGGTGATCGGCCTGCCCTGCAACGCCTGCAAGACCTCGATGACGAGGAGGTCGGGCGGCTCGATGACGTAGTCCGGCATCGAGACCTTCTGGAATTCCCGAGGCAGATTCGTCTTGGCGATCTGCTGCTCCGGCGTCTTGACCGTCTGGCAGCCCGTCGCGGTCGTCGAAACGACGGCGGCCAGGGCCAGGAACCAGCCGATCCGTCGGTGTGTCACCTTCAAGCCTTCCATGCCACACTCCTGCCCGTCGATCCGGGTACGGCTGAGGTCCGCCGGCATCGCGCCGGCCGTTCGGCCCCGACTCTTGGCCCTTCGATCCGCAGCGGCCAGGGTCGAGAGACCCCCGTCATCCGCACCGCATCGGCCCGCCCGCCTGTCCGGGGCGGGCCATCGACCATCATCATCGACACTGATCCCATCGGCATGTCGGGCCTCGCCGCTGGAATGCTTTTCCAGGCCCAACCGTCAATACCCGTAATTTTGGAAGAACCCGCCCTTGCGAGTGAACTGGCTATGCGTCTGGTCGGTCTGACGGATCCCGCGCTGGAAATAGCGCGAGGCGCCGGCTCCGGCCACCTTGCCGGTCGCCACGACCGACGGCGGCCTCGCCCCGACCACCGAACGGCCCTGCCGGGCCGCCTTGGACATCTTCCCGCCGCCGAACGTCCGACTCAGACCGGTCGGAACCCCGCGATCGGGAAGCTCGTCGCCCCCGCGATCGGCCAGGCCCGTGACGCCCCGATTGGCGTCCGCGGCCCCCGCATTGCGACTGGGCCTCACACCGCTGAGCTGGCCCGAGCCGAGCCCGCCGTTGGCCTGCTGCATCTGGAACGCGTAATAGCCGACGGCCGTTTTGTCCATCGATGCATTGGCCGAGAACGGGTTGAACAGCGGGTTCATGTACGGATTGGCATACGGAGACTGCACATAGCCCCCGGGCGAGGCCGCCGCCGGCACGTTCGCCTGAGGGTTCACCTGGGCCCCGACTTCCGAGGAGGCCCACGCCAGAGTCAGCAATCCAAGGCCCAACGTGCGAATCTTGCCAACCATGGCCACCCCCGCGGCATCTCGTCCCTGGACGCCCCCCGTGTCGCAACCGGCACGGGGCCGATCCGCGAGGAGTTCCGTCCTGCCTCTTCTCGGATCGACACGCCCGGGGCCGGACCATCAACGCTTCTGCCGAAACCGGTCGAGCCCGGGAGCCGACCCGGCCATTGCTCCGGTGCATTGTCGAGAATCGCTAGAACCCTATAATCCCGATCTTTCCCACCTTGCCTAGATTATTGAGTTCTAACCGCTCCGATTGCCGATGGGATGGCGAGGACGGTGCCTGAGGCGTGGCGGCGCGGAGTGGTTCTGCGGCGGCCCCGAATCAACCGCAACCGGTGAGGCAATAGGATGCGAGCGATGACACGGAGGCGCGACCGGCTGTCGGCAACCCTGGTGCTGACGGTGCTGGGGATCTTGGGGATGGAGGACCTGGCCCAGGCCCAGCAGGGCGGGCTGTTCCCCCTCGCGGGCACCCATCGTCGGCGAGATGAGCAGCCCTGCGACCAGGAACCGGCCATCTACAAGATGTACCGGCAGGAATATTTCGGCTATCACCCGACCTGCTGGCGTCAGTTCCCGGGCGGCTGGGGCTGCCCGAGCCCGTACGCGGCGAACAAGGCCGAGGAATACCGCAAGCTCCCGCTGACCAAGCCGAAGCCCCTCGACGCCGACAACGACGACGCGCCGCCCGATGCCTCGGCGCCGCTGCCCCCGGGCGACGAGGCCATGCCCGGGAATATCCCCGATCTTCCCGACGCTTCGACCCCCTCGCCGTTCAACCTGGACAATGCCCCCAAGCCTGGCGCCGCGTTGCCGCCCGCCGACCTTCCTCGTCGCGATTCCGCCCAGCCGCCGGCCGCGGCCGAGCCCAGCGACCTCGCCCCGCCGGCGAACGCCCCGTCGCCCTTCGATGTCGGCCTGCCCCCGGCCGCGACCGCGACTCCCCCGCAGGCCTCACGGCCCAGGCTCCTCCCCGGCCGCACCGTCTCGCTGGCCAATACCACCAGAGAGATGCCCGTCATCGCGATGCCCGAAGCCCCCGAGACCGGCATGCCGGCGGCGTCAAGCCTCACCCTGACCCCGCCCCCGGGGACCGTCATCGAGGGGCTCCCCGTCGTCACCGAGCCCGAGGCGCTCGCCCCGGTTCAGGCCCCCCAGCGACGCGGGATCCTCACCGGCCTGTTCGATCGCGCCAACAAGCGGCGTCGTTGAGCCGTCCGAGAGAAAAATCCTGACGCGAAGGGCGGGATGCCCGAGGCCCAACCGGCCCGGGTCTCCCGCCCGTTTCGCATGCCACCAACGGACTCCGCCCGAGGCACGCGACTCGCTGCCCGATGAAAACTTCCGCGTCCCCTGGCACAATGGCCGGGGCCGCCCCGCGAATGACCTGGCGGCGGACACGTCCAGACTCAGACTCGCGCGTGCACGAGACCATCGCCAATGCGATCGCAACCCTTCAGGCTCGCCTTGGCCCTGATGACCCTGGCCTTCCTCTCGGCCACCTGGCTCGTCGTGTCGCTCATCGACATGCACGACCGCCTGGCCCGGTTCAGCGCCCCGGTCGCCGTCGGCTTCGTCGTCTTCGCGACGATGATCTTCGCCGTCTCGAGCCTGGCCGCCGCGAGGTTGCTCTGGAGGTTAGGCCGCTCGCCCGACCGCGATGCAGACGCCGTCGCGCCCGCTGACGTGATCCGCGCCGCCGAGATCCAGGCGGAGAAAGCCGAAGGGGTCATCACCCAGGTTGGCGACGAGGCCGCACGAGCCCGGTTGTCGACTGAACTGGCCGAGATTCGCTCGGACCACCGACGTAAGACCTTCCACGTCGTCGTCTTCGGCACGGGCTCCGCGGGCAAGACGTCGCTGATCAACGCCATTGTGGGCCGGGACGTGGGACTCACCGAGGCGACGATCGGCACGACCCGGTCGGCCCATCAGCAGACCTACGTGCTGGACGGCGTCGACGAGCAGCTCATCCTGACCGACACGCCGGGTCTCTCCGAGATCGGCGTGGGCGGTTCCGCCCGCGAGGCCGAGGCCCGCGATCTCGCCGCCAGGGCCGACCTCCTCCTGTTCGTCCTGGAACACGACCTGATCCGCTCCGAGTACGAGCCTCTCGCGGCGCTCGCCCGGCAGGGGAAGCGGTCGATCGTCGTGCTCAACAAGGTCGACCGCCTGAGCGATGCCGATCGCGAGACCATCCTGGCGAAGCTCCGCGAGCGGCTCGATCGCCTGATCCCGGCCGCCGACATCGTCCCCGTCGCCGCCTCGCCTCGGCCGACGGCCGTCCGGGTCGTCGATCCCGACGGCTCGAGCCACGTCATCATGGAGGTCGAGCAGCCCGACCTCAGCAAGCTCCGCGAACGGATCGCGGCGGTCCTCGACGCCGAGGGGGGCGAACTGCGAGCCGGCAACCTGCTGCTGCGTGCCCACCTTCTGAGCCGTGCGGCGCAGGATCAACTCTCGGCCGAGCGCGATCGCAAGGCGAAGGCGATCATCGACCGGTTCCAGTGGCTCACCGCCGCGACCGTCTTCACCAACCCCATCCCGGCGCTCGACCTGATGGCCACCGGGGCGGTCCAGTTCCAGATGATCAGCGAGATCGCCGGAGCCTACGGCGTGCCGCTGACCCCCTCGCACGCCAAGACGATCGGCGGGCAGATGGTGCAGCTCCTGCTGAAGCTTGGGATGATCGAGGCCGCCAGCTCGCTAATCGCCGGCCTCTTCAAGTCGTCGATCGTCGGCTATGCCGCCGGTGGCGCCGTGCAGGGGGTGACGATGGCCTACCTCACGCACATCTCGGGACTGACGTTCACCGAGTATTTCCGCAAGGGCCAGAACTGGGGCGACGGCGGCATGCAGGCGGCCCTCGCCCGGCAATTCGACCTCCACTCTCGGGGCGAGTTCCTCCAGGAGTTCGGCCGCCAGGCCCTGGAGCGGGTCAAGTCTTATTATGCACGCCAGCCCGCCGAGGCCCGCTGACACTCGCCTTCCGCCAGGGGCCCCAGCACGGCATCATGGCGGTTTGGACGCCGCGACTTAGGATCTCCCGAGCGACTCAACATGAAACGCATCGCGATCCTGGGGGCAGGCGGCATGGGAACCGCCCTGGCGATCCTCTTCGCCAGGAGGGCCCGAGGCGTGACCCTCTGGGTCCGAGACCCCGACCGCGCCACCGAGATGGCCGCCACCCGGACCAATGACCGCCACCTCCCGGGCGTCAGGCTGCCCGACAGCGTGATTCCCCTGGCCAATCCGTGCGACGCCACCGCGGGAGCCGACCTGATCGTCGCGGCGATTCCCTCGGCCTACCTGCGGGCCACGCTCGCCCCGATGGCCGAGCGCTTCCCGCCGGGCGTCCCGGTGCTCAGCGTGGTGAAAGGCCTTGAAAACGAGACCTTCGCGCGGCCCAGCCAGATCATCCGCGAGATCCTCGGCCCTCGCTCCGTCTCTGTGCTCAGCGGGCCCAGCCACGCCGAGGAGCTGTCGCGCGGCCTGCCCGCCTCGCTGGTCGTCGCGGGCGAAGACGACGCGCTGAATCGGGCCGTGCGGGACGCACTGAACAGCGAGACATTCCGCGTCTACACCAACCCCGACCCCCTGGGCGTCGAGCTGGCCGGGGCCCTGAAAAACATCCTCGGCGTGGCCGCGGGCATATGCGACGGCCTGGAGTTCGGCGATAATGCCAAGGCCTCGCTGCTCACGCGCGGGCTGGTCGAGATCTCCAGATTCGCCGTCTGCCTCGGTGCCAGGCCGGACACCTTCAACGGCCTCGCCGGCATCGGCGACGTGGTGACCACCTGCTACAGCCCGTTCGGCCGCAACCGCAGGGTTGGCGCACGGATCGGACGGGGCGAGTCGCTCGACGCGATCCTCGCCGGCATGGTCGACGTCGCCGAGGGGGTCTCCTCCACCCGCAGCGTGCACGGACTGGCCCTCGCCCGCGGCATCGAGATGCCCATCACGGCCGAACTCTACCAGGTCCTCTTCCACGGCAAGGCACCCCGCGCCGCCGTCACCGACCTGATGCTCCGCCAGCCCAAGGACGAATGGCAGCCATGACCGGACCGGGCGACCCCTCTTCAGCAAGTGCCTGCTCCGTCGCCTTCAAGGAGTGGGCCGGCATCTGCGACGCCCTCGCCGACGGCCGACAGTCGATCCTCCTCCGCAAAGGGGGCATCGCCGAGGAGGGCGGACGATTCGTCCCCGAGCACCCCGCCTTCTGGCTCTATCCCACGCGACTCCACGAGTCCCAGCAAGGGCTCCGCGCCGAAGCTCCCAGCCAGGTCCAGTCGCCCCCCGGCACCGTCCCGCTCTACGTCCTGGCCGTCGCCGAGGTCGTCCTCCATCTCGACCGCGAAACCGACCTGGCCACGCTGGGCGACCTCCACATCTGGACCGACGAGACGATCCAGAAGCGATTCCACTACCGGACGCCCGGCATCTGGGTCCTCGGCGTCCGTGCTTATCGTCCCGAAGCCCCGATCGTCCTCGAAGTCACCCCCGAGCAGGCCGGCTGCAAGACCTGGGTCCCGCTCGATCGGCCCATCACAACCGCGGGGCTCGTCCCGGTGCTCGAAGACGCGAGCCACGCCCTCAGGATGGATCGGCTCCGGGAACTCGCGGCGGTGACACGATGACTCGCGTCGGACGCCTTGCGACCATGACCCAGGCCGGCCCGCCAGAGGACGACCGCTTCGCCCTCTGGCGCGCGTTCCCGGCCACCTCCGCGCTGGCGGCCCTCTGGGTGGCCGTCTATGCGTTAATGCTGCTGAGCCGCAACACGGCGCTTGCGCCCGGAGGCGGGCTGGTCGGCCCCGGCGGGATCGACACCGCGACCGCATGGCGGTTCGGCGATGCCACGGCGCAGGCCGTCT
Source organism: Isosphaeraceae bacterium EP7 (assembly GCA_038400315.1). Classification (NCBI taxonomy): domain Bacteria; kingdom Pseudomonadati; phylum Planctomycetota; class Planctomycetia; order Isosphaerales; family Isosphaeraceae; genus Kueselia; species Kueselia aquadivae. Next base: position 5,429,013 of record CP151667.1, read on the forward strand.
GGGGAGAGGGGCAGCTCTGGCGTGCCGAGACGGCCGCCTTCATCCACTTCAGCCTGCTCCACATCGGCATGAACCTCGTGGCCCTGGTGCAACTCGGCCGGATGGTCGAGTCGATGTACGGCCCGGGACCGACCCTCCTGATCGCTTCCCTGATCGCCTTCATCGCCAACGTCGCCGCCTCGTACGGCCGGATCGCCTTCAACGACTCCCCCGACACCCATTTCGGCGGCGGCTCGTCGGTCATCATGGGGCTCGTCGGGCTGCTGGCCATCGTCGGCTGGCGTTCGGGCACGGCAGTCGGTCGATACATCGCCCGCCAGATGTTCGCCGCCACGGCGTTCATCGTCATCCTGGGCATCGCCCTGCCCGTGGTCGACAATTATGGCCACGCCTGCGGAGCCCTCGCCGGCGTTCTCATCGGGCTCTTCCACCGTCGGCTGCTGCGGCTTTCCGACGGCCCTCTAGGCCGACGATGCGGCGTCGTCGCCGTCGCTTCGTTCGTCCTGGCCGCCAGCCTGCAATATCGCGGCTCCTCGCAGCCGATCCCACGGCCAGTCGAGCTCGAGGCCCGGCAAGACCCGAGCCTCAATCGCCCCCGGCAGTTCAACGGCCTCCAGCTCGCCCTCGTCCTGTACTTGAACTACGCCGAACAGGCGTCCAGACCAACCCCCGTGATCGTCCCGAATGAGGCACTTCCCCCGCTCTCGCTCCTGAAGCTCCGAAGGCCCCCTTCGCGCAAGTTCCCCAAGCGAATCCTGCGCGAAATCCTCCGCTCAACCCTCGCGGAGTGGGACGACCACCTGGGCAATCTCCGGGCCCCTCGCCCGAGGCCCGATGCCGATTACGACCTCGCGAAGCAGCTCCTGGGCCGGGCCATCAGCAAGCCCCCCACCCTCGAAGAAGCCCGAGAATTCCGCACCGCCATCGACCGCCTCGCCGCCCGCACCGGCATCATCCCGACGCCGCCTGCCAGGCCGGTCCGCAAAGCGACAGAGCGCCCGTTGCGTCAGATTCCGAAGATCCAGGAGTAGAAGATCGCGAAGCAGGCAATCACCCCCGCGATGAACCACCAGGGGCGACGCGCAGGCCGGGCATCCTCGCGAGAAACCCAGGCTCCGCAATAGGGGCAGCGTTCCGCGTCTTCGTAAATCTCCTTGTGGCATCGGGGGCAAGGGGCAGTGGCGTCCTCGTCGTCTTCATCGTCCCAGGCATCGTCGTCCAGATCGGCCAGGCGAGGCATGATCGAATTCCTCTCGGGACCGGGGCGGCCCTCAATCCAGCGGCCCGGCCGCCATCAGGTCACCGCCGGCATGCCTCGGAATCCCCTTGCCGGAGCGAACCGCGGTCACGAAGTCGGCCATCGTCCGGATTGTCCCGGGGAACTCGGTGTGATAGCAGCCCACCACTTCGGCCTGGTGTGCATCGCTCGAGCCCGTCCGGCCCATCGGGAGCCTTGAGAGCAGCCGCTCGGCCTTCGCTCGGGTCTGCGGGGTCACGTTGTTGCTGACCATCTCGATGCCATCGAAGCTGGCGCCATTCTCCGCGACGATCGAGTCGAAATCCTGGTCCCACCGATAGGGGTGGGCTGCCACGATGGCCGCCCCGCGCCGGCGCACCACCTTCAGCAGCTCTCGGACCCGCATCCCTGGGCGTACGTCGGTCAGGTCAGGAAGCCCATAAACAAGGAAGTGGCCCTCGAAGGCCGAGACTTCGACCCCGGAGAGGATCACGAAGTCAACCAGGCCGGCGTTGATCTCCTCAAGCTCCTCTGCGCTCCACTGGTGGTCGTGCTCGGTGATCACCAGGCCGTCGAGACCCGCAGCCCGGCCCCGCACCGCCAGGACGTTCGGATCGATGATGCTATCCGGAGAGTGGCGCGACGTATGCAGATGATGGTCGAACTTGGCCATGTCAGCAGGATCCTTGGAAGCGTTCCGCGGGGGTCAAGCCGAGTCCATCCCGGCGCCCCGTTGACCCTCATGGGACGGGATGTTCACGAGATGCGCCCCCGACCCGTTCACTCGAAGATAGTTCGTCGCCGAATGCCAGCCGCCCAGCACCACCAGCCGGGGAGACGGGCCCGGGTCGTCCCACTGGACGTGAATGTGACCCACCACGAGCAAGTCGATCTCGCCCGCCACCGAATCCGCATACTGCCGATAGATGACCCGATGCCGGGCGTCGGTCTTCTCCAGGAGGCGGGCGTTCGAGCGTTTGAGCTTCAACGCCAGGCGGTCGGCAACCAGGGACGGGAGCAGCCCGAATCCGTGCAAGAAGGCGCGACTCTCCATCGCCCCCTTCCAGGCAGACCTCGCCCCCAGCAAGTGGCCGTGAACCATCCGGATCCTGAGGCCGTGCGAGACGACGTCCAGCGGCTCGTCCACGACCTCGGCGTCGAACGTCTCCCTGTAGAACGAGCCCAGCCAGGTGTCGTGGTTTCCGAGCAGCACGGTCGTCCGGCCGCCGGCATCCCGCCGCCGGATCAGGGCGAGCAGGCCCTCACATTTCGTGATGTCCCCGAGGCGCTGCCGTGCCGCGAACCAGAAGTCGCAGAGGTCGCCGACGATCGTCAGATCATCGCCGGGAGCGACGCCTTCCAGGAAGCGCGCGAGCCGCCGACCCCGCTCGGGCCGGTCGAGTCTCAAATGGACATCGCTGATGAAGAAGCTGGGCATAAGCTCGGTCGGGCAGGTTGTGAGTGCGGAAGCGGGGAGTCTCAGGTGGGCCAGTTCCGTCATCGCCAGTCGGCAAACCAGGCGGGCATATCGCTCGCCGGCCTCGCCACCGAGGCCCTCGGCGTCGGCCTCGCCGGCTTCACCTCGATCCGATCCGAGGCTGTCCACTGAGCCGCCGCGTACAAGTTCACCCTGCGCCCGGAGGCCCTGGCTGCTTTGCGTGCGGCGCGAAGCGCCAGGGCGGGCTCGTTGCACTGCTCGCTCAGGTGCAGCAAAACCACGTCTCGAACCGAGGCCCGGCCCGATCGCCCTAGCACCGAGGCGAGCAAGGCCGCCCCCTGTTCGTTCGACAGGTGCCCGTGCTCGCCCAGCACCCGCGCGATCAGCGAGGGCGATCGCCCCGAGGTGCGCTGGAGCTTGACGTCGTGGTTGAACTCCAGAGCCAGCAGGTCGACGTCCGCCATCGCGTCGGCCATCGGGTCCGACCAGCTCCCGGTGTCGCTCAGGAACCCGATCGCCGCCGGCCGCCCTCGCCGCCCGCCGTGCACTTCGACCCGGAAGCCATAGGTCGGCCCCGCGTCATGTCGCAGTGTGACAGGGTCGACCCTTGCGCCTGAGGGGACCAGGAACGGCTCATCGCCATACCATCGCACCTTTTCGGCCGCCAGAAGTGCCTTGAACCCGCTCGACCAGGCCAGTTGCGGCCCGTGCCCCTCGTGCACGTAGAGGCAGATGCCCAGCCGGGCCATCCACCGCAGGGTCGCGTTATTGACGTGGTCGCCGTGCGTGTGCGTCAGCACGACCGCCGCCACCGATCCCCAGGCCGCGCCGACGCTGGCCATCCGCGCGGCCAGCGCCCGAGGCCCCAGGCCGACGTCGATCAGGAGCCCCGCGCCATCCGTCCGGATGAGCGACGAGTTGCCCCGAGATCCACTGCCCAGGACGCAAAATTCGACGGGCATCGTCGGGCCATCACCCCCGGACAAGGCCGAGGCCGGGACGTTCCTCCCCCGGCCAGGCCCCGTCACTGTAAGCGAATCCACCCGCACAGGCAAGCCGGTCAGCCCCTCCCGGGCCGCACAGGAGACCATCCCTCGATCGGGGACACTCGGGCGATCCGCGGGATTGGCCCGGGCCCGGCCAACGTTCCTTCATCGAATACACATCAATCGCATATCAAATGAAACCGATTGCACGAACGTGCCCCCGACCGGATTCGATGGAATCGTCGCGGCCGGAGAGACCTTCCTCTGGAGGTCGCCCCCCGGGGAGAGGGCCTGGTCCCCTCACGCCGCCGCGGAGCAAGTCCTGCGATCGCGCCAACCAAGCGTCAACGGGTCCCAACCTCGAGGTTTCGACCGTCGCCTGCCAGTGGATGGCTGAATCCTTGAAGCCACAGCCGACCCCCATCTTTGAGTTCGACGGTCGTTCGTCTTGCCAGCGAGGCAGAGGACTGGCCCCGGACCTTCGTCTGGCTGAAGGAGCCCTCGTCAGCCGTTGACAATAAAATTTGCGAAATCGAAAGATCGTAGGGAGAGACCGGCTTAAAAATCGGACTATCTTAAGGTGGCGTCTTGTCACTGCCCATCGTCCGCAACGCCCAGCAGTGAACACGGATCGACCTCGAGGGGCGACCAATAATCACAGATCCTAAGTGGTTCATCCGGCAGGTGATTTGCAGGTGGATGGAGGTATCTCCCAGGAGACCTCGCCATGGCCGCCCGCGTCCTTCTCCGCCCGATGACGTCCGAGGAGCAGCAGGCCATCGCCGAGTTGCTCCACTCGCGCACCGCCCCGGTCCGCCTGGTCGAGCGAGCCCGCATCGTCCAGGAGGCCGCCTACGGCCGATCGGCCCCCACCATCGCTGCGGCCCTCGGCTGCTCGCGGCCGACCGTCTATGCTTGGATCCGTCGCTTCAGCGAGCTGGGCATGGCCGGCCTCCAGGAGCGGCCCCGCGCCGGCCGACCGCCGACCTATACCGTCGACCAGCGGGCCGAGGTCCTGGCCGTCGCGCTGACCGCCCCCCAGGACCTGGGCCTGCCCTTCGGCTGCTGGACGCTCGACCGCCTGGAGGCCTACCTCAACGAGCAGAAGGACATCGCCATCAAGCGGAGTCGGATCGACGAGATCCTCGCGGAGGAGGGCCTCCGCTGGCGCAAGCAGGAGACGTGGTTCGGCGAGCGGGTGGACCCCGAATTCGCCGAAAAAAGGGGGCCATCGAGCGACTCTACCGCGAGCCTCCGGCGGATTCGGCGGTCGTCTGCCTCGACGAAATGGGGCCGGAGAGCGCCAAAAGCTTCCCGGGACAGAACCCCCTGCGAACCAAGCCCGAGACGACGGCCGAGGGCAGCCGCCAGCCCGCCGGCCGCGCTCGGCAGGAGGCCGACTACGGCCGCCGCGGCAAGGGTTACGTCTTCGGCGCCTTCCGACCCGCCACTGGCGAAGCCTTCACCCGCCCCTACGACAGCCGCTCGACCCGCAACTGGGTCGAGTTCCTCGGCCAGGTCGAGGCGTGGGTCCCGGCGGACGCCGAACGGGTCTACGCCATCCTCGACAACCTGAGCGCCCACCGCGCCACCGACGTGCTGCTGTTCAGCCTGGCCCATCCCCGCTGGGAGTTCGTCTTCCAGCCAGTCTCCGCGGCGTACCTGAACCTGATCGAGCCGTGGTGGAAGGTGCTGAGAAGCCTGGCGTTGAAGGGCCGCCGGTTCGAGACTTGGGAGGAGATCTGCCAGGCGGTCGAACGAGCGACAGCGTACTGGAACGCGCATCGTCACCCCTTCGTCTGGGGCCGTCGTCGTCGCCATCAACCACGCCGAACGCCGGGAATCGCCGCCGTACCGGGTGTCAGGACACTTGCCGGATGAGCCACTAAGTCCTTTACGACAAGAGACTTGACTCCTTCGAATGAGGCCAAGCCGTGCCAATTCAAGAGACCTGGTCCGCGTTCGGCGGCCGGTGAATTCACGAAGACGAAACGAACCCGAGCGTTTATTTAAATCAACATCTGGATCGCAGTCCCGAGAAAACCAAACGAACCCGAGCGTTGATTTCAATCAACACAGCCAACATCGTGGTCCAGCGCCGAGATGACGAAACGAACCCGAGCCTGGCATCCGGCCCGACCTCGGTGACCACCCGCCTCAACCCAGGCGCCTTGCGACCCGGCACTCGCCCGTGAACAATCTAAGATCCGTCCTCGCCCGCTAAATCTGCCGAGGCCTCACCGATGACCCGAACGCCCCGGAAATCCCTGGTCCTCATTGTGGTCGCCCTGCTCGCGGCCTGTGAGGCCAGGTCCTCCTGCGCTCTTGCCCAGGTGCCCGACCTGGGAGGCGAGATGTCGGACGATTCCGGCATGCCGGCCAAGCGAGGAGGTGCCCGCAAGAAGGGACGGGTGAGGAGGGTGCCGCTCAAGGCCGGGGCCGAACCTAAGGCCCAGCCCAAAGAAGTCGAAAAGGAGATGGAGAAGGCCGCCGAGCCGGCTGAGACCAAGGCCGAGGCCGCTCCCGCCGATGCGGCCCTCGTCTTCTCGCGTGACATCGCGCCCGTGCTGGTCGCCAATTGCGCCCGCTGCCACAACGACAAGCAGAAGCGCGGTGGGTTCGACCAGACGTCGTTCGCGGGCCTGATGAAGGGGGGCAAGACCGGCCCCGCCATCGTTGCAGGCAAGCCCGAGGAGAGTCGGCTGTTGCAGATGATCTCCGGAGAGGAGACCCCCAAGATGCCGCCGGGCCAGACGAACCTGGCGCCCGAGACCATCGAGCGGATCGCCAAATGGGTGAAGGCCGGGGCGATCCTCGACGCCGGCAAGAACCCGACCGCCCCGCTGGCCTCCTACGCCGCCAAGCCCGAGGACATCCGCAAGTCGCAGCTCTCCAAGCTCAGTCCCTCGGAGCGTGACACAAGGCTCGCCGAGCTGGCCAACGAGCGCTGGAAGAAGGCGAGCCCGTCGGGCCCCAAGCCCGAGATGGTGTCGGTCGACCGCCTCCACTTCCTCCTCTTCGGCGAGGTCCCCAAGGATCGCGCCATCGCGTCGCTCAAGGTTATCGAAGGGCAATACATCAAGCTCCGGAACCTCCTCTCGACCCGCGGCAAGCCCACGCCAAACTTCGACGAGAAGGTCAGTATCTACGCCTTCAAAGACCGGGCCACCTATGTCGAGTTCGTCCGCAGCGTCGAGAACCGCGAGGTCGAGCAGGGAACTCAGGCCCACGCCAAGCTCGCCGTAGACGGCCCCTATATCGCCTGCATCGCCCCCCAGGCGGGCGGGGCCGAGGCCCCGGCGACGCAGGCCAAGAAGCCCGGCCGGTCCAGGCGCGACGAGGGGGGCGGAGCCGAACGGACCCTCAATGGGCTGGTAGCTGAAGAGCTTGCCATCGCCGCGATCAACCAGGCCGGCAAGCCACCCCGCTGGGTGAGCCTCGGCCTGGCCGCCCAGCTCGCCTCGCAGCTCGAGCCCCGCGCCACCTATTACAGGGCGATCCGCGGGGTCGCCTTCGAACAGGTCCGGCTCGGCTGGATCGCCAAGTCCACCGAGGCCCTGGGTGACGACGCCGACTCCGACAAGGCTCGCGCCGTCGGCTTCGCCATCTTCGAGTTCCTGGGCAACAACTTCAGCCAGGCTTACCCCGCGTTCATCCTGGGGATGCTCGAAGGGGGGAACAAGTTCGACGAAGTCGTCGCCGCCTGCCTCGACGCCAATCGTCAGCAGTTCCTCACGACCGCCGGCGAATGGGTTGGCCAGGCCTATGCCCAAAACTGAACGGACCCATTCATGAGCGACGAAAACTACTTCATCGAGCGGGGAAGCGGATCACGCCACCCCCTCTTCCCCGGCGTGGTGGCCCTCACCACGACGGGCCAGGGGATGACCCTCTCGGTCGTCAATTTCGAGGCCGGCTCCGTCGTCCCCGAGCACGCCCACCCGCACGAGCAGATGGGCGTCATGTTGAGCGGGAGCCTGACCTTCCACGTCGGCGGCAAGACCAGGGTCCTCGGCCCCGGGGACCAGTGGCGGATCCCCGGCGGAGTCGCCCACCGGGTCGAGGCCACCCACGGCCCGGCCGTCGCCCTCGACGCCTTTCACCCCGTCCGCGACGACTATCGCTGACGCCCCGGTCAATCCCCCGACGCCTTCGAGATCTGCCGCCTCGGGTCGGGTATTCCGTGGATCAGGCCGGTCGCCGGGTCGACGATGATCGTGTGGGCATCCCCCTGGATCCCGCCAACCTGGAGCTTGTGGCCCCTGGATCGAAGATCGGCGAGAGTCTCTTCGGGCCAGGAGTTCCCCTCCAGCCTGAGGACGTCGGGAAACCACTGATGATGCGTCCGAGGGGCATGCACCGAGTCCCTCGGCGAACGTCCGAATTCGAGGACATTCAGCAGTACCCAGAGCGTCGTATTCGGGATCGTCCTGCCCCCCGGAGAGCCGGTCACCACCCGCACCTTGCCGTCTTTCAGCACCAGGGTCGGCGTCATCGAGCTGATCATCCGCTTGCCCGGCTGGATCAGGTTGGGCTTGGTGCCGATCCGCCCCGCGACGTCGGTGCGGCCCGGGATCAGGTTGAAGTCGCCCATCTCGTTGTTCAGCAGGAACCCCGCGCCGGCGACGACCGCCTTCGACCCGTATCCCTCCTCCAACGTATAAGTCAACGCAACGGCATTGCCCTGCCCGTCGATCGTAGAGAGGTGGGTCGTGTGCTGCCCCTCGACCCCCTCGATCGGGAAATTGGCCAGCGAGGCGCTCGGAGTGGCCCGCTCGCCGATCGTGGCGGCGAGCTCGTCGGCATACCGATCGGAGATCAGCTTCCGGACCGGGACGTCGACAAACGCAGGGTCGGCAATCTCCGTCGCCCTGCTGAAAAAGGCCCTTCGCATCGCCTCGGCAACCCTGTGCAGCGTCCTGGGCGACGTCGGGCCGTCGGCCCTCAGGTCGTACCGCCCCAGGATCGCCAGGGCTTGCAGCGTGACGATCCCGCCCGAAGATGGCGGGGCCATGCCGTAGACTTCATGCCCACGATACGTCCTGTGCAGCGGCTCGACGGACCTGGCCTCGTAACGAACCAGGTCTTCCGACGTGATCAAGCCATCATTCTTGCCCATGTAGTCGACGATCAGGTCAGCGGTCCGCCCCTTGTAGAAGCCGTCGGCCCCGTCACGGGCAATCCGGTCGAGGGTCTCGGCCAGGTCGCCCTGGATCAGCCTATCTCCGCCCGCCCACTGCGTGCCGTCGGGCTTGCGGAACGCGGCCACCGACGAGGGGAAGTCGGCCAGGCGATCGGCCTCCGGTCCCAGGTCCTCGGGCACACCCGATCGATCGGTGGCCAGAAACAGCTGGCCGTTGAGCGACCGAGCCAGCGTAGGGGTGATGACAAACCCTTCACTCGCCAGCCTCGCCGGCCCGCTCAGGAGGTCCGCCCAGGGAAGCTTCCCGAGCTTCGAGTGCGCCAGGGCAAGCCCCTTCACGGTGCCCGGGACCGCCGCGGCGCGGGCGCCCGCTCGATAGTGCGAGAGGAGCCTGTCTTTCGAGTCCAGGTACATGCGGTCGGTGGCCGCGGCCGGGGCCATCTCGCGGAAGTCGAACGTCAGGACCCGCTTCGAGGCCGAGTCGTAGGCGACCAGGAACCCGCCCCCCCCGAGATTCCCCGCGGCCGGGTGCGTGACCGCCAGGGCGAACGCGGTGGCGATGGCCGCGTCGACGGCGTTGCCTCCCCGGCGCAGGACGTCCCGCCCCACATCGGCCGCGTCGCCCTGCTGGCACACGACCACATGCTTGCGGAAGACCCCGTCCTCGACTTGCTCGGCACAGATCGCGGCCCGGGTGGGGACCAGCACCAAGGCCAGGACAGCAATCACTCTGAGCCGCATTCGTGGGGACCTCCGTCGTATCTCGTGTCTCGCCCGCCTCGACCTAACCCGTCGATGTTATCGCATATGACGGCCGAATTCCCGCGGTGCCGGGAGAAATCGCCGCATCTCCCTTTGATGTTGACCGAATCCGGGTCAATCTCTAAAGTCCCGCCCATTCCATCCCGGAACTTGAATCGATTTCGGGATTCGTGGGGACCACGCCCGGCAGGAGGCTCAGCGTGATGTTCGCGACGGCGCAAACTCGACATTTCCGGCGGATGGCCGCCCTCTCCCTGGCCCTGACCTCTGCGGTCGGCACCAGCCATGGCCAGGTCGCGCCCAAGGCGCAAGCCCAGGCCCAGGCCGATGCCTCCAAGGTAAGGGTCGGCGTCAAGGCGATCCCGGTCAACCCGGGCGACGCCATCGCCACGATCAACGGTGAGCCGATCACCCGCCAGCAGCTCGCCGACGAGGCCGTCGCCCGCAAGGGTACCGAGATCCTCGAGACGATGATCGCCCGCAAGCTCATCGACCAGGCGATCAAGGCCCACAAGCTCGACGTCACCGCCGACGAGATCAACCAGGAGATCGAGAACACCGCCCAGCGCATGGCCGGCGTCACTCGCGAAGCCTGGCTCAGGTCGCTTGAGAAAGAACGCGGCATCAGCCCGGTGATGTACGCCCGCGACGTCATCTACCCGGCCCTGGCCCTGCGCAAGCTGGCCACGCCGCGCGTGCAGGTCACCGAGAAGGAAATCGACTCCGCCTTCGACGCCTCCTACGGCGCCAAGGTCCGGTGCCGGATCATCATGGTGACCAAGCTGCGTGAGGCCCAGGAGATCTGGGAGCAGCTCAAGAAGAACCCGGCCGGCTTCGAGAAGATCGCGCAGGAGAGGTCGACCGACTCGGCCACCCGCTCGCTGGGCGGACTGCTCGCCGAGCCGATCTCGCGCCACGCCTATCCCCTGGGCGTCTCGACGGCCGTCTACCGTCAGCTCTACGACGGCGACCCCGAGGACAAGGACCCGGCCCACAAGCCGAAGGACGGCGACTTCACCGGCCCGGTGCAGGTCGAGGAAAGCTCCTGGGTCATCCTCCAGCGCGTCAGCGTCATCGACGCCCAGCCGCAGGTCAGGACCAACCCGGCCATCCGCGCCCAGCTCAAAGACGTCGTCTTCGAGGCGAAGCTCAAGGACGCCATGTCCAACGTCTTCATGGAGGTGATGGACGCCGCCGCCATCGAGAACCAGCTCACCGGCTCGACCAAGCTCGCCCACGAAGGCAAGCACGCCGAGTCGCGAGTCGACGGCGACGTCAAGCTGATGTCCAACCCCCCAGCGGCGGCCAACTCCGCCCCCAAGGGGACCGCACCGGGCACCCCCGGTCGTGCCACCGGCAAGATGGCCTCGCCCGTCGGCCTCTCGGAAGCGGACCAGAAGCGGTTCGCCGTCCCGAACAAGCCCAAGGCCACCGGCACCATCCCGGTTCCCGTCCCGGCCGCAGCTTCGGCCCCGGCCAAGCCCTGATCCGAGTCTGGGACAAGCCAACCATCCAACGGCAAGAGGCCGGCCGGGGTCACACCCCGGCCGGCCTCTGTTATATTGAAAGACGAGCGACGAAGTCCGGTTGGGTTGCGACGAAATGGTGAAAGCTTGGCTCGGCGACGTGCTGTCTCTTGGTACCCACTGAATCGGAAGACCGCCTGTCCTGCCATGAACCTTTCCGCGGACGCTCCCCACTGATTCCAAGGCCAGACCCGCGACGGCAGACCGCCCCAGAACGACGCGACGCACAGGACGACTCGACGATGCTCGACCATACGACCCATCCCGACCACGTGCCCGACTATGACATCGACGTGGCGCCCAGGGTCCGGGCCCTGCCCCCCTACCTGTTCGGCAAGATCAACGAGCTCAAATCGAGCAAGCGGCGAGCCGGTGTCGACGTCATCGACCTGGGCATGGGCAACCCGACCGACCCGCCCGAGTCGTGGGTCATCGACAAGCTCTGCGAGGCCGCCAGGGACACCCGCAACCACCGCTACAGCGTGGCCTCAGGCGTGTTGAACCTCCGCCGCGAGGTGGCCGCCCGCTACGACCGCCGCTTCGGAGTCTCGATCGACCCCGACCAGGAGGTCGTGACCACGATCGGCTCGAAGGAAGGCTTCAGCCACATGTGCCTGGCCCTGCTGGGGCCGGGAGACACCGCGCTGGTGCCCGCGCCCAGCTTCCCGGTGCACGTCCATGCCATTGCCCTGGCCTCGGCCAACGCCATCGCGCTGGACGCCCGAGACCCGGCCGCCTTCCTTTCTAGCGTCGACAAGGTCTGCGAGAGCCTGTCACCCAAGCCCAAGATCGTCGTCATCAACTACCCCCACAACCCGACCGGGGCCGTCGTCGAGACCGACTTCTTCAAGGACCTGGTGGCGCTCGCCCGCAAGCATCGGTTCCACGTCATCAGCGACTTCGCCTATGGCGACATCGGCTTCGACGGCTACCAGCCCCCCAGCTTCCTCTCGGTCCCCGGGGCCAAGGAAGTTGGCTGCGAGTTCACGACGATGTCCAAGGGCTACAACATGGCCGGCTGGCGCGTCGGCTTCGCCGTGGGCAACCCGGCCATGCTCCGGGCCCTGAAGGCGATCAAGGGCTACTACGACTACGGGCTGTTCCAGGCCGTGCAGATCGCCGCGATCGTGGCGCTGCGGCATGGCGAGGAAGCCAGGCTCGCCCAGGTGGCCGAGTACCAGATGCGCCGCGATGTGCTGGTCGACGGCGTCCGGCGAATGGGCTGGGAGGTCGAGACGCCTCGCGCCGGCATGTTCGCCTGGGCGAAGATTCCCGAGCCCTGGGCCCAGATGGGCTCGATCGACTTCGCCATGAAGCTTCTGGACGAGGCCGAGGTCGCCGTCAGCCCCGGCCGTGGCTTCGGCGAAGTGGGCGAAGGCTACCTTCGGCTCGCCCTGGTCGAGAACGAGCAGCGACTCAGGCAGGCCGTCCGCCAGATAAGCCGCTGCCTGAAGGGCGACCGCACGCCCGTCTGACCAAGGGTCTCAGGCCGGGGTCGGCCGACGCGGGCCTTCCCCGGTCTCGGTCACTTCGCGGGCGGTCGTCGCGTCATTCTGGACGGCGTGATTGCCCGACCCGCGAGGTCCGGGGCCTTCCACTCGGCCGAAGATCATCCGGCCGGCGCTGGTCTGGAGCACGCTCGTCACCGTCAGGCGGACCATCTCGCCCAGGTGATTGATCCCCTGCTCGGTGACGACCATCGTGCCGTCGTCCAGATAGCCGACCCCCTGCCCCGGCTCCTCGCCGCGTTTGATCAGCTTGACGGTGAGGTATTCGCCCGGCAGCACGATCGGCTTCATCGCGTTGGCCAGGTCATTCAGGTTGATGACCTCGACGCCTTGCAGCCGCGCGATCTTGTTCAGGTTGTAGTCGTTGGTGACAACCTTGCCATTGAGGTGCTTGGCCAGCACGACGAGCCGCTGGTCGACTTCGCGGATGCCGGCAAGCTCGGGGATCTCGGCGTCGTGGATCTTCACCTCGATGCCGGGCATCTTCTGGAGCCGGTTGAGGATATCCAGGCCCCGCCTCCCTCGGTTTCGCCGGAGCTTGTCGGAGCTGTCGGCGATCCCCTGAAGCTCCTGGAGCACGAACCTGGGGACGAGCATCGGCTGGTCGATGATCTTGGCCTCGGCGACGTCGGCGATCCGGCCGTCGATGACCACGGACGTGTCGAGGATCAACGGGCGCGAGCCCTTGACCTCCTTGGAGAACTCCATGTACGGGATGATGAACCGGAAGTCGTCCTTGGTCTGGAGGATCGTGCTGACGCAGAGGTAGCAGATCACGATGGCCAGCAGCCCGCCGATGACCTTGCGGACCTCTTCGCCGTGGAAAAAGAGGTTGAGCGTCGGCTCCAGGGCGCTCGCGGTCAGGTCGCTGAGGATCAGGCCGACGATCAGGCCGAAGTAGACCGCGGAGATGGTCTGGATCTTCTTGCGCGGGGTGAGGATGTCGACCACGATCAGGGCGACGGCACCGAGCAGCAACGAGAAGAAGACCGTCAGGCTGGAGACGCTGAGGCCGGTCGGGAAGCCGGCCAGTCGGGTTGCGAGCCCCGCGACGACCAGCACGAACGAGGCCCGGACGATATTAATAAGCATGTCGTTATACCTGACAGGCGGCAGAAGTCCGCGTCGTCGGAAAGGTTCGAGTGGGGGCCGCGGTGCGGGCCGTTGAACTCTCGGCCCGCGTCACAGCTCGCCCGCGAGGCGGTCGTAGAACTCGTGAAGACTCTCGATCAAGACCTTGGTCTCGCCCAGCACCGGCATGAAGTTCGTGTCGCCATCCCAGCGAGGGACGAGATGCCAGTGCATATGACCCGGAAGCCCCGCGCCGGCGGCGCTGCCGAGGTTCAGGCCGACATTGTAACCTTGAGGTCGGAGCATCACGTCTAAAATTGTGATCAATCGGCTGATCGTCGACAGGGGTCCGTTCAGCTCCTCCCCCTCGAAATCCTGGAGATTCGCCCGGTGCTTCAAGGGGACCACCAGCAGGTGGCCATTGTTGTACGGGTAGCGATTCAGGAAGACGGCCGAGTGGGGGAACCGCCAGACGAGGAGGTTATCGCGATCGTGATCCCCGGCCAGGGCCTCGCAGATGAAGCAAGACACTCCACCGGCCGCGACAGGCGGGCTAGCCTTTTGAACATACCCCGCGCGCCAGGGTGCCCAGAGTCGTTCCATGGAATCATCCGACCTCGTACGAGTCCCAGTCGGACCTTGCGACGCGGTCGCACCCACGCCCATTGGTCTCGATCTTATCACGCAACCGACGGAAAGTCGCTGTCCCTCGGGCCGAAGTCGCCGCCGAAACCCACCCCTCATCGAAGGAGTCGCATCTCGCCGAGCGGGTACGACTGGGCCCATGCCTTCCCGATGACCATATCCGATTCGATCAGGATCGAGTCGCCAAACCTCTTCCCCGGGTGAGAGAATTCGAAGCAGATCAGCAAGAGGTTTTCGGGAACCCGAAAACGCCCCCTGCCCGAGAGCCTCGCCGAGGTCGGCCCCGGAAGACCATCGACCGCAAACCGCCCCGGGGACCATGCCACTTCCTGCCCCTTGCCGGCGATGACTCTGGCCATATTAAAGCGTTGGGGCGATTTCGACTCAATCCAGACGACCTCCCCCGCCTCGGGCGAACGACCGAGGTAGGCCCGACGATTCACCAGAAAGATGGCCGACCGGTCCCCCTGTTCGAGGGCCGGCCAGGCCAGGGTGGCGCCCGCCAGCAAGACCGGCCCGTAGATCATCGCGATCACGAAGCTCGCCAGCGAGAATCGGAGCCAACGCGAGTTGAACCCGAGGAACGGGCGACGGGAGATCGCGGCGACCGCCAACCTGACGTGGGCCGCGAATGCGTAGACGATCGAGATCCAGGCGAGGTAGCGACCCCAGCTCATCAGCGCAATGCAGACGGCAACGGCCGCCGAAGCCCCGAGAAGCAACGATCGAGCCCGATCAACCTCGGGCATGGCGTGCGGCCCCGGGGGTTTGGGCCCGGGGATCTTGCACGAGGAGGGCGCACCGGACGAGACGGCACGCATCATGGCTGAAACTCCCGAGTCGGCCTGGTTCCACGAGGTCTGGATGCCGTTTACGCGTCACAGAATCCCGTGTTCTTTGAAGACGTCGGCCAGGCTCCGCCCCTCGGCGAGTTCCCGTCGCGTTGTGTCCTCGCCGTCGACCTTCGACCAAGCCCATCCGAGGATCTCACGCTCGCGGGCGCGAGGCACCACGACAACCCCGTCTCCGTCTCCCACGATCAGGTCGCCGGGCGCGATCGCGACGCCGTCGATCTTGATCGGGACGTCGGCGTCGACCACGATGCCCCGGCCTCGGGAATCCAGGGGCCGACGACCGGTGCAATAGACCGGAAGCTTCATTTCCTTGATCCGCGAGGCGTCCCGGATCAGGCCGTCGAGGACCACGCCTCGACCACCGCGGGCGACGGTCGCCGTCGACAGAAGCTCTCCCCAGGGAACGATTTCCGTCGACCGACCGGCCGCCATCACCAGCACCTCGCCGGTCTTCAACGAGTCGAGCGCCGCGATCTCGCGGTCATACGGCCGTTCCGGGATGTGGAACATCGGGGCCCAGACGACCGTCTTGGCGCGCCCGACCAGGACGAGCGACTCGTCCAGCGGCCGGATGTCCGGCAATAACGACTGAAACCTCAGGCCGGCCGCGTCGCAGGCGTCGCTCACGACCGCGGTGTAAAGGTGGGCGGCGATCCAGTTGAACATCGCCGTCTCGTCGGCGAACTCGGGCAACACGTTTTCGATCGGACACCCCCTGCCACCAGGGCTCGTACTCAGTCGCTCGCGCGACCAGGAGTCGCCCCGGGACGACGACCTTGACCTGTGTGAGAACTAGGCGCTAATCCGCCCATGGTTGTGCCCATGGCCGAGAAAATTCTACTCCAGCCCCGTTCCGGTGGCAGGAAAATCAGGGATGAGTGCGCCGAATGACGTCCGGTCAAACCGTTCGTCATTGACGAAAATCTTGCAGGCGATAGGATATTTACCACGACCGATGAAGTTCCACGGGCCGGCCGCGCGCCGCGCCTCCCCGCCCGCCCGCCGCGAGGCCCTGGTCGAGTTCTCGCGGCGCGACCCGCGTTCGATCGCTTTTCACCCGTCTGTCCCGCCCGTCGTATCGGACGGGACATCTCCAGCCCCATGCCCGAGCGCGTGTTAGACCCCGGGACGAGGGCACTCGCCCCTATCGAGAAATTCCCATCGCTCATGGAAAATCTGCGAAACGTTCGGAACATCGGGATCTCAGCGCACATCGACTCGGGCAAGACCACGCTGACCGAGCGCGTCCTGTACTACACGGGGCGCATCCACGTCATCAATGAGGTCAAGGGCAAGGGCGACGGCGCCGTCATGGACCACATGGAGCTGGAGAAAGAGCGCGGCATCACGATCACGTCGGCCGCGACGACCGTCCAGTGGGATGACAAGAAGATCAACATCATCGACACACCCGGCCACGTCGACTTCACCGTCGAGGTCGAGCGGTCGCTCCGCGTCCTCGACGGGGCCGTCCTCGTCCTCTGCGCCGTGGCCGGCGTGCAGTCGCAGTCGATCACCGTCGACCGCCAGATGAAACGGTACCGCATCCCCCGGCTCGCGTTCATCAACAAGATGGACCGCACCGGCGCGAACCCGGCGAAGGTCATCGAGCAGCTCGAGAGCAAGCTCGGCCTCACCGCCGTGCCCATCCAGCTCCCCATCGGCGGCGAGATCAACTTCCAAGGCTGCATCGACCTGATCACCCGCCAGGCCGTCTACTTCGACGGCGAGAAGGGCGACGACGTCCGCCACGAGCCGATCCCGGCCGAGCTGGTCGACGAGGCCGAACGCGCCCGCCAGGGTATGCTCGAGGCCCTCTCGCTCGTCTCCGACGAGATCATGGGCCTGCTGCTCGACGAGAAGGACGTCCCCCTCGACCTCATCCACTCGACCATCCGCGAGGCGACCGTCGCCCAGACCATCTGCCCGGTCCTGGTCGGCTCGGCCTACAAGAACAAGGGCGTCCAGCTCCTCTTGAACGCCGTCAACGCCTACCTGCCCAGCCCCCTCGACCGCGAGATCCACGCCAAGGATATCGACGACGGGATGGCCGAGATCGGGCTGAGCCCCGACGAGAGCAAGCCGCTCGTCGCCATGGCGTTCAAGCTCGTCGAGGAGCAGTTCGGCCAGATCACCTACGTCCGGGTCTACCAGGGGACGCTCAACAAGGGCCAGTTCTACTTCAACAGCCGCCAGCGCAAGAAGCAGCGGATCAGCCGCATCCTTCGCGTCCATTCCAACAAGATGGAAGACATCGACGCCGCCTCCGCCGGCGACATCGTCGCCGTCATGGGCATCGAGTGCGCCACCGGCGACACGTATTGCGAGGAGGGGACGAACATCTCCCTGGAGAGCATCTTCGCCGCCGAGCCGGTCATCGACCTCTCGATCGTCGCCGCCAAGAAGGGGGACAGCGACAAGCTGTCCAAGGCCCTCAACCGCTTCATGCGCGAGGACCCGACCTTCCGCGTGCACAACGACCCGGAGACCTCCGAGACCATCATCTCGGGCATGGGCGAGCTGCACCTGGAGATCTACGTCGAGCGCATCCGCCGCGAGTACAAGGTCGACTGCGTCGTCGGCATGCCCAAGGTCAGCTACCGCGAGGCGCCGACCAAGGAAGTCTCGTTCGACTACAAGCACCGCAAGCAGACCGGCGGCTCGGGCCAGTACGCCCACATCAAGGGCGTGCTGACCCCGCTCGAAGCCGGCTCCCCCGAAGTCTTCATCTTCGAGAACGATGTCTCCGGCGGACGCATCCCGACCGAGTACATCCCCTCGGTCGAAAAGGGCTTCCGCCAGTCCCTGGTCAAGGGCCCCGTCGCCGGCTACGAGGTCATCGGCACCAAGATGGTGCTCCAGGACGGCTCGTACCACGACGTTGACTCGTCCACCATGGCCTTCGAGATCTGCGCCCGCGACTGCTTCCGCGAGACCTTCCGCAAGTCGGAGCCGGTCCTCCTCGAGCCGATCATGAAGGTCGAGGTCGAGTGCCCCACCGAGTTCCAGGGGCCCGTCACCGGCCAGGTCTCTTCCAAGCGTGGCGTGATCCTCGGCACCGAGAATCGCGGCAGCTTCGTGGTCATCGAAGGCGAAGTGCCCCTCTCCGAGATGTTCGGCTACTCCAACGACCTCCGCAGCATGACCCAGGGCAAGGGGGGCTTTACCATGGAGTTCCTCAAGTACCAGAAGATGCCCGCCCGCCTGCAGGAAGACGTCGTCAAGAAGTCCCTGGCCGAGGTCAAGTCCTGACCCACGCCCGCCTCTCTCTCCTGAACTGATCCACAACGGCCCGGCCCCATCCAACGATGGGGCCGGGCCGTTTCCAATCCGTCGTCCCCAGCAGGAAGAAACACCCCTCCTCCTGGCTCGCCGGACTCGAAGCCCAGTTCGAGGAACACATCCGGGGCCTCGACCTCGAGACCGGCCGAATTTGGGGCGAATTGACGGCCCGAGCCCAGAAGAAGGGCGTCGTCATCCCCGCCGCCGATGGGCTGCTCGCCGCGACCGCACTCCGCCACGGCCTGCACGTCATGACCCGCAACGCGATGCACTTCGAGGCGAGCGGGGCCCTCATCCTGGATCCTCGGCAGGGTCACGATTAGCCCCAGATCAAGGGAATGATTCGACAGGACTCGAGATTGCGTGGGCGCATGATATGGATGGCGTGATGTCCTGTCATCGGACCGAGGGGAGGGGGTTCTTCACGAACCGGCTGGGCTTAGGGCCGGAGCCGTGCTAGCATCAAATTAAGTGCAAATTCGATGCAAGGAGTCAGGCCCGTGCTCGACCTTACCAACGACATCGATTCCCTCTCGCAGTTCAAGCGACACACGCCCGAGTTTATCAAGCGGCTCAAGGCCGAGGGACGCCCGGTCGTGCTCACCGTTAACGGCAAGGCCGAGGTCGTCGTGCAGGACGCCGCCTCCTACCAGAAGCTCGTCGAAACCGCCGAACGGGTCGAGCGGATGGATGCCCTGAAGGCTTCGTTCGAAGACATGAAGGCGGGCCGCGTCTCTCCGGCCGAGGAGATGCTCGCCGAGATGCGTCAGATCCTCGAAACGAAGAAGCCACGATGACTTATCGGGTCGTCGTCACGGCACGGGCAAGAGCGGATGCCCTGGAGGCGTTCGGCTGACTCGCCGAGCGGTCCCCCGATGCGGCCGAACGCTGGTATCTCGCCTTGCAAGAAGCCATCGCCGAGCTGGCGACCATGCCCGAGCGGCATCCGGTGGCCGAAGAGGAATCGGAGTGGCTCAGCCTCACGCTCAGGCAGATGCTCTATGGAAAACGTCGAGGAGTCTACTGCCTCCGTTTCTCCGTACAGGACGACGTCGTCACACTTCATTATGTCCATCACGCTTCACGGGGGCCCATTGAACGATGAGTATCAGCACCAAGACGCGTCGTTAGCCTTAGATAAAGGGAATTATCTCCGGTAAAGAATTTGATTTCACGGTTTAGAGGAGGAAGGTATGGCCCCATATCAGGAGTGCCCGGAGGGTGATACAACGGCTGTCATGAAGCACGCTTATCTCCAGAACTCTTTCTCCAAGGTCGAAACCACCGTGAAACGAATTGCCGTGTCAGTGCTGGCTGTCGGGACCTTGCTCGGCACGCTGACGGGCCCAGGCCGACTCGCCCTTGCACAGGACGGGACCAGCTCGCGGGCCACGCCCGGCTTCAACACCGAGATTCCCGGGCAAATCCTCACGCCAGATACGTTGGAGACCCGCATCGGAACGCTGAAGTTCTTCGATGGGCTTCCGACGAAAGAGACCGTCCAGAAAGTCTACGACAACCTCGATTTCATGCGTGGAGTCGATGTGTTCCTGAACTTTATCCCGGCCACGTCGATGGAAGCGATTCGTCGCGGCCTGGCGGATGTCGGCGTCGCCAGGGCGAACCAGGCCATCCTTTTCGACGGGTTGATGGACTCGAATTCGCTCTTCCTCACGGGCAATACAGACACCGTCTACTGCTTCGCATTCACCGACCTGGAGAAGGATGGCCCGACGGTCGTCGAGATTCCGCCGGGGTGCGGGCCGGGCACGGTGAACGATGCCTTCTTTCGCTTCGTGACCGACATGGGCATTCCCGGCCCCGACCGTGGCAAGGGCGGCAAGTACCTGCTGGTCCCCGAGTCCTACAAAGGTGTGGTGCCCGAGGGATACATCGTGGCGAAAACATCCACTCACGTGAATGCGGTCATCCTTCGCGGCTTTCTCGTGGACGGAAAGACCGACGCGGCCAGCAAGATGTTCAAGGATGGTCTGAAGATTTATCCACTCTCCAAGGCCGGAAACCCACCGCCTATGGACTTCGTCAGCGGTTCGCACAAGGCCTTCAACACCGTCGACGCCAACACTTTCGCGTTCTACGAGGAGTTGAACGCAGTCATTCAGAAGGAACCGATTGATTTCCTCGACCCGGAACTGCGTGGCCAGGCGGCGAGCATAGGCATCATCAAGGGCAAGCCGTTCGCCCCGGACGAGCGGATGAAGAAGCTCCTGACCGAGTCCGTCGCCGTCGGCAACGCGACCGCCCGTGCCATCGGCTTCCGCAATCGCGACCCCCGCGTGTTGCTCTACGATAACAGCCAATGGAAGACGGGGTTCATCGGCGGAGATTACCGCTGGCTCGACGGCGACGGCGTTGCCGGCCGAGACCTCGACGCCCGGACGTACTTCTTCTACCTCGCGACTGTGAACACGCCCGCGATGGCCGCCAAGATGGTCGGGCGGGGTGCCCAGTACGCCTTCATCAACACCGACAAGGACGCAAGCTACCTTGACGGCGGGAAGGACTACCGGCTGCACATGCCCGCCAAAGTCCCGGCTAAGGACTTCTGGTCGGTTGTTGTCTATGACCCGCAGACCCGCTCGGAACTCCAGACCGGCCAGCCGTTCCCGAGCAAAAACAACAAGCGGGACGAACTCCTGGTCAACGCGGATGGCTCAGTGGACCTCTACTTCGGTCCGAAGGCACCACAAGGCAAAGAAAAGAACTGGACGCAAACCGTTGCCGGCAAGGGCTGGTTCGCGTTGCTGCGTCTCTATGGCCCGCTGGAGCCGTGGTTCGACAAGACGTGGCGGCCCGGAGATATCGAGTTGGTGAAGTGAGCTAGCGAGCTAGCCTCCCTCGCCGATAGCAGCTTTCCCAGCGGTTTCCGGCGAGGGAGACATAAAGGCATTATCGGCTGGTTGCCTTTCCAGAGGGCCGAAACCCACATCCGGCAGCGGTTATTGGCACTTTGATTCCGGAATGCGAGATGGGGAAGGCATTCGGGACGTTTCAGGCCATGTTGCCCGGTCGAGTGGAAACATCCCGAAATCGACCGGGTCCTGTTGGCGAATTCGGCCGGGTGGTCGGTGGTCGCTGTCGTTCAAGGTCGCCTCTTTCCAAGACTCAGGCCTATGCGGCACCGTCAGAAATTCGCCGACGGAAGCGTGCAGTCACAAGTCCCGCTCCGAGAAACTTTGGGAGATTTCCAAGAAAGTAGGGAGGGCACGGCCGTTTTTTCAGATTGTTCTTGATAGGGGCCTCGATGGCGCGACGTCGCGCACGAGGAGCCAACGCCATGCCGGCGACATCTTGAACCGACCGACTTTGAGAGGCGCAACGACGCACCATGGATACTCCCACAACCAGCCAGAAGCGGATTGACGCCAACCGCCGCAATGCGATGCGCAGCACCGGGCCCCGGACGGTCGAGGGGAAGGAGAAGTCTCGGCGGAATAGCCTGGTTCATGGGCTTTCGGGGGCGGGGGTCGTGCTGCCTCGGGACCAGGAGCAGGCGGCCAGGGAGCGGGCCGAGCAGTGGAATTCGTCGCTGCGGCCGATGAATGCGTTCGAGATGAGCCTGGTCGAGACGATCGGCGTCGAATCGCTGCGCATCGAGCGTTGCCGTGTTGAAGAGCGGCTCGCTCGCGACAATCGAAGCCGTCGCGCCGTCAGTTGCTGGGGCGATGAGCGGAAGGCCGAGACGGCCAGGATTGCTCGTGGTCTGGAACGCCGGCCGGCGGAGGTTGCGGCCAGGCTCAGCATCAACGCACCAGGCTGTGACTGGATGATCGACCGCTGGCGGGCTCTGGGCCATGCCCTGGATAAGAATGGGACGTGGACCGATGAACAAGTGACGCTCGCGCTGGACCTGCTCGGCATTGACCACACGCTGCGAGACCTGCACACGCCGCTCGATCCCGCCGATGAATCCAGCATTCTCGACCATCGCCAGGAGCTGATCGACGACCAGCTTGAACGGCTGCTCGACCGCAAGGATTCGAGCCTCGATGACATCGAGGAGGACGAGCGCCAGGCGGCGATCCTGGGATTCTCGACCGGCGACGACCGCGTCCTGGTCCTGCTGCGCCGCTACGAAACCGCCAGCTTCCGGCGCATGAAGTGGGCCCTCGACCTGATGCACAAGGGGCGATCCCGGCCCAACAATCCCGTCCCCGACCCCAAGTGGGATGATGACGCTCCCGCCTCGCGGAGCCCGTACACGACCGGTGAGGAGGTCGAGCGGAACCGGCTCGCCAAAGAAAAGTTCGATGCCGAGCGAAGCCAGCCCGCCAACGCATCGGCCCACGCCAGGCCGATCTCGACCCATCCGCGACTGGTGACCTTGTTACGGAACGAACCCAACGCGACGATCATGAAGCCAGTCCATGCCACCCCCAAATCACGCAACGAGGCCCGCCAGATCGCCAATCACAACGCCCGTCTCCTTCGCGATCTCCCCAAAGCACGGCGCCCCACAAACACGTCCCTCGCCGCCTGATCCGTGAGGTTGAATTTTGGGTGCCATGCGCTCGACGCAGCATGAGCTTGGGAACTGTTGACCCCGCGACGCGTGCTCCGGCCCTGCCGGGAGTTCGTCCTCGCTCCATTCTCGTCGGCGCTTACCCCTTGACCGAAGTCGTTCCAGCCCCCTGCCGGGGCCCACGGCCCGCTCGCGTCCTTGACGGTTTAGGGGCAGATCGCTAGTCTCGGCGGTATTCAGCGCATCCCGACGAAAGTCGAGGAGGCCCTTAGCCTCCAGGCTTGTTGGCCCCCGACGGATCTATTTTGGAGCGAGCACGACAGATGGCGGACCAGCCCAAGCACGTGTATTCCTTCGGCGGCGGTAAGGCCGAAGGTAAGGCTGACATGAAGACCCTGCTCGGCGGCAAGGGGGCCAACCTCGCCGAGATGAACGTCATCGGCATCCCGGTCCCTCCCGGCTTCACCATCACCACCGAGGTCTGCGCGGCGTACTACGAGAACGGCAAGAAGCTGCCCGACTCGGCCGTCCCCCAGATCAAGGCCGCCATCGCCCACATGGAGCAGCTCTTCGGGGCCAAGCTCGGCGACCCTTCCAACCCCCTGCTCGTCAGCGTCCGCTCGGGTGCGGCCCTGTCGATGCCGGGCATGATGAATACCATCCTCAACCTCGGCCTCTCCGACGTCTCCGTCGAAGGGCTCGCCAAGAAGACGGGCAACGTCCGCTTCGCCTACGACGGCTATCGCCGCCTCATCGACATGTTCGGCTCGACCGCCATGGGCGTCGATCACGAGCACTTCGAACATGAGCTGAGCGCCCTGAAGGCCGAGAAGGGCGTCAAGCTCGACACCGACCTCTCCGGCGACGACCTCAAAGAGCTGGTCAAGCGGTACAAGGCCGTCTACAAGACGCACGTGAAGGCCGACTTCCCGCAAGATCCCATCGAGCAGCTCATGGCGTCCATCAACGCCGTGTTCAATAGCTGGATGGGCAAGAAGGCGATCGAATATCGCCGGATCGAGCGGATCAACGGCCTCAAAGGGACGGCCGTCAACGTCCAGGCCATGGTCTTCGGCAACATGGGCGAAGGCTCCGGCACCGGAGTCGCCTTCACCCGCGACCCGAACACCGGCGAAGACGTTTTCTACGGCGACTACCTCATCAACGCCCAGGGCGAAGACGTGGTCGCGGGCATCCGCACCCCGGAGCCGATCTCGCGGCTCCAGGACGACATGCCCAAGGTGTATGACGAGCTGATGGCCATCCGCCAGAAGCTCGAAAAGCACTACAAGGAAATGCAGGACATCGAGTTCACGGTGCAGGACGGCACCCTGTACATGCTCCAGACCCGGACCGGCAAGCGCACCGGGTCGTCGGCCGTCCGCATCGCCGTCGAGATGGCCAAGGCCGGCCTGATCGACCAGAAGACCGCCGTCCTGCGGGTCAATCCCGACAGCCTGAACCACGTCCTGCTGCCCCAGCTCGACCCCAAGGCCAAGGTCGAGATCGTCGCCCGAGGGATCGCCGCAAGCCCTGGTGCTGCATCGGGTAAGGTCGTCCTGTCGGCCGACGATGCCGTCGCCTTCGCCGAGGCCAACCCCGGCGTGCCGATCATGCTGGTCCGCAAGGAGACCAGCCCCGAGGACGTCGCCGGCATGAATCTGGCGAAGGGCATTCTCACCGCGACCGGCGGCAAGGCGAGCCACGCCGCCGTCGTCGCCCGCGGCTGGGGCAAGCCCTGTATCGTCGGCTGCGAGGCCATCGCGATCGACGAGAAGAACGGCCAGATCACCATCGGCGACAAGGTGGTTAAGGCCGGCGACTTCCTGACCATCAACGGGACCACCGGCGACGTCATGCTCGGCAAGGTGCCGACGGTCGCCCCCGAGATGACCGGCGACTTCGCGACCATCATGGAGTGGGCCGACCTCCACAAGACCATGAAGGTGCGGACCAACGCGGACACGCCGCAGGACGCCCTGAAGGCTCGCGAGTTCGGCGCCGAGGGCATCGGCCTCTGCCGGACCGAGCACATGTTCTTCGAAGGCCAGCGCATCGTCGACATGCGCAAGATGATCCTGGCCGACGACGAGGCCGGCCGCAAGCTGGCCCTCGACGCCCTGGAACCCTACCAGCGCGAGGACTTCGTCGGCATCTTCGAGGCGATGGGCGGCTACCCCGTCACCATCCGCCTGCTCGACCCGCCCCTGCACGAGTTCCTCCCCCACGAGGAAGCCGGCCAGGCCGAAGTCGCCAAGCAGCTGAACATCCCGCTCGAGAAGGTCAAGCGGCGCGTGGAGCAGCTCCACGAGTCGAACCCGATGCTCGGCCTCCGCGGCTGCCGCCTGGCGATCAAGTTCCCCGAGATCGGCGACATGCAGATCCGGGCCATCATCGACGCGGCCATCGAGGTCAAGAAGAAGGGTATCGACGTCCTTCCCGAGATCATGATCCCGCTGGTCGGCAGCGTCGAGGAGCTGACGTTCCTCAAGAAGCGGGCCATCGAGATCGCCGACGCCCTCATCAAGAAGTCGGGCGTGAAGGTGGAATACCTGATCGGCACGATGATCGAGGTGCCCCGCGCCGCCCTGACGGCCGACGCCATCGCCGAGGAGGCCGAGTTCTTCTCCTTCGGCACCAATGACCTCACCCAGATGACGTACGGCTTCAGCCGCGACGACATAACCTCGTTCATGTCGAACTACATCGACAACAAGATCTTGCCCATCGACCCGTTCCAGTCGCTCGACGTCTCGGGCGTTGGCCAGCTGGTCGAGATGGGCGTGCAGAAGGGCCGGGCTTCACGTAAAGCCAAGACAGGTCAGCACTTGAAGGTCGGTATCTGTGGCGAGCACGGGGGCGATCCCGACAGCGTCGCGTTCTGCCACAAGGTGGGCATGGATTACGTCTCCTGCTCCCCGTATCGCGTCCCCATCGCTCGGCTGGCCGCGGCCCAGGCCGCCCTGTCCGACGGCAAGACGGCCGCCCGCGACAAGTGATCGATCTCTTCTGACGACAAGCAATTCACACGAGCCGCCGATCTCAACGATCGGCGGCTCGCTGTCGTTGCGAGATCTCGCCTTTGGTCGCCGTCAAGCACCTCGTAACTTCCCGACCCCGAATGGACGGAAACCACCGTCGGGACGGGGGTTGATTGCCGCCGCACTTGCCATGTGATAGCCTGAATGGTGGTCGCCCGACGCCGCGCCTTTCTACGGACGAAGGCCTCGCGTGACCTGCCCGACTCGTGGTCGTCTTCGCGGCCCGCAGACGCCCTCCTTCCTCGCAGATCCAGGTCCAAGTCCGGGGGAGTGCCCGCGACGGGGTTTTCCCGCCGCTCGGGTCTTCTCCGCCCGCAATCGCGGGGTCCCCCCGTTATGGAGTCAGGTCCCCATGGCTAAGCAGAGCCGCGACTGGAGCGACATCCTGATGAGGCGCGGGGCCGTCGGCCCCGACCAGATCAAGGAAGCCCAGCGGATGAGCACCGTCCCCATGGAGGACGCCCTCGTCAAGCTCGGGTACGTCGAGTGGGACGACATCATGAAGGCCAAGGCCGAGCACTCCGGCTACCCCTTCGTGGACCTCCACGAGATCGAGATCCCCGCCTCCATCGTCGAACGAGTCCCCGAGTCGATCGCTCGCGAAAATTCCGTCATGCCCCTCTCCGAGGAGAATGGCACGATCCGGGTCATCATGCACGACCCGATGGACTTCGAGACCGTCGACAAGCTCAGGTTCGTCCTGAACCGAGAGATCGAGGTCGCCCTCGCCTCCAAGGAAGCGATCGTTGAGGCGATCAACCGTTATTACGGCAAGACTTCCTCGGAGACCGAGTCGGTCGACTCCATGCTCCAGGAGTTCACCGACACGGCGATCGACTACGACGACTCCGACGCCGGGGCGACCAAGAGTTCAGCCAACCGGCTCGAGGCCAATGACGCCCCGGTCATCAAGCTCGTGCACCTGATCATTCAGGAAGCGATCGTGAGCCGGGCCTCCGATATTCACATCGAGCCGTTCTCCGACCGCGTCCGGATCCGCTACCGCATCGACGGGGTGCTGACCGAACGTGAGTCGGCCCCCCGTCGGCTCCTGTCGTCGATGATCAGTCGCCTCAAGATCATGGGGTCGATCGACATCGCCGAACGTCGTCGACCGCAGGACGGGCGAATCAAGATCTTCGCCGGCGGCAAGGATGTCGACCTGCGTGTGAGCATCCTCCCAACCAACCACGGCCAGTCAGTGGTCATGCGCATCCTCGACCGCGACAACATCAAGGTCGGCCTGAGAGATCTCGGGTTCGGCGAAGAGGACTGGAAGCGCTTCAGCCAGCTCATCAAGCGCCCCAACGGCATCTTGCTCGTCACCGGCCCCACCGGGTCGGGAAAGACGACGACGCTCTACGCAGCCTTGAACGAGTTGAATCGCCCCGACGTCAAGATCATCACCGCCGAAGACCCGATCGAGTATTACCTCCCTGGCGTAAACCAGTGCGAGGTGAAAGCCAAGATCGGGATGACCTTCGCCCGGATCATCCGGGCCATGCTCCGGCAAAATCCGAACATCCTGCTCGTCGGAGAAATTCGCGATGAAGAGACCGCAAACACGGCAATTCAGGCCTCACTGACAGGACACTTGGTTTTCAGTACGCTGCACACGAACGATGCCCCGAGCGCTGTTACGAGACTGGTCGATATTGGTGTTCAACCGTTCTTGGTCGCGAGTTCGGTGATGGCGATCATGGCCCAGCGCCTCGTTCGCAAAATCTGCCCCAAATGCAAGCAGCGTTACGAGCCTTCCGCGTCGCTTCTAGAGTCGATCGGCCTCAAGCCGGAGATCGCCAAGAAGGCGAACTTCATGAAGGGCAAGGGTTGCAGCAACTGCAACAAGAGCGGGTATCGGGGCCGCATGGGTATCTACGAATTGATGGTGATGAGCAGCCAGATTCGCGAGCTAACCTTCAAGGGAGAGTCCACCCAGGCCCTGCGTAAGGTCGCACGGAAACAGGGGATGCGCTCCCTCTTCGAGGATGGGATGGTTAAGGCCATCAAGGGTCAAACCACGATCGAAGAGATCCTGCGCATCACTCACAAAGAGAAGGTCGAATAAGGCCTTCAATCGCAGGCCGGGCGAGTCTTCTCTCCAGGGAGAGACGTTCGCCCGGTGGTGCGGCACCGTTCTCGACCGGACGCCCTTGAATGCCGATCTTCTCGATTCCCGGCCCAGGCAAATGCATGCTCGGAACGTGTCCAAACCCGTTCTGAGTCTGTTTTTTGCTTGATTCGACATGCTGTCGATCGAATAAATAGGTTGAACCCACCCCGCAATCGGTCGACGCAACTCTCAACTGAGAATGATGGAAGTTGCGGACACCTGGTTTGCGGGACTGAGTCAACCCTTCCCCACCCCTACACAAACCAGCCTGCTCGCTTCGGGCGTTCGCCGCCGGAGGCTGGACGGGAGGACTGACTCGACATGGGTACGCTGCTCATCGACAAGCTGCTGCAGACCGTCTGCACCCAGAAGGCGAGTGACCTTCACCTGACCGTCGGCAGCCAACCTATGCTCAGGCTCCACGGCCACATGAGGCCGCTGGCGACGAAGGTGCTCGAGGCGGCCGATACCGTCGCCCTGATGAAGAGCATCACGCCCGAGCGGTGCCAGCAGGAATTGCAGGAAGTGGGGGGGACCGACTTCGGCTTCGCCTTCGGCGAGATGGCCAGGTTCCGCGTCGCCGTCTACAAGCAACGCGGCAACATCGGCCTGGTGTTGCGGCGGGTCCCGAACGAGTTCCTCACCTTCGAGCAGCTCGGCCTGCCGACGGTGATGGAGCAGCTGATCCAGCGTCCTCGCGGGCTCATCCTCGTCACCGGGCCGACCGGCTCGGGCAAGACGACGAGCCTGGCGAGCATGATCAACTGGATCAACAACAACATGGACCGCCACATCATCACGATCGAAGACCCGATCGAATACTTCCACAAGCACAACAAGTCGCTGGTCAATCAGCGCGAGATCGGCATCGACGTCCCCGACTTCCCCGAGGCCATCCGCCGGGCCCTGCGTATGGACCCCGACATCATCCTCGTCGGCGAAATGCGCGACCTGGCGACGATCCAGGCGGCCATCACCGCGGCCGAGACCGGCCACATCGTCTTCGGCACCCTGCACACCAACTCCGCCGAAGGCACCGTCAACCGGATCATCGACGTCTTCCCGCAGGAGCAGCAGGACCAGATCCGCACCCAGCTGTCGGTGGCCATCCTCGGCATCCTCGCCCAGGCCCTCCTGCCGCGCAAGCCCAAGGGCCTGGTCGCCGCCTACGAGATGCTCGTCATCACCCCGGCCATCTCGAACCTCATCCGCGAGAACAAGACCTACCGCATCGACAGCTCGATCCAGACCGGCAAGAAGCACGGGATGATCCTGCTGGACGACAGCCTCTTCAACCTCTGGAAGCAGGGGCTCGTCGAGGAGGAGGAAGTCCTCTACAAATCCCGCAAGGTCAACGAGCTCCGCGAGCGGATCGAGCTGGCCAAGAAGGGGATCTTCGAGGACGAGCCCGACGAGGACGAGGAAGAAGCCCCGCAGAAGAAGAAGTGATTTCATGA
The DNA here is from genome assembly GCA_038400315.1 of Isosphaeraceae bacterium EP7. Classification (NCBI taxonomy): domain Bacteria; kingdom Pseudomonadati; phylum Planctomycetota; class Planctomycetia; order Isosphaerales; family Isosphaeraceae; genus Kueselia; species Kueselia aquadivae. The sequence continues at coordinate 5,458,559 of CP151667.1, forward strand.
TCCTGCGTCACGCACGCCATCTGGCGGCGTAACATTCGGCGGACGCCGCGCGGCGACGACCCGATCGGGTCCCCGGCGGCGACGCCCACCTTTCGCCCGTCTTTCCCTTCGTCCACCACCGTCTCGCGACCTGCCCCCGGAAGGATTGTGCTCCCATGGCACGTCTCGGCATGATCCTGGTCGACCTCGGCTACCTCGACGAGGAAGCCATCTTCAAGGTCAAGGATGAGCAGGATAAGAGCCCTGCGCAAGAGCTGTTCGGCAAGGTCGCCATCCGCATGGGCCTGGTCACCGAAGAGCAGGTCCTCAAGGCGCTGGCCGAGCAGTTCGGGATGAAGATCGTCCGGCTGGCCGACATGACCATCCCGAGCGACCTCGTCGACGTGGTCAACGAGACCATGGCGACCTCATTCAAGGTCGTGCCGATCTCGCAGAACAAGAAGGACAAGTCGATCACGGTGGCGACGGCCGACCCCCAGAATCAGGCCATCGACAGCATGGGCCCGTTCCTGGGCGTGCCCGTCAAGGGGGTCCTGACCACCGAGTCGGAGATCGCCGCGGCGACGACCAGGCTCTACGCCGGCAAGCAGGAGTCGATCCAGGACGTCGTCCGCCAGATCGAGATGGACAAGGGGCTCTCCCAGTTCGCATCTCGTAATGAGAATACGATCGACCTGGAGGCCATCGAGGAGATGGCCGACGCGGCACCGGTGCGCAAGCTGCTGAACATGGTCCTGCTGATGGCCATCCGCGACAAGGCGTCGGACATTCACTTCGAGCCATTCGAAGATGAATACAAGATGCGTTATCGCGTGGACGGCATCCTCTACGAGCTGGTGCCGCCGCCCCGCCACCTCGCGCCCGCCATCTCCAGCCGCATCAAGGTCATGTCGAACCTGGACATCGCCGAGCGTCGGCTCCCCCAGGACGGCCGGATCGAGCTGGCCATCGGCGGCAACTCGGTCGACATCCGCGTGAGCACGCTGCCGACGATGTTCGGCGAGAGCGTCGTGCTGCGGATCCTCGACCGGACCGTGGTCAACCTCGACCTGGCCAAGATCGGAATGGCCGATGACCTGCTCGCCAGGTGGCGTGAGGTGATCCACAAGCCCAACGGCATCATCCTCGTCACCGGCCCCACCTCCTCGGGCAAGACGACCACGCTGTACGCCACGCTCAATGAGCTGAACAGCGTCAAGGAGAAGATCATCACCACCGAGGAGCCCGTCGAATACGACATCGACGGCCTCGTCCAGGTGCCGATCAACCCCGAGATCGGCGTCACCTTCGGCGCCTGCCTGCGGGCCATCCTGCGGCAGGACCCCGACAAGATCCTCGTCGGCGAGACCCGCGACCTGGAGACCGCCGAGATCTCCATCCAGGCGTCGCTGACCGGCCACATCGTCTTCACCACCCTGCACACCAACGACGCCCCGTCGGCCATCACGCGGCTCCGCGACATGGGCGTGGCCACGTTCCTCATCACCGCCACCATCGAGGCCGTGCTCGCCCAGCGGCTCGTCCGCAAGATCTGCAGCAACTGCAAGACCGAGTTCAGCCCCAGCCAGGAGGTGACCATGGAGCTGGGGATGGACGCCGAGGAGGCCGCCACCAAGAAGTTCTTCTACGGCCGCGGCTGCGAGAAGTGCAACAACACCGGCTACAAGGGCCGCATGGGCCTGTATGAGCTGCTCGTCATGAACGAGGAGCTGCGGGAGATGATCGTCCGCGAGACCTCGCTCGACGAGTTCCGCGAGTCGTGCCGCAAGTTCGGCATGCGGACCCTCCGCGAGTCGGGCCTGATCGCCATCCACGCGGGCCAGACTTCCATCGAGGAAGTCATCCGCGAGACCATGCTCGACGACATCTGATCGCCGGCCATCGACACCCAAGGGCTGACCGGGTCGCGCACCGCCGCGGGCCCACGCCAGGACACGCTCGGGACACACATCGGACGCGACACGGGAGGCCCCGCAGATGCCGACATTCCAGTATGAAGCGATGGACCGGACGGGCCGCGAGGTCAAGGACTCGATCGACGCGTCGACGCAGGAAGAGGCCCAGCAGCTCATCCGCCAGAAGGGCTTCTTCGTCACCAAGATCAGCGAGCGGGCCAAGGGTGCCAAGGCCGCCAAGAAGCCGGTGAAGAAGGGGGGCCGCAAGAAGAAGCGGTCCTTCACCATCGGCCGGATCTCGACGAAGCAGCTCTGCACATTCACACGCCAGCTCTCCACCCTCCAAGACGCCGGCCTGCCGATCTTGCGCAGTCTGAAGATCCTCGAGGGGCAGTGCAAGCCGGGCGTGCTGAAGAACGCGCTGGGCGAGGTGGTCGAGGATATCGAGAGCGGCCAGACGCTGTCGGAAGCCTTCGCCAAGCACCCCAAGGCGTTCGACAAGCTCTACTGCAACATGATCAAGGCCGGCGAGGCGGGCGGTGCCCTGGAGGCGATCCTCCAACGCCTGGCCGACTTCAAGGAGAAGTCGCAGACGTTGAAGCGACGCATCAAGGCGGCGATGGTCTACCCCGTCGTCGTGATCACCGTCGCCTGCGTCATCGTCGGCTTCATCCTCTACTTCATCATCCCCAAGTTCGAGTCCATCTTCAAAGACTTCGGCGTGTCGCTGCCCAAGATGACCATCTTCCTCATCTCGGCCAGCCACATCATCATCGACAAATTCTACCTCGTGATGCTCACGCCGTTCTTCATCGTGGTGGTCATCAAGCTCATCTATCGAATGCAAACCGGGGCCTATGTGCTGGACTGGATCCTGCTGAGGATCCCCGTCATGGGCTCAATCGCCGAGAAGGCCACCGTCGCACGCACGATGCGCACCCTGGGGACCCTGGTCCAGTCGGGCGTGCCGATCCTCGAGTCGCTGAACATCGTCCGAGACACCGCCGGCAATGCGGTCTTCGAACGGGCGTTCACCCGGATCTACGACTCGATCCGCGAGGGCGAGACGATCGCCCAGCCGCTCCGCGAGTCACGGATCGTCGATGACATCGTCGTGAATATGATCGACGTCGGCGAGGAGACCGGTGACCTCGACTCGATGCTCAACAAGATCGCCGACAACTACGATGAAGAGGTCGAGACGGCCGTCGAGAGCCTCGTCAGCCTGCTCGAGCCGATCATGATCGTCGTCCTCGGCGGCATCATCGGCTTCATCGTCATCGCCCTCTTCCTCCCCTTGATCTCGCTCATCGAGAAGCTCTCCGGCTGATCGAAGCCGCAGATCGGGGCACAGCCCGAGCCGTCAATCGTGTCCGTCTCAGCCCGGCTTGGCCGGGCTCGATGGGCCAGCCGGGGAAGCTGCCGACCCGGCCTGCCTTGCCAGCTCAGTTCCGTTCCGCTCACGTCGTTGCGACACACCGACCGAAGCCCCAAGACGAAGTGGACGAAACGTCCCGCCCGGCTCTCGCGGCGAGGATGCCCACGAGGACTCGACCATGATCGCCTCATCGCCCATGGAGACCCGACCGATGCGCGTCTCTGACCCCCGCCGGCGTGCCGGCTTCACGCTCATCGAGCTCATGGTCGTCATCCTCATCCTGGGCGTCCTGATCGCCCTGCTCCTGCCGGCGATCAACGGCGCGGTGAAGACCGCCCGCGACGCCACGGTGACCGCCGAGATCAACCAGATCGCCACCGCCCTGGCCGACTTCAAGAGCAAGTACAACAAGTATCCCCCCAGCCGCCTCATCCTCCGCGAGGACGGCATCTACGATACGTCGGTCAACACCGCCCTCTCGTCCGTGCCGGCAACAGCCTGGGTCGGGGGGGCGGAGACCTTCCCCGCGGTGGTCGGCGACCTGACCTATGGTGAGCTCGCCACGCGATCGCTCAAGTTCCTCAAATCCAACTGGCCTCGCGCGTTTTTCGTCGAGGGAACACCCTCCGCCACCGCCGCCCAGCAGCACGACTTCAACGGCAATGGCACGTATGAGCAGGGTTCGATCTACCTGGAAGGGCACGAGTGCCTGGTCTTCTTCCTGGGCGGGATCCCCATCGCCCAGACGCTCGGCGGCCCCGGGGTCTCGGGATTCGCCAATAGCCCGACCAAGCCGTTTGTCAACTCGAGCCTCGCGACGAATCGCACCGCGCCGATGATGGAGTTCCGCGTCTCCCGCCTGGTCGATAATGAAGGCGACGGCATGTATGGCTATGTCGATCCCCTGGGGACGTCGCCGGACGTCCGCTATTACGCCTACTTCTCGGGGACCGGCGGCGGATACGACCCCAATGACGTCAACTTCGTCGTGACGACCGGGGCGAACGGGATGAATGAGCTCGATGCGCTGGATACGTACGAGTCCGGCGCCAGGACCTACAAGGTCGGCTTCCGCACCGCGCTGATCTCTTCCACCGCCCCCAATCCCTACACGACGAGCCTGCCGACGGCCACGCCGACGACCAACTACGTGAATCCGGATAGCTATCAGCTGATCTCCGCAGGCCGCGACGGGCTCTACGGGCTCGGCGGTCAGTACAGCCCCAACGAGCCCTCGACCAAGCTGCCGGGCGATGTCAACGTCAACGCCGGCCAACGCCAGGGCGAGTCCGACAACCTGACGAACTTCGCCAACGGCCACCTCGACTGATCGAACGCCCAGGGGGCGGGGGTGCTTTGATCCCTTCGCCCGAGATCGGCTGTCGGCATCCACGGGCCTTTATCTGACGACGGGAGAGTGAGTCGTGCGACGCGTCCCTCGTAACCATACCGCCGGCTTCACACTCATCGAGTTGATGGTTGTTGTCGTGATCATGGGCATCATCATCGCCTTCATCACAACCGCGGCCATGGACGGCGTCCGTCGCGCCGAGGAGCGTGCGACTCAGGCCCTGATCACCAAGCTCGAGTCGGGCGTTAGCGATCGCCTGGAAGCCCTGATCGGCAACCGCCCGCCTATCAACGACGCACATCGGGCCCTGGCCAGCATCTATCCCACGGATCCCGCGGGCCGACTGATCGTCATTCCCGGCGAACAGCGTGCTGCCGCCATCGCCCTGGCCGACTATCTGAAGTCCGAGATGCCGGATGTTTTCTTCATCCAAAGCAATACAGACTTTCCCTTGAACTTCGCGGGAACTCCATATCCCAACCCGTTCGCGACAGGGGCTCCAATAGCTGAATATCTCCTGCCAATGGGACATTCGCTCCCGAAATTCGTCGGTACACCTGCGAGACCAATCCCCCTGGGGGATTGGCAGCAGGACACGAATGCCGCCAATTTTGATCCGTCTGAAGGTGACCCTGTCCCTGGGGGTCTTCGTGCGGGCAGCACGGGCATCTTCGGCGCAAGCTATGCCGCGCAAGCAGGAATCAAAAAAAATCTGGGATTTACGGCCGCCGGCTACGATGGGACCGACAACGATGGAGATAAATTAGTCGATGAGTGGGATGAAGGCGTAAACACCGCTGATGCAGCTCAAGTCAAGATAATCACGGACAGAATGAGGTTGCACACACATAAGACGGCCCGGTCGGAGATGCTGTACGCGCTGCTCGTCGAGGGCATCGGTCCGATGGGGAGCCTGTTCACCGCCGACGAGTTTCGCGACACCGAGGTGAAGGACACTGACGGCGATGGGTTGCCCGAATTCGTCGACGCGTGGGGCGAGCCGCTGCAATTCTTCCGCTGGCCCGTGATGTACTTCTCGCCGTCTTCGAGTGAGGTTCAGAAGGGTTATAACCCCTACACCCAGACCGAGACCCGCCAGCAGAACCCCCTGGACCCGAACCAGAACCTGGTGGCGCCCGCCTGGTGGGATTCCAATTACAACGCGAACGATCCGACTGTCTTCGCTCAGATGGCCCCGGCAAACACGAATTGGAATATGAGTCGGATGGCGGCCACCTTCCAGGCCAGTTTCTACAGTCTGATGGACCCGCGCGGCGACCTCTATCCGACGAATGTGCCGCGCGCTTTAGGGTGGGCCTGGGACCGCAACGCCAGCTCGGGACGACGGGCTTTCTACAGCAAGTTCCTCATCCTATCGGCCGGACCTGACCGCGTCCCTGGGGTCTTTCTCTACGATGAGTCGACCTTTCCGCCCAATCCGAAAATTGCGACGGCCTTGACGATCCTGGAGAACCAGGCCTCACCTTACATCCCTGCCGATCGTGGGCCCGAGGCTTACGTTCCTAACAATCCAAACCTCGCGTCATTCTACCCCGTGATCAAGTCCATCACGGCGAGCGCAAACGTCATCGCCGGGATGGATGACGATCTCACCAACCACAACATTTCGTCCGCCGGGACGGGGGTGCGATGATGGACCGATCTCGACAAATCCCCCGGGGGTTCACGCTCATCGAGCTGCTGGTGGTCATCGCGATCATCGGCCTGGTCAGCATCGCCACCCTCCCGGTGATCCTCCCGGCCTATCAGCATCGTCAGATCAGCGAGAGCGCCCGGGTGCTCCAGGCTGCCCTCGCCGGGGCCCGCGACGCGGCCCTCCGCGCCGAGTCCTCCCGCGGCATTCGCCTCCTCGCCGATCCCGTGTATCCCGGCCCCACCCCCGGCAATCCCGACGCGCCCCTGGCCTTCAACCGCTGGGTGCCGATCGAGCCGGCCAATGACCACACCGAGGGGTACATCTCCCTGGGAACTCCGTTCAATAACGATCTCAACTTTATGAGCGGTGTGAACTATTTGGGAAATGCAGTTGAAGCTGGGTTTAACATCCCGACCGTGTCCGCGACTAATTTCTATGGCCTGCTGGATTCTGCCCAACTCGGGAAGCTCGTTTATAATTCAACCTCAGGACTGACCTACCCGAATAACTACGCCGGACATGACCCATTCCCGTTCGGTCGGATCGGCGTTCAGGAAACGAAGTTCTACGCAGTGCCAGTGCCTGGGAGTGTCCCGCCAACTGTGAACTGGCTTCCCAACCCTCCCACTTCCTGGTTTTGGAACATCCGCCAGGGCGACAAGATTCGATTCGATGATTCGGGGCGGTATTACACAATCGCCGGGCCAATGCTCCAGGGAATCTCCAATGGGGCCGGGGTGGCCGTTAATCCAGAGCGGTACATCAATTACGGCATGCCCGGTTCGACAAACACTTATCGTGAGTTTCTCTTCCTCGTCAATGGCTTAGACGATGACGGCGATGGCTGGGTTGATGAAGGCTTCGATGGCGTTGACAACGACAACGACGGAATCACGGATCCGGGCTTCAACGGCATTGATGATGACGGAGTAAATGGTGTTGATGATCCCGCAGAACTCTTTATCAACAACGGGGGCGAGTACGAGCCTGAGCAATTCGTCGGTAGTCAATTCGCTCCACACAGGGATAACGTCGACAATGCGGCTGATTTCGACCCCCTGATGGTTGATCAGATCGGCGGCCCTCCAGGGAATGGGCTCATCGATGAGGTCCAAGAATGGTTCTTCAACAAGAAGTACACGATCATTCGAAGGCCTGTGGTCACCGCCGGAGCCCGCGAGACCATGCTGCCGTCGGGCGTCGTCATCGATGCGACGACCTGGAATTCGGGGACGATTAGGCAAACGCTAGGAAACCCGGTCGGGAGTCCAGGAGTAGCCGTGAGCCCTCCACCGCTGCCCGAGCGTTCTCGGCTGCCGATCGACCCATATACACAGACCGCGGACATCATGGTCGCTCCCAATGGGCAGATCACCCCCGGTGGCGCCGGGACTGGAAGTGTGCTGCAGAACCCAACGGCTGCGGCGGTCAATGTGCCATTCTATCACTTCTGGTTGGCCGAACGAGAGGACGTCTATTCGACCATTGGCGCCCAGTTCGTTCGGCGATCCGCAAACGGGCCTGCGGTGGCGCAACTCAGGGCTAATCCTCGTTATAACCCCGGGGGGCTTGCTGCCGACTTGGCCGCGAATCGCCCCTATCTATTGCCCATGCCCGAGGGAACGGTCGGCTACGAAGACGCGACCCCGCTCTTGTTCCCAACGAACACGTTCCTGAAGGGTCAGCGCCGCCTGGTGACGCTTTTCACCAAAACGGGCCAGACGCTGACGACCGACGACGTCCAGTTCATGGGCAACGACACGAACTACCCCTATTACGCCGCCCAGGCCGGGGCGAGGGAAGCACGATGACGCACATGACGCATCACCCCCGCATGGGCCGACGCGGGATCACCCTCATCGAGATCTTAATCTCGATCCTCATCATGGGCGTGGGCCTGGTCTCCCTGGCGACGCTCTTCCCGCTCGGCCTCCTGCGGCTGCGCGACGCCGCCCGCAACTCGCGCTCGGGCCTGCTCGCCGAGAGTGCAACCGCCGACATCAAGGGCCGGAACCTGCTCAACAAGCAGAGCTTCCTCGATGCCAGCACTTGCCCCTGGTATTACGGCTCCGCCAACACTCTCTATAATCCCGCGATTCCCATCGCTCCGTATGACCCCTGGCTGGAAGATGGTCCTGCTCCCCCCGTCGGGAACGGCATCAACCTGAGGAGCGGCGGAAACTATGGGCCCGGGTTGCCGGTCTGTTACGACCCCTTCTGGCTCGCCATCACCGGATATTACGGATCGGCCAATCCCAATAACAAACCGGCTAGGTTCGCCCAGGGAACTGATCTCCAAAGCCAGCCCGATTCAATCGGTGGAAGGACTGCCAGCGCCCACGGCCTACAACGCATCACCAACTTCTCAGTTGATTTCCCGACCGTCGCAGCCCTTGGGACGGGTGTCGCGTCCTGGCAAACACTCCAGAATATCTTCGTTTCGCCAGACGACATCGTTTTCAACAGCCTCGAAGACGCCAACAAGCCAGGTGGGGCAAGCTCAACTCTGCCTGACCTCACTCCGACCACGCCCGGCGGCCCGTTGGAGATGAAGCTCGACTATGCTTATAGTTGGTTCTTCACCGGGCATCAGTCGGACATCACCAACGATAGCTGCTTCGTCGGTGACTTAGTCGTCTGCAACAATCGCCCATTCGGCGTCGAGACCATCGGCGGGTTCGACACGGCCACGGGCGAGACGGTTGTCGAGGGTATCTTTGGCTATTCGACGCCCGTCATCGACTCTCGACATGCGGCAGCCGGAGTTTCATTCGGGTATGCCCCACGTTCCTCCCGGACCGTCCTGCTCCGCTGGCCGGCCGGCATGCCCGATCCCGAAGTTCGAGTCGGAGGCTGGATCGCGGACGTGACCTATGAGCGTTTAGCGAACAATGAGGCGGTTAAGCTCAGCGAGGCCCTCAGGATGGTTACCGCCGATATTGCCTATAACGCAGGTCTCACATTCCCCCGAAACCCGATAGCCTTGACTCCGCTCTATGGGATGCAGCGATGCCACTGGTACCGGATCGTCCGCAAGAGCGTCGTTGAGGACGAGATCCCGAACACGACTAGGCCGCCGGCCGTCGCGGGCTACCGCCGGATGACGGTGGTCGTCGGCTCTGAGCTCCAGTCCCTGACGATCATGGACGCCGCCGGCAACCCCGCCCACGTCAACGCCGCCCTGGTGATGCCGAGCGTGGTAAACGTCTTCCCGCGTTCGTTCAACACCCATTAATCAACTCATTGCTCGTTCGCAATTCTTCATTCGTTTGTTCGTTCTCTCCCCCGGGCGGTGCCCGCGGCTCTAATCGAGGTCAACACGATGCGTTCCCCGCTCAGTCACCTTCGATGTGGCCGACCCCGACGAGGCATGACGCTCGTCGAGATGATGGTGGTCGTCGCGCTCGTCGTGCTGATGATGTCGATCCTCGTGTCGATCTTCTCCTCGGCCACGGGCGCCATCTCGTCTTCGAGGGTCTTCGTCGAGCTCGACTCGGGCCTCCGCGGCCTAGACGCCACCATCCGCCGAGACCTCGCCGGCGTGACCGCCCGGATGACCCCGCCGCTCGACCCCAGTAAGAATCTTGGCTACTTCGAATACGCCGAGAACAGCTTCTCCGACGCCCAGGGGGAGGATGGCGACGACACACTTTCCTTCACCACCAAGGCCCCAGAAGGCCAGAAATTTACTGGTCGGTTTTACGTCAAGTACCTCATCAAACCAGGACTCATCTCGCCCACTGATGCGGGCGTTCTCTCGATCGCGACGACACAGCCGACGTTGATTAGTAGTGACTTCGCCGAAATTATCTATTTCCTCCGAAATGGCAATCTCTATCGCCGAGTTTTACTCATTGTGCCCGAGAAACAAGGTGCGGGGCTCGAGCCACCACTCGGAAGCGTATTCAATCAATTCACGTCAGGTCAGTTCAATCTCCCCAATGGTTCGAGCTGGCAAGGCTTGAATGATGTCTCGGCACGCCCTTCGATGGTTGATGGCAGTCCAGCACCCATCCTGAATACGCTCGGAGATCTCACGAACCGCCAGAATCGATATGCCAGACCGAGATTTAGCAATGATTATGCGACATCTTTCGCAACGGCTCGTTCCATCCCGGATGGCCTTCCAGATGATGGTAATGCCGACGGCTTGCCCGACTATTATCCGACAATGTATGCCAAAATGATGGAATCAAATCTTGCAGGCCTCCTAAATTGGACACCGCCTTCTGCCCCACAACTTTTTAACTTCAGCGCAACCCCGAATTATGAATCGATCTTCGCATTTCCCTACATCTATCCCGCCTCATACTCCAAGCCGGATCCAACGCGAGGGTCTAACGGCACGACATCCGATGTCATGGGTTGGATTCGCAGCGCGATCGTTGCCAACACGATCAATCAGTGCCCGCTTGAGATCGGCGACAATCTCATCACGGTCGCGACGACACCCGCGATTGACAATCAGAGCTGGTGGGGATATCCGACCTGGCGTGAGACGATGAGCCCGAAATGGGGCGATCCCGTCTACAGGCTCAATTCATCATCGACCAATGGAATTCAGGCTTCGGGTATTCAGCCGCAGCCGCAAATTGGTTCGACACTCTTCACGTCGGCCACGGCAAATTGGGTGGTGAACAATATGTTGCCCCCGGTCAATCCGTTGATCGACACCACCACGGTGACAAATACCAATACCGGACAAGGGGCAGGATTCGCGATTTGGGCGAACAATCTCCTCCCGACTTCGGCGGGTCCCCCCCCTGGGTTTACCGACAATGCGGGCTTCAGCGGCTCGGGTACACTGACCCCATTCCGGCCCACGGGTTCACCCAGTAGCGGCTACAACCCTAACATGGTCTGGGAAGACGACCTGATCCTAACCGGGGTCCGCAGCTTTGACGTAAAAGCTTATGACGATGCTTATGGCGGCTATCAGGACTTAGGTTGGGGAAATAAGTCGATTTTGCCGGCGGATGACTTCTCCTACAACCCGTCCGTCCTACCGAACCTCGCGGCTCCAAGCACCGCAATTCCCCTTAATTATTTCCTCGACCGCACCCCATTCCGCATGAGTTGGAACAACCGGCTCTGGAAAACGCTGGACCACACATTCGCACACGAAGGTCGCATCCCGCCACTTGTGGAGGATGGCCGATACGACGCTCAATCCTTGGTCCACCCATTGGGTGACAATACCCCCGGGGTGATCCGTATGAGGCGCGTCTGGGATAGCTGGTCGACGGATTACACCAGGGCTCCTGCCACGAATATCCTCGGCCAGGGCTGGAACCCCCCTCTCACGAATGGCCTGCCGCTAGCGATGAGCAGGCCCGCTTATCCTTCGTTCCCGCCGCCTTACCCAATGCCGCTACGTGGCATCCAAATCAACGTCCGCCTGGTCGACCCGCGGAACGAGAAGGTCCGGTCTCTGACTATCACTCAAGACTTCTCCGACAAGCTTTGATCCCTCGAAGAGGCGGCCCGCGACCGGGGGAAGAACCCCCGAACGGACGCCTGATATGCCGGGAACACATCTGCTCAGGAGGGATGGATCATCATGCTCGCCCGAAGAAATCGAACAGCCGGACGCCGTCGAGGCGTGGTGCTCATCCTGATCCTGGGAATGCTCGGCCTGATGGCCCTGATCGGCGTAACTTTCGCCGCATTTGCCGGCCAGGCTCAGGTTGGCTCCCGCAACTTTGCCGCGGGGGTTGCCTCGGCTAATGCCGAGCAGATGATGGATTACGCCCTGGCGCAGCTCATCAACGACACAAACAATCCGCTCTCTGCGCTGCGCGGACATAGTCTTGGCCGCGACATGTACGGCAATGACTCCGTCATGGCGAATGGTATTAATAATTCGCTCTACAAGAATTATCTGGAGGCGCTACCGAATGGAAATTTCATCAGACTTCAGAGCGTGGGGACACACCCTGGCGGCTCGCCTCATCCCACGCTGGCCGGCAAAATTCGGTACGAGACGAACATCCCGGTTGGATATACCTATCCCCAGCTCTATGGGCTGAACTTCACCCAGTGGACGGCACGGATTCAGGATCCGACAGGTCCCTACGCTGCCCAGACCTTCGAGATCCTCGAGGACGATATCCTCTCCGGTGCGAACCATATCTTGACGCTCTCGGTCTCAGATGACCAGATCAGCAAGCCGCTTCCGCACCCGACCCCTCATCCGACTCCCGGCCAGAATGTGGGGGCCGATAGGGCGGACAATGTTCCCCCGACAACGCTCTTTAACAACAACACTAACGGCCTCACGCAGCCCACTCCCCCGACGCTTCTCGCCCCTCCTGCACCTGGTGTCACGTTTCTAAGCTCACCTAGAGACCTTTCTGGCGCAGTTAACACGGCCGCTCGAGTTGTACTCGATGGCCGCCGTATTCGCGCATTCAATGGTCCAGGTGTCAGTGCATTGAGTCGGACGCTTGCCGACGGCATCACTGAGATCAACGCGGGGTACTACCCTAACTACCGGATTAATGGTGGTCTTCTCAAGCCACTGGGAACTTATGCGGGCGTCAACGCCGGAGGTAACCCCGATGCCGTCGGCCTCGACGAAGACTATGACGCCTGCGACCTCGAGAATTGGTTTCTCGCCATCCAGAGTGCCGATGGCAAGGTTGTGGTCCCATCCTTCCACCGCCCGGGCATTATCCGCGTGGATAATCCTGGCAATCTGCTCAACGACGACTGGATGCGGCGAGATGTGGAGGCTGCCGCAAGATTTCTTCGGCCTCGTCAGATCGACCATCCGCGCAGCGGCTTGAGAAACCTGTATCCCGACGCTAATAACCAGATCACTTACGACATTGACAACGACGGCGACGGCACGACGGACTCCGTCTGGCTCGACCTGGGATTTCCGCCGTCTCGTGACTTGTCGGGACGACTCTCCAAGCCCCTTTTCGCGTTCCTCGTGCTCGGCCTCAACGGTCGAATGCCGCTCAATACCGTCGGCAACCTGCAAGCTCGCGACTCCAACGCATACGACTCCCCGACCGGCACCAATCCGGTCCGTTATCCGGCCAACCTCCCGACCTTCGATCATGCGTCACACTTGGGCTACTCACCGAGCGAGATCAACCCGAAATTCGCCCTCCAAGTCCCATACGACCCAGACCCGCTTGTGACGATGAAATATTCGTTGGCGGATAATGCACTCGACCCGAACGATCTGCCTTTACAGCTCCCTGTCTTCCCTGCGCCGCCTATCGTTCCAGGGCGGAATTATCGAGGCGTCCCTGTCTGGCTCACACAACTCCGTAATCTGCTCGCCGGAACCAGGCCTCAGAAGGATCCTCAATCGACCGACTTCACGGCGAATGGTGACGCGAATCTCGTCTATTTCAATGGCGCCACTTACGCCATGCCAAACGGACTCTTCGACAACAACGACAGCATTGGTACCAGCGCTGGGATTGTGAATATCAACACCCCCGCCGTTCCCGGTCGTTGGGGCGAAGCGGGATTTATTCCCACGGCCTTGCATAACAGGGTCATCTCGGTGGCTGGCTCGTCGATCCCAACAAATACTCCTGCCACGGTACTCAATTGGATCTACCCGCCGGCTCGTGCCGGCGCGACCTGGCCCGGTGGCACCGGAATGACTTTCCCGCTCAACCATCTGAATTGGATGAACCCGGTCCGGGCCGGTAAATCGGCCTCACCCGACGCCCCACACGCCACGGACTCGACCGACGACAATTACACCGCCTGGGATCCATACCCTTATTTTCAACGCGGCCCCAATAACTCACCCCCTTTGAGCACGCCCGAGTATTACAACCACCTTGACAACTCGGGCTCGCTAACTCTCGCCTCCGAGCGGATGCGAAGATTTCTCACCCCTGTCGACGTCTCCGGCAGCGGTCGTGTCGTTCGGTATGACTCTCCTTCGCCCGCGAAAGTGGGTCTTACAGCGGCCGATCTCGGTTCTGATGCGAACTGGGGGGCGGATTCCTACGGTCGGGTCGGGTATTTCAATTACTTCAGGCCCCCTGGCCTGCCGGGTTATGAGATCCAGAATGGTTTTTCCACCTGGGTTGCACCCCCGGGCCTGACCAATATGGCAGATACCGCCACCAACGGTCTCGGATGGCCCGCCAATACTGCTGCAAGGTCGACGAACCTTAACGTCACCGGGGGTTTTGAGTCGAGGCGGATCCCCGGGGGCATCAATCGCCGTTCGATGGGCCGTATGCCTCAGGACAATACGACCGCAATCCAGACTGCCCAGGGCGACGCTGGCCTGCCACAAGCCCTCACGTATCTCTCTCAATCTCTACTACTCGACTATGGCAGTCTCCGCGGCATCTCATCCGTCAGTTCTGAGCCGAGCATCGAGACGATTACCACGCGCACCGGGACTTATCCCGATAATTACACGGTGCCCCCTCCGTCGACGACCGATTCTCCCATGGGTTCGCTCGCGGACGGTCTGAGGATGGCGAGCGTCCAGTACCCGATGGGGAGCCTTGGCCGCGATGAAGCCGACGAGATGAATCTCTATCTGCCCACCAACGTGGACTCCCCATACAGCGTGAGCGACCTGGAATGGCTCTACCGCCTGCATGACACGGACGGCAGTTCGCTCACCAGCAGGTTGGCGAAACTTGCCCCTATCAGTTTCACCAATCCCGATGACGGACTCACACGTCGCCGGCTTTTCTCGGTCGACTCCTGGGAATTGACCAATGCCGCTTGGTCACCCGACAATCCCGTCAGCTCGTTCCACGGTGCGATGGGGGTCCCGGCTTTCCCCAATAATTCCCACTTCGCGCCTTTCGCCAATGCCAGCGTCGCCAACTTCAGTGGCTACCAAACCCCCCTTTCTCCGGTCAACCTGGTCGACGGATCCGGCGTCTATCCGGCGTCCGAAACTCCTTCGGTCGCCCACGCAGACAAGAAGATCAACCTGAACTTCCCCCTTCCAATCTCGAACGACCCCGATGAACCGGTCCGGAAGAAATGGATTGGCGAAACCTACAAGTATATGAAGATGGTCCTGCCGCCCAGGGCCGTAGATACCCCCGAAGAACTGGCCGAGCTGAGCCAGTTTCTCGTCAATCTGGTCGACTTCAGGGACACCGACGGCGCTTGCACCCACTTCGCCAACCCCGACCTGAAACTCGTCGATGCGAGGGCAATTTCCCCGCCCCGTGTGGTCTTCATCAATGATGTGATTGATCCAGCGGTCTTCAGCACAAGGATTTTTGAGCAGTTCGGGATGGAGTACAACCCGATTGCACTCAACGAGGTGCTCGCCTACCGCTTTGAAGGCAAACCTTCTGGTGTTGCCACCTCGATGACCAGGCTGTTCATCGAGGTTGTGAACACGCTCGTCGAGACGGAACCCGCCGGTTCTGCCGACCTGACTCCCTCCACTGACTTGAGGGGATGGGAACTTCTGATCCTCCCCGACAATCCGGCAGGTCGCCCCAATCCGGTCAACGGCCAACTCTCGATTGATCCTCTCGCCCCCGCGCTCGCCACGAACAAGATCCAAGGCGTTCCGCTCTCGTCCTTGAGCCGTAGTCCGACGGCCGCGGCTCCGCTCGCCCAGAGTATCCCACCACTGGCCAGTCCGGTTTTGAATGCCGACAACCCCGGCCGGTACTATTACGTCATTGGACGAGACCCTTTCGACGCGACCGGTGCGCGGATTGATCCAGCCTCCGTCGAGCATGCTACGCCGGCAGTTGCTCCCGATGCTTACCTCCAGCCCGCGCCAGCGGCAACCGTGAACCAAGATTTATTCAGGCAATTAGATCTCATCGTCGATCCGGCCAATTTCGTCGACGCCGGCACAGGCCCCACACTTCGGACGGTTCCGGTCGCTGCAGAACGTAACTTCAAGTGGCTTTATCTCCTCCGACCATCCAACCCTTTCGATCCTACCTCGGCGAAGGTCGTGGCAGACTGCATTCGATTCGCGTTCACCGACACGGGCGGTAGAGCAAACCCCGTTGCGATGGGCACGGGGATGCCCCTGACGACTCAAAGGCTGCAGCCCTTCCGCGGCGGACATTTGATCAGCCCCATCGGTCCCACGGCCGCGACTACTCCCGCCGCCAGCGGCCTGACTCCCTTCAGCCCTTCGGACGCCTACGGATACTCGGAGCAGACCTCTTCCCCGAGCGGAACCGGCGACACCCGTACAGGCCCCATTGGCAGTACAGGAGGGACCATCAGGCAGGTCCTCGGATCCTCCACCGATAACCCCCTAAATGTTGCAACGACTCCTAATACGCCGCTCATCCTCTCAACGCTTGGGGCGGGCAACATTCCTTCCGACCCGAACTGGGAGAGGTTCACGTTCCTCGACCGCGATTTCCAAAGCGTTGCCGAGATCTTGATGGTTCCGGTGACCCCGCCGGGCTTGTTCACCAAGAGGTTTGTTGAGAACGCCCCCCCGGCGCTCAATGTAGGTGCCTACTCAATCAGCAATGATCCCGTGCCGACGGCAATCCCCGCCGTCGGACTAGACGCAGGACAGCAGTTCCCCAGGACAACACTCGCCGATGCGACGAATCCAGACAAAATTGTGGCCCTGACTTTCCCCTACTTATCCGACAAATTCTTCTACACCGCCGCATCCGACGCCTTCCATCCCGGTGTGAATACTGACGCTAGCACCACCCGCCGCACCACGGGTACGCAGGGGGGATGGACTTCCGCGGGTTGGCATAGGATGCTGGAATTCTTCGATGTTCCGAGTCCGGCGCTCGGCTCGATCGGGCTGGTGCAAGATGGGGCGAATTTCGATTGGGCGCGCCAGGACCTGAAGCCCGGCATGCTCAACATGAATCTGATCATCGACCAGGAGGTCTTCCTTGGGCTCCTCGATAACCCCAATCTCGACCTGAGCAATGCGCTCGCCCCGGCCGATGGGACTACCCCGAGGGTCGTCAATCAGATCGGGAGTGCCCTGAATTACCCGAATGCCTCTTTTGCCATGACGTCCAAGTATCTCGTCTATCCCAATGATGACGATTCCTACCATAAAGAGGGGACTACCTTAGTCCCACTACTCCCGCTCGTCCTGCCGCATAGCCCAGAAATGGGTATGACGGCCGCATTCTCCGATTTCCTTAAGCTACGACACGGGGGCTCGGGCTACCTGTTCGCCTTCGGGACCGGGGTCGTGGGCTCGGGTGCAGCCCCGACGAAAACCGTGACCCCCAGCATCGTCGAGGCCAATTCTCGGGTTGCCGCCGAGCGGCCATTCCGCTCCCTCTCCTATCCAGACATCGATTACACGGTCCTTCGCCCGGCAACACTGCCGCCGAATCTGCTATCTCTAGATGCAACGCTTCAGGTCCCTCCGCTCCTGTCCGCTCCGCTCGTCACCACGCCAGCCCAGGGGAACACTCAACCCGACTTCAAGGTCGATGGACCGGCCTCAAACTATTACACGGGCGACCCTGGGGTGAAAAATCCATGGGTCACCCCAGCAGTGTTGCCGCCCAACCCGGCAGCCTCATTTCCTGCCTATCGGATGCTCGCTGATTTGGCCACTTCGACCTCCGTCGTACCGAATGGCAATGGGAGTCTAGTCGCGGACGCCACCACCAACCCCCTCGGGACAATCACAACAATCGTCCCAAGCACAGGGGCAGACTTTATGCGTGCGTCGATCACTACAAGTGTCAATGTGACGACCACGCCGCCTTACAATGTCCCTCAACCTCCGCCAATTCCCACGCGTCGTCTGTTCGCAATCGCCGATGCTCCGAATCCCCCTGGCATGATCGCTCCTCCGACGAATAAGTTTCCTGCCAACAGGCCGCCGATGTACAACAGCAACGCGGCCACGAAGCAGATCTGGACGGCACTTGGCGATAACGGTCAGCCCGAGATCAACCAGCCAATTCTGCATCCAAATCTTTCGAATCCCTTGGCTAATCTCACCGCCTCGGGAAGGTACGAGACACCTACCTTTAACTCACGCTTCCTCGGCGGTTCGGACCCGACTGATCGCAGGCAGCACCCTTACTTCCGCACCGAGATGCTCCAGAAGGTGATGAACCTGACCACAGTCCGAACGCACCAATTCGCTGTTTGGATTACCGTCGGCTTTTTCCAGGTCGTCCGGCCTGGGAATGCGACTTTTATCAATCCGGACCCCACGTACCTCCCCGACGTCATCGCTCAGCCCCAGCCGGACGAACTTGGCCCGGAGATCGACCTGGAATTGGGTCGGAACCGACGATTCCGCTCGTTCTTTGTGCTGGACCGAACCAGGCTGAATGGGTTCAACCCTGGCAACCCGCAAGACTTCCGCGACGTTGTCACCTATCGTCGCCGGATCGAATGAGGTCGGCCGCGACACGAACACGCGCCGGGTTCGTAATACAAAACAAACCCGGCGCGACCCGTCAACTTCGATGCTCAAGCCTTGCCCGGCATCACCCGCCCGCGATAAGATACCAAGAATTACGGTCCCCGAATTTCTTCCGAAAGGACCAGTCATGACGCGTCGTCGTCGCCCCGGTTTCACGCTGATCGAATTGCTGGTTGTGATCAGCATCATCGGCGTGCTGATGGGCCTGCTTCTGCCCGCCGTGCAGGCGGCGCGTAAGGCGGCCCGCAAGATGCAGTGCGCCAACAACATCCGCCAGGTCGGCCTCGGCCTGATCGGATTCATGAACGCCAAGAATTACCTGCCCAACTCCGGCACCTACGGCGAGCCCGACGTCCCGGGAGCCACCTCGAACATCGCCGCCACCGCCTTCGGCACCTCCTTCGCTGGAACCGCCTCCGCAGGCGTCACCACGAAGGTCGACCAAGGCCCGCTCTATAGCTGGGTGGTGGACTGCCTGCCTTACCTCGACAATCAGGACATGTACAACGCCTACAATCGTAGCCGCCTGTACTATGACACCGGCCTGGTCCGGGAGACGGGCTCCACGGTTCAGATCCCGTCCAACTTCACGGTGGCGAGCACCGCGATCAAGATCCTTCAGTGCCCCGACGACGACACGCTGGCCGAAGGTCAGGGCAATCTCTCCTACGTGGTCAACGGCGGCTTCTCCCGCTGGCACTATCCGGCCGCCTTCACCGCCGCCGACAACGCCACGGTCGGCTGGGTTGGTGGTGCGCTCGGCGATGGCTCGCCCGGCCCGGCTCCCACCTGGGGCCAGAAGGGTGTTGCTGAACGCCTGGGCGTGATGTTCCTCGGCTCGTCCTCGGGTCGTGCCCCTTGGGACGTCCGCACGACTCCCAGCAGCATCATCGACGGCACGAGCACGACCGTCCTGGCCAGCGAGAATCGCGCCGCCGGTTACTCACCCCAGATCTTCGGCTCGACCGTCTCCCTGGCCTCGAACTGGGCGACCCCTCACCCGAACTATGTCACGTTCATCGGGTCGGGCAGGATTTGCCCCGGCGGCGTCTGCGACTTCACGGCCTCGGGCCTCATGGCCAGCAACACGGGCACCGGCGGCCAGCAGATGGACGGGCCCGCCTGGTCGTTCGCCAACAAGTCGGGCACGAACGAGAACATCAACGGGTCGCTGACCGCCTCCGACGGCCGTTACCCCTATCCCACGAGCTATCACTCTGGCGGCGTGAACGTCGTGATGTGCGACGGCTCGGTTCGCTACGTCAATGACACCATCGACGGCAGCGTCTGGGCCAAGGTCCTCTCGCCCGCCGGCAGCAAGCTCCCCGTCATCAAGCAGCTCCCGGTCGATGCCGACGCCATCGGCAACTGATCCGGATGAAATTTAAACTCGATTGATCTTCAGAACCCCGGCACGATCTCCATGATCGTGCCGGGGTTCCTTGCGTCAATGCTTGCACCCATTGACGCTCGCACTCGTACAGGGAAAACTAACTCGACGGTGGAATTCGGGCTCAGGACCACTCGACTTGCCGCCCAATAAAATCGCGGTTCTCTTGGTCTTCAACCTCTCTCGGAAGGACCAGCCATGACGCGTCGTCGTCGCCCCGGTTTCACGCTGATCGAGTTGCTGGTTGTGATCAGCATCATCGGCGTGTTGATGGGCCTGCTCCTGCCCGCCGTGCAGTCGTCACGCAGGGCGGCCCGCAAGGCGCAGTGCGCCAACAACATCCGCCAGGTTGGCATCGGCCTGATTGGCTTCATGAACGCCAAGGGCTATCTGCCCAACGCCGGCACGTTCGGCGAAGCGGATGTGATCGGCGAGCATTCCAACATCGAAGGATCCTTGTATGGATCGAACTTCGGGGGATCGGCCACCGGTGGCAACTCGACCAAGGTTGACCAGGGCCCGCTCTTCAGTTGGGTCGTCGACTGCCTGCCGTACTTCGATGAGCAGGGACTGTACAACTCATTCAATCGCAACCGCCTCTACTTTGACAAAGGCGCGATGCGTGAGCTGTCATCGGTCCAGTCGCCCTCGAATGCCATCGTCTCGAGCACGACGATCTCGGTCCTCCAGTGTCCCGATGACGACACACTCGTTCTGGGCCAGGGGAACCTCTCCTACGTCGTCAACGGTGGATTTACCCTCTGGCACCACCCATCCACGCTTCCGCCCGACCCCAACAAGCCCCCTCGCTTGAACCAGATTGCGGGTTGGACGGGCAGCCAGCTCGGCGACGGCGTCCCAGGGCCCACCCCTTGGTGGGGCCAGAAGGGGATCTCCGAGCGCCTCGGCGTCATGTTCCTCGGCTCCAATACCGGCGGCTGCCCCTGGGACGCCCGCTCGAGTCCCACCAGCTTCATGGACGGCTCGTCCACGACCGTCCTGGCGTCCGAAAACCGGGCGGCCGGATATTCCTCTCAAGTCCTCGGCTCGACCGGCGGCATCAGTTCGGGCTGGGCGAGCCCGCACCCGAACTACATGATGTTCATCGCGTCGGGCAAGATCTGCCAGAATGGCCTGTGCGATACCAGCCCCTATGGCCTCTCCGTGAACGTCGACGGCAACGGCGGCCAGACCGATGGGCCCGCCTGGTCGATGGCCAACAAGGCGGGCACCTTCGAAAATATCAACGGGTCACTCACTGCGAGCGACGGCCGTTTCCCTTATCCGTCCAGCTATCATGCCGGCGGCGTGAATGTCGTCATGTGTGACGGCTCGGTCAGGTTCGTGAACGATAAAATCGACGGCACCGTCTGGGCCAAGATCCTCTCGCCCGCCGGAAGCATGATCCCCGTCATCAAGCAGCTCCCGGTCGACTCCGACGCCATCGGAAATTGATCGGTCGAGTTCAGCCCCTACAAACTCAGCGCCCCGGCACCGTGGCCACCACCGTGTCGGGCGTGCTTGTTTCGAAGCTTCACCCCTTTCCTCAGGCAACCGAGTCCGCCGCAGCCAACGTGCCGCAGGCCGCCTGGATGTCGGCACCCCCGGAATACCTGCGGACGACCGGCTGTCCGACGTACTTCGTCAAGGCATCGCGAAATGCCGCCATCTCTTTGGGGCCTGGAGCCTGGAAGGACCCCTTCGGGTCGGTTACGTCGATGAGGTCGATGCGCGTCGGCGTGTCGCCGATCAGTTCGCCCAGGGCTCGTGCATCGTCCTCGCCGACGTTGCGGCCGCCGATGCAGACGTAAGCGAGATTGATCCGCTGACGACGTGCCAGGGCGTGACGTCGCGCGGCGGCCATGACCTCGGCGGCCGACCAACGGGCCGCGACCGGCACGAGTTCCCTGCGTTTCTCGTCGATGGCCGCCCCTAGGCTGATGGTCAGGCGATACTTGTGCCCCTCGGTCGTGTAGCGGTCGATCTCGGGGACGAGGCCGACGGTGCTGATCGTGATCGCGCGGGCTCCGATCGAGGCCCCGTAAGAGCAGCGGAACAGGTCGGCGGCGGCCATCACGCGGTCGTAGTTGGCCAGGGGCTCGCCCATCCCCATGAAGACGATTCCCGTGACCCGCCGGCCCTGGCTTTCCACCATGGATCGGGCCTGCAAGAACTGGTCGACAATCTCCCAGGTCGCCAGGTTTCGCCTGACCTTCATCCGGGCCGTCGCGCAGAAGACACAGCCCATCGCGCACCCGACCTGAGACGACAGGCAGAGGCTCACCGCACCGATCTTGTGTAGCGGGATCAGGACCGTCTCCAGCGCCAGGCCATCGTTGGTCCCGAATCTGAGTTTCTGGAACCCGTCCAGGGGCGATGTCACCGACGCTTCAAGCCGCAGCCTCGGCAGCTCACCCGCCGCCAGACTCAGCACCTTGGGGACCTGGAATCGAGTTCCCCAGACCATTGGATCGAATTCTTCCCTCCCGACCACAGCACGAACCATGCGCCGTGCCGCCTCTTCGGTCACCCCCAGCGCCAGGCAACGCTCGATCATTCGTCCCGGCGTCTGGTCTCTTGGGTCGAGCACGGCAACTCCGCTCTCTGGAATCGTATGATTACGACCGGCCATCCGAGGATCGTCGTCTCAAGGATCTCGGAGGCCGGCCGAATGACTGATCGAACGCATTTCCGTCAATAATTGAGGCCGGTCCCAGGTCGCCCGAAAAAAAAGGGGCGCAAACCATCCGGTCTTCTCGCTCGTAGAAGCTGAGTTGGCTGTTTCCCGAGGGAAGCGCCACCCAATGCGATTCTCTTAAAACGACCCCAGGAGTTCACTTCGCATGAATCGGAATCTCGTCGCCTGGGCTGCACTGGTCGTCTCCACGGCCTCGCTCGTCAGCTCGCAAGCCATGACCCGCAAGGTGCCCGCCGCGCCCGACCTCCCGGCGGAGGGCCAGAAGGTCGCCCGTGAACTGTCCGAGGCCTTCGAGGCCGTCTCGGAATTCGTCAAGCCTTCGGTCGTCCAGATTAGCGTCCAGCGCAAGTCCGGCGCCACTGCAAAGCTGCGCGGCGCCCCCGGCCGCGGCAATCCGTTCGGTCCCAACGGCAACGTTCCGACCGATCCCAAAGAGCTGCAGGAGATGCTGAAGAAGTTCTTCGGCCCCGAATTCAAGCTGGAGAAGGAGCAATTCTCCCCCGGCGAACAAGGGACCGGCTCGGGCTTCGTCTACGACGACAAGGGCCATCTCCTCACCAATAACCACGTCGTCGAAGGGGCTGAGAAGCTCGTCGTGACCTTCCACGACGGGACCGAATTGCCGGCCAAGGTCGTGGGCACCGACCCCGAGACCGACGTCGCCGTGATCAAGGTCGACTCGTCCGAGTACCGTGCGATGCTCCGGGGCAATAGCTCCAAGCTCCGCGTCGGCGAGTGGATCCTCGCCGTCGGCTCCCCCTTCGGCCTCAGCCAGACGGTGACCGCCGGGATCATCAGCGCCACCGAGCGGAACGAGATCGGCATCAACCCGTTCGAGGCGTTCATCCAGACCGACGCGGCCATCAACCCGGGCAACTCGGGCGGCCCGATGGTCGACATGAACGGCCGGGTCGTGGGCATTAACTCGGCGATCGTCACGGGCACTCGCAGCAATGCCGGGGTCGGCTTCGCCATCCCCATCGACATGGCCTCTGAGCTTGCCGACAAGCTCATCCGCGACGGCAAGGTCAACCGCGCCCGCATGGGTGTTGGCCTCGAGGTCCTGACCCCCATTCTCGCCAAGCAGCTGGGCCTGGACTCCAAGACCAAGGGGATCGTCGTCGATCAGGTCCTGAAGGGGAGCCCCGCCGACAAGGCCGGCTTGAAGGTGGGCGACGTCATCCTGTCGTTCAACGGTGAGCCTGTCCTGAGCCGGGCCAGCTTCCGGATCAAGGTCTCCAGCAGCGATACGGGCAAGGCTTATGACCTGGGCTACTTCCGCGAAGGGGAGAATTCCAAGACGAGCGTGACCCTCGCACCGCAGGATCAGGTCGTCTTCGACCAGGAACGGGTCGGGCGTGAGCAGCGAGCCGAGAAGGAAGCGACGAAGAAGGAAGAGACTCCCGCGCCCAAGGTGGTCAGCGAGGGCTTCGGGCTCGAAGTGCAGCCCCTCACCCCCGAGTTGGCCAAGCAGTTTGGACATGCGGAAGGGACCGAAGGCCTGGTCATCTCCAAGGTCAAGCCTGGCGGTGAAGCCGAAGCGGCCGGCCTGGAATCCGGTCAGGTCATCACCAAGGTCATCAAGGACAAGAAGGTGACCGCCGTCTCCGAGCTGAAGGACTTCGACGCGATACTCGCCAAGGGTGACACCATCGCAGTGTTCATTGAGGTGCCCGGTGGTGTGGGCAAATTCGTCACTTTGAGCAAGGTGAGCAAGTAAGTCAGACCAGGCTTCCGACAGTGCGGACGGGAGACGGGGCGGGCCCGGCGAGAGAATTCTCGCCGGGCCCGTTCGCGTTGACCGTTCGGCACCGAACCGCTACCCTCTCGATCCGCCGGCCGGACTTGGACAGGCGGGCCTACCCGAGGAATGCGCATGCGGGCGATGCTCAAGGTCACGGTCCTCAGCTTCCTGGGCCTGTTCGCGGCGGGCTGCGGCACCACCAAGGTGACCGGGACCGCGCGATCTGGCACCGAGCAGCTCCTGCTCACGAATGCCTGGGACACCGCGATCCAGAAGGTCGACTTCCGCCCCCTGACGGGCGTGCCGGTCTACCTGGACACCACCAACGCGATGGCGCAGGACCAGGGATGGGTCGTCTCGAGCCTCCGCCAGGCGATGCTCACCCAGGGCGTCCTGCTTCGCGCCAAGCCCGAGCAGGCCCAGTGGATCGTCGAGGCCCGCGTGGGCGCCTATGGCACCGACTCGTACAACTGGCTCGTCGGCGTGCCCCAGGTCACCATCCCGACGACCGTCACGGGCATGCCGGCCGGGACGATCCCCGAGATTCCGTTCATCAAGAAGAGCGACCAGCAGGCCGTGGCCAAGCTCGCCCTGTTCGCCTATGACCGGGGCTCGGGCCGTGTGACCTGGACGTCGGGCACGTCTCTGGGAACCGCCAACGCCAAGGACGTCTACCTGGGCTGGATCGGGCCGATCCAGTCGGGCACCATCCGCGGTGGGACCGAGTTCGTGGGTGTCAAGCTGCCCACGGCGGGCGATCTGCATGGGGGCACCGACGGGCCGGCTGCAAGCAAGGACGCCCTTCCCTTCAGCACGCCTGCGATCCGGACCCCCGCCATCACCGGCGACACCGACTCGTTCTCGCCGCCATGATCGCCCGGATTCGGCCACGGCCTACCCCCATCGACCCGGAGTGGGTGCACAATGGGCCCGATTCGGTTATAACGGGCAGGTCCAATGCGGGACGACCCCGCTCGGGCCATGTCCGGAGCCGCCCATGACCCCGCCCGCCTCCCAGGTTGATCCTCGCGACTTTATCCGCGATGTCCCCGACTTTCCCAAGCCGGGCATCCTCTTCAAAGACATCACCCCGCTGCTGTCTGACCCGGCCGCCTTCGCCGCCGTCATCGACGGCCTGGCCGAGGCATTCAAAGACCGCCATATTGACGGAGTGGCCGCGGCCGAAGCCCGCGGGTTCATCTTCGGAGCTCCCCTGGCGCTCAAGCTCGGCGTCGCCTTCATCCCGATTCGCAAGCCGGGCAAACTTCCCTTTCAGAAGATCTCCCACAAGTACGACCTCGAATACGGGTCGGACCAGGTCGAGATGCATTCCGACGCCGTGAGCAAGGGTCAGAAGATCCTCCTCCTCGACGACGTCCTGGCCACCGGCGGCACGATGAAGGCCTGCCACAACCTGGTCTCCGACGCAGGCGGCGAGGTGGTCGCCTGCGCCTTCGTCGTCGAGCTGGCCTTCCTGGAAGGGCGTTCCAAGCTCGAGCCCTGCGAGATCTTCAGCTTGATCTCCTACTGATCCGACGTCGGTCCTGTCGGACGCGGAGAGGACCGGGCCCGCATGAGGCCCGGCCCTTCGGGGGTAGCCGATTGCGTTCTCGTGCCTAGACTCAACTGGGTTGAATGCAAAGGGCGTTGCGACGGGAGCGATCGACAGATGGACCACAGACGGGTCGTGGTCATCGGCGCGGGAATCGGCGGGCTCTCGGCGGCCCTTGAACTCCGACGGCGCGGGTATGAGGTCACCGTCCTGGAGCGCCACCCGTACGTCGGCGGCAAGGCCCGAGAACGCCACGAGGCGGGGTTCCGCTGGGACGAAGGGCCGAGCATCGTCGTGATGCCCTGGGTCTATCGGACCTTGTTCGAGGCGAGCGGGCTCGATCCGGACGCCTACTTGCCGATGGATCGGCTCGATCCCGCCTTCCGCGTGGTCCTCACCGACGGCACCGACCTGACCATCCCGGCCGACGAGAAAGGGCTCTGCGACGCCTTCTCCGAGATCGACCCGGTCGACGGCCAGGCCTTGCGCGGCTTCCTGGAGAAGCTCGACCGATTCGCCGCCCTCATCGGTCACGCCTACTGCGACCGTCAGCTGGAGAGCTGGGGGCAGGTGATGCTCTCCCCCCTGCTCCTCTCCGCCGCGCTCATCTCCCCGCGTCAGTCCTACGCCGCCGAGATCGACAAGACGTTCCGGTCGAAGGCGATTCGCGAGTTGCTCTACGGCTTCCCGACCTATTCGGGGTTCGACCCCAAGCGGGCGCCCGCCTCGCTGACGATCATCCCCTGGACGATCATACGCGAGGGGGTCTGGTATCCGCGATCCGGGGGCATCGCCGCGATCCCGCAGGCGATTGCCCGCGCCTGCCGCGACGTCGGCGTCGAGATCGTCAACGGCGTGGAGGTCGAGGCGATCGAGCTCTCCGCCGCGGGCCATGTCGTGGGGGTCGCCACGTCGGCGGGCCGGTTCCCGGCTGCCGGGGTCGTCTCCAATGGCGACTACGTGAACACCCATCGCCTGCTGCGCGGCGGCAAGGGGTTTGGCAAGGAAGTCGAGTCGCTGCGAGCGGGCAAGGCGGAGCCTTCGAGCTCATTCTTCACGATCGAACTGGGCTGTGACCGGACCTGGGACAACCTGGCCCATCACCTGCTCGTGCTGACCCCGGGCTCCGACCGCGTCTATGACGAACTCTTCGAACGTGGCCAGTATCCGACCGATCCGCCGATCTACGTGAACGCGACCAGCGTGACCGACAAGGCCGACGCGATCGAAGGGGGATCGAACCCGTTCATCGTCATCGGTGCCCCCCCATTGCGGACCGAGGATCAGGCGGCCGATCGCGAGTTCGAGGCGCGTTATGCCGACCAGCTTCTGGCCAGGCTCGAAGGGGTAGGCCTGACCGGCTTGCGGGCGTCCGCTGTCACCCGCCAGATCAAGGGGCCGACTGACTGGCGCGACGACTTCAACGCGTTCAGGGGGGCCATCTACGGCTTGGGCAACAAGCACAATATCCTCGGCGGTAGCTTCCGCCCGCTCGTCTACCGGAAGGATGTTCCGGGGCTCTACTTCGTGGGGGGTGGCGTACAGCCTGGCGCGGGGATGCCGATGGTGGTTCAGAGTGGCAAGATCGTCGCGGACCGCCTTGCCCGCGACTTCCCCGTCTCGGCCCCATCGGTCGCACGACGTTGAGGCTCGCCCGATGAGCCTCGTCTGGATTCTTGCCGTCCTGGCGGCACTTGCGGTTTGCCTCGCCTGGTCGTGCCTCGCCGCACGTCTCATCGGCCGTCGACATGCCTACGCGTTCCTGGGCCCTGATTCGACGACGGTTGACCAACCGCCGAGGATCGACGCGATCATCCCGGCACGCGACGAGGAAGAACATCTCGAGGCGACGCTGCGGGGGCTGGCCTCGCAGGACTTTCCGGACCTAGCCATGATTGTTGTCGACGACCAGTCGAGCGACAGGACGGCCAAGATCGCGGAGTCGCTCGCGGATCGCCTTGGCGCGCCGATCCGTCTGGTTCGTGGCGTCGAGCGTCCGGCCGGCTGGGTGGGCAAGACCTGGGCAGTGCATCAGGGGGTCGAGACGTCGACGGCGGACTGGATCTGGTTCGTCGACGCCGACATGACTCTGCACCCTCGGGCCCTGGCGACCGCCATGAACCTGGCTCGCTTGCATGGGTCCGACTGCGTCTCGCTCTTCCCCAGGCCGGTCTGTCGGACCTTCTGGCAGGCGACGATCGCGACTTCGTTCCTGCAGATCCTGGCCCAGCTTTATCCGTTCGACCGGGTCAACGATCCCTCAAATCCCGAGGCCGTCGCCGCCGGCGGGTTCATCCTGGTTCGCCGGTCGGTTTACCTTGATATCGGCGGTCACGAGTCGGTTCGCGGCGAGATCGTCGAAGACATCCAGCTCGCGCGGCGGATCAAGCGGGGGGGCTTCCGCCTGACGGTCGCCCTGGCCCCCGAGCTGGCCAGGACCCATATGTACGGCAGCCTGGCGGCGATCGGGCGTGGACTGCGCAAGAACGCGTATGCCGGCATGGACTATATCTTCTACAAGTTTGCGTTCGGCCTGATCTTCGGGGTGTTGATGGCCTGGACCCCGCTCGTCACGCTGGTTGCCGGTCTCGGATTCGGGAACCTTGTGCTCATCGGGCTGGGTGCCTGGGGGATGCTGGCTCAGGCCGCGGCCAGTTATCCGACGACGCGATTCCTTGGCGTCTCTCCCCTGTATGCATTCGCATTCCCGGCGGGAATCTCGGCCTACATGGCCATCGCCGCGTCGAGCGTCTGGCAGTACCATCGTGGCGGGACGGTCTGGAAAGGCCGGCGGTTCGAAGCGACGCACGATGAGTTGGGGGCGCGATGAAACCCGGCGAGGAGGCCCGGATCATCCGAGCCGATAAGAGGGGCTGGCCCCGCCTGGCCGTGCACTCGATGATCGTCGGCAGGATGCGCAAGGGCCTGTTCCGGGTCAGGGCGCAAGGCCTGGAACGGCTGCGGGCCTCGATGGATGCGGAGCCCGGAGGGACGCTCTTCGTCGCAAATCACTCGTGCTGGTGGGACCTCTTCCTGGCCCACTACCTCAACGAGCAGGTCCCCGTTGACGGCTACGGCATGATGGAGCATGCAAATCTCAAGAGGTTTCGCTTCTTCAATCGGATCGGCGCATTCTCGGTCGACCGGGAAGATCTCGCCTCGGTCCGCGCATCGCTGGACTACACATGCGAGCTGCTTGAACGCCCCCGATCGGGCGTCTGGATCTTCCCTCAAGGCAAGATCGTGGCCAATGACGCCCGGCCGCTCGACTTCCGGCCCGGGCTGAGGGCTCTCGTACGACGGGCGGGGCGGGTGCGGATCACCCCCGCGGCCTTGCGGTACGAATTCTGGCAGGACGAGAGGCCCGAGGCCTTCGTCCGATTCAGCGAACCCCGCTGGTACACTCGCGACGACCTGCCCCTGCTTCTCGGATCGGTCGAAGAACGCCTGATTGCCGAGCTGGATGCACTGAACGTCGACGTCCGATCGCAGGAAGCCGGGCGTTTTACCACGCTGCTACAAGGTCGCGAGTCGATCAGCGAACGTTACGGCCGATTCGTGGCCGGTTTGCGCCGCGAGAGGCCGGGTTGACCGGGCTCGCCCTTCGGCTACGATGCCGCGGGATCGAGGCCTGCGGAGGATGTGCTCGGATGGATCGGCGTCTGGAATGGATCCTGCTGGCGGTATTGCTGGCCTGGGTCCTCGGGCTCCGGGCTACGCAGCTCGATCAACCGATCCTGGAAAACTACGTCGGCCGCCAGATCCCGACGGCGATGGTCGCGCGAAACCTGGAGCGAGGCTCGGGTTTCCTCCACCCGCAGCTCGACACCGAGCCGACCCCCAACCTATTCCTGGTCGAACCGCCGATCTATGCGGCGACGGTCGTCGGTCTCCGACGGCTGACCGGCTTGAATCTAGAACAGGCCGGGCGTTGCCTTTCGGCCCTGGGGGCGACGCTGGCCGCCTGGGGTTTGTTCGGCCTGGTCCGCCGCCGTGAAGGCCCGGCCGTGGCCTTGCTGGCGGTTGCCGCCTGGTCGATCTGCCCGCTGACCGTCCGCTACGGTCGAGCCTTCCAGCCCGACATGCTGATGATGGGCCTCTGGATCGCCGGGCTCGAACTTCTGGACCGGGGGACCAGCAGGCGGGTTCCCGGGCTTTTCCTGGTCGCGCTCGGGCTGACGATGAAGGTGACGTCGGCCCCGATGCTGGTCCCTCTGCTGGCGATCTTGCCCTGGAAGCGGCTGCCGAAGCTGCTGCTCTGCCTGACCCTGCTCGTCCCAGCGGGGCTCTGGTACGTACATGCGGGCCGGACGATGGCCTTGGCGGGGGGATCGCAGGCCTCGGCGGAGAACGGCGCAATCTGGCTCTCGGTGCTCGTGCCCAGGGCTTTGCTGGAAACAGAGACGTGGTGGCACGCCGTCCGCTTCACGTTGCTCCGAGGGTTCACGCCCCCGGGGTTTGTCCTCGCGATTTACGGCTTCTGGCTGGGTGGTCCGTTCTGGCGACAATGGACCCTTGCAGCGCTGGCCGGCTTGCTCGCGCTCGCCGCCAAGCTCCATCACGAGTATTATTGGTTGGCCCTGGCGCCCGTCGCTTCGGTTGGCATCGCTCGCGGTATCGCCAAGCTCTGGAAGGCACGCCGCGCTCGGCGGATCGCCGGCCTGGCGCTGGCCTTGGTGCTGGTCGGCTGGAGCCATGCCGCGACGCGTTCGACCTGGCGGACTCCGCCCGAGTGGGCTTCGTGGGATGTCGCGATCCGCGAGATCGAGCGAGTCGTCCCCGAGGGTGAATCGATCGTCGCGCCCGAGGCCTTGCTCTATCTGGCGGACAGGCGAGGCTGCCGGATGGAGTACTCGGCCGACTCGATACGTCGGGCGATCCGCGAATGGCCCGGGCCGCATCCACGGGCCCTCGAAGCGACGGACCTGCTTGATTTCTACGGCACCCGGGGTGCGACCTTTTACGCGGACCTGACTACCGAGGCCGACCCCGATCGCCGGGCGACGCTGGACCTGATCCGCCGGAATTACCCCGTGGTCGTCGACGGCTCGGGCGTCTTGATCGTCAGGCTCAGAGCTTTGAGAGGATCTGCGGATGGCCGTTGAACCCGCCGTCGTCACCCCGTTCGACCTCCTCAGATGGAAGGTCGACGGCCGCAAGGTCGTGATGCTCACGGCGTACGACTACACGATGGCCCGCCTGCTCGACGCCGCCGGCGTCGACTGCCTGCTGGTGGGCGACTCGCTCGGCACCGTCGTCCAGGGGCGTGAGAACACCCTGCGTGTCACCCTCGACCAGGTGGTCTATCACGCCGAGATGGTCTCTCGCGCGGCAAAACGCGCCCTCGTCGTGGCCGACCTGCCATTCGGCAGCTACGAAGAATCGCCCGAGCAGGCGCTCCGCTCGGCGACTCGGCTTCTCAAGGAGACGGATTGCCGCGCGGTGAAGCTCGAAGGGGGACGGCGGATGTCCGAGACGATCAAGACCCTCGTCCGCGCCGGGATCCCCGTCATGGGTCACGTCGGGCTGACCCCCCAGGCGGTGCATCGCCTGGGGGGCTTCAAGGTCCAGCGAGACTCCGACGACATTGCCTCGGACGCACGGGCCGTCGCGGAGGCGGGAGCCTTCGCGATCGTCCTCGAATGCGTCCCGTCGCCGGTCGCCGAGCGCGTCACCGGCGAGGTCAAGATCCCCATCATCGGGATCGGAGCGGGGCCGACCTGCGACGGGCAGGTGCTGGTCACCAACGACATGTTCGGGCTCTTCGACGCCTTCCAGCCCAAATTCGTCAGGCGCTACGCCGACCTCGGCGCCGCCATCGGCGAGGGGGCCGGTCGTTATGCCGACGACGTCCGCCAGGGCAAATTCCCGACAATCGCCGAGAGCTTTCGATGATCTAACCGGAGCATCCAGCCATGCCCGACACCACCCGAGATGATCTCATCCGCAAGCGGTGCGTCCCTTGCGAGGGAGGCGTCCCCGCGCTGACGCCCGCCGAGGCCGCCACGCTGCGACCTCATGTCCCGGAATGGTCGATCACAGCCGATGGCAAGCGGATCCGTCGCGAGTGGATCGCCAAGAACTTCGTCGCCGCGATCCGGTTCTTCGACAAGATCGCCGACCTGGCCGAGACAGAGGGGCACCACCCCGATCTCCACCTGGAAGGCTACCGCAACGTAGCCGTGGAAGTCTGGACCCACGCCATCGGCGGGCTTTCCGAGAACGACTTCATCCTGGCCGCCAAGATCGACGAGATCCCCTTCGACCAGAAGAAGCCGAAGGGGAGCCAGCCGTAACTCCCGAACTCACTTCACGTCGAGCATCCGCTGCAAGGCGACGCGGGCCCAGTGGGCCGTCTCCTCGGGCACGCTCACCCGGTTGACGACCGTTCCTTGCAGCAGGTTCTCGACCACCCAGGTCAGGTGCGGCAGGTCGATCCGGTACATCGTCGAGCACATGCAGACCATCGGCGAGAGGAAGTGGACCGTCTTGTCGGGATGGGCCGCAGCCAGCCGGTTGACCAGATGAAGCTCGGTGCCAACAGCCCACTTCGAACCGCTGGGGGCCTCGGCCACCGTCTTCAGGATAAATTCGGTCGAGCCCACCAGATCGGCGGCGTCCACCACCGGCATCGAGCATTCGGGGTGAACCAGGATCTTGATCCCCGGCTCACGCTTGCGGAACTCGTCGATGTGTGCCGGCTTGAACATCTGGTGCACCGAGCAGTGCCCGCGCCAGAGCAAGACCCGACTATTTTCCAGGGCCTCGGGCGTGTTCCCGCCCAGCGGCAGCCTCGGATTCCAGACCGGCATCTGCTCCAGCGGGATGCCCATGGCGCGGGCCGTGTTGCGCCCCAGGTGCTGGTCCGGGAAGAACAAGACCCGCTTGCGGCGGGCGAACGACCATTCGAGCACCGCCCGTGCGTTCGAGCTGGTGCAGACGATCCCGCCGTTGCGGCCGCAGAACGACTTCAGCTCGGCCGTCGAGTTGATGTAAGTGACCGGCATCAGCTCGTTCAGGTCGATGTGCTCGCCCAGGTCGGCCCAGGCGGCCTCCACGCTCTCCAGGTCGGCCATGTCGGCCATGCTGCACCCGGCCGTCATGTCGGGCAGGATCACCTCGACCTCGGGCCTGGTCAGGATGTCGGCCGTCTCGGCCATGAAGTGGACGCCGCAGAAGGCGATGTAGCGGCAAGCGCGGCTTTCGGCGGCCATCGCGCTCAACTTGAAGCTGTCCCCGCGCAGGTCGGCGAACTTGATCACCTCGTCCTGCTGGTAA
This sequence comes from Isosphaeraceae bacterium EP7, assembly GCA_038400315.1. NCBI lineage: Bacteria > Pseudomonadati > Planctomycetota > Planctomycetia > Isosphaerales > Isosphaeraceae > Kueselia > Kueselia aquadivae. Next base: position 5,491,866 of record CP151667.1, read on the forward strand.
TGATGACCCAGGATCAGCAGCTCTTCGCCGAGCGCCGCCTTGGCGGCCGTCAGCCGCGCCTCCAGCTCCTCGGTCGGCAGGTCGCGGTAAGCCTCGAAGATCAGCGGGGACGCGTCGGACAGGGTCGTGGACATGGCGGGACAACCTCGCTTTCGCTCTCCGGCGACGACCCGAAACCGGGTGGGGTCGTCGCTCAGGCGCACTCTTCCCGTATTATAGACGAGCAAACCTCTCGAAAGGCCCAAAAGTCCCGGACCGGATGGTACGAAGCGGCGGCCGGGCCGCGAACCGGGGAGGCACCGGGCATGACTCAGGCCATCTTGATCGTGGGGGACCGGGCGGGCCACAGCCGCCTCGTCGACCTCCTCCAGCCGCCCGACTTCCAGGCGTCTTGCTCGGACGCGGGGGGGCCGATCGCGTGCGAGTCGCTCCCCAGCCTCATCATCCTGTCGACACAGGCCCATCCTGCGTGCGAGATCCGGGCCATCCGGGCTTGCCGCTCGATCGAGGGTGTTCCGATCCTGGCCCTCTGGAACCCCGCGGATGCGGCGGATGTCGAGTCGATCCTTGATGCGGGGGCCGACGATCTCATTGATCCCGACACGCATCCCGCCCTGCTCCGCTGCAGGGTCGGACACCTGGCCCGCGGGCATCAGCTCCACCTGTCCAACCGCCGAGACGCCCAGATGGCTTCCGCCGGACGGCTGCTGGCCGGCATCGTTCACGAGCTCCGCGGCCCGCTCGCCTCGATCCTAGCGCACGCTGAGTACCTCAGGCTCACCGGCGAGGCCGACGTCTTTCTGCTCTCCGAGATCGAGCCGATCATCAGGGCGGCCGACCTGATGCGGGGCCGCCTGGAACACTTGATGGCCGGGGCATGCACCGGCCCGGGCCGGCCCATACCGCTCGACGCCGCCCCCTTGCTCCGCGAGGTCGTCGACTTCTTCCGCAAGAATCCGAACAGAAACCTCCGCCGCTGGACGGTCGAGTTGACCATCGACGACTCGCTACCCCGCGTCGAGGCCGACCCCGGGCGCCTGTTGCAAGTCGTCTTCCACCTGCTGATCAACGCCATGGAGGCCGTCAGTAATCAGCCGACCGACGGAACCATCCGCGTCCACGCCTGGTCCGATCCCGAGACCTTTGCCATCGAGGTCGCCGATAACGGCCCGGGCATTCAACCCGGCCACGTCGCCCGCATCTTCGAGCCCTCGTTCACCACCAAGCCCGACGCCCGGGGCTACGGACTCTACCTCGCCGCCGAATTCGCCCGCGAACTCGGCGGCCGGATCGACGCGACCAATCAACCCGACGGAGGGGCCCGCTTCCGACTTCAACTGCCTCGCGCCGGTCCGGTCGCCTGATCGGCTTCCCGGGGGAATTCAGGCCCAAACTGCTCACGTTGGCGACATATTCCGAGCACGTCCGATGAGCCGTCTCGCAACCCCTCACGCTGTTCACCCCTGGTCGCAACGGCTCGGTCACCTCGTGCCGCTGGCGGCAAGCGCCGGCGCGGCGTCACTTGCCGTGTACTGTGGATTTCCCTCACTGGCGTTGGCCGTGCTTGCAATCGGCGTCGCCGGCAACCTGGCTGGCTGGTGGGCCGCTCGGGCCGAGACCAGGCGGCTTCGATCCAACCTGATCGACTCATTGTCGAGCTGGGCCGAACGGCCGGCAAGGCAGGAGCTTCGCGTCGCACTCGGACTCACCGACGCAGACTGGCTCAAGTTCGGTCCCTCGCTCCGACTCTTGCGCGGCGAAGACCCGCCTCCGCCGGGCCTCATGTCGCCATACCACTCCGAACCCGGCACCATCAGACGCGGGCATAACCCTTCGCTGATGACCCGCAGCGGCATGTTCGAGCCCCCGATGGCGCCCCACGTCGCCACGTTCGATCCGAATGCGTCCGCCGACTACTCCACGGCCGACATGGTCAATCGCCTTGAACCCGGCACCCTCGATTGGATCGACTCCAGCGCCGCGGAACAGTCATTCCTGGGCTTCTCCCTGGCCAAGCTCCGGTCGATGTCCTTCCTCGATATTGTTGACCCCGAGGACCGGGGACTCGCCGCCGAACAGCTCAGGATGGCGCTGCTCAAGGGGGAGGCGCATGGGCTCGTCTATCGGATCAGGACCGCGGACGGCGAGCGTAAGGCCATCGAGGTCAATGTCGGCGTCCGCTACGGTCCCGGCATGGTGGCGACCCATCTCCGCTGCCACCTCACCGACGTCACCGCCAAGCTCAGGGCCACCCGCGAGCTGCGGCGGCGGACCAGGGAGCTGACCCTGGTCAACCAGCAGCTCAGGAAGGCGAACCGGGAGCTGGAAGACCTGCGAGACCGCTATCGCGACCTCTACCAGAACGCCCCGGCGATGTACTTCAGCCTCGATGCCAACGGCCGGTTCACCGAGGTCAATGACACACTCGTGCGTGCGCTGGGCTATCCCCGCGAGGAACTCGTCGGCCGCCCCTATTCGATGCTGCTCACCGCCGAACGGCGGAACGGCTTCGCCAGCCAGATGACCGCGTTCGTCAAGACGGGCACCGTCGAGGTCGAGAGCAACTGGCGGTGCGCCGACGGCCGGTCGCTCGACGTCTGGGTCTCGGGCTCGGCCGTGCTCGCCGCGGACGGCTCATTCGACCACTCGCGGAGCGTCGCCCAGGACATCACCGCTCTCAGGACCCTGGAAGCCCAGCTCCAGGTCAAGAACACCAAGCTCGGCCGGACCAACGAGGAGCTCTCGCGCAAGAATCGCGAGCTGGATGAGTTCACCTACGTGGTCTCGCACGACCTCCAGGAGCCGATCCGCACCCTCATCGCCTTTTCCGACTTCCTCCTCAGGGATTACGGTGAGCAGCTCCACGAGGAAGGTCGGGAGTATGTGCACTACCTCGTCGACGCCTCTCGGCGGATGCGTTCCCTGATCCAGGACCTGCTGAACCTCTCGCGAGCCGGCTTGGTGACCGGCGAATTCGGACCGATCGACCTGGATTCGCTCATCGACGAGGCCCGCGCCGACCTCGGCGAGCTGATCCGCTCGAAAGGGGCCGAACTTCGAGTGCGAGGCCCGCTCCCCTCGATCTGGGGAGACAGGGAGCGTGTCGGCCAACTCCTGCGCAATCTCCTGAGCAACGGCTTGAAGTACAATCGGGACCCAGCCCCCTGGGTCGAAATCTCGGCCGGGCCCGATGACCCCGCCGGGTTGGCGGTGCTGGCGATCCGCGACAACGGGATCGGCATCGAGCCGCAGTTCCACGCGAAGATCTTCCAGCTCTTCCGAAGGCTCCACAATCGGGACGACTACGAGGGGACGGGGGCAGGCCTGGCCATCTGCGTCAAGATTGCACAAGCCCACGGCGGCCAGGTCCGGGTCGAGAGCGAGCCGGGAAAAGGATCGACTTTTTTCGTCAGCCTTCCCAGGCCACCGACGATGACTCAGAAGACGACGGCCCTCATGACCATCACGACGCCAACGCCGGGCACCAATTCTCCATGACTCCGTCGCTTCACATCCTGCTCGTCGAGGACAGCAAACCGGACGCGCTCATCATCGAGCGTGCCCTGCGTGAGGGCCATGTCGCCCACACCCTGGTCGTGATCCAGGACGGCCTGAAGGCCCTGGACTACCTGGGCGGCCTGATCGGCGACGGCCCAACGGGCGACGACACACCCGACCTGATCCTGCTCGACCTGAATCTGCCGGGCCTGGACGGCTGCCAGGTCCTCTCCCGGATCAAGTCCGACGAACGCCTCAGGTCCATCCCCGTCGTCGTCCTGACCACTTCGCGGCGTGAGGAAGATGTACGCCGGACTTACCAGGCAGGCGCCAACACATTCATCCAGAAGCCGTCGGAGTTCCCCCACTATCGCGACCTCGTCGTGGTCCTGAAGCAGTACTGGCTCGACTACGCTCTCCGCCCCCCCCGACATCGCCTCACGCAAGGCCACGATCGCTGATTTTCAGCCCGTTTCGCCGGGTCTGATCGGCCGAGGAACGGGGCTCCCCTCGCTCGGCCCCCGGGATCTTCGAACTTGCATCGCGTCCGGAACTAGTGTGAGATGCCTCCGCAACCCGTGGATCTCGCACCCAAGGAGGGGACGACAGGATGGACTCCCGGTTCCCGCTCGCCGCCGATGCGCACGAGGCCCCCTCGGGCCGGACCAGGGCCCGCCGCCGCATCGCCGTCCCGCTGGTGCTGGCCGCCCTGACCGCCGCCGCGGCGGTTTATATGGGGTATCATTGTTTCTCCATCGGGCCGAGCCTTGAGGACTCGAATATCCTCGAGACGGTCCTGATCCGCTCCCTCGGGTCGCAATTCCTCCTCGGGCCGGGCGCCCTCTATGGGCCATTCACCAGCGACCACCCCTGGGTCCTGATCCACGCCCCGCTCTATTACCGCCTCGCCGGCCTGATGGCCTGGCCGGCCATCATCCGGGGTGTCGACGTGGACCTCGCGTCGCTCTACGCCGGGCGGATCCTGGCGTTCGCCGCCTGGGTGGCCACCCTGGTTGTCGGCTACAAGCTCACGCGTCTGGACGGTGCCCCCCGCTGGGCCGGCTACGCCTCGGTCTGCCTGATCGCCTCAGCGGCGGTGCTCGCACCGTTCCACGTCACGGTCCGGCCCGACACCCTGGGTCTCTTCTTCCAGACCGCGGGCGCCTGGCTGGTCGCGCGGGCGTGGCTCGATGGCCGTCGACCGACTCGCGACCTGATCCTGGCTTACACCGCGTTCGCGCTGGCCTCCTGCGCCAAGCAGCACGACGTCTTCGTCGCCGCGGCCTGCTCACTGGGCTTGTTTGTCGGAGTCTTCCGCGGTCGCTTCCGAGCCCGAGACGTCATCGTAGCTCACGCCGCGTCGGTCGCCATCGTCGCCGCGTATTACGGCGTTGAGGAATGGGTGACGGGCGGCATGATGTCCCGGTCTGTGTTCATCCTCCCCGCGCGGTTCCGCGAGTTGACCTACGGCGGCTGGCCCCGGGTCGGGATCATTTTCTACGACGTCATTCGCCGCTCCGCAGGCCTCCTCGTCATCGCCGTCGCCTGCCTGTTTGCATCGAACCGTCGACCGGCCGGCAACCGACTCGACGCGTTCCTGGTCGCCTTGACCGCGGTCGAAGTCCTCTCGATGATCCCGCTCTGCTTGTACAGCACGGGTTCGTTCTATAACTACGCCATCCAGGCCGTCGTCTTCCTCTCCATCCTCGTCGGCCGCGCCCTCCCGCGTGTGCTCGAACCGACCGAAGAGACTCTCACGCCCGCGCGCCGCCTGGCATCGGCCATCGTCGTGCTGGCGACATTTGCCCTGCTCGCCGACGTCACGCGGTTCTCCCTGATCAGCTACCGACTACGGACCGAGACCAACCAGGCGCTAAGCGACCTTGTCGCGGCTTCGAGACTCTCGGGCATTGGCCGCGAAGGACGCTACTTCATCGATGGGCCGCAGCACAACCGCCTCGTCGGCCGAGGCGAGCTCTCGCACGATGAATGGCTCTATGGCGCCTACGAAGCGACTGGTGATGTCGAACCCCGCCAGAAGTGGCTCAAGCAGGCTTTGACGGGAGACGGTCCCGTCCACCAGGTCATCGCCACTCTCGACAAGCCAACCATCCCCGGCATTGCCGAGTCGATGGAAGAACTTGGGTACCACCGGGTAGGAGTATACGGTCCATTCCGAGTCTGGCAGCGAGATTGAACAGGAGCCTGGGAAGGTCGCTGCTCAGGACCGCCCCTCAGCTTCGATGAGTCGATCGAGGAGTTCGGGGATAATTTTCCCCTTGAACCGGACCTTTCCATCGATCGCCACGACGGGGACTTCCAGCCCATAGCGGGCCGTCAGATCGGGGGACGTGTCGATATCGACCGTCTCCAGGGCGAAGCCGTGGCGCGCCCTCAACGGCTCGAGCACGCCCATCGCCGTCAGGCAGCAACCGCATCCTTCCCTGGTGTAGACTGTGACCTTCCAGTGGGAAAGATTCGCGGCGGTCCGGGGCCTTAGCAGGCGGGCGAGGGCTGCGATCATCGTCGGGTTTCCTTCCCGGTCGGGTCGGTGGCGGGCCCGACCTGCACGAGATTGTCGAAGAAGGTGGCGCCACCCCCCATGTCGGTGAGCGCCGTCGAGGTGGTCGCGTTGGCGTTGGCTGCTCCTGGCACGAGCTTGTTCCAGTAGAGGCCGGCAGCGACCGCGACCCCGGGCTTGACCGAACCTTCCAGCGCCACCTTCGCCAGGAACCGTCCACGATCATTATAGACCTCGGCCCAATCCCCGGCCCGCAACCCCCGGGCCTCGGCATCGGCCGCCGCCATCTCAATCGTCGGCTCTCCTGCCGCCTTTCGATGGCTCGTCGAGTTGGCGAACGTGGAGTTGAGGAACTGCGGACGCGGCGGGCTGAGGAGTTGAATCGGATACGAACGGGCCAGATCGGGCCTAGTCTGCGGATCCTCGCGAGGCGGAAGATAAGCAGGCAGAGGGTCGAAGCCCGCACTGGCCATCGACTCCGAATACAGTTCGCACTTGCCCGACGGTGTGGGGAAATCTCCCTCGGCGAACGGTGAGTATTCCTCGGGAAGATTCAAGCGGACGCTCTGCTCGGCCACAAGTCGCTCGTAGGAAATCCCTTCCAGCGTTGGGCCGCCATCGAGGACCTCGCGGATCAGCGTCTCATCATCCGGGAACAGATCGGGCTCGAATCCCATCCGATCGGCCAGGGCCCGGAAGACGTCATTGTTGGAGCGGCATTCGCCGCGAGGCTCGATGGCCGGCGGGTTGTACATCACGAAGTGGTGGCCATAGGAACCGTGGACGTCCACATGCTCAAGCTGGGTCGTCGCCGGCAGGACGATGTCGGCGTAGTCCACAGTGTCGGTCGCGAATTGCTCGTGGACGACCGTGAACAAATCGTCCCGGGCCAACCCCTTGAGAACCTTCGCCTGGTCGGGGGCGACGGACGCCGGGTTGCTGTTATAGACATAAAGGGCCCGAACCGGACCGCCTGGTAGCTCGCCGGCCAATGCTTGCGCCAGCTCGTTCATGTTGACCGTGCGAGTGCCGGGCGGCGAGAGGTCGGGTCGGGTGAGCCGTTGCATGTCGAAGTCATAGGTCCCACTCGTCGTGAGCAAGGCCCCGCCGCCGTGGTCTCGCCAGGCCCCCACGATGGCAGGAAGGCAGGCAACCGTGCGGACCGCCATCCCGCCGCCAAAGTGCCGTTGCATCCCGTAGTTCAGGCGAATCAGCGACGGACGTTCGGTCGCATAGCGCCGTGCCAGGGTCTCGATCTCGGCCGGTTCCAGGCCTGTGATCGACGCAACACGCTCGACGGGATAGTCCTCGTGCGCACGACGTCGGAGGAGGTCGGCCCCGATGGTGGCCCGTTCCAGATAGTCTTCATCCTGGAGCCCATCCCGCCAGATGACGTGCATCAGTCCCAGGGCAAGCGCCGCATCGGTCCCTGGGCGGATCGCCAGGTGCCAGTCGGAACGGGCCGCGGTTGCGCTTCGGAACGGGTCGATCGTGACGATGGTGGCCCCGTCGCTTCGGGCTTCGATCATCCGACTCCAGAGGTGACCGTTCGTATTGGCGGTGTTCGATCCCCAGTTGATCAGCAGCTTACATTTTGACGCGGCCGAAGGGTCGGCCCCCAATCGACCGCGTCCCACGGTGTATTCATAACCGGCCGCCCCCGCGGAGGCGCAAATGGTCCGATCCAGAAGACTTGCGCCAAGTCGGTGGAAGAACCTGCGGTCCAGGCTGCTGGCCTGTAGCTTCCCCATCGTCCCGTAATAGCTGTAGGGCAGGATCGACGCAGGCCCGTCGCCCGAGGCCGCGATCTCGGCGAACCTCGAAGCGATCTCCCCCAGCGCCTCATCCCAGCCGATCCGAGCAAACCGCCCAGACCCTTTGGCGCCAACCCTACGAAGTGGAGTTAACAGCCGCTCGTCGCTGTTCACTCGATCCAGGTAACGGGCCATCTTCTGGCAGAGGAACCCGCGAGTGAACGCGTGATCTTTGTCCCCTTCCAGCGAGACGGCCACCCCACCCACCACCCCGACGACCATCTGACAGGTGTCGGGGCAGTCGAGCGGACAGACACACTTGGTTATCGATTTGACCGATTCCAAGGACTCATCTCCCCGGCCGAAATCGGCCATGACGAAACGAACCCGGCGCCCCTTCAGGGGGTGGCCAGGGGCGTGTCGATCCAGCACTTGCGCTCGTGCGAGACCAGCACCGCGTCGGCCACGAGCTGGGCATTCAGTCCGTCCAGGAAGCTGGGTACGGCGTCTCGGCGTTCAACGATCGCCGAGACGAATTCCCACATCAGGTCGTAGCGGAAGACGGTCGCGGGCTTACCCTGGCTGGGGTCGCGGGGGCTCCCCTCGGGCTTGAGGAACTCGGCGGGTACTGCCACGGGGGCCAGGTCGCTACCGGTCTTGCCCAGGAGGATCGAATTGGGCTCATGCAGCCGATAAACGGCCGAGCCCTCCGAGCCGTTGATCTCGGCCCACTCGTGGCCGAAACCGTCTCGGTTGTATCCCTTGGCCAGGGTGGTCCCTTCCCAGACGCCGGTCGCACCCGATTCGAACTCGCCGATCAGGCACGACCAGTCGTCCACGTTGGAGGGGGGGCAGGACTTGCCGTCGGGCGTGGTGGTCCTGGGGGCGAACCGGGCCACGGAGCCGCTGACCCTGCGGATGGGGCCGAGGAGGTCGATCGCGAAATCGATCCGGTGGATGGTCATGTCGAAGAGGTCGCCGGCCCCGGCCTTGTCCTTGTACTGCCGCCAGCCCCAGCTCGTCTCGGGCCAGTCCAGGAACCGCTGAGACCGGAAGTGCCTGGGCTCGCCCAGGACGCCGCTCTTGAGCAGGTGCCTGAGGTAGCGCATCGATGGGGCGAACCGATAGGTGAACGCCGTCATGTTCACGACGCCATTGTCGCGCGCCGCCTCGTACATCTGGCGGACTTCCACGCCGTCCAGACCCAACGGCTTCTCGCACATGATGTGCTTGCCGGCGGTCGCCGCGGCGACGGCGATGGGTAGGTGGGTGAAATTCGGCGTGGCGATGATGACGGCGTCCACCGAGTCGTCGTTGCAGAGCGTGGCGGGGTCGCTGGTGACGTTGGAGCAGCCCCACTCTTCGCCCTTCTGTCGGGCCAGTTCGGGGTTGGCGTCGCAGACCGCGGCCAGCTCGGCCCTGGGGTCGAGCCTGATGGCAGGGACGTGGTGATAGTCGCTGACCGCCCCCGCGCCGATGATCCCGATCCGCACCTTCTGCCCACTCTGGCCCTTCGTCATCGTCGGTCATCGCTTTCGTCAGAGAGAATCTGCGGACTCGCCCGTCCGCCGCAGGACAGCCAGCAGCGAGACCCCCGCAGGGGGGCGAAACCAGCTCCATGTGCCGGTCGACCGAAGGAGCCGGAACAGGGCCTCGTTGGCGGGCCCGGGCGGGATTGCATCCTCGGCCCTCGGGGCGCCCGGCTTCAACGGGACGAGCTTGCGCCACGACCGGACCAGCCAGATGGCAGGCAGGAGCGCGGCGTTGAAATACTCGCAGCGCTCGACCTTCACGCCCGGCACGGAACCGATCAGCTCCAGCAAGTCGGCCTTATGATAGCGCCTGTAGTGGTGCAGGACCACATCCCAGTCGCTCCAGAGCCACCGAAGGGCCGGCACAGTCAGCACGATCAAACCGCCGGGCCGGGTCAACCTCACAAGTTCGGCCAGCGCCCCGCGATCGTCCTCGATATGCTCGAGCACATCCATGGCCGTCACCACCGTCGCGCTGCCGTCGGGCAGGTCGACGGCGTGCAGCGGGGCCTTCAGGCAGCGGCCGCCGGCCCCCTCGATCCTTGGACGGGCCAGCTCGATGCTCTCGTCATGGTCGTCCACCCCCAGGATCCGGCAGCTCCCGGCCATCTCCTCGAGCCATCGCCCCGTGCCCATCCCGGCGTCGATCAGGAGATCCTCGGGGGCGAGCTTCAACGACCGGTCAATCCAGCGACGGACGATCGCACGCTTGCCCCGATAGAACCAGTGATCGCGGTCGATCCGGTCGAGCTTGATGTATTCTGCGGGATTCATGGGGGCGTGACTCTCGGGCGAGGCAAGGCGGCGCGGCCGACCAGGCCCATCAAAATAGCCGATCCCCCCGGAGGACTCCAGCCGGGCAGCCTCAGAGTGTCAGGCGGCAGGCCAGCGCGTTCACGTCATATCCGATCAGATTCGGAACCGCCTCGTCGGCACCCGCGGCGAGCAAGGCGGCCAATGAGGTCGTGGTCCCGACGCCGACCGCCCACGAACCCGCGGACTTTGCGGCCTGGATACCGACCAAGGCGTCTTCGAAGACCACGCTCCGCCTTGGGTCCAGGCCGGCCTTCTTCGCGGCGACGAGGAAGATCTCGGGGTCGGGCTTGCCTCGTCGGACATCCTCGACGGAGGCGATCGAAGAGAAGTAGCCCTGGAGACCGCATGCCTCGACGGTCAGCTCCAGGTTGGCCCGCACGGCGCTGGAACCGATGGCCAGCCTGAAGCCGGCGGCAAGCAGGCGATCGAGCAGCTCGCGGACGCCGTCCATCAGCACGACCCGGCCTTGGGCCACCGAACGGTAGCACTCTTCCTTGATGTCCGAGTATTGCGCCAGCTCGTCGGCCGGCCGTTCCTCGCCGAAGATCCTGGAGAAGATGCTCGGGTTGGTCATCCCGAACGTCTCGTGGATCAGCTCGGCCGAGACGGGCAGGCCGCAACGCTGACCCATCTCGACCCAAGCGTCCTGATGCATCGCCAGCGAGTCGACCAGCACCCCGTCGTGGTCGAAGATCGCCAGCGGAGGTGACGCGTTGGTGTTGCTCGATGAATCGGGCATGGACATGGAGGGAAGTCCTTCGGCGACTCGGGGGCCGACGGCGCCCCCGTTGCTGGAAATGGCGGAAGGCCCGGCCGGAAAACCCGGCCGGGCCTCGATTGATGTTCATTCTACACGATCGTGCGAGCCGACGCCGGACATCGGACTCTCGCGGGACCGGTCAGCGAGTGCCCGGCTGGGGTACCGAAGGGTTGGGGATGGGCGGGGTAGCGGGCACCAAGGGCTGGGGCTCGGCCGGGGTGACGGGCTGGACGACCGCCGCAGGGTCGGTGGCCACCGGCGGGGGCGCGACGGCCGCAGGCTCGGTAATGGGGGCCGCGGCGGCGACCGGCGGGTTGGCGTTCGCCTCGATGGCCGGGTCGGCCTGGGCGTTGGGGTCGCGTGCCAGCACCAGCCTCATCCATCCGGTCGGGTCGAGCGGCGAGACCTCGCGGATGATGAACCCGCGCAGGGGAAGGTTCGAGAGCGGCAGGTCGAGCGGCTGCCCCTGGATCTTCAGGCGGGCGGCGGCCAGCACGATGTTCGTGGTCAGGCCCGAGAGCGGGACGGCCTTCGACTCGTCGTCGTTGATCGCATAGATCTTCGTCCCCAGGCCGGGGTCGAACTCCTCGACCCGACCGGTCAGCCGCAGCGGGCTCGTCGGGGTCTCGGGGGCGATCTGAACCGAGATGGCGAACTCGGCCTGCGGCGAGACGATCCGGTAAATCTGGGCGGGCGGGCCGATCAGGCCGCCGCCCTTGGCCGCCTGCGGCGGCGCGGGGACTTCCAGCTGGAAGTCCTTGACGAGGGCGACAAGGTTCCCCTTGGCATCTGCCTCGAACTCGGGCGGCTTGCTCGGCTTCTTCACCCGGATCGCCTGAGCGGCGGGGTCATTTAGCGCTTTAGCTGCGGCAACCGCCTCGCGATAGGCGTTGAAGTCGACATTGGTCCGGACCTTCACGCCGTCGCGCGGGGAGGCTCCGGGGGGGACCTTCTGAGTTTCGATCATGACGTTCTCGACCGCCTTGGCCTGATCCGAGATCAGGTAGCCGTCGGCCAGATTGTTCAGGATCGAGCCGAGGTGGACGTCGGCCGTGATCCCCGTGGACGGGGCGGCGAATTTGGTCGGCTGTGGCGACTCGGCCCCGACGCTGGAGGGAAGGTCCTTCCAGACCAGCTTGCCGCCGATCAGGGCGAATTCGGGGCGGGAGCGGAAATCCAGGCCGGTGACGAGCACGTTGCCCAGGGCGAGCGTGTTGTTGCCGATCAGGAACTTCGACAGGGCCGCGTTGCGCTGCGCGGCTTCGGCCGAAGTGCGCTCGTTCGTCTCCTCGGCCGACTCCTTGACGACGTTCTGCTGGATCTCGGGGATCGCGTTGTTGTAGATCTCCTGGGTGATCCGGCCTTGATTGAAGCCGACCAGGGAAGCGATGGCCCGGCCGAAGCCCCCGCCGGGCTGCGGGGTCGTGGAGATCAGGGCGTTAACGGAGTGCTGATAGGTGGGGATGATCTGAAGGCCGGACGGGCGGATGACGACCAGCACCGTCAGCGTGGGCGAGCTGAACGAGGTCGCCCCGACCTGATACATCTTCGCCACCCTGCGGCCGCGCTTGTCCTGCTCGAGCTGACTCTGGAAGTCGGTGATCGGCGTAACGCTCGACAACGCCTGGCTGTTGGTGAACGCGATGCCGTCGTCGCTGGGGAGGAGCTGGAAACCGAGATAAGGGCCGGCGGTCACCTGCGACCAGTAGCCTTTGCGAAACACCGGCCCCGACGTGACCAGGTTCGCCGCCAGCAGCGGGTGGAGTGTGGGCGTGTCGGCCGTGATGTCGAGGTTTGGCAGGCTCCAGAGCCCGCCTAGGGCCTGCTCGAGGGCCAGCGAGGGACCCCAGGGACGGGTCTGATTGCCCCCCCTGATCGCCTCCAGCCCGAGCTTCAGCCGCGCGAACGCCTGTCGGCGGACGGCGACGGTGGGGGCCTCTTCATAAGCCTTCAATGAGCTGGCCAGCTCGTTGTCCACGAACCGGATCCAGCCGTCTCCGTTGGTCTTGGCCGATGGGTCGGCCTGCACCGAAGCCTGGACGACGGCGAGCACCGACCGCTCGGCCTCGGCCAGCTTGAGCCGCGGCTGGAGCCAGGCATCGAGGGCGGCCTGAATCCGGTTCGAAGGCTCCCAGGCCACGCCGCGGAGGGCCGCCGAGAAGTAAGCGAGCCGGCCGAGCGAGGCGCCACGGGCCTCCGACTGCTCGGCAGCGGCGTAAGTCTTCAGCTCGCCGTCGATCGCGTCGAAGATGGCATTCCAGCCCGGTGAATTCGGGTCGGGAACGACCCCCGGCTTGGTCCATTCGGCCCGGAGCGAATCGATCGCCTCGCTCACGCCGACATAGCTGGGGGTTGCTGGCGAAGCCCCGAGGCACGCCAAAAAGCAAAGGGCGACGGCGGCCCGCCCCCAAGTTTGCGCACGTTGCATAAGCGTCGTCCTGCTAATTGTGGCTCTTCACCAGACTCAACAAAGATCGCATCCCGACGGCGGACGGCATGACCACAAATTCCACCCAAACATCCAGGATGGTCCGATTTTACCAGAATGTCTCAAGTCCCGGCGTCGAACTCTGGCAATTCCAGTGATTGGATTGAGTGGGCAAATTGGCCAAGCGGTGCCGTGGCCGATGGGCCGGATTTAGCATCCCTCGTGCCAGCGGAGGCGGGAGAAGACGATTCGAGGTCAAGGTCGCCGCTTGACGGGCGATTACGCCCTCGCTTGCACGACCAGGATGGGTCTATGATGGTCCGTAGGCCAAACTTCCGGCCGACCTCAATATCGCCATCATTTCGCGGAGAATTCCTTGATGTTGGCCCAAAGAGCCGGGCTGTACCCCTCGCTGCGCATCAATATTCCCCTCGCCCTGTTCGCCGCGTCGCTGCTTTTCGGCTGCAATCGCGGAGTGGACCTCGACAAGGGATCGGGCGCCGCGGCGACTCCGGATGTGCCCAAGCTGGCCGCCCCACCGGTCGTGCAAGACACGACCCCGAAGTCCGCCGGCGATTCGGACGACCGTCTCTCGGGATCCCGGGTGGCCCATCCTTCGAATCTTTCGATCCCGCAGTCACCCAGTCCATTCCGATTCGAGGACATCACCAAGTCTTCGGGCGTCGACTTCGTCCACCTCTCGGGGATGAACGCCGAGAAGTACTTCCCCAGCGCCAATGGGTCTGGGGCGGCCATCTTCGACTACGACGGCGACGGCAAGATGGACCTCTACTTCGCCACCGGTCGCGAACTTCCCGTCGACGCCTCGAGCGCGCCGGGGCCTTCCAACAAGCTCTATCGCAACCTGGGCGGCGGCAAGTTCCAGGACGTCACGGGGACCTCGGGGCTGGGATTCCGCGGCTATTGCCACGGGATCATCGTCGGGGACCTCGACCATGACGGCGACCAGGACGTCTTCCTGGCCAATCTCGGCCAGAACGTCCTCTTCCGCAACAACGGCGACGGCACGTTCGCCGACGTCAGCAAGGCGGCCGGCATCGACAGACCGGGCTGGTCGTCCGGCGGGGCGGTCATCGACTACGACAACGACGGCGACCTCGACCTTTACGTATCCGACTACGGCCGCTGGCATTACCCCGAAGACCATCGGAAATGCACCGGCGAGGGGGACGGCAAGACGCTAAGGCTCTACTGCTCGCCCAGGAGTGTCACGACCGTCAAGCATCACCTCTATCGCAACAACGGCGACTTCACCTTCACCGATGCGATTGACGAGGCACTCGGCGTCGCCGGGCTCGACGGCAAGAAAGTCGCCCGATCCGACGGCCATGGCTTCGGCGTCGTGACCGCCGACGTCAACGGCGACGGCAAGATCGACCTGTACGTGGCCAACGACCTCAACCCTAATTTCCTCTACATCAACAAGGGCGACGGCACCTTCGAGGACGTGACCGACTCGTGGGGCGCGGCCTTCGACGAGAAAGGCCTGGCGCAATCGGGAATGGGCGTCGACTGCGAGGACATCGACGGCGACGGCCGCCCCGACCTGTTCGTGACCAACTTCCAGAATGAGTACAACACGGTCTATCAGAACCTGGGAAACGGGTTCATGGATATGACCGCCTTCTTCGGCCTGGCCGCAGACAGCATCCCCTGGGTTGGCTGGGGCTGCGCCCTGGGCGACTTCGACAACGACGGCTGGCCCGACGCGTTCGTGACCAATGGTCACGTCGACGACAATCGGGTCGAGCTGGGACAAGCGGGCGACCATGCGCAGCCCCCCCTGCTCCATCGCAACGAGCCGACCGGCGACACGCGGCGATTCAAGCTCTCGACCCGCGATGTCGGGCCTTACTTCGATACCAAGCACGTCGGCCGAGGTGCGGCCTTCGGCGACCTGGATGACGACGGCCGGCTCGACATCGTGGTCAGCCATCGCGACGGTGCCCCGGCAATCCTGCTGAATCGGACGCCCGGAGAGAATCGGTACGTGCGGCTGGACCTCGTCGGCGGAAAGAGCAACCGGAACTCGATCGGGGCTCAGGTCGAGCTCAAAGTGAAGGGCCGGACGATTTATCGCCAGGTCAAGGGAGGGGTCAGCATGCTGTCATCGCACGACCCTCGGCTCCTGATCGGGGTCGGGCCGAACGAGGTCGTCGAGTCCCTGGTCGTCCGCTGGCCCTCCGGCGCCGAGATCCGTCAGGCCGACCTGAAGACCAATCAGACCCTCCGGCTCGAGGAGCCGAAGTCCACCCCCTGACGAATCGCCGAGAAGACGAAAAATGAAGGCGGCGGCGAGGAGAAGATCTCCTCGCCGCCGCCTTCGTCGCTTCGATGCCGATCGTCTTATCCCCTCGATCAGGGATGACCGCCCATCCCAGGGAGGTTCAACGGAAACGACGGCTGACCGCCGCCCGGGGGCATCGCCCCTTCGGGCTTCTCAGACTTGGGGCGGATCAGGGCAGCGCGATCCAGAGCGATGCCGCGGAAGCTGTCGCCCGGCGTGACGTAGTACCAGTCGGCGAAGCGATCGGAGAGACCCTGCACCGTCTTCTGGGCGACGTCGAGCGACAGCTTGACCTTCCTGGCCTGTTCGTCGGCCTTGTCCTTCGCGGCCTTCTCTTCAGCGATCCGCTTGGGGTCGCCGGGATCGAGCTGGAAGACGTTCTCGGGGAGTTCGAGCGGAGGTTCCGGAGGAGCGGGAGGGGGCGGGACCAGCGACGGGTCGTAGGCGACGGTCACCATGAGGTAGCGATTGTCGGCGGCCCCGGCCCCTTCGGCGGACTTGTCCTTGGGCTTGGCCGCGTCCTTGGCGGGGGCCGTATCCTCGTCGCCCGCGGAGAGGGCCTCGCCGGTGGCGATGGAGACCTCGCCGTACCGCAGGGTGTAGACCGCGCCGTCCTCGGTGTAGACCTTCACGTCCCCCTCATTGGAGAGGATGTCGCCGGCCTTGGTGGGGTAGAACCCGCGTGAGCCGAGCGACGAGACGACCTGCTGCGTGAGCTTGAGGGCCTCGCCGCCACCGGCCTTCAGGTCACGTGAAAGGCCGGGCGGCTTGGGCCGGACACCGACGATCTTCAGGTCTCCCAGGGCGGTCACCAGGGCCTGGAGCTTTTCGCCGTTCAGCTCCTGGCCGGAGGGCAACTCGCCGTCGAAGGTCCAGGGGCTCGACGCGTCCTTGCGCTCGATGGTCAGTTTCTCGCCGGGGATGATCGCCATGCGGTCGGGGTCGACCTTGTGGCCATCGAAGACGATCTTGCGGATCTTCGGGCCTTCGAGCTTGAGCAGGTTGGTCTCGATCCAGTCGCTGAACTTGGTCGAGAGCTCCACCTTCACGTTCACGCCATAGGTCCGCTTCTGCCCGGGCACTCGCACATATCGCTGGCCGGGACGCTCGCGGACCTCGTTGCCGATGATGAAATCGGCCAGCACGCGATCGGAGGCATCCTTCAAGGTCACCCGCTTGCCGCGTCCCTTCAGACTGGTGGTCTTCGCGTCGAGGGGGTCGACCACTCCCAGGGTCTCGTGATCCTCGGCGCGGTCGCTTCGGATGGTGTCCTTGGTCAGGTCGATGACCCCGGCGGCGGTCTTCGCCAGCCGGTCCTTGGCGTCGGCCGGGTAGTTGTAGTGCGACGGAATTGTCCAGAGGCCCGGCTTCTCGGCCTTGGCGGCCCCCTTCGCCTGCTCGGCGTCGGGCTTGCCGGGCAGCCTGGTGACCTGGAACGGGAGGGGTGTTGCGGTCGATGCGTCGAAGTCGATGACCTCGAGCGTGGTGCAGGTGGTCGGGTCGTTGAACTCGGGGAAGAAGGGCTTCCCCTGGTCGTCGAAGGCGGCGGCCGTCGAGGCGTTGCCCGGCAGCCGAACCGCGGCCGCGCCGGCGAACACGGCCGCCGCCGCGACGAATGCGATCGTCTTCTGGAGGTCGGTCATCGATCAAGATCCCCGCTGGGGTTGGCTCAAATGGGTTCGTGTGGGCTGCGTCGGTCCGATCCGGCGAGCCCTCAGGCCAGGCGGGTCGGGCTGGCGCCCGTGTTCTCGCGCCTGATCCGGACGCCGAGGACGACGATGCCCAGGAAGAAGGCCGGCAGCGGGGGGATGAGGATGGCGAGGGTCCGGAACCGGTTCTGGTCCCCGCGGATCTTCCGCTCCAGCTCCGACTTGATGTCCTGGAGCTTGCGCCGCTTCTGGTTCTCGATGTTGGCCTTGTCGACGTCCAGCCGGCGATTCTCGACCTGCTGGAGATTGGCCAGCATGATCTCCTTGGTGCGGTCGTCCATGTCGGTGCGGGCACTGACGGCGGCCACCTTCTCGTCGAGCGCCTTCTGGCGCCTGGCCAGGTCGTCGTCCGCGGCCGTCTCGGCGATCTTGGTCTCGGCCTGGCTCTGGTCGTAGTAATTCTTCGTCTGCGCCTCGAACAGCTCCAGCGTCCTGTGCCTGGGCCGACGCTTGCGCAAGGCGATGAACGAGTCGTCGCCGGCGAGGGTATCAACGCAGTTGAGCACGAAGGTGACGTTGTCGAAGTCGAGGTTGGCGACCTTCTGACGGCGCAGGTCGAAGAACTGCTCGGAGATCAGGTCAAGGTCGGCGATGACAACGGCATTGATCGCCGCGGCGGCTTTCTCCTCGGACTTGGCGTCCTTGGCCTCGGCCGGCTTCGAGCCCTGAATCCGAGCGGCCAACGTGTAGGCCAGACCGGTCGCAAAGTGACGGCGGCTCTGGTTCAACGGGCCGAGGCCCATGGGGCCCTGCCGGGTCAGGTCGCGGAAGGCAATCGTCCCGCCCGAGTCGCCCGTCTTCAGCAGCGGTGTGAACTCAAGGCCCGCGACGCCCCTGGGGCGCAACAGGCCGGGGAACAGCATGACGATTTCCTGGAGCCCCGAGGTCGAGGGCTGGTCGGCGTTGAACGCGTCGTTGCCGGCGTCTCCGCGGCCGACGAAGACGATCTCGGGGGGGAGGTCGCCAAGCTGCGGGTGCGGGTTGTACGTGCTCCAGACCGTCTCGGTGTTGGGCCAGTCGACGCCCAAAAGGGTCAGGAGCGGGGTCAGATCCCCCTTCGGCTCGGGGGGCTGGCCGCCGCCGAACATCCCGCCCGGCGGCTGCTTGGGCACCTCGGGGGCGAGTTGGGGGTCGAAGATCGGCATCGGGTCGAGGAACAGCAAGGCCGGTCGGCCCGCCTTGACGTAAGCGACCAGCGTGTCGATCTGCGGCTGTGTCAGGGACGACGGCTGGGCCACGAGCAGGCAGTCGAGGTCGGTCGGGATGGGCGCATCGGGCGCGACGGAGCTGACGTCGTACTGCTTCTTCAACTCGGTGACGACCGACCATTCGGGGGCCTGGCTCATGGCCCTGAACTCGAATCCGCCAAGAAGCTTGGCGTCGGTGCCCAGGATGCCCACCTTCTTGCGGGCGCTGCGGGAGGCAACCCGGATTGATCGTGTCAGCTCATATTCAACCGGAAGACCGGGATCGAAGAACGGGACGACCACTTCTTCCAGGCCCGACGTGAACGCCACGCCCAGGAAGACGTCGGCGGTCTGCTGCTTGGCCTGGTCGCGGCTGAGCACCCGCCTCGGCTCGATGCCGAACCGCGTCTCGGCATCGCGGGCCGCGTCGGAATAGAGCTCGGTGTCGACGAGGTTGAGCTGGACCCGGTTCCCGCCACGGGCGGCGAATTCCTTGAGCAGGCCGACGAGGCTGGCCTTCGTCTCGACGAACTCGCGGGGCACGTCGGGGCTGATGTACGCCTGGATGTAGACCGGGCGATCGGCCGAGACCTGGTCGATCAGGCGGATCGACTCCGGAGAGAGCGTCGAGAGCCGCTCCTCGCTGACGTCGGCCCTGGCGCCAGCCCGTGCGATCAGCACGTTCAAGCCCGCCAGGCCCACGATCAGGGCCAGGCAACGGACCAGGAAGTGGGCCGAGAGCGCCTTGCTCCGGGGCCCGCCCACCCAGTTACGCCGGCCGAGCAGCACCGTGTTGGCATAGAGCATCGCCGCGGCCAGCGACAGGAAGTAGAAGACGCCCGAGAGCGGCACCACCCCGGAGCCGAAATCCTGGAACTGCGCCGGAACCGAAAGCGATTCCACCTGCTGCCGCACCACCGGGCCGAACAGCGCCCCGAGCATGCCGAAGTAGACCGCGATGGCGCCGAAGACTGCGCCGAGGATGAAGCCCACCGTCACGTTGGACGAGAGCAGCGACGCAACCATCCCGATGGCGATCAGCATCGCCCCCATCAGCCAGTAACCCAGGTAGGTCGCGGCAATCACGCCCAGGTCGGGCTTGCCCAGCCAGGACAGGAGCGGCAGGTGCCCCAGGGCCAGGAAGACCAGCGCAGTGGTGTAGATGCCCAGTGCCGCCAGATACTTACCGAGCACCACCTCGACGTCGCGGGCCGGCAGGGTGAGCAGCAGTTCCTCGGTCCCCTGCCTGCGCTCCTCGGCCCAGGCCCCCATCGTGATGGCCGGGATGAAGAAGAGCAGCAGATAGGGCATCCAGGCGTTGAGCGGGTCGAGGTTGGCCAGGTTGTTGGCGAAGAACTCCGGCTGCCAGAACGCCACCCACGAGCAGACGAAGACGAACAAGGTGATGAAGACGTAGCCAGCGGGGTTGCTGAAGTACCCCGAGAAGTTGCGGCGGAAGACCGCCGAGACGATGCTGGGCCGGAACGGGCTGCGACGGCGGGGCTGAGAGCCAGCCCCGATGCCGGCTCCGGCCTGTTTCTTCTGGACGGTGGTCACCGGGTCAATCCTCGTTCTGGAAAGTCGGATGAAGGGAGCGCCCGGCCTGCGGAGTCGGCCGGGCGTCGCCGCCGGCGCGGGGGCGCGCCGGGGTCATCTCGGATCGTTCATGGGGGTAGGCTTCGTGCCGCGAGTTTCAGGCGGGCTGCGCGGTAAGCCGGTGGAACTGCTCTTCAAGCGACCGGGCGTCTGGCGCCAGTTCCGAAGGCTTGCCGTCGAAGACGAGCTTGCCATCGTGGATGAACAGGACGCGATCGGCCACCGGCTCGACTTCCTGGAGGATGTGAGTCGAGACAAGCACGGTCTTCGACTTGCCGAGTTCGCGAATCAGCTGGCGGACCCCGCGGATCTGGTTGGGGTCGAGCCCGCTGGTCGGCTCGTCCAGGATGAGGACGTCCGGGTCGTGCAGCAGCGCCTGGGCCATCGAGACCCGCTGGCGATATCCCTTCGACAGCTTGCCGACCGACTTCTGGGCGACCGAGGCGAGCGAGCATTGGTCGACGACCGCCTCGATCCGCCCCGCGAGCCTGGCACCGGTCATCCCTCGCGCCGAGCCGAAGAACTTCAGGTGTCCCAGGGGGGTCATGTCGGGATAGAGCGGGCCATTCTCGGGCAGGTAGCCCAGATGCTCCGCGGCCGAGATCCGGTCGGCCTGCACGTCAATGCCGGCGATCCGCGCCGTCCCTCGGGTGGGGGCGATGAACCCGGTGAGGAGCCGCATCGTGGTCGTCTTGCCCGCTCCATTCGGCCCCAGGAAGGCGACGACCTGCCCCTTGGGCACGGTGAACGACACGTCCCGGACCGCCAGGAACTGGCCGAATTGCTTGGAGAGACCCACGGCCTCGATCATCAACGGACTGCTCATAAGATCGACTTCCTCCGACCCATCCCCGGGCAAGCTCCGCCCGGCGACGAGACACCGACGGCCCACATAGGCCCCGATTATGCATGGCCCGGACGGCGTAACGCAACCATCCCGGCCACATCCGAGGAATGCACGCGGATGTCCGCGAATTCAGCGAACCTCCGGGGCCTCCGCCCGCTCTCCTCCTATACGCAACGAAGAGTGCGGATCGTTCGCCGGGCCGGGGCAAAACCTTTAACGATCTTGCCCGAGAGCTCGGCCTCCCGTGAATTCGAGCGATTTCGGCCACCGAGGCCTTCCATCCGGGGCCTCAGCTCGATAAGATTCCCCTCGTCAGACGCAAGTCGCACCCGTAGCTCAATTGGATAGAGCATCGGTCTACGGAACCGAAGGTTAGAGGTTCGAATCCTCTCGGGTGTATAAAGCGGGGCAAGGACTTACGTCGAGTGGTCCCTGCCCCGTTTTCTTTTGTCCCCGATTTTTGTCCCCGGAGAACGAAAGAGCCCCCCGGACGGTGGCACGTCCGGAGGGCTCAGCCGATCACGAACCTCAGCGGCCCGCGAAACGGTGGATCAACCGTGGTCCCTGTTGAGGTTCACCCGATGCGGCGACGCGAACCGTTCTTCAAGAAATCCCACCGCGCCTGGTACGTGCACTTCGAGGGCTCCTACATCCGTCTCGGGACGGACGAGAAGGAAGCCTGGGCGAAGTTCGACGAGCTCATGGTCGCGAAGAAGCGTGCCGAACGCTTCGTCACCCCCGGCCTCCCGACCCCTTACTCGCTCGGACGGCTCTACGCCGAATTCCTGGCGTCGGCGTTCGTCGACCGGTCGGAGGCGACCAGGAAGTTCTACGTCGAGAAGCTCGACCCCTTCGTCGCCCACCTGGGCGAGCAGTTCCCCGCCGACCAGCTCAAGCCGCTCCACGTCGAGCAGTGGATCGCCATCCATCCACGCTGGAAGAAGGGGACGAACCGCACGGTCTGGCAGGCCGTCCAGCGGCTCATGAAGTGGGGCGAGCGGAGCGGGCGGACGGCCCACTCCACGGTGTGCGACTACGGCAAGCCGGGGGCGACCCGGCGGACGGTGATCATCAGCCCCGAGGATTACGAGAACGTCATCCTCCCGAACATCCGCAGCTCGGCGTTCAAGGAGTTGGTCAACGTCGCCTGGGAGTGCGGAGCTCGCCCGCAGGAGTTCCTCGAGGCCGAGGCCCGGCACTACGACCCGACGTCGAAGCGGCTCGTCTTCCCCCAGGAGGAGGCCAAGGGCGACAAGTGGCCGCGGATCGTCTACCTGTCTGACGAGGCGGTGCCCCTGGTCGAGCGGCTGGTCGCGCTCAGGCCGAAGGGCAAACTCTTCCGGAACCTGAGCGGTGCCGCCTGGAACAACAGCAGCGTGAATTGCGAGTGGGTCCGGGTCCGGCACCGGCTGGGCTACGCCCGGATGAAGGCCGAGGGGATCGAGCCCTCGGACGAGGCGATCGAGAAGAAGGTGGCCACGCTCAAGCCGACCAAGATCGTCAAAGGCCGCGAACGGGAAAAGACAGCAGCCGAGCTTCGCGAGGAAGCCCGGCTGAAGTGCCGTCAGAAGATGGCGTCGAGGCTCGCCCCGAAATTCTGCCTCTACCACTTCCGCCACTCGTGGCTCGACCGGATGCTCAAGAAGGGCGTCGACGTCCTGACGTGCGCGATTCTCATGGGTCATCGTGACCCGTCGATGATTGCCAAGACCTACCAGCATCTCTCGCAGTCTCCCGATCACTTGCGGGCCGCCTTGAACAAAAGATCGGTCGGGTGACCCTCCGTGGACCTGACCGTCCCCTTGGCGAGGTATTCATCGAGCGCGTCGGGAGGGATCAGGATCTTCCCCCTCCCGACGCCGACCCGCTGGTGGCGGAGACGCTTGGACGAGCACAGGGCATACACGCTCGCCTCGGAGAGTCTCAGCATCGGTGCCGCTTCCTTGACGGTCAGCGGCTTGGTGTCGGTCATGTCTCTATCTCCTTAGCGACGCGGAGGAGTTCCTCGAAGCTTCGGATTGAGACGCCTTGCTTCTCGGCCGCCTCGAACGCGGCGGTCAGCTTTGCCCGCGTCAGGAAGCGTTGCTCGCGGAGACCCTCGGCCACGATCCGCGACCGCTCCTCCCGCGGCAGGGCTTCGAATTCTTCGTTGGTCATGTGCCGCCTTCCTCTCGTTCCACCTGGTCACCTTGGACGACTCCGGGGGGCCGCCCCTGCCGAAACCGCCGGTCCGCGATGCGTAGCGCCTTTGTGAGGATGACCTCACTGGCCTTGATCCGCTCGATGTCCGCCTCGTCTCGCCCGGCCCGTTGCAGCCCCTCCACGATCTCGTCCCGCACCGACAGGGCGCAGAGGACCAAATCCACGTGGTCGTAACCCGACTTCATTGGGCACCTCTCTGTTTCTGAACCTGCTCCTCGACGTAGAGGAGGAAGTGATCGTAAGTCTCGAACTTCTTGCCTTGCTCTTCGAGCATGGCCCGCATGGCCTGCATGGCGTCGTCGAACTGGGCACGGCTGCGATAGCCGAGCGCGTCGGCGACGAGCTTGAATCGCTCCTCGGTGATCATCTGGGGCGCCTCGCTTCCTCTTCTCTCCACATCGCCTCGGCTCTCGCGCCGTCGATGCGGCCGATCGCCAGCTCAGCCTGGTAATCCTCCTCGTGGCGTCGGAGTGCCTCGACCCATCTCTCCGCGTTCGTCTTCTTCGCATCACTCAGGAAACTGCCGTGGACTTGATACGACCCCGACGGCAGCTCTCCTCCCGCGGGGAACATCGGGCGACGCTCGACCTCGTGATGGATGACCGCGCCCGCCCGGATCTGCTCGTCGATCGTGGGCGGGACGAGGTGCGGGGTCAGATCTTCCCACTTGCCGAACGGCACCAGCATCGCCCGCTGGAAGCGAGTCATCGGGGTGTGAGTCGCCACCCAGTAGAACGCGGCGCCGATCACGAGGGGGGTGATCGTCTGCGTGAGGAACGAGGGACGCGGCCCGGTCGGGCCTCGCTTCTCCGGGTTTCGCACGACGTATGAGCGGTCGCGCCGCTCTGGGGACACGGGTGTGGACATCAGGATTTCCCCCCGTTGATGATCCTGAGTCGGATGGCCTCAAGTTCTTCCTCATCGATGGGCGGGGACAGCATCTCGGAGAGACGCTGGAGGGAACCCGAGGAGCAATACACGCCGCGGAACGCACCGATGGTGATCAGCATTCCTCCCTTGCACGGCTTGCGGCTCATCAAGCAAGAACCCGGACCGGTTGCGTGGATGGTTGCGGGAATGTCCATTGTGAGGCTCCTGGTTGGGGTAGGAGAACGAGTAGGAGAAAACGGAACGCGTCACCTGCCCGGTCGCCTACTCATCGAACGAGCTTTTCAGCGGCGGGATCAGGTGAATCCGGGACTCGTCCGACGCGGACGGGTCCCCAAGGACGGCGGGCGCACCCAGGGGGGCAAACGACCTGCCCCAGAACTCGAAGAAGTGGAAGAAGAGCCAGAGGGCGATGACGAAGACGAGCCCCTGGGCGAGGAGGAACGGGGCCTTGTGGGGCGTCTCCACCTTGTCGGGATCCTTGAGCTTCGCGAGCAGATGACCGAGCCCGCCGCCCGAGTGATAGAAGACTTTCGAGAATCCGATCTCACGCAATCCCTGGCCGATGACCACGACGTAAGACACGGCGCCAATGGCCATGCACCAGCGGGAAAGGACGGCAGCGTAGAACGTCCACTGGGGCGCCACGCTCGGGAGGACGAGCGTCACCCAGTGTTGCGAGGTGGCGCTGAGGATGAGCAGCGTGATGATGGCCCAGGGGATGACGTCGCGATCGTCGTCGAGCGCCGTGGCGTATTCCCACGCGGAGTAGAGCGCGCCGACGAAGAGGAACAGGCCGTAGATCGAGGCGACGTTCCGCCACAACTCCCAGGGGGGCAGGACCGCCAGCGCCGCGGACGTGGCGAGCGCGGCGCCGATGATGACGATGACGAGGGCAAAGGCGAGATGCTTCCGGAACATTCGGGGTGCCTCTCAAGGTGGTGAGAGTCTCCCCCCGGCTCGCGCCGAGGGGAGGGGTTGGGGGTTATTCGAACTCGCTGTTGTTGGACATCGCGTCCATCCACTCGCTGGCCTCATCAAGGCCAATGATCGCGTCGGTTAGGTCTCTCGGCTGGCAGAGCAGCGCAGGCCACTCTGGGATAAAGTCCGAGACGCACCCCCAAGCCTTGACGGTATAGCCCCAAGGGAACCTAGGGGCGCTGAAGACGTAAGTCCTCATCCTGCCCTTCCGGAACTCTTGAACGCCTTGCTCGGTGATGGTCCTGAACTCGGACGGAGGATCCTCGATCGATCTCCCGGCGTCGAAGTATTTCGCCGTGAAGGCTTCGACCGCGGCCAACCCTGCGATTGCCGCGGATAGGTTGCAGCTCATGAACGAGCCCCAACGACGATCTCCACATGTCCGGAACTGCTCGATCAGAAGCTCGCCCTCAATAGCCAGCAGATTCGTGGTCACGCAATCGTAGTCCCACGACTCCACTACCAGCACGTGGTCACCTCTCTTTCTCGTGTAGTTCATCGTTCATTCCTCCTTTCGATTTACGCTTTGTCCTCGGTCTCTCTGACGACCTCGTCCACCACGCGAAGTGCGAAGTCGAGCGCCGGGATGTCGCGGAACCGGCACAGCACAAAGGGCCAGCCCTCGACGGTGCCGGAGGCGTATCCCATGAACGCAGACTCGGCGACGTAGTTCGCGGCGAAGCTCGGAGTGATGACGTATTCGCCGCTCCCTTTCGCTTCGATCTCGAACTGCTCGTAGGGGTCGAGACCTCTTTGGGGGTAAGCCTCCGCCAGATACTCCTCGTAGGCTTCGTCGACGTATTCCCGAAGGAACCGATCGGCGTCGAAGTATCTCCGCATGAACTCCCCCATATCCACCAACGCCTGGGCCGCCTGGGTCACGTCATTCTGCGTGAGCGTCCCCCGACGCCGCCCCGCGTCGTCGATCCGGACCTGCTCGACGTAAAGCGCGCCGCGGGCGACCAGGAGGCTCGTGGAAACGCTCCCGTAGCTCCATGTCTCCAGCTCCAGCACGCGGTCACCTCTCTTTCTTGTTTGACTCATGATCTCTCCCTCGAAGGCCCCCCCCAGCGTCCGCCGGGAGGTTATTGGTTACAGTTAGAAGCGCGGCCACATCGACCCACGCTTGAGCTTCTTCTCGGTCTTGGCGATCCAGCGTCTCGCCCAATACAGCGACTTGATCGCGTCGATCAGGTCCAGCGTCTCGAAGTTGTGCGTCTCGCCGATCCCCGCGGGGGAGGAGTAGAGCCGCACCATCTCGACCTTGAAGACCAGGTCGTCGAACCGGCCGCGGTTGGCGTAGACGTAGACCACCACCATGCCGAACCGCTCGCTTGCCGCGGAGTTTGTCCTGCGGTCGAATCCTTCCTTTCTGTCATTCATGACGTTCATCCCTTCTTTCATTCAGCCAAATAACGGGGAGTAGCCGTGCGGGATGCACGACTACCCCGAGACGGGTTACAACCGGGAGTAGAGGCAATAGATCACCCTGGCGATCACGCAGTACCCGATGGGGCGTGCGATCAAATCCAGGAAGAACAACGCCCCCAGCCAGTCCCTACCCCACGGTCGCCGACCGCCACCGAGCCAGTCCGGACGATTCCGTTTCTTCCTTCCGGCATAGAAACGATCGATCCGCTCAAACTCGATGTCGACGACCCTGGAGTACAAGCTCCGATAGTCCTCTTCCTCCTTTCTCAACGGATACATAAACGGCCTCCTCTTTCATTCACTAACGTTTAGACCCTGCCGCGATGCGGCTTTGTTCTCACCCTTGGGTCTGATGGGGGTGCCGGGTTTTCAAGAAACGCCGGGGGACCTTTTCCCTGATGAAAGGAAAAGCGAACGCGGGGGCTTCAGGACATCTCCCGAAGCTGTCTCAGAACCTCCTCGGCCTGCGGATTGCTCGGGGGCTTCTTGCGCCCGCGCACCTTCAGCGGAGGAGGTGGTGTCTTGGGTTTCGGCGGCGGAGGCGGTTCATCGCCGTCATCCTCGTCATCGTCCTCGTCGTCGTCGGGCAGGTTCTTCTCGTCGCCACTCGGAGCGACGGCGACGAACTTGTGGCGAAGCTCGGCACCGAGGAAGGTCGTGACGCCGTCGGGCTCGGGGAATTCGGTGGCACGGATCGACTCGACGAGGGCGAGCGACATGGGAAAATCAAAAGTGATAAACTGCGGCCCGTTGAGCCGGGTGAAGCCGGTGTCGGGCGACGCCTCGATGATCGCCAGCTCTCGGGTGGAGTTGAGCATCTCGATCTCGTCGGGGCCGAACCACGGCGCCTCGACCTCTCGCGTCGAGACGGTGGTCGCGTAGCTCGTGCCGGTCGAGGCCTCGGTCACCGTGCGCGTCCGGCCGTTCTCGATCTTCGCCCGCACGCCGCCGATGGTTGCCAGCCGCTTGCGCCCCGAGTCGTCCATCGCGGTGAAGGTGATCTTGACCGGCAGGTTCGCGGTCAGCGAATCCGTGAAGTCCTTCTCCCGCGTCTTCGCGTCGGACAGGTTCTGCATCGTCGCGATGATGGACACTCGGCAGTCCCTCGCCTGCTTGATGATGAAGTCGATCGTCCTCTGGAGGATGACGTTGATCTCGTCGATGACCAGGTAGACGTGCGGCCCCCGGTCTCCCCGCGAGCGGGCGGCGCTATACGCGAGCCGGGCCACCATGCGGCCGATGGTGCGGGCCGCGATCTCGCCCACGCTCGGGGCGAGCGAGAAGTAGATCACCATCCGCGACAGCATCGCCTGGCCGATGTCGATCTGGGGGACGTTCGGGTTGATCACGTTGATCTGGGGCAGCTCGGCCAGCTCGCGAATGGTATTGATCGCTTCCGTCGCGTCCTTGATGTCCTTGGCGCTGAGCTTCATCGCCTTGCGGAACTTGCGATCCATGGCGATGGAATACATCTCCCCCCACGAGTCGACGTCGGGCCTGTATTTGAAGATCGCGGCGATGAGGGTCCGCGCCACCCCGGCGAAATACGAGTCGCCATACGTGCCACCATGTTCAAGGCCGAAGACCTGGTTGAAGAACTCGGCCTTCTCCGCGGGGCTCATCGACCGGAAGGCCGAATCCCTGAAGATGCTCCAGACGCTGGTCGGGATGTCGAGGCTATTCGAGAAGCAGAGGAACAGCGCGCCGAACATGACGCAGAGACACTTCATGCACTTCATCAAGAGCCGATCGCCCTTTGCGTCGATGAGCAGGATGGACCCCATGCCGCGCATCAGGATCTGGATGACGATGGCGAGCATGGCCCGCATGGTCTTGCCCGAGTTGATCGCGCCCTGGATTAGGCAGCCGACGTCGAGCAGCCCGCCGAACTTGACGAGGTTCGGGGCCTCCGTATCCTTGAACTTGCCGAGCATAGCGTGATCGGCCTCAAGCTCGTGCGGCGAGTCGGCGAGGGCCTGCATGGTCTTCATCTGCCAGTCATCACTGACGGGGGTCTCCTCCAAGAGCTGATTGAGCTTCTCGATCGCGATCTTCGGCTCGGGACTGGCCGGGCCGAATTCGATGGCGAGATCGTTCGCGGACGCGAGTGGTTTGCGGAAGAAGGGGCCGAACCAAAGGAAGGCCATCCCGAGGAGGCCCGTCGCGGCTTCGAGCACCTTATCCACATCGGTCCTCATGTTGGCTGTGAACACCGCGGTGATCGCGAGGCCGAACCCCATCACCCACCACCGGAAGAGCTTGATCTGTTTCAAGCGTTCGCTCTCGTAGAACGGCAGGAGGCGCTTGGCCATCACCGTCCCCTTGGTGTCGGGGAGTTCCTTCCACTTCACGGGCCAGTTCATTGGGGCTTCTTCTTTCTTCTCGTGAGGAGATTGAGGAGTTCCGGCACGACCACCGTGATCGCGCGGAACTTGGAGGTGTCATTGCGGAGTGCCTGCCGCACCCGCTCGGCCTTGGACCGGACCGCGGTGATGATCGTTATCTGTGCGGCATCCCGTGCGAAGGTCTCGTGCCAGGCTTGGCTGTTATCGGCCCGCCCGGTGTAGGCTTTGCGCACCTTGTGGGCGAGTTGCTTGCTGCTCAGGCTGTACTCGGGGACGAGGATGCCGAGTCGCGTCATGTTCGGGTCGCTTCGGTCGACGTAATACCTCGATGCGCAGACCTTGCCGATGTCGAGTTGGGGGAACCGCGCCCGGAACTCGGCTCGGGGGATCCGGCTCTGCCGGTGCTGACCCAGGAAGCAGAAGGCGGCGATGGCCAGGTTCTCGGCGATGGACTGCTCGCCCGGCGGCCTGCGGTAGGCTTTCGGATCGAGCCCGAGCGTCTCCGCCCCGAGCGCGGTGAGATAGTAGATGTGGGCGTTGCCGCGATAGGCGTGGCTCGCCACGAGCCCGAACTGCTTGAGTTGGAGCAGGTGCTTCTCCATGCACTTGGCGCCCACGTCCCCGAGGGCGACGATGAGCAGTTCCTTCGTCGCCGCGCGATAATCGCGGAGGATGATGAGGGTTCGTTCTTTTGTGGTCATCACCAGACCTCGAGACAGAGGCCCGCGGCCCTGCAGGCGGAAATCATCTTCCGCAGCCGGTTGGCGCTATATGACTTGCCGCCGTATTCGATGGCCCGCACGGGATAGCCCGAGGGGTGGAGGGCGACGATGTCCGGAGCGAAGTTGCGGATCCTCCGGCGACGACGGGCCGTGTAGAACTTGTCCGATACCCAGCCGATGACCGAGCCGGGGTCGATTTCGCGAGAGGCGAGGTAGACCTGCGGCAGCATCAGGTCGTGCGAGATCTCAAACGGCTTGTTGAGCTTCGGCGGCGGGCAGCCGATCAGGTTCGCCCCCTTGATGGTGAGGTGATAAAACTCGGTGTCACGCGGGGCGTTCACATGTCGCTCACCCAGCGCGTAGCTCCATTGGCCGAGGCAGCTCGGGATCGGTGCCTCTGGATGTGTAGAGAAGAGCGGCATCAGCAGCGGCGTTGGGCGGCTGACGATGGCGCGAGAACATGCGAGGAGTCCATACTTCATGGCGCGAATGATCGCGCCGCGGGCGGGCTCCTGAAGAAGCGGGTCGGCCTGGTCCGCGGTGAAGACCGGGAGAATGCGGCCGAGGTCGACCAATCTCAAGGCGCAGGGGTCCATGCGCACCTCCGGAGGGCGTGTGGGTGGATCGGAACGGGGCGCACGAAGTCCCCGACGCCGCAAAGCGCGGCGTTTTCTTATGGATGGATTGGGATCGGAATTGACCCGGGCGGGGCAGGCGGTAAGATGGGCTTGCTGAGGGCTCTTACGCGCCAAGCGTCAGGGTCGGAACCCCTCGACACCGCCAAGTGCCGGGGGGTTCTTCTTTCCGCCTCTATGAGACCACGAGATACCTCCCGACGCCCGAGGCGTCACAATAGGCCTTGAGGTCGCTGGCGAGTTGCGCCCGCGCATTCTCCGAAGCCACCTCGTTGCCCGTGGCCAGGTATAACGCGACCTTCTCTCCGGCCGCGGGCCTGAACATCGACGCGAGCCGCGCCGCCGGCTCTCCGGCTCGTCTCGGGGGCCCGAGCTTGTAGCCGGTGATCACCGCGTGGGGGACGAACTCGCTCCCGAGCGTCACGGCCGGGTCCCACTTCTCGTGGAGCTTGCGCTGGCCGTCGGCCTCGCCTAGCCGGTCCCACAGCTCCAGGAAGAGCGTGGTGACGGCCGAACGGATGACGAGCTCGGTGATCTCGTCATGCGACCGGGTATGGCGAAGAGCGACGCGCTCGACCCAAGGCGCGTGCTTCGCGAGGTAATAAATCCGAGCCTCATCGCCCGGGGCCTTCTTCTTCTTCTTGCCGTAAATGTTTTCGATCAAATCATCATCAAGGATGGTCGTCGACCGAGAAAGCGGGGTCGGGTTGGCCGGAGGGGGTAGAGCAGGAAGAACCTCCTCAGGGAACGCGAGCTCGGGATTGTACGCGGGGGTGATGATCGGCAACGACGGGATGAGCGCGGTGCGAAGTCCTAACTCGGGGCACTTCTCCATCAGCGTCGAGTTGATGACCTTGATGATCTTCAGGTGCTCGGAGCGTGGTGCGTCCCCGCAGTAAGGTCTGACGAAGTCGTGGTCGGCGTAATTGGCGGCGCGCATGAACACCGCGGCGTCGAGCACCTCAAGCATTAGCCGGACGTTGGGAGATGCCTTCAACTCTTCGGGCGAAGGCAGGGGGAAGGTCTCGGACATGAAAACAGCCGCCTCGATGATCGTGTGAGACGACCACCCGGCGGCTGGAGTGTCTTGAGAGACGCGCGGCCCCTACAGGACCGCGCATCTTTGTTCGACCTCTTTACCCGACGGCTGGTTCGCCTGTCAGTGCACGAGCGATTGCCCGCGCTTGTCTGAATGTCTGGAGGAACCGAGGTTTCGGAATCCACTCCACGCGCATCGTCTGTCGCACGTGGCAGCTTTTAGGTTAGGCGGCGGTGTTGCCACCCGTCAATCCGAAAATCTAGAATTTCGACCAGAATTTCGAAAACCACTCTTCGCTATCCATCTGTGTACTGCGGTGCTAAGTAGTGAAAATATGAACATGTGTAGTGACTAGCCCTGATCCGCCCGGCATTCCCCAATGCCGAGCGGGTTCGGCGCATGAAAGGTTTTTCATGGACCGGCCCGTTCGCCCTTTACCGAGGAGCGAACATGTCGGAAGCGAAGCTGATGCTCCACTGCGGAGCCAGGCACGTCCCACGCACCGAGCTGGCGACGGTGCCCACGCCCGATGGTACTCGGACCTGGCGGCCGGTCAGTCACGAGCGGGTGATCTCGACCGTCGAGGAGTCCCTCCAGTCCTCGGGCTTCCTGGTCAGGAAGAGCCAATTCGGGCTCTCGCGCGGTGATGCACGCATGTTTGCCACGCTCGACCTTGAGTCGGCGTTGGCGGCTGGCGTCACCCTGGCGGTCGGCATCCGCAACTCGATGGACAAGTCGTTCCCGATGGGGTTCGCGGCTGGTTCTCGCGTGTTCATATGCGACAATCTCGCCATGCGTTCAGAGCTACTGATCCGCAGGAAGCACACGGTCAACGGCCTCTCCCGGTTCACGGACGCCATTGCGGGCGCGGTCACCGGCCTCAAGCAGTTCCAGGCCACGGAGACCCGGCGGATCGCCAGGATGCAGGAGATCGAGATCGACGACGTCAAGGCGGAGTCGGTCATGCTCCGGGCCTACCACGCGCGCATCGTCTCCCACCGCGTCCTGCCCGACGTCCTCGACCAGTGGCGCGAACCGCGCTTCGAGGAGTTCCACCCCCGGACGCTTTTCAGCCTGCTGAACGCATTCACGTCGGCGATGGCGCCGAGGTCGACCAGCAATCCCCAGGCGTATGCGACCTCGACGATGCGCCTCTACGGCGTCCTCGATCAGAACTTCCCCCTGGCCATCGAGGCGGGGGAGGTGATCGATGTCAAGCCGTAGGGGGCCGCGTTGCCTCAAACGAGCCAACGGGAAGCGGAGATGGATCGCCATCAACCGCAACGGAGTGCGTTTTCGATAGACAGGGACGGCCATCTCGGCAGGGATGCCGCTCCTTCTTACCGAGGACTCATCCGATGGCGCGACGAAAGGCCGAAGAGGCAGCGGAAGCACCACCCGCCGAAGCACCTCTGGAACCGCAGACGAACGGCAACAAGCCGGTCCACGCAATCCGCATGGGCCGGATCCGGGCGAGCATCTGGGGCAACCAGAACGAGCACGGGGTGTTCTATTCGGTGAAGATCAGCCGGTCCTATCAGGACGGCGAGGGTTGGAAGAGCACCGATAATTTCGGGCGCGACGACTGTCTGCTCGCGGCGAAGGTGCTCGACATGGCCCATACCTGGATCTGCCAGACGCTTGCCGGCGGCGAGATCCCCTTCTAGGGTTCAACCGGGACACGGAAGTCCCTTCTGTTTTCGCGTCGCCCCTCCCCCACCCAACTGGAGGCCCCGTCTATGAGACCCGCGCCCCAGCGAGGGACGCTTGCAACGGGCTTATGGCTCCTCAGAAACGAGCTCGTTCCCGTGCCCACCAGGCCGCGTGAGAAACGCCCCATCGAGAACGGCTGGGGGATCGCTCCCCCGAGTCGCGGCCAGCTCATACAGACGTTTCGGGACTTCCCCGGCGCGGGCGTCGGCATGGCGCTGGGGCCGATCCCCGGAATTGTGGACCTTGAAGTCGACGACGTCGAGCGTGGCACGCCGCTCCTCGAGACCCTTGAGCTCCCTCCCACGCTGGGCTGGCTGTCGAGCCGTGGAAGTCATCGCATCTACAGGTGGGACCCCAGGCTCCCCGATGAGAAGGCCGTTCACTATCTGGCCGGGGGTGCCATCGAATTGAGGATCGGTGGCGAGAAGAAACAGACCTTCTCGGTCTGCCCTCCGACTCTGGGCGAGAACTATCGGCGCCGAGTTTGGTTTCCCGTCTGGGAGATCTCCCCATTGCCCGAAAGGCTTCTGAGGGAGATCGATCGGCCGACGAAGCCCAGGGTTGCGGCCCGGATGGTCATGCCCCGCGTGGCCGACGGCTATTCGCGGGCGGCATTGCGGAACGAGGCCAAGGCGGTTGCCCAGGCCGGCGAGGGCAATCGGAACAGACAGCTCAACAAGAGCGCCTACTCCCTCGGGACCTTGGTCGGCGCCGGGTGGCTCGACAGGTCCGCGGTCGAAGTTGTGCTAATCGACGCCGCGTTAGCATGCGGGCTCTCGGAGCGAGAGGCGCTCGCGACGATCAAGAGCGGGTTGGATGCGGGGACTATTCGCCCCCGATCGGGTTGACGCGCCGCTGCCCCGCCGCCATCAGGCCAACAGGACACGACGATCCTCGGTCCGCCGCTTCGCCTCGGCACCAGCCTTGGCGACGGCCTCGATGCCCAGGGCGATCAGAGCGTCCGTGTCCTTGCCGGCGACGAACTTCCCATTGCCGTTGATGAAATTGACGAACGCCGCCACCGAGGCGCCTATCGCCACCTCGTCGATCTTCGTGAGCCCGTGCTCGCGTTTGTGCGACTCGAGACCGCCGAGGATCATCGCCAGCGCGCTCTGGTAGAGCGTCTCGCGGAAGGCGTCAACCTTTGCCTTCTTGGCCTCGGCGTCGAGCGGCACCGGCTTCGTCGGGCGTGCGGCGATTCTTGCTTGGTTCCGTTCCATCTCCCTCCGCAGCCTCTTGCTCACGCCGCCTCCGCATTCACGTTCTTCCATGCCTGGTAGAGCTTACTGAGCTCCGGAAACTCCTTGCCGTAGACCTCGCAGAACGCGATGAACATGATCACGCAGGGCGAGAGATTCTGCCGCGTGGCCTCGGCATCGAGCGCCTCGCTCATCCACTCCATCTGCTTCGGGATGGTGAACCAGAACCTCGATAAATCACGCCGCTTCGAGCCGACGCCGCCGACGAACCCCTCGCCCGGCCGGTTTGCGAAGTGCGTGCTGAACGCTCGGCGGAAGATGTCCCCGACCGTCCGTTCGTACTTCTCGCAGACCGCCCAGACGAAGGGCACCACCCACTTCATGTCATGCCGCAACGTGACGGCGATGACCTTCAGTTTTCGCTTCGGTGTCTTCTTAGATTTCGCCATACCTCTCCACTCAGTTGTTACTTCTCTTCTCAATTACGTCTGTGAGTCCCTGTCGGTCGAGCTCTCCCTCGAGCCCGCCGTTGTTGTCCTGTTGGATTTCAATTGTCGGCTGCTCGTAATCCCCAAGGTCGTCACATTGTGAATCGGAGGAATAGGCACACCCCTCGAACTCCCGGTAGTGCTTCTTGCGCCACTCCCGATACACGTTGACGCGGGCCGAGGTGATCGGGTCCTCCGGCTTCGGGACGTATGGCCTCTTGGGGACACACTGATCGAACTTGGGATCGCGCGGATCGTGCCACCCTTCAACCATCCTGTCAGCGGGCCGCGTGCCCATATCCTCTGGCTTGGTGATCGTCACGAATCCGTATCCAGCCGCCAGTGCCAGAATCGCCAATGTCGTAAATTTGATCATGTCCCTGCCTCCCTCTCTCCAACCGTTTTGATTAACCTTCCAACTTGTCCAGCATCTCCGTGACCGCCATGTCGCTCAGCGCGTCCATTGCCCTGTCCGCATAGCGCTCCGCCATCGGCCCCGAGCCGTTGTAGCAGCGGAACGCGTCGCGATAGGTGGCCACCTTGCTCAGCTTCTTCGCCTTGGCCGCCTCTTTGCAGTTGCCCCAGACGACGCCCGCAATCTCGAAGTTGACCCGCAGGTCGAGCAGGTCCGCCCAGGTCTTGCCATACTTCGGCGCGTGCCACGCGGCAACCTGGAAGGGCCCATACGAGCACCGATAGGCGTCACGCTGTTCCGGGTCCTTCGTGATCTTGTTCGCCTGTTCGAGCCAGAATTTTGAATCCCACTCGCACCGTTTGGCCTCGCGCCTGTTCTTCCCACCGTCCTCCATCTTGAGCAGGGTGATGGCGACCGGCTTCTCCATGCCCATCCGCGGGGCCTCCTCGATCAACTCGTCCATCGATGGGTCCCGCTTCTCCACCTCGATCGGCACCTGGACATGTTCGACACGGACCGGCGGATTGACGAACCCATATAAGGACAAGCCGCCGACCGCGGCACCGCTCAGCACGATCAGGAAGAAACACCAGGTCACAATCCGCTTCACCATTTTGACCTTGCGGTCGATCCAACTTCCCACGCTCATAATCGTCTCCAATTTGTTCTTTGCTCAAAACCTTCAGCTTCCGGCGAGCACGCACCCGCCGATCACCACGATTACCCCCGTCACGAAAATCATCACCGCCAGCGTCCGAGTGTCGATCGCCTCGACCACTTCGGGCATCCCCTGGGCTAAGTCATACGGGCTGAGCGGCAACGACCGCTTTCCGCGGGCAAAGTCCACGCGGATCACGTTGTCGATCTCCGCCCCGTCCTCGGTCTCCACCAGCACCGGCCATCGTCCGCTGCAGTTCATGTCCATAGTCCCTCCCGCTGTTCAGATGCGACGCTACATCGTTTGTTTTCAAACCGTCAACAAATATTCATAACGCCAGATGGACCGCTTCCCTTGAGCCCTATTTCGTGCTCTCCGCTGGTTTAAGCCGCTGAAAGCTGATAGCGTCGTTAAATCAACGCATTGAGTGTCTTAGAGGCGAGTTGGCAACCCCCTACAAACGCGGTCGGACCTTCGAATACCGCGTCAGCGCCCGTTTGGTCGGGCTCGACTACCACGTCGTGCGGTCGGCTTCCTCCCACGGGGAGGCCGATCTCGTGGCCTCCCGGGCCGGAAAGACTCTGTTCGTCCAGGCAAAGACGCAGGACCGCCTCGACCCCGGGGAATGGAACGCCCTGTTCAACGCCGCCAAGAAGGCCGGCGCGCTGCCGATCCTGGTCACCAAGGACAAGAAGCGGAAGCTCGTGTTCTGGCGTCTGACCGGACCGAAGGTCCCGAGGAGCCGGCACAAACCGAGGGAGCTCTTCGAGCCTTGAGCAGCGAAGGGGCGGCCGTGCCGCGGCGTGCCCCGCCGCACGTCGTGTTCGAGGCCGAATTTACCCAGTCCAGCCCCCTGACGGGGGAGCGTGCCATGTGGGCGGCGGTCGTCCGCTGCGCCCTGTCCGAAGCACGTCGTCCGCTCCTAGGCAGCGAGGCGAAAAGCGTCCACAATGAGCCCCGTAGGGAGGCGCGGAAGTGGTTCAGGAAACGCTCGCGCGACTACATCGGCGGCTGGGGTTGGATCATCGACTCCGTAGGCATCTCGCCGCACATGGTTAAACGCATCGAAGCAGCGGCGAAGGCCAGCACAAGGCGGGATGGCGGGTGAAATCCGAGACGTAGCCCTCAAGATTCGCTTGGACACGGGCGAAACCGAGGCCGCGTTGAAGCGACTCAAGGACCAGTACGACTCGCTCGGAAAGGGCGGCGGCGGCTTCGACAAGGGCACCGACAAGGCCAAGCAGAGCTTCACCGAGCTGAATAGCTCCTTAGAACTGGTCAAGAAGGGATTCTACGGGGTCCAGACTGTCTTCGATTCGCTGGTCGCCGTCATCAACCGCGGCCAGGGCGTCAGCGAGCTATCCGCCGCGTTCGGCACCCTCCAGTCGGCAGCGGGTTCTCTCGCGTCGAACGAGCTCCAACAACTCCGCACGGCCACCCAGGGGCTCCTGAGCGACACGGAGCTGATGCGGGCCGCGAACGAGGCCCTCGCTTCCGGGCTCAAGCCGGAGCAGTTCAACAAGGTGGCCGAAGCCGCGGACGCGCTCGGCGACGCCTTCGGGAAGAACACCAAGGTCGCGCTCGACGACCTGACTCGGGCCCTCGTCACCGGCCAGGAGAAGCTCCTCAAGCAATACGGGATTCAGATCGATAACGCGAAGGCGGAGAAGGAATTCGCGGCATCGATCGGAATAACGGCCAAGCAGCTCAACGAAGCCGGAAAGCTCGAAGCCGCCCGAATCGCAATCCTAGACGAGATCGTCAAGAAGAGCGGTGAAGTGGCGGGCGGCACGGAGACCGCTGGCGACGCGGTCCAGAGGCTGGGCGTCTCGTTCAACAACACGCTCGACACGATCTCCCAATACATCAACGAAGCGTCGGGCGTGGTCGCCGTATTCGACGCGATCTCGAACGCCGCAGCCAAAGCCGCCACGCTCAGCGAAGCCTACTTCGGGAAGAGCATCCAGTCCCAGCTCTTTCGGGCGAAGGAGAACCTCAGGACGCTCGAGACCGGTTCCTCGAACTTCGACATCTCGTTCCGCGAGAGCGAGGCGGGCCAGAAGCAGATCCGGGAAGTCACCGACGAGATAAAGAGGCTCGAGGCCGAGGCCGGAAAGGCGGCGACCGAGACCGCGAAGATCAAGACCGAGATCGATAAGACCGGCAACTCGACGGAGGCGCTGAGGCAGAAATACACCGACTTCGGCAAGACCAGCGAGGAGGCGAATAAAAAGGCGGAGGAGGCGGCCAAGAAGCTGCTCGCGGTCCAGGACGACCTGCGAAACACGCTGACGCAGTCCACCAGTGCGAACACGCTGAAGCCGCTCGCTGACCAGCTCGACAAGGCATTCGGCGAAAGCTTTTCCCCACAGAACGCGACTGCAGCATTCGATAAGTACATCACCGCGTTTCGATCGTCGGTCACCACCGAGCTGCAGACGAAATACAAAGATCAGCTCGGAGACGCGACCGTCCAGGGGATGATCCAGGGAATCACCGACTCGAAGGTAGCCGAGGCGACCTACGAATTCTCCAAGCAGCTCGAAGAGGCCACGAAGCAAGCGTTTCAGGGGACCGTCGATTTCTTTGCGGACATCTTCACGTCCAGCATCGACGGCAGTGCCCAAAGCATCGAGCAAACGCTGAAGGACGCGCTCAAGAGGGTCGCCGTAGGTTTCGCGAGCCAGATCGCGGCCAACATTGCGTCATCCGCCGGGTTGACTGGTCTGTCCAACGTGGGCTCCGCCCAAGGGCTCGGCCAGTCCATTGCCGCCACCTTCGGCTTTGAGGGCGGCGGGGTTAAGGGCCTGACAGACCTCTTCTCCGCTCCCGGCATCCAACTCACCGCATCGGCTACGGCGCTCGACGGATCTGCCGCGGCGCTCACGGCTGCGGCTGGGGCGCTCGCTCAAGGCGGGCTCGGAGGGCAGCTTGGCGGACTTGCCGGGGGCGATGGTCCCTTCGGCGGCGTCACCGGAAGCGGCGGCGTCACCGGGACCGGATTTGAAAAAGTGGCCGGCTCGATTGGTTCGGAAACGCTTCCATCAACCATTTTCGTCCAAGCCGGGATCGTTGGCGCGATCGCGGGCGCTGGGGTCATCGCCTATAACGCGATCAAGGAGTTCGACAAATCGAACAAGAGCTTCAGCGATGCCGGGAAAGCTGGCGCGCAGACCTACTTCGCAGGCGACGTTACCGGTATCTCTCAGACGGCCTTCGCGGCGTATGCAGCTTTCGGCCTTGGTGGGAACCCGAGGCTCGCACAAGAGCGAGAAGGCCGGGCGGCAGGGATCGATCAGATTCTCGAACTCTTCGGCCAGGCGGGAAAACAAGACCTTCCCAAATTCCAGGGGATCAACGGCCTTCTCACTCTCGACGATAAGAAATTCAACATTGATCAACCCAAGGGCTCGAAGGAAGCTTTCGCGGTTGGGCTGGCCAACCCGCTCGCTCAGATCGTCTCTGGTGGCGACGAGAAGCTGACGAACGACTTCGCCGCGATCTTTGCGAACGCAACCAGCGACGCCGACAACTTCAACGAGGTGATCGCGAATACGCTCTCGCTCATGGACAGTTTGGGCTTCAACGCGGCAGACGCTAAGAAGAACCTTTCGGACACCTTTCTCGACGGAAAGCTATCGGCCCAAGCGTTCGGCGAAGATCTTCAAGCCTTGAATATCCTGGCCACCGAGGCGCTGGTCGGCCCCAACTCGATCGCCGAGGCGTTCGCCATCATCGGCAAGAACATCGACGGCGAGGGCGACGACTCGCCGCGCACCGCCCTCAAGGGGCTGGAGCTGGAATTCAAGGCCCTGGCCGCGGCCGGGTTCGACTCGACCGAAGAAATCGTCGGCTACTTCGACTCGATCGGCCAGTCGGACATCGGCGACTTCTTCGAGAAGCTCGGCGCGATCGGCGTCGACTCGTTCGATGACATAGCGGCGGCCATCGAGAAGAACCCCGACTTGGTCTACGCGCTCTACAGCGCCCTCGTCGACGCCAACGGCGCTTTCAGCGACCTCAGCCACACCGCCGCCGAGGCCGGGACCGCCACGGCCCGCGTGCTGAGCAACACGACGACCCAGATCAGCAGATCGACCCAGGCCATGCGGGGCTTCACCCAGGAGACGGAGCGTGCGGCCCGGGCGATCAAGCAGCTCGGCAACGCGAATGACGGCGCGGCCTCATCGGGCGGCTCGGACCAGAGCCTCAACGAGCGTGCCGCCACATGACGCTTGTGCTCCTCCCCAACAACGTCTGGCACGACGCCGCCCAGATCACCGTCACCGACGCCTCGAACGTCGCGACCGGCGATACCGCGGGGCTGGAGAACGTGATCGGCGGTCCGCGGTCGCTGGCGTGGAGCTCGTCGGATTCGGGAGCCCGGCGGATCGTGCTCGTCAACAAGGCCGGCGGGCTCGGGTGC
This sequence comes from Isosphaeraceae bacterium EP7, assembly GCA_038400315.1. NCBI lineage: Bacteria > Pseudomonadati > Planctomycetota > Planctomycetia > Isosphaerales > Isosphaeraceae > Kueselia > Kueselia aquadivae. The sequence goes on from CP151667.1 coordinate 5,531,964, forward strand.
TCCCATGTCGTCCTCGCCCGCGCGGACCGCCACGCCGGGAAGAGCGTCAGCGTGCTCTCTTGGTCGAACTACCCGTCGGCATCGAACACCGAATTCTCGTCGGCCAGCTTTTCGGCGACGCTTGTCGGGCCCCGAGCCCAGGACTGGGTTCTGCCGCTGGCGCTCTCCGGCAAGCAGGCGATCGGGCTCAGCCTGAATTCGGCCGACTATACGAAGGACGTCTACAAGTTGTTCGTGTCGAACGGGTTGAGCTTCGTGCACCACACGGCGCCTTCGTTTCAGATCCTCCCGTTCCCTAGCCGCCACCAGTACCGGCGGCAGACGTTCCTGGTGGACACCGAGTGGAACTTCTTCGTCGAGCAGCTCACCCGCGCCGAAGTCGACGCGTTCGAGGCGATCCCGAACCTCCTGTCTGAGCCGATGTTCGTCTACGACCCCGACGGGCACTCGATCTACCACAAGAATCTCCACGGGATCGTCACCGCCTACCAGACGCTGGCCGCGTTCGACGACCTCTACCAGCTCTCGTTCACAGTCCGGGAGCTCCGCCAATGGCCCTGACCTTCCTCGTCAACCACGCAGGAGTCGCAGCCGACTCGATCGAGGTGCCGACCGGGGCCACGTCCGCCGAGGAGGGCTTCGCGTCCAAGCACATCATGACCGGGCCCCGCTCGACCGGCTGGCGTTCGACATCGGGCGGGTCGGCGGGCATCGGCTACGCCTACGACGAGGACGTGGCGATCACCCACGTCGTGGTCGCCCGCGCCGACTGGCTGCTCACCAAGGCGACACAGCAGGTCCTCGGCCGCCAGCGGGACAGCTCGGGCGCTTGGTCGAGTATCGCCGGCTTCAACAAGAACCCGCTCGTCAGGGCGGATCTCATCGGCCCCCGGCAGCAGGACCTGGTCGTCGAGTGCTCCCCCGCCGACCTTCGCGGAATCGGCATCCTGACCGGCGCCCTAACCGGCAGCGAGGCCACCCAGGTTTCGAAGATCTACGGGTCCCACGGATTCAGCTTCTCGGACGCCGACCCCTCGCTGGGCGTGGCGACGAGCACGTTCGAGCCGGGCGTCCGGCGCAAGGTGATGCACGGGAGCATGGAATACGAAGTCGAGAAGCAGTTCGGGCTCCGTTTCGAGGGCGTCGCGCACGCCGAGCTCGTGTCGTTCCGGGCGGTCGCCAACCTTTTCTACTGGCCGTTCTTCCTCTACGACGCCGAGCAGGCGATCTGGCCGTGGAAGCTCGAGCACGTGATCCTCGGCGGGTTCTCGGCGACGCCGTATGTCGAGGGCTACTGGACACTGGAATTGAGTTTCTTCAGACTGAGGCACTGGGATTGAGCTCACTTTTCCCCGAATTGGACGTCGAAGTCTGCAATCTCACGCTGCTCCCCAAGGCCGGAGGAGCCGGCGTAGATTATTACTTCGCCCTGGACTATTGGCCGGCGGGCACCATCTATCCGGGGAGCCCGGCCTGCTACCCGCTGCTCGTCTCGTCGCCGGTGGTCAAGCGCGGCATCGACGTCTACTTCCGCACCGACTACGACGTGTCGATCGAGATCTACGCCGACAGCCACCTCTCGGAGTATGGCAAGACGTTCTTCGATCTCCTGCAGACCCACGAGATCCACAACGCCTACTGCGAAGTCCGGTATTACGCGAAGCCCGTGTCTGACGGCACGCTGACCGGCAGCGACCCCGCCGCCCTCCGGCGGTCCATCCCCCTCTGGGGAGGCGTCCACGCCGCCCTGCCGACCCCCGACGGCTCGATCAGCTCGGGCGACCGGGCCCACCTGGCGTTCACCTACCGCGGTCCGTTCGACTCCGGTTCGGTGAGCGCGTCGCTGACCACGCACGTCGACGCCGACAACATCCGGCAGACGCTCCGCGTGATCGACACCCAGTACGACGGCGGCGCGGGCGTCCTGACGCTCCGCTGCGGCGACGTGCTGTTCAAGGACAAGGAGGTCTCCCGGCGGCTCGACTCGACGATCCTCGCCAACCTGGACGAGAAGTGGAAGGGGAAGTACGGGGCGATCGTCTTCGGCCAGAGCACGACGGCCGGCGAGGGGATCGCCATCGACGCGCCGTTCTTCGACTCCGGGATCGTGAGCTCCCTGCCGTCGGCCAAGCTGTTCAGCGGCTGGGCGTTCGCCAACCACCCGAACAAGTCGCTCGAGCGCATCCTGGTCAAGAACCAGTACACCGACCTGAACCCAGCCGCGTGGGTTGAGGTGGCGCTCGAATCCACCGGCAGTGCCGCGGGCTTCGGGGAGTTCATCTCCTACCCCGACGTCGACCCCCCGAACTGGGCGCGGGACCTCTCCCGCTGGTCGCGGGCGGTCGTCTACGCCCCGGCCTCCGACGCTTCGAAGATCCTCGTGAATATCCGGGCGTACCTCCTCGCCAACGAGCTCGCGAGGTGCGCGGACCTGATCGACGGCCAGCATTTCTTCAACGCCGACAACCCGGGCTTCCTCAGCCAGAATAACCACGACATGACCGTGGAATTCTGGGTGAATTTCGACACGCTCTACGCCGTGGCGGACCGGATCATCATGCGGCAGGGCGACATCGCGTCGAAGACCCTGGAGTGGGTGGTCTACCTCAATTCGGCCAACAAGATCACCTTCGGCATCTCGAGCTCGGGCGAGGAGATCTCCCGCTCGGTGTCGTGGGGCACGGCGGCGACGACAGGCGTCTGGTACCACGTGATCTGCCAGAACGACAACGACGACCCGGCGCCGGATCCCGACGTCGGCAACATGGCGATCTACGTCAACGCGGGGGCCGCCGTCACGCAGCTGACGGCGACCACGAGGACCGTCTCGGGCTCGGGGCTCTCCCGGAACGCCAAGGACATCACGACGCTCACGACCACCGTGGCCCACGGCTTCAAAAAGGGCGCGGCGCTCACCGTCACCGGGGCTTCGAGCTCGGACTTCGACGGCGACAATTTCGAGATCTTGGAGGTCCCGACCACGACGACGATCAAGTACGAGGACAACGGCTCGTCGGGCAGTTCAGGGAACGGCACCGTCGTGGCGACCGACAGGTACATGAACCGGGATGGGCCGTTCTCGATTGGGTCGAACATCTACGGCGACCCCGGCCTCGACGGCAAGATCATGTGCGTCCGCGTCTGGAGTCGCCTCCTGACGAGCGTGGACATCACGAATCTCTACAACTCGGGCACGCCCGTGCTCCACGAGGAGATGGCCGACGAGTTCCGTGAGGGGCTCCGCGGCAGCTTCGACCTGACCGAGCCGACCGGACTACGCGACAGCAGCTCGGGGTCGGGAAAGCTCACCTCGGCCGCGAACTCCGCGTCGATCTCGCCGTTTATCGGCTACGGCTACTCGACCAAGGCCGTCACGCTCACCAACGTCCACGGCCAGGCCCGGGTCGAGGTCTACGAGGCGGAGAGCGCGGACGGCGGCGCGACCTACAACCCGGTGGGCTCCGCCCTGCGCACGTCCCTGCTCGACGTGATGAGCACGAACATCCTGAGCTTCCCTCAGCTCAACTACTGGCAGCTCCAGCCGCCGCTGGTCATGGCGCCCGGCGTGCCCTACATGACGATCCTGGACTTCACGAAGGACACGGGGAACACCTACTTCGCGAGGTGTTCTTATGTGTCCTCCGCGGGCAAGCACCACTACGCCCGCGACAAGCGAACCTCGACCTCGCGGGAGGAGGCGCCGAACTGGGTAATCCAGAACGACACCGCGTTCGACCTCGAGCACTTCTACCTCGCGCAAGGCTCGGCAAACTGGGTAGCGTCGGCGGGCAGCGCCGAGCTCTACAGCTTCCAGTCGCTGGAGACGCTGACCATCAACCTCGGCAGCGGGCAGACGCACCTCGAATTCGACGAGGGGCTCGAGTTCAAGCTCTGCGTCTCGGGCATCGCCGACGACGGCTCGGGGACCTACACCGGGACGCCGAACGCCATCATCGAGCGGCCGACCCACCTCATCACGTTCACGCTCCTCGACCCGGACTTCGGCGTCGGCGACGACGTGTCCGCCGCCGATGTCGACCTGTCGGCGTTCGCCAACGCCGGGACCGTCCTCGAGACCCAGTACCCCGGCGGGCTCAAGATGCAGATCGTGCTCGAGAACCAGGTCTACGCCAAGGACTTCATCCGGGAGATCTGCAGGCAGGCCCGGCTGGTGTTCTTCAAGACCCGGCACGGCAAACTCTCGGTCAAGGCGCCGACGATGCACACGTCGTTCAACGCCCGGTTCTCGGAGGCCCGGCACCGCGAGGGCTTCGACCTGCTGAGCGTCGCCGACCGCGACTACGCCCAGGTGGTCAACGAGTTCCACCAGCTCTACTTCCGCGACCCCGTCAACCAGCCGCCGGAGACTGACTTCCACCAGCTCAACCCCAAGGAGAAGCTCTCGAACGAGCTCTACATCACGCCCGACGAGTCGGCGTCGGGCGACGGGTATTTCCAGTCGCTGTGCGCGGCGTCGCAGGCGCTCTACGGCAGACGGGAGCACACCCCGGTCTTCAACTTCTACGACAGCGCGACCTGGGCCCAGCCGGTCCAGAATTACTACTGCTCGCGGTACTCCACCCTCCAGAAGCGCGCGACGTTCCGCGTCCCCCGCCGGGACTTCTTCGCCTCGCTCGACCTGTTCTCGGCCGTCCAGATCCAGCACACCGGGCTCGCGCACGTCGACGGCACCTCGCTCAAGGCCAGGGCCCACCAGGCGGGGGCCCCCATCGTGGCTTACCACGAGGGCACGCCTGTATTAATGTGGATGGGAGGGACGCTCGAGGGCCAGGTCATGGAGATCGAGGAGTCCGGGGCCTGGATGACGCTCACCATAGAAACGATTTCGCCCTTCACCTGAGGCCTCATGTCATCTCTCGACGGCTCGACTTTCCTCAACGGCGCGACGATCAACGTCGACGAGCTGATCAACATCTTCAACAAGCTGCCTATTCAGCCCCAATCCTCGAGCGCGGGAGCGGCGTCCACGGCGAGCACGACGTTCATCGCCGCAAATTCGAAGACGTTTGCGGTCGCCGCCGACGACTACATCATCTGGAACTCGAATCTCACCTACAGTGTGGACGACGCGACCTGCACGGGGGCGATCAAGTTCACGGTCGACGGGGTCACGATCGGCAACAGCTACCCGCTTAGGTCCACAGGCATCCTCGCGTCCAATGGCCTCGTCATGCCACAAAGCTTCAGCGTCCATGTCTTCGACCTTGCCGCGGGGAGCCACATTTTCAAGATCGAGGTCCAGCGCACGAGCGGATCGGGGACGCTCTACCTCGCCAACAGCTACAGCTGGTTCGCAGTCGGGAAAAGGAGATCGTGATGCAATCCGTCGAAGCCTCGGAGCTCTCCGGGCGAATCAACCACGAGAAGATCAACCAGGAGCTCGAGGCCGCGGGATTCCCAGAGGTCGGCTGGCTCGTGCGCTACGATGACGGCGGCGCGGTAAAGGCGATCGAATTCGACTTCGAGGAGCGGCTCGGGTACGACGCCAAGCGGGTCGGCGACGTGTTCAGATCACATCTCAGGCTTCCCGAGGAAAAAGACGACCTCCAGGAGGCAGAAGAACGTGTTAGCCTCGACTCGGGTAAGACGCTCGACCTGGAAGCTCAGATTGCGGCCTTAACAGAGCGCGTTACCTTGCTGGAAAGGCGGAATGGAGGATCGGAGGACGGTGGCTCAGATTAAACGGCACCTGAAAAGGGCGAGCGAATGTGGGTGAGTATGGACACGTCGTTTTTAATACAGCTATCGGTCTGGTACTTTCAGGCATTAGCGCTTTTATTACTTGGTCTCTCCATCGCTACGTCCGTCAAAACGATGAAGCTTTTAAGGGGATCGGCAGCGCTTTCGACGCAATGGAGAAAGATATCCTCTATCTCCGAGGACAAAACCACGACCTCTGGAACGGAGTCCACGTCCTTTCCCTTAAAATCGAGTTTCTGGAGAGAACCTCTACATCGGAACACAAGGAATGAGGGACTTCCTAACGGCGTCCTGGCTTACGGCCACGGCGGCGTGAGGCCCCGACGGCCCTTTGGGGAGTAGATTGATGGAGGTGATCCGCGCTAGTCTTGCCCCATGGGCGCCCGGCGCCTCCATGGACAATCGAACTGCGGGCAACACCGCGGGCACCACACAGGAGCTAAAGTGATGAATCGCGTGTTAACGGCATATTGCCTTGTGCTCCTGTGTTCCTGTGGCGGCGGGGGTGGCGGCGGTGACGACGATGAGGTTGCCGTTGTTGCGGCTCCCGCCCCTCAACCCACTCCGGTCTTGGTCACGCAGTGCGGCGATGTTGCGGTGGACCTCGAAGCGGTCGACGAGATCGTTGAAGCCGCGGAGGAAGAAGACGTTGACGTGTCCGAGATTGTCGATGAGCCGGTAGGGCTGAACCAAGCGGGGGCGCTCAAGACCGGGGTGATCATCGCCAACTGCGGCAGCACGGTAGTGACCAATGATTCGGTTAACGACAACGACACCGTGACGACCGTGAACAATCCCAGGCCGGCAGAGCGGTTGCTTGCCGCGATTCGAGCCCACGAGGTGGCAAGCCTCGAGATGCACCGTTGACACGGCTCAAATCGCCTACAGACGTCCTCGAATAGCCGTGGCATCATGGCCCCATGAACTGGATCAGACTCCTACTCGCCGTCGGTTTGTCAGGGTGCAGCCCGGTTTTCGGAAACCCCGTGACCAACCAATGCCCGGTCAAGCTCCTGCAGTCGGTCGACGAGCACCTGATCCAGTCGCAGAAAGCCTATGAGGAGCTATGCCCCAAGAAGCAGTCGTCGTTGATACCTCCGGTCCTGTAAAGGTCGTCGATTCGGCGGCCGAGGTCCTCGGGCCTCCTAAAGACGAAGTCCCGGCGTGGCGCAAGACGCTCAACGTGTTACTGGGCGGGGCGTGGATCGCGCTTTGCGGCTTCCTCTCCCAGTTCCTACAGGAGCACTCCGAAGAAGTCCGGGTCCTGATCATCTCGCTCCTTCCGCTCTACCTGAAGGGATACGCCGGCGCCGCCGTGGGTATCGCCGTCGGCGCGTTGACGACCTGGCTGAAGAAGCGGAACACCGCGACCGTCCTCGAGGCCAAGCGCGACGCCCTGGCCACCGTCCCGCCTCCCGACATCGAAAAGTACTACTGAGCTCATGACGCTCCGCGAGGACGCCAGAGAGAACGCGGAGGGCTCGAGCGACCGGCTCATCCCGCTCGCCTGGCTGATCCGCCGCGTGTGGGCGATGCTTTTCGCATATAGGCAGCGCCCCCGTATGCGGCGATAATGCGTGCATGCCGAGGAACCCCGTCAAGACCCGCCGCTCCGGCCCCCTGTTTCCGGGGGCCTATTCGTCGCTGCCCAATCCGGACGGCAGGATCGACGCCGGAGACCGGGCCCAACTCGCGTTCACCGCGAGGCCCCCGTTCGAGGGGCTGGGGACAGGGGTCGCGACACACGTGACTCGCGGTAGGTTCGGAGGGGGAAGCATCCGGGGCCACCGGGTGGCCGGAACGGCTCGCGGGAGGCTCTAGACCATGGCCCGCCCCACCGTACAGAAGATCCTGCCCGGCCAGACGAAGACGTTCACGATCGGCTACGACGGCTTGCTCCCCGAGGGCGTGGGCTTCGCGACGAGCGGCCACACCGTCTCGGCCGCGAACCACTACAGCGGCGCCGACGCGGAGGAGATCCTCGGGGACACCGAGCCGACCATCGCCGGCACCGACGTGTCGTTCGTGTGCACCGGGGTGGAGATCGGCCAGCGGTTCGACATCACGCTGGGCCTGATCCTGGACGACGGCACGCCGTCCGAGTTCCCCGAGAAATTACTGCTCATTGGCGTGGAGTTCCCCGATTGATCCGCTGGCGAGCCGTCATCTTCCTTCTCAGCTCCCTCGTCTCTTGCGGCGATGAGTCCGACTATCAGGCGTGGCTCGTCGAGAACGCGGCTGCGGCTCCGGAATCCATCTGCCCGGGCGGCTCGAGCCCGCGTGCCGACATCGACTTCTGTCTTGACTTCGAAACCGCCACCGGGTGCACCACGGGACAAGAAGCGGGATGCGCCACGAACAACGGGCTCGGTTCGATCACCACCAACGGATACACTGAAGACCTCAAAATCAGCCCAACCTGTCCCGTCACTCCGCCGACGGGCGCGGGATGTATCTATGGCTCGGGTAAAGCGGGGAGCACCGGCCCCGGCTACACCAACAAGAGCGCGGCCACACCATCGAATTACGCTTCCTTGCGATACATGGTGCGCTTCGGTGACGGCTACCTCCAATCGAACGTAGCAAGCGCCAACCACGGCCCAGGCATCAACTTTAGCGGAACGAGCTGCGCGGGCTTCGTCGGCGTCGACTACGTTGCGGGCAATCCTACGTGGCTCATAGAGGGAACATGTCCGGGGGTCGCTTTTAATTCGGCCATATCGAATAACATCGCCAACTGGGTCCCGAAGAACGGTCACTGGTACTCAGTCGAGATGCGCGTCAGGCAGAACACCGGGCAGATCGGCGGGACCATCCACGATGGCACGGGCGGACTGTTCGAAGTGCTCATCGACGGCGTTCAGACGGCGTACTATACCGACATTAACTTTCAGGGAACCGCGACTAACTCTCTGTTCACGGATATCTACGCAGCGCGCTCTTACTACGGCATGGGTGTTCCGAGCTGGAAGCCAAACATCTATTTCGATTCGTTCGTCTATTCGAAAACCGGAACACTCATCGGTATGCCCTCGCCGATGAATGCGGCGGGGACTGAAGACACAAAATCGTATTACAACGGATGCTCATATTCAGGTTACATCGGCCGCGCTCAGCAGCCCGATTGTCGGCAGACCGGCGCAGCAGGCGACGTAGCGGCGCAGTGTATTCCGCTCATCGACTGGCGCACACGAGGCTCGCTCTCGAGCGCTCAGCAGCACGGCACATACATCAACAACTGCCCTCTTGGCTCTGGACCAACGGCAGACCTCTCCCTGCTCGCCGCGGCCCCAGCTGCAGGCGGTAGCGGTGTCTATAGCCCGCTCTATACGCCAGCCTCGACCTATGACCGGGCAGTGGTTCATGCTTGGCAGTACTGGCCGTCAACGAACGCATACACAACGAACGTGCCCACAAGCGGCTTTGCAGCCTACCACTTAACGACCAATTACGATCGTTATGTCGCGCCCTGCCGCCTCACAAACGGGAATCTTGGTGTCTGTTACCGAAACGACGCGACATACACCCAGACAGACACGGGCGTCGCGCTCACGACGAATGCTTGGCATGAGCTTGAAATGCACATCGCCACTGGCGATAAAATTTCGCTTTACTTCGACGGCACCTGGCTTCTTGACGAAGCGACAACGGCGCAAGCGGGCGTCTATTCTTGGGTGTCCGTCTCTGCCGGCGGCGGCCGCCATGCGATATTCGGAGTCATCAACAACACCGAAGCCAGTACCTTCAATCTCTACGTTGACGACTCAGACCAAGGTAACGCGAGTTTCATTAGTTCAAAAGGCTGGGGCTCATCCGATCCGTTTGCGGGTGGAACGCCGACCCCGACTCCAACACCCACGCCGACACCTACCCCGACGGCCACGCCCACGCCCACACCCACTGCGACGCCCACGGGCACGGGAGGGGCCGGGACATACAAAGCTAGAAACCCACGAGGTCACGGACGATGAAATCGATCAAGCTGCTCTTCGCCATTCTCCTGCTCGCGACCCCCGCGTTCGGCCAGGCCGTCGGGCAGTTCGTAGGGACCCCGCTCGTAACGGGCTCGAGCCCTGCGGTCACCGACCGCGCGATGAGCAGCACCTCGATCTACGACGCGATGGGCTTCCTCGCACCGCAGTCGAAGACGATCACCGAGATCTCGGTCTACGTCAGCGCCGTCTCCGGGAGTGGGTGGGGGACGACAGACGGCCGGCTCGACATCTACACCAGCACGACCGCCGGGGCCCCGAACGCCTCGCTGGCGAACGTCACGTTCGACGCGAGTTCCGTCGGTGTCAAGCGGCTCACCTTCTCGCAGGCCGTCACCGGGGGCACGCAATATTGGTTCGTCGCGAGGAACACCAACGCGTCGGGCAACTACTCGCTCCGCGCAATGCCCGAGGGCTCGATCGGCGTCGACATGGGAGGGTGGGGCACCACCGGGCTCGGCCGGTTCGGGGCTGCCTGGAGGCAATCCGGGGACAGCGGAACCACTTGGACCTCGTTCGAGCGGACCGCTTCCGCGGCGTACCGGATCAAGTTCAGCGACAACACCTACATCGGCTATCCCTACACGAACGCCGACCACTCGACGAACCCGATCGCGTCCGCCGATCGCGTCTATTCCGCGATCGAGGTCGGCAACAAGTTCACCGTCCAGGGGACCGGGAACATCCAGTTCGACTGCCTGGCCTTCAACGTGGGGACCGCCGCCGGGACCCCGACCGGGAGCATCCGCTATCGGCTCTACGACAGCAGTTCGACCACGCCGATCGCCACGACCCAGTCGACCACGGCTCCGCTCGTCGCACGCGGTTACATCCCGCTTTGCTTCACGACCACGCAGACCCTGACGGCGGGATCGACCTACCGGATATCGGTCGGCGAGACCACGCAATCCGACACCTCGTCGAACGCCTATGGCCCGTGGAGGTTCGACTGGGATTCGGACTCGAACTCCCTGCCTCTGAAGCCGTTCGGGGGGACCATCCAGAAGACCGTGCTGAGCGGCACCTGGACCGATACCGCCGCGTCGTTCTATTCGATGATGATCCTCCCGAAGCCCGGCTATGAATCGGTCTGCGTGGCCACGGGGTCCGATTGCAACGTGGTGAGCTGGAACGGGAACGCCGTCGCCAACCTGTACGACGGGGCATTGGTCAGCGAGTCGACGACGACCCTCGGCCTCTCCACCGCACGGGTCTCGGCGGACGACCAGTTCAACGACGGCTTCGCGATCGTCGTCTACGACCCCAACGGGCTCGTCCAGGCCCGGAGCTGTATCGTGGACTCCACGAACACCGGGGAGACGATCGTCACCCTCAAGGACATCTCGGCTCTAGTGGCGCCCGGCGACAAGTACATCATCCAGCCAGACGCGGGGTGCGCGGCGAACGTGCAGTACGCGAACGGCGGGGACCTCAGCGGCAACAACGCCACGGTGTATTTTAAGCAGCTCAACGTGGTGAACTCGACGGGCTCGGCGATCGTGGCGAACTCCACCGGGTCGAACGGCAGCGGGATCTCGGCCCTCGGTCAAGGCAGCGGGAGCGGCATCCTGACGACGGGCGGCTCCACGGGTCGGGGGCTTTTCGCTCTCGGTGGGGCGAGCTCGGGCGCCGGGTTACGGGCCGAGGCGCAAGCGTCGGGCTCTCCGGGCTTCTACGGCATCGGCGTGGGCTCATCGCCCGGAATGGACCTGATTGGCGGCACGACCGGGAGCGGCCTCGTGGCGACCGGCCAAGGTACCGGGAACGGCATCAGGGCGGTTGCAGGGACGACAGGCGCGGGGATGAACCTCGTGGGCGGCACGACCTCGGGCTCTGCCCTCCTCGGGACGAACACGAGCGGCAACGCGGCGAGCTTCGCCTCTAGCGGGGGCAACGGCCACGGCTTGGCCCTCGCAGGTCAGGGGACCGGGGCCGGCGTCCAGTCGACGGGCGGGGCGACCGGCAACGGAATCAAGGCGACCGGGGGCTCGACCTCGGGCGATGCGATCCTGACGGCGGTGACTTCGGGGACTGGGTTGAACGCGACACTCTCGGCATTGGCCGCGACCTACGCGGAGCCGACCGCGTGCCTTGCGTGGCCCGCGACGCTCCCCGACATGCTGAGATTCGTGACCACGTTGGCGCGAAACAAGATAACGCAGACCGCCACGACGTTCACGCTCAAGAACGACGCGGACTCGGCGGCGATTTGCACGAGCAGCACTTCAGACTCGGGGACGACTTTCACCCGCGACGAGCTGCACTAACCGTTCTTCAGCCTCGACGGTGCCACCGGCATCGTCGGGGCCTTCTGGAGCCTCTCGATCGTCTCGGAGATTTCCCGCTGGGTCGCTTGCAGCCGGCGGATCAGCATCAGCCTGCTCGAGTTGACGGAGCGTCTGGCATGGACCAGGATCTCGGTCGTCGACCAGCGAGCCGAGCACTTCTGGCACTCCCGCGTCCTCTGGATCGTCCTGAGCTTCTTTCGGCTGTCGGTGACGAAGTTCTTCGGGTGCTGGCACTTTGGGCATCTCAATGCAGACTGCCCTTGACCAGGGCGCAGGCGTGCTTATGGCCCTTCTCCGCGTCCTTCCACGTCGAGTAGTTCTCCACCATGCCGTTCATTCGGCCTCCGATCACGATGGTCTCGAACACCAGCGGGCGATTTGATTGATTGGGCGCGACGTCGAAGCCCACGAAGTAGGTCTCGACGATCGTGTAGTCGAGGAACTTATGGCAGGCAACGAGGCGTTGCTCGCGCGGCCCGCTCATCCACCGCTGCCATTCTTCGGAGTCGACGCACGGCAGCGGCTTGCGTTCGACGAGGATGTAGTGGTCGGTCAGCGGACGTCGTTTGATCTTCACGAGCTCAGCTTCGCCCATCTCGAACCTACTGGGCAATATGGGGAAGCATCTCGGCCCGGAGCTTGGCGAGCTCTTCGCGGACGTGCTCGCGGAGCACGCGGTCGAGTTCGGCGATCGCGTGGTCGGTGAGCGTCTTCGAGTGCGCGGCGACGCCGATCGCGACGCCCGACATGTACTGGGCCTGCTCGGGAGTCACGGCCGAGCAGGCGATCTGCTTTTCGAGGTCGTTGGCGACGGCACCGAACGTCGTGAGTTGATCGGGGTTCGTGCGAAGAGTTTGGATCAGCAGTCTCAGGCTCATTTGACTCGCTTCAGGATTCTGGGGCTCTTCACCGAGAACATTTTCAGACACGCGGGGCATTCCATCCAGGAAGTCTCCCAGGCGCGCGTCGCCAGGATGTCGTCGCCGCAGTTCGGGCAATACTCAAAAGTCGTGACCCTCGCCCAGGTGTTCCCCGCCTCGTAGAGCGGCTTGCCCCGTGCGTCCAGCATCGTGCCCTCCGCAGGTTTACGCTTCTCCATCAGCCTCGTCGAGCGTATCGGAAGCGTAGGCTCCGAGCATTGCGTCAAGATCCCGGAGAAGGTCGGACCTGTTCTCGCCCTTGGGGGACGCCGCCGCCGGCGCGATCTTGACCACCTGGCCCCGATCGTCGCAGAAGACCTCCCGAAACTCGAAGGTCCCCTCCCGGCACCTCACCACCCGGTAGCCCCATTTCGGAATCATGCTCGCCCTCCCATGGTCTGGGGTTTGGGATGCCCCAAGTTTCGCATGGGGTTCGTTTTACGCCAACCCGGCGAACGTTCGCCCGTTCTAGTCGAACAGGCTCGTCTGCCAGATCGTCTGGACCCGAAGCTCGCTGGCCTCGGTGACCACGCCCTCGGGGAGCGGATTGATCATCGTGACGAACTCCCCTCGGACGTTGGTGTCGAGCATGATGTGGGCCCCTGACGACGGCTTGCCGTCCACGGTGGCGAGCGACCGGGAGTAGAGGCCCGCGGTCCCCGCCGAATTGCCCGCCCAGTAGCCATAAGCCCCGCTCAGCAGGTAGGAGACGCCGGGCGGCAGGTTGGTCCGGTCGTTCGCGCTCGAGACCGCGTAGACCCGCCTGTCGCCCGGCGGGAACGTCTCCCAGCTCAGGAACGCGGCCGGGAGGTTCGCCCGGTCGAACTTGTGGGGCTCGTTGACCCCGGGAGCACACCGGACCCGGATATCCGAGACGATCCCGTTGAACGTCGCCGCCCACCGGCTGACCACCTCGACGCCGACGTGGTAGGGCGCGCGGTCGTTGAAGGAGATCGCGCCGGTCGGCGTCTGGGCGAAGACGCCCAGGTGCGGGCCGGAGAGCTTGGCGGGGTCGAACACCCTCGCGACCTCGACCCCGTCGATCATCACCCAGAACAGGCCGGGGATGCCGTTGTGCGTCTGGATCTCCATCGGCAGCCCGCCGGCGGAGTTGAGCCTCGCCGTGTTGACGATCGAGAACTGGCCCTTGCCGAGCGAGACCTGCGGCCCGTTGCCGTCGCTCCTGAGGGCTTCCCACCCCCCGGCACGATTGAAATTGAAATGGATCCCCGGCGCCCGATAGGCGTCGTCCTTCGTCCTCGCATCCCGAGGCACGGACTTGCGGAACACGACCCCCGCGAAGGCGTTCGCATGGGCGGTGAAGAACGACGGGCGGATCTTGAGAGCGAAGCGGCCGCCCTGGATCTCGGCGAGCCGCTCCCCAAAGGGTTGGCCGAGCGTGCGTTCGTCACCCACGAAGAACAGGCCGGACTCGCAGCCGGGCCTCCCCTCGAAGATGATCGGCCGGGAGGAGCTGTTGACGTCGTTCGTGTATCTGCCGGGGTCGTACGAGGTGAACCAGCCGGTCCGAGAGCCGTCTGCGTTGGGCGCCGGGGCGTCGTCGACCGAGTCCTCCGAGGACCAGTAGAACGGGGCGAACTGGGTGATTTCATAGACGTAGTTTAAGGTGTCGAACAGAGTCTCCCGGCCCGTGTAGTTGTAACGCTGGGTCTCGGGCATGCCGAAGCAGGCGATCGGATTGCCCATCGAGGCGTTCGAGCCGCCTACGGTCGGATCGTTGCCGCCGACCCGGAACGCGGTCTGGAATGCGGCGCCCGCGTGCTCGCGAAGGAGGGGCGGACACCCGTCCCGGTACGCCTGGAGGATCGCCCCGCCGGCCTTGGGGAAGAATCGCAGGGCGGTCGCCCCGTGCTGCAGGACGACGTTGCCGCCGAGCTCCCGGTAGAGTTTGGACGTCACCGGCTTCGAACTGGGTTCAGATTCATACCCCTCCGTCGTTGTTGGGCTCAGCTTTCCACAGGGCGAGGGGCTTTCGCAAGGGCCTCGAGCTCACCTTCTCACCCTCCAAGCCGCGAACACGGCCGCGGCGACGGCGATTACCAGCATGGTCATTCGTCGGCACTCCCGTTGATGCAGAGCTCCCAACCGCGAGCCCCCAGCCTGGGGACGCAGCGCTCCGGCCCTTCCGATCCTTCTGCCTTGGCCAGCGAAGACACGAGAGACTCGCCAGCCCTTGCCGCCCACAGGACGTCGCCCCAGAACAGCGGGTGGCGGAGCAACACATAGAGGCAGGTGAAGACGACCAAAGCTCGTGTCATCGCTTCCCCCCGCATCGGATAGACACTGACCCATCAGCAGACTGAACCACTACGTTCTCACCATCGCCGCAATAAATGTTCGGACTGTTCGGGCCGTGGGTCGTTTGAGTGATGCGTCCCCGTTCCATCCCGTAATCGCCGAACCGCAACGGCTCAGCCTCTCGTTCTCGCTCGCAGGAGGTGAGGAGCATGGCTAGGAGGATTAGGGCTCTCATGGCTTGCTCCAGTTACAGCTCACACCGCTGCTTCCACTCGCGCGGTTACTGCAGACCACGCAATCAACTCCCTCGATGCTTCGGCGGTCGCAGGAAGTAACGGCTGTACCAAGCACCTGGCACCCAGCGAGACTCAGCAGGAGCAACAGGGCGGCTAGGCGGGTCATGCGTCACCCGGAACGATGCGGATACGTTCTTGTAGAATGCTCTCGCCGTTGGGGTTGGTAACCTCGATGGACGCACCTCTCAGCGCCGCCGCGATCTCTTGACGAACCATGTCAACCGCGGCTCGATTGTCTATCTCCGATGTTTCTATCGCCGCCGCGATCCGCTCGTCCGCAATTTTGCGCACCTCCGCCAACAGAATCCGGTCATGCAGCGGCCCGCTTTTGTTGCTCGGCTGAACGCTCCAGTAACGCGCCATTGCTTCTGGCAGCTCGGGCATCTCTCCCGCGCTACTCTCCGCGGGTGCGGGGTGAGTCCGGCCAGAGCGGGTAATCGTATACGGCTCGAAGTCCGCAGGTAGACACTCCATTGTCATGAAATTGCTTTGCCAGCAGCCGCCGTCCGCGGTCGACCAGAACTCAAAGCCGTCACTGTATCGCCATCGCAGACCGTTACGGTTCATCGCCTCCAAGGTGCCAGGGTGTTGCCGCAGTGCCTCCTCCGCTTGGGCAGTGGACAGCACAGAGATTTTCATGTCGACGTTCGCCGTTTTCTTCGACATATCCTCGGGACGTGTCGATTCGGTGGACACTTCACGCTTGGCGATCATCTCGTCGATGCGATGAAGTGTACTGAGCAAGGTCAGATGTCGAATCTCATGCGGGTATGTCTCCCGCCGCTTCTGTTCTACCCACGCGCGCAACTCTGCTAGCTCGTCTTTCACTTGCCACCCTCCCGCACCAGCTTGGACACCTCGCGCCAAAGGGCGGTGAGGATATGCGCGTGTGGGCCGTCGGGGTTGAATACCTCCCTGCTCATCGCCTCCTTTACGCTCTCGGGTAGCTCCTCGTTGCCGGGCTCGTCTTCAGCAGAGAACGGAGCAGCAGTGCAAACGAAGAATTGACCTCCGGAGAGGACTCCAGACGCAACTAGAATCTGTCCTTGCGGGTTGATCCACCCTTGGAGCCCGTTACGGTCGCGGACCCTCCTCCCTCGGTGCTTGTTGCAGAAGTCGATCGCCTCGGCGCTCGTTTTCAAAATTCTCGGCATGGTTCCTCATTTTGTTCTGCAAACTCTTCAACCGCCGCATCGTCTCCGAATGTCCCCAGGGGGAGATGCGTCGCCAGGTCGTCATGGTTCAACCGACTCAATCGCCCGGTCGAAGGCGGCAAGCACCTCCTCCTTGGTCCGTTCGGGCTCGTCATTCCACTTGCTGATCGCCAACCGTCCGATCGACTTGCGATAACGGTCCGTGGTTCTGATGAATGAGGCGCCGGGGATGGCCCCCATCGCCCCATAAGGGCACCAGGCAACGGCATCGACGTCAGTCGTCCCCGTGGGTTCCCCGGCGGCGTTCCGAGCCGAAGTTCCCTTGCACCAGCCTTTCTCGACCAGCTTCCTGGCTTCATTGAGCGCGTTAGTCTCGTCCATGACCCTCCACGTTTTTCGCCTCGCACAGCATCGTCGCGATTTCGTGCCAGGCTTGGGCACGCTCGTGTCGCCGCCACCAGTCCACGCCGTCCGGCTCGCACCGGTTCCTCGCCTTCATCTCGAGCTCGAAATTCTTCCTCGACGTCCGCTCCAGCTCGACAATCTTCGGAGCCTGCCGCCTGAGCGCGTTCCTCTGCTCGTGCGTCGCCTGCAGTGCCACTGCCCGCCTCTCTGCCCGCTTCACCTTCTCATCGCCGGTCCAGACGGTCGTGCCTTTCTTCTCGTACCTCATTCCCTTCCCTCATCCGTTGGTATTCCCTGTCCACGCTTCGCCGGTACGCCTCCACGTCGTCGGGCGACAGCCGCTCCCAGCCGGGAACGGCCCCTCGCTGGCGGGCCTCGATTCTGGCCGTCGCCCGGCGGCGGAAGTCCTCGGCGCTCACAGAGGAGCGTCGGCTAGCTCAAAGGTCTCCTCAGCTTCCTCCGGCTCCTCCTGACGGCTCTTCGCCTGTCGGGCGAGCTCCTTGTTCGCTTCGTGCTGCCCTGCCAGCTCGGTCTTCTGCGGCTTGCTCAGCGTCTGCCAGTAAGCGGAATACGCAGCGGTTCCCTGCTCGGCGACCGCCCGAGCCTGCGCGACCAGGGCCGCGCCGAGGAGCGTGCCCTTGGCCCACTGGGCGAGCCTCTCGCCGATCTGTTCGCTCAACTGTGCACCGTCAGGGATGAGCGGCCGGTGGATCTCGCTCCGCTTGGGCACCCCATTCCGGAACCCTTCCTCCGACCAGTCGGGGACGCCGTTCGCCCCGGGCTGGAGGAGGCAGCGGACCGTCATCTCGAACGCAAACTCCTCACCCGCAATCGCTTGCCACCCGAGCTGGATCGGCTCCTGGCCGCGGACGATCTTCAGCTTCTCCTTGGCCCGGAAGTCGAAGACGAACGCGCAGTTCATCTGCAGGATCGAGTTGATGAGGCGGCGGCGGTCCTGGGCTGGCTTGATCCAGGCCGTGAAGGTCATCCGTTCCCGCTTCTTCCAGTCGGTCCCGGCAAGGCGGTCGAGCTCCGTCTCGTGGTATTCCAGGTAGCCGCCCTCGCCCTCGTGCTCGTGGGACATCGAGTCGACGATAACCACCCCGCCCTCGGCCTTCTCCGCTGCCGCTTTGAGCGCGGCGAGGTAGCGGAGGGAGGAGAAAGGCGGCTTGAATTCGAGGTAGGTCAGGTCGAATTCGTCCGCGTAGTGGAGCATCCGCCGGGCCTCGGTATCGATCCCGACCAACTTCCCGCCGCGTACCTTCTGGATCCCCGTGGCGAGCCGGAGCGCGCTCTTCGTCTTCCCCGCGCCCGACGGCCCGACCAGGCCGATGAGCAGCGGTGTTGCCTCCCGCCGAGCACGCTCGACGAACTCGAATTCTGCTGTGGTCTTCTCTGTCGTTGTGTTTGTCATTGATCCCAAGCTCCTCCGTTGTAAATCAATTGGGGCATGTCGGTGTCCAGAAGGACGTGCGGCTCGTGCGACTCGCGCCACGGCTCGTTCCCGAACTGCTCGACGTATTCCGCGTAGCGACGGATCAGCGCGGAGATGCGAAGCTCCCCGTCGGTCCAGTAGGCGTTCGGCTCCGCGTTCGGGTATTCCTCGCGTTGCAGCACGATCGGCCGCATGTCGAAAGGCTCGTCGGACTCGATAAACAGGAACTCGAAGTAGTGGTCCGCCTTCGTGACGAAACCGCTCCACCACTCGTTCGTGTAATCGCCGTGGACCTGGATCTTGCTCGCGCCGAGCTTCAGCCGGGCGATCTCCCGGACGTAGTGGTAGAACACCGCCTGGGCGTAGTATCCCTCGTAGAACATGGCGTCGAAGATCGCCCGCTCGGTCGACTTGCCGCGGGTGTTCGAGAACGTCTTCAAGTCCACGGTGTGCGTGTGCCGCACGTAGTCCATCCGGGCCTTCAGCATGACCCCGGTCGATGGGTCGCGGACGAAGAACGAGACTTCGGCGAGGCCGGAGTTAAGAGACTTGCGAGCGTGGGCACTGCCCTGGACCACTTCCGCAATCCGGTCGAGGTGACGCATCTCTTGAGCAGTGACCAAAACCTTCCCAGCGGTCTCCCCGGCGTGCGCCTCGACGAGCTCATCCCAGATCAAGGCGTCGATGCCAGAAGCCCGGATACGGTCGATGCGCTCCTGCTTCCGCTTACCCGTGGTCGGAAGGCCGTTCTCGACGAGACAGGCCTTCAGGTCATCGTCGGTAACGAGGACGCCAGGGTAATCGTCCTTCGAGAGTTTCGCCGCGTAGGCACCAGAGAAGCGCTCAGCTTCTAGCAGGCGGCAATGCACCGCATGCCCCCACTTCAGGGCGTCGGTCTCTCGACGCTCGCACGCAGGGTTCAGGTTCTGGTGCCAGTAGTTCAACGGGGACACCGCGAGGTGCTTCATCCCGCTATTCGAGAGCCCGTCGGCCGCGTGGTAAGTATCCTCAGGCAGGCCGATGTAGATCCCCTCTTCGATGACAGGGCGTCGATCGGTAGCTTCAGCCTCTTCTTGAGCTGTAAAGTGTTCTCTTTCATCTGGTTGCATAAATCTCCGTCGTTGACTCTACCCATCAAGGTATGTCACAGTTCAACCGAAGATGTCAACCAATGGGTTATGAAAAATATGACGGTAGAGAGAATAATCGAGATGTGCGGAGGCGAGAGCGAAATCGCTTACCGCATGCGTCTGGCGAACAAAGACGTGGTGAGGAGGTGGAAAAGGAGGGGCATCCCGCTAGCGAACTGGGAGACCTTGGTGGAAATGGCGTCAGGCAACGGACACGAATTGAGCGCCGATATGCTTTTCGAGGCCGTGAGGGGGCTGACGAAAAAACGCGGCCCCAAATAGGTTTAGTCGATCCGTGACACGTTCCCCGTCTGTTCGAGGGGTCTGAAGCAGCAGCCATCCACCGAAGGAATTACGCCAATGGCGCGACCCCGTAAGACCGGGCTTGATTACTTTCCGCTCGACTGCGTCCTCGACGAGAAGGTCAGGATGCTCGAGTGCGAATTCGGGAACGACGGCTTCGCGGTGTGGATCAAGATCCTCCAAGCCGCCTACCAGACGGAGCACGGAGAGGTGGATTTTTCGGGGGTTATTCGGCGAAAAACCTTCGCAAAACTCGCGAATATCTCCGAGGAACGCTTCACCCAAATCATAGAACTGTCTGTTGAGATTAACCTTTTTGATAAGTCCCTATGGAAAGATAGGGAAATCCTCACGTCACCAGGGATCAAGTCGAGAATCGACAGCGTGAGCGCCGACCGGAAGCGCGCCCGAGAGCGGATGGAATCCTCCCCCTGTACCCCCACCTCAAAGAAAAGAAGAGTAAGAGTAAAAGTAAAAGAAAACCCCCCGTTATTCGGCGAAAAACCCCCGAATAACTCTGAGGGCGAGAACCCCTTTGTTTTGGAACCCTTGGAGCATCAAACGAAGGGTCGGAAGACACAAATCACGCGCAAGGCGAGTACAGCGCGTACACCGTCGGACACCATTCGCGCACTCGCCGAGGATCATCCGCTTCCCTCATCCCTGGACACTCCGCTCTGTCGGCAGGTGCTCGAAGAGTGGGTTGAATACAAAGTCCAGATGAAGTCCCCATACGCCCCAATCGGGTTACGGAATCTCATCTCTCATTGGGAGCCCATGGGAGCCGACCGCTTCATCGCCGCCGCACGAAACTCGATGTCCAACAACTGGCAAGGGCTGGTCGAACCGCGGAGCAAGGGCCCAAGTCCAGGTGGCTTCGGCAACGGCAGCGTGCACCCCGGAATCGACAACTCCGTAGAAGCCATCAGAGCTCGCTGCGGGAGATCACCCAAGGACGACCCAAACGTAATCGACGTAACCCCAAGGAGGCCGCAATGATTGAAGACCAATGGCTGGAGATGCTCGCCAGGATTTTCGAGTTCTACCGAGTTCAGGTCACGCACACTCTTGTCGAAGAGTTCATGACCGAATTCGAGAACATCCCGGCGAGCATCGTCTACGAAGGATTCCGAAACTGGCGAGCTGCCGACACCAAAGGCTTCCCGCCGCATGTCGGGATGATCTCCCGCGAGGTGAATAAGATTCTGTTTCCGGCCCTCTCTCGCCCCTTCTCCGAAGCCAGCCGCACGAACCCGTTGCGTATTAAGGCGGAGAGACGTGCGGGAATTCGCCCCGTTGCCTACAACCCCTGGGGTGACGGCGGACCGACGACGTACGAGTCGAAACGAATGGGTGAGGCTGCCGCGGAAATCTACGAGCAACTCCAAGAAGAGTCCTTGGGCAAGACGACCCAGACGCTCCTGCGAGAGGTGCTGGCGTCGGGCGAGAGGATCGCGCTGAAAAACCACCTGGCGTCGCTGGGAGTCACGATAAAACCACACCTAAAACTTGTAGGAAGCCGACATGAGTGAAAATCGAATCCAAAGTGTCTTTCGCGACGTGATGACCCACCGCAACGCGAAAGGAGAGGCGGTATTTGCTACCAAGGAGTATCTCGAGCTCAGCCAAGAGGCGTCGCGCGACTACGAACAGAAGATGCAGGCCCAGGGTTTTCGCAAAGTGCCGGTCGCTGTGTCGAGTACCAGGCAGGGCTACGTTTGGGAGAGGACCCGGCAGCAATCCGACGAGGAGCATCGGAACGCGAAGGCGGGATGCGCACCGACCGAGAAGCCAAGGCGTACCGACCTGCCGCCAGCGGCCGAGAGAGCGAAGTCCGTCGCGTCCGGGCTCGATGATGGTCATGACTGGGCGACTGCCCATTCGGTTCTCGACGATTTGGGGCGGCTGCCCAAAACTGAGAAGACGCCTCCCGCAAACAGGTACGCGGCACCCACACCCCACGTCGGCGAACGCTTTGTCGCCCAGGTTCGCGACACGGACCTCGACTCACCTCCGCCTATCCCCGTGGAAGTTCTTCGCGCACAGGAGCGGGACGCGGATTTGCTCGCCGCGCGGAGAGCATAGAGCGGGAAACTGGTAGGGCGGTCGGGACGCAAATTCTGGTCGCCGAATCACTTGCGCCGGACCGCCCGTCGGTGCTAACCTGAACCCGCATATTCCTTTGTCGTCGTTCTTGCCGCCCGGTACTCCACGTCGCCGGGCGGCGTTTTTTCCCCGTCTTACGCCCGTCTGGGTCTCGCGCTACACTCGGCGCATGCACCTCGACCCCGAATTACTCAAGCAAGTCACCGCGGAGCTCAGAGCCGACGAGGGCGTCCGCAACGGCGTCTACGACGACTCCACGGGCAAGTCCCCAGTCCTGGCCCGGTGGGACGGAGATCGACTCGTGCCGAGCCGGGGACGCCTCACGATCGGCGTGGGACGGAACCTCTCGGACAGGCCCATCTCGGATGCGGTGATCCAACTTTTGTTTAACGAGGACATCGCGATGGTGGCTGAAGCGGCTCGACGGCTCTTCCCCGCCTTCGACGAGTGGGCCCAAAACCGCAAGGCGGCCGTGCTCAACCTGCTCTGGAACCTCGGAGAGGGCGGACTCATGGGCTTCGTGAACACGACCAAGGCGATCCGCGAGGACAGGTGGGGCGAGGCGGCCAACGGGCTGATCCGCTCGCTCTGGTTCAAGCAGATCCAGGTCAGCCGGCGAGACCGGGTCGTCAAGCAAGTCCGCAACGGTTGACCGGAATTGACGTAATGCCCAGTAAAAGCACCAAGAAAGGCGACCGGAAGTCAGCGAAGCGCGGCGAGGAGAGGGCGAAGAAGGCCGCTGTCGACGACATCCCGGCGATCATCGTTGAGCTCCCCGACGAGGCCATGCAGCAGGCCGCGCTCGCCCTCGCGGCTTGCGGGTATCGCCGCGGTTCAAACCGCAGGAACGGGGCGGTGAACTACGCGGCCCGCCAGGCGAACGTCAGCCGGGAGACCATCTACAACTGGCTCGAGAAATACCCCGAGTTCGAGACGGCCATCCACGAGGTCAACTCGATCTTCGTCGCCGAGTGCATCGCCGGCCTGCGGCTGTGCGTGATGCGCGGCGACGCGAAGGGCATCACCGAGTTCCTCTCTCGGCTCGACCCCGAGATGGACCCCGCGTGGCTCCGAGAGCGGGAACGCCGCGAGCACGAGAAGGAGATGCTCCGGCTCAGGTTCGAGCTCGAGGCGAAGGCCAAGCTCGGGGCTGGCGACGGCGAAGTGAAGCCAGAGCCCGACTTCACGTTCCGCGAGACCGCGCCCGGCGAACGCCTGGTCGATGACGACGACGATCCCGACGACGACGAGTGACCCATTAACAAGCTTTGACAACACTTCCCATCTCGTGCCAGTGTCGGCTGCATGGAAGAGCCCGACAAAACCGTCACCATGACCATCTCGTTACCGCAGGCACTCAAGCAGTTCGTTGAGGGCCAGGTGAGCGACGGGATTTACTCGACGTCGAGCGAAGTCGTCAGAGACGCGCTTCGGCTTCTTCGCGATCGGTCGTCGGCGGTAACGCCGGGAATGAGCGGGTAAACACTCAAGGGTAATCCAATGTTTTACGACGAAACTGATGAATCAAAGCACGAAGCGGAAACAGTGCGGCAGGCGACATCGAACATGATTCGAATCGCGCGCGGTCTGCGCGGGTGCCGTAGCGAACGGGCCATTGCGATCTCCAAAGCACTGGATCCGTTTGTCGTCCAGCTCCGGGAACTATCAGACGAGTTGAACCCGGTCGACGACAGGGCGTAATGCCGAGGAGCAGCGGGTAAACAAGGGCTGGTAGTTTAATTGGAAAAACACTCGGCTTGCAACCGAGAGACCGGGGTTCGACCCCCCGCCTGGTCCACACTTTAAAAAGGATCCATGACCGGACAAAAGCTGAATCAACTCGCACTCTACGTTTTTGGCCCAATGGTTTTTGTCGCCATCGACATGGCGGTGTGGATGCTGCCGTGGAGCCTCGGTGTTGACGGTGCCGTGTGTTCGATAGCGGGCCTGATCTGCGTCGTGCTCGCTCTCGTCGGGGGAGTGATGTTCGAGAGCGATCAAGCGGAGCTTCGAAAACAAGCCCAACGCGACCACGAACGGGCAGAGACATCAGCTCGAATAGCGGCGCGCGAGAAAGAGATCGAGTTCGAGAAGGCGAAGCTGAAGGAAGCTCGGGAGGCGCGAACGAAGAAGGCGACCGCATCTCCGAAGGAACCGAAGTGAGCATCCTGATTCTCAAAGCCGCATTCTGGTTCGTCGCGCTGTTCTCGGCGGCCATGGTCCTCATAGGGCTCCTCCAGGTCATCCTGGTGATCATGTGCGTAAAGGCCGGTCTGCTCCGCTGGGAGACGGTCGTCAAGTTTCTGGTGGGGGTGGCGCAATGAGCGAAGTTCAGCCATGCGCGTGGTGCCGGAAGGAGCCCGAGAGAATGGGCAGCGTCATCGTGCACCACTCGTGCCCCGTGACTCGGATCCAGCGGATGAGCGTCGTCACTTGGAACGTCGTGCAGGAGGCGACCCTCGCCGCCCGCCGCAAGGACTTCGAGGCCGGACGCGCAGTGAGCGCCGCGGACGAGACCCCCGACTACGGCGACTTCTTCTTCGGCTACGAGTCAGCCGAGGACTACCTCACGGGGGAGCCACGCGAGACCAGGCCGTTCGGGTGGAGTTTTGAAGACGAATGGAGCGGGAATGAGCAACGTTGAGCCGTGTGGTTGGTGCCGAACGCCAACTGCGATTTTCGTGGATGACCTCGTCTGGTGCCAGACGCCCGGATGTCCCCACGGCGGCAACGTCTATCCGCTGGATCGATGGAATCGCTTTCAACTGGCGATCGTCGAGGCGAGGCGGAAGGACTTCGAGGCGGGTCGCTACTTCAGTCATTGGATTGAGCGCCGCGGAGGCTTGGAGGAAACGCCCTCATGGGAGGAGGCGAGCAAACTGGATCGCCCAAAGTTCTTCAACGAGGAACTCGAAGAGATCGACGCGTTCGATGACTACATCGCGATGAAATATTAGTATGAGCCGATCCCCCGGACTATTCTTTGTCGGCATCTGCATTATTGCGGCGGAGCTCATCCGGGGCCACGCCCAGCACGTGGGGCAGCAGGACGCCGTTTGCGAGCGCGAGTGCGCGAAGCATTATCGCGTGGGCGACTGCCTCGTTTCTCTGGATCCGACGATGATGGCGAACCCTCACGATTGGTTCCACGGCGAATACCACTGCAAGCGGGTCATCGTGGAGGAACGAGAAGGCGGCTTCGAATTTCGGCGATACGTGGAATAGGGTGCGGGGGATATGAACGACCGAGTCAAAGAGATCAAGGAGCGGTGTGAGAAGGCGACGCCGGGGCCGTGGATGTTCGATGAGAGTCTCCATGTCGCGGCAGGATTTGATCCGATTTTCGGATGGGACGGGGCAGGCAAAACGGAGTGCAAAGAATCGGACGCCCGCTTCATCGCCCACGCCCGCGAGGACATCCCCTATCTCCTCGCCCGCGTCGCCGAGCTGGAGGAATTCTTAGCTGGAGCGAACACTGGACGAACCAAGATGTCCGACCTCTACTCGGCGGCTTACGACAGGGCGGAGGCCGTCACCAAGGAGCGGGACGCGCTCCGCCTCGCGTGCAGCGAGGCAAACGACGAGGTGTGCCAGACCCTCGGCAAAGCCCTCGGCTATCCATGGTTCAAGGACGATCAGAAGAACTTCCCCGGCGCTGATGAGACGCACGGCGTGTGCGTCGGCGAGCACGTAGCTGAGACCATCGCGGAGGCGGCGGCGAAGCGAATCGCCGAGCTGGAGGAACAGTGTTCAGCATGCGAGGACGTTGCAAAGGAGTGCATAGGGCTGAGGCGTGAGGTGGCTATCAGCCGCAACGAGCTGCGGGATGAGATTGACGTAGCGGCGGTGCGGATCAGGGTGCTGAAAACGTGGCAGGCCAGCGCCGCGGCACTGCTCGTCGACATGATGTCCGCCTGCGATTCCGGCCAGCTTCAGCGTGAGGCCCAGGCGCTCATCGACTCCAGCGGCTACCGCAAGCATCTTGAGACGGTGCCGAAGTGAGCTGCTCACTGTGCGGGAACAAGCCGAGCTGGTGCGAATGCACCCAAGCCGATTACGCGGCGCAAGAGGCCGCCGACGACCTGGCCAGCCTTGAAGCGAAGGTCGCTCGGGCGCTCGTGTTGCTTGAGGCGCTGACGTCCGCCATTGAGGCCCGCGAGCGCGAGGCTTTCGAGGCGGGACAGGCGGTGCGGGTCGGCCTTGACGGCTTCACACAAATTTGGGGCACCTTTGACGAGTGGAAGGCGAGCAAGCGATGAGCGAGACAAGATGTTCTCGGTGCGTCAAGTTCATACAGGAGACCAGCACCTCCCCGCTTGCAAAGGCGGACGTCTGCACCTGCTGGATGCCATCACCTCCGCCGCATTGGTTCCGACTGGACGGACAGCCTGAACCATACGGGCAACAGAAGCCGGTGGAAGGGTGGAGTGCGGTCTGGTCGGATGAGGCGAAGGAGGGCGAGTGAAGACAGCGATTCACTTGCGATCACCGGCAACAGGCTATTACGGCTGGTATCTTCACGAGAGCGCGATTCCCGAGCACGTGACAAAGCAGATTCAGCATGAGCTCGATCTTGCTCGCGGCATGGCAGAGTCGGGGTGTCGAACGTACTCTGAGTATCGCAATAAGATGACGGTCCGCTTATGCGAGTTCGCGCAATTGATCGGAGGTCAGAACCTGCCTCTTATCCGAATAATGCCGACGGGGGGCGAGTGATCGCAAGATATGACCTCAAATCGGGTCCAATAATTTAGTGGAGGAATATGGGATGCGATATTCATTTCGTGGTTGAGAAGCGAGTCAACGGGAAGTGGCTTGGAATCATGTGGTCACGTCACGCAGAACGACTGAAGGCGAAGCAACGCAACTACTACGCGTTCAGTCAGCTTGCATGCGTGCGCGGCGTGCCTGGAACGGAGACCAAGCGTTGGCCGAAGTTTATCCCAGCAGACATTTCTAAACTCGCGCTCTTCGCCATCGCGGACGATGGGACCGATGGGCATTCTCATAGCCACCTGTCCCTCAGAGAGTTCCGCCAAGCGCACCTTGAAGCTCAGGAAGTTGATGATTGCTGCGAGAAGAAGGTTTCTTCGGAAGATATGGTCGAAGAGTTATTCGGGATTGCCCTATCGGACGAGGAAGACGAAGAAGCGGCAATTGACAGCTATCGCGTGGTTTTTTGGTTCGACAATTAGGTGACAGCTAACCGCAGCCAATCGGGCGAAGGAGGATTGTGGCAAGATGCGATCAGACGATGAAGATGCAGTTAGTGCGCACGACATATCAAGTGCGGTTTGAGCCGGGGGATTCGGCGGAGGAAATCGCGAAGGCGTTCGCCCAGGTTCCGAGCGCGGCAAAGCTACTCGAATGTGACGACGCGGCTGGTGAGCTATTCGCCTTGTTCGAAGTTGAGGCGCAGCAATCGGGCGAAGGAGGAATGTGAGCGGAAAACGCACATCTAAGACCGTTCGTTTCGACGACGAACTGTGGACGAAGGTTGCAATCTTTCTCGCGATTAAGCGCGAAGACTTTCAGGAATACGTGGTGAGGTTGGTTGAGGATGATTTTCGTGCCCGCGCGTTTGATGTGCGGCGAGAGGGCGCGAAGATGATCGTAGCAAATGCGCCGGAAGGCGTTGACCGCTAATAGCAGTTATTTTTCCTCGGAGGGTTATGTGTATCGTTTCGAACGTCGGCGATGGGTATCGAGATAACTTTCGAGAACGCTGGCCGCAGGTTCCGCTTCAACCAACGTTCACGATCCCTGAGATCTCGCGAGTGGAATTCGATGCACTCAAGCGGGAGGTTGAGGCGTTGAAGAAGCTTCTCGGAGAAGCGAAGCGATTCGACGAAGTGACTGGGCAACCAGATTGCGAGATGGACTCGAAGGTGAAGTTCATCAGGCAAATCGCAGATGCGGTCGGGGTGGACTTGAAAGACGTATTCGGCCCGCGAGGCTGAACAGGAGGAACGTGAAGATCGAGATCGACGAGAGCAGAAATGAAGCAAAGGTGTCCAGGTCTGACGGCAAGGTGTCGACGGGTTTCGTTGTTAACCAGGCGGTCCATTTACGACCAGGTGAACGCGAGCAGCAGGTAATTACGCTCGAGCTCGATGGCTGGACGGACCCCGAGCCCGTCTCTGAACCAGCACCCAAGCTCGAAGTCCGCGACATCACCCTGAAGCTGCGTGTCGACACGAGCGAGGCCGACGAGAAGTTCGCCCGGATTGGAGAACGAATTCAGAGACTGACCGAAGCCGCTCGTTCGATCGCCGTTACTGGCGTGATGAAATGCCCAGTTTGCGAAGGACGAGGTCGCGTACTCGTCGATGCATCGCGTCGCGAATTCGGAGCCTGCCACGGCTGCGGCGGCAAGGGGTGGGTGCGGTGAGAAGGCGAGTGGGCGACGCGATCTGCAACCTGATCATGATGTGCGTTTGCATGATCATCCTTTGTATCGGCCTGGGGGCCTGTCTCGGTTTCCTAGCTCTCGGCTTTCTGATGGTGTTGCGGTGAGCTTTCGAGACTGGTTTGATTTCGAGTTGGAGCCCGAACCACGCTGTGATCCCTGTCCTTTTTGCGGGGGCTCGACGCAGTTCGACGGCACATGGTGGTTTCGCACGGATTGGTTCGTCACCTGCCTGTCATGCTACGCCCGCGGTCCGTTTGGAAAGACGATCAAGGAAGCCGCTCGGCTATGGAATGAGATGACCAATCACCTCCGCTGGATCCCCGTCCGCCGCAAGACACCCAAGGTCGAAGCTCGCCTCTCCCTGCCCGGCGAGTCGATCCAGACCGCCACTGGCCTCCAGCGGGTGCCGCCCGGCGACTTCATTCTGCGTGACGATAGCGGGGCCGAGTGGGTCGTGAGCTACGAGGATTTCTGCCGCTTCTACGAGGAAGAATGAAGGTCACGGTGGACCTCGGCGGCATGGTGGAGTTCCTGCTCCTCGGCGAGGTTCCGGGCGGGGACGACGAGGCGAACGTCATCGGGCTCTCGACCGTCGCCTACCTGTCGGCCAAGGACCCCGGCCACGTCCTCCTGCCGGCCGCCATCTGGCACGACGCTGCGTACCGGTCCGGAGCCTCGATCCAGTCCGAGTGGCCGCAGTGGATGGTTGACCGCGAGTTTCTCGACAAGATGCTCGCCATCGCCAACTCGCCGACGCTCCACATCACCCCCGAGCAGCGGTATGACCTTGAACGTGAAGCACTTGCGCTCTACCTGCTGGTCCGCAAGTGGGGCCGGAATGCCTACGAGGGGACCGTCGAGTGAGCGGCGAGCTCCAGCCGAGAAGGGGTATCCACGCCAAAGGCGCCACGTGAGATAATCGGCGCACGATTAACTCCAAAACTCCTCGCCTCGACTGTTGAAAGAACGAACCCTCCACCCAGGTCAGCGCCTCCTCATCGAGGACAAGGCCCATACCGAGCACCTGATCGTCGCGGGGATTCGGTACGGCAAGAGCTTTTGCGGCCCGGCCTGGCACTACTACCGCGTCAAGAAGAACGCGGCTCAGGGCGCGAAGCTCTCGCTCGTCACCGCCCCGGATTACAAGCTCGCGAAGCAGGTCTGCCTCACCTATTACAAGAACTTCCTGGTCGCGAGCGGGCTGAACGAGGGCAACTATGGCGACTTCCGGATCAACAAGTCCGACCTCACGATCTATTTCAACAGGCACGACCACACGGTGCTGACGCTGTCCGGGGAGACGCCCGACAAGATCATCGCCTACACGTCCTCGCACGCCTGGAACGACGAAGCGGCCCGCTCATCCAAGGAAGTCCGGGACAACCTCATCCAGCGGAACAGCTTCACCTGCGACCACCAGCAGCTCCTCCACACGACGACTCCGCTCGGCTCGGAGCACTGGCTGTTCGACGTCTTCGGGCCCCACAAGGTGCCCCGCATCGAAGGCACGCAGCATTCCATCTCGGACAAGGAATCGAAGATCGTTCTTCACGGGCGGACGATGGACAATCCCTACCTGAGCCGGAAGTATATCGCGACGCTCAAGCGATCCTTCGAGTTCGACACCCTTTATTACGCGAACCACATCCTCGGCGAATGGGTCTCGCTCAGCCGGAACCGTTTCTATTTCAAGTACGACGAGACCAAGCACGTCGGCGACTTCCCGCCGAAGTTCACGACCCCGCACCTCTACCTGTCCTTCGACAACAACGTCGGAAATCTGGCAGTCGTGGCCATGCAGCCGAACGCGGGCGGCACCGCCGTCGTCTGGGCGAACGAGTGCGACGCCGAGAATATCCCCGTGGCCTGCGAGCAGTTCCTCCGCGCCTTCCCGCCGGGCACATGGGGCAGCCATTACCTGACGATCTACGGCGACGCCGTGCTGTGGGACCGGTCGAACCAGACCCACACAACCGGGTTTCAGCTCATCCGGTCTCTCCTCCAGCCGCACTTCCCGAAGCTCGAGGTCCGGGCCCCGCGGTCGAACCCGCTCATCCACGATCGCTCGATCGTGACCAACCGCGTCTTCGGCGAAGACCGCTTGAAGATACATCGGAACTGTAAGAAAGTGGTCCTGTCCGCGCGAACGACGCAGACCACCAAGGAAGGCAAGGTGAAGAAGGATTCCAAGGACATCATCACCCACCCGATGGAAGCGGTCGATCGGGTATTGGCCGCTACCGAGGGCCTGTTGATCAACCGCAGAGCCGCATAACCGGGGGCCCTTGGCAGATATCACGTTCCATACCCATCCCCAGCTCGTCAGGAACTGGGAGCGCTACCAAAAGATCGCCGACTTCGAGGACGGCGAGCATGACCGGGTGGTCAGCTACCTCTGGAAGTACGGCCTCGAGAAGGACTCGAACCCCAAGGCCCAGGCGCACTACGATTCCCGCGTCGAGCGGCTCCACAACGATAACTTCGTCGAGCAGTATCTCCGCCTCCACATCGGCCACATGAGCCAGCCGATCCACGTCAACGGCATCGAGGCCAACGAGCGGCTCGGTGCCATAGAGAAGGACGTGACCGGCCTGGGCATGAGCGCCCTCCTCGCCGCCCAGGAGCGGCTCCGGCTCTACATCCGGGACGGCCGCGTCGGAACGCTCATCGACAGCCCGGCGGCGGTGAGCCAGAGCAAGGTCGAGGCGATCGCCGAGCGCGAGCAGTCCTACCAGGTCATCTACGAGGCGACGGATATCCGATACTGGGAGCGGTTTACGTCCGGCCGCAGGCGCGGGCAGCTCAAGTCCGTCATCCTCTCCGCCGAGCCCTACCTCCACAAAGGTCAGGTCCACGCGTCGTTCCGACGTTACTCCCAGCCCGAGGCGGCAGGCGCCCCCTACCGGTGGGAGTGGATGCGCACGAAGCTCACGACCTCGGTATCGCCTCTCGTCGGCGACATCACCTGCGAGGTCATCGATGCCGGGGAAGGCGGAGTCGAAGGGGTGCCGTTCGTCATGTGGGGCAACGGGCCGCGCGAGTCGTTCGTCAGGAGCGTGGTCAACCAGAACTGCTCGCACATGAACGCGCTCTCCGTCCGCGACAACGTGCTCTGGTACACCGGCATGCAGAAGAACGCGTTCGTCGGGGTCACCCCCGAGGAGCTCGACAAATGGTCGGAAGCCGCCGCGCTGATGATCTCCAACTCGGAAGCGCGGATCTTCACCGTGGAATCGTTCGACCCGGTCGGCCTGAACAACGCGATTGCCCGCCTGGAGAAGCACATCCACCGGCACGGCAAGTTCCAGTACAACCAGCTCGCCGACGATACCCGGCAGACGCAGGCCGCGGACTCGAAGATCCTCGACCTCAAGGTCCAGAAGGACATCTACGACAAGACCCTCGACCGGCAGACCGAGGTCGAGCGGGAGATCTGGCGCTGGCACGCCCGCTACGAGCGCGCGACGCCCGCGGAGATCGACGCCATCAGCGTGTCCATCGCCCGCGACTACGGTTTCGACGACCCCGCCGCCGAGGAGGCCGAGCACCAGGCGGCGTGGAACGAGGCCAGGGAGTTGGGGGCCATCAAAATTCAGAAGCAGCTCCTCAAGGCCCGGGTCTACAAGATGGAGCTCTACCCCGTCGAGGGGCAGACGGTGGAGGAGCTTCGCGACGAGCTTCTCGGGGAGATCGACGCCCTTCAAGCCCGGGAGAGCCGGGTGAGCTCGGCGATCAATGGCCTGGGTTCACGCTTGTTCGGCGGGGCAGATGGCCAAGTCCAAGCCTAAAGCCAAGCCGACCCCCGCCGACATCAAGAAGCGGGTGGTGAACATCGCCCAGGCTCGCACCGACGCGCTGTCCTCCATCGAATCTGAGATCGAGAGGCTCTACTCATCGTATTTCGACCGCGTGCGCTCGGTGATCGCCAGCGACAAGGAGCTTCGACGCACCGATGTCCTGACCCTCCAGAACGCCACGGCGACGATGGCTGACCTCGAGAACATCCTCATAGACGCGGGCATGGGAAGCGTGGTCGCCAAGTTCGGGGAGCACTTCCCCGAGTTGGCGGAGGTCGCCGCGACCTACTTCGAGCCGTTCGGCGTCGACAACGCCCTGGCCGGGGTCTCCAAGCAGACGCTCTCCGCCTGGGTGGACTTTTCGGCGACCGAGCTCACCAAGCTCTTCGACGGTGAGCTGATCGCCCCCGTCCGCTCGGCCCTCCTGCAGGTCAACTTCGGCAACATGACCCGCGACGCCCTCATCGACCAGATCACCACACTCCAGCCGGGGATCTCCACGAACAACGCGGTGGTCGCCGTCGACGACGCGTTCTCCCAGTTCCAGCGGGCAGTCGTCGTGGCCGCAGGGGACGCCGCCGAGCTGGAAATCTACCAGTACCTCGGGCCGGACGACGGCATCACCAGCGATCAATGCAGCGCCATGCTGCATGTTAGCAAGCACGGCGCACCGGGGATTCTCTACAAGGACGAGATCACCTCGCAGCTCCATCCCAACCTGGAACGCTACGGACGAAACCCGCTGATCGGCGGAGGACACCCCCGGTGCCGCCACCAGTGGTCTCCGATCCCGGAAGATTACGCGGTCGAGCAATTCGGGTTCAAACCTCGATGAAGTTCTCGCTCGACCTCTCCGCACTGCCCATTGATCCCGACTTCCTCAAGCGGCACGAGCAGGAGTTTCGCAAGCTCCTCGACCAGGAGATGCTCAAGACCCGCGCCCGGATCATCGCCAGCGACACCGCCGGCCAGCAGGCCGAGGGCGGCGGGCTCAAGCCCTACTCCTCGAGCTACAGGGCGGCCATCGACAAGGGGCAGGTCGCGGGCAAGGAGCCGGGGAACCACACGCCGAATCTCACGGCCACCGGCGTTCTCCATCGCTCCCTGACCATCGAGCAGGGCTCAGGGCTCGGCGAGGTGCGGATGTTCTTCAACGGGAGTCATCCGCCTCGGCAAAAGGTGCAGCACCCCCAGAAGCGAGTCAAAGCCGCCCACAAAAGGCGGGAGAAGCAGGGCCTTGCTCCGCTCGCCCCGCACAAGCACGCCCGGGCCGCGAAGGGCGCCGGAAAGACCCTGGGCAAGGGAGCGGCGCCCGCGAAGCGCCGATCGGGCGGGGGCAGAGGCTCCACGCAGAACGCGGTCATCGCCCAGGCCCAGTACGACATGGGGCGCACCGGATGGTTCACGTTTTCCACCGAGGACCTGGAGCGCATCCAGAGGAAGCTCGGAGACCTCGTCGCCCGACTTTTTTTCAAGTAGGGCAAAAATACCCCCCTTCACGCGTTTTCACCGCCGACGTAGTCTCGGCGTGTAAAAGCATGTTTACGGATAATCAAAACAGGGGCACAATCAATGCCAGAACCT
This sequence comes from Isosphaeraceae bacterium EP7, assembly GCA_038400315.1. Taxonomy (NCBI): domain Bacteria; kingdom Pseudomonadati; phylum Planctomycetota; class Planctomycetia; order Isosphaerales; family Isosphaeraceae; genus Kueselia; species Kueselia aquadivae. Next base: position 5,565,766 of record CP151667.1, read on the forward strand.
ACCTCTCCCAATCCTTCAGCGTCGGACGACGACAAGGACACTTCGGGAGCCTCGGACGAGGGAAAAACTAAGACAGATACGGTGAGCAGGACGGAAGCCGAAGAGGCTTTTCGGGCGCGCGACAAGCTCAAGGACGAGAAGCGGAAGCTGGAAGCCCGGCTCAAGCAGATCGAGACCGAAAGCCTGGAGCGCGTCAGCAGCTACGAGGCGCGTCTCAAGGAGATCGAGGACGCCAGGAACGCAGCCGAGGAAGACGCGGCGAAGCGGTCAGGCGACGTCGACCGACTCCAGAAGACCTGGGACGGCCAGCGGAGCGAGCTGCAGAAGCAGATCGACGCGGAGAAGGCGGCGCGAGCGAAAGAAATCGCGGAGTGGCAGGACAGGCATGACGGCCTTGCCCATAAGTATCACTCGAACCTCGTCGAACGGGCGTTGATCGAGGAGCTCAGCACGCTGAGCACGAGCGCGAAGGCCGAGTTGGTGTTCTTCCAGAAGAAGTACCAGTTCGAGGCGGTGGAAGACGAGGACGGGCGATTCATCGGCGTCAAGCCGAAGGATTCGGACAAGACCATCGCGCAGCTCCACAAGGAGATCTGCGATGAGTACGGCCTGCCGTTCGACAAGAACGACCGGGCCAACGGCAGCGGCACCCCGGTGCAGAGCGGCGGCGAGAGTTCAAAGACCTCGTCGAAGATGCCGGCGAACTGGGAGCGGCTGTCGAAGGAAGAGCGCCAGAAATGGTTCGCTCAAAATAGGAATTTCAAACTGGGGTGAAGCCCCGGGTAGCTTGGAGAGAAAGCTGTGGCAGGTGAGTCAACTTATAGTGATCAGGTAACCCTAGCGGCGTACATCGACGACGGCATCATGGAGGTCCTTCGAACGACCAACGTGATGTTGAACCTGATGTACCCCGTCAACCTCGTCAAAGGCTCGAACTCCAAGAAGCTTCAGAGCCGGAACGCGCAAACCGCGTCGGTCGTTGCCGAAGCCGCAGAGGCGACTCCAGCGGTATTTGGAAAGACCGCGGGCGCCACGCTTCTCGCGAAGAAGGTCATGGTGCTCAACGAGCTCACTCTCGAGTCCGAGCTCTTCGGCGGCCTCAGCCCCGACGAGGTAAAGGTTGAGCAAGGGCTCGCCGTCTCCGAGAAGGTCGACACCGACGCTTGCGCGTTGTTCCCCGGGTTCTCGAACACGGCGGGCACGACCGGCGTCGCGCTCACCATCGACAAGATGATCGAAGCCGACTACAAGGCCGGACTTTCCTTCGCCCCAGGCGCGCGGATTTTCGTCCTCGGCAATGTTCAGATCCTTCACCTCAAGCAATACATCGTGACCTCGGGTGCGTCCGTTTGGGCAAATCCGATGGTATCGAACCTCTTGGGCGAGCAGGCGCAGCCGAACGGGTTTGTCGGCTACATCCTCAACCGAGCGGTGTTCGAGACCCAGCACGTTCCGCTCGTCAACTCCAACGCGGACCGTTGCGGGGCATGCCTGAACCCGATGTATGCACTCGCCGCTGCCTATGTCCGGCCTCCGAACACGGAAGTCGAGGGCAACAGCTCGAAGCGGACGCGCGAAGTATCGACCGACTACTTCTACGACGTGAAAGAGCGGCTCGACGGCGCGGGCTGCGGGATCATTTCGAAGGCCACCGCGTAAGAACCGCGCGGACGTAAGCGAATCGACAAGCGGCGCAGCCGCAGATCAGGAGCGAGAAATTTTATGCAAGATGTTGTCATCGATATGCGCCAGAACGGCGGCATCAACCCCAAGAACCTCCCCTATATCGACTGGGAGCGGACCGTGAACCCCGGCCAGGGAGCGGAAGGCGGAGAGAAGAGGGAGGTGCAGCGCGTCACCCTATTCGACTCCAAGGGCTCGCCGTTCGTTTGGCTCGACGAGAACTACGTCAGCTACAACCTGAAGAAGGGCTGGAAGATCGTCGGGCACGGGAACTTCGACAAGGTTCGGCGGCACGACGGCACCCAGCACCAGCAACTCGAAGACATCCGCGCGATGGTCGAGGAACGCGCGCAGTCTACCCACGAGGCGGACCTCCTCCGAGCTGAGAACGAGCAACTCAAGGCAGAACGGGCGCAGCTCATCGCCGAGCGGAGCGCGATGTCAGCTTCAGCCGCAGCCGGCGACTTCCGGACCGAGGACGAGAAAGATGCGGGAGTGGTTTCCGTGGTTCTCGACCACGATGTTCCGGCCGGAGAGACCGCTCTCGAATCGACGAGCGCAACCACGTTCGGAGATCCGAAGAAGTCGACCAAGGCAAAGTAATCCGGACGGCTCCGAGCTGAGCAGAACGAGCAGGTGACCATGAGTGAATCGAACAGCCCACGCCCGAGCACCGAGCAAAAGCGGAAGCTCACCGACGAGCTCAAGGGAAACCTGAAGGCTCAGCTCGACCGTGAGGGCAAGCAGTCCTCGCACCGCGAGATCGAACAGCGGGTGAACCGCATCGCGGAGCGCACGGACCGAGAGAGGGGATGGTAATGGCAGCGAAGAAAATCGCAACCGCGCCGAACGTCAAGAAGACGGCTCCGGTGAAGGCGCCTGTGAAGGCGATGAAGCCGGCGGCGAAGAGCAAGGGGAAATAGATGACCACTTATCACTACGAGGAGCAGCGTTTCGCTGGCGGTGTCGCGAACTCCGTCGCGGCGGCGCTGACCGCAGCCGGGACCAACCTGGCGACCGCCCTCGCGTTGACCTCGAACGTCAATCGCGTTTCGACCGCCGCTTCGGGTACCGGAGTAGCTCTCCCGTCCGCAACGCCGGTCGGCGGGGTGGTCACCGTGCAGAACCTCGGCGCAAACGACCTCAAGGTCTACCCGCCGGACGCCTCAACCTCGATCAACGGGGCCGCGAACGGTGTTGGGCTCACGCTCACGACCGCAGCCCGTCAGATCGGGGAGTTTCGGCGGCTCACGGCGACGGCTTGGATGGCGACGGTTTCGGCGGGGCCGCAGACTTAACGGAGGCTGGTGGCCCTGATTCGGCACATCTACGGCAGGCCCATCGTGTTCCGGTACATTCCGATCGCCGGGGACGAGGAGTTTGTCGCGGATTCGCTGATCTCGGCCAGGCTCTACGGGCCGAACGGCTACCCCTCGGACGCCCAGATCGCGGACAGCGGCCAGGCGTCCACGGGGCACATCGGCAGCCGGGTGACGGAGTGGGAGCTCGTCAACGAGGAGGGCACGGGACCCGCGGAATACCGCATCGTCTTCCCCCCGATCTCGGATGCCCAACCCGACAGCCGGTCCGAATACGACCTGTTCTACGTGGCGCTGAACTTCCTCGCGGAAGCGACCGGCGAACCCCTGCGGGACGTCGAGCAGATCCAGGTGTTCCGGGCCGACGGGCTGACCAGCAAGATCAGGGTGAGGGCGGAGGACGTGTGGTCGCTCGAGTCGAAGCTCGAAGGGCTCGACCCGAATCCGCCGCTCTGGACCGAAGAGAAGATTGAGGCGGCAATCGAGGAGATCCTGTCCCGGCTGGAGGGCCGCGCTTACGCAAAGGCGAGGCTGTTCAATCTGGAGAAGCTCAACGGGGCCGCGAGGCGGCTGGCCTGCTCCTACGGATGTTTCGACCTGATCAGTCAGGGAACGGAGTGGGCGGAGAAGGCCGCGTTCTGGAGGGAGCAGAGCGACGTGCTCCTCGACATCGCCAAGATTGGGTACGACCAGGGGGCAGCGGACACGCCGGCGCCCGAAGAGAAGGTGAACACCGGGGCGGTGATCATAGCGAAGTAGATGGCAATCAGCACGGAGCGGACGGTTCGAGACGTCATCGTCGCAGCCATCAAGGAGATCGCTGCGGACCTCGGGTTCTCGGACCCCGAGGGGAACGTTTGGGACTATCCCCTGATCGGGCACCAGAAGGAGCAGACCTCGACCTACCTGATGGCGAGGGTCGGCAACGGCAGGATAGCCAGGGCATGGGCGGTGGACGTCGGCGGTTACGACGAGTTGTTCGCGATGAGGCAGAAGCCCAAGCGAAACTACTCGATCTCGATCATCGGGTACTACGCGAAGGGCAACGGCGGGGTGGCGTACAACACGATGAAGGACCACGCGAGGCTGATCCGGGGGGCGATTAATCGCATCTCGCCCTCGCTGTCCGGCACGGTGACCGAGCTGACCAGTGCCTCGCCGATCTCGATATCCGAGCGAGACTCGGAGGCGGGACCGCTACTCGAAGGTGTGATGACTTATGGCGCGGTACGCACGAACCCGGATTTCTGAGGGAGCCATGGAAGACGAGACGAAGGTCGAAGAGAAGAAGGTCGTGGTCTACGAGCTCGAGAAGATGCTCGACGAGACCCTCAGGATCGGCAACTCCATCGAGGTGCCGCAGAGCGAGGCCATCAGGATGGTCGACCAGAAGAAAGCGAAGTTTCCCGATCACCCGATCGGGGTGATCCCTGAAGAACTGACCTAAGTTAGCGCCTAAGGACGCAAACACACCTTGTCGATTATCGGATTTAATGGTGCCGTCGCGGGCGTCGTCAAGGGTAACACCTACGGCACGGAAGCCGACATCACGGCCGGCGGGATCAACCTCTACGCGTCGTCGATCTCGCCGAGCGGAGGGTATGCGGATTTCGTGACCCGAGACTTCGGACAGGGCGGAAAGCGGACGAACAACGCCCGACTCGCCGCGAGCTTCGATTGCAGCCTGTCCTTCGACTGGACCTTCTCGCAAGCGTGGCAGGTGTTCCTGGCGGGCATCCTGGGGACAGAAGCCACGCCGTCGGAGACGACCGTCGGACAGGGAGACTACCTCCATAAGTTCGACGTCGCCGACTCGATCCAGGGATTGTTCTACACCGTCGTGTACAGCATCGAATCCGACCGGACGATGGTCATCCCTTCGTTCACGCCGACGTCTATCACGATCGCCGCGGAGATCAACGGGCCAGGCACGGTAACCGTCCAAGGCGTCGCGGACAACGTGAAGGAGTCCTCGATGAACACCGTGGCCGAGGTCACGGCGCTCGTCGATTACCCGTACGAAAGCGTGGTGATGGGCGGGGCGAATCAATATACCCGCATCCACAACTATTCCACCGGCAGCCCTCTATCGAGCACGCACGACAAGGAGATCGCGGGCTTCACGCTCACCGTCTCGCGTCAGAAGGATCGCCGATATGGGATGCGGGGCGCGTTGTCGAAGTTCACGAAGGAGCCGCTCGAGCTCGGCCTCATCGACGCCACGCTCACCGTCAGGCACACCGAGCTCGACAACGCGGGATTCGACATTCTCGACTACTGGACGAACCCGTCCTACAAGATGGGCGAGTTCTACTTCGACGGCTCGCAGATTGGGTCGGGCGTCAACGCCTCGTACAAGCTCCAGTTCCCATCGATGAAGGTCAAAGGAGCCTTTCCGGGAGGGCACGGGATCTCTTCGAACAGGGGATTGTTCACTCCGGACGTGACCTTCGATCTTTTCAAGGCCGCTGCCGCCCCATCGGGCATGACTGGCGTTACGGAGCTCCTGAGGGTCTCTTCGGTGAACGCGGTCCGCTCGGCGAAGTGGGGCACGTAATCCCCTAACCCTCCGGTTTCTTCACCCTCGGCTTCCGTGCTAAGCGTTGATCATACGCTGATCACAGGAGCCCCATGTCCATCGTTGACCGCTATCGCAATCGCGACAACCGCCCAGTGCGGTACACCGTGCCGTATCCCTTGGAAAATCCGTTCCTCGAATTTACCGTCAAACGCATGCCGATGGCCGTGAGGAACAATACGAACATCGACGTGATGGGCACGATAAAGCGGGCTGGCATCGACCGCCCCGAGGCTCCGCCCAACCCCGAAGACGAATCCGACCCGATCAATAAAGAGTGGAAGAAGTATCAGGGTGCTTTGAATTCCTGGCACGCCTACCACCTCGTCGACCAGGGCCGGGACCTGTTCGTCGATTGGAAGGTTCTCGACGGAGGCAAGTGGCCGACGTTCTCGAAGCAGGCGTTCGCGGACTTCGTCGCCGAGATGGATATCGACGAGAAGCAGACCCTCGGCTACTGCTACATGATCAAGGAGAAGGAAGCCGAGAAGGAGGATAAGGATTCAAAAAAGGACGATTCGGAGACGGCTTCCTCGACGCCCTCCGAGAGCGAATCAGACACTCCGTCTTCAACCCCAGGCTGAACTGCGGGGCGTGCTTCGGGTCGGCCCATCGGAGCGCGGAGAACAACGCCAAGGCCGGGAAGAAGACCGAGCTCATCTATCTGCCGTGCTACGTCGGACCGAACAGGCGGGGCGGGTGCTCGGTCTCCCACCTCATGCACCCCGAGCTTTCGGTCTGGATCCAGATGTACGCCCTCATCGGCCACGAAACCGCGATCAGCCAGGCCCTAACGCTCCTCGACCGAGCCGGGGCCACCGAGGAGGACTACGACGTCTTCCTCGACATCCGTAATTGGTACAACGAAGCCCACGAGGAGAAGCGGAAGGCCGAGTCCAACAAGGGCTAGGCCGGGAGGAGGATGCACGCCCTACGACATGCACGCTAGTCCCCGACATCCTTTTTCTCAGCCGACCGTCCGCTTGAGCGAACCAAGGTAGTTCAGGTCGCACTGGAACGCCCCGCACCGGGTGGTGAACTGAATCGTGACGAGGGCGTCGTCGCTGCCCGCATCCCGCCCGAACTCGATTTGCTGAGAGAGGGTCCCGCCCGGACACTCGATAGCCTCCACCTTGCTCGCGTTGAGTCGGGTGTCGGTCGCTGTGCCCGTGAACGTGTCCCCGCTGGGAATGTCGACCACCACCTCGCTATCGGCCTGATTGACCGTGAGCGTGGTCTGAATCGTGTCGTCCGCCGCCAGGTTGCAGTTGTTCCGCACGATGCTGATTTCGCCCTTCCAGATGCCCGCAAAGGACTCGCCCTCGCCGTGGCCTCCGTCTCCACTCCCCCCGCCGCTTCCGCCGCAACCCGTGAGTAATGCCGCCATCGCGACCGCTGCCAATCTCTTCGCTGCCTTCATGTCCGTTCCGTCTCTTCTTCCCGAGGCTTGCAGCCTCCTTGTTATCCGCCCGACTTGCCCACCGCCGGGGTTTCGCCTGGTAGGGCTCCACCGCGGCCGTGGACAAATCTCTTCCTTCACTACCCGTGGACCTCGTTCGCCTCGCTGGCCGCCGGTTCCAGGCGGTCCGCTACGACCTCGCCGTGGTGGATGACGATCTGCACGTCTTGGGCATCGTCGACCGCTTCGAGAAAGAGCTGCACGCCCCGCTCGGCCGCCCGCTGCATCACCCGAGCCCGGCTTCGCTTGTCCAGCCCGCCGCTCCGCGACATGAACACCACGCCCTGCGGGTTCAGGGCAAACGAGATGGCCGTCGCGACGTCCCATTGCTCGGCTTCGCTGCACTGCTCCCAGGGCGAATCCTTGAACCGGATGGAGTCCTCGTCGAACCGGAGGCCCTCGACCGGCAGCTTCGCGCCCGCGAGCAGTTTGGCTTTCTCCGCGTCCACAGATTCGATTTGCTTCGTCAGCTTGGCCACGGCTTGCATCGCCGCTGTCAGCTCGGCCTGCACCGCCGCACGTTGCCCGTTCTCCCTGACCTTGCGGTTCGTCGCCTCAACGGTGGCTTGGCGTGCCCGGATGGCCTCGACGTCGGGTCGCTGGAAGCTGTCGGTCAAGGCCTTGCCCTTCTCGGCGCGGCTCGCGTCGGCTGCCCGCTTCTCGGCGAGGGATTTCTTCTTCGCCTCCAGACGAGCGAGGTCCGCGTCGATGTCCTCGATTTGCTCGTCACGCTCGCGAACGCTCTTCTCCAGGGCCTCGACCGCGGCGACCTGCTTGTCGTGGGTCGCGATGGCCGATTGGGCGGCGTCGAGCTCGCGAGTCAGGTCCACGATTGACACCTCCGCCTTCGGGGCGTCCTCATGCCACGCCAGCCCGCTGAGTTGGCCCTCGAGCCGCTTCAACTCGCGGCCGTGCTCGGTGCGGCTCTCGTATGCCTCGTCTCGCTTCGCGTTAAACTCGGTGAAGTCCAAGCCAGTCAGCTTCCGGAGGGTCTCGAGCTTCGCCTTGGGAGGCATCGCCATCCACTCGCCGGGGTCGAACGACAGCGAGCCGAACAACTCCTTCAGGAGCGTCACCGAGTCCGACGTGAATTTCGTGTTCCCCTGCTGGCGAATCTTCAACTTCGTCTTCCGGTCGGGCATGACCTCGAAGTCGATTTCAAAACCGTTGTCGAGCACCAGGTGCCCCGTGCCCTTCTCGGCGCCACGCTTCACCGGCTCCGCTGGCACGAAGTCCTTGCCCCCGAGAATCATCTTCAACGCGTTCTGAAGGCTGCTCTTGCCCTGACCGTTCTCGCCGCCGATGGTCACCGATTTGCCGTTCGGCTTCGCTTCTGCTTTCGCGAGCCCGAGAATGTTCTCTACCCGCAGATTGATTACCTTTGCCATGTTCCTCTGTTGTCGTTCTTCGTCGTTAATTCGCCCGACTTATCAACCGGAGGGGTTCCGGCCTGGGTGGGCCTCCACCGCTCCCGTTGATAAGTCTCTTTCCTGCTGCTTCGGCCCGTGCTGGCTCGCCCGAGTTGCACACAGGAGGGGTTTCGCCTGGGTGGGCTCCACCGCTCCTGTGCACAACTCTCTGCCCTGCCTTCGCACCCGGTCCTGATTCTCTTCGGGGTCCGTGCCAGGCCCGAGCAGAGCAGCCGCCGCCAGCCCGTTCTCTCGCCCCTCGTGTCGGTTCCGCACCGAGCTCGCCCTGTCCTCCCCTCTGCCGGGAGGGAAGAGTTCAGGGGAGGGCCTTGCGGCCCGTCCCGTTCCTACTTCGTTTACTCCTCGCTCTCTATCGCCCGAAGTTTCGCGGCGTTCTCCTCAAATGACCCGCTGACCGACACGGCACCGAAGCTGAGCTGAAGCTCGCACCGGTCGCCGTCCTCTTCGAGCCCTTGCACCGCCGAGGCCCGCACCAGAATTCGGGCCGAAATCCCGCGCTTCTTCGGATGGTCAAACTCAATCCATTGTTTCCGCATGTTCCTCCGTGTCATTTCCGCTTCTTGTGCTTCTTGTTCCATCGCCCGTGCTTCAGCCTCTTCGATTCTCGCTTCAATTTCCGGGGCTCTTTGCCGCTCATAGAGCTGCGCGGAATAAACCGGGTCAATGTCGTCGTAATCCATCTCCGTGCCTTCGTGCGGGGCCTCGCGACCCCTTTGCGTTCAACCGACCTGCACCAACTCCCGCCATTCGCCGCCGTCTTCGTCTTGCACGAGCACCTTTGCCGCGCGCCAGGGACCGCTAAGCGCCTGAGCCCAATTCCTTGCGAAGTCGGAGTTGGCTTTAATTTCGGCCTGCGTCGGCGGCTCGGTGTTGCTGTCGTCTAGCCAATCCATCAATTCTTCCAACTCGATTTCAACCCCGTCGCCTTCGAGCGACCAGTTTTCGAAATAGCCCGCTTCTTCGGTGCTTGTGCGTTTTTCGATACTCACCCCGTGCCGCTTGAAAACCGCGGCCAGGTCTTCGAGGAGCAAATCAAGTGCTGCGTCTTTGTCATCGTCAACCGGAATCGCTTTGCTCCACTCCTTGCAGTCGCTGCATCTGCCCCACCCGTCGGAGTCAATCTCGCCGTCTATAGAACGGCTGCAGCAATCTGAAATCATTTCTGGGGCAATTTTTAATTCGTCCACTTCCTGCGCCTTCGTGCGGGGCCTTGCGGCCCCCTTCGGTTAGTCTCAGTGAATGATGCTCGTGAACTCGGTTTCAGTCACAACGAGGTGGTCGAGCAGCTTCATTCCGACCAGCTCGGCCGCTTGCCGAAGCTTCTCGGTAATGTCGCGGTCCTGCGGGGACGGGTCAGAAGCCCCAGAGGGGTGGTTGTGGGCCACGATGAGCCCGCAAGCTCCGAGCAGGCACCCGCGTTGAAGCACTTCTCGGGAACTCGCTGGTGAGCAAATCGCCGTCCCGGTATGAACAACTGAGTAAGCAATCGGAGAATGGTCGCCAGCCAAGTAGACCGCGATGAAGTGCTCTTGGGAGTTGTTCGGCAGAACCTTCCGGATGAACTCGGCAGCGAGCCAAGGCTCGGTAATCGACCCCGCCTTTCGCTTCGGCCCCCTGTAATTCACCGTGACTTCTCGAATCGTGAAATGGTCCATATTCCTCTATTCATTTGCGGGGCAGCTCCACACTCCCCTTGTTCTGATGCGACCATCTCACGATTATGCTCAAACTGTCAACAACCCATTTGCATTATTTAATAAATTAGGTTTCAGACCCGGACCCCGCGTAATTCGCCGCCCTCGTCCGTGAACCACTTGAACCCGGCCACCTCTGCGGCTTCGAGCTTCTCGTTCACCGGGTAGAGCCGCTCGGGACGCGGCACGCTCCGCACAAGGGTGAACTCCTGCCCCTCGCAAGTCAGCCGATAGCCGACCCGTCCCCGCCCGTTCAACTTCACCGCGTCGATTTGCTTTCTTCGTTCCATCGCTTTTCCCTCCGTCTTCAGTCGGCTAATCCAAAACTCCCGTTCTCAGCTCACAGCTCGCCCCGCCGATAACGCTCCGCCGCCTCGATTCCCGCACGAGTCGCGGACATCCGCGCCGCGTGGAAGTCGAAGAGCAGCAGCATGACCGACGCCCGAGTCTCTTCGACCTCCTCGCCCCCGTTCAGGGTGAAGGCCATCAGGGCGGATGTCAGCCATGCCCGCGACGGGAAGCCATCCCGTTCCTTTTCGCTCAGCCCGGCCCTCACGGTTGCCGGTTCTCCTCACGTGCTTTCTCTTCGGCGCGGGCCGCGATGTATTCCGCTTCTGCTTCGCGTTCTTCGTCGCCGTAGCAAACCTCCCACGCCGCACGCCGCTCGTAGGCCATATTTCCTTCCGGCTCGTCCCGATGCCGCCAGCGTCCGTCCTCTTCGTCCCAGACGTAATCGAGGGCGTGAGCCAAGCCGATAAACTTGGCCTCGAACACAGCCTCGCGGTCACAGTTCGGGTTGTTGGCCTTTTCACCGTCGGCGTAGTGGTTCGCGAGTTTCTTGATGGTTTCCAAAATGTCGTCGTTCATGATGCCTTCGGAGCAGTGGCCCGGCTTGCGGCCGGGTAGTTTTTTTAGAAAGTGATTAAGTCGACCCTCGCCGAATACTGGTCTTGGCCAAAGCAAGCGAACCCAACTCGATACTCTTTCGCGATGTCTCGGAGTCGCGGATAGAAGTGCCCGTGCGATGCCCACCCATCCTCGGGACGGTTCATTACCCACCAACCGCCGCGCGACTCGTCGAACCGCGCAACGGTGTCGCAGAACAGGCGAGTCTTTCCGGTCACGTGGTCGTTTAAGTCGGCAAGAAGTTGTTCGTTTAGCGATGGGAACTCGCGGTCGATATCCCGCGACAGTTTTTTGGTTCCCCGGTTGTAAGCTGCAACGCCCATTTTGCCTCTGAAATGCCGCCCGGCTTGCGGCCGGGATTTGTTTGCTTTCGATTGGGTTGATTACTCGCTCGCTCGCTCCTCGCGGAGCCGGTCACCGTATGCCTCAATCTCCCGAGCCAGAGCCGCGGCTTCTCTCAATGCCGGGTTGTTGTCCCATTCGTGCTGGGCCAGGCCGTCCGCGTGGGCACTTTCGAGGTCGTCTTTCGCCGTCACTTCGGCAAGCAGGTCGTTCACGTCGTCCCGGCAAGACTCTGAAGCGTCGAGCTTCAGCATGACCCGGTGAACCGCCGCCTCCCAGGTTTCATCGAAGGAGTCGCCGCCCTCGCCTCGCTCGTGAAACCAGTTGCACAGGCTGCAATTTCCGGCGAACACCGCCTTCATTGCTTGCTCTACCGCGTGATATCCGATGACCATATTTCCCCCTTGTCGTGGCGGCTCGACACCGCTTCATCCATCTAGATGCGACCATCTCACGAATCGGCTCAAACTGTCAAACAATTGTTTCACTTTATTTCTTCCCGGTGAAACTGCTCGGGATTTACGCTGCTAGTCGGAGCCAAGGGTTTCTGATACCACCGGGGCAGGCGTGGCCACGCCGAGAGCGGAGCGGGCAGGTCGTCGGAATCGGGACCCGCTCCGCACGTCCAAACCGCTCGGGGATTTGCCCGGGCGCCGCACGGCGGCGTCAATCGAACGGTCGGAGCACCCGCCGCCTGAGCGGGAGGCACGAGTGCGGGACCGGCTCCAGACGGAGCGGCGCGCGAACACGGTTCGCGAGACGGAGGAGCTCGAACAGTTGCCGCACCACGGGTGCGTACGGCTCGACGTCGAGCGACGAGAAGAACCGGCCCAGGGACGCCACGTCCCGCCGCACGGCGGCCTCCATCACGAACGCTTTGAGCAACGCCATCTGACGACGGGAGAGCCTCACGGAGGGGTGGAGCCTGCCGTCCCTCCCTCGCTTGCACGAGATCGAATAACCGGCGAAGTAGAACGGGCGACGGCGGAAGTCCCGGAACGCCTCCTCCTCGAAGAACCGCCCGCTCCCCTTGGTCGCGACGATAACGATGGAGCGCCGGTGCCTGAGGTACTGGACGCTGGCGATCCCGGCCCGCTTACGGCGGGCACGCTCCCACTTGGAGCACGCGATCCCGTAGCGGGCGATGAGCTTCTCGTCGACTTCGGCCGGGTCCTTGTCGTCCGGGATGACGGAGCTCGAGTAGAAGTGATAGCCACGGCAGACGTACGCGACGGCGAGCTGCTGGACGAAGCCGCCGACGGAGGTCGCGACGCAACGGTAGGGGCGAACGACGGGCACGGCACCTCTGAAGCCGGTGTGAGTAACGCCCACCGGCAGACGGGACCTCAAAGCGAAACCGGCTCCGCTGTGGAGCACGCTCAAAACCTGTCCAACCTTCTCGGGCTCAGGAGATCCTCGCTACGATCCCATGTTCCAGTATCGAGTGGCCCCAATACATGGAATGCCGGTCCAACCTCCCTCGCTCTTAAGGTGCTCGTTCCCGTCAGGGCCCGAGCCATTTAAGCCGCCGTCGCTGTCGTCAGACGTCCCACGGTGGGACCGTCGCCGGGGTGGTGATCGCATCGGACCTTTCGTTGACCCGGCTCCGCAGAGCCACGCACGCCTCCGCGACTGCCTTGCCGCCTCGGCTCCCTACTCAGTCCGTCTCCCTGTCCGCGCGTTCGTTCCGCTGACCAGGCGGAAGCCGCCATCGCGGTGCTCCCGCGGACACTCCCGGATTAGGATCGAACGTCACGCATCGAGTCATGTCGCTAGGGGTTGTAGGCCCCGGTCGGCGTGCTCGTCTCCCCGACTCCCGTCAGGGAGTGGTTTCGACCGTCGGGTCATTTCGGCGCGTCGAACACAGAAATCCGCGCTTACCCCAGCACGCCGATCCTTCGCGGTTCGGCTCCATCTCTCGTCACGCTCACCAGCTCGGGCTCGCGCCCTTCAAAGGTTGAGCTATTCGCGGCGTCCGCCTTCGCGGACCTCCCCGGCTCGGTCGTGCCGGAACATGCCATCGCTGGCATGCTGCTCCCCTCGCTTGGTCCAGGTTGAGCGCGGCTTATCTGAGGGCTTCCACCCCGTCCGCCGCGTCGCGGCTGTGCCGCTCGCCCCCTGGCGTGGATTTGCACCACTTCGCTTGATCCGAGCCCCGAAGGGCCTTTTCTCCGTCGCCCCTGTTCTCGAGCAATTGGATCGAGGTGCGGTTTTGCTGCTCGCGGACCGCGAACATTTGTCCCGCACAGCTTCCGCCGATCCGGACAAGCGCCTCTCGACGCATCCGGCTCTCTGCGATCGCCTCGGCAACGCGAAAGCGTCGCATTTATAACGGCCACGGGTCTTCCGCCCGCTGCTGGGCTGAACGTATCACCGTTGAGCAAGCCGCGGGAGAGTGATACGGTCGGCTCGATTCCATAGTCGCAAGGGAGGCGGATGGCTCTGTTACGTTCGATCGCGAATCTCTTTCGGTGCGAACAGCGGCCCGACGCGGAGTACTACTTTGACGTGTATCTGAAATTACAAAGGGTGATCATGGCTGATATTCAAGAGCTGAAGTCGGACGTCGCGGACGCGTTGGAAAGCGTTCAGGATCTCGTAGAAGGGTTCAAGCAGGTCGTCTCGGTCGTCGAGGAGCAGAAGACGCTGATCGTCGAGCTCAAGGCAAAGATCGAACAAGGGACCGTGAGCCCGGAAGACCTGGACGAGTTGGACAGCCAGGTCGATCAGATCGTGGCCATCGCCAAGGGCGCCCTCCCTGCGGACGAAGCTCCTGTCGAAGGAGAAGCCGACACGGACGAACCGGCTTAAAGCCCGCCGACTTCCGTTGTTGATTACGGCCCGCCACTCGCGCTACCGTCGAACTGCAAGCGGCTCGACGGCTGCAGAGTGGCGGCGCTGTACGTTCTGGCGGCAACACACCGCCTAAGAGTGTGGCGAAGTTTTTGCGCATCCGAGTCGAGGCCAATCTCCTCGGGTCTGCGTCTCCTTTCCTCGCCTTCCCGTTGCCGCGCAAGTCGGCACGGCCGTCGGTCGCTTGTTTCGGAGGACAATGCGCTACCTGCCCGCGCTCTCGCTCGTGTTCGTCGCCCTCAAGCTGACCGGCCACATCGCATGGTCCTGGGTTTGGGTCCTGGCACCGCTTTGGATCATTCCCGTGATCCTCCTCGCCTCCGTGGGCGCGACGTTTCTCTATGCCTACCTCATGCACCGCTATCTCAGCTAGGAGGCGATTGAAGAAGAAGCGACCCGCGAAACGCATCCGCAGTTTCAAGATCGAGAACGACGTCTGGCAATACGTGCTCTTCGTTCGGGTCGGCGGGACCCGAGAGCAGGCAGAAAGCTGGTTCGATAAGACGTTCGGTGAACCTCAGTCCCTTGCCTGGTTGAGCAAATGTCGTAATGCGACGACTTTCTACCGGACGGACGAGAGAAGCCATCTCATCTGGTTCGACGCGAAACCGGGCGGAGGGATCGTCTCCCACGAGGCGCTCCACTCCGTCCAGCACGTCCTGTCACACTCTGGGCTCGGCCCTCTCTCCGAAGCGACGGAGGAAGCATACGCCTACCTTCTCGGCTGGACGGTCATGCAGATCGGGCTGAGGCTGTGGTGACGGCAACGCCCTTCGTGCCATAGTCCGATCCGCCTATCGTTCGGAGTCGTTCTGTGTACGGCGTGCCCCACGGGGTGCGTCGGCTCCGGACGGTGGGCTCTATCCGTGTAGACAGATCCCCCGATCCTCGGCTCACCCGAGGGGCGGGCGACGACCACTTCGGTTTTTTTCCGACCCCTCGGGGAGCTCATACCTTGAAGACGATATCCGGCTGGAGAGACCTGGAGCCCTACGGGATCATCCCGCTGACCCTGGAGGCGTGCGGTCTGAGCTACCGGCTCTTGCTCGACGTCACCGAGCAGGGGAGGAAGATCCTCGGGCACTGCCTGGGCATCCCGAACATGACGCTCGGTGAGGCGTGGAATGGCGGCACCAAGGAGGCCCCGCACGTCGGCAGCGTGATGCTCGCCCAGGTGATGCTCGTCCCCGTCGCGGTCTTCGCCCTCCTCGAGGGCGGCTGCCGCGAGGCTTACCTGCTCGGCAACGACGTCGTCGGCATCGAGCCCGGGGACCCGGCCGACACAGTCGAGACCCTGAAGCGAGTTTACCGGGCCGATTACGCCAGGCGGTTCAGCTACGGCGGGACCGCGGGCGACCGGAACACCCACCAGATGACCGGCCGAGTCGAGTAGTCGAACCGAAGTCTATCTCGACTCCCTACTTGCGGCGGTTACAATGGCCGCCTGGGTGACGTGCGATCCCGCGAGCCACTTGGACGGCTTGGAAGGAATTGTCGATGAACGGATCTGGCCAGGCACCCTGTGATCAAGACCTCGCCCAATGGCTGCGCGACACTCTCAAGCAGGCCGTGGAGGAGGTCGAGCGGCAACCGGATACGGACGAGGAGCTATTCGTGGGGACGCTGATCCTCTCCGAGCAGCCGTCCGGCGTCCAAGACTCCGGCGCCGACGGCTTCGCCTTCACGATGGGCGGCGTCGAGTATGTCGTGCGGGTATCCGCTCGACGACCAGGCGGGTGACCCCCGCTGAGGACCGGCGGGCGAGAGGTTCCCAGCGAAGGTTCTTTGAACGTCGCCCGGTCCCTCCCTCATCGATCCTCCGCTTTTTTCCGATAACTCCTTGGTAGCGCCCGCCTTCGGGCGAAGCGTCGATATTTCGTAAGATGATCTGGCAGCGTACTTTGCGCCCGGTATAATGGGCGTTTGTTCCGTACTTCCCGCGTCAAGGATGACGCGGCGGGGGAGGCAAGGATGCCGCCGCAGCTCTATGAGAACGGGCTGGTCGTCCAGCACCCTCTCGAACAACTCTTCAACGCCAGCGCTTGGGACATCCTCTCCGCCATCGAACGCGGCTTCCGTGCCCAGGTGGACGTGAAAGGCAAGCTCGCCGAGTGGTTCCTCTACAAAGATCTCGTCGAGCTTCAGAAACGCGGCGTCGTCGAGGAGGTTCACTGGAGGGATTCGGACGGGCTGCCGGACTTCCCGATCAAGGTCCGCGGGCGAGAGCTTCAGGTCGAGTGCAAGAACGTACGGAGCGGGGACGCGGTCTTCAAGGACGGCTTCAAGGTCGAGATTCAGAAGACGAGAAATCAAATCGGCGGCGGCCCGGCCCGTGGATACAAGGCGGACGAATTCGACATCCTCGCGGCCTGCCTCTTCAATCAAACCGGCGTCTGGAAATACCTCTTTTGCGCCTCCGCTAACCTCGAGCGACGCCCGCAACACCCCGACTATCTCGTCATCATGCAGAAGGTTCCTCCGAAAGCCGCCGGCCACTGGCGAGAGCACCTCGAAGAGGCCATCGGCGACGTCTTGGGCCCATGACCATGAAACCTCTCTACGAAACGCCGCTCGGCAAAGCTTACGTGGCGGACTCGCTCGAGTTCATGCGTTCGATCCCGGACGGTAGCGTCAACCTCGTGATGACCTCACCGCCGTACGCCCTTCACTTCAAGAAGGAATATGGGAACAAGGACCAAGGCGAGTACGTCGATTGGTTCTTGCCGTTCGCCGACGAGTTCAAGCGAATCATCCCGGACGACGGCAGCATCGTGATCGACATCGGCGGTGCGTGGACCCCCGGACAGCCGACCCGGTCGCTCTACCACTTCGAGCTGCTGATCGCCCTCTGCCGGAAGACGGGGCTCCACCTGGCCCAGGAGTTCTTCTGGTACAACCCCGCGAAGCTCCCGTCGCCCGCGGAGTGGGTCAACGTCCGGAAGATCCGCGTCAAGGATTCGGTCGAGTGCGTCTGGTGGCTCTCGAAGACGCCCAACCCAAAGGCCAGCAACACGAAGGTGCTCCAGGAATACAGCGACGACATGAAGCGGCTGCTCGTCCGGGGCTACAAGCCGAAGACCCGCCCGTCCGGCCACATCATCACGAAGAAATTCAAGGACAACGGCGGCTCGATCCCGGGCAACATCATCATCTGCGGCAACAACGACGCGAACGGCCATTACTTGGAGCGATGCAAGCAGATGGGCAAGAAGCCCCATCCCGCCAGGTTCCCGATTCAGCTCCCCTCGTTCTTCATCCGCTTCCTGACGGACCCGGGTGACATGGTGCTCGACCCCTTCGCGGGGAGCAACACCACCGGCGCGTCCTGCGAGGAAGAGGGCAGGCGCTGGATCGCCATCGAGCACAACGAGGATTACCTCGACGCCAGCCAGTTCCGGTTCGAGCCGCACGCCGCCGAGACCGCCGTTGTGCCGCTCGTCGCCGATGCGGCCATCGAAGCGATAGAGCCCCCAGCCCCCGAGGCGAGGAAACGCGGTCGGCCGAAGAAGGTCGTAGGGAATGGGAACGGGCAGTCGGAGCTTTTCTAAACGTCGATGGCGGCGGGCTAGAGCCCCATCGACTCGATGGCAAACTGCTCGAGGATCCGGCTGCTCGGGTGGTCGGCCAGTGAGACCAGCTTGTTCACGAGCGCGATCGGCATCAGCGCGTTGTCGTACATGTCGCACTTCAGCTTGGCGACGTTCTGGAGCAGTAGGGATAAGTTCGGATAGGCCGCGGGCGCCAGCTTCCAGTTCGCCTCGGTGGTCGGGATCGAGACGACGTGGAGCTGCCCAGTCTCCGTTTTGAAGATCACCTTGTGGCTGTAGTACGTGCTCCGGCCGTAGGGCTCTTTTGGGTCGGCCTTGCCGGGGATGATGTAGCGGTAGATATATTCGTCGTCGAGTAGAAGGGCAGTCCCGGGCTCCAGCCTCTCGGCAATCTCGTCGGCGTGCTCGACGAAGCCCCCGCTCTTCTCCAGACCTACCATGTAGATGTTGTGCTTTTTGAGCAGGTGCCGAATCAACTCCCTCATCGGCTCGTGCAGGTTGGCGGTCTGCCCGAAGTAGGCGAGCGGGCCATCCTTGATCAGCATGATCTGAGACAGGAGTGACGGCTTCGTCCGCAGTATGATGCGGATGAGGTGGACGAGGAGCATCTGCTCGGTGGCGGTCATCAGGTAAGCCAGCATCCCACCGGCGCCGAGCTCGTCGTCGATCGCCTCGTGGAGGCGGAGGACGTCCGTCAGGTAGAGCTTCCCCGCACACTCGGGGCAGTCGAAGGTGTGGTCCTTCCTCATCTTCGATCGCTCGAGCGGCACCTGCCTGGCCCCGCAGCCCGGGCAGCTGGCCAACGGCCACACGGATCGCTTCTCGCCGTATTCCTGGAAGACGAGCCACTTGAGGGTCTCGATCAGGCGGTCATCCGACGGGTTCTTCGCGTAGAAGTCGTAGACCGACCGGCGGACGGATTGGGTGAGTGTGGCGTCGCCCTTCGTCGTCACGTTCCGCACCGGGATGACCAGCTTCAGCCGCTCGATCCGCTTCAACTTGGCGATGTCGTCCGGCTCGATGAACGGCTGCAGCCCGATCGCCTCGAGGTCGTTGACCGCGAACTTGAGCACGCCGAACTGGAAGAAGCAGACCGTGGCGGACGGGAATTTCTTCTGGACGGCAACCTCGGAGTAGCCGCCGTCCACCGCGATGATGTGCTTGATCGGGTTCGTCGCCAGCGGGGGAACCCGGACGCAGCGATCGCCGGGGACGTGCACGTCCTCGCCGGGCCTCGGCAGGTCGCAACCGGCCAGGAACGCCTTGACCTCGGCGTCGTTGATCACGTGGGTGTGCGACGTCTTGCTGGCGAACTCGTAAGGGCGCCCGTTCTTGCTCGAGAATCCCATGGATCAACCCTCTCCCTTGCCCGAGGAGAACCGGTCGATCTGGACCGGGACAACGAACGGGTTGGAATAGGTCTTCATGCGGACGAAGCCCTTGTCGTCGCTGGCGCTGAACCTCACCAGCGAGTCCGTGAAGTCGCCGAAGTCGTAGTACTTCCTGATCTCCCGGGTCTCGTCGTCGTTGTTGAGGTGGGCGATGAACCAGTTCTGGGTGTTCTTGAGGATGTTGCCCCCGATCGAACTCACCTCCTGGGTGGCGTAGATCAGGCCCAGGTTCAGCTTCGCGCCCTCCTTCGCGATCCGGTTGTAGATCTGGCTCAGGTCCTTGTCCTCCTTCCGCGGGAAGAGGTTGTGGGCCTCCTCGAAGTAGAACTGAACGAAGTTGTTCGGGAGGTTCTTGATGAATCGCCCCATCGCATTCGCGAAGATCTGGCGGCAGATCCGCTCGGAATAGAGGCGCTGAATCTCCGGGTCGCCCTGGGAAAGGTCCACAATGATGATGCGGCCCTTCCTGAGTTCCTCGATGATCTCTTCTTCGAAGGGCTTCCCGACCGTCTCAGTGTGGAGCCCGACCAGATCCCTGAGCTTCAGGTAGCCCGAGATCGTTGGGCTTCCGCCTGGCACCTTCTTGCGGGTGAGGAAGATCATCATCGCCTTGAGGTCTTCGTCGGCCCACTCGTGACCCTTCTTCCGTTTGTAGTCGGCGAAGAACGGGGCCTCGTAATTGTCCCAGACGGCGCTGAACCAAGTGGTGGCGTCCTCGAGCGACAGGCCCTTGCTCGGATCGAGGCTCCCGTCGTCGCGCACCAGCTTGTTGACGTCCGCGTTCCCCTGGAATTTCACACGGAAGTTCGCCGGCGCCTTGAAGCCCGCTCGATAGAGGCAGCATTGGTAGGCGGCCGTTTTCCTCGCCCACCGGGTCATGGCCGAGTGGTCCGATTTGTCCTCGGGCTCCGCCAGGTCGGCCGAATTGAAGCTCTTGGAGTAATCGGCCGCCACCGTCGCGAGGTGGCTCCGCACGAGCTCGAACCCGGAAAGGGTGTCCTGGTAGAAGTTGACCTTGAGCACCTTGAAGCCGGGCTTGTCGAGGACGCTGTATCGCGTGACGACCTTCTCATAGATCTCGTAGATCGCCGTGCCTTCGTCCTGCGTGTTCGGGTTGGCGTACTCGCCGTTGATGTCGAAGATGATCTGGCCCACCGGGTATTCGGGCACGCCGTCCTCCGAGAACGGGTCCAGATTCTCGCCCCCTCCTTTGACGGCCGCCTTCGCCAACACGGAACCGGCCTGCTCGCTCATGAGGACCGTCGCCTGGATGATCTTCTTGACGGTGTTCGACTTGCCGGTCCGTGTCATGCCGAACAGGGCCGTGCGCTTGCCCAGGAAGTCGCGGGGGCTCACGAAGACGGGGACGTCCTCGCAGGCCGCCTGGAATCGGCGGGTGGAGGAGTAGCGGACCTTCCCCAGGCGAATGTCGGTCGGCTTCCCGACGATGTCGCCCTCCCTGAAGTTGACGATCGCCTCGAGCACGTCCCGGTTCGGCTTCACCACGCTGTAGTTGTGGGCGCTGTAGAAGTTCTCGACGTCGGCACCGAAGTGGGTCTTGCCGTCGCCGTCCCGATAGAACGTCCCCAGGACCCTGCATTCCAGGCCGGAGAAGCTGAATTCGTACCTGGTGAAGCTGTCGAGGTTCGTCTGCTTCCCCGCGGTCCTCAGGTTGTCCTTGTAATACTCGACCATCGAGCTGATGACGTCGCCGTCGGTCGGCAGTTTCGAGGGCCGCAGGGCTCGCAGGAGCAAGGTCTCCGAAACCGAGTCTTCGTTCTCGTAGTAGGCGAGCAGGAACGTCCCCTGGGGGATCCCCTGGGCGCGGGCCTTCCACGCGTCGGCCACCAGCAGGTAGGCTCGGTCGTAGTCGACGGAGAAGGGGCGACCCACGAAGATCCCTGTCTCGAAGTCCCCCTTCGTGGAGCGTCTGAACAGGTCAATGGATGCAATCTTGGCGATCTCGTCGGTCAGCGCCACGCTCATCGGGTTTGGTCCCCAGGTCGGAATTGAACGCCTCAACAGGAATGCGAGGCTTCTGATCGAGCGCTCGGCGTCGAACGCGGTTACCGAAAGACTTTAGGATCGATTCCGGAGCACAAGATGGGTTGCTACGTCCAGGTCCCAAGCGAACGGGCAGTTCGTGGACGCGAGTGCAGATGAGTTCCGTGCGCTTCTCGAGCCTCGCAACAGTGCCCGCCGATTCTCTCGCGCGATCATGGATGCGCGAAGGGCCTGCCGACTCGACGGGTGATTTTAATGAGCGCGGGGCCGCTCGTTCGCGAAGCGGCACGGCGGCGGGTCAGTACACGCCCTCGACGAGGTGTCGGTGCATCACCTCCGGGCCTTCGGCTCGAAGCCGCTCCAGGAAGGTTTCGAACGGCAGCAGGTCCTCTCCGAGGGAGAAGTGCATATCGACTTCGGCAGTCCTATAGTTTTGGGCGAACCGATGAACGCGCAAGGCGTAAACGCGTTGGAAAAGCTTCTCAAGCATCAACCGCATCGCCTTCGCCGCGGAGATCATGTACCAGTGGCCGGCCTGGATTCTCCGGTAAGTCTCGGGGTAAGGCGGGGCGTTCGTGCTGGCCATGTGGTTGGCTATCGCGTCCTCAAAGTCTCGCTTTTTGATCCCGCTCTTGGTCGACATCGCGATCAAGGCGTTGGCGTCCTGCAAGGCGGTCGGGATCGCCTGCCCGATGGTGATCCCGGAAATATCGGTCACTCCGATGATTGCGAAGACATACGGGATGCCCTTCGCGACCTGCTCCTCTAGAGCGCTGTTGATCTTGTACGTCGCGAGAGCGAACGAATCCTCGGGATCAAGGCCAACCAACTCCCGAGCTTTCTGGAATCGGGACCCGTGAAACTTGATGTTCAACTGGCACCAGCTCGATTCTCCAAGCTTGACGTGATAGTCGCTGTTGCCGCGTCCCTCTCGGAGATCTTCGAGTCGAAGCCCCTGTGACTCGAGGCCGATCTCGTATCTGGCGACGAAGGCATTTTCCGCTGCGACACCCAATAGCATCTGGCCCAGTTGCTTCTCGCGGCGAGTACGGTCATCTGTCGCGATCGCCGATGCCTCTACGCCCAAGACCGCTTTTAGCGTGTCCGGAGCCTCCGCGATCTTACGCAAAGTAGGTTTATGGAGCCCCAGACTTCTCGCGACTTCATCCAGAGAATCCCCGGAAGAGATCCGACGAGCGGCTCCGAGATACTTCAGCCACTTTGGGCGCACCTCGGCAGGAAAGACCTGCTCGCCGAGACCGATGAGTTCTTCCAGCATCGACGCCCCTGGGCGCTGCCCTACGACCTGACGGCGTCGTCAGGGATGACCCCAGATCGAGAAGGATCGGGCCATTAGATCGCGCGAGCGTGGATGCGCGAAGAGGTTGCCGACTCAGTTAACGTGTTTCTAAGGGACGCTGCCGCGACTCCCGTTGCCCAGAATCGACCGTTCTGGTACGAACACCGCGCCGCGAAATTCCGGGCATACTGAACACTTGAATCCTGGATGCCGTGCGCCCAAAATAGGAGTATCCGAACAGGAGGCGCACGCCGTGTCGAAGCTCGACCACTCATGCCGAACAGCCGAAGGGGTGCTGACGCTCCTCGGACTCCCCGGCGTGGGGCCAAGAACGGCGTCCGTCCTGGCCCACGAGTTCGAAACCCTCGACGATATCGCGAGGCACGCCTCGGCACAGGACGGCGTCTCCACGCGCGCGGAGCAGGCTGTCCGCGACAAGAAGAACTGGGCCGCGGCCGCCGATAAAGCTCGCCGGACGATCGAAAAGGCCGCCGAGCTCGGGGTGCAGATCGTCACCAATTTCGACGACGCCTTCCCGCCTCTCCTCCGTGCTCTTCCGGATGGCCCGCTAGTCCTTTATGTGAAGGGGCATCTCAGGAACGACCTCCGCAACGTCGCCTGCATCGGCACTCGCGAGCCGTCGGAATTCGGAGTCGAGGTCACGCGTCGCCTCGTCGCGATCCTCGTCAACGACGGTTGGGGGATCGTGAGCGGGCTAGCCAAAGGGATTGACGCTCACTCCCATCGCGCGGCGCTTGATAGCGTCGGCTACACCGTCGCCGTCCTCGCTAACGGGCTCGACAAGGTCTACCCGAGCGAGAATCGTCGCCTGGCGGACGAGATCGTCGAGCGAGGCGGGGCTCTCATCAGCGAGCAATCGTTCGGCGTTCCGGCGACTCCGCCCAACTTGGTGCAACGCGACCGGCTCCAGAGCGGCATGTCGATCGCCACAGTGGTCATGCAGACCGACCTGAAAGGTGGATCGATGCACACCGTTCGCTTCACGCTCTCCCAGGGCCGTCTGCTCGTCGCCCCGGTTCCCCGTGGCCGCCACGCCGAGGAGGAGAAGAGCCGGGGAATCCTCGCGCTTACAGAGCATACCGGAGCGGCCTTGGCCGACATGTTGAAGGTCAGTGGCGACTATCGGGACATCCTCGTCAGGCGTTTCGCGAAGGTCGCACCGGCCTTCGCAGTCCGCAGCCGCCGAGACTACCCGAGCCTCCTTGAGGAGCTGAGCATTCGCCTGGCTTCGGCCGGAGGTCTCGAGCGATTGACCCCTCAGAAGCTGCGGTTCGCCGGGCCGGCCGAATAGGGGGCGGATTAGAGGGGATCTTTAGGGTCCCAGGGGACGGTTTTATCGCAGTCGCGGCTTCGATATCCGGAACATCCCCAAAATGGCGCACCGTCACGGCCTCTGACTCTGCGTTTCATAGACCGTCCGCACCTGGGGCATTCCTTCCGGAAGAAGACGTCCTGGGCGAACCCGAGCGCCACGATCCTGACCTCGGCCGCGCCCGCTTGCCGTAGGACTCTGGCACATTCCCGGGCGGACGATCCGGAGGTAAGCACGTCGTCGAGGAGTGCGACTTTCCGACCGGCCCAATCCCGGTTGGTCCCGATCGTGCCTTGGATCGCATGCTCGCGGGTGGTGTAGTTGAGAATCTTGTAGTCCGGGATCTCGGCGAGGCAGGTGAGGCCGTCGAGGACGGAGCTGGCGGGCGTCGCCAGCATGGGCTCCAGGGCACCCAACAGTGGCCCGAAACGGCTCGCGAGGCCAGGTTTGGGCGGGACGGGCACGATCACGTCGGGCTTCCAAGGGTAGCTGTTGAGGAATCGCGCGATTGCCGGCGCGAAAGCCAACCCCACCTCGTGGTTCTCCTTAGCCGCGAGGATTCGCTGGCTCCATCGGGAGCCGAAACTCCTCGGGTCGCTCCCGGAGAAGTAGCGACCGAGGCATTCGCATCGGTCGCCCGTCGTGGAATCGTCCCAATAGAGACGGAACCCATCCTGCTGGTGACAGAGGAGGCCGTCGAGATCGGCCTCGCCGATATATCGACACCCGCCGAGCAACTTGGGGTGTAGTAACACTCCAGGGTGCATGATGGCGCGTTCGGGGGAAGACTTCCAGAAATCCCTCAGCTTCGGGTCGGCGAGGTTCGAGGCAAAACCCCAGAGTGCGCCGACCGAGGGGATTCGGGCGTGATAGGCCGCCTGCGAATCGCCCGGATCGTCTCCCACGCACAGGCATTCGCCGGGGGCAACGCCGAGCTGCTGGATTGCGTAGTTGAACGGCTCGGGGCTCGGCTTGTGGGCCTCCGTGTCCTGATATGCGACCAGGACGTCGTGCTCGATGGCGAAACGCTCGAGCACCTTGGTCGCATACCCTCTCAGGGAGGAGGTGACTACAGCCACCTTCTTACCCCGCGCGCGGAGAGCGGCTGGAATGGTCTCCGCCGCTGGTCCCGCCGTTGATGGGAATGTTTGCACTTCTCCCAGTCGGCGGAACACCCGCTCCCAGTTACCAGCTTTGCGGTCGGCCTCCACCCGAGATGAATCGACCAAAGTCATGTCCAAGTCGAAGATTACAGCTTTCGGGTCCAATATATACTCCCTGGGGAAACCCTCTTAAAAGGCGCGGTCTCGCTGTGGAGCGGGCGAGGTGCATTTATAAATTAGCTAGCTGGTCGAGATTATTGAGGAGGGGTGAATTGCGGAGTGACAGAAAGGGCGATCCGTCGCCCAGGGCGCTTGGCGGTTGATCACTCGCCGCGGCCTGCCTTGTTGCGGGTGGGGTCGTTCATCACGTATCCCATCCCCGGCCTGGGAGTCGGGGGCAGCGGCTCGCCGCGGACGACCGTGACTTCGCGGCCGGTGTCGCCGCCGCGAGGGCCGACGACCCCGTACTGACCGGATCGCGGGGCGGTCTGACCGGGCTTCATGGGTTTGGCGGGCACAGCCTGGTTCCTTTCCGGTTGAGCCGAGCGGCTCCTCTCGAGTGCGGGGGGGGGGAGACGACCCCGCCCGCTGTCATGAATGGACTCGCTCAGCTCCGGCCCTCGAACCAAGGAAAACCCGGGCTCGCGCGATTTTAGTGGTCTGAATCGTGAACCATATAGGTTAGCGTCAGCCCCGTGTTCCCGAGCCGTTGCGCCTCCTCCCAAAGGGTGCCGCGCCGATTCTCGTACCAGACATCCGCTTCTATCTTGCCTTCAGAGAATTCGTCCGAGCC
This sequence comes from Isosphaeraceae bacterium EP7, assembly GCA_038400315.1. NCBI lineage: Bacteria > Pseudomonadati > Planctomycetota > Planctomycetia > Isosphaerales > Isosphaeraceae > Kueselia > Kueselia aquadivae. Next base: position 5,591,502 of record CP151667.1, read on the forward strand.
TTCCACAAGTAGGCGGGCCGTCTTCGACGTCTGCGGCACGCGTGAGCGATGGCGAACGAACCTGTAGCCGAGGCTTTGCATGTCGTAGGACGCGACGTGAAATAGCACCACGCCCTCCCTCGCGAGGACCACGCTGCTAGCCTCGATGTCCAGTTCGCAGTAGCGGCGGACGGTCGCAGTGATCGACGTGCCGAGCCGTTCGGAGAGAGTGATCAGATCCCTGAGCGTACACACCCTCTGCCTGAAGCGTGCTACCGCCGTCCTAAATAGATCCGCGGGCATCAACAACCCGGCGGAGAAGCGATCGGCCTCCCTCTCCAGCCTGTTGTCGCTGACGAATCCGGTGTGAGAGCCGTGCCAAAGGCCGCTCAGGAGATACTCTTTGTGCTCTTCGAGATAGTAGTGGCCGAGCTCGTGGCCGATGGTGAAGTGAATACGGCCTTCGGTCCGTCCAGTTCGTTTATCCGCGTAGAGGAGCAGGAACCTCCCCTTCTTGCGGTGGAATTCGAGCCTGGCGTCGAATCGCCCCCCGAATATCCCCGGAGCGAGGCGGATGCGCTCGTTCTTGGCGATCTCGAACGGATCGACCGGGAGCTTATAAAGGCCGTGAGCCTTTAGGATGGACGCGGCATAAGCCTCGATCGCCCGGTCGTCCATCGGCTTTGAGCCGGCCATCGATGCGTCACTCCTCGAAGTCCACTTCCTCATCTTCCAGAAGTTCTCGCCGATGTTGTTCGATCTCGTCTAAGACGTCCTGGGGCAGATCGTCGTCCCCGCGGTGGAGCGCCATGATATCCGGCGAGATCGTTACGGGGCCTGGAGCTTCGATCCAGGAAGGAGGCGCGACAGGCCCCTCCTCCCCAGCCTCCCTCCTGGCGATGAGCCGGTCGACCAGGTCATCGCCGAGGCCATCGATCGCCTTCCGATCCTCGGCGTCCAAGACGGAGGGGTCGTCAACGTTCCCCACAGCGTCCTCGGAGCTGATGTGGAAGAACGACGCGATAAGTGCATCAAGTGCTCTCTCCTCCCGCTCTCTGTAGGTCATGACGCGTCTCCAAAAATCTCGCTGGCCTGATATCCACGCGTTTCCAGGTGTCGCCGCAGCGAAACCCGGCCGTTGCTCAACGCTCGCTTGACCGAGATGAAGGTGTGGTTCGGTCCGTCCTTCTTGCGGACCAGTTCGCACAAGTCCTGCTCGCTCGGTCGATCACCGGTCGCCTCAAGCGCTTCGAAGAAAACGCTCCAGACAAGACGCTCTTTGGAGGGCAATTTTGCGATTGCCATCCGAACCTCGTCGCGGATCTCGCCTCGCACCACCGCTTCGAGCCCCTTCCAGCACACGCCTGCCTCGGTGCCGCCGAGCGACGATCCGACGTACTGAATAAACTCGTCATGTCGCCTGGCCCTTCGAAGCCAGTCGACTCCGCGACGGCGGGCGATCGTGAGCAGAAATGGGAGAATCGGTTCGTCAGGATTGAACGACGTAGATTGGGTAGAAGAGGCGGGCGCATCGAGGATCCGCATGAAGTGGATGAGGACGTCCGAGTAGCATTCGGCCACGTCCTGGGGCCGCATCCCGGGGAAGTGGGAGCGGAGGCAGGCGCACACCCGCATTCGGTATGCTTCATCCAGTTTGCGCAAACCCTCGTCGCGATCGGTCTTACCCCCGATTAGCAGGACGGCGATCTCGGTTTCATCGAAGTCGCTGGTCTCGTTCAAGATACGGACTCCCAAACCTGGCCACCTTGAGCAGATCGAGAAGTGGCGCTCCGTTTGGCTGGAGTATAACTCGCTCGAGATGAACTTTCGGACCAAGAGAACAAAAATTCAGTTGCCCCTAATCTCGATCGACCCTACGGGCGGGAGGGGCTGGAGCAAATCGTCGCCTCTTCCTGGTCCCGTGGCCGCTGGTGTTCCAAGCTCTGTGCCGGTATCTTGGACAAAGTTTCACCAAAGGGCGGGGCGATGAGGCATGGCTGACAAGTCGAAAATCGAATGGACTGACGCAACCTGGAACCCGGTAAGAGGTTGCACCAAGATCAGCCCCGGATGCACCCACTGCTACGCCGAAACGTTCGCCGAGCGGTTCCGGGGGGTCCCCGGCCACCCTTACGAGCAAGGGTTCGACCTCCGAACCGTACCCCACAAGCTCGTCGAGCCGCTTCGCTGGTCGCGCGCGAGGATGATCTTCGTCAACTCGATGAGCGACCTGTTCCACAAGGACGTTTCGGACGCCTATGTCGGGATGGTCGCGGATCTCATGCGCGCCGCGAACTGGCACACCTATCAGGTCCTGACGAAGCGCTCCGAACGGCTGGCCCAGATGCTACGGTCCGACCTGGCCGGGGCTGCCCAAGAGCCCCACATCTGGTGGGGGGTGAGCGTCGAGAACCGGAAGCACGGGTTGCCGCGCATCGATCACCTCCGGGATGCGCCTGCCGTCGTGAGGTTCCTCTCGATCGAGCCCCTCCTCGAAGACCTGGGCCAGATTGACCTGGCGGGGATTTCCTGGGTGATCGTCGGCGGGGAGAGCGGTCACGGTGCGCGGCCGATGCAGCCCGAATGGGTGCGTAACATCCGCGATCAGTGCAAGGACGCTGGCGTCTCCTTCTTCTTCAAGCAGTGGGGCGGGGTCCACAAGAGCCTCACCGGGCGCGAACTCGACGGCCAGACCTACGACGCGATGCCCGAGCTGAGCCCGAACCCGATCGCGCCGGCCTCCGTCCGCGCGGGCCATCAGCGGAGACTCGAATCGCAACTCGCCGCCGCTCTCTGACGCAGGAAGGGGTGTCCGTTGATTCCTTCGTTGCAGAAGTTCGGGGACCGAAGCTGGACCCAGGACAAGCTCGAACGCGTCCGGAAATATCTGGTCGCCTACAGCAAGATCATGTCGAAACGGCGGTATCCATACGCCTACATCGACGGGTTCGCCGGCACGGGTTACCACGAGCTTGAGCGCGAGGAAAACGAGACGGAAAGCCTCTTCCCAGAGTTGGAGGAGCCCGCGGTGGAGGAGTTCCTCGACGGCTCGGCGCGAATCGCCCTCCAGGTCGAGCCGCGATTTCACAAGTATATCTTCATCGAAAAGAGCCGGAAGAAGTCGAAGGAACTCGGGAAGCTTCGCGAAGAGTTTCCGGAGCGAGCGGCGGACATCGTCGTCGAGAAGGCGGAGGCGAACGCCTACCTCCAGAAGCTCTGCCTCGAGCGCTCCTGGTCAGACCGCAGGGCGGTGCTATTCATCGACCCGTTCGGGATGCAGCTCACCTGGGAGACGGTCGCCGCCATCGGGACGACGAAGGCCATCGACACCTGGATTCTCTTCCCGGTGAGCGCGGTGAACCGGCTCCTGAAAAAGGACGGTAACATCCCGCCCTCTTGGCGACGTCGGCTCGACACGATGTTTGGCGAGCCCGCGTGGTTCGACGTCTTCTTCCCGGAGGAGAAGCCGGGCCTGTTCGGGAGCGACATGGTGGTCCGCCGCAAGATCGCCGGCATGGACCTGATCGGGAAGTATTTCAATCAGCGACTCGCGACGGCTTTCGCCGGGGTCGCCCCGAATCCCTACACCCTGCGAAATAGCCAAGGCACGCCGCTGTTCCTCCTATGCTTCGCGGCGGCGAACCCGAACGCGGTAGCCCCGGCGATTAAGATTGCCCAGGACATTCTCAAGCGAGACCCGGCGACGGCGCTCCTTCCTTTGGGTGATTAGCAAGTGATGCGCGTAGCGGCTACTCGCCGACGACCCGCGGCTGGACCCGTGAGTCGCCGGCGAGGACTGCCGCCTCACGAGCCTACCGTCTGCGGCCTCCAGCCGTGCTTTCGGAGGCTGATCAGCCCCTTCAGGATGAAGACTCGACCCAGGCGGGGAGCGTTGAGCCGTTTCCGCACGGTCGCACAGTAGGTGGCGCTCGTCTCTTTCCCGAAGGCGAGGATCTCGTCGGTGATGTCGGGGTAGAGCTCCGCCTTCACGGCGGCGAGCGTCTCTCGGAACGTCTCCAGGTCTCCGGCGTAGCCCGACTCCTTCAGAACGTCGGCGTGACGCGGTCGCATGGTAGTTGCTCCCGGATAGTGAATGGATATCCACTATCATTCTAGAAGCCACCAAGCGACAATCAAGTGATCACTTTAGAATCTCAAGCGGCGCGATTTTGCGGTGTCGATATTGGAGAGAGGGGCGGGATTCGAACCCGCGTGCCCTGGGTTGCAACCAGGTGGCTCGCCTCTTGCCTACCCTCTCGGAATGGGTGTGGAGGGATTCGAACCCCCTCAGTCAGGGACACCGCGTTTACAGCGCGGTCCGGCTCTCCAACTCCGGCGCACACCCATGGAACGGAAGCGGCAGGATTCGAACCTGCGGTGGTTTCCCACACCTGGTTAGCAACCAGGCACGATAAGCCTCTCTGACACGCTTCCAGAGAGCGGAGGGAGAGGGATTCGAACCCCCAAGTCCTTTCGGACGGCAGTTTTCAAGACTGCTGCCTTACCAGTTAGGCTATCCCTCCGTCGGGTCCGAACGAAACGGGCCGAGCGTCCACCGTGGATCAGGCGGGCGATCGAATCGTCTCAGCTACCGAACGGATTTCTTGGGGATATAGGCCGGAGGGGATCCGGCCACGACGGGCCACGCGTCATTACGACAGGTGGCCCGAACTGGAATACCGCGAACAATAACTCGCAAATCGCGCCGGGAGCACGAGGGAGGTGACGAGTTGTTCGGGGTGGGTGGTCATGATTGAGCCGTAGCATAGCTTGGGGACGATGCGCCAGTCGAGGATTCGACACGGCAACCGCTCGCCAGGTTCGCCGCGAGCCGACGTTTTACGAGATCTCCCGGGCCGTGCTACCCTCGACCCATGGTCAAGAAGCTAGCCCCTTTCGCCCTCGCCCTCTTCATGTTCGGTTGCGGCAACCCAGCCGACGAGACGGACGACGTCGAAGCCACGCCGTCGCCGACCGTCGAGCCGACTCAGGCGCCGACTCCCGTGGCGTCGCCTACAGCGACCCCCGTGGCAACGCCCAAGCCCAAGCCGACCATCGCGCCCGCGCTCGTCCCCGATGCCACCTGCACGCGGATGAGGACCGGAAAACCGGGGGGCGGGCAGTTCGTGAACAACCCGAACAACGACAAGGGCGTCCTGAAAATCATCTGGCCGAACGAGTACACCAACAAGATCGTCGACGTCACGGTCTGGGGCGGGATCCACTTTTACGAGCCGCTCATCCGGAAGACGCCCAACGAGTACAACGACCGCGAGCGTTACTACGGCAAGCTCCAGGTCCGCGAGTATCCCAAGCCCCTCGTGGTCGGAGCTCGGCTCTACGACGGGAATCGGGTCTGCGTGACTATCCCCGACCCGGCTCAGAGGCTGGATCTCAGGCTCGACTAAAACCTGCTTGCGCTTCGCGCCAGGACGAGATACGTTCGGGCCATGAATCATTGCGGCTAACATTTCCCTGACTCACTACGTCGTCATCCGGGCCGATCTTCCGCTCGGCTTCATGGCGGCCCAGATCGTCCACGCTGCCGGAGAGTCCGTCTCCGGCGAAGTTCCACCAAACAC